>NZ_JCAWEC010000009.1:0-189062 GCF_059690695.1 Mucilaginibacter sp. A5337 | reverse complement strand
AATCCAATTCATTTCTATTTCTACAAACCTTTTGCACCTCTGGTGCAGCCTCTAAAACTCTTAACTTAATGACATTGCCCAGAGGGGGCAAAACAAAACGCCTTGCTGATTAAACGGCAAAACAATTTTGTGGGGTAACTTAAATCTGCGAGAGACCCTGCAGGGACGGATTTTTAAATGATCTCTCATAAACCGGCTTATTCATTTGCACATCCGCACATCTGAAATTCGCGCATTTACTCCGTCGTTATCTCATCCGCAAAAATGTAGGATTGGCTGCCTTTATTCTCGTGCCATTCGGGGAGAGGGCCGTATTGCTTGGCAATTAATTTAATGTAACGGGCATTGGTGTTTAGCAGTGCGGTAAACTCCTGCGTTTGAACATTGGTGTCCTTGATATCGACTTTGGTATTAACGGTGGTTGCCAGTTTATAGGTTTTACCATCGTTTGATGTCCAAAACTGTACATATTTAGGGAACACAATCCATGCGCGGCTATCCTGCAGCGTGTTGATGCTAATTTGTTTGATAGGTTTAACCGCGCTCATATCAACAACGGCAATAAAATCTTTACCCTGGTAGCCCTGCCAGTTTCCTAAGCGCCAGTTGGTAGTGCCATGTTGCCCGTCAATTAATGATTCATCGCCTTTGGCCGGGTAGTTAGGTAGGTATTTGTTAATTATAGTCAGTTTAATATCGTTGCGGAGTTTGATAAAACTTGCCTCGTCAACAAAGCTGCTTTTACCATCTTTTATGGCAATGGTTTTTACCGTGATATTATCGCTGATATTGATTGGCTGCGTATAGGGTGTTGACGATGCAGTAGGAGCAGAGCCATCGAGCGTGTAGTAGATCTTCGCATCAGCATCCTGATCTTTGATTTGGATGCTGAATGGTTGTTTGAACGATTTGGCCGGTGCAATGATATATGGGTTAGGAATGATCAGGTTATCTGTGATCTTTGAAACAGGTTTTTCCAGATCCTGGGTAAAGATCCTGTTAGCCAGCCTGCCGGTGAATACTTCAAAATCGCCGCCTTTTACAATATCATCATAGTTGATAAAAAGCTTGCTGTACACTTTTTTATCAAGGTTCATGCCCTGCAGATAAATGTTGCTTCGGGTAATGCCTGCACCGGGGTTTATGATATTAAATTTTTTGCCGTTTTCCAGGTTGATCACCGCTTTATCAAATTGCGGTATGCCAATCTGGAAATCCTGCTGACCAGGGGCGATGTTATAGATACCCAACGAGCTCATCACGTACCAGGCCGACATTTGTCCGCAATCTTCATTGCCTGCTAAACCGTCAGGTTTGTTGCTGTATTCCTCGCGTAAAATACGACTTACATAAAACTGGGTTTTGTCAGGGGAGTCGGTGAAGTTGTACAGGTAAGCCATGTGATGACTTGGCTCATTACCGTGTGCATATTGACCTATTAACCCGGCTACATCCGGGATATCACTACCGCTTAGCTTTGATTGTGTGCTGAACAGTTCATCAAGCTTGTTTTCAAATGCCTGTTTGCCGCCCATTTTATCAATCAGGGTTTCTACATCATGAGGTACCAAAAACGAATATTGCCAGGAGTTGCCCTCGGTATAATTGCCATTGATCTCTGTAGGATCGAAAGGTTCCAGCCAGCCGCCGTTTGCACGGGCCTGCATAAATGTGTTTTGATTGTTGAAAACGTTTTTCCAATACTGCGCACGCTGAATATATTGTATATAATCATCAGTTTTGTTGAGCATTTTGGCCATCTGCGCAATGCACCAGTCGTCATAAGCATACTCTAATGTTTTTGACACAGAGGCATCTTCCACATCTGATTGTACTGCACCATTTTTGCGATAATTATCCAGGCCAAACTGGTTGCGGTTTACGGCGGCTTTCATCGCTATAAAAGCTTTTTCTGCATCAAAATCACGGATGCCTTTAGCATAGGCGTCTACAATAACCGGAATTGAGTGATTGCCGATCATGCAATAAGTTTCGGTTGTAGCCAGCGGCCATATCGGCAATAATCCCCCCTGATCATACATTGCCAGAAAGCTTTTGATAAAATCAAGCGTCCGTTTACGATCAATCAGTGTTAACAGCGGGTTCTCGGCCCGGTAGGTATCCCATAAGGAAAACACAGTGTAATAATCAAATCCCTGGGCCGTATGTACCTGCTGATCCATGCCCCGGTATTGCCCGTCAACATCGCTATAGATGTTTGGTGCCACCATGCTGTGGTATAGCGCGGTGTAAAATATAGTCTGCTTTATTTTAGCATAATCGGGCTGAACTACTTTTTTTGCGGGCGGGGCGTAACTATAAGGCCCGGTACCGCCCATAGGCTGAGCTTGCGCCGATGGGGCAGGGGCACCACCCTCAACCTGAATTTTATTAAGCTCATGGTTCCAGGCTATTTTAGCATCCTTCTGAATCTTCTTAAAATCAAAGTCGGGTACTTCGGTATCCAGGTTTTTCAATGCACCTTCAGCGCTTACAGCAGAGATGCCCACTTTGCTGATCACTTCTCCGGGATTATCGAACTGTAAAAACAGCTTTACATTTTTCCCCTGAACCTTGGTTTGCCCATTTTGAACTTCGTTGTTTAACGCGATGCCATAGGTTTTAAAAGGCTTTGAAAATTTAGCGTAAAAATATACCTGCTGTTTATCGGCCCACGATTTTGACATGCGGAAACCACGTACCTCATGATCGTTTACTACTTCTATCCATGAATCGAGTACTTCATCGCGATGTTGCAGGTCGATAATAATGTTTGCTTTATCAGTTGATGGATAAGTATAACGATGTACTCCTGCACGGGGAGTGGCTGTTAGCTCGACGTTGATGTTGTATTTATCAAGCAGGGTATGGTAATAGCCGGGCGTAGCACCCTCATTCTTTTTGCTGAAGTGCGAGCGGTATTCGGTGTTTTTGAATTTAGGATCGCCGGTGGTGGGCATAAACAGCACATCACAATAATCGGGTACGCCTGTGCCGCTTAAGTGCGTATGTGAAAAGCCGTAAACCAAACTATCGGTATAATGATAGCCCGAGCAGCCGTCCCAACCTTCCAGCCGCGTATCCGGACTAAGCTGTACCATGCCAAAAGGCATTACCGCGCCGGGATAAGTGTGCCCGTGCCCGCCGGTACCGATAAAAGGATCAACCAGTTGAGCATAGTCCTTATCCTTTTCTTTTTTCTTTTGTGCCGATGATAAAAACGGCAGAACAAGCAACAAGGCGACCGGTAAAGCAGAACGGAATGCGGGCTTTATAAATAACATATTATTAAAAACCAATTATATGATTTGAGTGTGCACAAATTACACTAATTACCATGAATATTTACTAACAGGAACGGTCACTATTTTATTGTTAAGACAATAATGATCAGAAAAACAAATAGCGATAGGTACAGACCCATCGCTATTTGTTTTATATAACCAATTCGTGAAATTCGGTTTAATTCGAAATAATTGGTGCTCAATCTTATCCCTTTATCATACCTACTTTTTTCAATAGCTTACGGTTTTCACGACGGTGGATTAAACGGTACACTATGGCGTAAATGATAGGCAATATCAATAAAGTTAATATGGTTGAAGTTACCAAACCTCCGATTACCACTATAGCCAGGGGTTTTTGCGTTTCCGAACCGATACCTGTTGAAATAGCTGCCGGCATCAAACCAATGGCGGCCATTAAGGCGGTCATTACAACAGGGCGTACACGTGATATCACGCCTTCGCGGATAGCTTCATCAAGGTGCATCTTTTCTTCAAGATTTTTCTTGAAGACTGATATCAGAATTACACCATTCTGGATACACACACCAAACAAGGCTATGAAACCGATACCTGCCGAAATACTGAAGTTGGTGCCGGTAATGTGCAGTGCCAGGATACCGCCTATCAGCGCGAACGGCACGTTCAGGATTACCAAAACTGCATCTTTAGCATTGCCAAAGGTGATGAACAGGATCAGGAATATCACCAGCAAACAAACCGGCACAACGTGTGCTAAAGTGTTTGATGCCCTGATCTGGTTTTCAAACTCACCGTTCCAGGTAAATGAATAACCCTGATCTAATTTCACTGCTGCGCCAACTTTATCCTGTGCCTCGGCAATGGTGCTACCTAAATCGCGGCCACGTACCGACAATTTCACAGCGATGTAACGCATATTGTTATCCCGGTAAATAAACGCCGGACCAGTAAGCGTAGTGATCTTTGAGATTTCTTTGATGGCGATTTTTGAACCGTTAAGGGTTGGCACCATCAGGTTTTCAATTTTGCTTTGGGTATCCCTGAACGGTTTTTGATAACGGATCCGGATATCGAATTTGCGTTCGCCCTCATATAATTGTGAGGCTGCTTTACCGCCTATGGCCATCTCAATAACCGAGTTAGCATCGGCAGTTGATACACCATAAAGCGCCATTTTGCGCTGATCAAGCTCGATACGGAACTCCGGCTGACCAAGGTTGCGCAAGATACCAAGGTCTTCAACCCCCTGGATCTTTTTGAGCACAGCCATTACCGAATCGGCCTTTTGGTCGAGCACCTGGAAATCGGGGCCAAATATTTTTACAGCCATGGATGCCGGTACACCTGCAACAGCTTCGGCTACGTTATCAATAATAGGCTGCGAGTAGTTGAACACGATACCCGGGAACTGACTCAGCTTTTTATCCATTTCGGAGATCAGCTCCTCCTGGGTGATATGGCGCTTCCATTCTTTTTTAGGCAGGAGGTCAACCTGGATCTGCACGTTAAAGAAACCTTTAGGGTCGGTACCATCATTGGTACGGCCAACCTGCGACAGGGTTTGTTTTACCTCTGGGAAGGTTGAAAGGATCTGCCTCATTTTATCAGTAACCTTAACCGAACTTTCCAATGAAGTACTCATCGGCAACTGGGCAGTTACCCAAAGGGCTCCTTCATTAAGCTGTGGCAAGAATTCTGATCCTAAAAATTTGGCTGAAAAGAAAGTAACTGACATAAAGGCCACTGCTACTATCAAGCTCAATTTTTGGTTGCGATATGTATAACTGAACATGCGGCGGATGCCGTTCTCGAAGAACAATACAACCGGGTTATGCTTCTCTCTTACGTTTTTGTTTAGTAAAATACTTGACAGTGCGGGCACTAAAGTGAGGGTAAAAATCAATGCGCCCAACAATGCAAAGCCTAAAGTATAAGCCAGCGGCGAGAACATTTTACCTTCTACTTTCTGGAAAGCAAAGATGGGCACTAAACAGGTTAGAATGATCAGTTTAGAGAAGAAGATGGCTTTACCCATCTCTGCACCGATATTTTTGAACAAACCAAGCTTAGCCAGTCCGTTAAATTTCTGCATGCCTACTTCTTTGGCCCTGTGATCCAACGCCACGAAAATACCCTCAACCATCACCACCGCACCATCTATAATGATACCAAAATCCACAGCGCCCATCGAGAGCAGGTTGGCACTCATGCCTTTTAATCTTAAACAAATAAAGGCAAATAGCAGGGCCAGCGGAATAATGATTGCCACAGTAAGGGTTGTACGCCAGTCGGCCATGAACAGTAATACAATAACGGTTACCAGGATAATACCCTCGCAAAGGTTATGGATAACGGTTTCGGTACAGAAATCCATCAGCGTGGTACGATCATAAAAAGTAGAGATCTTTACGTCGGTAGGTAAAATATGTGCGTTAAGGTCTTTAACTTTATCATTGATGCGTTCCAGTACTTCGGCAGGGTTCTCGCCCTTACGCATCACCACGATACCTTCAATAACATCATTCGCTTTATCGCGGCCAACCTGGCCTAAACGCGGTAAACCACCCTCTTTTACATCAGCAATGTCACGTGCCAGGATAGGAACATTGTTTACATTTTTGATGATGATATTTTGGATCTCTTCAATATTATTGATCAAGCCGATACCACGCACCACGTAGGCCTGGTCGTTTTTTTCGATAATGTCCCCACCCACGTTAATGTTACTGCGATTGATAGCGTTGTAAACATCAAGCGAGGTAAGACCATATTTTTGTAATAGCGAAGGATTAACGCTCACTTCGTAGGTTTTTTCCTCGCCGCCAAAGCTGTTTACGTCGGCTACACCGGGGATTGATTTAAACTGGCGGTCAAGTACCCAATCCTGAATGGCTGTAAGTTCATGTAATGATTTAGTGTGGCTCTTTAATGTATAGCGGAAGATCTCACCTGTTGGGCCATAGGGCGGCTCAACCTCCGGTTTAACACCATCGGGTAAATCGGCATTGCCCAGGCGGCTTAATACCTGCTGGCGGGCAAATGCATCATCAACATCGTCATCAAAAATAATGCGGACATATGATAAACCGAATGATGACGTGGTACGGAGGTTAGCCTTTTTTTGTACCGAGTTTAAAACGGTTTCCATAGGTATGGTAACCATTTTTTCCATTTCTTCGGCGCTGCGGCCCGGCCATTGGGCTATAATGATGATCTGCGTATTGGTAACGTCGGGAAAGGTCTCGATGGGAGTGTTGGAGTAACTCCAGATACCCAAAACAACCAATACCAGTGTCATAAAAAACACGAAGTAGCGGTGCCTGAGCGAGAAGTATATAATATTTTTGATGAACTTGTTCATTGTAGTAT
Source organism: Mucilaginibacter sp. A5337 (assembly GCF_059690695.1). Classification (NCBI taxonomy): domain Bacteria; kingdom Pseudomonadati; phylum Bacteroidota; class Sphingobacteriia; order Sphingobacteriales; family Sphingobacteriaceae; genus Mucilaginibacter; species Mucilaginibacter sp. A5337. The sequence goes on along the minus strand of NZ_JCAWEC010000009.1, from coordinate 182,427 downwards.
CTCTATTTTAAAAACGTGGCTGCCAGGAATTAAGCCCGACAATTTTCAGTTTACCGGTACTTAGTTATTACCCGCTATGGCATCATAAAAAAGCAGCTGATTTTTAGATATGATCTTGTCGCCGGCCTGCAAACCAGATGATATATAAGTGGTGTCTTCAACCGTTTTTATAACTGCTACCTGGCGTACTTTCAAATCGTCTTTGCTGTTATAAACTACTACAAAATTTTTGCTGTTGTCATAAACAACCGCTTTTGCCGGTATGGCAACCGACTGTGCTTTTTCGCTGTTGGCTATGATCACACTTGTAAACATCTCGGGCTTAAGCAGCATACCATCGTTAGGTAACACGATCTTGATCTTTAATACCTTATTATCAGGGTCAAGCACGGAGCTTACCGCATCAACTTTGCCTGTAAATACTTTATCGGGGTAAGCAATGGTAGTAACCTTGGCGGTATAACCTACTTTAACACGGCTGATGTCTGATTCAAACACGTTAGCCCAGATCCAAACATCTTTCATGTTTGATATGGTGAACATGCTGTTAGCGTTGTCCGGGCGGATGAAACCGCCTGCCGTAATGTTTTTTTCAACCACGAAACCGCTTTCAGGAGCTTTGATCACCAAGGTACCACCGGGACTGGTGTTACCACCGCCGTTAATGGCAATCTGATCTTTTACCTTGCTGTAAGCAGCTTCGGCTTTATTGTAATTTTCTTTAGCTTCGGTATAATCGCGCTCGCTTGAGATGCCGTTTTTGTACAAATATTCGGCTTGTTCAAGCTGACGTTTGTAAATCGCAAGATCTGATTTTGAAGAACTCAAATCAGTATAGTTACCTGCAACGTCGGCACTGCGTACAATAGCAAGGGTTTGACCTTTGCTTACCTTATCGCCCAGCGAAACTTTTACATCCAGCACCTGTCCGCTTGAGAAAGGGAATACTTTAACAACGGTATTGTCATCATATGATACCTCGCCCGAAAGGGTAAGCTCATTTTTTATGGTAGCGATCTTGGCAGTATCAATAGTGATAATTTTTGCCATCGAATCGCTCACAGTTACCTGTTTGTTTTCAACAGCAGGAGGAGTTTTGCCTTTACAGGCGGCAAGTAGTAGCAAAGCTGAGATGCCGGAAAACAGCGTTTCTCTTTTCATCATAGTAAGTCTTATAAAGTTAGTCAGGATTTTATTACAGTAGTGCCAACAGCAAAATTGAGGTCGGCAATGGCTTTTTGCAGGTTATATTGTTGTTGCAATATTTTTAGTTTGGTGTCCTTATAGGTGTCAAAAAAATCAACAAACTCTACAAGGCTTATCTGGCGTTGCTGAAAACTCTTAAGCATGGCACCAAACAGTTTATCATACTGCTCGTTAAAGGCGATTTGCTGGGTTGAGAATAGTTGAATGTTCAGTTTATATTGGTTAACGGCAGCAACAACATCGTTTTTAAGCTGAAATTCACTTTGTTTTAAAGTGCTCTCCTGGCTTTTGATATTATACTGTGCCGATTTGATATTGCCCTGGTTTCGGTTAAACAATGGGATTGGCAAACCAATCTGTAAGCCGTAATAGTTGCGGGCGTAGCTGCTGTTTTGGTCATATGATACACCGATAGTTACATCAGGCACCGCAAGCGCTTTTTGATAAGCAAGGTTGTGGGTTGCCGAACTTAACTGGTATTGGTTTGACAGATAATCGGGCCTGTTGGTCATGGCCTGGCTGATAAGCGACTGCACATCAAGATCAACTGTTTCAACCGGTTTATCGTTTACAATGGGTTGTACAAACGTAGTTTCTTTAGTTTGCAGCAACGTTTTAAGCTCGGTTTGCAGGTCGTTGATCTGGCGGTTATTTTCAACCATATCGTTCTGCAAGCCAAATAACAGGGCTTTCAAACGGATGAGGTCCTTCATGGAAGTATTACCTACATCAAATGATTTTTGAATAGCATTAACCAGTTCTGTTGCCGATTTGATTTCGTTTTGATAAACCAACTGCTGCGCGTTCAAAGATGCCAGCTGACCGAAGTCAAGCTGCAGGTTGTAACGCAGGTTGCGCATCAGGTCATTAAAAGCAGCTTCCTGAACTTTGGCATCGTCTTCGGCTACCTTTACCTGTTTGCCGCGTTTGCCCGCAGTGGCAAATACCTGGTTTAACTGGACGAAAACTTGTCCGCCTTTGTTTGAGTGGTTGAAAAATTTATTGGTGCTACCGTCATGAATGTTTTGATCGGTGCTTAAAACGGGGTTGTCCCATAGTTTAGCTTGTTGAATGAGTGCCTTTGAGGCATCAACATTATACTTTTGGGCAAGAAGGCTCAGGTTATTTTCAATGAACTGTTTTTCAGCATCAGGGAAAGTGATCTTTAGTGTATCTGTTTGTGCTTCGGCCTTTTGTGTTAGTAAACTAAAAAATAAGGGTGATATAAATAGCAGGGATTTTATAGTACGCATGTTTCCTTCATCAATTCTACATTACAAAAGTTCAAAACGGTTATGAATTTTGTATGAAGTGAAGAAAAACTAATGGTAGTCCGAACCCGGATTTGGGGGGATTTTCAGGATTGCCGGATTTTTGTTTGAACCAGGATTTGGGAAGATTTTCGGGATTGCTTGATTTTTTTGCTTGGCAGTTGAGAAAAGCAAATCCAATTAATCCTAAAAATCCCCCCAAATCCGGGTTCTGGTTCAGACATTAATCTCAAAATCATCTGCATCCTTTAAAAAGGGCAGCGCGGTGCGTACTTTCTCAACTTCATCACCAATGATACTGAAGGTATACAGGTCTTCTTCATCGCGTTTGTAATAAACTACCTTGCCGTTAGGGTCAATACAGGTAGAATCTCCACTATGATAAACTTCGTTGCCGTCATGACCTACACGGTTAACCGCTATTACGTACGATTGGTTTTCGACAGCACGTGCAGGGATCAGGGTACGCCAGTGTGCCGCCCGGCGCTCGGGCCAGTTGGCTACAACAATGAGCAGGTCGTAAGGGTTTTCGTCGATATTGCGCAGCCATACCGGGAAACGCAGGTCGTAACAGATTACCGGACAAATTTTCCAGCCGTTCAGTTCTACAAAAAGTTTTTTGGTACCTGCAGTGTAAGTATTATGTTCATTGCCAAGTGCAAACAGATGGCGTTTATCATAATGTTCATGCGTTCCGTCGGGACGCATCCAAATTAGCCTGTTGTAGTACTTGCCGCCCTCTTTAATAATAATGGTTCCGGTTATTACGCAGTCATACTGTTTGGCTGTTTTTTCCATCCATTGCATGGTTTTACCATTCATGGGTTCGGCCAGTTCGGCAGCATTCATGGTGAAACCTGTAGTGAACATTTCGGGCAGTATGATGAGATCTGTTTTCTCGCGGATCCCGCCCGAGAGCCTGAGGGTAATATTTTGAAGATTTTTATCGGTATTTTCCCAAAAAAGGTAGCCTTGAAAAACAGTAATTTTTAGATTTTCCATAATAGTTGGTTCATAGTTGATGGATCATGGTTCATGGCAAAAAATGCATGGCGATTGGTTGATCCATACTGATAAAATTTATACAATTTGGCTATGGTTCCTGAACTATGAACCATAGCCAAAATTAAACTTAAAAGATTCGGCCGTGATCCATTAACTATGAACCATTAACCAAAAATTAAATACGAATTAACCTATCAACGGCTTTATCTAAAGTTTCTTGTCTTTTGGCGAAACAAAACCTTAACACATGGTGATCGATCCCCTTGCTGTAAAAAGCCGAAACAGGTATGGATGCTACTCCAAATTCCTTTGCTATTCGGATAGAGAAATCGGCATCTTTTTCGTCGGTTATTCCGAGGTAACTCACTGATTGGAAGTATGATCCGGAGCATGGTAAAAGTTCAAAGCGAGTTTGCTCCAGGCCTTTTCTGAAGTAGTCGCGTTTCTCCCTGAAAAATTCTGCCAGACCAAGATAAGTTTCTTCATTTTTTAAATGCTCGGCAATGGCATATTGGATAGGGGTGTTCACGGCAAACACCAAAAACTGGTGGACCTTCCTGAACTCGCTCATCAGGTAGGCAGGCGCCATGCAATATCCAACCTTCCAGCCGGTGGCATGAAAAGGTTTGCCGAAAGATGCTACGATGAAACTGCGTTGCTGTAATTCGGGATAGCGGGCCATGCTGTGATGGGTTTCGCCATCATAGATCAGGTGTTCGTATACCTCATCGCTTAATATTAGTATGTCCTGGTTTTTAACCAATGCACTTAACTGTTCAATATCTTCCTTATGCAGAATAGTTGCAGTTGGGTTATGCGGCGAGTTAAGGATGATCATTTTTGTTTTTTGGTTGATCAGCCGCTTAACCATGTCCCAGGCTATACGGTAATTGGGTGGCTCAAGTGCCAGCGATTTTACAACGCCGCCCATCAGTTTAATGGCAGGGGCATAACAATCAAAAGCGGGCTCAAAAATGATCACTTCATCATTAGGATGTATTACAGCACTAATAGCCGTAAATATGGCTTGCGTACCGCCTGCTGTTATGGTAATTTCCGTTTCCGGATTATAAATAGCGCCGTAAAGCTTTTCAGTTTTTTCGGCAATGCGTTCTCTTAAAGCCATAACACCAGCCATGGGGGCATATTGATTATGCCCCTCTTTCATAGCTTTATTTACAAGCTCTATCAGATCGGGCGAACAATTGTAGTCGGGAAAACCCTGCGACAGATTTATTGCGCCCAACTCGTTGGCCAGGGCCGACATGACGGTGAATATGGTGGTTCCGGTTTGGGGTAATTTTGAAACAACGGGTATCATCAATGGCTAAAGTAGGGAAAAATCATCACGAACCTATCCACATAACCCGGTATTTTTTGTTTTCGGAAATATTTTAATTTAAAGGTTTAAACATATTATTTGAACCGTGATTCTCGTGATTGAATGATTAACAGGATTTTTCGAACCTGGATGACTATATAGGTTTTACCCTATAAATCAAATCCTATCCATCCGTTAATCCTAAAAATCATGGTTCTATTAATATACTATCCGTGATCTTAGCTATATCATAGCTGATCTTATTAATAAAACCCAGTTGTTCTTTTAGCAGGGCATCTTCGGCCAACACTACCGGTTTTTGGGCTTCAGGATCAATAGCGGGGATTTTACCGATATTAAATTCAATATGTTGTGCTTCCAGCTTTTGACCGGTATCATTTAATACGGTTATGCTTTTTTTAATCAGCTTCATAGCTTCAGGGTGTGCTACCGGTATTTCCTTTTTACTTTGTGCCGATGCTATGGTAGCTATATACGACGAAAGGATATGGTTAAGCACCACAAATTTATGGATGTCCTTTATTTTGCGTTGCTTGCTTTTGGGTTCTGATGTCATACGCTCAAAAGCGGCTGAAAGGTTGGCCGATTTCACATATACTTCCTTGCGCGCCAGTTTGTATGTAGTAATACTGATCATTTTGCCCGAAATGCTTTCTGCAATAGTAACCAGGTAATTGATATTAGCTACAACTACATCCCTCAGGGTTTCCTGAATTTGTTCAAACTCCCAGGTTGGGAATATCAGGTAGCTGGCTACCAACGCAATGGTTGAACCTATAATGGTATCCAAGATCCGTTCCTGCGCTACGTTTAACAATCCAACGCCTAAAAACTTAAATAATATCAATACATAAGGTGTCATGAAAATAACACTCACCACATAATTAAGGCGCTGGAAACTGTAAGCTCCCATCATAAATACCACAAGGAAAATAAACTGCGCTGTAGCATTAGGGATAAAGGTGAGTATGGCTATACCTATAACGCCACCGCCGATGGTGCCTATTAAACGCTGGTAGTTGCGTTGCTTGGAAAGGCTGAAGCCTGGTTTTAATATTACAATAATAGTGAGCAGCACCCAGTAGCTATGGTGGCCTAATGACACCAGTTTGGCCGTAACAAAACCAACTAAGCAAACCAATGCTACCCGGAGTGCATGTTTAAAAGCGCCGGATGCCAGTGTGAAGTTGTCGAAGAAGATATGGGTTGCAAAATCCTGGTGGCTTACAAATGCGGTGTATTCTACGTCGCCCTTGGGCTCGTTTAATGATTCGGCTGCTTTAGAACTGTAGTATTTATATATATTATTGATGCCTTCGCCAAGCGAACGCAGGTTAACCAAAATCTTTTTCAGTACAAGATTGCTGGTTTCCTGGTTGTTTTTGCCGATGGAGTCGATCTTTGTTTTTAGTTTTTCCAGTTCGATATTAAAATCGGTAAGGTGCCGGCGACGCGTGTTGGATAATACAATATAGGCTATATCGTCAAGCTCATCGGCCATATTATGGATAATGCGGGCTATTTCCGTGAGTACGCCGGTATCTTTAAATTTTTCGCGGATATAGGTGTAATCGTAGTGCGTAGCCATGATCTGCTCGTAGATATCAACCAGGTCAACAAAGGTTAAAACTAAAATCCGGCTCGGCGCTGTTGATTCGCGGGCCATAATGCGGCTTTTAAACAGCAGTTCGCGTACGGCATCCTGGTGCTGACTTACCTGGATCTGCTTGGAAACCAACTTGCGATAATTTTCGTCGATATCTGTGTCCGATAAATAGAAATCAGCCTTAATTCTTAAAAAGCGCGCTATATCGGTCACGTTTTCGCCAAGGGCCTGCTGCGCTGCCCGGTAGGGCCGAATGCCAAAAAATAACAGGCTGAAAACCATGTACCATACACCACCGGCCAAAATCTTAGCACTATAACCCAGTACCTCTGGCGCGGCCAATGCTTTATCCATCATAAAGATCATGATGAGCAACGAGCAGGTACCTACAGATGCTGCCCTGTTACCATAAACAGTGAACATAGAAAACAGGAAAGCAAAGAAAGTGATCTCAATACCGAGTGTAATTACGTTGAGCCGCGCAAAGCCGGTAATAACGGCTACCAGAAACAGGCAAAGGTTACCGGCTGCCATGGCATTACGTTTATGCGATACCGGACCCGGGGTGTCGATAACACAGATACATAGCGCGCCCAGTGAAAGCGTAAGGCCAAGATCAAACTTATCAAACTGCATTAGCAGCAGGGAGGGTAGTAAAATACCTATACAGATCCGGATGCCATCAGAAAAATATTGACTGTAAAAAAAACTTTTTATCTCCCTGATGTTTGTAGACATGGTAGTAGCAGCTTTATAAATAACACAACTATTATAAGCAAATTTGTTTATTCGGGCTGTTTTTATTAAATATAATTTATAGCCCCAAAATGGCGTTTTGGATTTCCATAATCTTAAATTTTTGGCATTTTTTTACAAAAATGATATTAATTAAAGAATTGTGTTAATAAATATTTACTTTTTAGTGAATTTAAATTAAAGATCAGTAAATTCACCCCCCGGAAAAGGCCAAAAGCTAAACCAATCAATTTTACCTCAATTTAATTTTTTACTATGTCGCCAACGTTAAAACTCAGCCAAAGAGAAGCAGCCTTCAATAACGAGGTTGTTACCCGATTTGAGTTATATAACAGTTTGTTTCAAACACTTCCGTTTTACCAGGTAAAGGATACCGGTATTTTATTGCCGTTCTTCAGTTCGCATTGCGAAAAGGGTGCCATCACACATGATTCGCCCGATGCTATTATTGAGTCGTTTTTTGAAAAATACGTACCGGATATTGATCATCGCGAGCAGATTAACCGTATGTTCAGATTTATTCAATACATTGAACGCCAGGTGGTTTTGTTTGATGCTATTGAAGATTCATCATTCAATAAGATAGGTAAATTCGATGACAGCGGCACCTTGCAAAGCTTATTGCAGCACGCAGCCATTAGCGATGAAAGCCGCCAGGACATCAGCGAAAAGCTGAAGGATTTTTCCCTTCGCCTGGTACTTACCGCTCACCCAACGCAGTTTTATCCGGGTACAGTACTTGGCATCATGACCGATCTGATTGAGGCGGTAAAAACAAACGATATCAATAGTATCGATGTATTGCTGCAGCAACTGGGTAAAACACCTTTCTTTAATAAAACATCACCAACGCCGGTTGATGAGGCTATCAGCCTTTCCTGGTTTTTGGAAAATATATTTTACCATGCGGTCTCAGACATTCAGGCTAAGCTTGAAGAAGAATTTGATATCGATGCAGCAAGCCGCCAGATCCTGGAATTAGGTTTCTGGCCGGGCGGCGACCGCGATGGTAACCCTAACGTAACTACGCAAACCACCAAGGAAGTTGCCAGCTTTTTAAGACAGCGCCTGTTCCGTTGTTATTACCGCGATTTCAGAACCCTGAAACGCCGTATCACTTTCCGCGGTGTAGAGCAGGCTATGGCCAAATTGGAGAACCTGTTTTATAAAAATGCTAACGAGCAGTTAACACCGGTTAATTTGCAGGGCGAGATACTGGAATTGTTGTTATCTATAAAAGAAGTTATCCTTAAAGATCATGACGGCCTGTTTGTAGATATTGTTGAGGATATGATCCAGAAGGTGCGCCTGTTTGGATGTTATTTTGCCACAATTGACATCAGGCAGGATAGCCGCATTTTGCGTAAGGTATTTGAATATGGTACCCAAAACATTGATACAGGTGTAGCCAAAGGCTATGGTGAGTTGAGCGAGGATGAAAAAGTAAAGAGCATCGTTTTTAAAGAGGCGGATTTTATTTGCCCTGAAGAAGAAAAAGATGCCATGATCCACGATACGCTGGATACCATCAGGCTGGTTAAACAAATTCAGGAAGGTAACGGCGAAAGGGCCTGTCAGCGCTTTATTATCAGTAACTGCCAGCGCGCATCTGATATCCTGCAGCTGATTGACCTGTTTTTATGGAGCGGCTGGAAAAAAGACAGCCTGAGCATTGATTTTATGCCACTGTTTGAAACCGTGAATGACCTTGAGCATGCAGCAGGTATCATGGAGCAACTCTACACACATCCGTTTTATGCCGAGCATCTGAAAAACAGGGGCAGCCAGCAAACTATCATGCTTGGTTTCTCTGACAGTACTAAAGACGGCGGTTACCTGATGGCTAACTGGTCGATATACAAAGCCAAAGTTGAGTTAACCGCTATGGCCCGCAAATACGGTATTCAACTGGCATTTTTTGATGGCAGGGGAGGCCCGCCGGCACGTGGCGGTGGTAAAACACACCGGTTCTACGCGTCGATGGGTAAGGAGATCGCCAACGAGCATATTCAGTTAACCATACAGGGGCAAACCGTAAGTTCGCAATATGGCTCGGTTGAAACTGCAAGGTTTAATATGGAGCAGCTGATTAACGCTGGTGTTATCTCGGCCCTGCATCCTAACCGTAACGATCTGTTGGATAGTCGTCATAAAGAACTTATCCAGCAGATGGCAGACATCAGCTATAAGTTGTTTGTTGATTTACGTGCACATCCTTTATTTGTAGAATATCTCGAAAAATTCAGTCCGCTGAAATTACTGTCGAGGATCAATATCAGCAGTCGCCCAACCAAACGTAATGCGGGTGCTCAATTGAAGCTTGAGGATTTAAGAGCTATCAGCTTCGTAACCTCATGGAGTCAGCTGAAACAAAGTATTCCTGGTTTTTATGGCGTAGGTACAGCACTTAAGCAGGTTAAAGAAAGCGGCGGCTGGGACGAGATCAAAGAGCTTTATCAAACATCGGGTTTCTTTAAAACTATGCTTGATAATTGTATGATGTCCATGTCTAAATCTGACTTCCGCGTTACTGCTTATCTTGAAAAAGATGAAAAATTTGGCGCCTTCTGGAAAATGCTGAAGGATGAATTTGTACTTACCCGCGAAATGCTGCTTGAACTAACCGGCAGTACCGTATTGATGGAAGAATACCCGGTTGAACGCCGTTCTATAGCTATCCGCGAAAAAATCGTATTACCGCTGGTGATCATTCAGCATTATGCGTTACAATGTATTAACTATGAAAAGGATACCGAGCTTAACGATGTATATAATAAGCTGGTGATCCGTACGGTTTACGGTATTGTAAATGCCGGCCGTAATTTGGCTTAGTAGTTTATTGTTTTAATTTATATCCCTATCCATCTGTTAGCAATAGCAGGTGGATTTTTTGTTGTAGGGATGAGGTGAGTGGTTGATTGGGTTGATTAGGTGAATGGTTTGGTGTTAATCTTTTTTTTTTAAGTTATTGATTGTTATTTGTTTGTGTTGAGTATATCCGGAATTTTGTTAACCCTGTTAACCCCTCCTGCCGCTTTCCTCCCGCAGTTTTAAACGTGGAGCCATAGCCGTTAACTTAAGGAAAAAGCGCAGGCTTGTGCGATTCCCCTCTTGAGAGGGGTGGAGGGGTGTGTTTGTGCTTTGACAAACCTACCGCAGAAACACACCCCTGCTACCGCTCATTCCTACGCGCCCCTCTCAAGACTATCGTGTGGACACATCTTTAAAAAATTGTCATTTCGATAGAGCAGCGGCGGATTGAGTGATGGAGCGAAAGAGAAATCTTCTACATCCGGCTCCACAACCATATCTGTAAAAGCAGGGCGTAGAAGATTTCTCCTCGCCTCTGGCGCACAAACCCCACCCTTGGCTCGTCGAAATGACATTTTTTCTATCAATGATAATATTAAAAAGATGTGTCCACATGATAGCTCTCAAGAGGGATTTTAAAGGGGAAATAAATATGCAGCTTGATTTTTACACCCTATTGCCTTTCCCATTTCTTAAGCCTAACTTTAAAAGGTTCAGTACTTTAAACCATTTATCCGATGAAAAAAATCATTATTCCGGTAAGTTTGCTGATTATTGCATCTTCATGTAAACAAAATACTCAAGGTACTATGTATAAATGGCCCGATGTAAAACCGCCCGTTGCCGAAGTTAAACCGCATATCCGCGCCATCCATAATGATACCGTTGCCGATAATTATTACTGGATGATCGACTACTTTAAGAAAGGTCCCGACAGTACCAAAGCTGTAGACTATCTGAAAGCCGAAAACGCTTACCAGGATACCATGATGAGCGGTACTAAAAACTTTCAGAAGGTATTGTTTGATGAAATGAAGGCCAGGATCAAGGAGAAAGATGAATCGGTGCCGGTGTTTAAAAACGGGTACTATTATTACTCCCGTACGGACGAGGGAAAGGAATATTACAAATACTGCCGTAAAAAAGGTAGTCTTGATGCTAAGGAAGAAGTGCTGCTTGATGTGGATGAAATGGCCAAGGGACATAGTTACTATTCGGCAACTGGTTTTAATATCAGCCCGGATAATAAACTGCTGGCTTACGGTATTGATATGGTTTCGCGGAGGCAGTATACCATCCATATCAAAAATCTGGAAACTGGAGAGATCTATACCGATGCAATAGTTAACACCAGCGGCGGATCTGTTTGGGCTAAGGATAATAAAACATTGTTTTACACGGCCAAGAACCCCGAGACACTGCTTACAGAAAAGATTAAACGCCATACCTTAGGCTCAAAAGAAGCTGATGTGGTTGTTTACGAAGAAAAAGATAAATCAAATTACATTGATGTAGATAGGTCAAAATCAGGCGATTATATTTTTATCCAGTCTCGGGCTACTTTATCATCCGAGTTCAGGTACCTGGATGCAGGCAAGCCAAATGAAGCATTTAAGGTTTTTCAGCCACGCATTAAAGATGTATTATATAGTGTAACAGCCCTTGCCGATAAGTTTTTGATAGTAACCAATCAAAATGCCATCAATTTTAAGCTGATGGAATGTCCGCTTGATAAAACCGAGAGCAGTAATTGGAAAGAAGTACTTCCTCACCGCAAGGATGTATTGCTGGAAGGTGTTGAAGAGTTTAAAGATTACATTGTGATCACTGAACGTAAAAATGGCTTGAATCAGTTCAGGGTACGTAACCTTGCATCAAACCAGGAGCATTATGTTGACTTTAAGGAAGCTGCCTATACTATTTATGTAGGTGCTAATCCCGATTATAGCAGTAAGGTATTAAGGTATGGTTATACTTCGCTCACCACGCCATCATCAACCTTTGATTATAATATGGATACCAAAGAATCCAAACTGATGAAGCAGCAGGAGGTTTTGGGTGGCTACAAAGCTGATGATTATGTAACCGAGCGCCTTTATGCAACCGCAACAGATGGTACCAAAGTGCCGATATCATTAGTTTACAAAAAAGGCTTTGAAAAGAATGGCAAGGCTCCTTTACTGCTTTATGGTTACGGTTCATATGGCTACACCAATGATGTATATTTTTCGAGTGCCCGATTGAGTTTGCTTGACAGGGGATTTGTTTTTGCGATGGCCGGCATCAGGGGCGGGCAGGAGATGGGCCGTCAATGGTACCTGGATGGCAAACTGATGAAAAAGAAAAATACCTTTACCGATTTTATCGATTGCGGCAAATACCTTGTTGATCAAAAATATACCAGTAAAGAACACCTGTATGCCGAAGGGGGGAGCGCCGGCGGTTTGCTGATGGGTGCGGTTGCCAATATGGCCCCGGATCTGTGGCATGGTATTATAGCCGAGGTGCCGTTTGTTGATGTGGTGAATACCATGCTTGATGAAAGTATCCCGCTAACTACCAACGAATTTGATGAATGGGGGAATCCTAAAAATGAGGAGGCTTATAAATACATGAAAAGCTATTCGCCTTATGAAAACGTGGAGAAGAAAGCCTATCCAAACATGCTGGTGATAACCGGATTACATGACAGTCAGGTGCAGTATTTTGAGCCTGCCAAATGGGTGGCTAAGCTACGTGCCAATAAAACGGATAACAATGTGCTCATGCTGCATACCAATATGGGTTATGGCCACGGCGGCGCATCGGGCAGGTTTGATTATTTAAAGGAAGAAGCTTTGAATTATGCGTTTTTGTTTGCGCTGGAGAGGATAGAAAAGTAGTGAGTGGTTGATTGGGTTGGTTGGTGAGTGGTTAGTTTTGTAGAAAATATCCCCATATGTCATAGCTACATTCCTACCCATGACAAGTCGTAGAATCCCAGACTTACGAAGTTTTCAAAACTTCGTAAGTCTTCAGGTAATTATCTCCCCGAAATAGATCCCCACATCTTTCAGGCTAATTTCCGATAAGTGGCCGGATAAATAAATCCCCGTTTATTATATTGGGCAAAATCCTCTGCGGTAATGAAATTAGTATCTAAGTTAACCCTATCATTTAACTTGTTTTTTTGCGCGGGCGCTTTGGCTCAGCAGCCTGTTAATATGCACTATTCGGTGTCGATGGAAAAGGCCGCCGATCATTTGTATCATGTTGAGCTCAGCAACAAAACCCACCTCAAAACGCTCGATTTTAAAATGTGCGTTTGGACGCCCGGGTATTACCAATTGATCAACTTTGCGGGCGCGGTTCAAAATTTTACTGTTACTGATGCCAAGGGCAATACGCTGAAATTTGAGAAGCCGACTAAAGATATCTGGAAGGTTAGCAACCCTTCGGCTGGTGACGTCAGGATCTCGTATGATGTAAAAGCCGTTGTTCCCTTTGTAGGCAACGTTTATTTGGATGAAACGCGTGGTTATATCACCCCCGGTGGTTTATTCATGTACCTTGAGCAGGAGTTACGTCACCCGGTTACCATCAAAATGAAGCCTTACAGCAAATGGAAAGATTTGGTGGCTACCGGTTTGGATACGCTTAAAGGGCAATACCATGTTTACAAAGCAGCCGATTTTGATGTGCTTTATGACAGTCCGTTTTTAATGGGCGAACTGGAAGTTTTACCACCTTTCAGCGTGCAAAACAAACCACATAACTTTATCGGTTATCAGCTGCCCGCTTTCGACAGGCAGGGATTTATGGACGATCTGAAAAAGATTGTAGTAACCGGCAGTAATATCATTGGCGAAATACCTTATACGCACTATACTTTTCTGTCGATAGGTGCAGGTGGCGGCGGTATTGAGCACTTGAACTCAACTTCATTAAGTTTTAGTGGCGGCGAAGGGTTTAACACGCCCGAAGCTCGTAAAAAGCTTTACAATTTTATAGCTCACGAATATTTTCACCATTACAATGTAAAACGCATCAGGCCGGTTGAGCTTGGTCCGTTTGATTACTCGAAGGAGAACCATACCAATATGCTTTGGGTATCTGAAGGGTTTACAGTTTATTATGAATACATGATAACCAGGCACGCCGGTTTAATGAATAACGAAGATATGTTCGGCGATTTTCAGAGCAATCTGCGTAACTACGAAAACCAGCCGGGGCATTTATATCAATCGGCAACGCAGGCGAGTTACAATACCTGGGACGACGGACCTAACGGCAGGCAGGGCGATGACTTTAATAAAACCATCTCTTACTATGATAAAGGACCGATTTTGGGTTTGATGCTCGATTTTAGCATTCGCCACGCTACGCAAAATAAAAAAACGCTTGATGATGTAATGCGTTTGCTTTACTATAAATATTACAAAAAGTTAAACCGTGGTTTTACAGAGCGGGAGTTCAGGAACGAATGTGAAAAAATGGCCGGTGTGCCTTTAACAGAGGTATTTGAATATGCATCGACTGTTAAACCACCGGATTATCCAAAGTATTTTGCCTATGGCGGTTTAGCTGTAGATACGGCAACAACCACAGTTTCAAACGCCTGGGCCGGGTTAAACATGCGCCAGGTGCGTGATACCATGCGCGTCACCACAGTGGCTTACCAATCACCCGCCTGGAATGCCGGTATTCGCGGTCGCAGCGTTGTTTTAAAAATTGATGGGGAGGCGGCTAATCCGGAAGCCTTGGGTAAGGCACTCGATAACCGTAAAGAAGGCGATGTGGTGAAGTTTACCATTCTGAAAAATGGCGAAACAAAAGATATAAACGTAACGCTCGGCAAAAAGCGTGAAAAATCATTCAGGATAACTCCCTTGCCAAACCCTGATCAGCTGCAGGCTGTCATTTTTAAAAGCTGGACAGAAGGGAAGTAGCCGGTTTCCCCGGCTTTTTTTGTAAGAATAGGTACACGCTATTTTTTATGATTTACTGTATATTAAATCATAAAAAAATAGCGTTTGGGTTTCATTATAAACTTAACCTATCCAAATCAATGAAAAACTTCCTGGTGCTTTTATGCCTCTTAATGTGCTTTTTTAGCTGCAATAAATCAAATGGCCAAAATCAACAAGATTTATTAAATGGCGATTTTGAAAAAATAAATCATAAAAGTAAATATCCCGAGGGTTGGAACCATACCGACGGCCGTGATTATAAACATGCAATAGACAGCGTTGTTGTGCAGCATGGTAAATATGCGCTGTCAATTGCTTCGGCGGTGGATAGTGCCGGATATAGTATTGTTAGCTTCGCCATTCCAAAGAGATTTGAAGGAAATGAGATTGAACTAAAAGGATACTTGAAACTTGAAGGTGTTGGCTCTGGTTTTGCAGGATTGTGGCTTGGGGTGGGCGGTACTTCCGCTTTTGACAATATGCAGCGCCGAAATATCCGCGGTACAAGCGACTGGAAACAATATAGCATCAAATTACCATACAATAGCCAAAAGGCAATTAATGTAATTGGTGGTGCGCTTTTGGCAGGTAAAGGAAAAATTTGGGTTGATAATTTACAATTGTTTATTGATGGTAAGCCCATCGAAAATGTACCGTCGAAAGAGATAGTCCGGGCAAAAGCTGAGTTGGATACGGCTTTCACAAATGGTTCGGGAATTAATACCATTACACTTAATCAGCAGGCAACTACCAATTTGAGACTACTTGCTCAGGTTTGGGGCTTTTTAAAATATCATCATCCTGCTGTAGCTAAAGGAGATTATAATATGGATGCCGAGCTCTTTAGGGTGATGCCGGCTGTTATAAAAGCCCGCAATAATAACGAGTTGAGCCAAGCGCTTGAGCAGTGGGCAGATAAGTTTGGTAAAGTGAATGTTTGTGACGATTGTAAAACTGATATTGATAGAGCGGTTAAGCCCACGCCCGATTATGGAAATCTGTTTGATCATTCGGTACTTAGTAAATCATTTACTGATAAACTCCGCTTTATTTTGAATAATCATAAAATCAGCGAAAGTTATTATGTAAGCATGGCTGAGGGTGTAGGTAATCCCTTGTTTGATCATGAAAATGGATATTATAGAATGAAATATCCTGACGCAGGCTACCGCTTGCTTTGCTTGTTTAGATATTGGAATATGGTGCAGTACTTTTTTCCTTACAAACATTTGATAGGAAAAGATTGGAACCAAACCTTGCCCGAGTTTATTCCTCAGTTTATTGGCAATAAAAATTCAACAGAATATATACTCACCACGCTTAAGCTTATCAGTAGCATCCACGATACGCATGCTAATATCTGGAGTGGCAATGCCGAGTTAGAAGACTATCGAGGTAAATACCGCCCATCATTTAAGGCCCGGTTTGTGGAGAATAAACTGGTGATAACCGGCTTTGAGTCTGATTCGCTTGCTGTTAAAGAAAAGTTAAGGATAGGGGATGTGATAACTGCTATTAATGGTATTACGGTTGATGAACTGATCAGAAAATATCTGCCCATAACTGCTGCCTCCAATTACGCAACACAGTTAAGAGATATGCCGGGCAACTATTTACTACGCACCAATAACCCGCATTTTGAATTTACAATACAACGCGATGGAAATACAATAAATGCGGCAAATGAGGGCGTACTTGTTTCCAAGGCTAGGTTAATGGATTATAGCAACAAAAGTGTTAAGGACCCGGGTTATTATTTGGTTAACGAGCAGATAGGCTACCTGTATCCGGCAAAATATCACAATGCAAACCTACCTGCTATCAGGGAGATGTTTAAGAACACGAAGGGTATTATTATAGATATGCGTTGTTATCCTTCGGAGTTTATGCCCTTTACCTTTGGCGCGTACATAAAATCGGGCGCTGCGCCATTTGTTAAGTTTACAAACGGAAGTATTAATCGGCCAGGGATATTTGTAGAAACAGCGCCGCTCAACATACAGCCGGATAATCCTTATCAAGGTAAAGTTATAGTAATTGTAAATGAGCAATCACAAAGCCAGGCCGAGTATACCACGATGGCTTTTCAGAGCTCGCCCAATGTTAGGGTTATAGGGAGCACAACGGCTGGAGCAGATGGTAATATATCGCAAATTACTTTGCCGGGCGGCATAAGTTCCCTGTTTTCGGGAATAGGGATTTTATATCCGGATGGAACGCAAACGCAGCGCAAGGGCGTAAAAATTGACGTTGTAGTAAAACCTACCATTAAAGGAATTAAAGCAGGAATTGATGAGCCGCTTGAAAAGGCAAAAGCTTTGATCATGGAGTAGGTTGATGGGCTGAGTGGTTGGTTTAATTTTTAAATAAAACTGCGTTAGCGATAGGAGCGGATACCGGCCTGTGCGTAAAGCTTGCAGGCGTATGAGCGTATAGCGCGGGCCGGAGGTAACGCCATTATTAATTTCAGAGTTGGGATTTTTGATTTCGGATTTATTTATGTCTGAACCGGAATTAAACAAATTAAAGATTTTATCGAATGTGCCTGAAATTCTGTCAATTCTTTAATTCCAGAAATTCGAGTTCAGACAATAATAAGCACTTACTTAATCAGCCAGCAACCATTAACTCTATAAAAACAGCCACTCAACTAATCCAACCCAGTCAACCATTCATTAACCATCAAAAACAAATCTGCCCACCCCTTGCTTTTGCATAATTAATCACTATCTTTGCACCCACAATTAATAAAATAGTTAACGCTTTAATATTATTCAAGTAATGTATTTAGGTAAAGAAGCAAAGGCAGAGATCTTTGCAAAACATGGTAAATCAGCAGCTGACACAGGTTCAGCCGAAGGTCAGGTAGCTTTATTTACTACTCGTATTGCTCACTTAACAGGGCATTTGAAAAAAAACAAAAAGGATTTTTCAACTCAATTATCGCTACAAAAATTAGTAGGTAAACGCCGTGCATTACTTGCTTACCTGTATAATAAAGACATTGAAAGGTACCGTGCTATCATCAAAGCTTTACAGCTAAGGGATATCATTAAGTAATTCTCTCCTTTTTTATTTAAAAGCCATCCCCATTTTAGGATGGCTTTTTTACTTTTGAAACATATATTTACACACATATAATCCGATGCGCTCCCGAAGATGAAAAGTGCATCACAAACAAAAAAAGATGAGTTTAAACGTAATTAAAAAAGTTATTGATCTGGGCGACGGACGCACCATTGAGATCGAAACAGGTAAGTTGGCCAAACAAGCTGATGGCTCGGTAGTGGTAAAAATGGGTGATACCATGTTACTGGCTACTGTTGTATCATCGCCTGAAGCTAAAGAAGGTGTTGACTTTTTGCCATTATCTGTTGACTACCAGGAAAAATACGCTGCAACAGGCCGTATCCCGGGTGGTTTTTTACGCCGCGAGGCCCGTTTATCAGACTATGAGGTTTTGATCTCACGTTTGGTTGACCGTGCTTTGCGTCCATTATTCCCGGAAGATTATCACGCTGATACACAAGTGATGATTTCATTAATATCTGCCGACAAAGATATCATGCCTGATGCTCTTGCCGGCTTAGCTGCTTCTGCTGCTTTAGCTGTTTCTGATATTCCTTTCAATGGCCCAATATCTGAAGTACGTGTTGCTAAGATCGACGGCAAATTGGTTATTAACCCAACCCTGAGCGCGCTTGAAAACGCAACTTTAGAATTTATTGTTGCAGGTAGCGAGCACGATATCAACATGGTTGAAGGTGAATCGAAAGAGATTCAGGAAGATGAATTGGTTGAGGCTATCAAATTTGCTCATGCTGCTATCAAAGTACAATGTTTGGCTCAAAAAGAACTAACCATTGAAGTTGGTAAAACCGAAAAACGCGTTTACAGCCATGAGCACAGCAATGAGGATTTGAAAAAAGCCATCTACGCTGCT
The DNA here is from genome assembly GCF_059690695.1 of Mucilaginibacter sp. A5337. Classification (NCBI taxonomy): domain Bacteria; kingdom Pseudomonadati; phylum Bacteroidota; class Sphingobacteriia; order Sphingobacteriales; family Sphingobacteriaceae; genus Mucilaginibacter; species Mucilaginibacter sp. A5337. The sequence goes on along the minus strand of NZ_JCAWEC010000009.1, from coordinate 163,538 downwards.
ACTTATGACAAGGTATATGCTGTTGCTTCTTCAGCCTCTGCAAAAGATGAGCGCGCTGTGAAATTCAAACAAGTTCGTGACGAGTATATCGAAACTCTTGGCGAGATTGATGATATCACCAAAACACTTGCTAAAAAATATTACCACGATGTTGAGTATGATGCTATCCGTAACCTTGTATTAGACGAAGGCAAACGTTTAGACGGTCGTACTACTACTCAGATCCGCCCGATATGGAGCGAAGTTGGTTATTTGCCATCTGCTCACGGTTCGGCTGTATTTACCCGTGGCGAAACTCAATCATTAACTTCCGTAACCTTAGGTGCTAAGGATGACGAGCAAATGATTGACGGTGCTTTCATCAACGGTTACCAGAAATTCATGTTACACTACAACTTCCCTGGTTTTTCAACCGGCGAGGTTAGGCCTAACAGGGGTGCCGGTCGTCGTGAAATTGGTCACGGTAACCTGGCTCAGCGTTCATTGAAACAAGTATTACCTTCTGAAGATGAAAACCCATACACTATCCGTGTAGTTTCTGATATTTTGGAATCAAACGGTTCGTCATCAATGGCTACAGTATGCGCGGGTACATTGGCTTTGATGGATGCTGGTGTTAAAATTAAAGAGCCTGTATCAGGTATTGCAATGGGCTTGATCACCAATGAAATGGGTACCAAATATGCTATCCTTTCTGATATCCTTGGTGATGAAGACCACTTGGGCGATATGGACTTTAAAGTAACCGGTACCAAAAACGGTATCGTTGCTGTTCAGATGGACCTGAAGATCAATGGTCTTTCGTACGAGGTGTTAGCCAATGCGTTAAACCAGGCTAAAGACGGTCGTTTACATATCCTTGGCGAAATGGCTAAAACCATTACCGAGGCACGTGCCGACTACAAACCGCACGCTCCACGTATTGTTACCATTAAAATTGATAAAGAATTTATTGGTGCAGTTATCGGGCCAGGTGGTAAAATTATCCAGGAAATGCAGCGTGAAACAGGCGCAACCATTTCTATCGAGGAAAAAGACAACCAGGGTATCGTTCAGATCTTTGCAGATAACAAAGCTTCTATTGATGCAGCTTTAGGCCGTATCCGCGCTATCGCTTCAAAACCAGAAGTAGGCGAAATTTACGAAGGCAAAGTGAAATCGATCATGCCTTTCGGTGCGTTTGTTGAGATCATGCCTGGTAAAGATGGTTTGCTGCATATATCTGAAATTGATCACCGCCGTATTGAAACTATGGATGGTATCTTCCAGATAGGTGACGAGGTAAGGGTAAAACTGCTTGACGTTGATAAGCAAGGTAAACTGAAACTATCGCGCAAAGTTTTATTGCCGAAACCGGAGCCAAAACAGAATAACTAAGCAATTTTTTATAATAACAAAACCCTCTTTATGAGGGTTTTGTTATTTAGTTTTAATTTTTTTTAATTTTTTTAAAACAAAAAGCGGATGTTTAAACTTATTAACTGTTAAGATATAGTTAGTAAAACCATAATTCCGATCCTGTTTGATAAAAAAATGACCCCTGCTACTAATAATGATCCTTTAGATTTCCTGAATAAAAATTCGGCTGGAATGCAGGCGGGTACTCAGACTGATTTGGTTCAGCAGTTGCTGTATGAAATAATCAGGGTTAAAGAAATTATTGTTTATTACGACTCCATCCCAAATGGGGGCGGTCAGCTGGGTTCATCTATCCTTAATGAACTTGTTTCAGAAGCCTATCAGTCGCTGGTTAATTATGATACCGTGCTGATGAGAAAATATTACGATTTGTTGTTGAATTGCGATTAAGGCTGAAGCAAAATTTTTGTCTGAACTCGAATTAAACGAATTTTGTGAATTTATCGAATTTTGTCTCCGCTGTCCTTCTTCTATTCTGTTGATTCGAATAATCCATTTAATTCGAGTTCTGATGATCTACAGTAACAATATATCTATCTGATGTGCGTGAACCATGCCTACAACCGGCGACCATGCAAATACCGTAAACCGGCCATCCTGAGAGGCAACCAGTGCTAAGGCATCCTTTTGGTCGAAAACAAACTGTGCGGCTGCCAAATGCCTTGTACCGCCATTTTGAGCAGGATGGATCACCCGGGTTGAGCAGCCAACAATAGGTTCTGTTACCACAATCTCTTCGATAGGCGAACTTTTTTCTGAGCGGCCTATTTTGGCACCGAAAGCCAGCAACTCGTGTTTATCATTTATTAGGGTAGCGCCGTCTATCGAAGTTAATCCGCCTATGGTATCAACCGCACGGCGCATTTTTTCCTGCCATGAGGTGTGGTAACGGTCGATGCCTTCGTGAATCATCAGATCGGTAAGCCCTGAAAAGGGAGGATCAACAGGGTAGGAGATCGGGGTAATAATAGATTTGCGCCATTCTTCGCTTTCGGAGGGTACAACTAATAATATGCCACCACGTTTGTGGGCTTGCATAGAAGTAGCCAGTTGAACTAATACGTTTACCGGATCATTCCACAGGGATGGCAAAGTAAAATCAAGCATGGCCGAAAGTACATTAGGACAATCAGAAATGCTGGAGCCGTGCTCGTCAACTACTTTAATGTCATCGCCTTTTAATATGGCTATATTTACAAATTTGCCAAAACCCTCGATACGGCGATGTTTGATCACCAGCAATCCGGGTTCAATTACTTCCAGTACAAAACAGTAAGCCGGAATAGCCAGGGTGGTTCCCCAGATGTATAGTTCATCATCTTCTATCCAGATGCCTAAATGAATGCCCGGCTGTTGTACTGCCGAAGCAAATTTGGTCAGGATATTAGGTGCGAGTTTAATTTTGCCGCCAAACAACAACGGCTGACCGGCGGCTTCGGGCGGCAAAAAAGCCAGGGTGAATTTTGGTGAAAATCCTTCTTCCCGGCGCAAACTTGCCCAAAATGAGATATCGATAAGTGATTCGATAGTGGTGCAGCTGGGAGTAGGCGCAAGGTCTATCTCGTTGTTATCGGCAAGCGCTTTGGCATGAAAATGCCTGAAATGCCTTTCGATAATGGTTGCCACTTTACCGGCTGCTTTATATGTAGGTCCTGAACTCAAAGTTTTGGTGGTGTCTTTCATTTAAATACTTATCTCAAAAGTAAAGCTAAATAAACAGGCTTACAAACAAACGCCTCAATATTGCAATTGGCGGATAATTGGTTTAAATGGCTAAATTTTAAACATATTTAAACACTACATTGTCAGCTGTTTATCATACTTGCATGCAATTATCTGCCTAACGTCAGTTGTTAATGTACGTTAAATTTTTTTCAGATTTATTGTAGCAATTTTGCACCCGGAAACGATAATATAATCATGAAACTGCTATCGCACATCATATCACTTACGCTGCCTGATACTACACCATTGCAGGTTTCAGCGCTTTTAAACTTAGGTTTAACTTATGTACAACAGGGCTTCAACAAGGTTTTTCATAAAGAGCAAAAAAATGAAAATCCTTGTGCACAATTGCAACCTTGTATGTAAGCAGCATTAAATTAAAGTAACAGGGTCTATACATGCAATTTATCTATAAATTTGCGGCATGGATCAGCTATCGGCTGCGGGTAAATCAAAAATGCGGATTGCCAACAGTGTATTCTTCTTTGTTTCGGGCTTCGGTTATTCTTCGTGGGCCTCGCGTATTCCATCTATAAAACATCAGCTTAATTTAAATGAAGCCCAGTTAGGGGTTGTGCTGTTTGCTATGCCTGTCGGCCTGATACTTACCATGCCTTTAACTGCCAAAATGATCAAGCATTTCAGCAGTCGTGTAATGATGCTGATAGGAGCATTGGCATTTAGCCTGGTGCTTTGTTTGCCCGGCTTTGCGGCGTATATGTGGCAGTTAATTGTTGTTTTATTTTTTATAGGTTCTACACGTAATATATTGGGTTTGTCCATGAATTCACAGGCCGTTGGGATCCAGGCTTTGTATGATAAATCCATTATGGTAACGTTTCACGGCATCTGGAGCCTGGCCGGCTTCGGCGGGGCTGCAGTAGGTTATGTAATGGTGTTGTTTAACGTGGCCCCGTCATATCATTTATTGTTTGTGGGAGTAGCGATGCTGGTTCTCTCAGTAATATTTTATCCGTCGACATATGATTACCAGCCAGCCGAAACACCCAACAAATCGGTATTTTCTATGCCTGATAAACATTTGCTTAAATTTTCGTTGATCTGTTTTGCTTCAATGGCCTGCGAAAACACTTTGTACGACTGGAGCGGCGTTTATTTTGAAAAGGTTGTACATGCTACCAAATCATTCGCTGAAGCCGGTTTTGTAGTTTACATGGTTACCATGACCATCGGCCGGTTTGCAGGCGATAGGGTAGTATCTGCCATTGGCATTAAAAAGGTTTTAACTTACAGCAGCGCATTGGTTCTGTCGGGGCTGCTGGTATCTGTGTTTTTGCCATATACATTAACTGTTTATTTGGGCTACGCTATGATAGGTATGGGCGTATCGTGTATAGTGCCACTGGTATTTAGCATGGCCGGTAAATCCAAAACAATGAACAGCAGCCAGGCATTGGCGGCTATATCTACGGTGGGATATCTTGGCTTTGTTATCATACCGCCAATAGTTGGCTTTATTGCCCAGATAGCCAACCTGCAGATTGCTTTCTTCGTTGTTGCCGCTTTTGCCGCCATGATGATATGGATGGTAAGGAAAATTGAAGACGAGCCTGCGGTATCATAGTTTTGTCAAATAAGTTCATCCATATAACTTCGATTCTGTTTTAGCTTATAATTGTAATATCAAATCAGCCGGTTTGATATTACATCTGCAAAAAATGAGCACAAACATTACCGAAACCAACGTACAACCGTCAACCGAATTGTTTATCAAGATGGTAGTTTCCAATTGGGAACTACAAAACAGTCGCTTAAATGGTTTACTCGATAAACTGACTGACGAAGCCATCGCTGCTGAAACGGCCCCCGGCCGAAACAGCGGTGTTTACCTGTTGGGGCACCTTACTGCTGTTAGTGATGGAATGTTTAGCTATTTAGGCCTGGGTGAGAGGCTTTATCCTCAGCTCGATCAAATATTTGTGAAAAGTCCTGAAAATTCAGGTTTGGAGAAACTTTCATTGGCCGAACTGAAACAATATTGGGCTAAAGTAAATGAGGTTTTAACTGAAAGGATGAATGCCATGCAGCCCGAAGATTGGTTTAAGCCGCATAGCGCTATTTCTGCGGATGATTTTGTAAAAGAGCCGCACCGTAACAGATTGAATATCCTGATTAATCGTACTATACACCAGGGCTATCATATTGGGCAATTGGTTTACCTGGTAAAAAAATAAGCGTTTGCCGACTGGATTTGCCCAAAAAGGTTTAATCCATGACAATTGGATGAAACGTTTTTTACAAAGGGATGGTAAATAATCTCTAAAACCGTTATACTTTTGCTTAACACTGTTAAATGATTTAATAGTGTAATCGAAATGGCAAGTAAAGAACGAATTCAGCGCTTAAAAGAGGAAACCAGGGTCAATATTCTGGATGCCGCGCTCCACATAGTTAAGCATGAAGGCTGGCAAGCCTTAAGCATGCGTAAAATTGCTGACGTAATTGAATATACCGCCCCTATTATATATGAATACTTTGCAAATAAAGATGCCATACTAATGGAACTTACCCGCAAAGGTTATTTGATATTAGCCAAAGATATGGAGGTAGCAAAAGAAAACTATCTGCGTCCTGAAGAGCAACTGGAGGCTATGTGGCTTGCATACTGGAATTTTGCTTTTGATAATAAGGAACTTTACCAGGTTATGTTTGGCGTACAGATGAACTGCTGCTGCGAGATGGTAAAAGCAATGCCCGAAGCGCAGCGTTTCACTACCATGATCAGCGAGGCTATTATGCAGGTTATGCATATAAAGGATATCAACGACGAAATGATTTGTACCAAATACTACACTTTTTGGTCGGTTGTACATGGATTGGTATCTATAAACTTACTAAGCAGAGGTTTCTCTGACGAAGTTAACCGACAGGTTTTGAAAGATACCATAGGCGGTATTATCAGGTCGATGAAAGATGCTGTTCTTTTGTGACCTGGAAACAACACTGTTAAATTATCTTACAGTGTTAAGTAACTGTTAAGCACTTTTTAAAACAAACTCTTAATACAATGGAAAAGCTCACTCACAACCCACAAAATCTATTTAACAGTGTTAAACGATTTAACGGTGTTGTAACATCTAATTTATGCAACTGCTGTAATTAGCACACATCGTTTCGGTATATCGTCATGAAAAATCGTGAAAATAACGATATAAGGCATTGGAAATCAAATAGTATAAATATAAACAATTGATAGTCAATTAAGTATGTAGCTGGCATCTCAATTGAAAAATGATCGGCAATAATAAAACAATGAAAACAATCAAATCATCATATATCACAAGCCCAACGGCTTATTCTAACCCTATCCATTCACCACTCTTAAAATCATCACTCATGAAAACACTCCTTTTAGCAGCAGTTGCAGCTTTAACATTATATGGATGTTCATCTGCACCGCAGGCTCCAACAGCACCACCGCCGCCGGCATTACCGGTTGCTACAATTGCGTCAGGTACCGAAACTACTTTCCAGGAATATCCTGCTTCAATTGAAGGTACTGTTAACGTAGAGATCAGACCACAGGTAAGCGGCACTTTAGATAAAGTATTTGTTGACGAAGGCGCATTCGTATCTGCTGGCCAGCCAATATTTAAAATTAATGAGCAACCATACCGCGCAGCTTTAAATAATGCATTAGCAAGCTTACACGCGGCTGAAGCAGCACAGGTAAACGCACAACTGGAAGTTGAAAAATTAACTCCGCTTGTTGCCAACAAAGTAGTATCTGACTACCAGTTAAAAACAGCTAAAGCTGCTGCTGATGTAGCCAAAGCCAATATCGAATCGGCTAAAGCTAATGTAGCTACCGCGCAGATCAATTTAGGTTATACCTTAATAAAAGCGCCTGTTAGCGGCTATATCGGCCTGCTTGCTAAGAAACAAGGTAGCCTTGTTGCTCCCGCAGATGTTGCTCCATTAACTCAACTATCAGACGTACATGACGTACACGTTTACTTTTCATTGGGCGAAAAGGATTTCGTAGCTTTTAAAGAACAATATCCGGGTGCCAGCCTGAAAGATAAATTGAAAAATGTTCCTTCAGTATCATTATTGCTTGCTGATAACACCGAATACGCTAAACAAGGTAAAATTGATATCGTTGACGGCCAGTTTGATAAAAACACCGGTGCTATCACCTTAAGGGCAAATTTCTCAAATCCTGATGGTCTTTTACGTTCGGGCAATACCGGTAAGATCCGTTTGAGCCTGAGCCATAAAGATGCTTTGATCGTGCCGGAATCGGCAACTGTTGAAATGCAGGACAAAGTATTCGTATTTATCGTGGGTGATAGCAGCAAAGTTAAAAAGCAAGCTATCGACATCGTTGGTAAATCGGGCGATCACTACCTGGTTAAAGATAAAGAGGCTATTAAAGCCGGCGACCAGATCGTGTTAGAGGGCATCGATAAACTACAGGAAGGCATGGTGATCCAGCCTCAAAAGGCTTCAGATAAAGTTGCCGCTGTAGTTAAGAAATAATACATACACTTAAACTTTAAAGTCATGTTTCAGAAATTTATAGAAAGACCGGTACTCTCAACTGTTATCTCCATATTGCTGGTGATAGTGGGTGTGCTTGGTTTAACAAAATTGCCCTTAGAGCGGTTTCCTAATATTGCCCCTCCATCGGTATTAGTATCTGCTGTGTATCCGGGTGCCAATGCGGAAACTATTTTGCGTTCCGTTACCCCTTCGTTAGAAGAAGCCATTAACGGTGTGGAAAATATGACCTATATGACTTCCACCGCCAGTAATGACGGTACATTAGGTATCACCGTTTACTTTAAACAAGGCACCAACCCCGATCAGGCAGCGGTGAACGTTCAAAACCGTGTTTCTCAGGCTTCAAGCCAGTTACCTGCCGAGGTTTTGCAATATGGTATTACAACCACCAAACAGCAAAACAGTTTTATTGGTGCTATGGCGATCTACTCTGAAGATCCTAAAAAATACGATCAAACCTTTGTAGCCAACTATGCACAGATCAATATCGTTCCGGAAATTAAACGTATTCCGGGTGTAGGTTCTGCCAGCATTTTTGGCGGTATTAAGGATTACTCCATGCGTGTTTGGTTAAACCCAACCCAAATGGCAGCTTACAATGTTACACCTGCCGAAGTAACCGCCGCTATACAGGATAAAAACCTTGAAGCAGCACCAGGTAAATTTGGTGAACGCAGCAACGAAGCATTTGAATATGTAATTAAATATAAAGGTAAACTTACCAAACCAGAGGAATATCAGAATATTGCTATCCGCGCTAACGCAGATGGTTCTGTATTGCGTTTGAAAGACGTAGCGCGCGTTGAACTGGGCGCTTATTCATATAATAGTGTAAGTAACCTGAATGGCCACGACGGTATTATTATTGGTATTATCCAGTTATCAGGTTCAAATGCTAATGAAATTCAGATTGCGATTGATAACCTGATGGTGAAATTATCAAAAGATTTCCCTGTTGGTATCAAATACAACCAGTTCTATCGTACCAAAACAGACCTTGATGAATCAATTAACCAGGTTGAGCATACATTGGTAGAGGCTTTTATATTGGTGTTCCTGGTAGTATTTGTGTTCCTGCAGGATTTCAGATCAACGTTGATCCCCGCGATAGCGGTTCCGGTTGCTATCATCGGTACGTTCTTCTTCATGAACTTATTTGGTTTCTCGATTAACCTTTTAACGCTGTTTGCACTGGTGCTGGCCATAGGTATTGTTGTGGATGACGCCATCGTGGTGGTGGAGGCGGTGCATGCCAAAATGGAGCATGATCCAAGCCTTACCCCTAAAGCTGCGACTACCGAAGCGATGCACGAGATTACCGGTGCGATCATATCTATTACGCTGGTTATGGCGGCGGTATTTTTACCGGTGAGTTTCATGACTGGCTCTACAGGTATCTTTTATCGCCAGTTTGCGTTGACCATGGCTATATCTATCATTATATCAGCTGTTAACGCTTTAACTTTAAGTCCTGCTCTTGCTGCTTTATTCTTAAAGAATAAACACAGTGAAAATGGTCATGACGCCCCTAAGCAAAGTTTTGTAGATAAATTTTACGCAGGCTTTAACGGTGGCTTTAATTATATGACCAACAGGTATGTTGGGGGCTTGAAAGTTCTGATCCGTAATAAATGGATCAGTATGGCTGGCCTTGCCTTAGTAGTTGTTGCCACGGTTTATATGGTAAACAAAACCAAGACAGGCTTCATCCCAACAGAGGATCAGGGCTTTGTGGCCATCGCTGTTAATACACCATCAGGTACTTCATTAGCGGGAACTAATAAAACATTTAAACAAGCTGAAGATCAGTTGAAAACACTGCCGTCTGCACGATTTGTTACCGCGTTGTCTGGTTTTAACTTCTTAACCCAATCCAGCAGTCCATCAGCCGGTGTAATCTTCTTGCTGTTAAAACCCACTGAAGAAAGGGGTGAGGTTAAAAATATCGATGCGATACAAAATATAGTTAGAGGTAGATTAGCAGGTATACCGGGTGGTACTTTCTTCGTGTTCAGTTTTCCAACTGTTCCGGGATTTAGTAACGTGGAAGCTTTGGATGTGATGCTGCAGGATAAAACCAACGGCAGGCTTGATAAATTTAGCGGTGTTGCTAATAACTTTATCGGCAAGCTAATGGCGAAACCCGCAATTGCTTACGCCTTTACTTCTTATAAAGCCGATTACCCTCAATTACAATTAGAAGTTGATGATGAAAAAGCCAACCAGTTAGGTGTAAGTGTGAAAGATATCCTTTCAACTATGCAGGCTTACTTTGGTACTGCACAGGCATCGGACTTTAACCGCTTCGGTAAATACTATCGTGTGGTTGTTCAGGCTGATATTGCCGACAGGACTGATCCTTCAGCAATTGACCGTGTGTTTGTTAAAAACAAATCAGGCGAAAATGTGCCGATCAATACCCTGGTTAAATTAACCCGTGTGTATGGTTCAGAAACTGCTTCACGTTACAACCTGTTTAACTCTATCGAGATCAATGCCATTCCTAAACCAGGTTACAGCTCTGGTGATGCCATCAAAGCGATAGAGGAAACTGCCAAAGAGCAGTTACCACAAGGCTTTGCTTATGAGTTCACCGGTCAAACCCGTGAGGAGATCGCTTCAGGCGGTCAGTCAACAGTGATCTTCCTGTTGTGTTTGGTGTTCGTATACTTCCTGTTATCAGCACAGTATGAAAGTTATATCCTGCCATTGGCGGTAATACTTTCAATACCTACAGGTTTATTCGGTGTGTTCATTGTATTGGGCTTAACCGGTATCGAAAACAACATCTATGTACAGGTAGCGCTGATCATGCTTATCGGTTTGTTAGCGAAGAACGCCATCCTGATCGTAGAGTTCGCGGTACAACGGCGAAGGGCAGGGCACGGGCTGGTTCAGTCGGCTATTGAAGCTGCTCAACTCCGTATCCGTCCAATCATCATGACCTCAATGGCATTCGTATTCGGTTTGTTCCCGATGAGTATTGCTACCGGTCCATCTGCACAGGGTAATCACTCTATCAGTATTGGTGCAGCAGGCGGAATGGTTTCAGGCGTATTGTTAGGTTTGTTCATCATACCTGTACTATACGTGATATTCCAGGGTTTGCAGGAACGCATCAGTGGTAAACCTAAACCGCTTGCCGCCGCCGGCGACCATGGTAAGGATGTGGCCGTGCTTGAAAATGAATATTCAGCTTAATCAATCAAACATCAACTAAAACTATCACAGGGTTTCAAACCTGTGATAGTTTAAAAAAGATATAACAATGAAAAATATAATAGGCAGTTTGGCTTTAGCATTGGTGGTGCTGGCCGGCTGTAAAGTTTCAAAAGATGTTGCTACGCCAAAGGACGCGCAACCTGAAACCTTCAGGAACGCGGTTACCACTGGTGATACCAGCAGCATTGCCGACTTACAATGGAAAAACTTTTTTACCGATGCCGCTCTTCAAAAGTTGATTGACAGTGCTATTGTTAGAAATTACGATATGCAGGTGGCGGTTAAAAACATTGAAGCCTCCGAGTTGCAATTTAAACAGGTTAAATGGAACTACGCACCTACTTTAGGTTTAAACGTTACCGCAAGTACAAACCGTCCGTCGGACAATAGCATCAATGGTTTAAGCATTAAGCAATATGGCATCGGTACTAAACATATCGAAGATTATAATGCAAATTTAGCCCTTTCATGGGAGGCCGATATCTGGGGCAAAATCCGCAGTCAAAACCGCGAAGCTTTAGCACAGTACCTGCAAACTAATGAGGCTAAAAGGGCTATCCAAACCAATATCGTGTCAAGTGTATCTCAAGGTTATTATAACCTCCTGATGCTTGATGAGCAGCTGAATATTGCAAAGAAAAACGTAAAACTGAATGATAGTACTTTACGCATCATCAAATTGCAGTACGATGCCGGCCAGGTAACCCTTTTAGGTGTTCAGCAGGCCCAGGCTCAGTTGGAAGCGGCTGCGCAGCTGGTTCCTCAGTTTGAACGGGATATCAATGTTCAGGAAAACGGTTTAAGCATATTAGCAGGCAGGTTACCTAACGCAATTGAACGCAACGTTACGCTTAATGACATTAGCTTTCCTGAAACCCTTTCAACAGGTGTGCCATCGGCTATGGTTAGCCGCAGGCCTGATGTAAGGAGCTCTGAACTGGCTTTGAACATTGCTAACGCGAGGGTTGGTATTGCCAAAGCTCAGCTTTATCCTTCATTAACTATTACAGGTCAGGGTGGTTTAAACTCATTTAAATCAAGTAACTGGTTTAACATCCCTGCTTCATTGTTCGGTACAGTTGCTGGGGGGATTGCCCAACCTTTGTTACAGCACAAGCAGTTGCGTACCCAATATGAAGTTGCCAAAGTTGACCGCGAAAAAACAGTGATCCAATTCCGCCAGTCTGTATTAAATGCAGTTGGCGAAGTATCTGACGCTTTGGTTAGGCTTCAAAAATTAAAAGAACAACAGGCTATTGCTGCAAACCGTGTTAAAACATTGCAACAGGCTACCTCTAATGCCAGCATGTTGTTTAAAAATGGTCTCGCTACTTATCTTGAAGTGATTACCGCTCAAGGTAACGTACTGCAAGGTGAACTTGAATTAGCATCTATTAAAATGGCTCAACTTAGCGCCAATGCCGAGCTTTACCGCTCATTGGGCGGCGGCTGGAAATAATCTTTATCTACCCCTATGAAAACGGAAAGCGGCCCTGAATACTCGGGGCCGCTTTTGTTTTATAATGTATACTACTTGCGTGTTTTTGAGGTAAAAAGATTCTTGTTATATCATTTAAACACTTTGTTACAAACAAATTACCCTGTTTTTGAAAGAAAATTCATATCATAGCAGCCCCAAACTATTTGAGTTGTTTTTTAAATGAAGCTTAAGATCGTACTTGTATTTCTTCTGTTTTGCGGTTCCGTTCGGGCGCAAAATGTCAATATAATCCCTCAGCCTAAGTCTGTTGTTAGCGGTACAGGGCAGTTTACTTTTAACAATCATAGTACTGTTGGTGTAAATGATGCTTCGTTATTGCCGATAGCCCGATATTTTCAAAAGCAGGTAAACCAATTAGCCGGTTTTACGCTTGCTGTTGATAATAAAGATGCAGGCAGCGTTATTCATTTGCTTTTAACCAATGGCGACCCTACTGCCGGGGCCTATTCTTTAAAAATTGTTGCTAACGAAATCACTATATCCTCAAGCAATCGCGACGGGGTTTTTTATGGCGTGGTTTCTTTACTGCAGATGATCAAAGATCAGCCACGTGGCGAAAGTATCAACTTAGCATCTTTAACCATTTTCGATACCCCACGTTATCAATGGCGTGGATTGATGCTCGACGAATCGCGCCATTTTTTTGGGGCCGAAAAGGTGAAGCAAATCCTTGATTGGATGGCGTATTATAAGCTCAACAAATTTCACTGGCACTTAACCGATGCGCAAGGCTGGCGTTTAGAGATTAAAAAATACCCTAAGTTAACGCTGATTGGTGGAATTGGGAATTACAGCGATTCAGTAGCAGACCCTCAATATTATACTCAGGCCCAAATCAAAGATATCATTGCTTATGCTGCCGAAAGGTTTATAACTGTGATCCCTGAAATTGATATGCCAGGCCATGCTACTGCCGCCAACAAAGCATATCCGCAGTTTAGTGGTGGCAGTGTTGAAGGCTATCCTAATTTTACGTTTAACCCCGCAATCGATAGCACTTACCAGTTTCTTGGTAATATCATTAAGGAAACCAGTGCATTATTTCCTTCTAAAATGATCCATTTAGGTGGCGATGAGGTTGCTTTGGGTGTTAAGGCCTGGTCGCTTAATCCTTCAATTGCCAACTTTATGCAGAAGAATAATTTTGCTGATGTGGGTGAATTGGAACGTTATTTCTTTAAACGCGTAGCTGATACCGCTATCAATGCGGGTGATAAAGTATTGGCATGGGACGAAGCAACAGGTACAAACCTGCCTGCTGATAAAACCATTATTTTTTGGTGGAGACAGAATTTGCCGGGACAGCTGCATTTGGCGGTTCAAAAAGGTTACCAGGTGGTACTTTGCCCACGTTTACCAATGTACTTTGATTTTGTGCAGGATGCCGATCATATCTCCGGCCGGAGGTGGAAAGGGGTATATAATACGGTGGGTAGCGTTTATGGTTTCCCTGAAAAACAACTACAAAACAACGAGGACTTACAGTCAAAACAGATCATAGGTGTACAGGCCAACATCTGGACAGAAATGATAGGGTCTGAAAAACGTCTTGATTTTATGCTATTCCCGCGTATTGCCGGTTTAGCAGAAGCCGGTTGGACAGCACCCGAATTAAAAGACGAGGAAGCATTTAACAACCGCTTAAAAGCAAGTATCAAGATTTACGATGCGGCCAATATCTATTATTTCAATCCATTCGATAAATTTTTCCATGACGAAGCCATTGACTTTGGCCCTAAGATCAGGAGGATGCCTAAGCCTGAGAATGTAGATTATGGTGACGAAGACAGGCCGACACGCAGGCACAGACATGGCCGTTCGTCTAAAAAAGAACATTCTTCCAAACATTCGTCCAGGCATTCATCATCTTCGTCAAAACATTCATCTTCGAAGAAATCGTCATCTTCTAAAAAGTCGTCATCATCTGGCAGCAGCCATAAATCATCGCACAAAAAGAAGAAGTAGTAATACCGAATAGCATTAATTACAAAGCCCTGCATATGTCAAGTAAGCAGGGCTTTGTTTTTGTAGTGGTAAATTAGGGGCAGGTTTTTGCTGCGTAAGCGATACCGGGTGCATAAATGCTGTAAATTGCAGGCATTCCATTTTGCCAATTAATCTGCATTTACATGAACCTGTTTAACCGCCAAATTATCCTTTCAATTTTCTTTACGCTGCTTTGTTACTTATGCAAAGCCGACCCTGTTTTTTACATGAATCAGGTGGCATACGACGCGCGTGGAGCAAAGACCATCGTTGTACGTAACGATGCTAAATTTACCGCGGGTACAACATTTCAATTGCAAAATACGGCGGGCAAAATAACTTTTACCGGAAAATTGAGCAAGCATTTACAGGTAGATGAGTGGGCAAAGGGCGCATACTTTTATCAGGCCGATTTTTCAGGATTTAAAACCGAAGGTAAATACCGGCTTATGATAGGCAAAAATAAAGGGGCGGTATCCGATTGGTTCGAGATCAAAGATAATGCATTGGCGATGGCTACCATCCCTTCAATATTAAGTTACTATAACAGGCAACGGGCCAACACGCCAACCGAACTACAGGCCGACTCCGTTGTTCAGCTTTACGGTAGCGATAAAACCGTTGATCTGCGCGGCGGCTGGTGCGATGCATCGGGTGATGTGAGCAAGTACTTTTCGCATTTAGCTTATGCCAATTTCGTGTCGCCCCAGCAAATTCCCCTGGTAACGTGGTCGATGATCAACACGGTGCAAACAGCTCCGGGTTTATTAAATAAACTAAACGTTTATGATGGCATGGTAAACGAAGCGCTTTGGGGGGCCGACTATATGATGCGTGCCTTATCGAAAGACGATTATTTTTATATGATCGTGTTCAGTTACTTTAATAAAGACCCTAAAGCAAGGCGAGTTGTAGGGTTAAAGGCAAACAGCGTTACTACCGATGAATACCAGGCCGCGTTTCGTGAGGGCGGTGGAATGGCTATAGCATCATTGGCAAGGATCTCTCAATTGAAAAAAGACGGTGATTTTAAATCGGCCGAATATCTTGCTGCCGCTAAGCGGGCCTTTGCTCATCTGCTGATAAACAATACTAAATATGATGACGATGGTAAGGAAAACATCATTGACGATTATTGTGCCCTGATGGCGGCTACCGAATTGTGGATAGCGACGGATAGCACCCTCTACCGGGACGAAGCCCGCAAGCGTGCCGAAAACCTGAATAAGCGAATGAGCCCCGCAGGTTATTTTATTGCCGATGATGGTGACAGGCCCTTTTGGCATGCAGCAGATGCGGGAATGCCTGTTGTTGCATTATGCAGATATCTCGACAAAGAAAAGGATGCAGATGAACGTACCGCAGCCTTATCTACCATAAAAAAGGCTTTAGATTATAATCTTAAAGTTACTGCTAATGTCGACAATCCGTTTGGGTACGCCCGGCAGTCGTTTAAATTCAGGGGTACAGTAAAAGATGGTTTTTTTATTCCGCATGAAAATGAAACCGGCTGGTGGTGGCAGGGCGAAAACGCCCGCCTCGGCTCGCTGGCTACTGCGGCACTAATAGGAGGAAGGTTAATTTATCCTGAGAAAGGTGGCTGGGGCGTAAAAAAAGAACTGGCCGAATATGCCTCGCACCAAATAGCCTGGATATTGGGTTGCAACCCTTACCAAATGTGTTTTATGTACCAGTTTGGTAAAAGCAATGTGCCTTACATGAGTTCGAACTTTGGGCATGGCTCCGGCAAAGGTGGAATCTCCAATGGTATCACTGGTAAAAAGGAAAATCCTGACGGAAGTGGTATCGATTTTAAAATGAAGGATAATGGCAACGAATGGCGCTGGACAGAGCAATGGTTGCCTCATGCCGCATGGTATCTGCAGGCTGTGACGGCAATGGCTATACAGCAATAATTTGAGCTGTCATTTTTTATACCTCAAATTGTCATATTTACTACCCGGTTCCCTATCTTCAAACAACTAAGTTTGTATTGAATTAAAACCTATGCATATGACAAAAACAAATATTGCCGGTAACTATGCCGTTGTTAATGGCCTGAAAATGTATTACGAAATTCATGGTGAGGGTTTCCCGTTGGTGCTGGTTCACGGCGGAGGTTCAGATATCTATGTTACTTTTGGTCGTGTGTTGTCAACTTTTGCAAAAAAACACAAGGTAATAGGGGTAGATCTACAGGCGCACGGGCGTACGCCAGATAGGGGCGTGCCCACTTCATTTGAACAGGATGCTGATGACATTGCGGCTTTACTTAAACATTTGGATATAAAACAGGCTGATATCATGGGCTTTAGCAACGGTGGTAACACCGCAATGCAGTTGGCGATCAGGCATCCAGAATTAGTACATAAAATCATCATAGCTTCCTCGTTTTATAAACGCAGCGGTTTCGACTCCTGGTTTTGGGATTTTATGAAAAACGCTACCCTGGATAGTATGCCCAAGCCTTTGCAGGAGGCGTTTCTCGCTATAAACAATGATCATGCTGCTTTAGAAATAATGCATAAGCGGGACCTTAGTCGTATGCAAGCTTTTCAAGACTGGGGCGATGACGCTATTCGTTCTATTACAATGCCGGCGTTGGTGATTGCCGGGGATAAAGACGTAATCAGGCCAGAACACACCCTGGAATTATACCGTATGTTACCTGATGCTGAGCTTTGCATCCTGCCTGGTGGCCATGGCGACTATATAGGTGAGATAGCCGAAGTACGTGAAGACGGAAATTATCCTGCTGTAACCATTATAGAAGAGTTTTTAACCAAGGCAAAAGCTTAAGCTTTTACCTTGGTTTCTTTACGTACTATAGGGGCTACCTTTGTGCCGTAAATTTCAATGGCTTTTAAAATATCCTTGTGTTTGGTAAAGCCGGTAACCAGTTGGGCTACAAAGCGGGTATTGCCAAAAAGCTCGTATTGCTGCATGATTTTGTCGATAGCCTGCTGCGGATCGCCAACAACCAGTGGCCCAAAATCGCGAAGGTATTCAAATTGCTCCCTTGTCATGGGCGACCAGCCCCTGTCTTTGCCAACACGGGTCATGAGGGCCTCATAGCTTGGGTAAAATTCATCCGCTGCCTGTTGCGAGTTTTCGGCCACGTAAAATTGTGAACTGATAGCCAGTTGCAGTTTGCTTACATCATGTCCGGCTTTAGCTGCCGATTCGCGGTAAAGTTCCACAAAAGACACAAAATGTTTTGGCGCGCTACCCAATATGGCAATGATCATGGGCAGGTTTAATGCTCCCGCTCGTTTAGCAGAGGCTGGGGTGCCGCCAACGCCTATCCAAACTGGTATCTCTGATTGCAATGGACGAGGGTATACACCCTGGTTTCTGACCGACGCCCGGAAGTTGCCTTTCCATGAAATAATTTCCTGTTTATTGATCTGCAAAAACATTTCGAGTTTTTCAGTAAACAATGCATCATAATCATTCAGGTCGAAACCAAACAAAGGAAACGATTCAATGAATGAACCCCTGCCCGCTATCATTTCAACCCGGCCACCCGAAACAAGATCGGCAGTAGCAAAATTTTGAAATGTGCGCACCGGATCGGCCGAGCTCAATACGGTAACAGAACTTGATAAACGAATATTTTTAGTGATAGCTGCTGCCGCAGAGATTAATATTTCAGGTGCTGAGATCACAAAGTCGGGCCGGTGATGCTCGCCGAAGGCAAAAACATCCAGGCCAACCTCATCAGCCAGTTTTACTTCTTCCAATAATTCCTGAACCCGCTTGTGGGCATTTAAAGCATTGCCGCTCTTGCCATCGGGATGTACCTCGCCAAAGGTGCTTATACCTAATTCCATGTATCAAAAATAAAGATTGGCTGCGTTAAGCTCCTTCTTTTCAAAACTTCCGGGAGCTGTAACATATACTTTAAGCGGAGCTACACGGGGCCTGTACCTGCCTGTTGGCGGTGGTGGCGCATTGTATATGTACTTTACCTTTATCTGATGAAAACCTTTTGCCAGTGGCAGCGCATATTCAGCTTCTGTTAGTTGCACGCCATCAATGAACAATTGGCTGGCCGCATAATTTGCAAGCGTAAAGTTATAAGTACCATCGGCCAAAATATTCACGTAACCGTCATAAACCACACCAAAATTAGGGTTGTCTTTTTTCAAAGGTTCGGCATCCAGTTTATTGCTGATAGCCGAATCTTGTGGTGCAGCATAGCTAAGCTGATCGGGAGAGGTAAATGTGTTTTTTGCCCATTTGTATTTAATCCCCTGTTTGTTGGCCGTGTAGTTTACTGGAGGTAATGGCGCTTTATTGTACATTAGAGTGCGGGTAGCAATACTCCTGCGACCGGATGGTGTGATCACCCTTGTCCGCAATTCCCTCTTCTCATTTTGCGGTATGGAGAAAGTGATTGGCCCGTCATACTGAAGGTCAGTATCCAATGGGTCGCGGCCGTTGAGTGTATAATAGATTTTAGCACCCGGTACAACCGATTTTAAGGTATATACGAAATGAGGACCTACAACCATGGTATCGATAGTGGTTAACGCGGTTGGTACCCGGTAGTTGTAGCTAATGGCATCTAATCTTGCAAAATGTTTAGCCAACCGTACTTCTGAAAAATTGGTGTAGTCTTTATTGACAGGTTGGGTCCATGCCACTTCCGATAAGGCGAAAACTCTCGGCATGATTTGGTATTGAAGCTTGGCCACGGTAGGTACGTACTCTGTCCAAAGGTTACCCTGGGTGCCTATTATATATTTCTGTTCGTCGGGAGTTAATTGCTTTGAAACCGGATCATAATTATAAGTTTCTTCCAAAGTGGCGTAACGGCCAAAAGATACCGGCTCCTGTGGTGAGCTGCTTTGGTAATGATCAAAGTAGTTACCTGTAGTTTGCGGTGTCATAATCACATTATGCTTTTGATGGGTAGCATTAATACCACCCTCCTCACCCTGCCAGCTCATTACTGTGGCGTTAGGGGCAAGGCCACCCTCCAGTATCTCATCCCAACCTATAATACTGCGGCCTTTGGAGTTGATGAATTTCTCAATACGCTGAATAAAATAGCTTTGCAATTCCTTTTCATCTTTCAGGCCTTTTTCCTTCATCAAAGCCTGGCAAAAGGCCGATTGTTTCCAGGGTTCCTTACCTGCTTCATCACCGCCAATGTGAATGTACTTGCTTGGGAACAGCGCCATCACTTCAGTAAGCACATCCTGTAAAAAGGTAAAAGTCTGCTCGGTAGGGCAGTACAGGTTATTGATATCGCGCGGGGCTTTTTGGCCGGCAACGGTATCGCATCTAAATTCGGGATAGGCACGCAATGCAGCTTCGGAATGGGCAGGCATTTCAATTTCTGGGACCACGTTAATATATCGGTCGGCCGCAAATTTAACCACATCTTTAATTTGTTCCTGGGTGTAAAAACCGCCGTAACTAAGCGAATCGGGCCAGTCGCGGTTACTGCCAAACATGGTTTGCTGGCGAAATGCACCCACTTCGGTAAGTTTGGGGTATTTTTTAATCTCGATACGCCATCCCTGGCCATCAACCAAATGCCAGTGAAAGGTATTCAATTTATAAGATGCAATAAGCTCGATTACCTTTTTAACCTGCGGAATGGTAAAGAAATGACGGGATACATCCAGCATCATCCCACGGTACCCAAAACGGGGCGAATCCTCAATTACCGCGCAAGGCAATTTATAGGAGGCTGCGTTTTCAACCGGGAAAAGCTGCAACAAAGTTTGAATGCCATAAAACAGGCCTGCATCCTTGCCAACGATAATAATATTGAGTGGTGTGATGCTAAGTTTATACCCTTCATTTGGCAATTTATTAGCTCCTTTTGAGGTCAGGATCAGGCCTTTGCTTTTGGTTGCTTTAATTTTTGAGTTGTATTTGGCTATTTTGATATTCAGGTGCCGGTTCTCCTGCAGGTAATCTTTCAGCCATAAAACAGCTTTGTCTTTTGGGTTGTCGGCTTTGATTGATGTGAGCGGGGTAAAAATAAATGTACCATCGCTTTTGGTGATTGAAGCAGGAGCGGGAATGATGCCCAAATGCGGATCGTCGGTATTGGTTTGGGCCGATACTTTACCGGTTTGGGTCAAAGAAATAAAGAAGCTTATAAAAGCAGCAAGTTTGAACAGGTTATACAGTTTAAAATTCATAGCAGCGCCGGTTATGAGGCTAAAGGATAAATTTAACCAATATCCCAAGCTGTAGCAGTATTAAAGCTTATGTAACAAACAATTGACGTTTAATCGTAGCCTGCGTAATCCCAGGCGCTTTGATAGCCATTTAGCTGTTCCGCATAGCTGATCATATCTCCATAAAAAGGAGCATACGCAAGTGTTGAGCTATCACCGATCATTACCAGTTTTTTGCGCGCACGGGTCATGGCCACATTCATGCGGCGAATATCGCTCAGGAAGCCTATCTCTCCGTTGGCATTGCTGCGGGTGAGACTGATGTAAACTACATCTCGTTCCTGCCCCTGGAAACTATCAATGGTGTTGATGGCAATTTTGTCAGCATAAATCATCAGTTCTGTCGAATCCTGTAATAATTGGTTTAAAATCCTGATCTGTTCTTTGTATGGGGAAATAACTGCAATAGTTGGGAAGTTTTCTGCCGGATAATACCCGGTGAGTTCGCCAACCAGCTTATGAAGATGTTTGAATAGGAACGCAGCCTCTTCGGGATTTGCCGTGCTGGTTCCTTCCTGTTTTTCATCAAAACCACAACCTGCGGTATCAACAAAACTAAGCGGAACATCCCCCGGAAACAGTAACAGGTTTGCTACCGATTCATGAGCTTTTAACCTATTGTTATAAAACTCTTTTGATGAAAAGCCCATAATGGCTTCATTCATCCGGTATTGTTCTTCAAGTAATACAACGGCCTCGGGATAAAGCGCAGTGCATTTTTCGAGCAGGGTGGTACTCAATCCTTCATTAGCGGCCTGCTGTGATTTAATAGTAGGAGGGAGCTGTAAATGATCGCCGGCGAAGATCACTTTTTGAGCCTTTGATATAGGGATCCAGCAAGCCGGTTCAAGGGCCTGCCCGGCTTCATCAATAACTATGGTATGAAACCTTAAATCCCGTATAGTGTAATGATTGGCGCCAACAAGTGTTGCGGTAATGATCTGCGCTTTGCTGATCAGGTCTTCGGCAATAAATTGTTCGGTTTTATCCACTTCCCTGATGAGTTGATGGGCTGCATCAAAAAGCGCCTTGCGCTGGTCGCGCTCGGCCTTGCCAAAATTGCGCTTGTATTTGTGCGCCATGTTTTTGTATTCGGAAGCCTGCTTTTTAAGCTTTTTGACCTCCTTCATATCATCATGTGCACTTATCCGGCTATCTAAAGTTAAAGCCATTAATTTTTCAGACACCCTTGCCGGATTGCCGATGCGCAGTACGTTTAAACCTTCATTGCTCAGCTTTTCACTAAGCAGGTCAACAGCAGTATTGCTTGGCGCCACTACCAGGATCTGTTGCTTATTTTGCTTTATAAGTGCTTTAATGGCCTGCACAAGTGTAGTTGTTTTGCCCGTACCCGGAGGCCCGTGAACTATAGCGAGCTCCTGCGCTTCTACTATTTTTTGGACAGCTTGCCGTTGTGAATCATTTAAGTCTTGAAGCGGATAATGAATTGTTTCGGGAATGAATGTTGGAGTGCTTTGCCCGGTTAATACACGGGTAAGGTGGCCATCTTTATTATCGTTGATAAGTTTAGCAGCCTGTTTGAGTGCCTTCTGCATTTCATCGTAGCTATTATCATCAAACAGCAGATCGATGCCGAGTTTTCCATTCCGGCTCCAGTCGGGTAATTCTTCGGTGTTCAGGGTTAATTTTAGCCGGTTACCACCCTGATAGGATACTGTGCCATTTACCCGGCTGGTTTTAGGATCATGATTTGAAAACAATGCTGCCGAAGCTCCAAACCTGAACTGGTGGCTGAGGTCCTGGTGCGAAGGACGTTCAACCTCAACGGTTAGATAATCGCCCCTGCCTATTTCGGTACCTTTAATGGCTATAGGGTACCAGGTAAGTCCTGCTGCACGGCGATCGGTCGCTGAGGATGTTTCGGTGAGTTTTAGGTATGCCTGGCGGTCTTCGTCCTGCTCAGTTTGTAACAGGTTGAGCAGTTTTTTAAAATAGTCCATTTGGCAAAGGTAAAGTTTAGCCCCGGCTTTTTTAAAACCAGATAAAACACAAAAAGGAAACCTGGGGCTCCCTTTTTGTATTCCTGATTAATAAATTTAGTGGCTACCAGTTAGATGCCGGTTTAAGTTCAAGACCAGCAGCGTTTTTTGAAACCTCCTCATTGATTTTACCTAAAAAGTGCCTGGTTAAGGGTTTTGAAATAAAGCTTTTAACAAAAGGGTATGCTTTCATCCGTTTCTGGTCGGAAGGATCAACGGAATTTGAGATAATATAAATAGAAACCAGCTTTGCAAGCGAGCGATGGATGTTATTGAACAGATCTAAGAACTCCCAGCCATCCATTATCGGCATATCCAGATCAAGGAAAATAATATTAGGTATTTCCGCATGTTTATTGCGGTTGCTGTATAACTTGTTATATACCGGTTCAGGGTTCATATAAAAGCTTGCATTTAACCAATTATCTTTTAAAATGATTTTAACCGTTTCGTGAAAAATGATATCATCATCAATAATAGCTACCGAATGCTGTTGATCATCTTTTATAAGATTAAGAATGTCTTTTTTTATCTCTATTAACAATGGAGACAGTAGCTCAGCACCGCATTCAATACAATTTAATGTACGTGACAACGCTACTTCGAGGGGGACTTGTATTGATAAACAGGTAGTATCGTTATATATCGAGGCAGCGCAATCTTTATTGAAGCAATAACATGTGATTTTTTCCGCGTTTATCATAGTTCAAAGGTTTCGTTTAGTTTGTTCATTTTACGTTGCCGCAACATTGATGCCCTTTTGTTTGTTTGTAAGAAAATATTTACAATATATTGTATTTGTCTAAAAAATCAATTTGTTTTATTTGAGTTAACTTTTTGTTTATCAGTTTTTTAAGACTGATGATTAGAGTGATGTTAAATATTAAATTTTAGCAAAGGATATTGTTGATGAGGCAACTTTAAATTTAAAGAAGAGGCATAAAAAATACAAGTGTGGTTTTTACACTTCAAGTGTACATTTAAAATAACAATTAGCTCTTTAGGGAACTGAAGAGTAAAAGTGTTATTAATCAGTTGTTTTCCGGATAGTAAGCCTTGATCGTTTTAAAAGAGATATGAAAACTATTGTTGCCTTTTTTTGTTAAATTAGATCATTAAACTATCAGCATGAGCCGATTAACAAGCGCTTTATTTTTCATGTTTTTTTTATTGGTATTGCAGGCCTGCCAAAGCAACCGGCAAGCTAATAACTACAATAAAACGCAAATAGATGATAACGGCCTGTTGTTTCTTAAAAGTGGCGAAGAGTCAACCCTTGCCTCGGTAAAGGCTTCAGGTTTGGCAATTGCGAATTCGAAAAATCAGCGGGTTATCCAGTTTGCCAAACTCATGATTGATGATCATACCATGCTGGCCGATGATTTCAAGAAACTCAAAACCGATAACCAGATTACGGACTCGGCCATAATAAGCCCCATCCATCAGCAAATGATCAATGATTTGGATGTAAAGAAAGCAGGAGCGTTTGATAAGGCGTATATACAAATGGTTATCAATGACCATACCGATCAGATAGCTTTGTATAAAATAGTAGGGCAAGATAAGAAAAACACCTCCCTGGCCGATTTTGCGAATAAAATGTTGCCCGGTTTGCAGGCGCATTTAGATACTGCAAAGTTCATTAGTACTACTTTAAAATAATTTAAGCTGCTGTTCAGCGGGAGCCTTTGCTCTGCCAAAAACTGTACGACCTCCATATTTCCACGAGTCGTTACGCTCCTTTTCAATAACTTTATCGAAGTTGGCATTGGGCGTAAAATCTTTTTCGGCGTTTTCGGCTATTTGGGAGAGGCGTTTGATGGCCTCATTTTTATCGCTATTACCCATTTTTGCCTTATAAATAGCCGTTTGAAGGGTGCTTAGGGTTTCATCATAAACTTTGGTTGGAACGGGAAACGGAGCGCCATCCTTGCCGCCATGAGCAAAGGAAAACCTGGCAGGGTCCTTAAACCGTGAAGGGGTGCCGTGGATTACTTCACTTACCAATGCCAGCGATTGTAAAGTGCGCGGCCCTAAGCCTTGCAATAACAGCAAGTCTTCAAAATCTTTGGGCTGTTTTTCATGGGCCAGCCAAAGTACCGCGCCAAGGCGTTTAAGGTCTACATCTTTGGCATAAACCTCATGGTGGTTGGGCATTACCAGTTTGCTGATCTCCCTGATCATGATACCGGGATTTTCGGCAGCAATCTGCATAACGCCATTGCGTGAGTTGCCTGCTTCTTTATCCGTCATGTTAAGGATATAGCCATTGTTTTTTCCGTAGATAAACGTATGCGGATCATCAACAAATGAACTTAGCTGCTCCGAATGCCAGTGGTAGCGGCGGGCGGTGCTGCTGGCATCGCTCATGCCTTGCTGTACTACAGCCCATTTGCCGGTATCGCTTAAAATAAAATTATGAGTATAAAGCTGGAAGCCATCCTGAATGGCGGTATTATCAACCTTAGCGCTTAGTTTACTGCATTTTACCAGGTAATTACCATTGAGCCCGGTGGCTTCGCCTACTTTTAAAAGCTCGGCTGGGGTTTGTTTGGAGTGTTTGCCTTTTCCCCCGCAAATGTAAATGCCCAACTCACGGCTGTGCGGGTTAATAGATTTTTTCAAAGCGCCCATTACGGAGGTTGTTATGCCTGAGGAATGCCAGTCCATCCCCATAACAGCGCCCAGGCTCTGAAACCAAAAAGGATCGCTTAACCGGCGAAGAACTTCATCCTTGCCATAGTCCATCACAATGGTTTCTACCACTGCAAGACCAAGCTTAGCCATTCGTTCGGCAAGCCACAGTGGTACGTAGCCATAATGTAAAGGTAAGTCAGCACTGCCTGATCGCTTCATGCTAACAAAGTTAGTAAATCTTAACCGTTGATTTTAAGTGATTGCGCTGATTTCGTTGATTTTTTCTGAGGCTTGGATTAATTAAATTCCGCTAATCCGATAAATCTCCCCAAATCCCGGTTCCGACATCAGCGAAATCAACGTAATCAAAAGCCCATCAACGGTTAGTCTTCCTCCGTCTCTCCAACATACAGCTCATCAATATCGGCAGCATATTTCTTTTCGATAACCTTGCGTTTGGCTTTCATGGTAGGGGTGATCTCGCCATCATCCATGCTGAAAGGGTTACGTTTTACTTTAAATGATTTGATACGTTCAAATTTGGCCAGTTCGTTGCTGTATTTACGGATGTCGGCACCAATCCAGTCGACAATTTCTTTATCATCAATGAACACTTCGGGGCGCTCAAAGAACTCATTCTGAAGGTTAAAAGTTTCCTGCAGGGTTTCACGTGCGGGCACTATGATAGCCGCAATGTATTCACGTTTATCGCCTACTAAAAATACCTGTTCAATTTTAGGGCTTTTGAGGTAGGTATTCTCCACTGGGGTTGGATAGATGTTTTTACCATATGCGTTCACCAGCATGTTTTTCAGGCGATCAGTGATCTGAAGGTTGCCACGGAAGAAACGACCGATATCACCGGTATGGAACCACCCGTGCGAATCGATAACTGTGGCGGTTTCTTCCGGCTTGTTCCAGTAGCCTTTCATTACGCAATGCCCGCGAACAATGATCTCACCTTCCTCGGTCAGGGTATCCTCCTTAAAGTTATCATGCGTTTGTATGCTGTAGATGTGTTTGGTATCCACATTTTGGATGGCCACTTCAATACCGGGAATGATGCGGCCAACGGTACCATAAATTACCCTGTGACGCTCTGTAACGGCCATCACCGGTGATGTTTCGGTTAAGCCAAAGCCCTCTAAAATCACAATGCCAAGATCGCCAAAAAACTCACCGATATTTTTAGGCAGTGCACCGCCGCCCGATACCATGAATTTAAGTTGTCCGCCGGTTTTTTCCTTGATTTTGCTGAATACCAGTTTCTCGGCAATGCCATGCTGTGCTTTTAACATCACATTGGGCGATTTGCCTGCTTCCTGTGCAAGGCGCACTTTTTTGCCAATTTCAAATGCCCAAAGGAAAATCTTGGTTTTGATGCCACCTGCTGATGTGCCACTTTTGATAGCCCTGTCGTGGATGCGTTCCAGCAAACGTGGTACGCAACAAAGTATAGTAGGTTTAACTTCGGCCATGTTTTTTGCCAATAGTTCAAGGCTTTGGGCGAAGGCTATTTGTGATCCCCGGTAAATGGCTATATGGTAAATGGTACGCTCAAACACGTGCGATAGTGGCAGGAACGATAAAAACCTGTCGGTTTTTTCAACAAACGGGATCTGGATTAAACTATTGATCGCGTTTTGAGTAAGGTTATGATGTGTTAAAACCACGCCTTTAGGTACACCTGTGGTGCCTGAAGTATAGATGAGGCATGAAGTATCAGTTGTCAAGATGGCTTCACGTGCCGCATTAATGGCGTGCTGATATTGCTCCAACAATTTGCGCCCCTCGGCAATTACTTCTTCAAAGCCAATTACACCTGCATTTAAGCTTACTTTATCGCTGAATTTTTCGAAGTCATCAAATGCAGGTATCAGGCGGATCAGCTCAGGGCAGTTGTTTGCCACCTTTAAAACTTTCCTAAACAGGAATGGATTGCCGCAAATGATGGTACGTGCACCTGAATCGTTCAGGATATATTCTATCTCGTTTTCTGTAAGGGTTGGATATATCGAAGTATTAACCGCACCGATCTGTTGCAGGGCCTGATCATAATAAACGTAATTTGGGCCGTTTTCGATAATGAGCGAAAGCCTGTCGCCTTTCCTGATGCCGATATGCAGAAACCAGGCCGAAATAGCATCTATTTTTTCCAGTGCCTCGCCGTAGCTGATCTCAACCCAGGTATCTTTAACCTTATGAAGCAGGAAAGTATGATCTAAAGGGTGAATGTTGGCAACGGTATTGCGAATGAAACCCGGAACAGTTGAAAGCGCAGTGTTTTTAGTCATTTATATAATCGGATATTGGAAACAAATCTAAATCTATTTTTATAAAAACAAGCATTGACACAGGTATTTGACAAACTGGGTGTGTTTTACTTTGTGATGATGTTGATTTATGCTGACACTTGTTAACTTGTACAAAAAACATATACTATGAAGATAATTATCATTGGTGCTTCGGGTACTATTGGCAAAAAGGTTACTGAAGTGTTGCAGGGCAGGCACGAGATTATAACAGCAGGTTCTAAAAGCGGGGCTTTTCAGTTAGACATCACTTCGCCCGAATCAATTGAATCGTTTTATGAAAAGATTGGGCCGTTTGATGCGTTGATAAGTACCACCGGTTCAGGGCATTTTGGTCCGCTCTCAAGTACAACGCCGGCTGATTTCAAAAAGGGAATTGAAAGCAAGCTGCTTGGACAGGTAAATTTGGTACTGATAGGCCAGCGTCATATTAATGCCAAAGGTTCATTCACGCTTACATCAGGTATTCTATCCGAAGATCCTGTTATAAATGGTGTAAATCTGGGAACTATTAACGGAGGGCTAAATTCCTTTGTTATCAGTGCCGCCATCGAATTGCAAAACGGCGTGCGGATTAATGCGGTAAGCCCCGGAGTTGTTGAAGATTCGCCGGGTTTCTTTGAGTATTTTCCTGGCCATGAGCCTGTTGCTATGGACAAAGTAGCCAATGCTTATGTTAAAAGCGTGCTTGGGGCCATTACGGGGCAGGTGATTAAGGTATTTTGACAGGCATTGCCAAGCCCGAAAAAGACTTACGAAGTTTTTAAAACTTCGTAAGTCTGAAATCTCTAAACTTTCCCTATCTTCACGGCATAATTACAACCTCCACATATAAAACAAGGGTCGCTTAAAGGCCCGGCCCGTTAATACGGGTTCGGTAACACGCTGCAGTTTGCGGTAGTGTTTTGTATTGTCTGAAAATTTCTAATTAATTTTATTTAACAAGTAATGAAAATTACTCAAGTATTTACCTTGGGCGTATGCTGTATTTTTATGTGCATTGCCTGTCACGCAAAATCGCATACCTATATGGATACCATAACCAATAAACAAAAAGTGCTTTCATTTTATAAGCAGATAGTGGGGCAACGTAAAACTGAGCTGATCCCCGAATTTATAATTGAAGGTTATAAGCAACATAATCCAACCGTTAAGCAGGGGAGGGCAGGGATAACGGAAATGATTAATTTTCTGAAAACCTTGCCGCCACCGCCTGAAGGTGCAAAGTCACCAATAGTAAGGGCGATACAGGATGGTGACTTAGTAGTACTTCACCTTGATGTTTCATTTATGGGCAAGCGTATGGCTGTGATTGACCTGTTTAAGTTAAAGGATGGGATGTTAACGGAACACTGGGATGCTATACAGCCCCTGCCCGATGAAAGCGGGAAAGCCATAACTGCTACCAATGGCACAACCGAAATTGAACATCATGCTTCTGCAGAAGATAGCAGGCTTATTGTCGATCAATTTTATAAAGTAATCTTAAATAAACAATCTGCCAGTCAGTTTATTAATGCTGCTTATGTTGAGCATGATGCTTCTGTGGTTGCATCGGGCAAGGGATTGGCAGGTTATCTTTCGGAGCCTGAACGAGCTGTGAAAATTCACAGGATTATTGCCGAAGGTGATTTTGTTGTAGTACAGTCGCAGTTTAATAGGAACGGCAAAACGTTTGTGTTTTATGAGATATTCAGGGTGGCCGGGCGTAAAATTGCAGAACACTGGAGTGTGGAACAAGCTGTACCCGATGATGTTAAGCCTGAGGATATGTTTTAAATAGTTTAGCTAAAAGATAAAGCCATACTTAACCGCGGGCCGGAAGCCATAGGTGTTCGGAAGATAAAAAAAGCAGGGGATTGTGCGATTCTCTCCTTTGGGAGGGTGTAGGGCAATGTCATTAAGTTAAGAGTTTTAGAGGCTGCACCAGAGGTGCAAAAGGTTTGTAGAAATAGAAATAAATTGGATTTTTAGTGTGCCAGAGGTACACAACTCCGATGTTCCGTACCTCTGGCACGGTTATTCTCGGTATATTATGTGCTACAAACCTGTTCCCCCTCTGGGGGATTTTCTTAACTTAATGACATTGGGGTGTAGGGAGGGGTTTCGACGGCAGGCTTATCTGCTTTAACGACGCATAAACCCCTCCCCGTCACTGCACAAGCCTGCCGCACCCCTCCCCAAGGAGGGAATTAAAAAATCTTCCGAACGCCCACGGGCTGGAAGCCCACGGCAGAGTGTAAACAAAAAGAGGCGCTCATCGCGCCTCTTTTTATATTTTAAGGTTGAATATTTATACCGAAAAACTTTCGCCGCAACCGCAGGTGCGGCTGGCGTTAGGGTTGTGGAAATTGAAGCCCTTGCCGTTAAGGCCGTCAGAGAAATCAAGCTCAGTACCGGCAAGGTACAGGAATGATTTCATGTCGAGCGCCATACGAACGCCGCGGTCTTCAAAAAACTGATCACCTTTTTTTTCTTCGTTATCAAAATCAAGATTGTATGATAAGCCAGAGCAACCTCCGCCCTGTACAGATACACGCAGAAAATAAGAGGCATCAAGCCCTGCATCCTGCATCAGGTGTTCTATTTTGCTTTTTGCTTTATCAGTTACAGTTACCATTTTTATAGATTTGAGATATGAGATTTGAGATATGAGACCAAGCTCCATCGCAAATCATCAAATCAAATTAATTAGATTTGAGATGTGAGACGTTAGATATGAGAGATTGAAAAATACTTTTTGTAAAGTCACACAAGATCTCAAATCTCACATCTAACATCTCACATCTTCTTAGTGATGTACTTTTTCGCTTTCAATTGGCGCTAAGCCGTTTTTAACGCGGAAATCATTGATCGCTGCTTTGATAGCATCCTCTGCCAAAACTGAGCAGTGAATTTTTACCGGTGGAAGGGCAAGCTCTTCAACGATGTCCATGTTGTCAATTTTCATAGCATCATCAATGCTTTTGCCTTTAAGCCACTCAGTAGCCAATGATGAAGAAGCGATTGCCGAACCGCAACCGAAAGTTTTAAATTTTGCATCGGTGATAACATTGTTATCATCAACCTGAATTTGCAGGCGCATTACGTCGCCGCACTCAGGTGCACCAACTAAACCGGTACCTACTTTGTGGCTGCTTTTATCCAAAGTGCCCACATTGCGGGGGTTAGTGTAGTGATCGATTACTTTATCTGAATATGCCATTGTCTTTTTAATTTGAAAATTTTATGATTTGAAAATTTGAAAATGATACATGGATCGCTCTCAAAAATCTTATCTAAATATATTTTTAATCCTTAATTTACTGAAATTACGGGCAATTTTCAAATCTTCAAATTGCCACATCTTCAAATTCAATTAGTGTTCTGCCCACTCAATTGAGTTAAGGTCGATACCTTCTTTAAACATTTCCCATAGTGGTGAAAGATCACGCAGGTGGGTAACCGCTTTCTTGGTTACTTCAACAGCGTAGTCAACTTCCTCTTCGGTGGTAAAGCGGCCTAAGCCAAAACGGATAGAAGAGTGTGCCAGGTCATCAGACAAGCCTAAGCTTTTCAATACGTATGAAGGCTCCAACGAAGCAGAAGTACAAGCCGAACCTGATGATACAGCCAGATCTTTCATTGCCATCATCAAACCTTCACCTTCAACATATTTAAATGAAATGTTAGCAACATGTGGTAAGCGGTGTTCCACGTTACCGTTTACATAGCTTTCTTCCAGTACTGTTAAAGCTGATTGCAGTTTATCGCGTAAAGCTGAAAGGCGTTTTGCTTCGCTTTCCATTTCCTGGGCGCAAAGTTCGCAGGCTTTACCTAAACCAACAATACCCGGTACATTAAGGGTGCCAGAACGCATACCGCGCTCGTGACCGCCACCGTCCATCTGAGCGGTAACTTTAACCCTTGGTCCTTTACGGCGTACGTATAATGCGCCAACACCTTTGGGGCCGTATATTTTGTGAGCTGATAAGGCTAATAAGTCGATACCGTCGGCATTTACATCAACCGGGATCTTACCAACTGCCTGTGTAGCATCTGTCATGAACAAAGCGCCATGTTTGTGCGCAATGGCAGCTATTTCTTTAACCGGCTGTATAACGCCGATTTCGTTATTGCCATACATGATAGATACCAGGATGGTTTCAGGGGTCATTGCTGCTTCAAGTTCAGCCAAGTCAATCAAACCATCTTCTTTAACAGCGAGGTAAGTTACCTTACCGCCCATTTTTTCAACGTGTTTGCAGGCATCAAGCACAGCTTTATGCTCTGTAACGGCGGTTATGATGTGGTTACCTTTGTCTTTGTACATTTCAAATACCCCTTTAATAGCAAGGTTATCTGATTCTGTAGCACCAGAGGTAAAGATGATCTCTTTTTCAGATGCGCCTATCAATTTGGCAACCTGTTCGCGTGCGTAATCAACCGCCTCCTCTGCAACCCAGCCAAATGCATGGTTACGGCTTGCCGCATTACCAAATTTTTCGTTAAAATATGGTAACATAGCCTCCAGTACCCTTGGGTCCATCGGTGTTGTTGCATTGTTATCTAAATAAATTGGGATATTCATAGTCCTTTTGAAATATATTAACAAAACAAAGATACGCAAGTTTTTATCTAAATTCAGCTAAAATACTTCGCAATTTATCAAAGCTGACCAATAATTTACAATATTTGGACATGAACAAAGTGGAGCACATTGGCATAGCGGTTAACAGTGTTAAATTGGCAGGCGAGATTTACTCCAAACTACTGAATACACCGGTATATAAAACCGAAACTGTAGAGAGCGAACACGTGCTTACTGCTTTTCTGCAAAGCGGGCCAAATAAAATTGAATTGCTCGAAGCCCTGAATGATGATAGCGCTATAGCTAAGTTTATAACAAAAAAAGGCGAGGGGATTCATCATATAGCTTTTGAGGTAGATGATATTAATGCCGAAATGGAACGGTTAAAGGCTGAAGGTTTTGTTTTGCTTAACGATAAGCCCAAATTGGGCGCTGATAATAAACTGGTATGCTTTGTGCATCCTAAAAGTGCTAATGGCGTTTTAATTGAGTTGTGCCAGGAGATGAGTGTCTGAACTCGAATTTATTGAATTTTGAAAATTTTTCGAATTTGATTAGTATTCTGCACATTCCCTGAATTCAATAAATCCGGATTCAGACAAAAAGATAGAGGGTGTTTAATTGTCTAATATCCAGTTTTATAAATGCGATTCTATACCCGGCTATGAACCATGAACTGTCATCCATGAACAATAATAAACTATTTTTAATTTGCTTTTCCAGTTTTCACTTTTATTATTACATTTGCACCTCTTTTAAGTAAAGTACAGAAGGTAAGTTTATATAATATAATGAAAAAAGATCTGCATCCATCAAACTATAGGTTAGTTGTATTTAAAGATATGTCAAACGACTACTCTTTTATCACTAAATCTTGCATCGATACCCGCGAAACCGTTAAATGGGAAGATGGTAACGAATATCCATTGGTTAAATTAGAGATTTCGCACACTTCGCACCCGTTCTACACCGGTAAAATGAAACTGGTTGATACTGCAGGTCGTATCGATAAATTCCGCTCACGTTACAACAAAAAGTAATTTTTGTGTGATTAAATATTTACAAGTCCCGGCTTTGCAGTCGGGACTTTTTTTATTTTTGCGCCATGGCAATTATCCTTTTTGACGATAACGCACACCTTTCACTGCTGCCCCTTACCTTTACCAGGCCTGTAGCCGATCTTCGCATCGGTATATTCACCATTGCCGAAAAATGGGCCAGCCATTTAAACAGCGCTTATTCGTTTCATACGCTTGATTACTTAAAAATAAAGTTTCCGGCCAATATTGAAGCTGATAACGTTTTTATTAATGGTGCCGTATGTCCTGATGAAAACCTGGTTGAAGCAATTGATAAGTTGCAAATTGGGCAGGCGCTAAAATACAACGAGCAGCTAATAGCTGTTAGGCTCAATGCCACAGATGCAGAAAGCTTTAATGCCGGTGCCGATTTTACCGATGCGGTAAATTACGCTAACCTTTTTGTATCGATCAAATATCCTGAAGATATTTTCAGGAAAAATGATATAGAGCTGCGTAAAGATTTTCAACTGCTTACCAAAGGGCGCACCAGTGCAGCCATCAGCTCAACTAACGTTGTTATTGGCAGC
This sequence comes from Mucilaginibacter sp. A5337, assembly GCF_059690695.1. NCBI lineage: Bacteria > Pseudomonadati > Bacteroidota > Sphingobacteriia > Sphingobacteriales > Sphingobacteriaceae > Mucilaginibacter > Mucilaginibacter sp. A5337. Next base: position 129,827 of record NZ_JCAWEC010000009.1, on the reverse strand, counting down.
GATTTTTTTGCTGAAGAAGGTGCGGTTGCCGAATGCTCTACATTTAATACCACCAACGGGCCTATTTATCTTTCGGCCAATACCGAAGTTTGGGAAGGGACCCATATTCGCGGGCCGTTTGCCATTTGCGAACACTCGCAGGTAAAAATGGGTGCTAAAATTTATGGAGCAACTACTATTGGCCCATATTGCCGTGTTGGCGGCGAGATAAATAACTCGGTGATCTGGGGATATTCGTCTAAAGGGCATGAGGGCTACCTTGGTAACTCGGTTTTAGGCGAATGGTGTAATATTGGTGCTGATACAAACAATTCCAACCTGAAAAATAACTATGCCGAGGTAAAACTTTGGGATTATAGCACGCAGCGCTTACGTAAAACGGGCTTGCAATTTTGCGGTTTAATCATGGCCGATCATGCTAAAAGCGGCATCAATACCATGTTTAATACCGGGACTGTAGTAGGCGTGGGTGCCAATGTGTTTGGTGCAGGCTTCCCAAGTCATTTCGTGCCCGATTTTTCATGGGGCGGGGCGCAGGGCTTTGATGTTTATTTGATGAACAAAATGTTTGAAACCGCGCAAAAAGTGTTTGACCGCCGCGAACACCGTGATTTTGACGAAACAGAACAGAATATATTAACAGCCATATTTGAACAGACGAAGGAGTATCGTCAGTTTTAATTCGGTGATTGGTTTATTGGGTTGATTAAGTGAGTAGTTGGAAACTCATTACATCATTTGGTCCCCGTTAATAGCCATTCACTTAATCAACTAATCAACCACTCACTAAAAAAATAAAATCATGAGAAAGAAAATCGTTGCCGGAAACTGGAAAATGAACCTTGATTACAATGAAGGTTTAGCTTTATTTTCAGAGATCATCAACATGGTAAAAGATGAGGCTACCGGCACGCAGGAAGCAGTGATCTGCAGTCCGTTCATCCACATTCATAGCCTGGTACAATTGTCGAAAGGTTATAGCAAAATAGCTGTTGGTGCACAAAATGCCCACCAGGAAGAAAAAGGTGCTTACACAGGTGAGATCTCGGCTAAGATGATCAAATCTACAGGTGCTGCTTATGTGATCCTTGGCCACTCAGAGCGCCGCCAGTACTTTGGCGAAACCAATGCCTTGCTTGCAAAAAAAACTGATACTGCTTTAAAAAATGATCTTCGCCCTATCTTTTGCATTGGTGAAACTTTGCAGGAGCGTGAAGCCAATACACATTTTGACGTGATCAAAACTCAACTGGTTGAAGGTATCTTCCATCTTGATGCTGAACAATTTGCAAAATTGGTTATCGCTTATGAACCAGTTTGGGCTATCGGTACAGGTGTAACTGCTACATCTGCGCAGGCACAGGAAATCCACGAATTTATCCGTAAAGAGATAGCTGCTAAATACAGCCAGGAAGTTGCTGATGCTACAACCATTTTATACGGCGGAAGCTGCAACCCAACCAATGCTGCTGAACTGTTTGCGCAGGCGGATATCGATGGTGGCCTTATCGGTGGTGCTTCCCTGAAGTCCCGCGATTTTACAGATATCGTTAAAACATTTAATTAATATTAGATATGAGATTTTAGATATGAGATCTGAGACAATGCTCAAACTTAATTTCAAACAGAAATAGGGTTTGTGCTGTTTATAAAAAAATAAACTCTCAAATCTCATATCTCACGTCTCAAATTAATAAGATATGAGACGTGAGATTTGAGTATTGAGACAATCCCGGGCTTAATTCCAAACATAATGAGCGTATGTGATGTTTACTGAAAAAATAAAATCTCATATCTCAAATCTCACGTCTCAAATCTAAAAAGCATGAAGCTTTTAAAAGTTCTTTTACCGGTTTTGGTCGACTTTGGTGTGTTTTGGACGGTGGTGTATTTTAATATGCCCAATCATCCTATGCGCATTGGTGAAATTGGTAATGGTAACCTGTATAGCCTCATGGCCTACTTTAGCCTTTTTTGGGGACTATTGCTTGCCGATGGAGTCCTCACCCAATACCTGATCATTATACCACTATGGAATTGGGTTAAACATAAAGGTGCTTCGGCCCGCTTTATTGCCGGAGCCTGCATTGCCCTGGTTTGCATACTATTTGCCGGAGCCCTCAGTTATATCATATGGCTGCCCGAAGAAGGATACAAACCCTTACTAAGCTTTTGGTGGTACATGACCGAAATACAGGCTGTTTACTGGCTGGTTAACTTCGTTGTACTGTATTTACTCGACAGAAAAAGAGTAGGCAATGACAGTGAACCGATTGAACCCGAAGTTGCAGGTTAAAATCACTCTATTTATCGGCGGCAATCCCGTTGAATTTAATGGCAAAAAAATTAAAATGAATTACTACGAACTATTTTTTACTACCATAACAACCGAAGATTACCAGCAAGACCTGCTAATCAACGCTTTGGGTGAAATTGGTTTTGATACTTTTGAAGAGCTTGAGCTTGGCTTTAAAGCTTACATTCCCGAAGATGTTTTTGATCAGCAGGCGCTTGATGAGCAACTATTGCCTTATAAAGATCTGTTTACATTTAGTTATGAGGTAAACCTTATTCCACAAAAAAACTGGAACGAGGTATGGGAAAGTAATTTTGAGCCGATAAAAATAGGGGATAAGATCTACGTAAGGGCTACCTTTCATGAACCTAAGCCCGAATTTGATTATGAGATTGTTATCGATCCTAAGATGGCGTTTGGTACCGGTCACCATCAAACCACGGCCATGATGCTGGCGCTGATGCTGGAGAATGAATTTGCCGGTAAAAAAGTACTTGATATGGGCTGCGGCACCGGAATTCTCGCTATTATAGCCGCTAAATTGGGTGCCGGTGATATCACGGCTATTGATTACGACCAGGTTTGTTATGAAAGTACTATCGAGAATTCGGCTTTGAATAATGTGGGCAACATCAAGCCGCTTTGTGGTTCAAAAGAAGTTATCCCGGATGAGCAATACGATATTATCCTGGCAAACATCAATCGTAATATTCTTCTTGATCAGATGCAACGCTACGCCGAGGTGTTAAAAACAGATGGTGAAATCTATTTCAGCGGTTTCTATGAATCACCTGATCTGGATATCATTACCGATGAGGCGCGGAAGTATGGTTTAAAATATATCACCCACAAAAAAGATAAAGAATGGGTGGCTGCTAAGTTTATTAAGTAAAGCCCCACCCAAACCCTCCCCTAAAGGGAGAGGGCTTATTAGAAGTCTCCCCCTTTAGGGGGAGATTTAGAGGGGGCTTAATACCCCACAGTAAACCGTCTCTTCACAAACTGATTGTTTTCCAGTTCATCCAAAATAGCAACTGCTAAATCTTCAACTGAAATTTCGTGTTCGTGCTTGCCGTTAAATACCGGCTCGTCTGTACCTGTGCGGTATACGCCTGTGCGGGTGCCAGGATGCAGGTGAATAGCTGGGCTTAGAAACGTCCAGTCTAAATCTTCTTCTTTTTTAATGACGTTCAGGTAGTCACGGGCTGCGGTAGCGCCGGCTTTCCATTCGGCCGGGAATTGTGGGCTATCAACCAGTTGTACGCCCGGAGCTATGTAAAGACTACCGGCACCGCCAACAACTAACAGGCGTTTTACCCCGGCTTGTTTGGTTGCCTGTTGTATAGTTTCGGAGCCTTTGATAAAGTCATTGTATAAGTTGGGGTTTGTCCAGCCGGCATTGAATGAATTTACTACAGCGTCATGGCCTTTCAAAGCTTCTGTTAATTCATCAACATTATATACGTCGGCGGTTTTAAGCGTTAGTTTAGCGTTTTCAACATCAGTTTTCGGGTTACGGGCAATGGCGGTTACATCGTATCCGCGTAGTAAAGCCTCGGCTAATACTGCTTTTCCTACAAAGCCTGTGGCTCCTATTAGTGCTAATTTCATGGTGTTTTGGTTTTTATATTGTAATTAAATTTGTTACAGTTTGTTTTAAATTTTTTTAATCGAATTGATTTACAAAATCAAAAATGGTTATAGTGCTTAATTTTTTAATAATGGCCGCTTCAACGTCATCGGCTAAATGATCAAGATGTGCTCCAATTTGCTTGCCGACAGGGCAGGCGGGATTTGGCTTGTTTTTGGCCTGACCCAAAGCTGGTGGTAGTTTTACAGCCTTATAAACATCAGCAAGGGTGATTTTTTGCGGAGGAAGGGCCAGGCTGTAGCCGCCGGTTTTACCTTCTTTACTTTCAATAAGCCCGCAGGCGCGCAATTTGCGCATCTCTTTACGTACCAGAACCGGGTTTACATTCATGCTGCCGGCCACGTATTCGGACGATAATAATTCGCCCGGCTGCTTGCAAAGCAGGGTTAATACATGGGTTGCTATTTGAAATTGTCCGTTCATTTATCTGTAATAAAAAATATTACAGTACAAAAATGAAACATAAATTTTAAAAAGAAGAATTTTTTACGCTTTTTTGCGCACTAAATTACAATGGGATGAAAATCCCGAACCTGAATTATTCGGAAAAATACCATGTTACGGGTATGTTTTAAAAGGATTAATTTGCTTTAATTTAAAGGATTTACCAATCGCAACAATTAACTACACTTTAAAATAAAATTTTACGCAAATTAGTTGATAATTAGCGTGATAATAAATATTATTGTAAAGTAATTAACTTTTGCGAAACCTACACTATTAATTTAACCAAATGAAAACTCTCGGAAAAAAAATCAGATTATTACGTCATCAAAAGGGGTGGAGTCAGGAGGACGTTGCAAAGAGATTGGATATTTCAATTCCTGCTTTCTCAAAGATTGAGACGGGGATTACGGATATAAACCTGTCAAGACTTGAGCAGATCGCCAATCTGTTTGAAATGTCTGTAGTTCAGTTGCTTACCTTTAATGATACCGAGCAGGATCAGAAATTTGTTAATGAGCTGGAAACTGTTAACAAGCGCCTAATGGACCGCGAAACTGAAGTAATTGATTTGCAGAAAAAAGTAATTGAACTATTTGAAGAACTTCGACATTCAAAAGTAACCGCATAATTTTTGAGGCCCGGTTTGTGCCGGGCTAATCAAAAATATAACGCATTGTTAAATGCTTTTTGCCGAATGTAGCACCAACTGCTTCATGAATGGCTATCATCTTGTCGTTAAAATCGCCTACCCACGATAATTCAAGTTCGTCATAGCGCTTTAATGGCAATACATATTCTTTTAATTTTATAAACATTGCCGATTCGAGGCCATGTTTTTGATATTTCTGTTTGGTGCCCATTACAATAGCCCGCATACGGGATACGCCTTTCCACCGGTAATATAAAAATTTGAGCTTGCCTATCAGGTTAAGTTTACCGTTAAGCGGTTTAAGCATCTGGTTGGCATCGGGTAAAATAATCATGAAGGATGCCGGCTCATCATCAACATAGGCAAACCAAATTAGCTTGGGATCCATCAGGGGCTTCATTTTTTCAAAGCTTTCCATAATGGTACTATGAGTAATGGGCACAAAATTTTCGAAATCTTTCCAGCCATCGTTATAAACCTCAATAAAATCGGCCGCAAATTTTTCGATTTTTTTGATCTCAAAATGCCTGAAATCGTATCCTGGTTTTTTGGCCACCCAATTGGCTATCTTGGTAAACCGCTCGGGGAAGGGTTTATGGGCATCAACATGGTTGGTGATTTGTGCGTATTGGGTTTTGAAGCCATACTCATCAAAAAAAGCCTGGTAATATGGATGATTATAGTTCATACCGTAGGAGGGAGGAGTAAAACCCTCAACCAGCAAGCCCCAAAAGTTGTCATTTTCACCAAAATTGATGGGGCCATCCATGGCTTGCATACCGTTTTCTTTGAGCCATTTTTTTACGGTATCAAATAACAGGAAAGCAGCTTCTTTGCTATTGATACACTCAAAAAAACCCATGCCGCCTGTCGGTTGCTCATAGTTATATGCCTTTTTTTCATTGATGAAAGCCGCAACACGGCCAATCAGCTGGCCGTTATCATCGGTCAGGATCCAGCGTGTGCATTTACCATGCTGATGAAAATTGTTTTTCGCCGGATTAAACACGGCTTCAATATCATTATCAAGCGGACAAACCCAGTTAGGGTCATTCTTATAAATGATGCGGGCCACATCCAGAAATGCTTTTTTTGATGCTTTGTCCTGTATTTCAGTTACTTTCATGCGTTTTGTTGCCGGTAGATAATAAAAAAAGCATCCAGAGGCATAGTCTGAATGCTTTACAAAATAGTATATTTTTATATGTTAATAATCGTCTTCGTCGTCGTCATCAAATGACTCATAGCCCCCTCTGCCCAGATCGTCATCTAAAGGGCCGTCAAAGTCATCATCATCGTCATCGTACTTCTTCTTTGCTTTTGGCTCCAGATCATCGTCCTCCGCATCGTTATCAGAGTCTTGAATCTTTTTAGTGTTCGGTTTCTTTGGCGCTCCCATTGTAATGGATTTTATAAATTAAACTTCGTCAATAATAATAATTAAAATCAGATAAAGAAAAGCGTTTTTTCAAATCTGTTATCCCTATCGATTCAATAGTAAAAATAACTAAAATTGATTTTTTTTAAAACAGAAATTAAAATTATTCTGATTGCTCGCCTATAGTGGCATTATTGTTTGTAAAATCCTTAAGTTGAGGTAATTCCTCAATACTGTTGATTCCAAAATAGTCCATAAACAAGTTGCTTGTACCGTAAAGTATAGGTTTTCCGAGCCCTTCTGATTTACCTACTATAGCTATCAGCTCTTTTTCGAGTAATTTTTGGATCGAATAATCGCAGTTTACACCCCTGATCTGTTCAATATCGGGCTTGGTCACCGGCTGTTTATAGGCGATAATAGCAAGAGTTTCCAAAGCTGCCTGGCTCAGTTTTTTCTTTGAACGTTGCAGTTGCAGCAGGTTAATAACGGCATGGTATTCCTTTTTGGTGAGAAACTGGTAGCCATTTCCAATTTTTACCAGCTCGATGGCTAAGCTATGATGCTGATATTTTTCATGGATCCTGCTTACGGCATCGATTACTTCCTCGTTGGTAAAATCGCGTTCAAAAGCAGCCTGGAGGCAGTACATGATCTCTTCCAGCCGGATTGCCTGCTCAGACGCGAAAATTAGGGCCTCTATGTATTGTTCCATTTTAGTTAGTGGCAGTTGCAGTTTTTAGTTGCAGCTATTTTGTTTTACTGCAACTGCGACTGCTACTAAGGACTTAATAATTTATAATTTGTTCTTCAATTTCAACGGGGATATCGCGCCACTCGTACCGCTGGGTACGGAGCTGAGGCTCAAAGCCAGCTTCTTTTATGGACTCCTGGATACCTTTGGCTGTAAACCTGTGTGGTGCGCCGGCAGCCGATACTACGTTTTCTTCAATCATGATTGATCCAAAATCGTTGGCTCCTGCATGTAAACAAAGTTGAGCAACCTGTTTGCCAACGGTAAGCCATGAAGCCTGGATGTTTTTAATGTTGGGAAGCATAATGCGGCTCAGGGCAATCATGCGGATATATTCGTCGCCGGTTACATTGTTGGTGATACCGCGTACTTTGCGTAATAGGGTTCCATCGTCCTGGAATGGCCATGGAATAAATGCTATAAAGCCGTAGTACCCCTCCGGTTTTTCGGCTTGTACCTCGCGGATCCAAACTAAATGTTCAAAACGTTCTTCGATGGTTTCAATATGGCCAAACATCATGGTTGCTGATGTAGGCAGGTTAAGCTGATGAGCTGCACGCATTACATCAAGCCATTCTTTACCGCCGCATTTGCCTTTTGATATCAGACGGCGAACACGGTCGTTCAGGATCTCGGCACCGGCTCCTGGTAATGAATCTAAACCCGCTTCCTTCATCGCCCTTAAAACCTCAATATGTGGCATGCCTTCTAATTTGGCAACGTGCGCAATTTCCGGCGGACCTAATGAATGTAGTTTCAGCTTAGGATAAAGCTTTTTCAGTTCGCGAAAGAGATCGGTATAAAATTTTAGTCCCAGATCGGGGTGGTGCCCTCCCTGTAACAGCAACTGATCGCCGCCGTAACGGAAAGTTTCCTCAATTTTCTTTTTATAAGTTTCAATATCGGTTATATAACTTTCTTCGTGGCCGGGGCGACGGAAAAAGTTACAGAACTTACAATTGGCTATACAAACGTTGGTGGTATTAACATTACGGTCAATTTGCCAGGTAACCTTACCATGCGGAACCTGTATTTTACGAAGTTCGTTGGCGGTGTACATCAACTCGGCAGTTGAGGCGTTGTTATACAGGTAAACGCCTTCTTCAAGCGTTAAAAAATCAAACCGCAACGCGCGCTGCAACAGATCGGCTGTATTCATATCAGGCAAATATACGCAAGTTGATAATTTGATTTTGTGCGCTGTTAAATAATTGACAAATAAATGTAATGGTTAAAACAATCGGTTATTGAAAGTATTTCCCTTTAACATTTAACCTTTAATCTCAAGAAACCACCTTCCCTTTATCCAACCTTAAAACTTTATCAACACTGTTAGGTATTTCATGCTGATAGTGGGTAACGTAGATAAGGGTAACACTACCGAGGCTGCAAATGGTATCAACAAGGTTTTTAAAATGGAGTTGCTGATGATCATCCATGCCCTGGCAGGGTTCATCGAAAATCAGCAATGCCGGATTTTTGATCAATGCACGGGCCAGCAGGCAAAGGCGTTGTGCACTTGCCGGGATGTTTTTGAGCAGCACACGGGCGTACTTTTCAATCTCTAAAGCTTTCATCCATCTTAAAGCTATTTCGGCGCGTTCTTTATTACTCTGTCTGAAAAGGCCAAGGGTATCGTAATAGCCGGACTCGATTACCTGTAAACAGCTGTTATCGGTAGGAAAGTACTGGTGCAATTCGGGTGATACGAAGCCGATTTTCTTTTTGATGTCCCAGATGCTTTCGCCGGTGCCGCGTTTTTTATCAAATAAAACAATGTTGTTGGCGTATGCCTGCGGATTATCACCACTAATTAAACTTAGCAATGTTGATTTGCCAGCCCCGTTTGGCCCTAATAAAGCCCAGTGTTCTCCGGGATTGATCTGCCAGTTTACATCATCCAGTATTACCTTGTCGCCATATTGAATATGTACCTTATTCATTTTTACAATATGATTGTAAGCAACAGGGTTTTTATCAATATTGAGCAGGGCGCATAACTGGTCTGTGTCAATGGTATCGGTTTTATCCTGTTCAAAAAGTTCGGCTTTAAAATCCTGTTTGATACTTTCATGAACAATAGCCCCCTTACTTAATACCGCAACATGAGTGATGGCAGAAGGGATTTCATGAATTGAGGTAGCCATGATAATATCAATACCCGAAGCTGTAATTTGCTCAATAATGCCATTAAATTCTTCACGGGTTTTTACATCCAGCCCGGTTAGGGGGCTGTCAAGCATCAATAGTAGCGGGTTTTTAAGCAATGCGGCAGCCAGCATCAGGCGTTTGGTTTCGCCGTTTGATAGTTTGATGATCTGTTTGTTAAGTAATGTTTCCAGCCTTAATAAGGAAGCTACTTTATCAATTGTCCAGGATGCATTGCCATATGAAAATCGGGGCACTGTATTTAGATAGTCTGTAACTGTAAGTGCGTCTTCGGAATCAGATGAATTATAGCGCTGCTGATAGTAAAAATCTGTAGTATTTGAAAGATTGCGGAAATGGTGCTTAGGTTCAACCAGCGCAATCAGTTTATGTGGCGTGGCAATATCATTTGCGTTGAAAAATTTGGAGTAGTCATTCCAAAAATGATAATCTATTGCGCCTCCCGTAATGTTAAAACGTCCTGCTATGGTTTGTAACAGCGCACTCTTTCCTGATCCGCTTTCGCCGATAAGGGCCCAGCTTTCGCCTTTGTTTATATTAAAGTTTAAGCCGGTAAATAATGTTGTATTTAAAAAACGTACAGTTGCTTTATTTATTGATAGAAGTGCATTTGTCATAGCTTAGCAAGTAGAGTAGCGCGTAAAAGTACTCATCTGGGTTAAAGCCATGAAATTTTTTGTGGATTTACTATTCTTACTTTCTTTTCTGTTAAGCGATACGTTTTAATGTTTCAGTTGTGGTTGGTATTTCGTTTGCCTTTTTGTTGAGCCTGTTCCAGGTGGCAAAATCAACGATGAGGTATTTTACCGAATTTTTGCAGGCCTTGTTTGGGCAGGTGAGCACCCAGTATTTTTTATGTTGTTCAACATGGGGCCTTCTGCCGCATTTAATGCAGTTTTCACATTGAATGTTGGGTTGTACCTGTATTGTCATAGTTGGTGGGAATAAAGTGTTAACAAATAAATTATACTATAAAACATCACCCAACTACAGAGTCAGGTGTAAACTTAAAACCTTCAATAAATTTTTGATAATCTTATGGTGGTTTATAATGTTACTATATTAACACATGCTGTTAACATTTGTTTTTCAGGCTACTGTTATTTGCAAAATATTTTATTGATCGAAGTGCAGTTGTAACATTAAGTTATTTTTAACAATACCGCTGTAAATTGTATACATCCGTATACAGTTATTAGCTCGGAATTACTCATCTGCTATCATACATTCAATCCGTTTAGTTTTAACATCAAAGAGGCCTGATTATTGTATTCCTGTTATCATAATAATGACCTGGAATAAACCAATCATTAAACTTTATCTGTTTAAATATTTATCATGAAAAACTTACATTTTTTACTTTTGGGATTTGTGTTGTTAACATTAAGCAGCTGTTCCGTTATCACCGGAATATTTAAAGCAGGGGCTATCACCGGTATCATAGCTGTTGTCGTGGTAATCGCTGTTATCATCTGGATTATTTCGCTTTTTCGTGGCAAAGGTTAATTTCATTTTGAGATATTTTTTATATAATTAATTAAACAATTTAATTTTTGATGGGTTGATTATAGTATAAAAACATCTAATCATGGAAAACACACAAGCAACCGTACAAATTTTGAATGATCTGATTCAGATCAACAATGACAGGATTGAAGGCTATCAACGTGCTTCAAAAGATTTGAAAGATGATGACGTTGAATTAAAGTCGATTTTCACAAGGCTTATAGGTCAAAGCCAGGGTTACAAACTTGCTTTGGGTACTGAGGTTAGTGCTTTTGGAAAAGATATTGAAACCGGCACAACTACCAGTGGTAAAATACACAGGGTTTGGCTCGACGTAAAAGCTGCTTTTACCGGACATGATACCCATAACGTATTAGAAGAATGCGAATTTGGTGAAGATGCTATTTTAAAGGCCTATCGCACAGCACTTGAAGATGAAAATTTGCCGGCTTATCTGCGCGAAACTATCAGCCAACAGGAAAGTGAATTGCTTGACGCGCACGATGAGATCAAAGCGCTGCGCGATAGCGTTCACTAAAAGGGTTGTTTTTTATTATTAAGTTAGCAGAAGGGGCGGTATTATAACTGCTCCTTTTCATTTGTAGTAATAAGGATTAGTTTAAGGGTTGCGGAAGGATAGTAATATCCTTAACCTGCCAGCTGTTTTTCTCGGCCCAGTCGCCATCTGTATAGAGCATTTTAACTTCCCATGCCGATTGTTCCATTTTACCATTATCGTTTTCAATTTTTACAGTTGATTGTACCTGGTAGATATTGGCTGTTGTATCAATGACCGACTTAAAGCCTGCGTCAGGGAAAACCGCTTTCTGAGGTTGCTTTAGTTTTTCTTTCACAAAAAGCTTTGCCATAATAAAACTTTCTTTTGCCGTTGGTTTACGATTAAGATGTACGGTGCTGTTCTTGCTTATCCCGAATAATATAATAGTAAATGTTATAGCAAAAATTATAGTAAAAAGGGTAGCGGTACGTATGTGAGGGCGGCGGTGCCAGCCAATGTTTTTGCGCTCATCGGCATTAAGCGTTTTCCATTCTGAATATCTCATGTTTTATTGCTTAACACATTAAGCAATATCAGTTGAAATTGTTTGGCTGGTGTTGAGCAAAAAAAAACGCCCCGGAAAACCAGGGCGCTTTTTAACATAAAAAGTTAAATTACTTTTTAGTAGTGTCTTTTTTAGTAGTGTCAGCAGCAGCTTTAGTAGTGTCTTTTTTAGTAGTATCAGCTTTAGTAGTGTCAGCAGCCATTTTAGAAGTGTCAGCTTTAGTTGAATCAGCAGAAGAAGCTGAAGAAGAACCTTTACAAGCAGCGAAAGAAGCAGCGATAGCTAAAGCTAAAAAGCCTAATTTGAAATTTTTCATGTTTAATTTTTTAAATAAGTGATTTAATAGTTTACACCTTAATACCAGAAATAAAAAAAGGTAACCCATAATTTTGAAAAAAAATTACGAGTCACCTTTTTTATTGATGGATAACTAAAAAATCAATAGAAAAAGATTAAAAATGATATTTAACGGCTTTCTATTTTATCAGAAATAATTATTTCTTGGTGGTGTCTTTTTTAGTAGTATCAGCAGCAGTTTTAGTAGTATCTGCAGAAACTTTAGTTGAATCGGTAACAACTTTAGTTGAATCAACTACAGTTTTAGTAGTATCGCCTTCAGTTTTTTTAGCGTCACCGCCACAAGCTGAAAAAGAAGCTGCAAGAACTAAAGCTAAGAAACCTAATTTGAATGAATTTTTCATTTTTTGAAGTTTTAAATGTTAATTTTTTTTGTGATCGTTTGATGATTAATACAAGTTATTGAAAAAGGTAACCCATCAAAATTTAACTAATTGTAAATTCTTGGGATTATTAGTTTAATGCAGGCGTTTTTGCAAGCGGTTTTTTTATTGCAGATTTGCCTGCATAGTTTTTAACATTGGGTTACCTTGTTTACCATACGGTATTAAATATAAACTTTAAGCGGAATGCAATTGTTACAGGGAATGAAATGTAATGCTAATGTTATTAATTTATTTTAGTTTGATTTTTTTTGATAATTAGTGGGTTACAATTTGGCCTAAATAGTATTAAGAGTGAATAAAGACTTAAAAGCTTCGGCTCCAACAGATAGTGAAATAGTTCTTGGGATACTTAATAATTCGGAAATAGTGCTGAAGAAGCTCTACTTAACTTATTTTCCGATGATATTACAGCTGATCATTAACAACAATGGCGATGAGGATGATGCCAAAGATATTTATCAGGAAGCCATTATAGTTCTTTACAATAAGGTTAAAGCAGGTGATTTTGAGCTTAACAGTAAGCTTAAAACCTATATATACTCGGTTTGCCGGCGGCTTTGGCTAAAAAGGTTAAGCCAGATGAACAGGTACGGTGGCGATATCAGGGATTTTGAAGAGCACCTGCCAGTTGAAGAAGAAATAGACAACCATAGTGAGCGGGATATTCAGTTTGGTAAAATGGAGAGTGCGCTCCAGTTATTAGGCGAACCCTGTAAAACCATTATGGAGGACTTTTATATAAAAAACAGATCGATGCAGGAGATCTGCGAGCGGTTTGGCTATACCAATGCGGATAATGCCAAAACCCAAAAGTACAAATGCCTGCAAAGGCTGAAGAAATTGTTTTTTCAGCAAAAATAAGGAGATCAAGAGATGAGTGATAACCAACTTACGGAGTTTATTGAACGGTACCTTGACGGCAGTATGACTGCAGAAGAGCGTGTTCAATTTGAGCTGCTCCGCAAAAACGATGCGGCTGTTGAAAGTAAAGTTACTGAACATATTAAGTTTATTGGCTTACTTAAGCAATATGGCGAACGCCTTGAGCTTGAAAATCGCTTGAACGCTATTCATGCCGAAATTGATGTTCATGCACTGAAAGAAGAAGTGATGATCCACCCGGTATGGATTGTACGTATGTGGCGTAACCATCATTCAAAGATATCTGTAGCAGCCTCGGTGCTGATATTTGCAGTGTTAAGCGTATTGATTGTTACAGGTAAGCTTAATAACGATAAGTCAAAGTATGAGGAACTGATAGGCAAAATCAATTCTATTGATAATAAAGTTAAGCGTATTAATGTTAACGTGGGCAGTCGTACGCCTGTAAGGCCTAAAGCAACTACCCCGCCCGCCAATTTCAGGGGCACTGGTTTTGCACTAACATCAAATGGTTACCTGGCTACAGACTACCATGTGATAAAAAATGCTGATTCAGTTTATGTACAGAATGCAGCCGGGGAATCCTTCCATGCAAAGGTTATTTATACGGAGCCTAAGTATGATCTGGCCATATTACAGATCAATGATCCTTTATTTAAAAATCTTGGTCCTATACCATACAATCTTAAAAGGGCAGAAGGTGATCTGGGAGAAAGCGTATACACACTTGGTTACCCTGCCGATAATATGGTTTATGGAGGAGGTTATCTGGCTTCAGCAGCAAATTATTCGGGCGACACCACCGAATATCAAATCTCTGTGCCTGTAAACCCAGGCAATTCAGGTGGCCCGTTGCTTGATGAGAAAGGAAATGTGATAGGTGTTATTACCGCCCGTCAAACGCAGGTTGCAGGCGCATATTTTGCTAAAAAGTCAACTTACCTGCTAAAAGCGATACAGAACATCCCAACAGATTCATTGTCAAAAACGCTTAATTTGAATACTAAGAACAAATTGGCCGGCTTAAGCCGTACCCAACAAAGCAATAAGCTTAAAAACTATGTTTTTATGGTTAAAGTATATAACCAGTAATCATTAGCCCACTCAATAAAAATTAATATATTAAAATGAGAAGAGACGCCGTGAGGGGTCTCTTTTTTTGTGTGTCTGAACTCGAATTTATGAAATTAAATAATGGACAGAATGTAGGAAAAATTCAATAAATTCCTTTAGTTCAATAAATTCGAGTTCAGACAGCTTACCTGTCAACCTCGCCTAAAACAAAGTCGATTGAGCCTACAATGGCTATCATATCAGCAATCAATACACCTTTGGATAATTCGGGCAATACTGAAAGGTTATTAAAGCTTGGTCCGCGGGATTTTACGCGGGTTGGGATCTCTGATTTGCCGTCTGTCATAAAATAAAAGCCCAGTTCACCTTTGGCGCCTTCGCAGCGTACATAATAATCCTGCGCCTTAGGAATGGTTTTGCGCGGCATTTTAGCACGGGGATCAAAATCGGGCGTGCGCTTCAGCTCTTTTTGCAAACGGTCAAGGCATTGCTCAACAATCTTTAATGATTGTTCAATTTCATCAACACGTACTTTATACCTGTCCCAGCAATCGCCAACTTTACCCATCAGGCCCCGGCCAATTGGGATTTCAAAATCAATCTCAGGATAGGCCGAATAGTTATCAATTCGGCGTAAATCCCATTTCAAACCCGAGGCGCGTAACATGGGGCCCGAGCAGCCGTAGTTTATAGCTACGTCAAGTGGTAAAACACCAACATTGGCTGTACGGGATATAAACACCTGGTTATCGGTAAGCAATTGGTTAAGCTCAACCATTTTGGGCTTAAAATATTCTACAAATTCGCGGCAGCGTTCTTCAAAGCCAACCGGCAGATCGTAAAATAAACCTCCTACCCAAATATAGTTATATAACATGCGCGAGCCCGATGCCCACTCCAGCATGCCCATAATATGTTCCCTATCCCTGAAACACCATAGGAAGGGGGTAAAGGCGCCTATATCAATACCATAAGTACCGATGGCTATCAGGTGCGACGCTATACGGTTTAGTTCACAAACCAGCACGCGGATATATTCTACACGTTTAGGGATATCCTTATCAATACCCATCATACGTTCAACCCCCATTACAAAGGCATGGCTGTTATTCATGGAAGCCAGGTAGTCCAGCCTGTCAGTAAAAGGAATGGTTTGCTGATAGGTTAACGACTCGGCATGTTTTTCGAAACAGCGGTGCAGGTAACCAATATGGGGAATAACCTCTTTTACTATTTCACCATCGGTAATGAGTTCAAGACGCAAAACACCATGAGTTGAGGGGTGCTGCGGACCTACATTCAGGATCATATCCTCAACGCTGGCGTCGGCTATCTTTTTATTGTACCTGAGTAGGGCTTCTTCGTATTTAGGGTTTGTAATGACCAATTTTATATGCTGTTAAATTAGTAGCCGTATATAGTATAGTTATACTATAATATAGATATCAAAAATCAGCTTTTTTTTTCAATTATAGGGCTGTTGTAGTAGGGAAATTGCTTTTAAAAAATAGAGGTGAGCGAATAAGAAATTTTTACACTAATTTTCTCAAGTTAATCGAATTACACGAATTTTTAATTTATGCAATTGAAAATTCGTGTAATTCGATTAATTGTGGTAAGTCTGACAAATAATTAGTGCGAGAATTTCTTTTGGCGATTTTTTCAGACGCATCAAATTATTTTAAAGAGCAATCCCCTGTTTGTAGTAGCGGCTAAAGTTGGATAAATTGCTTAAACCTTAAAATAGCAAAATATAGGTTTGTAATAAGCTACTAATCTATCCTGATGCCTTTATAAAACTCTGCGTTCTGATAATCCTTTCTTAAAGGAAAGCCTTCCCAATCGTCGGGCAGCAAAATCCTGCGAAGATCGGGATGACCTTCAAAGTAAATACCCAGCAAGTCGTAGGCTTCACGCTCGTGCCAGTCGGCAGTACGATAAACGGATGTTATGCTTTTAAATTCGGGCAGTTCAGAACTTTCTTTTTCGTGGGGTTTACTTATTTTTAAAGTAAGCTGTGTTTTGTATGGGATAGAAGCCAGGTGATAAACCACACCAAAGCGATTTGATTCGTCGTTATAATGCACTCCGCTCAAGCTCGACAGGAAATCGAAATAAGTTTTTGGATTATTACGTAACTCCATGCATACGGCTGTAATATCATCAGGGTTAATGAGCAGGGCTGGCTGTAAGCCCGATGTTTCTTCGCCGGCAATTACAGTATCACCAAATTTTTCGGTGAGCAGTTGTTTAATATCATCAAAATTCATGGTGCAAGGCGTACTTTTTTCCAGGTTTTTTTATCAGTTTTTTTATACAGGATACGGTCATGCATACGGCTTGGCCTTCCCTGCCAAAACTCAACCAATTGTGGGTTTAAGACATATCCGCCCCAATAGGATGGTTTGGGCACTTCCTTATCGGCATATTCAGCTTCGAGTTCATTCCATTTTTGTTCAAGCAGTTCACGGCTTTCAATTTCCTGGCTTTGTGGCGATACTACCGCACCAACCTGGCTGCCTTTAGGGCGTGAGTGAAAATATTTTTCAGATTCTTCCTTGCTTACTTTTTCGATAGTGCCTTCAATACGCACCTGGCGCTCAAGGCCTCCCCAAAAAAATGTAAGTGCACCCTGCGGGTTTTTGGCTATTTCTTTCCCTTTACGGCTTAAGTAGTTGGTGAAAAATATAAAACCACCTGTATGAAAGCCTTTTAAAAGTACAATACGTGCCGAGGGCTTGCCATTTATGGTAGCTGTTGAAAGCGTCATAGCATTGGGTTCGTGCAATTTTGCTTCCAAAGCTTCGTTAAACCATTGTTCAAACTGTTTAATAGGATCGGCTTTGGTGCTATTTTCCGACAGCGTAGATGCGCTATAGTCCTGCCTTAAATTTTGTATTTCCTGCTGATTCATTTCAATGCAAACTTACAAATTAATTAAACCGTATATAATGATGTAAATCATTATTCATAATTGAACATATTTTTACTATGCTTGTTATGTATTTAAACGCTAAACTTTATGCTTAGTCCTATAGCGGCCGCGGCAGGCCATTTACTTATTTCGGAACCATTTATGATGGATCCGAATTTCAAGAGATCCGTAATAATTTTGACAGAATACTCTGAGGAGGGAGCTATGGGTTTTATCCTGAACCATCAAAGTGAATATTTACTGGGTGATGTGCTACCTGATGTTTCCTATTCGGAGATGCCTGTTTACGAGGGCGGCCCCGTAGCCAAAAATACATTGCATTTTATCCATTGCGCACCTGATAAAATAGAAGGGGGCATTGAAATAGCCGACGGCCTTTACTGGGGCGGCGATTTTGAACAGGTGAAATATTTGGTATCCAATTATCAGTTAAGCACCGAAGAAATTAAGTTTTTTGCCGGATACTCGGGTTGGACACCTCAGCAGCTTGATGAAGAAATAAAAGAAGACAGCTGGATTGTGACCAACAAGTTTGATATAGAAACATTGTTTACCCTCGATGAACAAAATCTATGGCGACAGGTAGTGATCAGCCTTGGTCAGCGCTACGCCCACATTGCCAATTTTCCTGAAAATCCGGCTTTGAATTAGTGTGAGAGATTAGAGGTTGGAGATTAGTGATTAGACTATAATATTTAGAAATGAGAAAAGGCCGTAGTAAACTATGGCCTTTTCTCATTCAATTTGTATAAGCTTGAGCTAACTAATCTCTAACCTCCAATCTCTAATCACTATCCTCCATTTCCCTTGCCGATTCTTCAACTTTCTTTTTAAGGTTCTCTTTAAAGTCGATGAGGTTCTTTACCAGGTATTCATCTCCGGTTGAAAGGATTTGGGCTGCAAGGATCCCTGCGTTTTTGGCTGCATTTAAAGCTACTGTTGCTACAGGGATACCATTTGGCATTTGTAATATGGATAGGATAGAATCCCAGCCATCGATAGAATTGCTTGATTTTACGGGCACACCGATAACCGGCAGGTGTGTTAATGATGCCACCATACCCGGTAGGTGAGCTGCACCGCCGGCACCGGCGATGATTACTTTTATGCCACGATCAGCAGCGGCACGGGCATAGCTGAACATACGATCAGGCGTACGATGGGCCGATACCACGGTTATTTCATATTCAACGCCTAATTCGGCTAAAACATCAGCAGCATCCTGCATTACATTCAGATCCGATTTGCTGCCCATTATAATGGCGACTTTTGTAGTGTTGTTGTTCATAGTTAATAGTTCATAGATCATGGTTCATGGAAGATCGGCTTAGATGGAATTTTTCAATGCCGTGATCATTTTTACCAGTACTTCATAATCAGCATATAAATCTTTAAAGTTTTCTTCAGCGATATAGTTTCTTCTTTTTGCAATAAAAAGACAGCTTACCACTTCAATGGCAGATCTTAGAGAATAACCTAAAAGACCTTAAAAACTGCTTTACTTTGCCCGGTTGATCCTTCTGCTAGAACAACAGAATCAGCTGCGCGTTTTATCTGTGATGTTAAAATATAAATTTCTTCTTTGGGAAATGTTTTTGTTAGCTGATTTATTTGTTCATCCAAATCCATGGCTTTCTGCCAAACTTGAAGATCCTCAAATCTAAATGCCATTATAAAATATAATTATCAGTAAAAGGAGCTACCATGAACCATGATCTATAAACCATGAACTGAACTAACTAATTACTTTCAGTATCTTTTGTACAAAACGAGCCTTTTCTATCGCCTTTTCCCTGTCTGCGTCAACAATAGTAACATGCCCCATTTTTCGGAATGGCTTGGTTAGCGCTTTGCCGTAAAGATGGATATATACTCCCGGTACCTTCAATACTTTTTCAATGCCCTGATAAATTGCGGGACCTTCGTAACCGGCTTCGCCTAATACGTTCACCATAATGGCATTGTTAAGGCAGGCGGTATCGCCCAAAGGCTGGTTAAATATCGCCCTTAAATGCTGCTCAAATTGTGATACCACGTTGCCTTCAATGGTTTGGTGACCGCTGTTATGCGGACGCGGGGCCAATTCATTTACCAGGATGCGGCCATGCTTATCTAAAAACATTTCAACTGCCAGCAAGCCTACAATTTTAAGGCTGTCGGCAATTTTTTTGGCAATCTGTTCTGCTTTTTGCTGTATTGCGAATGGAAGGGTAGAAGGAGCGATCAAAAACTCCACCAAATTGGCTTTAGGGTTAAACTCCATTTCAACCATCGGGAAGGTGCTGATCTCGCCGTTTTCATTGCGGGCTACAATTACCGCGATCTCTTTTTCAAAATCTATCCATTGCTCAATAAGACTTGGCTCTTTAAAAGCGCCGGCAAGGTAACTTTCGTCAATTACTTTATATACGCCTTTGCCATCGTAGCCATCCTTACGCAATTTTTGGATATAAGGGAAAGGGATTAAACTTTGCTGAAGCTGCTGTGGCGACGATATGATCTGGAAGTCGGCAGTTGGGATATCATTTTCCTTGAAAAACTGCTTTTGCAGGCCTTTATCCTGGATCAATCGGATAATACGTGACTGCGGATAAACCGCTACACCTTCTTTTTCCAATTGTTCGAGGGCATCAACATTAACCTTCTCTATTTCGATGGTAAGCAGGTCGACAGTTTTGCCGAAGTTATATACCGTTTCATAATCGCCCAGTGAACCTACCGTAAACTCATCACAAAGTTTGCGGCAAGGTGCTTCACGGTCGGGATCAAGTATTTTAACAGTAACGTTATAGTTTATGGCTTGCTGTATCAGCATGCGGCCCAGTTGCCCGCCGCCTAAAATACCCAGTTTTAAATCTCCGTAAAATGCTTTCATATTTTGCAACTGCAAGTTTAGCCTAAATCTTTCAAAAAGCCTACAAATGCTTTAAACTACAATGGTTCAACGACGTTTTTTGGTCATCAGATAATAAAAAACGCTATGCACTATAACAAATGTAATTGCGGTGATAAAGTAAACCGCTTTGTTTTCGGGGCTTAGCTGCAGCCTGAAAGCGGTAATTGTGAACACAATTGATCCTGCATAGTAAAGCACCAGTCGTATCGAGAGATTATTGTAATAAGCCGGGTTTGCTAAAAACAGCATAGGTAATGTCATCACAAAAATGATGATGTTCAAAAAGGCCACACCTTCAGATATAGAAGGCAATATTGCTTTCAGATCTTCACCTACACCTTTGTGCTGAAGTGCGTAATATATACAGCTTGCTACTATAGATATGATTACCGAAAAAAGAAAAGTTTTAAAAAGTTGCCTGGCGAGTGCCTTCATAGTGATATTTATTGATATGGATTACTGCTAATTGTACAGTATGTTATTATGTGCAAAGTAACGCATCGGCGGGCAAAATGCGTTAATCCCAATGTCACAAATTGATAGTATCCACCGGGCGATGTCCTGAATCTTGCATCTGCTAGTCTTGATTCTGTCTTCAAATTTTGATTCTCTTGCCTATCTTTACACCGCTTATGAAAGTATCCGGTTTTACCTTTATCAGAAACGCTGTACGTAACGATTATCCTATTGTTGAGGCTATTACTTCAATATTACCGCTTTGCGATGAGTTTATTGTAGTAGTGGGTAATTCAGATGATGGTACCCGGCAATTGATTGAGGGCATTAACTCGTCGATCATTAAAATTATTGACTCTGTTTGGGACGAGTCATTACGGGAAGGTGGAAGGGTATTTGCCGTGGAGACTGATAAAGCTTTCGCCGCCATATCGCCCGATGCCGATTGGTGTTTTTATATCCAGGGAGATGAAGCTGTGCATGAAAAGTATCATCCACTCATCAAAAGGGAAATGCAGGAAGCTTTAAATAAACCCAATATTGAAGGTTTACTGTTTAAGTATTTACACTTTTATGGCTCCTATGATTATTACGGGCATTCAAGACGCTGGTACCGCCGCGAGATCCGTTTGCTGAAGAATATCAAAGGGATTCACTCGTATCGCGATGCGCAGGGATTTAGGCTTGACAACCGCAAAATAAATGTAAAGCTTATTGGTGCTTATATATATCATTACGGCTGGGCCAAGCCACCGCAAGGGTTAACCCATAAGGTGCGAAATTTTAATAAATTTTATCACGACGAAACCTGGTTTGCCGAGCATTTGCCCGAAACTTACGAATTTGATTATGGCAACGCGGATCGTTTAATTCGCTTTACCGGTACTCATCCGGCACCTATACAAAAACGCATAGCAGCTACCAACTGGAATATTGATTTCGACTCTAAAAAGCTGAGGGCTGGTATGGATTTCCGCCGCAAGGCACTGCAAAAAATTGAGGACCTTACCGGCTGGCGCGTTGGCGAGTATAGAAATTATAAGATAGTGGAGCGGTAGGTAATTAAACGCTATTCAAAATACAATTATCCTTGCCGCCGCTCGGCTCCTGCCGAGTGGCTAACTATCCCACGGCCTCTGGCCGACGACGTCAGCCTATTGAGGGCATATAGGCCAGAGGCCTGGAAATAACTGACACTCGGCAGGAGCCGAGCGACGGCAAATGGGCAATAACATCAATGAATCAGCGTAATCAAAAAAATCAACGGTCATATGTTTTGCGCAATAACAAAGCCGCTTGCCCAGGCCCATTGAAAATTATAGCCCCCAAGCCATCCGGTAACATCCACGCATTCACCGCCAAAAAATAATCCGGGTACTTTCTTAGCTTCCAGTGTTTTGGATGATAACTCATCGGTAGCCACTCCGCCGCGCATAACTTCGGCCTTGTCATAACCTTTATCGCCTGCAGGTTTTACTTTAAAATCGTGAATGAGTGCGCTGATACTTTCGATTTCAGCTTTAGTCAATGATGCCATGTTTTTCTCGGCCGGGAGTTTATCACTTAAAGCTTCGGCAAACTTGCGGGTATATAAGGATGCTATGTAAGCCAGCAGCATTTTTTTGCCATTGGTTTCTTTTTCCTGTTGAATGAGGTCGGCAATGTTTTGATTGGGGAGAAGATCGATATTAATGGTTTCACCGGGTTTCCAGTAGGAGGAGATCTGTAATATAGCCGGTCCGCTGAGGCCCCAGTGGGTGAAAAGGATGTTTTCTTCAAAACTGGCCTTGTCGTTCCAAACTCTACAGAAAATACTGTTACCTGAAAGTTGCTCATACCAGGGCTGGTCTTTACCGGTAATGGTTAGCGGCACCAGGGCAGGGGCGGTATCGGTAACTTTTAAACCGAAGTTTCGCGCAGTACGCAAACCAAAATCGGTAGCGCCCATTTTGGGGATGGGTAAACCGCCTGCAGCCATTACTACGCCGGTGGCGCTTATATATTCCTGCTTGCCATTTACTTCGGCGCGTACTGTAAACCCATCGTCAGTTTTTTCAACTGCTTTAACCTCGGCATTAACCCAGATTTCCTGTCCAAGATCATCGCAGAGGTTAGTAAAAACTTCAACTACATCCTTTGCTTTATCGCTTACCGGGAAAAGCTGGCCTAATGTTTTTTCCTTGCCGGTAATGCCATAAGTTTCAAAAAAGCTGATGGTGTCATCAACTGTCCACTGCGAAAAGGCTGATTTACAGAAATGTGGGTTTTGAGAAATAAACTGTTGATCGGTAGCATAAAGATTGGTATAGTTACAACGCCCTCCACCGCTGATGAGGATCTTGGCGCCAACGCGGTCGTTTTTTTCAAGCACCAGTACCCGCTTGCCTAAAAAGCCTGCTTGTACGGCACACATGAGGCCGCATGCGCCTCCACCAATTATTATAGCGTCAAAATCTGTTTGTTTTACTAAATTTGTACTCATGACGGATGTTTCGCAAATATCAGAATTTGGAAAGATACTCATCTTTATTATTACGGGGATAATAATGGTGTGCGTGATATTTTTTATCAACAGACTTTTAGCGCCCAATAATCCCAATGCCGAAAAATTAAGTTCGTATGAATGCGGTGAAGAACCTACCGGTAATGCGTGGTTGCCCTTTAATCCGCGTTTTTATGTTATAGCACTGGTTTTCTTGCTGTTTGATGTAGAGATGGTTTTTATTTTTCCATGGGCAACAGTGTTTGGCAGTCATGAAATTGCAGCGCAGGATACGCGCTGGGGTTGGCTTTCGCTTGCCGAAATGTTTGTGTTTTTAGGCATCCTGATAGTAGGTTTAATATACGTTTGGCGCAAAGGCGACCTGGACTGGATAAAACCGAAACCTGTTGTACCACACACCGATGTGCATATCCCGCCATCATTGTATGAGCAGCTAAACCAGGAGCAGAGCAGGTTTACAGTAAAAGATTTTAATATTGATACGGTAATAACAACTACTGCCGCAAGTGCCGCTGCTACTGTCACTCCGTCAACAGAGCCTGCACGTAAGCCTATGTTTAAACCCGCCTTTAAAAAGCCTGCAAATGAATAACGATATAACAAGTGAGAACGGTGGTGTAGTGGTAACCAAAATGAACGACCTGCTTAACTGGGCGCGTTTATCATCATTATGGCCGCTTAGCTTTGGTATAGCCTGCTGCGCCATTGAAATGATGGGCTCTATGGCTTCTACCTATGACCTTGACCGTTTTGGTGTTTTTCCCCGCCCGTCTGCCCGCCAGGCCGATGTGATCATTATTGCAGGTACTGTTACTTTTAAAATGGCCGAACGCATTAAACGCCTGTACGAGCAAATGCCCGAGCCTAAATATGTGATCTCGATGGGGTCATGCTCCAACTGCGGCGGCCCGTACTGGCAGCATGGTTACCACGTTGTAAAAGGCGTTGACCGGGTGATCCCGGTTGACGTATACGTACAGGGCTGCCCGCCACGCCCCGAAGCACTTATTGGTGCTATTTTGGAACTGCAAAAGAAGATTGAAGGGGAGCAGTTGATCAAGGCGTAAATAAGATCAATGATATGTTGGCTGGTTTAAAAACAAAGGTATCAAAGGCCGCATATTAGTGCTGATAGATTTAGCCGGGCAATTGGGCTTAAGTGGAAAAGATTTGGCAATAGCTAAAGACTATCTTGAATATAACGAATTAGGGCTAAGTTTTGATCATGTGATAACCCAGATATATGAATATAATGTTGAGATAAACAAAGCACTCTACTCAATGGTAGTCGATATTGCAAGTGAGTTGAAATTACCCGCTAATGAATACGATTTTTTGATTCTTTTAATAAAACAGGAAGTCTCTTAACCTTAACATCTAACCTTACTTTAATCCTTATGAAAGTCCTGCTCGTTCTCATTATAAGTTTTATCCTTACGGCCGTTATTTCGCGGCTTTTTATTGACGATTGGAATATTATCCTGAGTGGTAACGTTGCCATGATGCTGATGCTTTGGTTTGCATCGTTGGGGCACTTTATGTTTACCAAAGGCATGGTCATGATGATGCCGGGTTTTATTCCATTTAAAGGTGCGTTAGTTCATTTAACCGGTGTAATGGAGATAGTCCTTGGGCCTTTGCTAATTGTTAATGCCACAAGGCACATAGCAGGCATTATTTTACTCATCATGTTTGTAGTGATGCTTCCTGCAAATATCAATGCCACTATCAAGCATGTAAATTTTGAAAAGGCCACTTATGATGGCAGCGGCACCGGCTACCTATGGTTTCGCATTCCTTTGCAATTGTTATTTATAGCCTGGGTATTGTATTTTTCGGTGGGGATTTAATTGCTGATTTTTAAGGATATGCGTTATCTTTAAGCAATTAACCAATTATGAAAAAGATAGCCCAAACCCTGCTGATCGTTCTGATCTGCATTTTATCTGCATTAACGCATGCCCAAACTTCAAGCCCCAAACAACCATTTTTTCCAAAGGGTACTATATTGTACGGAGATATAAACTATGCCGGTGATACTTTAAAAAAGCATCTGCTGGATATTTATCTGCCACCAACGGCAAAAGGTAGCTACCCTGTTATTATCTGGATTCATGGCGGTGCCTGGATGCTGAACGATAAATATGCCGACATGGGCTATATGCAGAAAACCGTTCAGGGCTTTATTGATAATGGGTATGCTGTGGCCTCTATCGATTATCGCTGGAGTACCACTGCGCCATTTCCAGCACAGATCCAGGATTGTAACCAGGCCATTGAGTTTCTGTATCAAAACGCTTCAAAATATAAGCTTAACAGGGATAAGTTTGGGGTGATTGGCTTTTCGGCCGGAGGGCATTTGGCATCGTTACTGACTTTATCCAATAACAATAATGTTAAGGAGTTTTATCCCAACGGAAACAAGCCTCATTTTAAAATCAAGCTCGCGCTTGATTTTTATGGCCCGTCAAATTTCCTGTCGCTAAAAGGCAGCGATGTGAATGATCCTAAAAGCCCGGTTAACCTGCTGCTCGGCGCTTGCCCTATCGACCGGCCCGATCTGGCTAATATAGCAAGTCCGGTCACCTACGTTGATAAAAACGATCCTCCATTTCTCATCGTTCAGGGCGAAAAGGACGAATCGGTCAATTATACGCAATCGGTTTTGCTAAGTTCATACCTTAAACTTGCAGGAGTAAAAAATGAACTTATCATTGTGCCTAATGCGCCTCACTACGGGGTAATGTTTGATGCTGAAGATATCAGAAAAAGGGTGTTTTATTTTATGGATAAATATCTGAAGTGATAATCTGATTGCTGGAAGCCAATTGGTTAAAAATGTATTTCATATATAATTTATAGCATCTTAAAAGCTATTTAAATTTGATTGTTTTTAATGTAGAGACGCATAATTGCGTCTCCCGCATGCAATTTCCGACAGGATTAGGAGCCTTTAAATCGGCTTGTCCTTCGGGAGACGCAATTATGCATCTCTACAAAAAACTTTCTGTTCTTTTTTAAACAGCGTTCTAAAAGCATAAATTTAGCCCCTATAATTTCTACCCATGTTAAAAAAAGTAAACCCGAAGAAGAAAAGTAAACTTGTCAATATTCTGTTCGCCGGGTTTATAACGGGTACGCTCGATGGTCTTGCAGCCATGATCCTGAATTATAAAGTAAATCCTGGCGTTATTTTTAAATTTATTGCCAGCGGCGCCTTCGGTCCGGCGGCTTTTGCGGGAGGTGCCGAAATTATCGTAGCTGGCGTAATATTTCATTACGTTATTGCTTTTTCATTTAGTGCGGTATTTTTCCTGCTTTATCCTTTCTTTTATAACGGGTTGCGCAATAAATACTTCGTAGCGGTTATTTACGGTATTGCGGCGTGGCTTATTATGAATTTAGGTGTAGTGCCTTTAAGCAAAATAACCACGAAGCCGGGATATCATATCCCTGTAAGCACCATCCTATCGGGGATGTTAACACTGGTAATTTGTGTAGGCTTACCCGTTGTATTTATTGCCGACAGGGAAAATAAGAAAATCAAATAGCTATTCATATGTCTGAAATGCCTTTGCTAACTACCGATCGTTTGCACTTGCGCGGATTGCTTGATTCCGACACTCCGCAGATTATGGCAATCCGCTCCAATGCCGAAGTGAATAAATATCTTGGGCGTTCCAACGATATTACTATTGATGGAGCACGCTCATTTATTAAAAAGATAGAAGGCATAATAAGCAGGGGCGAGGGTTTTTACTGGGCTATAACGCTAAAAGACGATAACGATCTCATTGGAACCATTTGCTACTGGAACCTTGAGCTGACCGATAAAAAGGCAGAAATTGGGTATGAGCTTTACCCGGACCAACAAGGAAAGGGTTTAATGCAGGAGGCTTTATCAGCGGTGCTTAAGTATGGTTTTGAAACGGCAGGCTTTGAGGTGATAGCTGCCTGTCCGGTCGGGGGAAATGAAAGCTCAGTTAAGCTACTTATAAAAAATGGTTTTTATCTCGCTGGTCATTTCCCTTCCGATAATGGCGAGCATATTTTTCTTGACTATCAGCTAACCAAAGATTCCTGGGTTGCGCGCAGCCATAAATGAAAAACCCGGCTTCATAGGCCGGGTTTTTCATGGATTTAAAATTTAAACAAAGTGTTTTGTGACTAAGGCATCATAACGCCATTAATACCATGTATTACACCATTGCTTGCTTCTGTATCAAATGCGGTAACCAATACGGCGTTACCCTTCGCATCGGTGATCTGCAGGTTGCTTTTATCATTTACTGACAAATGCAATGTTTGCCCGTCGATAGTTTTCAGGTCGGCTTTACCTTTACCTGCGCCTAAGGCTTTAATGATATCCGTTTTGGTGTATTTACCTGCAACTACGTGATATTTCAATATAGGTGCAAATTTGGCCGGATCTTTCATCAGTGCGTCAAACTGTGGTTTTGGCAATTTGCTAAAAGCTACGTCGTTTGGCGCAAATATGGTGAACGGGCCAGGTGCCTGCAAAGTTGGCTCAAGCTGTGCTGATTTTATTGCAAGTGCCATTGGCGCGTAATTAGTTGAAGTTGCCATCACGCCAACCACATCACCCGATGCGGTAGCTGTTGATGTAGCTGCAGGAGCAGCAGTTGTTTTAGCAGTGTCCTGAGTCTGAGCCATCGCCTGGGTTGAGAAAAATCCGATAGCTAACGAAGCAACGGCTATTAAAACTGACTTTTTCATGTTCATCTTTCTTTCTGTTTTTGTTAGTGAATTAAAATGTAATGAGTAGCCGTTTGTATCGATATTTTTTAATTAAAAGTTATTTATTTGGTTAATTACTATAGTTTAATAACTTTTAATTACGATAAATAGTTTTTGGTTTGTTAATATTTGTGGTTAAACACGTGACGGTCAGGGAAGAAAAAAGAAATTGAGATAGTAGATTTGAGACGTGAGATTTGAGACAAACTGTATCGAGTAAAGTAAATTACACATGTTTATAAACAGAAATGACTACCTGAAAGTATCAGATAGTCATCTATTGGTTTGTCGGTTGATAAAGAGATCTATTGTCTTGCTTTTTGCAGCTCATCAAATTTAGCGATGAGCTTATCAATGCTTTTAAGGTTAAATTTATGCTCGTGGATCTGATCAACCAGGTCCGGTTCATCGCCCATGATGTCACTCATGATATCTTCAAAGTTTTCGTCAGTAAGGCGTTTCATGCCGGCGGTGGTTTCGCCATAATAGTATGTTGTTTTTGAGCTGCCACCCCGGCCGCCACCGCCGCCAAGGTTAATGCCAATGCCGCCGCCAATTCCACCGCCGTAGCCTCCGGTACCGTATCCTGCAGCTATTCCAGGTGTAATGCCGAAGCCGCTGCCACCGCCGCCTTTGCCTCCTTTTGCCATAAATAGTTTCACAGGCTCGTCAATTACTACTTTCACAAAGTCAGTTTCTTCTTTGGTCCATGATTCGTTTGCCGGAGCGTGTGCCACAACAAAACTATCCTGTCCAACAACAAATGATCTTAAATCGCTGGCGCTTAATTTATAGGGATTAGTTTTTTCGTTGTCCTTAAATTCAATAAAACCTTCACCTTTTATCGGCCCTTTTCCTGAAGGATTGGTGCGGATCAGCCCGGTTTCGCGGTTGCCCTTTATATCGGTAAAGCTACCTTGTTGCCATTTTTGCGATTTTGCTGATACAAAACACAGCATGAAAAATAAAATGATTAAAATTGAGCGCATAACATGTTCAGAATACTGATACAAAGAACGCAAATTTTATAAATTTAATATGACGACTGTTGATTTACGAAGCGATACAGTAACCAAGCCAACGCCCGGCATGCTCGAAGCCATGTGGAGCGCCAAAGTAGGGGATGATGTTTTTGGCGAGGACGAAACCATAAACGCCCTTGAAGCTAAAGCCGCCGCCATGTTTGGTATGGAAGCGGCTATATTTTGCCCTTCGGGCACCATGACCAACCAGATAGCTATCAAATGTTTTACACAACCGCTTGATGAACTCATTGCCGATCAAACAGCGCACGTTTATCGGTATGAGGGTGGGGGGATAGCCTTTAACTCCGGGGTTTCAACCCGGCTATTAGAGGGTTACCGCGGGATCCTTACGTCCGAAATGATAGAGCCCGAGATCAATGCCGAAAATATCCATTATCCGCATACCAGCTTGGTAGTTTTGGAAAATACCGTTAACAAAGGTGGTGGTAGTTGTTATACGCT
Source organism: Mucilaginibacter sp. A5337 (assembly GCF_059690695.1). Classification (NCBI taxonomy): domain Bacteria; kingdom Pseudomonadati; phylum Bacteroidota; class Sphingobacteriia; order Sphingobacteriales; family Sphingobacteriaceae; genus Mucilaginibacter; species Mucilaginibacter sp. A5337. Next base: position 100,179 of record NZ_JCAWEC010000009.1, on the reverse strand, counting down.
CGAAAATATCAACCCTATAGCCAGTCTGTGCCGGGAGAAAGGTTTAAAACTTCACCTCGATGGTGCACGCATCTTTAATGCGCTCACCCACACCGGTGATGCTGCGGTTGAATATGGAAAGTATTTTAATGGTATCTCGGTCTGCCTGTCAAAAGGATTAGGCGCACCCGTAGGCTCGGTTTTATTAGCTGATAAAGAAACCATCAGATATGCACGCCGCATTCGCAAAGTATTAGGTGGTGGTATGCGCCAGGCCGGCTTTTTGGCTGCCGCGGGGATTTACGCGCTTGATCATCATGTTGAACGACTGAAGATAGACCACGCCCATGCCCGTATTTTAGGTGAGGAGTTGGGCCGTTTGCCATGGGTAGGTAATGTGGTCCCGGTTGAAACTAATATCGTGTTGTTTGATACGGTTGAACCGGCTGCCGCTGTACTTGCTAAACTTGCTGAAAAGGGTATTAAAGCAAGTGATACAGGTAAAAACCGAATCCGCTTTGTAACACATCTTGATGTACACGCCGAGCAGGTGGAGTATACGATAGAGACATTGAAGGGATTATAACGTTGAGCCTGGACCAAAATATTCAGAGATGATTTTGGCCCAGGCTATTTATTTTTCGTGATGCTAAAACGATTATGCTTATATTTGAGTATCGTTAATTAAAACCTTTTATTATGGGTAAGTTTTTTAATGAGATACTTGACCATCACAAGGATTTCATCGCCCATCAAAAAATATTTTTTGTGGCAACAGCTCCGTTGAGTTCCGGTGGGCATGTAAACCTTTCGCCAAAAGATAATGCCAGTTTCAGGATTATTTCCAATAACCGGGTAGCTTATATGGATATTATTGGCAGTGGTAATGAAACTGCCGCCCACCTGCTCGAAAACCAACGCATAACTTTTATGTTTTGCGCTTTTGACGGACCTCCAAACATTCTGCGCTTATATGGTAAAGGTTACAGTATTTTACCCGATAGTAGTAATGATGAGTGGAATGAGTTGTCGTCACATTTTAAGATCCATATGGCAACCCGGCAAATAATAGTGGGAGATATTGACATGGTGCAAACTTCATGTGGTTTCAGCGTACCACTTTATGAGTATTTAGGCGAGCGTGATTATGCTATGAAATGGGCCGAAAAGAAAGGCGAGCAGGGGCTGGCCGATTATAAGCAAGAAAAAAACAGGGTTAGTTTGGATGGTTTGCCAACGCCATTGTATTGATTCTCTTTTATTTAATACATACTTAATAGTTAAATAATTATTGGGAATAGGAGCCCGTTGTATTTTTATTAAAACATTCCGATTTCTTTATAGTTATATGTTGATTTCATCGATATAATTATTAATGCTGCAAATACTGCGATTTTTATAATATTTGCAGCAACCATACATTAGCCTATGTTTGAATTTACTCAATCAAATGAGAAAGAACTGCTTTTGCAAGTAGCTCAGGGTAATGAGTTTGCTTTCCGGCAGTTGTTTTCAGCTTACCATCAGCGTTTAGGCGTTCATATTTTGCGTATAACCCATTCTGTTGAATTGGCCGAGGAGATTGTGCAGGACGTTTTCATGAAGATTTGGATGACCCGCGAAACACTAACCGGGGTTGATAATTTCAAGGCTTACCTGTTTGTAATTTCAAAAAACCACGCTCTAAACTGTTTGCGAAAGGTCGCCCGTGAGCAAATACAGCTAAAAAAGTTAGAAGAAACCCGCATTGTACCTTTTAACGCCGAAGTGCAGGTAACAGACCAGTATTATAATTTGATTGACGAGGCCATCGATCAGCTGCCTCCCCAGCAGCAAAAGGTTTACCTCATGAGCAGGCATAACCGTTTAAAGTATCACGAAATTGCCGACGAGTTGGAGCTATCCCGCGAAACTGTTAAAAAATACCTGCAAATTGCTACTACTTCAATCAAAGACTATGTGCATGAGCATATGGAGGTTATAGCATTGGTAATGGCATTAATTCACTTTTTTTATTTTTTTTAAAAAGTAATACCCCCTTTTTTAATCTATCAGGTGTCATGTATATGAGATCTGCCCCAACTCACTGTAGCCAATTATACAGTTATACCGAAAAACATTTACTATGAGCGAACTTTACGCCCGGCTTGATTATTTGTTTAATACTTATTATAACGGCACCGCAACGCAGGCCGAGCGTGATGAACTATTTGAAATCATCAACTCATCGGCAACTGATGCGGAGCTTGCTTCGGTTATACAACAAGCCTGGGATAAACTTGATGATCAGGGGCCTCTTTTTGACAGGGCGAAAAGTGAGGATATGCTCAACCAGATCTTACGGGAGAATATCGAACAAGCCGATCCTCTGCCTGTGAAGAAGAATAATTTGCACTGGAGAAGGTTGGGTGTTGCCGCTTCGCTTTTATTTATTGTTGGCTTTGGCGCCTACATGTACAGCAATCAAAAAAAACAGGTTGTCACAAAAAAGACCATTGCCAAAACTCATCTTAAAAATGATGCTTTACCGGGTAGCAACAAAGCTGTTTTAACGTTGGCCAATGGTAAAAGCATTACGCTTGATAGTGCCCAGAATGGTTTGCTGGCACAACAGGGGGCTACAAGGATCAATAAAACCCGCAACGGCCAGTTGGTTTATGAGGCTGGTACTAATGCTGATGCCCCGGTTATAAATACTATTTCAACTCCGCGTGGTGGCCAGTATCAGCTGGTTTTGCCTGATGGGAGCAAGGTTTGTCTGAATTCGGCCTCATCATTAAGTTTTCCAACCAGGTTTACGGGCAAAACGCGTGAGGTCACCATCACCGGCGAGGCTTACTTTGAAGTTACTAAAAACGCGCAGATGCCTTTCAGGGTTAAATCTGATAACACAACAGTGGAGGTTTTAGGTACGCACTTCAATATAATGGCTTATAATGACGAAGCCGAAATGAAAACTACCTTATTAGAAGGTTCGGTGAAAATAACTAACGGTACTGCAAGCGGCATTTTAAAGCCGGGACAGCAGGCTTTACTCAATAAAGCGGGCAGACTGAAAGTACTTAACGATGTTGATGTAGATGATGAAATAGCCTGGAAAGACGGAATATTTCAATTCAGGGATGCGGGGATAGATGCCATTATGAGGCAGGCTGCCCGTTGGTATGATGTTGAGGTGGCCTATGAAGGCAAAATACCGCAGCGCGAATTTACAGGAAGGATCTCCCGAAATGTAAAAGCATCCGAATTAATGAACATGCTTGGTTATGCCGGGGTGAAATTTAAAATTGAAGATAAGCGCATTACCATACAACAATAGCATAATTATTATACCTACTATATTAAGCAACCAATTGTTAACAATTTAAACAACCCTATGATGGAAGAAATACCTAAGATCATTTAGCCCGACCCCCCTTGGGCCCAAGATGGTAAAACGGTTTATCATGTGTTTGAACATGTGTATTGAACCCCAAAATCAGCATATAAAAAAAACCGGGAAGTATTCGCAGTACTTTCCCGGCCTAAATATCTGGGTCCCAAAAATCTACAATCGACGAATTGAAAGTTAATGTTTAACCCAAACTCTACAAACTTATGAATTTTAATTCTAAGGCCACGCCTTTGGCATGGCCTCAATTACGCAAATTTATATTGGCCATGAAGCTAACTGCCTTTATTATAATTGCGGCCCTTACCAATGTGAGTGCCAAAAGTTATAGCCAGATAGTTACTTTGCACCAAAAAAACACTACCGTTGAAAAAGTACTCCGTTCAATTGAAAAGCAAACAGGCTATCATTTCATGTATGATAAACAGGATGTATCAAAAGCCGGAGCTATCAACATTGAAGTTGCAAATGTATCTATAGAAAATGCACTTGATCAGTGCTTTAAAGATCAGCCTCTTACCTACAAAATCTTTGACCAAACCATTGTTGTAAAAAAGAAGGATGAGCCTGTTGTATCGCAGGTAGCTGTTGCCCCAATTAAAGTAACAGGTACGGTAAGCGACGCCAAAGGTCCGCTTCCGGGTGTTACTGTTAGGGTAAAGGGTTCCAATGTTGGTTTGCAAACCGATATTAACGGTAAATACACCATTAATGCACCCGATGGTAACGGTACACTGATTTTTACATTTATTGGTTATACAACCAAAGAAGTACCTATCGGCAGCAGAAGCCAGATCGACGTTGTTTTGACAGAAGAGCCAAAAGCGCTGAGCGAAGTGGTTGTAGTTGGTTACGGTACCGCTAAAAAGGTTGACCTTACCGGTTCGGTGGGCAGCGTAGGTGCAAAGCAACTGCAGGAGCGCCCGCAAACCAATCTGGAGCAGGAATTGTCAGGTAAAATTGCCGGTGTAAACGTATCAAGCAACTCTGGTGCACCGGGTGGCGCAACCAAAATCAGGATCCGTGGTTACAGCTCTATCAATACCAATACCGATCCATTGTATGTTGTGGATGGTGTAGTTTGGACTGAAGGCGGTAACGCTATTAATCCTAATGACATCGAAACTATCGACGTACTGAAAGATGCATCATCAACCGCTATTTATGGTACACGCGGTGCAAACGGTGTAATTTTGGTTACTACTAAAAGAGGTAAAAAAGGCGGTACTATTTCGTATGATGCCTATATGGCAGTAAACCATATGTTTAAGGAAATACCTGTGCTTAACTCAAAAGAGTTTATGCAGATTGAGGATGTTTCTTACGCTAATATCAAAAAATACGACCCTACCGGCTGGGCTGCAGGCGACTATACCGACCGCAATCCTGTAACACAAAGAACAGCCCTCATCGGTAAACTGTTCGACCAAAATCTGAACCCGTTGTATGATGTTGACTGGCAAAAAGCTACAACCCGTACTTCAGTAAGCCAAAACCATAACGTTTCGTTTACCGGTGGTGCCGAAAATGTCAACTATGGTTTATTCCTGAACTACGCCGATGATGAAGGTATTATCCTTAACAGCTACCTGAAACGTTACAATGTGCGTTTAACAGTTGATAACCAGATTAAGCCATGGGTTAAAGTTGGCGCTACGTTAAACTATAACTACCAGGATGGCCGCAACCAGGATCAGGGTACAGGCGGTAACAATATCCCGCGTATGTTGATTGAGATGGTGCCTTTTATTCCTGTAAGATATCCTGACGGAACCTATGGCAAACGTACCGATTATCCAAACCTTGAAGGCGGTGATAACCCGGTAGCCCAGGCCAATGAAATTCAGTCGCTTACCCGTAACCGTATATTCAGTGGTAATGGTTATTTGAACTTAAACCTGTTGCCAGGTCTTGAATTCCGCAGCGTTTTAGGTGTAACTACGTCTGCCAATTATAATCCTGCTTCCCAAAGCGGGCTTGTTGGTGGCCCTGTTGCCGGTCAAAGCTACAGCTCGGCTTCAATAGAAGAATTTAACAGAACGTTTTGGCAATGGCAAAACTACTTTACCTATAACAAAACCTTTAATAAGGTACATAATGTAAACTTTGTTGTAGGTGCCGAGCGTCAAAACTATCAGCAGCTGCGGTTAAAAGGATCAACCGGTACATTATCTGACAATTTTTATCAGTATTACAACTTATCTGCCGGTATTGTACCTAACAAGCCGGAGTCTGACTACGATGCATGGCAAATGCAGTCATTTTTCGGCAGGTTGAATTATAACTATAACGAAAAATACCTGTTAACGTTAACCGGTCGTGAAGACGGTTCATCACGTTTTGGTACTAATAAAAAATATGGTTTCTTCCCATCTGCGGCGTTTGCATGGCGAGCATCGCAGGAGGATTTCTTAAAAGATAATAAAACTATATCGGATCTGAAATTCAGGTTGAGCTATGGTTTAACCGGTAACTCCGAAATTGGCGAATACCGTTCACTGGCAAACATCAATACTGTTGGCTATGCTTTCGGCGGTAACAGCGCAGTAGGTACTACCCAAACTTCTATCGGTAACGAGGATTTGCAATGGGAAAAAACTGCTGAGTATGATTTAGGCTTTTCATTAGGCTTGTTCAACAACCGCTTAAACATTGAAGCTGATGCTTACCTGAAAAAAACCAAAGCGTTATTATTAAATGCACCGCTACCGGAAACAAGTGGTTTTCAAACGGTATATAAGAATATAGGCCGTTTACAAAACAAAGGTCTGGAGTTTACGATCAATGCTACTCCGATAAAAACTCAGGACTTTACCTGGAACTCAACATTTAATATTTCTTTCTTAAAAAACAAGATCCTTCAGTTAGGTGCATCTAATGATGATATTTTCCTTGCCCCAACCTTCCTGTCGCAATTTAACCTGATGCGTGTTGGCTTGCCGGCCGGTAGCTTCTATGGTTACAAAGTGCTTGGAACCTGGGGTACCGCTGAAGCCGCTGAAGCTGCTAAATATGGCTTGTTACCAGGCGACCTGAAAATACAGGATACTAATGGCGACGGCAAAGTTAGCGCTGCCGATAAAGTGGTTTTGGGTAAATCAATACCTGATGGCTACGGTACTTTCAGCAACAACTTCCGTTACAAAAACATCGACTTAGGTGTTGACCTGCAGTTTAACTACGGTAACCAGATCATGAACCTTACCCGTCACTCTGGTCAGGACCGTACAGGTCAGGCTAACAGCTACGCAACTGTACTTAACGCCTGGACACCAACTAACCAAAACACCAGCATCGCCGAAAGCAGACCTGCGTACGTGCGTTATCAAACCGAGATCTATTCAACCAAAGTTGAGAGCGGTAATTTTATCCGTGGCAGGGCAGTAACACTTGGCTATACCTTTAATGACAATATTCTTAAAAAGTTAAAGTTGAGCCGCTTAAGGGTTTATGCACAGGCGCAAAACTTGTTCCTGATAACCAAATACACCGGTTACGATCCAGAGGTATCAACCTACAACGGCTCAAGCAACTTTACACAGGGTATCCAGTTTTACGATTATCCAAAACCACGTACTTTCCTGTTAGGTGTTAATGTTAGTCTTTAATTTAAAAAATGTTAAAATATCATATTATGAAATTTAACTTAAAAAAATACCGGGTAGGTGGTCTTTTACTTATCCTTGCTGCTACTACCGGCAGTGGCTGCAAAAAATATCTTGATGAAAAAGATAAGAGTAACTTTGTTAAGAGTAATTATTTTGCCAGCTCAAATCAGGCTCAAACCTTTGTAAATGGTTTATATAACGTAATGTATTTTTTCCAGAACGGAGATGCTTATGGTGAAAGCCCTTTTATTACGTTGGAGCTATTTGCCGGCCACGCTACTTCGTTAGGACAAAGCGTGAACAACGGTAACGTGATCCACCAGCGTACAGACGCGGTTAACCCAGGTTTTGAAACTGTATGGTACAACTGCTATAAAGGCATTGCCAACTCTAATCTTGCTATTGAAAATATCCCCGGCATATCACCTATGGATGACGGGTTAAAAAAGAAGCTGATAGGTGAGGCTTACTTTTTTAGGGCATTTTATTACTATCACCTGGTTAGGCTGTATGGCGATGTTCCTTTGATAACTAAAAGCCAAAGTGTAAGCAGCCCTGATTTGTATCCTTCACGCACACCTGTAGCCGATGTTTATAAACAAATCATTGCCGATTTGCAGGCAGCTGAAGCATCCGGTATGCCAAATACCGATGCAACCGGCCGTGTTTCATTGGGTGCGGTGAAAACTTTACTGGCCAGCGTTTACTTAACAACTGCAGGTTTCCCGCTTAAGCAAACTGAAAACTATGCTAAAGCAGCATCTGAAATTCAACCTGTTTTGGGTTGGTATTCATTGTTTACCGATTATGCTTACCTGCATGATAATGCTCATAAAAATCAACAGGAATTAATATTCCAGATCAATTACCTGGTAGGTACTCAAACCAATGCTATACCTCAGTTAACTATTCCTTTCAACCTGTTGGTTGGTGCATATGGTGACCACCTGGGTGCTATGATCCCAACCAACCAATTTGTAGCAAGCTATGAATCGGGTGATCTTCGTACACAGGAGCGTCAGTTTTATTTCTCAAGCTATCCGCAGTACGGTAACCCGAGCAACATCATCCAATTTGGTGAGCATGCACTTTACAAATATTTCCATGTTGAAAGTGCTGCACAAAGCGGTAACAGTGATGAGAACTGGACTTTATTGCGTTTACCGGAAGCTCAGTTAATTTATGCTGAAGCTTCAAATGAAGTAAATGGTCCAACTGCCGATGCTTATGCGGCGGTTAACGCTATCCGTGCACGTGCCAAACTGGCCCCGTTAAGCAATTTAACTAAAGATACCTTTCGCGAGGCCATCTGGAGGGAGCGTTATCATGAGCTTGCTTATGAAAACAAAGCGTACTTTGATATGCAGCGTACCCACATGGCTTACCTGCCTCAGTCAAATACCTTTGCCGATCCTACAGCTTCACAAACTGAACAGGGGGTAACCTTTAAAACACAATACTACCTGTGGCCTATACCGCAGCGTGAAATCAGCACTAACAGTAAATTGACCCAAAATCCGGGTTGGTAATTGTATATTGCAAATAATACACATAAAAGACTGGCCATATCAAGCCAGTCTTTTATATTTACGGCTGGTAAAACGTTTCACCAAAAAACAAAACATTAGACAATGAAAAAAGCCCTGGTACTTATCACATCCGTGTTGCTGGCCTCGGGTACTTTTGCTCAGCAGGTTAATAAAGTTACCGACCCTGTTGAATACATCAATCCGTTGATGGGTACCGATTCACACTACGACCTTTCAAATGGTAACACTTATCCCGCCATCGCCCTGCCATGGGGCATGAACTTCTGGACACCGCAAACAGGTGTTATGGGAGATGGATGGGCATACACCTACGATGCGCACAAGATCCGCGGATTTAAACAAACCCACCAGCCATCACCATGGATGAACGACTATGGGCAGTTTGCCATTATGCCGGTTACCAAACACGCTGTGGTAGGCCAAAATAAAAGGGGCAGCTGGTTCTCGCACAAGGCCGAAACCGCTAAACCTTACTATTACAGCGTTTACCTGGCCGATCACGACGTAACTACCGAAATTACGCCTACCGAGCGTTCGGCTCAATTCAGGTTTACTTATCCTCAAACTGATAGCTCGTTTATTGTGATCGATGCGCTGAATAAAGGCTCATATGTAAAAATCATGCCCGATCAAAAGAAGATCGTAGGCTACTCTACTAAATACGCGCGTGGACCGCTTAAAAACTTTAAAAACTACTTTGTTATTTATGTAGATAAACCGATCACTTATGCACATACTTTCAGCGATACCACACAGGCTGATGGCCTTGAGCTGAAAGCTGAGCATGCGAGCGCTTTAGTTGGTTTTAAAACTACGCAAGGCGAAAAAGTTCATCTGCGTGTGGCATCGTCATTCATCAGCATTGAACAGGCTGAGCTTAACCTGGAGCGCGAGCAGGGTAAGGATAGTTTTGATGTAACCTGCCAAAAAGCAAAAGCCGTTTGGAACAAAACCCTGAACCATTTGCAGGTTGAAGGAGGCTCGGTTGATCAGATGCGTACTTTTTACTCATGCTTTTACCGCATGGTGTTCTTCCCGAACAAATTGTACGAAATAGACAAAGACAATAAGATTGTACATTACAGCGCATCTACTGGTAAAGTGTTCCCGGGTTATAAATTTGCCGGCACCGGTTTCTGGGATACCTTCAGGGCTTTATATCCTTTCCTGAACCTCGTTTATCCGTCTATCAATAAAGAAATGCAGGAAGGGCTCATCAATGACTATAAAGAGGGTGGCTGGTTGCCTGAATGGTCAAGCCCGGGTTATTCGGCGGTGATGATCGGTAATAACTCAGCTTCTGTTGTTTCTGAAGCTTATTTAAAAGGTTTGCGTGGATACGATATCAATACTTTATGGGACGCACTGGTACATGGTGCCAACAATGCTGGTCCGCAGGCTACAGGCAGGCAGGGTGTAGAGTACTATAACAAATTAGGGTATGTGCCTTATGATGTTAAGATCAACGAGAATGCGGCCCGTACATTGGAGTATGCTTACGACGATTTTGCTATCTATAAATTAGGTAAAGCGCTTGGCAAGCCAGAGTCAGAGATAGGCATTTACAAAACAAGGGCCATGAACTATAAAAACCTGTTTGACCCGGAAACCAAATTGATGCGTGGTAAAAACCAGGATGGTACGTTTGAAAAACCATTCAGTCCGTTTAAATGGGGTGATGCCTTTACCGAAGGTAATAGCTGGCATTACAGCTGGAGCGTATTTCAGGATATGCAGGGTTTGATCGATTTGATGGGCGGTCGTCAGAAGTTTATTACCAAACTTGATTCGGTGTTCAGCATGCCGCCAGTATTTGATGATAGCTACTACGGCGAAACCATTCACGAGATCCGCGAAATGCAGATCATGAACATGGGGCAGTATGCGCATGGCAACCAGCCTATCCAGCATATGATATATTTGTACAACTATGCAGGCGAGCCATGGAAAACCCAATTCCACGTGCGTGATGCTATGGAAAAACTTTACAAAGCTACCCCTGATGGTTACTGCGGAGATGAGGATAATGGCCAGACATCTGCCTGGTACGTGTTCTCGGCTATGGGCTTTTACCCGGTAACTCCGGCCAGCGACCAATACGTGTTAGGTACACCGCTGTTTAAGAAAATTACGCTAAATCTCGAGAATGGTAAAAAAGTTGTGATCAACGCAGTCAATAACAGCCTTGGTAATAAATATATCAACACATTAAATGTTAACGGCAAACCATATGATTTAACCTGGTTAAGCCACTCAGAGCTAAAAAAGGGCGCTGTGCTTAACTTTAATATGGCACCTCAGCCCAATAAAGCAAGAGGTGTTAAGGTTAGCGATGTTCCGTATTCGTTGAGTACGGAGTAACCCCCTAACCCCCTGAAGGGGGAACAATGGTGGATATTTTTACAGCAAGGCGAGGTGAAAACCTCGCCTTGCTGTTTTATACACAACTGCCGCGGGCTTTCAGCCCGTGGTGAACCAACGTGTCAGCTTTCAGCTGACGTAAAGCAAAATCCGAAATCGAAAATCCCAATTCCGAAATCAAGAATCAATGCCATTCTTCCCGGTACACAAACTTGGGCATTTGCCAGTTGTATTTGATCGACAGCAAACGCAGCGTTAGACCAATAACGCAGGCTATTACTATAGATATCCCAGCGGGCGCACCTAAATGTTCAATCCCTAAATAAAATGCCCCGGTAACAATGGATGCACTTGCATAAACTTCTTTACGAAACAACAACGGTACCTCATTACATAATACATCGCGCAGTACGCCGCCGGCACAGCCGGTTATCATGCCGCTTAGCAAAATAATAAGTGCGGGAAGATCAATCTGTTCCGCTATTTGGCAGCCAATAATGGTAAATACCACTAAACCGAGGGCATCCAGGTAAAGGAACAACGTTTTCATTTTGGTCATGATGCGGGCGATGACAGCGGCTAATATGGCTGCCCCGGCTGTAATCACCAAATACTCGGGATGTTCAACCCAGCTCATGGGGTAGTGATTAAATAATATGTTGCGAACAGTGCCGCCACCTAATGCTGTTACCCAGGCTATAATACAAACGCCAACCCAATCCATATCTCTTCGTCCTGCAGAAAGGGCAGCCGTCATGGCTTCGGCAATGATAGCTATAATATAAAGGATGTGAAGCATATCGGTAATATTAAGTGAATAATCTATCAGGATTCCCCCTTTAGGGGGCAGGGGGTAACCAGTCTCTTCCTTCCGTAAACCGGGCTACTAACATTGCTGCAACAGTATCTCCGGTGGCGTTTAATAAGGTTGCCATTGGGTCAACCAGGGTGCCAATGATAATAGCCGGAGGAAGCGCTTCAGGCGGGAAACCATAGGCGGAAATAAAAAGTAACTCGCCTATGTAACCGCCGTTGGGTATGCCGCCTTCAACAAGGCTCACCAAAACGGTCATGGCAAGTGCTATGATTATAGTTTCGGCATTATTAAAACTTTTACCGAATAGCGCGAACACCACCGCCATTTTTACTATAGATGAGATGCTTGAACCATCTTTATGCAAAGTCCCCCCAAGCGGAATAGTGATATTGGCAATAGCATCGGAAATCCCCATTTTTTTAGCGGCATCTAAATTTGCCGGTATAGTGGCTATACTGCTGCAGGTGCCCACAGCCGTTGCTGATGGTACGATATTATTTTTCCAATAGCGCTTAACTGCGCTAACTCCGCCTGCAATAAATGCATAAAGACTAAACAAAGCCAGGTAATAAAAAGCGCCGACACCATAATACAAAGCCATAGAGCGCGCATAACCTCCAAATAATTGCGGGCCAAACACGCCAACCTGGTATGCAAAATAAGCGCCCAATCCAATTGGCCCTATTTTCATGATGAGGCTAAAAATATTCTTGAAAACCTCGTTACCGCTATGCAAAAAGCCGGCAAAAGCTTTGCCTTTTTCACCTGCATGCAGTGTGGCAAAACCGGTAATCACTGCAAAAATGATCATGGCGAGCATGCTTTTACGGGATAATAGCTGGTAAAACTCGCCGGTGGTGAACAAAGCTGTGAGTTGATCGCCGAAGGGCTTTTTGGTGATAGCCTCGGTGATAGGACTGGCTACCAGGTGCTGATGAATTGGGAAGATCCAGATGGCTATAATGGTAACTACAGCAGCAATCACAACAGTTGACACAAATACCAGCGAGGTAACGCCAAGTAATTTCCCCAGTTTTTGCGAGCCATCCAGCGCGGCAATGGCCGAAGCTATGGCAAAGAAAACCAGCGGCACAACAGCCGTGAACAGCAGGTTTAGGAAAATATCACCGATGGGCTTAATTATTTCCACCTTACTACCTAAAACAGCTCCGGCAATGCTGCCAATGATGATACCTGTTATTAATAGGATGATGCCTTTGTAGTTTTTAAACCAGCTGTTCATTGTGCTAAGATAATTGTTTAGGTTTTGTTTTTAATGTAGAGGTACATGATTGTGCCAGTTGAATCCATATCTATTTTGAATTTGACATGTTTGTGGAAATGTAATCTCTTTGTTCTTGATAAAAAAAGGGCAATCATCATTATCGATATAGGAGACTCCGATGGAGTCGTAAAATAGACAGAATCTAAATGGCTCCATAGGAGCCTCCTATCTTAAATAAGATTTTTCCCGATCATCGCATCCCTCCTAAATTTATATATTAGCGCCTATTATAAATACTGAATGCAAGTAGAACAAGCCGGGGACTTTATCCTCGACAAAATAAAAAACGAACTCCCCGAACATTTTCATTACCATAATGCCGATCATGCCCTTGATGTTTATACCGCGGCAAAACAAATTGCGGCGGGTGAGGAGGTAAGCGGGCACGAATTACAGCTATTGCTCACTGCAGCTTATTATCATGATTCGGGTTTTTTATTTGGGCAAGCCAATCATGAGGAAAGCTCATGCAAAAACGCACGAGAATATCTACCTCAATTTGGTTATACTACTGATGAAATTGAGCAGGTTTGCGATATTATTATGGCAACCAAAATGCCGCAAAGCCCTCATAATCATTTAGGGCAGATAATTTGTGATGCCGATTTAGATTATTTGGGCCGAAATGATTTTTTTATCCTCAGTAAAAGGTTATTTTCGGAACTTGTAATTACAGATCACCTTGAATCGGAATTGGAGTGGGACAGGCAGCAGGTGAAATTCCTGCAGAGCCATCACTACTTCACCCAAACTGCGCTCAGGCTCAGGGCTGAATGTAAGAACGAACACTTAACAGCTATCACACAACGACTATAAAATACTGCTATTAATGACACAGCCGGGTTTAAAAATTGAAGAAGTTATCAAAGATGTAGTAACAGTTATCATTGGTATTTTATTCTGCGGTTTCGCTTTAAAAGGTTTTTTGGTACCCAATAGTTTCTTTGACGGCGGGGTAACCGGCATCTCATTGTTAATTCATGAGCTTTATCATTTCAATATAGCCTATGTAATTATCATAGCCAATATCCCTTTTATTATCATGGGCATGTTCCAGGTTAATAAATCATTTGCATTAAAAACGTTTGCATGTGTAATTGGACTTGGCCTGTGTTTGCAATTTATAGAATACCCGGTTATAACCCAGGATAAACTATTGGTGTCTATTTTTGGTGGCGTGTTTATGGGCCTGGGTGTAGGGCTGTCCATTCGTGGCGGTTGCGCACTGGATGGTATAGAGATATTGGCTTTATATACGCTGAAACGCAGCAGTTTCACCATTAGCGAGATCATTTTAGGTATCAACATTATCATCTTCCTGATAGCAGCTGTTGAATTGGGTTTGCCTACAGCATTGTACTCCATTTTAACCTATTACACAGCATCGCGCACCATCACTTTTGTTATTGACGGTTTGGAAGAATACACGGCGGTAAATATCATCTCTGGTCAAAGTGAGATCATTAAAGAACGACTTGTGATGGAACTTGGTCGTGGGATCACGATTTACAAAGGTGAGCGTGGCTTTATGAAGGAGAGTTTTGATGTTCACCAACCGGTAGATATCATCTTCACTGTGGTAACCCGTTTAGAAGTACGCAGGTTAAAAAACCTGGTTCATAGCATCGATCCTAAAGCTTTCGTATTTACTAATAGTATTAAAGAAGCTGCCGGCGGGGTGTTGAAGAAAAAGGTAAGGGATCATTAATTGAAAGTTCTAAGTCTTTAGTTTTAAGTCATAAGTCGTTTACAGCGAAAAACAGTAATGCCATCCCAAAAGGATGGCATTACTGTTAAATAACAAGACTACTTCGGGTTTAGCGGAGCGTAACCCGGAGTGGGCATTGCTTAAGCTTCCAGCTTCAATGAAAAAATTATAACCGTAGCCATTGTTGGTGTTGCCACCACAGGTGTTCGGAAGAAATAAAAAAAGCTGGGGATTGTGCGATTCCCTCCCCTGGGAGGGTGTAGGGAGGGGTTTCACCGATAGGATTACCCGTTTGAAATGGCGCATAAACCCCTCCCTGCCACTACACAACTCTGCCGCACCCCTCCCCAAGGAGGGAATTAAAAATCTTCCGAACACCTGTGGTGGCAACACCAACAACGGCAGAAGTGCTTAATAAAGGCTTGCGTTTATAACGCCCATGCGATGAAATCGCCAACCCATTTTAAGCGCCCGTTGAAGACGAGTGCAATTGTTGAAGCTTTGATTCTTGACGACTTTGTACTCCTTACTCCCGACTTAAGACTTAATCCACCACCTCGTAAATCTCCACAGGATTAGCCTTATTTTTCAAACTTACCTCTCCAATTTTATTAAGTGCAAACGAACCTTTTGCCTGTTCATAAACATCGGCACTTACAATGATTTGGTTGGCTTGTGCCACGGTTTGCAGGCGCTGGGCCAGGTTAACGGCATCGCCTATTACAGTATAATCCAGCCGTTTTAATGTGGCCGAACCGATATTGCCAGAGATCATTTCGCCCGAATTGATGCCTATAGAAACAGAGGGTTTAAAAGTTTTGTCGCCCGCCTGGATCTCATCGGCCTCATGCATTTTATCCCGCACAGCCAAAGCTGCATCAATGGCACGGTCAAGGTGGTAATCGCCACGGAAAACGGCCATCACGGCATCGCCCATAAACTTATCTATATGGCCATTTTGTGCTATGATTTCCTGTACCATTACATCAAAGTACTTATTGATCATGCCAACAACGGTATTTGCAGCAACGTGCTCGGTAATGGCGGTAAAACCGCATATATCGATAAAGAGCACTGTCGCTTCAATGGTTTCATTACTTAGCAGGCTGTTCTCAAACTCCTTGTGGGTCATGAAGTTGAGCACGTTCTCATCCACATACATACGCAGGATATTGTTTTCCTTAATGGCCTGCATGGTTTTTTTGAGCTCGATAACGTGTTGCAGCGTTTTTTCGATGGTGATATCAAGATCTTCAAAATTTACCGGCTTGCAAACAAAATCAAACGCGCCCCGGTTCATGGCCGTGCGAATATTATCCATATCGCTATAGGCAGAAACCATTACCGCTTTTAATATAGGATTGGCATCGGGCAATTTGGTAAGCAGGGTTAGCCCATCCATTTCGGGCATATTGATATCGCTTAAAACCACGTCAATATCGGGGTGGGAGGCCAGTTGAGTTAACGCTTCAAAACCGTTTTGGGCAAATACAAATTCATACACGCCTTCCCGTATCTTTTTCCTGAATTTTTGCCTGATCAGTAATTCCAGGTCCTGCTCGTCATCTACTACCAGTATCTTGGCCATTATTGTTCTAAGTGTTTAAGTTTGTCTTTTAAGTTGTTAAAATCAAGCGGCTTGGTTAAAAAGTCGTTGGCGCCAAGCTCCATTGATTGTTTATAGTTTTCGTCATCGCCATAGGCGGTGATCATCATTACTACCGGTGGTGGTTGTTCATAGTTATGCCTTATATTACGTAATAGCTCCAAACCACTCATCCCCGGCATATTAATGTCAGATAAGATCAGGACCACCTGCGAATGATGTTCTTCCAAAAAATGGAGCGCTTCCTCTCCGGATAGCGCAAAATTGAACTCTACTTCGCCGCTTTTGATCTCTTTTCTGAAACGTTGTAAAAACAAGGGTTGAACATCGGCCTCGTCATCAACAACAAGTATTTTCATAGTACTTCAAAGTTAAATTTTTGTGTGGTTTTATTGGGCTTAAACGTAAAAATTACCGGCGTTTAACTCTGGGCAACGTTGCCAACGGGTATGCAAATTATAAAACGTGCAAATTCGCCCTCGGCAGTTTCAACCTTCAATTCGCCGCCATGCCCTTTTGTAATAATATCATAGCTCATAGAAAGCCCGAGACCCGTGCCCTGCCCGGTAGGTTTGGTAGTAAAAAAGGGCTGGTAAATTTTATCCAGCACCTTTTGCGGGATGCCTGTACCATTATCCTCCACCGTAATTTGCACCATATTGACCCCTGCCGGCGATTTTACCCTTTTAGTATTAACCGTTACTGTCGGTTCATACCCCTCGCCAAGACCTCGTTTTTTTTCGGAAACCGAGTAAAATGAATTGTTAAAGAGATTAAGCAACACACGGCCTAAATCCTGCGGGATAGCTTCTATTTTACCCAGATCGGGGTCAAAGCTGGTTTTCATGCCGGCGTTAAATGATTTATCCTTAGCGCGTAAGCCATGATAGCTTAGGCGGAGGTATTCATCAGCAAGTGCATTGATATCGGTTGGCTCTTTTTTGCCGGTTGTAGCGCGCGAGTGTTGCAGCATGCCCTTGACAATGGCGTCGGCGCGTTTGCCGTGCTGATTTATTTTACTCAGGTTTTGGGTAATGTCGTTAATGATATCGCCCGCATCTTCTTTCACATCATCGGGTAATTTGTCAAGTACCTCTTCTTTTAGTTCCTCGAGCAGTTCGATGCTCACTTCGCTAAAGTTGTTCACAAAGTTCAGTGGGTTCTGAATTTCATGGGCAATACCGGCTGTAAGCTCACCTAAGGAGGCCATTTTTTCCGATTGGATCAACTGTGCCTGGGTGCTTTTAAGTTCAGAAAGGGCTTGTTGTAATTCTTCTGTTTGCTTTGTCAACTCGGCTGTGCGTTCTCGTACTTCGCTTTCAAGGTTTACTTTCATAGCGGCCATCATACGGTTTTGCTCCTGCTCGGCAAAGCGTTGTTTTCTTTCATTTTCCAGCGCTTTGGTTTGCTTACGGCTGATAAGCCAAAGTGAAAACGCCCAGATGAGTGCGAATCCAATGAAGCTTTGAAAAGTGCCTTCATGGTTGTCATAAAAGTTGGGAAACCACTTTTCAAATACATCTTTTATCAATCCTAAAATTGCATAGGGGATCAACGCAAAGGCCAGTTGTTTGCCTGATTTCAGGTCGTCGATATAGTAAGGACATATTACTACGCCTAAAAAAAACAGGTGCGAAATTATCGTTGTAAGCTTTTCCCCGTGGTCAAAGCTTACACCGAATATAAAAATTGCTATAGCTATATAATAGCCTATGTTAAGGTATTTGTTCCACTTGGTAAGCAGTCCATCAATTTTTAAGTGTCTCCTGTATTGGGTAATCACAAATACGGCAAGGAAAGGTTCTAAACTCATGAAGGTTGTTTTACTTCTTTATATAAATGCGAAGCCGAAATTTAACAATTTTACAACGATTATTAAACTATGCTTGTAATTTATCGGAGTGGCAGATTGGAATAGTACATTTTTAATTGTATCCTGGGGCGCCTTACGCCAAATGTGCAAAGCAACCCTAAAGCTGTGTAAAACGTAATCAATAATAAAGCCAGCGATGAACCTGGTTTTATTGTTATCGCCCACTTGAAGCAAATTTTAAAAAGTATTCTGCTCATCCTTAATCAATCTGAAAAGCGAAGGCTTATCGGGTTAATTATTGCGGATATTGCTATAGCCTTGCTGGATGTTGCCTTTTTAGCAATGCTGCTGCTAATGGTGAATTTTTATACGCAGCAAGGCATCAATAATAATTATAATTTTTTACCGGCCAGTCTTGTCAATGATAAATCATTGTGGTTTATCGGGGTGTTTTTGGTGCTTTTCGCGATAAAAAATTGTATCGGTTTCCTTGCCCAGAACGCGCAGCATCATTTTTTTTATCAGGTAGCGTCGAGACTGTCCGAGCGTAATATCCGAAATTATCTTGATTCAGGTTTTGATCAGTTTATCCATATTGATTCATCGATACATACCCGGCGAATCAGCCAGCAACCTATCGAATTCAGCCATTATATCCTCACCAATTTTCAGCAAATAATATCTCAAACGGTATTGATATTTTTTACCATTGGGGCTATTATGCTATATCATCCGGCTTTGTTTGTGTTGCTGTTTGTGTTACTGCTGCCGCCCGTTGCAGCTTTGGGTTGGTTTATCAAGAGCAAGCTAAAATCCATCCGGGGGCAGATCAAAACGGTAAGTGAAAAAACGCTTCAGCATTTAAACGAGTCATTGTCGGGCTATGTGGAGAGTAATATCTATCAAAAAAACGATTTCTTCAGCCGCCGTTTTTTTAGCTATCAGCGGCAGCTTAATCATAATATAGCATCGCAGCAAACCTGGCAAAACCTGCCATCGCGTTTGATGGAAGTATTTGCTGTGCTGGGCTTTTTTATTCTCATCGCCGTAAATAAATTAATCGGCGGTACCCCCATAGTTAGCATCCTTACCATCGGCATTTTTGTGGCGGCGGCGTATAAGATCATCCCCGGTATTGTAAAAATCCTGAATAGCAGCGGGCAAATGAAAACTTATGAGTTTATTCTGGCCGATTTGATAATCTGGCAAAACGAAAAGCCACAGCTAAATGAAATCATTGATGAACACATCATATCGCTGAGATTTGAAGGCGTAAGTTTTAATTATCCCGATAAACCTGTTTTAGATAAACTTTTTTTTGAAATAATCCCCGGCGATATTACAGGCATTTCGGGTAATTCGGGCCGGGGGAAAACAACTATCATTAATCTTTTGACGGGCTTTTTAGAACCAACTGAAGGAGGGATTTATATTAATAATAAAAACGCTACTGCGGCAGTGCGCCGGCTTTATCGTAAAAATATCTCGCTGGTAAAGCAGCAACCGTTTTTTTTATACGATACCATTCTTAAAAATATAATACTTGATGATGTGGCGCCCGATGAACAGAAGGTGGAAGAGGTATTAGCGTTCTGTGGATTAAATAAACTGATTGCCGGATATCATGAAGGCATGGGCAAGGTCATTACTGAAAATGGTAAAAATATTAGCGGTGGACAGCGTCAAAGGATTATGCTGGCACGGGCACTATATCATGATCATGATCTGCTGATATTGGATGAACCTTTCAGTGAGATGGATGCAGATGCCGAAAATGAGTTGTTAATGAAATTGCAGCAACTGGCCCGGATGGGTAAAATGATCATTCTGATCACGCATAACAAAAACAGTTTGGCTATTTGTAATAAAGTAATATCCCCCAATGTATAATCGCAAAAAAACATTAGTTATCCTGAGTCCCGGTTTTCCCGAAAATGAAGCTGATACTACCTGCTTGCCCCCTCAACAGGTTTTTGTACGGGCATTGAAGGCCGAAAATCCGGAGCTGAATATCATTGTATTAAGTTTTCAATATCCGTTTTTTGCAGCCAGATATAACTGGCATGGTGTAAAAGTCATGAGTTTTGGAGGGATGGGGCGCGGTAAACTGTTCAGGCTGAACACATGGGTGAAGGTATGGAGAACTTTATCTGCTCTGAATAAAAAGTATGAAATAGTGGGCTTGTTAAGTTTTTGGTTTGACGAATGTGTTTTTGTTGGGCACTATTTTGCCCGGACAAACAATATTAAACATCGCTGCTGGATGCTGGGGCAGGATGCCAAAGCCGGAAACAGGTACGCTAAGCGGATAAAACCAAAAGGGGAGGAATTGATAGCGTTGTCAGATTTTATTGTTCGGGAGTTTACTAAAAACTATCAGGTAAAGCCTGCAAATATCATTCCGGTAGGGATTGACACTTCATTGTTTGACCAGTTAATCACCGAAAAAGACATTGATATTTTAGGTGCAGGTTCATTAATCCCATTAAAGCGGTTTCACCTGTTTGTTGAAGCTGTTGCTATCCTGAAGCAGCGTTACCCCGGTATCAAAACTGTAATTTGTGGTGACGGTCCGGAAAAGGAGAATTTATTAGCCCTGATTAAATCAAAACACCTTGAAAATAATATCACTCTGGCAGGCGAACTTCAGCATGACGATGTACTTAAAATGATGCAGCGCTCAAGGGTTTTATTTCACCCGTCGGAATATGAAGGTTTTGGCTCTGTGTGTCTTGAAGCCCTTTACGCCGGTGCCAAAGTGGTAAGTTTTGTTAAGCCTATGGATGCCGATATAGCCAATTGGCATATTGTGAATGATATGGCTGGGGTTGAGCAGGCTATTCACAGCGTGCTCGACAGTACTGATACTGAAAATGACCCGGTATTGGTTTACGATATCAGGGATAATGTTAGGAAAATGAAAGAAGTGTTTAGTATCTAAAGCATTATTTTCCCGTCTTTACCACCTTGAGGTTGTGTCATAAATTAAATTGACGCCCCTTGGTGTTGTGTCACCTATGAATTGAAATTTAGCCGATAATATTATACAAAAAGGGGGTTAACACTTTTTGGGTCTAAAAAACACTTAACTATCTTATTATGAATATTTTAATTGAAAATTAGCGCTAAATTGTGTTAACCCTGTTAACCCCCTTTTTGTCAGTAGAGTCAACCGAAAACAATATGTCGGTTAAGTATCCGAATAAGTCAAAAAAAAGCCGTATCACGATTTATGATACAGCCTCTTAACATGGGTTAGCGATTGCATCGCTCGTTAAAACGAACGCAAGACAAAATTCTACGCTCTTAGTTTATAAGTTTAATTTAAAGGCTCGCTGCTATCTCTTCAATCCTCTCTGCAATGGCTTCAAATGATAAGTTTTGTTTATAATATTCAATGGATAGGCGACGCTTTTCTGCCACATTCATTTGACTGGTTTGCATGAGTACCTCAAGTAAGGCGGTTTCATTCCCCGGTTCATATAGCGTACCGCACTCACCATTATTGGTGATCATCCTGAACGATAAAATATCAGTAACAATCGGCACACACCCGCATGACATGGCCTCGCAAATTGCAGTTCCGCTGCCTTCATAATGGGACCCGGAGATAATAAAATCCGCGCTGTTATACCAGTAGAGCAAGTCGGCATGAGGTACTTTACCAACCAGTTCAATAGCTTCTTTATTTGGCGAGGCATTTATTAACTCGTTTACCCTGGGCAATAGCTCTTCCGTGTGATAGATCATGTATAGCTTTACGCCTGGCGCGTTTTCTGCAAATTTTAAAAAGGCCCTGACCACGTTAAGCGGGTCTTTGTTGTCATTTAGCCGACCCACCCATAAAAATACCGGCTTACCTTTTGCGTTTGTTTTAGCCATAGCTTCTGTACGGTCAATCGGAAAAAATACAGAGGAAACTTCCATCACCTCGTGTATTTTATCCGGTGATTTGAGGTTGCCGGCAGTTACCCATTCCAGCCCCATATCATGCGAAGCAAACAAGTAGGCATCAGCATAGTTATCTGCCAGTTTTTGCAGGTTCTTTTTTATACCGCCGGGGAAAGGTTTCTCGGCATGGTTTTGAACTATTATTCGGGTGCGCTTACCTAACATTAATCCAAGCTGAATCAATTGAACCGGCTGATGAAGTCCGTGGAATATCACAATATCAGGGTTTAAACTCTTGACATACAGGTTAAGCCTGAAATTAAAATAAAGCTTTTTTTTGCTGAAGTTTACAAAGTGATAGGCTATATTATTATGATGAACAATGCCTTCATAGCTGATCTGTTTCACGTTAATTACCTCATGCCGTTTACTTAGCTGGTCCATAAGGCCGGTATAGCCTAACGTGCGAACAAACCATGCTTTAGGATCATCAAACTCGGGTGTATAGTTATAGCTTACAAAAACGTATCTCATTAAAATAGCCCCTCGATACTGGTATAGTTACTGTTTTGAAATTGTAGAAAACCTACATGGTATAATGATTCGGGATTGGTCTTTATAACCTTGTTGTTGATCACCTTACCGATCATGAGCATATGGTAGCCCATTTTTTTATGCTCAAATACTTCTATTTCTTTATAGCCACCCGAACATGCCGGTACGGGAAACCCAAATACTTCACTTTGAATCGTATCAAAAGGCAGCTCTTTAACAGGGGTAGGAGCGGTACTGGAATGTTTGCCTAAATTATAAACCGAGTTGATATCAACTGTATCCGTATCACAAACCACTACCTTACCGGCATTCAGGATCTTATCTAAGGTGATATTGGTTGTACGCAGGCCCAGCAGGTAAATGCCCTCTTCCTCAATAAAGCCATGAATATCCATCGGGAAAACATTGCAATACGCCTCATCTGCATAAGAAACGATGATAATACTGCGGGGATAGGAGTATAGGGCGCTTACAATCCTGCGGCTATCATACGTATTCTTCTTTGATCGTAAAAAATACCTGAAAAGCATTTCACGCTTCAACGCATTAAGCTGATGGTTTTTTACCTGGTCTATTCTGAATAAAAGCAGGCTGCCTTTTGTTGTATCCATTTTTTCAATAAGCGATACACTGATAGAAGCGCTCAGCATGCCATTCGTTTTAAATTCGATAATCGCATTTGCCGGGTTTAGGTTGGCCGCTTCATTAGCAGGCAACCAGGCCGCCATACAAAACGGATCAAGGCAGATCATGCTGTTGTTGCGGGTGATATCCAAACTTTTGCCTGCAACGTTTAAAAAAACCTTCTCCCTGATCTGGCTTTGTTGCAGGCGAGTTATATAGAAGGTTTTGACGGGATTCCCGTTAAACAGCAGCTTTTTAATCGGTTGAGTTATCATATCTAAAAAATGTCTATGTCAGCAAATGCAAATGCCAATTTATCAAGCGGTGTTCGTGAGCTAAGGTCTTTAACAATTACAGGGAACGAGGGGATAGGCTCTGCATGGAGTTTTAAAAACGCATTTAATTCAGATCGTTTGTCGGCCTGGAACTGAAGTTTTTGTAACCCTAATCGCCCGGCTATTTTTTTGAGCCGGGGTATAATATCGCTAAGGTCATCAGTTACAAAGTCAATGTCGCCTATCACCATACCTCCGGCAATCCTGAACCAAACCGAAGAGTTGCCGGTTTTTATAGTGAAACTTTCGGTATATGTTTTATGGCTAAGGTAGCTGCTGTCTCTGTGCAGGCTGTAGAAACCTTCGTTAATTAATGAGCTTGTTATTCCTTTTTGAGGAGATTCGTACCTTTTAATTAGGTTTTTAGCATAAAACCTATATAATCCGTTTAAAACCGGGAATTTGTTTGCCAATCTTTCAAGCGGGAGCGCTTTAACCGGGATGATGAAACATTCCATTTGTGCCGATACTTGCCAGTTGAGCTTGTTTACAAAGCCCGGCAGGGAGTTTTGATTCGGAAAACCAAACAGGATTTGGATTCCCTCTTTATGACAAAGCTCATAGGTGCGTTGGGCGAGTGTAATAAACAATCCTTTACCCTGGTGATCGGGATGGGTCATGGTATCTGCCGATTGCGCCGCCAAAACGGGATGACCATCGCATTCAATAAAACAGGGGATCACACCGTAAAAGGCCGCGGGTACATTGCCCGCATAGGCCAGGTAGCCGGTGTACATTACGCTGGTAAATGCGGTGTTATACTTCCTTGAAAAAAAGTCTAATGGCAATGTTTTGCCATAAACAGCCTTGTGCAGGCTTGTCATATCGGCAAGTCGCTCCCCTGTCAATCGTTCTATCCTATACTCGTCGTTATGCATATCTCCCCCTTATTATCGCGTTTAACTGGTTAGGAATGGATATGAACGGATTAATGGTTAAGCGTTCACGCATGGTGTTATCCTGCCCGTCATCGGGTTTAATAAAATCTGTGGCAAGCAGTTGGGTATAACCGGCTGCTTTAGCATCTTTTAAAACCTGCTCATTGTATGAGCCATAAGGGAAAGCAAAACTGTTGATTGGCTTTCCTGTAATGTTTTCAAGATATTGTTTGCACATGGTCATCTCACAGGCTGTGCTTGCCGGGCCAATACGTGCCAAATCATTATGGTAGTAACTATGCGCGCCAATAGCAGCAAATGCCGAGGCAGACATGGTTTTGATCTGTGCAGGAGTCATCTGCAACCAGTAATCGTCATTCAGCCGGTTTGCCCTTAAGCCCGTAAGCTGCTCCAGAAAACTCATTAACGCAGCTTTTTCGTTAAATCCTGTCGATCTCAGCTTGTCGGCGTAAAGTGTGCCGTTTTCATCAACGTATTTGTTGTTCCTGTTTTTACGATAAGTTTCATTTTTATAAGTGAACCTGGCGGGCCCATAATACCCGGCAATGCTTAGCATATCGTTCCATAAAATATCAAAACCGGCATCGCGGATGGCTGTAACAAAAAATGTAGCCGGAATGCGGTATTTAGTGAGCAAAGGCAATACATAATGGTAGTTGTTAGCCAGTCCGTCATCAAAAGTAAGGGCTATATTAAATTTTTGACCGCTGAAATTGCCCTTATAATAATCATCAAGCGAAACCACATTGAAGTACTTCTTATAGTATTGCAGATGTTCTTCAAACCTTTCGGCGGTTAAAAACAGTGTGTTAAATTTATGCGGATCACTTTTGCAGACGTTGTGATAAAGCACAATCCGGCTTCCGCGGGCATTTTGATACAGAGTCTTGTCCAGGCCTAAAACATGACGGGCATCGCCGCTTAAATAAGCTGATTTGCGCTTTGATCCCGACCATATTTTTTTAATGATGCTCATGCTGCCGGCTGTATGGGAAAAGGTACTGGAAAATTGGCGTTGGGTTTATAGCGTTTTATTTCGGCCATTAACCCGTAGATATCACCCTGTACATATTTGAAATGCCTGCCGGTAAATAGCTTACTGTAGCTTTGGTTTATGATGCCGGTAAGCTGGTGGTAAAGTGATTCATCAAATAAAAGAATCTGCCCTTTATGCATTACCAGTAAAATATCATCAGGGGTTACATTATAAAACGCCTGCAAACTTGTTTTACCGTTTGATCTGGTTATAACTACGTCGGCATCAAGTCCGGCGGCAATGTTACCTGTATTCAGGTTCCAGGTTAGCGCTGGCAACGATGTCAATGAATGATACAGTTCATGGTCGGTAAGCATTTTCGTCTTTCGCGCAAACCGGATGTGGTACCAGATGTCCCAATACCCGGTAAGCGTACTATCGGTACCGAATAAAATACGGGTTTTTGTTTTAAGCTGATCAACAGCCGCCGTTTTATTCAGCAGGAAATAATTGGATTCGGGGCACCAGATCAATGCTTTAAAATGTTTAGCTTGCCGGGCATCCATAGCTACGCCGTGTACACCTATCAGTTTGCGCTTAAACAAATTCCATTTAATGAGATCATCAATTTCGGCGTGGGCTGCAGCGTTTGTGCCTTCACCGGTATGGATCACCGCAGGTTGGTTTATTTTAAGGGGATTATTGAGCCGTTTTCTCCAATTTTTTTCAAATTGAACCGAGTGGATGCTTTGGCAATTATCAAAAATGGTAATTAGCGGGTCATTTATGGTAGCTTTTTCGCCGTGGTTTACTACTGTGGTTACACCGCAGAGCAGGTTTTTATAAATGCCCCAGCGTTCGCGCAGGGCAACGGGAATTTTTAATATCGACGAAATTTCTTCGGCATATGTACGGTGGATATGTTTTCCCCAATCGGTATAGCTTTTATAAGTTTGATTGCCGAGTTGCGGAAAAAGATTAAAATCAAGATGATCGTGCGAGTTGATCAATCCCGGGAAAGTTATGGCGTCAACAAAGGTCAGCTGTTCGCGGTCGTAAGCAACGGAGGGGCCAACCTGTGTAATTTTGCCCTCGTTTATACTTATGCTCACCGCGGCATCGTTTCCCGGTATCGTCACATTATTCAGTACCATCTGTTCTTCTCAAATGCAATCCGTAAATAATAGGGAATCCATTATATCTGTCATAAACATGAAGCGCGTTTTTATCGGCATAATAATGCTTCATGCTTTCATCTATCTTAATTTCTTCTTCGGCAACCAGTCTGAAACCCCTGGTCAACAGCAGGTTCTTAATGGTATTTACCGGGTGCACATAGTTTTCAACCGCTATAAAACTATCGCCATGTTTAAATGTGCGCTTACCGCCATTGGCCAGCGTATGCGGATGGAAATCTGTAATGATGATATCGCCCTTAGGTTTCAGGATGTGCATCCAGGCCTGCAGGGCGGCCTCAATATTTTTAATATGGGCAACAGTAAGCGTTGAAACTATGGTGTCAAAACTTCCCGGGGATATATCGCCAAACAGATCATCAGTAATGCGGTAAATATTAGCCGAAGGAAATTTTTGCTGTAAGCGCGCCAGCATGCCGCCCGAGGTATCAAACCCGGTTAGTTTTTTGGGGTTCAGCGCAAATAACTTTTCCCAGTGCCTCCCTGTACCACAGCCGATATCGGCTATATTTTTACCGGTGATGATTGTCCCGGTAACCAAACGGGGGAATAACATCTCATCAAGGTCAAGCATGAGGTTGCCGGGCTGCGCATCATAATTCTCAGCCCAGATATCATAGGCATCCACCGAACTTTTCTCGAGGATATTGGGCGGAAAAAAGCGTTGCTTAATATAGTTTTTTACGGTTTGGATCACTGTTTCGGGGTGTTTAATTAATAACCTTATATCAGCAATTACGGCTGGTAAATAATAATGGTTGCCAGCTATTTTATTTATAAACTCAGGCAACCAGAGCGAAAAGCGGGGCGTATTTATTAATGTAGAAGCAATTGTGCAGAGGCTCAGAGATAATTGTTGTATGGGCAATCCCCCGCATTTGTGATTGAGTTAGGCAATGGGTTTTATTTGAAATGTTGGCTTTGTACTGGCAGGGGTGCTTTACTGGCCGCTTAAATTAAAAAATAAACCCATTGCCGGGGGATTGAAAGTGAAAGCAAAGTATTGATACTAACAGATGAACAAAATATTATTGTTTAACCCGCGTAGCGCTAATAACAAGTATCGCATACCTAATTCGATACTCAATATCGCGGCCTCGGTTGATGGAAAATATGATTGGGTAATTGTTGACGGCAATTGTGAGCACGACCCGATGGTTAAGATAGATAGCTATTTGAGCACGGGCGAATTTAAGTACTTTGGTTTTACGGTGATGCCCGGGCCGCAGTTAAGACAGGCCATTATCGCGGCAAAAATTATCAAACAAAAATATCCTGATACTAAAATGATCTGGGGCGGATATTTTCCGTCAAATCAACCTAACGCGGTTTTATATTCGGGCTACGTTGATTTTATTATCAATGGGCCTGGCGATCATGCCTTCCCGGCTTTAATTGATGCTTTGGAAAAGAATGAGCCTTATGAGTTTATCCGTAACCTCATTTATAAAGCAACGGATGGCAAGATCATCAAAACGGCTAAAGAAGACCTTTTAGATCAGGACAGCCTGCCGGCGTTGCCCTACGACAAGCTGAATACTTTTTACCCCATCACCAAGTTTCTGGGTAAAACCTATCTGGGCGAAAAAACGATGGCTTATCATTCCAGTATCGGTTGCCCGTTTACCTGCTCTTTCTGTGCGGTGGTGCCAATTTATGAAGCGAGGTGGAAGGCAAAATCAGCTCAGAATGTTTATAATGATGTAAAATATATCAAAGACAAATGGGGCGCCGATGCTATTGAGTTTCATGATAATAACTTTTTTGTATCAGAAAAACGGGCGGTTGAATTTGCCCGGTTGATAAAACCCGAAAACATGACCTGGTGGGGCATGGCCCGCATTGATACCATGTCGAAGTTCAAGGATTCGTCGCTGGCAGCTATTCGCGAATCGGGGTGTAAGATAATCTTCTTTGGGGCAGAGAGCGGCAACAATGCTATTTTGGAGCAAATGGACAAAGGTGGCACCCAAACCGGTGATCAGATCATTGAATTTGCTGAGCGCCTGAAGAAATTTGACATCATTCCCGAATATTCATTTGTGCTCGGCACGCCGGCTCCGACGCAGGAACAGGTACAATCGCAAATTGATTTTGAGATAGATTTTATCAAAAAGGTAAAAGCTGTTAACCCCAAAACAGAGATCGTGATCTATACCTATAGCCCCGTGCCAACCGAAGGCTCGGAACTGTTTAAACAGGTAATGAAAAGCGGTTTTCGCTTTCCGGAAACGCTGGAAGACTGGATCAGCCCGGCATGGGAAGCCTTTGATCTTCGTAAAAACCCGCTTACACCCTGGCTTACGCCTGAGATGATAGATAAGATCAGGAATTTTGAAACGGTACTGAACGGGGTGTATCCAACAGTAACCGATATCAGGCTGAATATGATAAAACGTATGGCTATTAAACTGGTAGCTACTATGCGCTATAAGGCCAGTATGTACCAGTATCCTTACGAGATAAAACTGTTACAAAAGGTTTGGCGCTACAGACAGCCAGAAATTCAGGGATTTTAATTGATGCAGATGACAGGTCAATCATTATATCATACTTTTCAGCGTTTCCGCACACTGCAAACGCACCGCATTGCTGCACTTCCTATCGTAATCCTGATGCCGCATAGCGCCTGTAACTGCCGATGTGTAATGTGTGATATCTGGAAGGATAACAAAAATCTGAAACAGCTTACCGAAGCCGATGTAACGGATCTGTTAGGCGCTTTACGAAAATTTGGTACCAAACAGGTGCTGATGTCGGGTGGAGAGGCCTTGTTGAATACTAATTTTTTCAAGCTATGCGAAATTTTGCGTGCCGAAAAGATCAAGGTCACATTGCTGTCGACCGGTCTGTCTATCAGGAAAAACGCTTTTGATATTTTAAGATGGGTTGATGATTTGATTGTTTCCTTAGATGGTGATGAGCCGTTGCATGATGCTATTCGAAATGTGCCGGGGGCATTCAGGAAACTAAAGGAAGGAGTGGAGTATATCAAATCTCTCGAACCCCAATATCGCATTACTGCCCGTACAGTGATTCACAGGTTAAATTACAGGAATTGGCCGGCCATTATTGAAGCAGCAAGGCAGATGGGTATAGACCAGGTAAGCTTTTTACCTGCTGATGTTAGCAGCCATGCCTTTAACCGCCAAACCGCCTGGGCCGAACCCCGGCAACATGAGATATTGCCAACCGAAAATGAACTTGCCGAGTTTCAGGAGATAGTAAACCAGGTGCTTGCCAATAAAAGTGATTTTACCGCCAGGTTCGTAGCCGAATCACCTGCTAAGATCCAGGATATTTATGGTTACTATGCTGCTTTTTATGGCCATAATGCGTTTCCCTTTAAAAAGTGCAATGCGCCGTGGGTGTCGGCAGTGATTGAGGCTGATGGTGTGGTTCGTCCGTGTTTTTTTCATGAGGCGATAGGTAACATTCGGGATAATAGGTTGGAGGATATTTTGAATAGCAAAGAAGCGATCAAATTTCGTAAAACACTGGATATGGCTAATGACCCTACTTGTATGAAGTGTGTATGCTCACTTAATTTATCGCCTTTGGCGAGGTTGGATTGATAAGGAAAATAACTATAAAAAAAGCGCAGGGCGGTGCGATTCCCCTCTCTTGAGAGGGGTGGAGAGGTGTGTTATTTATAAGATATAACCAGCGCAGAAACACACCCCAGCAGCCACACCGCCCTACGCGCCCCCTCTCAAGAGGGGAGTTAAAACAAAGGGTTTAAAAAACGTATGAACAATATACTGTTTACACATTCTTACTTTTTACGGTTCGATCCCAAGCAATGGGGCATAGGCCAGCCTTATGCACCGCTCGGAACTATATATGCTGCTGCTTTAATGCGCCAACATGGCTATAACGTAAGCCTGTTTGATACCATGTTTGTAAGTAACCCCGATGAGGTAATACAGGTCATTGAGCAGAATAAACCCAATTTTTTTGTGATTTATGATGATGGGTTCAACTACCTCACCAAAATGTGCCTCACCAACATGCGCGAAGCCGCTTTTAAAATGGCTAAACTGGCGAAGGAAAGAGGCTGCACGGTAATTGTTTCAAGCTCGGATTCGACTGACAGATATGCGGCCTATCTGGCCGCGGGTGCCGATTTTGTTATCCTTGGCGAAGCTGAACAAACGCTTGTTGAACTTACCGGACATATCCAAAACGGTAACACCGATCATTTTGCGATAAAAGGCTTAGCATACATGAACGGTAGTGAGATCATTAAAACACCGGCCCGCGCCGTGATGAAGGAGCTGGATAGCTTGCCAATGCCAGCGTGGGACCTGGTAAATATGGACAGCTACCGGGAAATGTGGATGAAGAACGCGGGCTATTTTTCAATTAACGTGGTTACTACCCGTGGTTGTCCTTTTAAATGTAACTGGTGCGCCAAACCAATTTATGGCAACCGGTACAACTCGCACAGCCCGCAATATATCGTGAGTGAGATCAAAATGCTGAAAGAAAGATATGGGATGGACCATATCTGGTTTTGTGATGATATCTTCGGGCTGAAACCGGGTTGGGTGCAGGAATTTGCCAACCTATTGGGGCAGGAAGGTATCAGGATCCGTTTCAAGATCCAGTCGCGGGCCGATTTGCTGGCAGAGGAGGAAGCCGTAGAAGCTCTGGCTATCGCCGGTTGTGAAAACGTTTGGATAGGCGCCGAAAGCGGATCGCAAAAAGTACTTGATGCCATGGATAAAGGCATTACTATCAACCAGATCCACACTGCCACGCACCTCATGAAGGCGCATGGAATTAAACCATCGTTTTTTATCCAATTTGGTTACCCGGAAGAAACCCGTGATGATATCACGCTTACCATTGATATGATCAATCAGTTACTTCCCTATGAGATAGGTATATCAGTGTCATACCCGCTGCCCGGTACTGGTTTTTATGAGCGTGTTAAAACCGAGTTGAAGAAGAAAACCAACTGGACAGATTCCGACGAAATGGCCCTGATGTTCAAGAATACCTATCCGGCTTATTACTATAAGCAATTGCATAAATATGTACACCGTAACTATCACAAGCACCTGGCTAAAAACAGTTTGCAAAAGTTGCTTAAAGATCCGTTCGGAAGTTCGGCAAACAGTATAAAAAAGGCATTATCTGTGTTTTATTATGCGCCGCTTACCTATTTTGAAAAACTAAAGCTGGAAAAATTTGAAAAGGCGATATGACCGGAGCTGCACCACATATAAATGAGCAATTTGCCGAAGCCGCGTTCAGCAACCAATCGGTAATTTTTGATGACTTGTATTCGGGCGATACCATTATCGGTTACAAACGCAAACGGGTGCGCGATCATATTTTGAAATATCTTAAATCCGGCGGCAGTATCCTGGAACTGAACAGTGGCACCGGTGAGGATGCGCTGTTTTTTGCAAAGGAAGGTTTCAAAACCCATGCCACGGATATTTCAAAAGGGATGCAGCAGCAATTACGTGAAAAGGTAGCAAAACATGGAGTACAGCATTTGGTAAGCAATGAGCTTTGTTCCTACACAGAGCTTGAGAAGTTAAACAATAAAGGTCCTTACGATTTGATCTTTTCCAATTTCGCGGGCCTCAATTGTACCGGCGAACTGGATAAAGTATTAAGTTCATTTGCCGGATTGTTAAATCCGGGAGGCATGGTGACTTTAGTGGTGTTACCAAAGTTTTGCCTTTGGGAAACTTTATTGGTATTTAAAGGTAAATTCAAAACGGCTTTCCGCAGGTTCTTTAGCAGTAAAGGCCGCAAAGCCCATGTTGAAGGAGTTTATTTTGATTGCTTTTATTACAATCCGTCGTACATAAAAAAACGTCTAAAGCAAGAATTTGATATACTGGGCGTTGAGGGATTATGTACCATAGTACCACCATCATATATTGAAGGTTTTGCCGAAAAACATCCGCGGGCTTATAAAATATTGACTGGTTGGGAAGATAGCTTAAAAGCTTCCTGGCCGTTCAAATATATTGGCGATTACTATATTATCTCGCTCAGAAAAAGGTAAGCTAAACCATTTATGCGGTTGCTTTAGTTTCAGAGGTTTGTGCAGTTGGAATTTTTAATGATTTTCCCTGCGCCAGCAGTTCGGAAGTAATGGCGCGCGTGTAAGTTTTAATCTCATTCTGAAAATCAGTGACAGATGCACCTGAACGAATCTCTTCCAAACGTTTTTCCCATGTTCCTGTAAGTTCGGCCTGGGCTATCTGTTGGTTTTTTACTACCTCATAAACGGCAATACCAGTGGGAGTAGGCACCAGGTTTTTCTTTTCCCTGATGATATAATTGCGTTTTAGCAGGGTTTCAATGATGGCTGCCCTTGTTGCCGGCGTACCCAAACCGCTGTCTTTCATGGCATAGCGAAGTTCTTCATCGTCAATTTCTTTGCCTGCTGTTTCCAGCGCCTTCAGTAAGGTAGCCTCGTTATACAACGGTCGGGGTTTGGTTTGCTTTTCGAGGAGGGCTTTGGCTGTTATGGGCAGGTTTTCACCCTGGGTTACTTTTGGTAGCGTGGCGTTTTCTTCGTCTTTTTTATCGTCTTCTTTATCGTTGAACACAGAACGCCAACCTGCAGTATGGATCACCGTACCACTGGCGTTGAACTTTGCGCCAGATTGTACCACAATTTTGGTTACCTCTTTAATACAATCCTGATGAAATGCTTCCAGCATTCTGCCTGCTACCATATCATAAACAGCCTGCTGATCGGGTGAAAGCTGGTGCGGGTTTTCGCCGGTAGTGAGTACGGCGTGGTGATCGGTTACTTTTTTAGCATTTACACTTCGTTTATTCAATGTGGCACTGCCCAGTGCAATGGCCTGTTTGCCAAAAAGCGGGTGCTGTTCCAGTTTTGCAATTAGTGCCGGCACACCTGCAAAAACGTCATCGCCTATATAGCGGCTGCCGGTACGCGGATAGGTAACCAACTTATTTTCGTACAGGTTTTGGAGGATGGTAAGGGTTTGGTCGGCAGTAAAGCCTTTACGTTTGTTGGCCTCCTGTTGAAGACTGCTCAAATCATGCAATAGCGGAGGTGGTTCTTTACGCGGTTTTGCTTCCACCTGTAAAATGTGGCCGCCTTGCGGAAAGCCGCCCTCAACATCCTGTACCTGGTCAAGCACAGCTTGCGCTTCTTCCTTTGTTTTATAATTTTCGGAAGATATGGCTTTAAATACCTGCCCGTCTTTATCGGGATGAATACTTACCTGGTAAAATGTTTCGGGTACAAAGTTTTTATTTTCAAGATACCGCGAACAGATCATGGCAAGGGTAGGGGTTTGCACCCTGCCCAGGGACAGTACGGCACCACGAATCCCCGATGAAAGGCTTAGTGCCTGCGTGGCGTTCATCCCCACTAACCAATCTGACTGCGACCGGCAGTGAGCCGAATTGAAGAGTGTGTCATAATCACTGCCTGGTTTCAGGTTGCGAAAACCTTCTTTTATAGCCTCATCAGTTTGGGATGAGATCCAAAGTCTTTTAAAAGGCTTTTTGCACTTTAAATAATAGTAAATGTAACGAAAGATGAGTTCTCCCTCGCGCCCGGCATCCGTTGCAACAATGATCTCAGTGGCTTCGTCAAATAGTTTTTGAATAGTATCCAGTTGTTTTTTTACCGAAGGATCATCTATCAGTCCATCTTTGGTTTTTACCTTACGGATAGAAAGTTTAAACTTTGGAGGCAGCATAGGCAGGTGCTGAACGCTCCAGCCATAATAACCATATTCCTGCGGTGCAGCAAGCTGTAACAGGTGACCGAAAGCCCAGGTAAAGGTGAAACCTTTGCCTTCAATATAGCCATCCTTTTTGGTGGTTGCTCCAAAAACTTTTGCAATTTCCCTGGCTACAGATGGTTTTTCGGCTATAATTACTTTCATAAATCCTGCTCTCTCAACGTTGATTCATACCAACGCGCGCTGATACGGGCGTCGAAAGTATGAATTTAGTGATGGCGGTGCAAGGTTTGTTGGTAACATTATGCCACCCGGCTCGCCGGATAGTATTTTAAATATCGTTAGTGACAGCCAGTAATTCTTTATCAACGCCTGCAATTATTTCTTTGAATGCGGGTTCGGCATAGATATAACCCTCAAGCAGTTTAAACTGGTTTTTAGCGCGAATTAAATTATGGCCTTCGTATTGTGCCCCGTAGTAAACATCATTATTTAAAAAATCGGTTAAAAAGCGGAGCCCTTGCATATAGATCATCAGTTTACCCGAAAAAATGAAGTATTGCTTTTCGGTTTCGGTAAGAATACTCCCCATTTCGCTCATGTACCCTTTATATATAGCCTTAAAGAAATCGGTTCTGATTACAATCTTATCCAAATCTTTTTCTTCCTCGTTAGCCGGTGATAAATAGGTGCGCATCATATCGCCAACGTCACTTAAGTAATAACCAGGCATTACTGTATCCAAGTCAACAAGGCAAAGCGCATTTTGATCTTGATCGAACAATACATTGTTTATTTTGGTATCGTGATGGATTACGCGTAGCTTAATTTCCTCGTTTGCAGTAAACTGGTTATAGGTATGCAGTATTTCTACATAGCCGCGGGCTTTTTTTATTTCGTTGGATGCTTGTTTTAGTTTTTCATCGGATGCTGTTTGAAGTGCTTGTTCAAACTGCTCAGAGCGTAATTTCAGGTTATGAAAATCGGTAAGCGTGTATTCAAGTTTGCTGATATCAAAATGGTTTAACAGCCTGGTAAAACGGCCAAATTGTACGGCGGCACTATAAGCTTCTTTAGTGTCCTGCAAAAAATTTACCGTATGCGAACCTTCAATAAAGGGAAACAACCTGTAATACTTGCCATCAGCAGCTTGAATGATGGACTTCCCTGTTTGGCTTTTTAACGGTGCTACAAAAAGGTATTGAGGATTGGTTTCATCAAGGTATTGTTTTATCAGTACCAGGTTATTGTCGATATGATTGGGGTGTTTGAAAACAGAATCGTTGATTTGCTGAAGGATGTAAGCCTGGTTAATACTACTTATTTTATAAGTATGGTTTATCAAACCCGAGCCAAAAGGCTGGATATCATGTTCAGAAACGTTTAATCCAAAATTTATAAGGATATCATTAAACATATTATAGGTATTAACTCATCAAACATAGCTAATTGAAAAGCGATAGCCATGCGCAAACGTTTGAGTGTTTTTTGTTTGGATTTATTTTTTGTTTTCAACCAGTTGCGATTCAATGATAACCTTATAAAAGGCGCTTGGTTCATTGCTTCCGGTATCCTGGTGATGCAGGAGGTCCATCAGTATATCGGTTGCTTTTTGCCCCTGTAAATAAGGAAATTGTTCAACCGAGGCAGCAGGAATATTCTCCATATAATGGATAAGCGGTAAATTGGCATAACTTACAAACTCAAGATCTTTATTGATCCTGATGTTTAATTTAGTTGCATGTTTAATAGCAAAAAGCGCCACATAATCATTAAACGTTACTATTGCGGTTGGTTTGCGTTTGCTGGCTAATAATTCATCCAATGCTTTTTTTGTTCCTTCTTCGGTCAAATCGCACGAAACTATAAGCGAAGGGTCATACTTAAGCCTGTTTTTGGTCATGGCTTTGATGTAACCTTCTTTACGTTCGCCGGTGGCAACCATGGTTTGCGGCCCGTTGATCATACCAATTGCGCGGTGACCCTTTTTTAAAAGATAGCTAACTGCTTCGATAGTGCCGATTTCCATGTTGCAAGCCACATAATGGATATTAGGGATAGACGGGATCCTGTCGAAGTAAACTACAGGGATATTATATTTCTTTAAGTTTTCAAAGTGTTGATAGGATGAGGTGTTTTTCCCCACCGATACAAGCAGCCCATCAACCCGGTGATTTTTCATTTTTTCAACCAGTTGCTTTTCTTTTTGCTCATCGTCATGTGATTGTGCCAGCAGTACCGTATAATTTTTTTTGTAGGCAGTGTCTTCAATAGCACTTATCGCCGATGAGAAAAAGGCTTCCGAGAGCTCGGGTAAAATAACACCGATGGTAAGTGTTTTGCCTTTTTGCAAAAAAATGGCAGTTTGATTAGGCTCATAATTTAATTCGCCGGCCAGTTTCTTAACTTTTGCCCTCGTGGTTAGCCCTATGCTTGGATGGTCATGCAGGGCCCTTGACACAGTGGACACTGAGATGCCTAATATTTGCGCTATCTCTTTTATAGTAGTTGGCTTTGTTTGCATTAATGATGAGCTAATGTTGTTTTTATAGTTAAAGTTAAGCGATTATTATCAAATTATGGCCGTTTTGGGCTCAATTGCAAACGTTTGCGTTGCGTTTTGCGTTTATGATAACTAATTTATAAACCTTACTCAGCTGTTATTGGTGAGATTTGAATATCGGCCTTTCCGCATTTGAAATCATCTGTTTTAATCACAGATGCACCTGGCTGTGATGAAGATTCTGAACAAATAAAGGCTACTGAAGTGATGCTTGCCTCCATTTTTTGAAAAGGAAGTTATATGTAGTAAATGCCTGCTAATCAATTAATGCCAATAAAAGGATAATTATGGCCATTTTTCAAACGTTTGCGTTGAAAATTGCACGGTTTATTTTTTATTAAAGCCATTAATGCGATTACATTTATGAAACCGTACCAGCTTGATAAGCCAATGATTAAGAAAACGACCATATTTTATCTCTCGCTATTATTTATTACGATCAGTAGCAAATTTGCTATCGCGCAAAACACACGTATCGACGTAAGCAAATTGCGTCAT
Organism: Mucilaginibacter sp. A5337; assembly: GCF_059690695.1. Lineage (NCBI taxonomy): Bacteria > Pseudomonadati > Bacteroidota > Sphingobacteriia > Sphingobacteriales > Sphingobacteriaceae > Mucilaginibacter > Mucilaginibacter sp. A5337. The sequence continues at coordinate 62,827 of NZ_JCAWEC010000009.1, read as the reverse complement.
ATAATTCCGCTTGGCGGCAACGCCTGGGTAAGTGCGCCAGATACAATTACTGATGAAGGCTTAATTGGTCTGAAAAGCCCAAAATCAACTGCTGATATTTATTTCAGACTTAGCGTTCCGCAGGATATTCAGCTTGCGCTGGTGGTACGGGTTCCGCAAGGTAGTAGTGCGTTACAACTATCAACAGGGAAAAATACGTTCACTAAAAAACTAAGCAACACTACATTTGATACCATAAGCATCGGAAAGGTACATATTACCAACCCCGGCTATATAAAGGTAAGTTTAAAAGGGATCAACAAAACCGGTGCTGTTTATGCAGATGTATCTGACCTGGTAGTTACCCTGCAAAAAACGGATAGCGATATTGCTTATGTTACAAAAGGCAGCTCGTTTCATTTTGGCAGGAGGGGCCCGTCGGTGCATTTACGTTATCCTGTGGCTGCAGATAAGGAGAATAAAGTAAAATGGTTTTATAATGAGATCATAGTACCCAAAGGACAGGACGTAATAGGTTCATACTTTATGGCCGATGGTTTTGGCGAGGGATATTTCGGTATGCAGGTAAATTCGGCAACCGAACGCCGTGTATTATTTTCGGTATGGAGCCCCTTTAATACCGAAGATCCTAAAAGCATACCCGATAGCATGCGTATTAAACTTGTTAAACACGGCAGTAATGTACACATCGGCGAGTTTGGCAATGAAGGATCTGGCGGCCAAAGCTATATGCGCTTTCCCTGGAAAGCCGGGCAAGCCTACGCCTTTTTGCTTGGTGCCGAGCCGGATAATGCAAAACATACAACTACTTATACTGCATACTTTAAAGATGTAGCTGCAGATAAATGGTTTCTGGTAGCGAGCTTTACCCGCCCGCAAAAGGCCACTTACTTAACACATTTGTATTCGTTTGTGGAAAATTTTGAACCCGAAAACGGTGATAAGATCCGCAAGGCTTTTTTTACCAACCAGTGGATAGGAGACAGCGAAAATAACTGGCTGGAGCTTACGCATGCTATTTATACCGGCGATGCTACGGCTAATGCCAACTATCGTAAGGATTATGCAGGAGGAAAAGAAGGCGATAAGTTCTTCCTTCAGAATGGCGGTTTCTTTAATAATTATGTCCCGCTTAAAACTCCCTACGATCGCAGCGCAACAAAGCAAAAACCTTTAATTGAATTTGAAAAACTCCCTAATAAATAAGCCCCAAAAACCTCAAAATTATATATGGAAAGAAGACAATTTTTGAAAACCAGCGCAATAGCGGCAGCCGGTTTTAGCATTTTACCTTCGGGAAGCCTGTTTGCTTCGGCTCCTGCAAAAGTCCGTTTAGGTTACATTGGCGTAGGTGCCCGTGGTATGAGCCATATTGCCGAAGGCTTGCTTCGTGATGATGTGGAGATCGTAGCCATTTGCGATACGCAGGAAAGTTCACTGAAAATTTGCCGCGAATACATCGCCAAAAAAGGCCATGCGCCCGTAAAGGAATACACCGGCGGACTGGATGCCTACAAAAAACTGCTTGATCATAAAGATATCGATGCGGTAATTATTGCTACGCCGTGGCAGTTTCACCATTCGCAGGCCATTGATGCCATGAAAGCCGGTAAATACGTAGGTTGCGAGGTGATTGCAGGTCTTACGGTAGAAGATCATTGGGATATTGTGCGTACATCTGAAAAAACAGGGATGCCGTACATGACGCTCGAGAACGTTTGCTATCGTCGTGATGTGATGGCTGCTTTGAACATGGCACGCCAGGATCTGTTTGGCGAAATCCTGCATTTGGAAGGCGGATATCAGCACAATTTAAGAGGTGTATTATTCAATGACGGCAAGCATTATTACGGAGGCGGCGTTGAGTTTGGCCCTAAAGCTTTGAGCGAAGCGCAATGGCGAACGCAATTCAATATTGATGTGGATGGCGATATCTACCCAACACATGGCGCTGGTCCGTGTATGCACTATGCCAATATCAATGCCGGTAACCGTTTTACCAACCTGGTGTCATTCAGTTCAAAAGCCCGCGGTTTGGCGGCCTATGTAGAGGAACTATCTCCGGGCCACCCGAATGCTAAGATCAATTATAAAAACGGTGATGTTACTACCACCATGATCAACTGCGCCAATGGCGAGACCGTAATGCTGAGCCATGACACTCACCTGCCTCGCCCGTATTCATTAGGCTTCAGGGTGCAGGGTACTAAAGGTTTGTGGATGGATGTAAACCAAAGCGTGTACATCGACCATAAATCAAAGGAAGACGATTCATGGGACCCTGCAAAAGAATGGTTTGATAAATATGACCACCCGCTTTGGAAAAAATACGAAAAGTTTGCCGAAGGCGCCGGTCACGGAGGTATGGACTGGTTTGTGTTTAACGCTTTCGTAGAGTCGGTTAAGCAAAAACGTCAAACACCTATTGATGTTTATGACTCTGTTACCATGAGTGTAATTACACCTTTATCAACCAGATCATTAAAAGAAGGTAACGCCAGTGTGGAGTTCCCTGATTTTACCAAAGGCAAATGGAAGGAGCGTAAAAATACCTTCGCGCTTGATGATAGCGGCTTTTAATTATCGTTTATATTTTTTGCATGTTCTATGTTTAGCCTGGCCAAAATCCGGGCTTTACTTTTTTAACGTAATAGCCAAAATACATGTCATTGAGTAACCACCAGGGAATCCCTGAGAAAAACCATGGTGACGCGTAAAATATATTTTAAGGATGTTGCGCGGGGGCCGCGAGGGATTGCAGTGAAAAGCCCGCAGCGAGCGCTGGGTTTGTGCGCGGGCAAGGCGAGGACTTGTAACGGAAAGCCCGGGCCGAAGGCAACGCCCATGTTATAAAAATCGATCAAAAAACATGCTTAATAATCAATAACTTACGATTGCGTCATTATAAGCCAACGTGGCAATCGCACGGAAGCAGGCCGCTCTGTATAGCATGCGATTGCCACGCTGCGCTCGCAATGACATAATTTTTTTTCAACCTGCTCATAATCAAATTCTTTGATCGTTAGCCCTAAATACGCCGATTGCGTAAAATTAATTCCTGATTCCTCATAATAAAGGCTTGTTTAACACTTCTAATAACCTCAATTATTGCCAATTATCACCGCAAATTACTTTGAGTCAAACGTTTGCGTAGGCTTGTTTTAGGTCAAAGCAAACGTTTGCGCTGTGTTTGGAGGGGCGATTTTTTGCTTTCAAAATCCGGTATCTCTAATTTCCAATATTCAAAAACAGGGCTAAATCGCAACAGAAAACTAACAATTAATTAATACTAACACCACCACGTATGATTAAAATTTACTCAAACCCCGATCAGGGCTTCAGCAAACACATTTATTTAAGGAGGCAGATCAACGGCCTTTTTAAATTGATGTGCTGTTGCCTGCTACTATTATTGCCGGTACTTGCCAATGCGCAAACAGTAATCAACGGTAGCGTAAAAGATAAAGACGGTCCGGTAATTGGCGCTACCGTTACCCAAAAAGGTGCTAAAAATACCACTACAACTGATGTTAATGGTAAGTTTAAAATTACATTAAAAGGTAATTCAACAATATTGGTTGTTTCTTATGTAGGGTATAAACCACAGGAAGTATCAATTAGCGGTTCCTCTGACGTAACTATTACTTTGCAGGAAGACCTCAACAAACTGAATGAAGTAGTAGTAGTAGGTTACGGTACCGTTAAAAAAGGCGACCTTACCGGGTCCATCAGTTCAATCAAAAGTGATAACCTCACGCTTGGCGGTACTACATCTAACATCGGCCAGGCTATTCAGGGTAAAGCAGCCGGTGTACAGGTACAACAGGCCAGCTTTGCGCCAGGCTCTGGAATCAATATCACCGTAAGGGGTGGTAACTCCATCAATACTTCTACAGCGCCGCTGTATGTGGTTGACGGTTTCATTAGTGAAGCCGGTAGCCAGGTAAACCCTAACGATATTGAAGACATCCAGGTGCTGAAAGATGCATCTGCAACTGCCATCTATGGTTCAAGAGGTGGTAATGGTGTTGTTTTGATCACTACCAAAAAAGGAAAAAATGGTAAAGTATCTTTAGATGCTGATATATCTGGCGGTACGCAATATTTAACATATAAGCCCAACCTGTTAACCGGTCAGCAGTATACTGATATCCAAAATGCTACCGCTCTTGAAGATGGCAAGCCTCAACCTTATCCATCAAGTTTCCAGGTGGCCAATACCAACTGGTTAAAACTGGCAACCCGCAATGCTACAGTTCAAAATCAAAGCCTCAGCTTAAGCGCAGGCGACCAGAACTCAAAATTATATATCGCCGGTAACCACATTAAACAGGTAGGTGTACTGCAACATACCGGTTTTGAAAGGTATACCGCAAGAATAGGCGCCGAAAAAACGGTGAATGAAAACATTAAAATCAGCGGTAACTTCTATGGTGCAAATTCAACCTCAACTTTACAATCATACTCAGGCGATATCACCGCACCTTTGTTTAGCTTATTGACTGCACCACCAAACGTGGCACCTTATAATGCTGATGGCACATACAATTATTACGTTACCCAGGGTACCAAAACCAACGCATTAGCAGGTTTGCTGGAGCCAACAAATAACAGTGGCAATAAATTGATCAATGCCAATGTTGGTTTGGATTATAAGATCATCAATGGGTTAACTTACCATCTTACAGCTGGTACGGAGTTTAATCAAACCACTACAGGCCAATACCTGCCATCAACAACAATTGCAGGCGCAAAACAGGGTGGTGTGGCAGCAGAGCAGATCTATTCAAACTTCAGGTGGATTGCTGAAAACTATTTGACTTATAAGTTCAATATTAAAAAAGACCACGATTTTACTGTATTGTTAGGTACGTCAAACCAAAAAGATGTTGCCGAATCATTACTTTCCGGCGCAAAAGGTTTTTCAACTGATGCGTTCCTTTATTATAATTTAAATGCAGGATCATTAAGTAATGGTTACGGAAGCAGCAAAGCGGAGGCTTTTCTTACCTCGTACTTCACAAGGTTAAATTATGCCTATAAGGATAAGATCCTTGCGTCATTCTCTTATCGTGATGACCGCTCATCGCAGTTTGGTTCAAACAAGCGTTCTGGCTTTTTCCCGGCTGGTGCTGTGGCTTATAAATTAACTGATGAAGATTTTGTAAAAGATCTGAATACTTTTTCTAATTTAAAAGCCCGTGTCAGCTACGGTGTTACCGGTAACGACCGTATCCCTGCAAGTTTATATCTTGCAACGTTTGGGCCCTACAGCACAGTGCTTAACGGAAGCGGCCAGCTACAACCAGGTATCGAGCCCAAAAATCTTGCAAACCCTAACCTGCAATGGGAGGCAACAAGACAATTGGATATTGGTTTAGATATGGGCTTTGCTAATGGCCGTATCAACGCAAGTATCGATTATTACAGTAAAAAAACTACCGACCTGCTTATCCAGGTACCGATTGGGGCACAATGGGGCGCTACTAATGGAACACAATGGATCAATGGCGGTGCTATCCAAAACAGGGGTATTGAGCTTTCGGTAAATACCAGCAACCTGCGCAGCAAAGACCTGTCATGGAATACTACAGTGACATTTGCTTACAACAAACAAAAGGCGTTAGATTTAGGTCCGGGGGTTACAATAATAAGCACTAATACCGCCAACCCAAGCGGTACCGTTTCGGGCCAGGAGTTTACAAGGGTTGTACCAGGTATTGAGCTTGGTGAGCTGTATGGGTATGTATACCAGGGTGTTATAAAAACAGGGGAAAGCTATGCCCCGCAACCAAATTCAAAAGCAGGCGACCCTAAATACAAAGATGTTAATGGCGATGGTGTAATTACTCCGGCCGACCGTACTTACCTGGGCAACTCAAACCCACATTACATGGCCGGTTTTGGTAACGATTTTCATTACAAAGGCATCGATCTGGGTATATTTTTCCAGGGAGCATTTGATTACTACCTGTACAATATGAACAACATGGTATTGGAATCAACAACCGGAGCAGCTGCATTGAACAGGTTTGTTGCAGGTAAAAACGAAAATACATCTATCCCGCGTGAAGGTTATTACCTGAGCACCTATGGTAGCTACGTAAACTCACGTTTTGTTGAAAATGCCTCTTATGTGCGTTTGAAATCGCTTACGCTGGCATACAACTTCCCGGCCTCGTTATTTCAAAATATGAAAATTTTACAAGGCATCAGGATTTATGCCGAAGCGCAAAACCTGTGGACCATTACCGGTTATAAAGGTACCGACCCGGAAGCAAACGTACATGCCGATGACACTGGCGCACACCCTGGCCAGGTTCCGATCCGGTCTGCTCTTGGAGGTGGTTTAGATTTTAACTCCTTCCCGGCATTTAAAACGGTAACGTTCGGTATTAAGGCATCTATCCATTAATGAATTATCCATTTAAGGGATCAACAAAATTTAAATCAAATGAAAAAATATAATATTCTACTCCTTGCAGCTACGGTTATTACACAATTTTCGTGTAACAAATCCAGCCTTGAACCTAAAATATACAGTAGCTTAACAAGCCAAAATGCATTTCTTACCAAGTCTGACGCTATTGCGGCCGTGAACGCGGTTTATGCCCGTCTGAAAGGTCCGTCTGTTGGTGATAACTTCGACTATTGGACAGTAAGGCACTTCGCCCTTACCGATTTAACCACCGATGTAGGCCACTGTAGCTACGCTGGCGACCCTGGGCAATTATCACTGGTGCAGTGGAACTCGGCCAATGGTTTGATAGCTGAGGATTACAAGCAGATCTATAAGCTGGTAGCCAATGCCAATAACGCTATCTACAATATCGGGGCAATGAAGAGTATCACAGATGCTCAGAAAAATCAGTTTTTAGCCGAAATGAAATTTTTACGTGCAATTGCTTATTCTGATCTTACCGACGCCTGGGGGCCGGTGATCTTGAATACCGAAAAAGATGTAGCCAATCCTGATTATAAGGCCCAGACTGCGCCAAGTCCTGTTGCGGATGTTGATGCGCTGATGATCAGCGATCTGCAAAATGCAATCAATGTGCTGCCTACAGATTATACCAAAAGCGATATCTATACAACCAATGATGTTGGCCGCGCTACCAAGGGGGCAGCGATGTTCCTGCTGGCCAAAATCTATCTGCGTGAGCACCAATGGCAAAAGGCTGCTGATTTGACTAAACAGGTAATAGATTTAGGAATTTACCAGTTATATCCAACCTACGAGGGTTTGTTTAAAGAATCTAATACATGGTGCTCTGAAAATATCTTTTCGGTATTAAGCGATGCTAATGTTAATGGAACAGAGTTATTGAACCACTTTGGTCCGCTGAGCCATCCGGTGTTAACCGACAGGTGGCAATACTATGCTGTAACCTGGGATTTTTACAACAGCTACGGCGATGAGGACGATCGCAAGAAAATGTTCTTTACTCAATACCAGGGTGTTGACGGGCTGACGCACAAACAAGCTCCTTCGCAGGGCGCTACCGCTCCGGATGGCGTATTATATATGCCGGACGTTGCAACCATGAAGTATGCCGATCCAAACGGTGCTAACACTTACTATGATGGTCATAGTGTTGATGTTTTACGCTATGCAGATGTATTATTGAGCCGCGCCGAAGCTTTAAACGAGTTAGGCGGGCCAACTGCCGAGGCTGTTTCATTGGTAAACCAGGTTAAAGGCAGGGCACACGCCAAGTTATTGGTACAAGCTAACCTTACCCAGGCAACTTTCCGCGATGCTTTATTACAGGAACGTGGCTGGGAGCTGTATTATGAAGGCAAAAGAAGGGCCGACCTGAAACGTTTTGGAAAATATGATGTGGTCGTGAATGCTTACTTAAAACGTATTGGCCAAACCAATACCGTACAGTTGCCGCGCGACGAGTATTTCCCGTATCCGCTTAACCAGGTTAACATTAACCCTAACCTGAATAATTCGGGCAGACAACAATAAGCATACAATTTAAATATTGGTAAAGAATATACAGCCTTTAAAAAGTTGTATATTCTTTACTGTTTAACCGGTATTACAAAATTTAGTGATGAAGCATTGGTTTAAAGTCTTAGCGGCGGGGTTATTAGTTTCAATCATCTGTGGTTGTTCGGGCGGTAACCTGGTAAAAGAAATTCATATAGGTTTGTACAACAACAACGAGTTAAAGATTAAGCTTGATGTTATGACCAGCAAGCCTGTTGATCTGTACGCCGAATACTGGATAGAAGGTAAGCAGCCGGTAAAATACCGGTCGACCACCACCGGCAACGGCACATCGTATAAGCTTGTACTCTGCAATATTTTGCCTGATACCACTTACTCATATCATATCGTAACTGTAGATGGTGGCGATACGGTTGTGAGCAAACCCCATACCTTTAAATCGCACCAGTTACCACTGTTTTTGCAGGAGCAATTTAATGCAAAAGTTGCCGCGAAAGCCACCTTGCCAGCACAGTTCAATGATGGTTTAATGCTTATCAATAAACGTTATGCGCCCGGTGTGGCGTTTTTGGTTGATGCTAAAGGACAGATCAGGTGGTACCACATGATTGATAGGCTGGGATTTAAGGTGATCAACTTTACAAAGGATAAAACCTTGCTTTCTATTTTAGGCCGCAACGACGAACCTACAAGTTACGGCAGCGAGATTTTGGAGATCAATATGCTGGGCGATACTTTGCTCCACCTCACCAAAGGGCAAGGCGATTTTAAGCAAACCATTCATCACGAAATACTGAAGAATGATAAAGGCCAGCTGGTAACCATTTTTGTTGATAAAAAAATCATGGACCTCACATCTGTTGGAGGTAGTAAACAGGATACCGTTAACGGAGATGGCATTATGGTGATGGATAAAACCGGTAAGCAGCTTTATAAATGGAGCGTGTTTGATGTAATGGATCCGCTGAAAGATCCGAAGATCCTGAAAACCAAAAAAGACTGGATGCATGCCAACAGTTTAAATTATGATGTTGATGGCAATTATCTGATGTCGTTTTATAACAACGGGCAGATCTGGAAGATTGATGCCCATAATGGTAAAGTGATTTACAAATTTGGCAAGGGCGGTACTATTGCCATGCCTGCCGATTGCAACTTTACCCAAGCCCATGCCGCCCACATCAATAAGCAGGGAAACCTCATGTTTTTTGACAACGGGGTAGAGAAACACCAGTCGGGGGTGTATGCAATGAAAATTGACGAAAAAAATCAAACATCAACCATTGCCATGCACATTAAACTACCTAAAGAAATTTTTAACGGCCGTATGGGCAGTGCCTATATGATTAATGATACAACCACATTGGTATGTTGCTCCAAAAGGCACATTGTGGTGCTGGCAAACAATAAAGGCGTTTTACAATGGACGATGGAAACATCGGTACCCACTTACCGTGCCGGTTTTATCAAATACGAACAACTTGATCCATTTTTAAAACCATAGATCATTAAAAATGAAAAAGAAATATCAATATATAACTTTCCTGTTGCTATTATTTGCTTTGGCTAACGCGACGCAATTAGTATCATGCAGCGGCAGCAGGGCCGAAGAGGCGGATAAAGTTGATTCGGCAGCCGTGAATAACTTGGTTGCTGTGGATACCTCCAAAATGCCCGGCGGTAAATACGGTGATGCTGTGCGTTACGGCCGGGAACTGATGTTGCATACTGCCTATTATATAGGTCCCGAAGGAATTAACGGTCATTATACCGGCAACAAAATGAACTGTACCAATTGCCACCGCGATGCAGGCACAAGGCCATACGCTTTTAATCTGGTAAGGTCATTTCGTGATTATCCACAGTATAGGGCAAGAGAGGGCAGGATTTTATCTTTGGCCGAGCGCATCAACAATTGTGTAATGCGCCCTAACCTGGGCAAACCGCTGCCATTGGATGGCAAAGAGATGATCTCGATCATGGCTTACCTGAAGTTTTTGAGCGATTCGTCAAATGTTTCTAAAACCACGAAAGGTTTAAAAAACATGGAGGTCGAGCTGCCGGATGTAGCGGCTTCATCAGACAGGGGCGAGGTTCTGTACGCTCAAAATTGTGAGCGATGCCATGCTAAAAACGGCGAAGGTAAAATGCGTTTTGATAATGTAAGCTATGAATATCCGCCGGTATGGGGATTATTGGCCTATCGTCCGGGTTCAAGTATGCACCGTGTGGTTAAATTAGCGCAATGGTTAAAGGGTAACATGCCTTATGATAAAACCGCCGAAGGCAAACCGTTCCTGACCGATGCCCAGGCGCTTGATATTGCAGCTTTTGTAAACGACGATAAAAAACACAAACGTCCGTTGCCTAAAACCACCAAAGAGGTTGATTATCCGCATTACGAAGAAAAAGCGATTGATTATGATAAAGGGCCTTTTAAAGATCCTTTTTCAGAAGAACAGCATAAATATGGGCCATATAAACCGATAATTGACTATTGGGAAGGAAAGGGGATTACTCCGGCTATTTAAAATAAGTGACCGTTCGATTGGTTGCACGGATGCAGAAAGCGTGGGATAGCGCGATTCCCTCCCTTGGGAGAGTGTAGGGAGGGGTTTCTACGATAGGCTTATTTTAGTTTGCATAGCGCAAAACCCCTCCCCGCCACCGCGCGGTCCGAACGCACCCCTCCCAGGGGAGGGAATAAAAAATCTTCCAAAAAGATATTATAAAAAGACTGACTAAATTTATTTCATGAAAAAACAATTTTTAGCTATCACTTTTCTTTTAACCGGCTTCGCGGCATCGGCACAAAAAGTACCTTATACCAATTGCGAAAAATGCTGGCTGGCCGATTCATTAGGCAACCATCGTGTGGTATTAACTTTTAACGGCACAGGTAAAGTGGCTAAAGCCGTGATCAATTGGAGACGCAGGGATAATGAGCCCGAAAACAAGCGGATCATTATTGAGGATGCTAAAACCAAACAAAAAATTACTAACGTAAAAATCGGCTTAATAAACCGTGAAAGCGGCGAGCTGTATTTTGAGCCAACATCGGGCAAGGGCGCTTATTTTGTGTATTACATGCCTTATAAAAATGAGGGGCGCTCAAACTATCCTAAAGGTGTTTACCTTAAACCAGAAAATACAGCTTCGATTGAATGGCTTAATACCATAAATGGTAAAGCTCCTTTAGCTTCGGTAAAAGAATTTCAGTCGATAGATGCTTTTAACAGTTTTTATCCGATGGAGGTAATTGCTACCAAAGCAGAGACTGAGGCATTGCTGAATATGCATAAGTCTGAAGCATTTTTAGTTTTTCCGGAAGATAGAATGAATTCCATCCGAATGACTAAAGATCTGCCGCAACGCTGGATAGAGCTTGGTCCACGAACAGCATTTACCGGTGAAGCAGCCCGCGGAGAAAACTTTGCATTTCAGCTTGGTATTTATGCGTTGCAGAATATCGAAAATGTGCAGGTAACATTCAGTGACCTTAAATCAGCCACTGGTAAGGTTATTCCGGCTTCGGCACTGTTTTGCATCAATACCGGAGGTACTACATACGATGCTAAACCGCTTACTAAAGTAGTAAACGTAACCAAAGGTGATATCCAGGCCTTATGGTGCGGAATTGATGTGCCCGCGGCCATTTTACCTTCAGTTTATACAGGTAAAGCCACAATCAGCATTGGCGGAAAGCCGACAAAAACAATTGCTTTATCTATAAAAGTAACTACCAAAGTATCGAAAGACGGCGGTGTAAGCGAGCCTTATAAAATGACTCGCCTTGGTTGGTTAAACTCAACCATGGCACAGCAAAATACCGTTATTGCACCGTATACCCCGCTTGAGGTAAATGGTAATACAGTAAGTCTGTTAGGCCGTAAAGTAGAAGTAAACAAGGATGGTTTCCCAAAACAGATCCAAACTTATTTTACCCCTGAAATGACGGAGTATGCCGCAGCTCCGAATAACCTGCTTACAGAAGGTATCCACTTTCATTTTATTGACGCCGCCGGGAAAAAGATAAACCTGAAAAGCCAGGGTGTGCAATTCACCAAAAAAGAAGCAGGTACTGTGCAGTGGACGGCAGTAAGCGCCAATGATAGCCTGCAGATGGACGTAATTGCTTCATTAGAATTTGATGGTTTCATGGCTTACACGGTAAAGGTAAAAGCCTTGCATGACGTTAGCCTGAAAGATATTACCATGCACATTCCTTTTAAAAAGGATTTTGCCAAATACATGATGGGCCTTGGCCAAAAAGGCGGCTACCGTCCCGAAAACTTTGAATGGAAGTGGGATGTAGCCCATAAAAACCAGGATGGCGCCTGGATAGGGAATGTGAACGGTGGTTTGCAGTATTCATTAAGAGATGAAAAATATGTTCGTCCGCTGAATACCAATTTTTATCTGCAAAAACCTTTATTGCTGCCTACCTCATGGGGCAATGATAATAAAGGTGGCATTAAAGTGGCCTTTGATGGTAAAGCGGTGCTGGCTAATAACTACAGCGGCGAGCGTGATCTGAAAAAAGGGGATGAGCTGTATTATAACTTTACCCTGCTGGTAACGCCTTTCCATACTATCAATACCGATTTTCAGTGGGCTACGAGGTTCTATCATTCATACAAACCTATTGATACTATCAAAAGTGCAGGTGCAACGCTTATCAATATCCACCATGCCACGGCTATAAATCCTACTATTAATTATCCTTTCATCGCCTGGCAAAAAATGAAAGCCTATGATGATTCGGCACATGCGGCGGGGCTAAAGGTGAAGATCTACAATACCATCCGTGAGCTATCAAATCATGCATACGAAACATTTGCTTTACGCAGTTTGGGGCATGAAATTTATTCGCCGGGTAAGGGCGGAGGTTTTAGCTGGTTGCAGGAGCATGTGGGAGATGATTACATAGCTGCATGGTTTGTACCCGAGATTAAAGACGCGGCCATCATTAACAGCGGCATGAACCGCTGGCATAACTACTATGTAGAGGGAATGAACTGGCTAACCCAAAACATAGGTATCGACGGTATTTACCTGGACGATGTGGCTTTTGACCGTGTTACCATGAAACGCATCAAACGCGTACTGACCAAAGATGGTCACCCGGGGATTATTGATCTGCACTCTGCTAATCAATACAATAAAAGCGATGGGTTTAATAACAGCGCCAACCTGTACATGGAGCATTTTCCTTACCTCAACCGTTTGTGGTTTGGCGAGTATTTCGACTACGAAAAAAACGATCCTGATTTCTTCCTGACCGAAGTAAGCGGTATACCGTTTGGTTTAATGGGGGAGATGCTGCAAGGCGGAGGTAATAAATGGCGTGGTATGGTTTACGGGATGACCAACCGTATGCCATGGAGCGATGGTGCCGATCCGCGCCCGATTTGGAAAGCCTGGGATAATTTTGGCATGAAAGGCACAAAAATGATTGGTTACTGGGTTGATGATAATCCGGTGAAAACCGATAAGGTCAAAGTGATAGCAACTGTTTACCAAAAGAATGGTGCGGCAATGGTAGCCGTTGCCAGTTGGGAAGATGCTGATACCGATTTTCAATTAAATATCGACTGGAAAAAATTGGGCGTCGATCCTGCCAAAGCAACTATTACTGCTCCCGAAATTAAAAGCTTTCAGCCGGGCAAAACATTTGGCTTGAATGACAGGATTCCGGTTGAAAAAGGTAAAGGCTGGCTGTTGATCATTAAATAACACGGTAATGAATAAAAAATGGTTTATCGCCGTATGCCTTTGCGTTGGCGGCCTGAAAGTATTTGCCCAGCAAACGGCAAATGTGCGTGAGTATACTAAGGCTATTACCACTTATCCTTTTTCGGATCCTAACCCGATACCGGCATTCACCAATATTTATCCATATTTCCGTTATGACGGGTTTACGGATAAACCGGTGCAAAAGGATTGGAAAATAGTCGAGTTGGAAAACGCGTACATCAGGTTAACCATTTTACCTCAGATTGGCGGCAAAATTTGGTCGGCCATTGAAAAATCGACAGGTAAGCCAATTGTTTATGAAAACCATGTAGTGAAATTCAGGGATATCGCCATGCGTGGGCCCTGGACAAGCGGCGGCATCGAGCCTAATTATGGTATCATCGGGCATACACCAAATTCGGTTACTCCGGTCGACTACCTGACCCGTACAAATGCCGATAGTAGCGTAAGCTGTTTTATCAGCGTACTCGATCTGCTTACCAACACCACCTGGACAATGGAAGTAAATCTTCCGGCAGATAAGGCTTACTTTACGACCAAATCTTTCTGGCATAACTCAACACCACTTGAACAGCCTTATTACCACTGGATGAATACCGGGATCAAAACCAGTGGTAAACTTGAATATATTTTCCCCGGCACCAAATACCTCGGTCACCAGGGCGAGTATGCCGACTGGCCTGTCAATAAACAGAACGGGAAGGACCTTGCCTTTTATGATAATAACAATTTTGGCGGGTATAAATCATACCATGTGTTTGGCAAATACACCGATTTTTTTGGCGCTTACTGGCATAACGATGATTTTGGTATGGCTAGGTATGGTGGTCATGAGGATAAAGCAGGTAAAAAGATCTGGATCTGGGGACTGTCAGATCAGGGCATGATCTGGGAAAAACAGCTTACTGATAGCGATGGTCAATATTCCGAAATTCAATCGGGTAGGTTATTTAACCAAACTGCCGTTAAAAGTACTTTTACACCTTTCAAACACAAAGGCTTTGCCCCGGGCTCATCAGATACCTGGACGGAATACTGGTACCCTGTATTGAAAACTAAAGGCTTTGTACAGACCAATAACTATGGCGCGCTGAACGTCAAATCCGGCGGCGGCTGGATAAGACTTTATTTTAACCCGGTTCAAAAAATAGCCGATACGCTGAAGGTAAAGCAGGGCGATAAAGTGATCTACAGCAAAAAAGTAACATTACAGCCGCTTCAATTATTTGCCGATTCGGTTAAGGCAGATGCTGGAGATATGCTGGTAACTTTGGGTGGTAATAAACTGATCTATAATTCAAACCCCGAAGCTGATAACCTCAGTCGCCCGGTTGATTTGCCGAAAGATTTTGACTGGAACAGCGCCTATGGCCTATATACCCAGGGCAGGGAGTTTATGGATCAAAAAATGTACCCCGAAGCTGAAGAAAAACTGCAGGCAGCATTAAAAAAAGATCCATACCTTTTACCTGCGTTGGTGCAGTCGGCCGCATTAATGTGCCGTGATATGCGTTATGCCGAAGCTTTGGTCTTTGCCAAAACTGCGTTAAGCATCAATACTAATGATGGTGCTGCAAACTACTATTATGGCACTATCAATGCGCAGCTGGGTAATGTGACTGATGCTAAAGATGGTTTTGATATGGCCGGTTTATCGGTTGAATACCGCAATGCTGCTTACTCAGCTTTAGGTAGTTTATATCTAAAAGAAAAGAACGATATAAAGGCTCTCGAGTTTGCTTCAAAGGCGCTGGATTTTAATCGTTTAGATATTTCTTCATTACAGGTACAGGCTGTAGCTTACCGTCATTCGAACGATAATAAGAATGCTGCAAAGGTTTTAGATACGATATTGACTTATGAACCGCTTAATCATTTTGCCCAGTTTGAGCAATATTTGGCACAGCCATCCGAGGCTAATAAAACAGCCTTTACAGCCATGATCCGAAATGAACAGCCCATTGAAAGTTACTTTGATCTGGCGGATTGGTATTATAAAAATGGCTGTTTGAGCGAAAGTGAAAAGGTTTTACAGCTTTCACCGGTTAATGCACTGGTGTATTACAAGCTTGCATTTTTGCAAAGTAAGGCTGGCAGACCTTTCAATGAATTTTTAAAGAAAGCCAATGCGGCAACGGCTGCATTTGTGTTCCCTTTCCGCAACAGCGATGAAGAGGTGTTGCAATGGGCTATGCAACAAAGCAATAACTGGAAGCCAAAGTATTTCCTGGCGCTGCTTTATAAAGACCGTAATCGTATTGATGAGAGCAAAAAACTATTTGCTGAATGCGGCAACCTGCCCGATTTTGTACCTTTTTATGCGGCAAGAGCTGCCATCGAAACAGGCGACGATGTCCTGGCCGATCTAAACACGGCAGCCAAGCTTGATAAAGGCTGGCGCTACAACAAGTTGCTTGGCGAGTATTATGTTAATAATAAGCAATATGCCAAAGCATTAATCACCGTTGAGCCGTTTTATAGATCGCATCCCGATAATTACATCATAGGCATGTTATACGCCAAAACATTGCTGCTCAATAAGCGCTATAGAGAATGCGGCAAGCTTTTATCGGGGATTGATATTTTACCGTTTGAAGGCGCAACTATTGGCCGTGAGTTGTACAGGGAAACCGAATTAATGCAGGCGGTTCAAAAACTTGATGCTAAAAACTATAATGCTGCTTTAACTTATATAACCGAAGCTAAAAAATGGCCGGCAAATCTCGGCGTAGGTAAGCCTTATGTCGAAAATATCGATGAGCGTCTGGAAGACTGGATGAGTTATCTGTGTTATAAAAAAATGGGCAACACTGATGAAGCTGCACAGTATCTGCAAAAAATAACTGCCTTTAAACCTCAAATTGATAATACGGTAAGTAATTTCCTTTCGGCTAATCACTTGGTTAGTGCCTGGGCTATTGAAAAATTAGATAGCAACGCGGCGGCGATTAATTGGTTAAATGCTGAAGTCAAGAAATACCCTGATGATAAAGTGATCAAATGGTGCAAGGAGGTTTATGAAAGCAAGGCCTTTAAAGAAAGCGATGTAAGTGATGCAAGCATTAGGATATTGGAACATTTGATGTAATCATCTCAACTGTTTAGCGAATGCCGATGGCCTGATCTTAGTTAACTGGTAAAATATAGCGCTAAAGGCAGATAAGCTGTTATAGCCCAATTTGTAGGCGATCTCGCTCATGGACATATCAGTTTGAAGCATCAGCTCAATGGATTTAACCATTTTTAGTAGCTTAAAATACTGCAAAAATGAAGTGTGCAGGGTTGATTGAAACAGGCGCGAAAGTGTCCTTTCGCTGAAACCGGTTTCTTCGCTAACAGATGATAGGGTTAAAGGTTCAAAAGCATTTTCATTCATATAATCCAATACCGGGTGCATCCGGGGATTATCGGTAGTGGGCAGCGCTACAGGTAATGCTTTTTTGCTAATCTCTGGTAGTATCGCTTTTATTCCCGCTAAAAAATGAAATGCCTGTTCATCGGGGTGTACATCACCGTTCCACCGTTCGGAGTAAATAAGCATCTGTAATAATAAATTGTTGATAGGGTAGATGCCGCCTTTCGTGTAAAAAGGGTTACTATCATCATCGTGCCAGTAAAAATACACCGTACGCGTAACTGCAGATTTATGCATCTCCACAAAATGCATCATACCACCCGGAATCCACACATAGTGCCTTGCTGGTATCACTAAAGTTTTATCGGTTAGGTGGATGTATGCGATCCCGCCTTCAATATAAATCAACTGTCCTTTTTTGTGGCTGTGGTTTGGGAAGTTTCGTTCTGTTTTCCAGTTAATTACATAAACTGATTCAGGATGTTTATCTATATCCCTGAAAAAGTTTTCGGCAGTAACCGCATCTATGTTTTGGCTGGAATGAATAAGCATTTGGCAAATTTAAATAAAATAAGCTTTTAACAACTACCGAACTTTGTGCTATTAAATCACCATGAACTTTAATAGTAAATTTTATCTGGCCTTGTTGCCAGTTTTGTTGTTGGGCATTTCAATAAAAGCACAACAACCCATAGCTGATACCCGCAAAAACCTTCCTTTAACCATAGCACAGGTTTGGCAAAAAGCAGCCATTAACAGCAAAGCCGTTCAAATTAAGCAATTACGTGTAACAAGCAGTGCGGAAGCCGTTAAAGATGCCAAAGCCGAACGTTTGCCCGAGATTGGCATTAACGGCGAATATGCCCGGGTAAGCAATATGCCGGTTTACGAAAACGGCATTTTTAATACGCCAACTCAATTTCCGGTTTTGCACACTACCTATACCGTGGGTGGAGAGGCTTATTTAAACATTTACAACGGGAATAAAACCAATTTGGAGATCGACGCCCGTAAACGTGAGCATAATATAGCCGGCGAACAGCAAAAATTAACCGTATCTGAAGTGAAGCTACGTGCCGCGGCTTATTACCTCGATATGCAACGTAGTATCATATTTAAAGATCTGCTGCTGAAAGATATCGCAGCGCAGGAAAAACAGCTTTTACAAATCAAAACACTCCAAAAAAATGGTGTGGTATTAAAGAGCGATGTGCTGAGGGCCGAGTTAAAACTCTCCAAACAAAAACTCTCGTTGGTTCAATTAGATAATGACCTCGCGATAGCCAATCAAAAGTTGAACATCCTGATAGGCTTGCCCGATGAGCAACGTGTTGTCCCTGTTGAAGCGGTGCAACTGGACACCACGGGAAAGGAAACTTACGATGAGTATTTAACTGATGCGGGAAAGAATGCTTATCAGCTTAAGATATCCGAACAGGAAACAGAGCTAAGCAAACTGAAATTGAAGAATGTAAAGGCAAACATATCGCCTAAAGTAGGTTTGTTTGCGGCTTATAATTATAGCTACCCCCAAATCCTGTTTTATCCATATTCGCCGAGTTTATACGGTTTGGGTTTTGCCGGTGTAAAAGCTTCGTTTTCTATTTCATCATTTTATCATAACAGCCATAAAGTAAAAGTGGCAAGGCTCGATCTGGAAAGCCAGGAAATTGAGCATGCCCAAACAGAGGATGGTATCCGTCAGCAGGTAAACGAAGCCTGGCTCAGGTATAAAGAAGCGTTAAACAGGGTGGATGTAAGCAAAACCAATGTACAGCAAGCTACCGAAAACAGGCGAATTGTGAACAATACTTACTTTAACCAGCTTTCGCTGATAACTGACCTGCTTGATGCGGATACGCAGTTATTACAGACCCGCTTTGATCTGGCTGCTGCCAGGATAGCCGCTCAACTTCAATATTATCAATTACAAAACGTAACCGGGAAACTTTAATCATGAACAAACATATAAACACTTATACCGCAACTGATAAGTTAATAACTAAAATAACTACGTGGATAGCCGGCATAGTTGCTGTTGGCTTACTGGTATGGGGTATTATAACTTTGCTGCACCTGTACAACTATGAAGAAACCGATGATGCCCAGGTTGAGGCTTACATTAACCCGATTACGGCAAGGGTAAGCGGTTTTGTAAAAGAGATACGGTATGATGAAAATCAGGATGTAAAAAAAGGAGATACCCTGCTCATTATCGATAACCGCGAATATCAAATACAACAGGAGGAAGCCGGTGCAGGCTTGCAAAACGCACGCGAGCAGGTGAGTGTGTTGGAAAGTAATGTAGAAACTGCTGCTAAAATAGCGGAAGTAAACAAAGTACAGATAGCTGCTACCAAAGCTAAATTGGTTAAAGCCCAGCAGGAATTTGACCGGTTCACCAAACTATATGAAGCAGAATCGGCCACTAAACAACAATTGGAAAATGTACAGAGCGCCCTTGATGTAGCCCGGTCTGATTATCAGGCTTCATTAAATAATTACCAGGCATCGCTGTCAAAAGTAAATGACAGCCGTTCGCAAATTTCGCCGGTACTATCCGAAATAAAACGCCGTGAGTTGGTATTGCAGCGTAACGAGCTTGACGTTTCTTATACCGTTGTAACTGCACCATATGATGGTAAAATGGGTAAGAGGACTATTCAGCCTGGTCAGCAAATTCAGTTAGGTCAAACGCTCGCTTATATCGTTGATAAAGAAACCGGTTTGTGGGTAGTAGCTAACTTTAAAGAAACACAGTTGCACAATATGCACATAGGCGGTGGTGTGGAAATTACTACAGATGCTTATCCCGACAGGAAAATAAAAGGGGAGATCCTTTCATTGTCACCGGCAACTGGTTCGCGTTTTTCGTTGTTGCCGCCTGATAACTCTACCGGTAACTTCGTGAAGATTACCCAACGTATCCCTGTAAAAATAAAAATTGATAGTAAAGCCGCTAACTTTTTAAGTGCAGGTATGAACGCCAGTGTAACCGTACCCAAAAACTAACAGCCATGAGCAATCTAACCCCTGTTTTTAAGCCCTGGGTACCCGAATGGTTGATCCGTATCACATTGTTGTTGGTTGTATTGCCCGGTATAATTTTGTTTTCCCTGTCTATCAGTAATGTGGGAGCGGCTGCAGGTTATTACGGTATCAGTCCAAATGATGCGCAATACTCGATGATCATACTGTATGCTGCAACAGCAAGCTTTGTGGTATTGGAAAAACGCTTCTTCAGAAATATTGCCAGTAAAACTTATTTGCTCATCAGTGTATTATTGCTGGTAACTACCTGTTATATCTGTTACTACGTGCACATTTTTTTTGTGTTGTTGATTTTTAGATATATGCAGGGCATGCTAACCTGTGCAAGTCTCAGCATTACCCTCACCCTGATGTTTACCCGTTTGCATAGCGAACGATCAAAGGAAATTGGCTATTCGGTTGTTTATTGCATCCTGCTATGCGTGTCGCCCCTGTCAACCTTATTTACGGCATCTATTATTGATGATTTTAATTTCAATGTGATATACAAATGTGCTATTTACTCCTTTTTACCGGGAGCGATATTGATGTGTATCATCATGAACAATGTGCGTCTTAGCCGTAAGTTGCCTTTGTACCAATTGGATTGGGCCAGTTTTGTCATTTATTCGGCCGGACTTTGTTTGATAGGCTACATTATGGTTTACGGTCAGCAGTATGATTGGTTTGATGACAAACGGATTATTTACAGCGTTGCCATAGTTATCGCACTGTTTGCCGTTTTTGTATTCAGGCAGCTTAGTTCAAAGCGTCCTTATTTTCATATTCAGGCTTTTAAATCCCGCAAATTTGTGTTGGCAGCGCTGTTGTTGTTTGTGTTTTATATCTGTCGTGGAGCGTTTGGTGTTACTACGTCATTTATGAGCAGCGCCATGGGGATGGATCCAATCCATGTTGGGTATCTGCTTATTTATAACCTGGCAGGTATTATTGTCAGCGTAACCATATCATCAAGGTTTTTGCTGATGAAAAAGCCTTTGCGGCATATCCTTATTTTAGGCTTTACCTTGTTGCTGGCGTTTCATGTGTATATGTGCTTTGTTTTTTCATCGCAGGTTAATACCGAAGATCTGATTATCCCGGTAATATTGCAGGGTTTAGGTGCAGGTATGCTGATGACACCGGTAATCCTTTTTGTAATTTCGTCATCTCCGGTTCAATATGGTACAACCGGTTCTGCAGTTGGTATTTTTATGCGTTTTACGGGCTTTAGCAGTAGTATAGCGCTTATCAATTATTTTCAATTATACAGGCAAAATGATCATGCCAATCGTTTCCAGGAGCAATTGAGCCAGTTAAACCCGCTTGCTGTTCAAAAATTAGCTGTATATAAGCAAGCTTTAACAGGCAAAGGTATAGCTGCCGATCAGGCCGCGAAAATAGCCAACGGCTTACTGAACAAAAATATCAATGCGCAAGCCCAGCTGCGTTTTGCTGTTGATTACTATCAGCTCATCAGCTGGGTGTTGCTTGCTCTTATTTTGGTGGTGATTTTATTCCCATCGGCTAACCGCACAATCATAAACCTTAAATCACGCCAGCCTGCACCTGTAGTTTATTGATTGTTATTATTCGCTTCTTAAACTCTTTACCGGGTTTTCAAGCGCGGCCCTGATGCTTTGATAGCTTACCGTAAACAAAGTTATCAGGAACGCTCCTGCTGCCGTAGCCGCGAATACCCACCAGGAAATTTCGGTGCGGAACTGATAGTGCTGCAGCCACTTGTTCATGAAATAATAAGCAAGGGGAGAGGCAATTAATAAGGATATCATCACCAGTAAAACGAAGTCTTTAGAAAGCAATCTCCATAAATTGAACACAGATGCGCCTAAAACTTTGCGAACGCCAATTTCCTTTACCCGTTGCTCGGCCACAAATGAAGCCAAACCGAAGAGACCAAGGCATGAGATAATAATAGCCAAACCTGCAAAAACAGAGGCCAACCTGCCTATGTGCTCTTCGGCGGCAAATTTTGCAGCGTATTCGTCGTCAGCAAATTTATATTCAAACGGAGCCGATGGAATTAGCTTTTTGAAAACAGCTTCTATTTTAGGTAATGCTTTACTTGCGCTTACATTCGGTTTAATTTTGATATTGATCAAGCTTGTAGGTACATGACCTTTGATCATGAATATAGTTGGATACATTGGCGCATAAGGCGATTCCATAATCATATCTTTAACCACGCCCAGTATTTTATAATGTTTTACTGCCTGATCCTGGAATTTCCAGCTTACCTCTTCACCAACTGGGTTTTTTAACCCCATGTATTTAACAGCCGATTCGTTGATGACGATGCCGGATGAATCAGTTATAAAATTCCTCGAAAAATCGCGCCCGTTTACAAATTGCCAGCCAATCGTTTTGCCATATTCAAAAGTTACAGGTAAAGTGCCAAATTGGTCTTCAAGGTTAGGGTTTTTGCCCCGCCAGGTAAAACCGCCATTGCCCGAAGCTATTTCGGTAACCTTGCCGAATGATTCGGACATTTCCGTTACTACACCGGTGTTTTTGAGCTCTGAACGTAGCAAATCGTATTTTCCGTCAAAGTCGCTCGATTTTTTTTCGATCATCACCAATCCTTCGCGGGTATAACCTACCGGGCGGTTTTTGGCTACCTGGATTTGCCGGTAAACAATAATGGTACAAATGATTAAAGCAACCGATACTGTAAATTGTACTACTACGAGTGCTTTACGCGGAATGGCAGCAAAACGGCCAACTTTAAATGTGCCTTTCAATACTTTTACCGGATTGAAAGATGACAAGTACAAAGCAGGATAGCTTCCTGCTATAATACTGGTTATGAAAATAGAGCCAGTACAGGCAAGCCAGAAATAAACATTTTGCCATGGCATCATTACCTGTTTTCCTGATAGATTGTTGAACCAGGGTAACGATAATCTCACCAAAATGAGTGATGCGAGAAACGAGAGTAACACAATCAGAAAAGATTCGCTATAAAACTGTCCTATCAGCTGTTTGCGCATGGAGCCTATGGCTTTTCTTATACCTATTTCCTTGGCTCGCTTTTCTGAACGGGCGGTGCTTAGGTTCATGAAGTTGATGCAGGCCAGGAGCAATACAAAAGTACCGATGATACCAATGAGCCATACCATTTGCATGGGGCCGCTATCGGCAATACCTCTTTTATAGCTATGCAGGTGCCAATCGCGCATGGGGTGTAAAAATACCTGCGGGTTTAGTTTAGCCTCGTCTTTAAAGTTGCTCAGGTTTTTTATTTCAGCGTCTTTGATATTTCTTGAAACCTTTTCAAAATCTGTGTTAGGACTGATTTCTACATAAATTTTCAGAAAATGGTTTTGCCAGTCAGTTGATGCCTGTTTTATCCAGGGGTTATCAATTACCCATAAGTCGGCAGGTGAGATAAACTTAAGGTCTTTGAATTGAGTGTTGAGCGGTAAATCTTCATAAACTCCGGTAACTTTCACATTCAATTTATTATTGATCTTCATTACCTGATTTACAGGGTTGCTATCACCAAAAAAAGCCTGTGCGGTTGATTGCGACAGCATAATGGAATAAGGATCTTTTAATCCGGATCTTGAACCGTGAATCATTTTGAGAGTGAGCATATCTGGCGCACCCGGATCCATAAACAAGCCTGTTCTGGATAATTTCTTATCGCCGGCAGATAAAATATCATCAACATCCCATGATGCCATAACGATATGCTTAAAATTATCTTTATAGTTGGTTTTCAGTTCCGTTACCATTGGCACCTGCATTGATGAATTAGCATAGGGATCCTTGGTATGCGGGTCGAAAAGTCGCGTCCTTACCTGGGCAATGCGGTCATAGTTTTGATGATATGTATCGAATGAGAATTCATCCCAGATCCATAAACTGATCAGGATAGTAACGGACATACCGATAGCGAGCCCGCCGATGTTGATCAGAGACGAAACCTTATTTTTTAAAAGGTTTCTCCATGCAACTTTTAAGTAGTTTTTAATCATGACGTTACGGTTTAAACAGAACTAAAAGGAAAGCTTTAAAAGTTTTGTTTAAAATATAATGCCATTGGGTTAATGCATTGATTGTTAGTATTTTATTTAGATGATTGGTGCGAGGTATGTATCGAAAACGTACATGTTTCGTTCGCTTTCATAACAAGGCGATGAATGAGATCAGTAGCCTCGAAATTGCACGCTCCGGAGTGGATAGCTAAATGAGGAAACTTTTTAATTCCTCCTCCTTCTTCAAAGTATTGACAAAAGGAGAAGGGCTATGCATTTGACTACGATTTGTGAAGGGATTAGGTGATAATATTATCCTTGTATCTAAATGCATGGAGTTGCATTTAGATACTAATTTGTTTAACAAATAATCTATTCTGTAGAGAGCAATTGAATATACTGTTCCAGCAAAATGATGTACTTATCTTTCCAAAGGTTTACCCTGTT
Organism: Mucilaginibacter sp. A5337; assembly: GCF_059690695.1. NCBI lineage: Bacteria > Pseudomonadati > Bacteroidota > Sphingobacteriia > Sphingobacteriales > Sphingobacteriaceae > Mucilaginibacter > Mucilaginibacter sp. A5337. Next base: position 38,277 of record NZ_JCAWEC010000009.1, on the reverse strand, counting down.
ATGATTTGGACGCATCATTTCCCTGTTTCTGACATCATAGGGGGCATTGGTGTTTTTGGGAAAATATTCCGGAAATTCTTTCGAAAAATCATGGTCTACAATTCGGCCTATGCGGTGAATAATATCTGCATTTAATTCTTTTCTGTTAAACCATTGGTATACCACGCTTCTGCTTACATCTGAATGCTGAGCGAGTTCGGTAATGCTGAAGCCTTTTTTTCTAACGAGTATTTCTACAATTTGACCGTGATGTTTTTGCATAATTTTTAGCTGTAAAAAGTTAAAAAACTAAATCAAAATAAGCTTAGGTGCTAATTAATAATTAGTTATTAATCAATAAACTAACTAACATTAGGTAACTGGGTATTGCAACATCTATGCCAGTACCCGTAATTTAATCTTGACGAAATTGATAGGAGAAGTTGGTTTGGTGATAAAAGGTATTTCCAACTTTACAGAATAATTTTAACTTTTATGTAATTTATTTTCTTGTGTTTTTTTAAAAAAATAAAATGCTGTGTATTTAATTACGCGCGATGTGTGGAATAATGTATACAATATGTGAAATTTTATTCCCAAATTTGTTAAATTGAAATTTGCGTGTTGTTTGATAAAAGAAATAATGGGAAGCAAATGCCTGATGTGTTACAATAATGTTACAATTAATATGGTTGTAATGCAATTGTGAAAATATGTGCCAAATTTTTGCTATCAAAACCTTGTTATATTAATAGTTAATTAATGTGGAATTAACCTAATAGCGGGCTAATTTAAATGCTATGTCCAAATTATTTACCCATTGTTGCTAAACAAAATTGTGGGTTAATTGATGATCGTTTCGACCGTCCTTGCTTTTTTAAATGCAGGTAATCTAATACTAAAACCGCTATTGCTTTGTATACTTAATGTGTTGGCTGAAGTTTTTTTAAGCGAATCTTGTGTTACACTATCCTGTAAATCAGGAAGAAGTGAAAGGAAAGTTGGGTTGAGAAGTAACTGAGCAATAAAATGTATAAAAATAGAATAGGGATTTGGCAATGAAATTGCCGAATTATTAGTACTTTCATAAAATAATAAGCATAAAATTAAATTACTACCAATGAATACACAGCACCCATGGCATGAAGTTTCAACAGGGCCCAAGATTCCTTATGTTGTAAACGCCGTTATTGAAATCCCTAAGGGCTCAAAAGCAAAATATGAAATTGATAAAGAATCGGGACTTTTAAAGTTAGACCGCGTTCTGTTCTCATCTGTAATGTACCCGGCAAATTATGGATTTATCCCACAAACCTATTGCGACGATGAAGATCCGCTTGATATTTTAGTATTATGTTCGGTTGATGTTTTTCCGATGTCAATAATTGAAGCAAAAGTGATAGGGGTAATGCATATGATTGATAATGGCGAGCAGGATGATAAGATCATTGCCGTTGCTAATAATGATATGTCGGTAAATTATATAAATGATTTAAGCGAACTACCTCCCCATACTATTAAGGAGATAGAATGCTTCTTTAAAGACTATAAAGTTTTAGAAGGTAAAAATGTAACTGTTGAGCGCTGGATGGGCGTTAGTTACGCGCACCGTGTTATAGAAGATAGCCAGGTGTTATATGATGTTAACTTTAAATCAACTCAAAACGAAGTGAAAGCTGCCGGCTAAGTACAGGCTAAAATTAAAATGCTTAATTCGGCTCTTAATAATAGAATTTCCGGATTAAGCATTTTTAATATACCTAAGTTATAAGTATATGTTGGTGTTGTTGTTTTTACGGGGACTTTTCCTCTTGTTATTTATATAAATAATTTTTTAGCGAAGCGTAATCAATTTAGCCAGGAGCCTATCGCTGATTAAATTTCTTTTTTGAGTTTTCGAGAAGGCTTTTGTTGTACTTCTCCAGCAGTTCAATATACTTATCCCTCCAGTAAGAATCCTCTATCTCATCTGCATGATAATCTGGTGCCTGATAGCCTTGATTTTTAATATTATCAAATTCACCTTCTGTAAACAAGTGGGGGAATTCGACAGAAAAATCATGTTTCAGGCAAAGCCCGATTTTATATATGATTTTTGGCTTTAAATACTTTTGATTAAACCAGTAATAAACGGAGCGACGGTTTACGTTAGTGAATCGTGCGATTTCGCTTATGCTGCAGCCTTTGCGCCTAACCACTTTTTCCACTATTTCGCCATGGTGCAAATCCATAAGTTTTTATAAAATAAGTTTTGAACTGCTTAATAACAATCTTAACCTCGATTAAGTTGATAATTATAATAAAAAATAAACGACAAGTTAATAATACATCTTAAAAAGTTAACTTGCAACATTTAAACATATTTGATCTATGTTTACTTTCACCGTTAAAACACAATTAAGTTGTTCAATGGTCATTAATATGTTTTTGCCCATAATTTGGGTAACCACACCCTGGTAGTTATATAGCAGGCCATCTTTTATTTTAACTTTATTGCCAATGTTTAAATTCTGAATGCTGATAAGCTCAACTTCTGAATAGTTATTAACTATTGATTTTATGCGTTCAATTTCCGCATCATTTAAAGTAACCGGCTTTCCGCAATAGGATACAAAATTTATTACTCCCGGAACCTGCTTCACCTTAAGTTGTTCGCCTGAGTTTACCTTCACAAACACATATGACGGAAATAAAGGTGTTTCTATCATTTTGTTTCTATCTGCCCATTTTTTCAGTGATTTAATAACCGGGCAGAAAGACATGATACGGTTTTCGTTAAGAGTTCTGTCTATTTTTTTCTCAAATCTCGATCTGGTATATACAACCATCCAGCTAGGTGATGCGGGCTTGAGTAAAACGGCGTTGTTCATCATAGTTATTCGAGCTTTTTTATTTGTTTGAAAATGAGGTAGATAATCAAACTAATGTTTTTCACTTTGTAGTGTGTTATTTTCATAAAAATCGCCAATTAGTTTAATAATTCGCATGGCCTCACACAATTTGTTTTCAAATTGTGAAAAAGTGTGGTATAAAAAATACGCTGTTTTTATGGTGTTGTTTAAGCAAATAACAGTTGTGGATGATGGTCGTTTTTAACCAGCGAGATAATGAAATTGGTAAAAAAATTAATGAATAGTTAGTCGAAAAGTGTTTTTAACTTATGGTTATTATTCAAAGGTGTATTTTTCCTTGTTGTTAAATAAAGGTGTAAATGTTTCGGAAAAGTGCCCCCGTTAAGCGAATTTATTCTACCGTGCTTTTTATAGAGGTTTCCCGTACGTAAATGGTTGTTACTTTGTTACAAGAATGTGAATAATATCACACTTTTGTACATTTCACAACAATCGGCAGTTTTGTTGATGAAAAGTAAATTATATGGCTAATTTTGTATCAATGTGTTAAATAAAATTCATGTTTAATTAAACATTGACAATGAATTAATAGACCGGCACAGTAATTTTTGATTGAAAATAGCTCACTGTAAGCGAAATGGCGAAGCTATACGCAATTATCAATTAACGTTTCTAACCAATCGGACAGTTACTGCGACCACATTCCTCAAGTCAATTTAATTTCTAAAAAGCATGGGCTATCGTGCCCGTATATTAAACAGCTGCAGCTGGAAATTAATTTTAAGTGAATTGTGATCTGGGCACAACAGGAGTTTTAAAATAGTCAGGATTCTGAATCCTCCCGCTGATAACTTAATCAAATGAACAGGCCAAACGCATCGAGCAAAAAGATATTAGTTATAGGCATTAACTTTTCTCCAGAATTGACAGGTATTGGAAAATATACCGGAGATATGGTTGAATGGTTTGTTGAGAATAATTATAAATGCACTGTAGTAACATCTTTTCCGTATTACCCCTTCTGGAAAGTACAATCACCTTATTCAAACAAATTTTATAAGCGTGAAGTATTGAAAGACGGCATGCTGACCGTTTACAGGTGCCCCTTATATATACCTGAAAAACCCGGCGGCTTAAAGCGGCTGGTTCATGAAGCCAGTTTTTTTCTGTCGGCCTTTTTTACGCTCATTTACTTATTGTTTAAACCCAAAAACGATTATATTTTTTGCATCGCCCCACCTTTTCATTTAGGATTTTTAGGATTGTTTTACAGGTTTTTTAAACGCGGTGAAATTATTTATCATATTCAGGACCTGCAAATTGAGGCTGCACGGGATTTGAATATGCTGAAGTCAAAAAGAGCATTTAAGGTTTTGTTCGGAATGGAAAAACTTATTATGCGAAAGGTTGATTTTGTAAGTTCAATTTCTAAGGGGATGCTTAAAAAAATCAGTTATAAAATCAACCGCGAAATATCCTTTTTTCCTAACTGGGTTGACACTGATACCTGTTACCCCTTAAACAACAATGCCGAATTGAAATTGGTGTGGAATTTTGATGCAAATGATAAAGTGGTGCTATACTCGGGCAGCATAGGCGAAAAGCAGGGAATTGAAGCAATTTTGGATGTAGCCGAAAAGCTTCGGGCGCATAAGTTTATAAAGTTTGTTATCTGCGGTACCGGGCCTCATAAAGATAAACTCATTCAGCGTGCCAAGATACAGCAGCTTGATAGTGTAAGTTTTCTTCCGCTTCAGGAACGCCATTTATTCAACAGCTTTTTGAATATGGCCGATGTTCACCTGGTGTTGCAGAAAAAGAGTGCTGCCGACCTGGTTATGCCATCAAAACTTACCACCATTTTGGCGGTTGGCGGGTTAGCGCTGGTAACGGCGGAGCAGGGTACAACTTTATATGAGGTAATAACCGACAACAGCATGGGGGTTGTTATTCCCCCCGAGGATATCGATCATTTGAAAAATGCTATCCTGGATTGCTGTACAAACGATAACTCCGAAATTAAACTAAATGCCCGTAACTATGCCGAAAATCATCTTAACATCAGCAAGGTGATCAGGAGGATGATGTTAAATATGCAAAAAACTGTATACCCCGAACATAAGGGAATTAAGTATTTGAGATTAGACAGGGATGCAGATTAATTTAAGACAAAAAATTATACTGCATCTTCAATATGGAAGCGTGATGCAGGGCCTGAAAGAGAAATTTCAGATTGAGCGTATAAATAATTAGATGAAGAGTATTCATACACGGTAACATTGTTCAACGAAGCTGTAATGTTTCCATCCTTATTTTCAAAAGCCTTAACCTCACCCAAAAATGTAAGGTTAACATTCAGATCGGTTATATATATTCTTTTTGTAACGGGCTCACTCATAGTTTAATTATTGGCGCAAAGAAAATAAAATTTTATGTCAATCTTTTTTCAGGACGAAAAGAAATGATTGTTTTTATTAAAGAGTTTTATGTAATTGTTTTTTATCTGACATATACAGGCCGCAAAATGCCTTTTCAATAATAACCTCTGCAAAACCTAACCTTTGTGAAATTAATATTTATTGATGATGAGCCAATTCAGCATTTTATTATTCAAAGAATGATTGACACATATCTTTTATATGTGCCTCAAACTAAGTATTATTTCGATGCAACAAAAGTTCTTGATTTTTTAAGTGAAAACAAAACCAACAGTGACGAATTGCCCGATATGATATTTGTTGATATCAACATGGATATCATGAACGGTGCTACATTTCTACATAAATATAATAAGCTAAAACACCGTTTAGCAAAAAAAATAGCTGTTTATATTATGTCGTCGTCAATTGATCCAACGGATCTGGCCTTGTCAAAAAAATATGATTTTGTTTTAGATTATATTATAAAGCCTTTAACCAAGGTCACACTCAAAAAGATATTGGAGCCTCAGTGATTTACGAAAAATCAACTGCTTTAACAGGCCGGAATAATACCCTCAATGTAAATTTTGCACTTGCTCCTTTTTAAAGTGATTTCCTGCAAACTGAATAATGGAGTTGAAGAAGCGTAATCGTAAACTTCGATATCCTGCAAAGTGGCAATGACCTTATTATTTACTTCTTTATATGATTTAAAGAAGCCCGCAAAAGTCAGATTTTGTTCAAAGTCAGTTAAGTAAATTTTTTTTTGAAGGTTTGGTGCCATTGCAAATCTGCTTTTTGATAATAAATAAAATGTATTTGCACTGCTATACGGTTTTCCTCTAATAATGTTGCAACAATTACTTAATCATTTAATGTTGCTTTCCAGCTAATCATAGTCTGCTAACAGCCAAAGCTGTAATAACATCTTTTAAGATGCCGGGGGATAAACCAGCGGCCTGTTTTTAAAGAAATAATTAAATCAATCATGATGAAAAATCAATTATTTGCTACTTGTGTAATTTTAATGGTGTTGCTGACATCCTGCGCCAGCTACAAGGAAAATATTTATTTCCAGGGGCTTGAAAGAAACCCCGAAATGAGCTATAAGATCACCAATTTTTCTCCGCCAACTATACAGCCCGGCGATGTTTTGGCACTAACTGTTAAAAGTTTAAATGCCGATGGATCGGCAATTTTTAACAGCAGTCCTGCAACTATATCTTCAGCCAAAGGCAAAGATAGCGACGGCCCGGCGGCTCCAGCTACCGGCTATCTGGTTAATAAAGACGGTGAAATTCAGCTTCCGCTGGTACACAGTGTTAAGGTAGGTCAACTTTCGCTTGAGGATGCTGCGGCAACTATTAAAAGCAAAATTACCCCGTTTCTAAAAGAGCCTGAAGTGTCAGTTTCTTTCATGAATTTTAAGGTATCAGTATTGGGAGATGTTGCACACCCTGATGTGCTTTCTGTTACTGATGAGCGATTTTCAATTACCGATGCACTTAGCAGGGCCGGCGACCTTACCCCAACAGCCAACAGAAAAAATATTTTATTGGTTAGAGAAGTTGATGGTAAACGGAAATATATAAATATTGATATTACCTCTCCACGGCTGTTCGAATCGCCATATTACTACCTTAAAAGTAATGACCTGATATATGTTGAGCCTGGCAAAGATAAGTTTGCAAGTCAGAGCTCCACATTTAAAATATTACCAATCATAATTTCAATAGCCTCACTGATATTGGTTACCTACCAGGTAACTAAGTAAAATGCTCTAAAAGTTATTTCAATAAATAAAACATAATATGGAGGTTGCTAATTCTATTGATTCAGGTTCGGCCAAAGCCAGGGTCTTTTTTAATAAGATCTTGTTTCATTGGCCTTTATATCTGATTTTCCTGGCTGTGTGTTTGGGGCTTGCCGTCTTTTATCTTAAATATAAACGTCCTGTTTATCAGATATATGCCAAAGTAATGGTTAAAGACCAGCAAAAAGAAGCAAATAAGGCCGCTCTTGAAGCAATTAATTTAACAGAAGCCCAAACCGGCATCGATGAACAAATGGGTTTAATGAGTTCAATCCCGGTAACAAAGCAGGTAGTGGAAGATTTGCAGCTTTGGACCACTTACCTTGAACGAACGCCATATTATTCATATAAAGATATTTACAGTACCACACCGGTTGAGTTTAAGTTAATTAGTCGTGGGAAAGGGCCTTTAAATTCAATATTTGATATTGTGATTGAAAGCGATAGCACGTTCTTAATAAAACAGCCTAAAGAAAAGTCAATCAGGTTTGCGTTTCAAAATAGCCTCGTTAATAGTTTTGGTACCTGGAAACTTGATAAAACTCCTGATTTTAAGCATTATATAGGTAAAACTATCAGGATAAAATTACGTGAGATAGATGATGTTGTAAGTTATTATCAGGGTGCTATCCATGAATCGCCTATAGCTAAAAGTTCGATGGTTGCTTTCAGGCTTGAGGACGAAGTGCCTGAGCGTGGCCGCGAAATTGTTGACGATTTGATAAGGGTTTATATGGCTGCTTCGGTAGAAGAAAAGCGCCGCTCAACCCAAAATACCATCAAATTTGTTGAAGAACGCTTAGGCTCCATTACCCAGGAACTTAATAACGTCGAAAATAAATATACCGGTTACAAAAGTGTGCGTGGCATCACTGAAATTGCCGACCAGTCGTCCCAGTATGTCGGCGGCGCTCAATCAAACGAAAAACAGCTTAATGATATTAAAATTCAGATAAGCGTTTTGGATGGTGTTGATCGTTACCTCAACTCCGACGATAATAAAGGAAATGCACCTTCAACCCTGGGCATCAACAGTCCGGCCTTGCAAAGCTATATTGATCGCTTAACTGATTTGCAATTGGAGCGTACTAAAATGCTATCTACATTACCAGAGAGCAACCCGTTGTTTAATCCCATAAACCAACAAATAGCATTAACACGCACTGCATTAAAGGAAAATTTAAAAACAACCCGGGCGTCATTATTAGAAACACAGAGAAATTTGCAAAGCGTTGGCTCTTCATACCAGTCAACCATACGCAGCTTACCCGGTCAGGAAAGAGACCTGAAAGATATTGACCGTATGAAGGGAATCAAGGAAAATCTGTTTGTTTACCTGCTTCAGAAAAAAGAGGAGCTAAGCCTGGATTATGCCTCAACAATTTCTGATGCTGCTATTATTGATCAGGCACATAGCGGGGGACAAAGCGCACCAATTCCCGGGTCGGTTTATGCTATGGCGCTTTTATTTGGCCTCATTGTACCTACAGGTATGATATACGGAAGGGACGCTTTTAAAAACAAGGTTTCAAGTAAAGGTGCGGTCATTGAAGGTACAGGGTTGCCGGTATTAATTGAAATCACCGATTCGGATACCACAGATCCGATTGTTGTGCTTAACCAAAAAACTTTTATTGGCGAGCAGTTCAGGGATTTGCGGACCAAGCTGAGCTATCTGCACAACAATAATAATAATCCCGGTAAAACCACACTTTTTACCTCAAGTATCTCCGGCGAAGGCAAAAGTTTTGTGTTAAGTAACCTCGGTACGGTTTTGGCCATTGCAGGGAAAAAAACAGTACTTGTTGAACTGGATTTGCGTAACCCAACTTTGGCTACTCGCTTTAACCTCAAAAATTCCACCATTGGTTTAACAGATTATATTATAGGTAACGCAAACCAAACGCAAATAATCCAAAAGTCTGAAATCTCGGATGATCTGCACATCATTTGTGGTGGTGCTGTTCCGCCTAATCCTTCAGAATTGCTAGGAAGCAAGCAACTGGCCAACCTGATTTCCGAACTGAAATTGAAATATGACCACATCCTTATAGATACGCCCCCGGTTCATATTTTAACCGATGCTACGATCATTTCACCAATGTGCGATCTGTGTTTGTACGTGATAAGGCAGGATTATACCCCAAGCCAGGAATTAGGCTTTATAAATGAATTGAGCAGTGATAATAAACTGCCAAGAATGAAGCTGATCTTCAACGCTGTAAAGAGCGAACTGCATGCCAATAGCTATATCTACCAAAAAAATAGCTACATCAAGGAGCCAACCCGAAGCATGAAAAGCAAAATGAAAAAGTTTGCAAGCAGGTTTTAATTCTCTTTCTTAATTAACAGGGACAACATCTAACTATATGTATTTGAAGATCGATCTTCAAAAATTATTACCTGCAATATGAAAAGTTTAACAAGTAACCTTTCTGTGAACGGCAGGTTTGAGAAATGGCAACAATGGACCAAACTTGTGGCCGTCACATTTTCTGCCCAGGCAATTATCCAGTTATTGGGTTTATTAACCGGGATTTTAATTGTTAGGTTGTTGCCCACAACGGAATATGCCTTTTATACACTGGCAAATACCATGCTGGGCACAATGACTGTATTGGCAGATGGTGGCATCTCATCAGGCGTGATGGCGCAGGGAGGCAAAGTTTGGCAAAACCGGGAAAAATTAGGCGTTGTAATTGCCAGCGGGCTCAAACTGCGTAAAATATTCGGAATATTTAGTTTACTGATTTCTTTGCCTGTACTTTTTTATCTGCTTGTACATAACGGCGCTACGTTGTTATCATCATGCTTTATTGTACTGGCAATTATCCCGTCGTTCTTTGCAGCATTGAGCGATACATTGCTCGAAACGGCATCTAAACTGCACCAGGGGATAAATAAGCTGCAAAAAAATCAATTGTCTGCGGGCTTAGGGCGCTTTGTACTGATGATAGGCTCGTTATTGGTATTTCCGTTTACAGCCGTGGCAATATTGGGGAACGGCATCCCGCGTATGTGGGCAAACGTTCAGTTACGGAAAATTTCAGCCGAGTATGCAGATCCCGGGCAGAAATCAGATCCTGTTATTGAAAAGGAAATACTGGCAATCGTAAAACGCTCATTGCCCGGCGCCATTTATTTCTGTGTATCGGGGCAGATCACTATCTGGCTTATCTCAATTTTCGGCAACACACAATCTATAGCCCATGTTGGTGCATTAAGTCGTTTAACTACCGTTTTAACCCTTTTTACTACCTTGTTCGGCACTCTTGTTGTACCGCGCTTTGCCCGTTTACCCGAGCAAAAAAAGTTACTCATACAACGCTTTATTCAAATTGAAGCCGCACTTTTTGTAATCAGCTTTATTGTTATCGTTATCGTAATGCTATTTCCTGCGCAGGTGCTGTGGGTATTGGGTAAGGGCTACACAAATCTTAATAAGGAGATGTTATTAATTACCATTTCAAGTTGTTTGGCTATGCTTGCTGGCATTACCTATTCGGTTTTGGTTTCGCGTGGCTGGATCATTAAGCCGGTAATTAACTTAACCATCAATATATTATTCCAGGTATTACTGGTTGTTACTATGGATCTTTCAAAAACAACCAATGTATTGATGTTTTCCATCGTCGACTTTTTACTTGCCTTTATCATCTTAATTACATACTTCATTTACAGGGTTTCAAAACTACCCAAACCAACAGTTTTATGAAACAACGATTCCCGGCTATGTTGAGGCATAAGCTTAGCAATATTAGTTTATCACTCCGGAAAAAATACTATAGGGTTTTAGGGATGCAGATTAATAATGGAGTGGTTTTAGGTAAGATCAAATGTAAATGGCCCGGCAAAATCAGTGTAGGAGCAGAAAGTGTAATTGAAGATGACGTGGTTTTTAAAACGCCCCAGCCATTTGCCGATACCAACTTTGTAAATATTGGTCAGCGTGTTTTTATTGGCCATGGCTGTGATTTCAATATCACATTAGGATTAACAATAGGCAATGATTGCCTCATAGCTGCCAATACAACATTTGTTGATGCGGGTCGAGAGATGCACCGCAGTTTGCCAATCAATCAGCAACCGGTTATACACAAGCCAATAATTTTAAAGAACGATGTATGGATTGGGACGCATAGTGTTATTCTTCAGGGGGTAACTATAGGCGAGGGCAGTATTATAGGTGCCGGTTCTTTGGTCAATAAATCAATTCCCGACTACCAGGTATGGGCCGGTACACCCGCCCGCTTTATAAAAAACAGATAAAATACTATGCAAACAGTTATTTGTACGCTTTTTGAAGGACATTATCATCTTGGCGTTGCCGCATTTGTTAATTCACTTCATAAACATGGTTTTAAGGGAGATATTTATGCCGGTTATTTAGGCGAATTACCTCCCTGGGCCACTGCAACAGATTTATCTCTTTTTGAGGATCATCAATTAGCCACTTACAATGTTAATGACGATATAAAAATTCACTTTGTCAGGTTAAAAACCAGTTACCATTTAGCCAATTATAAACCCGATTTTTTGAAATGGCTTTTTGAGGGCCCTGCCAATGATGCTGAGAATATCTTCTACTTTGATCCGGATATAATTTTGGATTATGACTGGAGTTTTTACGAAGAGTGGGTATCATTTGGAGTAACGGTTTGTGAGGATGTAAATTCACCGTTACCTCCAAACCATCCCCGCAAAATGGCCTGGAAAAAATATTTTGGGCAGTTCGATATCAACCTTAACCTTGATAGAGAGATATATGTAAACTCTGGCTTCATAGGGGTTAACAAAAAGGACATAGGCTTGGTTGATACCTGGATTATGATCCAGGAGAAAGTTGGTCCGCTGATAGGCGGATTAAGCCGGGCGCCATTCCCGGGCGAAGCTAACCTGGCCAAAGAACATGCCGGTGACTATGCTCCATTCAGCAAAACAGATCAGGATGCTTTAAATATCGCCATTGGTGCCTGGGATGGCGTTGTAAGTTTTGTTGGCAAAGAGGGAATGGGCTTGCAAGGTGGCGCTACACTAATGCTTCATGCTTTGGGAAGCCCTAAGCCCTGGCGTATTAAATTCCTGAAACAGTCCTTTTTAGGGGTTAGCCCGAGAAGTGTAGATAAAAAATTCTGGAAGTGTGTTAGTCATCCCATCAATCTTTTTAATAACAACTACATACAGCGCAAAAGCCTGGTTGTAAATATGGGGGCATTTATAGGTCGATTTTACACCCGCAACTAAGCAGCTAATTAACTTGCAGATAATAGTATGAAGATTTTGCTTGTTTGCGGATCTCTGGAACCTGGGCGTGATGGTGTAGGGGATTATTCCCGAAAACTGAAACTGGAGTTTGTGAAGCAGGGGCACCAGGTATTTCTTTTAGCACTGAATGACCGCTATGCCAATACATTAATCGAAAATGCAGCACATAAAGAGATTTCAGAGATCCGTCTCCCTGCATCAATGGAAGCCCGCGAACGCTTTATAAAGCTGCATGAAATAACAGAGACTTTTGCGCCTGATTGGCTAAGCTTGCAATTTGTTGGTTACTCGTTTCAAAAGCGTGCCGTTGTATTTGATTTGGCTAAACAGCTTAAGCGTTTAAAGATCAATGCCAGTGTGCATATCATGTTTCACGAAATCTGGCAGGGCGAATCAAGTGATAGCACACTGAAAGATAAGATCATTGGTTTTTTTCAAAAACGATCGGCAATAGCTGTAATAAAAGCATTAAAACCAAAGTGCATTTCAACAACAAATGGATACTATCAAAAGAGCCTTTTAAAGGCAGGCATCAACGCCAATAAAATACCTGTATTCAGTAATATGCCACTTGGCGACTGTACCCGGAAACGAATTTACGGACAGTTACCGGCTGATTTTAGAAATAACAGCACCGATTATGTTTTAGCTTCTTTTTTTGGAGGTTTCCATCCGCATGGTCTGCTTGAGGAACGGATTAGGCAACTATCGGTAAATGTGCATGATCAGCTTAACAAAAAACTTATAGTTACGCATGCGGGTAAAAGCCCGGCTATAAAAGAGCAATTTGCCGAGCTACATGAAGCAACGGGTGTCCCGATGTATGTATTAGGAGAATGGCCTGAAAACGACATAGCAGATTACCTGGGAGCCTGTGATGTAAGTCTCTCTAATCACCCCAAAGTTTTATTTGAAAAAAGCGGCAGCATAGCAGCAGCTTTATACAATCAATGTCCGGTTATCATTTTGCGCGATGGATTTGCAAACGATGATCAAAAAAGGGATGAGGTTGAAGAACTAAAATATATAAACGACATAAAAAAGTTTATAAACCAGGATACCGGCTTCGCTGAAAGATATAGCCCGCAGAATGCAGCCGAACAGTATAGCGCCATGTTTAAATCGAGTGTAAAATCATGACCGTCGGAATAATAACTACCAATTACAACACCATGGAGATGACGTCCAGGTGCATCGACCACTGTTTACGTTATGCAGATGACCAAATTGACCAGTTTACAGTTGTTGACGATTGCTCAACCGAATTGTTCGAAAACAAGTTTAACAATGTACAATTGCTTCGTAACCCGCAAAATTTAGGTTTGGTTAAAAGCTTAAACAGGGGACTAAGTGCAACGGATACCGACCTGGTGATCCTGTTCGACTCCGATGCCTGGCCACTCGAAGAATATATCCTTAAAACTAAGGCATTTTTTGAATCCAATCCAACTATCGGCATTGCTGCTTACAGCACCGAAAATGCTGAGGGAAAGCAGGCTGTAGCCTACGAGCCGGAGCCCGATGCCATGAGCGTAATACTTGGTCAAAAGTTACATGGATACTATCAAAAATATTTTAACAAAAGCCCTAAGCAAATAACGGTGTATACCTGTGCTATGGTAATCAGGAAAGAGGTATTACAGCAGGTTGGCGGTTTTGATGAAAACTATGACTGGCTGGAACTTGATCATGATATCTGCATGAGCGCCATCCGCAAAGGCTGGGGTATTGGTTTAATACCGGTAAGGGCATTTCACAAAGGTAGCGGTACTCCACAAAAAGTAGGCAGGCGGGTTATCCGCTTCTACCAAAACAGGATCAAGCTGCTTAAAAAGTTTGGCAAATATCCGGTAAGGCCTCTTTTAAATTCATTAATTGTTGGGCGCCTGGCGATGGAATATTTAGCTATAAATACCCTTGGGCGCATCAAAATGAGTAATGAGGTCAGGGCTGATAAATCTTATTCAAGATCCAGCCTCATTGGTATGTTTTTTACCGGGAAAATCTAATTGCGTAAAATAATGGTTTACTCAAATACTCCTAAGAAAATAGCAGGCGGGACAAGCATTTTTATGGATAGCCTGCGTATTGTGGCTGCTTTGGTTGTTTTTTTAGGCCATGGCTATGCTCAATGGTTCACCTCGGTAGGGTATGATTACAATGGCGTTGATTGGGGGCATATGGCTGTTGTGATATTTTTTGCGCTATCGGGCTATGTTATAGCATACTCAACCACTGCAAATAACCGGGGCCTCTTGCAATATGCACAGGCAAGGCTAAGCAGGTTATATTCAGTTCTGATACCTACATTGATTATCACCGCCCTGATTGAGCTTGTTGTTAAGTTTTCTGATCCCGCGTTATTAGCGCATTATACCAGGGGAATTTCATGGCCAAGATATATTATATCAGGCCTGTTTTTGAATGAGGTTTGGTTTTTTTCGGCCTCGCCTCCCATAAATGGGCCTTTATGGTCGTTATCATATGAGTTTTGGTACTATGTGATATTTGGCTTATTCTTTTTCAAAGCAAAAGGCTGGAAGGGCTTACTGTTACCGTTGGCAGCCTGCCTGATAGCCGGACCTAAGATTTTATTAATGATGCCAATCTGGCTTTTAGGCAATTGCGCATACAGATTTAAAAGTCCGATAAAAAGCTATGGGTTATCATGGTTGTTAATCGCAGCGATGGTGGGCATTGCGGTAACCTTGTTTTGTATATTACCAGGGTATCCGCTTCATTTAGGCAAGGCTCCGTTATTTTTTGCAGGGCAATTTATTACAGATTTTATAATCGGTGTTTTTATAGCACTTGCATTATGGTTGTTGCCTCAATACCAAACTAAAGATGTAAAGAAACCGAACACGGTTGTAAACTTCATCAGGAAATTCGCAGACCTTACATTTCCATTATATGTGCTTCACGATCCAATGCTGGTGCTGGTGCGGTCAATATGGAAAACAAGGCTGTTTGATGGTACGCAGTTTACAATCGCCATGCTGATTGTATTCGCCGCCGCTATGCTAATTGGATATGTTATGGAAGAAAACCGGAAACACTGGACAAGTTTCTTCAGGAAAGTATTGCACAAGGGAAAAACTTTATCACTGGCTAAAGCCAATGCGTAATATGGCTAAATCTCTGAAAGTATTATTGCTTACACACAAGTTTTATCCCGATTTGGGTGGAACTGAAGCCAATGCCGAGTTTTTGGCAAAAGCATTTCATAACTATGGAGTAGAGGTACATCTGCTTACCTGGACGCAGCAATCAGGTAGCAAAGTATTTCCTTATAAAGTTGTTCGTAACCCCGGTTTAAAACAATTACTGATCGAACATAAATGGGCAGATGTGGTTTTTGAAAACAGCCCGGTGTTAAGGATGTCATGGCCTGCTCTTTTATTTAGAAAGCCACTGGTTGTTTCATTAAATACATGGTTAAGTAACGAAGATGGCTCTAAGCCCTTCCCTGCAAAAATGAAATATTTGTGGTTAAAGAAAGCTTCAAGTGTGATAGCCGTGAGTGATGCTATTCGCCAAAAATGCTGGCCGGCCGCAGTTGTGATCGAAAACGCATATAACGATGACATTTTTATAAAAACTGTAGCCAATAGCAGTAAGTCTAAAAACTTTGTTTTTTTAGGGCGGCTGGTGTCAGATAAAGGGGCTGATTTAGCAATAGAAGCCATAGCGCAGTTATATAAAGAATACAGGGAAGCCAATTCCGATACCTCCCAGATTTCGTTAACAGTAATCGGCGAGGGGAAGGACTTTGAAAAATTAAAACAGTATGTGATAGATGCCGGTATAAAACAGATTGTGAAGTTTGAAGGCAGTTTAACCGGCGATAAGCTTGTTGACTGTTTAAATCAACACCAATACATGCTCATACCTTCAAGGTGGGAGGAACCATTTGGCATAGTTGCATTGGAAGGCCTTGCATGTGGTTGTATCCCAATTGTATCTGACGGCGGTGGTTTGCCCGATGCCGTTGGTAAAGCAGGGCTGGTATTTGAAAGAGGCGATTTACAGGACCTGGTAGATGCAATTAAAAGGCTATTAAGCGACAAACTTTTGCAGGAGAGATTAAGGGCCGAAGCAGATGCTCATCTGAAAGCACATAGCAGTAAAGTGGTTGCTAAACAATATATCGATATCATTAAATCCGCAGGCAAAAACAAAATTTATGAAAGTAATTTATACATCGCCTAACCGGAGCCATCACTATCGTTATGCGCTTGCTCTTCATGAGGCGGGGATTCTTTACAAGTTTGTAAGTGGTTTTTCGCGCTGGAGTCCCCGTGCTGCGTTTACTGAAATAGGAGATAAATTAGTACGCAGCGATAAAATTCAAAGCATTTATCTGGCAAGCTTAAAATTTAAAGCACCTAAATCTATCAGTTCACAATTGGCTTACTTAGCTAAAATTGAACAGGATAATGCCTGCATAAAATATCTTGATGAAGCAGATATTTTCATGTACTACAATGGCAGCGGCCTCAATGCCAGCAAACAGGCCAAAAGCAAAGGGAAAATAGTTATTGCGGAAGCGGTAAACAGCCATGTACAGTATCAGGAAAATTTGATGAAGGAAGAATACGAATCATTAAACCTGCAATGGCAACCTTTTCACGATAAGGAAAAAGCAAGACGGATTGAAGAATACCACATTGCAGATTATATACTGATGCCGTCAAACTTTGTAAAAAGAAGTTTTATTGAAGCTGGTTTTCCTGAACATAAGTTAATCAGGGTTCCTTATGGCTTTAATCAGCTAACAACAACTACTGAACTTGCAGATAACCAAGATCAGGACACCTTTACAATTCTGTATGTTGGAAGCATATCGGTACGTAAAGGCCTAAGATATCTGATTGAAGCCTTCAGGCTATTAAATCATCCCAATAAAAAGTTAGTGATTGTAGGCCCGGAAAGCAATCCCAATGGTTTGGCCGATATAATTATTCCGGATGGAGTTGTATTTACCGGAATCTTAAAAGGTCAGGAACTGGAAGCGGCCTATAAAAGAGCGAATGTTTTCTGCCTGCCTTCCATAGAAGAAGGATTAGCGTTGGTTTTGGGCGAAGCCCTGTCATTCGGCGTGCCTATTATCGCTACAGAAAATACTGGCGCCGATGATATCATAGCTGACGGCGAAGAAGGGTTTATAGTCCCGATCAGGAACAGTAAAAGTATTGCAGACAAACTGCAGTTATTGGCTGATGACAGGCAGCTTTATGAAAATATGAAGGCAAATGCGGTTAAAAAAGCCACCGGTTTAAAAGGCTGGGATGAAACCGGCCGGTTATTGATAGCATCGCTCAACGATGTATTTGCGGCTAAAAATAATTAACCAATTTTACATGGATCAGCAGGAGAAATTACGGGTTTATATTAAAAAGCTGCTTTACGTACTGGTCTTTGTTTTGATTTTTGAGGGCCTGATGCGTAAAATACTTCCTTCTGCTTTGGGGCTTTTGGTGTTCTTTTTAAAGGATATTTTATGCATCATGGGCATATTCAGTATCAGCAAGGCAAAACTCAATGGCCTGGCGTTAATGCTTTTCAAAAATTGGAAAACTGTGATGCTGGTATTTATTCCGCCGGTAGTTTTCACTGTTTTTCACGATCCCATTTTAAGCATTTTCGGTCTAAAGCAGTACTTATTGTACATGATTGTTGGTGTAATGATGCCATTTGCATTCCCGCCGGATAAAATGGATGAATTTAAAAAGTTTGTCACGTCCATTTGTTTAGCATTAATACCAACAACTGCTGTTGCTGTACTACAAAACAGCTTGCCGGCCAGCCATTGGTTAAACCTGAGTGTTGACGGTAGCTCTTTAGAAGGCTTTTCGGCGGCAGGACGTCTGAGGGTAAGCTCTACGTTTTCGTTTACCGGGCAATATTCGTGGTTTTTAAATATGGCATGTTCATTTTTAGCCATGAGCTTTTTTTGGCCTAAAAAAGAGGTTAAAGAGAAAGCCAAAAGCTGGCAGATTATATATTTGGCTGCCACAGGCGTATCACTGTTGATAGGCACATTTATAACCGGCGGGCGTTCGGCAGTGTTGGGCTGCGGGGTTTGTTTGGTACTTGGTTTTGCCTTTGCTGCAGTTAAGTCTCCAGGACAAATAGTTTCAAAAGGGTTGATTGGTATTGCAGTATTTACTGTATTGCTTGGAGGGATCCGGGCCGCCAAACCTGAGTTTTTTGCAGCATATGATGAACGCTCAAGCGACAACGATTCGGGTACCCAATCGGAAGAGATGAAGGGTAGGGTGCAGGGGAATTTTTTAAACTGGACTAACTGGGTTTTTGAACAGGATATTGTTGCCATTATATTTGGCAATGGTCTCGGAGTAATGAGCAATGGATCAGAAAAGATCAGCCAATACTCATATGATTTAAAATTAGAGTCAACCGGTACCGAAAGTGACTTTGATACCACTATTTATGAGGGTGGAATTTATCTTGCAGTGGTATGGTATGCTTTTAGGTTATGGATGATTATATTTTGCTTAGGCATATGGCAGAAATCACGAAGGAAGGATTGGAGCGTATTGCTTTCGTTTTTACTGAGTTATGTTATCCTCAACGCGTCAATAGGTGCAGTAGGGAAAAACCCGCCTGTAAATATTTGGCTGTGGCTGGCAATAGGCAGCGTTTTAATCATTAAAAATTATAACGATCAGCAGGATAAGCTGCTGAAAGAATCTGCAACCCGCTCGGTTGTTGCAGCATAGATATTACCAACAAAATCTTATGTCAAACAATAATTTTAGGGTGGCCATCATTGTATCCCATCCAATCCAGCATTTTTGTCCGCAGTATATCAGTTTTACAAAAATGAAAGGTGTTGAGGTAAAACTCTTTTTTGCCTCAATGCTGGGCTATAAAAAATACGTAGATAAAAATTTTGGACAAGAAATATCCTGGAATAACTTAAGGCTGGAAGAATTTGAGCATAAATTTTTGAATGGCGAACAGGTATTACCTTCAGGAAAAGAACTTGATGCCCCTTCAGTTACTGACGAATTGGATTCATATAATCCTGATGCAATTATCACTTACGGGCATTTTCAAAAGGTACAGCGCAGGGCACACCAATGGGCCAAAGCCAACAATGTTCCTATCGTTTACATCACTGATTCTGAAAATCGTCAGCGCCGTAAATGGTATAAATTGCTGGCTAAGTTCTTTTTACTAAGGCAGTATTATAACAAGGTAAATTACTTTTTTACAGTAGGAGATGCCAACGAAGCATATTTTAAGCTTTACGGAGTTCCCGAAAAGAAATTTATCAGGATGCATTATCCTATTGATGTCGATGTATATGCCAATGCCTATCAAAACAAGGTAGCATTAAGGAACAAGATCCGTGAACAATATGGTATACCGGAAAACGACTTCGCTATAGCCGTTGTAGGTAAACTGGTAACCTGGAAAAACCAGGAACATCTGATAGACCTGCTGATAGATCTGGAAGACAAGGGACATAAAGCCCATGCATTCATACTGGGTTCCGGCAAAACACTGGATAGTTTAAAACAAAAAGCCGAACAGCTGAAAGTAAATAAAGTACACTTTACAGGTTTTGTTGATCCGTTAGATTTGCCTGCTTATTATGCCGCAATTGATGCCTACGTACATCCGGCAAGCATCGAGCCCCACTCGTTAGCTATCAGTGAGGCCATTTACATGGGTTGCCCTGTAATTTTGAGCAACACATGCGGTAGTTACGGTGATACAGATGATGTTCAGATAAACAAAAACGGTTTTGTTTATGACTTTGGAAACATCGGGCAGCTCTCTGATAAGGTTGTAAAATTAATTGATGATCAGCAACTGCGTAAGCAATTCAGCGATCACTCCCGCAAAATCTCCTTGAAATTTCAGCAGCGTGCTCACGGCGAATCAATGCGGGATCTGATCAATAAAGTCAATAAAACCAAACGCAATTCGGTATCACTTTAACTATCACAATGCGCATTGTTTTTTTTACGCATCCTCCTTTTTTAGGCTCACAAAGTATGCCCCGTTTTGCTTCAATGTTGGCTAAGGGTATGCAGCAGCGGGGACATCAGGTTGAAGTTTGGACACCCGAAGCTTATTTTTATAAAATATCGGTACCAAACAGCTTAAAAAAGTGGCTGGGCTATCTCGATCAGTACATCATGTTCCCGGGCCAGGTTCGTAAACGCATAAAATCATATCCAAGCCAAACGTTATTTGTATTTACTGATCATGCCCTGGGCCCATGGGTACCATTAGTAACTAACCGCCCGCATGTAATTCATTGTCACGACTTTTTGGCGCAGCAATCGGCCTTTGGCAAAATAAAAGAAAACCAAACCGGGTTTACCGGCCGCATGTATCAGAAGTTTATACGGAAAGGCTATTTAAAAGGTAAAAATTTCATATCGGTTTCGAGTAAAACCAAACAAGATCTTCAGGAGCTGTTAACAAAAAAGCCTCAACTATCAGACGTGATTTACAACGGGCTAAACCGCGATTTCAAACCGCTCGAGATTAATAAAGCCCGGCAGATTTTTGGTAAAGCCATTGATGTTGACCTCTCAGAGGGATACATTTTGCATATAGGCGGTAATCAATGGTATAAAAACAGGATAGGGGTAATCGAAATTTATGAATCCTGGCGAAAGCTTAGCAGCAGCAAATTGCCCTTGTTACTAATAGGTAAAGAACCAACAACTGCACTAAAAGAAAAACAAGAACAATCTGCTTTTGCTGGCGAGATCTATTTCCTGACAGAGGTTAGCGACGAGCAAACACTATTAGCCTATGCTGGGGCCACGCTATTATTGTTCCCGTCGCTTGCTGAAGGATTTGGATGGCCAATTGCCGAAGCAATGGCTTCCGGATGCCCGGTAGTTACCACCAACCAGGCTCCTATGACCGAAGTTGCCGGTAACGCAGGCTTCCTGATTAAAAGGCGCGATGATCAAAATGGCAATATAGGTTTATGGGCAGATGAATCTGCATTGGTTGTTGACCGGGTTATCAATTTATCTTCGGCAGAACGCGAAATGGTAATTGATAGCGGGATCAAAAACGCGAAACGGTTCCAAACAGAAACGATGCTTAACAGTGTAGAGGAGATCTATAAATACCTGACAAAAAGCTTTGATCCCCGGCTTGAAAAATAACCGCCTTGCTGTAATTCTACTATCAATTTACTATAAAATGACTACTAAAGCTTCTAAGAGCGAATCTGCTACTATAGTTTACCTCAGGGGGTTAGCGGCATTTGGTGTTGTATTGTACCATGTGAGGGAGGATTTGTGGGTTGGCTGGAACGCATTACGCGGATCATCATCAGCATCTTCGTTTGACAAAGCCGTTGCATGGCTTTCTATTCCGACGCCTTTTTTAGGATCTGGCGTTATCCTGTTTTTTCTTTTGAGCGGCTTTTGCATCTCATTGCCATATGTAGGCAATAACGCCCGCAAGTTAAATTTGGAAGAATATGCTATCCGGAGGTTCTTAAGGATCTATCCGCCATATTTAATAGCAATCATATTCACCCTAATAATTGAGTTTATCTTATTAAAAGTGTATGCGCTACCGGTAGCTCCCTATACCTCATACCTGGCCAATGTTTTTATGGTTCAAAACTATACAACAGGTGCGTTAACATCTAATGGTGCTTTATGGACTTTACCTGTTGAACTTGAACTTTATATCGCATTCCCGCTTGTGTTTTATCTGCTCAAAAATTGGGGCGATAAGGCGTTGATGATTATAACGGGTATAGTATCATTAACAACACTCAGTCTTTTTATAAGCGGCCAGTTTTGGCTGGGATCTGATTTTGCTATGTATTGGGTTGTTTGGTGTGCCGGCGTTTTGCTTGCAAGGGAATATGCCAACGGAACGTTGAGCAAACCTTCAGCCTGGCTTTTGGTGACGGCAGTAATAACAATTGGATTAGCCGTTGTGCTCCAGGTACGAGGCACGCCTTCACCTTACCTTGAATTGCTTTTCGGTTTTTTTTACCTGATGTTGCTGTGGTTAGGTATCAGCACCGAATACCGCTGGAACAAATATATTCCCCGTAGCATAGTTAAAGTGATGAACGTTTTGGGTACCTGCTCGTTTTCGCTTTATCTGATCCATAAGCCTGTTTTCAGATTAATTGGTATTATCTGGGTCAGCTATTTTGGCAGTAAGCCGATTAACTTTTTAATTCCTGTTGGTTTCTCGATACTCATGGTTTGTATGGCATGGGGCTTTTATTTACTTATTGAAGCACCAACACATGCTTTGGCAAAAAAACTGTCCCGAACCAAAAAGCAACAGGCGGTTGTGATTCCGTTAAATAAGTAATAGGTATCAGGTTGAATCATCTTTTCAAACTGTTAATCAATAATCATCAGATTTGTTTTTCCATTTCATGCAAACAGACCTTTCAAAATTTACTATCGGCGATTATCAAAACGGCAGCAAATTAAAAGTGACAGTTTGGTATTTTATCAACTACTTTATTTTTAACAGCGCCTTTCCCTGGCCATACAAGTTCAAGGTAGCTTTACTCCGTTTGTTTGGTTCAAAAGTGGGTAATGGTGTTGTTATCAAAACAAAAGTTAAAATAAAAAACCCGTGGAGGCTCACTATTGGCGACAATACCTGGATAGGCGAATCTGTCTGGATCGATAATCTTGAAGATGTGAGCATTGGTAAAAATGTTTGCATTTCGCAGGATGCCATGCTGCTTACCGGTAACCACGATTATACCAAAACAGATTTTCCATACCGTTTGGGTAAAATCATACTCGATGACGGAACCTGGATTGGTGCAAAAAGCGTGGTGTGCCCAGGGGTTGTGTGCCGTAGCCATTCCATTTTAACGGTTAACTCTGTTGCCACCAAAGATTTGGAGCAGTGGAGCATCTACTCAGGAAACCCAGCCTCATTTGTAAGGCCCCGAAAAGCGTTAACCGACTAAAGCGCCAATGTTCAGAAACAAAAATGAGCGAAAAGATCAACTTAGTTTGCCTGCCGTTTGCAGGTGGGAACAGGTATTCGTACAGACCATTATTTAACGAAACCTCAGCCATATTTAATGTAGTAACACTTGAATATCCCGGCAGGGGAACAAGAATTTTTGAAGAGCTTACAGCTGATATTAATAAGCTGGTTAATGATTTGTTTGACCAACTGAAGCCCGTTTTAAGCAAAGGTGATTATGCACTTTATGGGCATAGCCTTGGAGGGCTGCTGACTTATCTGCTTGTGCTCAAGATTCGCGAAAATAATTATAAGTTACCCCGGCATGTTTTTATAACAGGTGCTTCAGGGCCTTCAGCGCCATCGCGCCAAACAAAAAAGTTTCATTTATATCCGCATAAAGAGTTTATAGAAGAGGTGATCGTATTGGGTGGTATGCCCCATGAGATTTTGCAGGACAGCGCCATGATGGAGTTTCTTGAACCAATTCTCCGCAATGATTTTAAGGTGAGTGAAACATATGTTCATCAGGTTGCTGAGCCGTTAAACATTCCTTTTACTGTCATCACAGGGATTGATGAAGATCTTACAGCCGAAGACGTGTTGCTTTGGCAGAATGAAAGCATCCCGGCTGTTGATTTTAAACAGTTGGATGGCAATCACTTTTTTATAATGCAGCATAGGGACTTTATTATCAATGCCATTGCCGAAAAGCTGACAAACAATTAAAAAACATTTTAGTCATGAACGAGGAACAATTATATCTGAAACCCAATGTGGTGATGGAACCATTGGTAGATAAATGGTATGCCTGGAGCCACTTGATTTCGCCGGCAACTGCCGCCATGAATATAGTTGGAAGGCATTTGGCTATCATCGAATCGTATTTGATGGCGCCGGCTATTCATGCCAATGCTGTGCTCAATCCTAAAATGAAAGGCGGTCCCTTTATGGATTTTGGTGGCGGAAGAATTGATGAGGTAACTGAGTTGCAGGAGCAATCACTTGAAAAGCAAAAAAATGTTATTGAGTTTGCTAAAGCTATAAAAACGTTAGATAGATTATTGGATGCCGAAGCAACAGGATATGGTTTAGAGGATTTGTACACTAAAGTCCCCGAAATTTTAAAGGGGTACGTGGAGTTGTATTACGATCGGAATAACAACCCCGGTTTCAGGTTTTTTGAATCGCTTTTATACCAGAGCGAGTTTTACAATAAAAGTTCGCAAAGCCTGGCCATGTGGATCACCAATAACGATGAACGTCCGTTTTGTCTTAGCACGCCCCGCCTTAACGAGCCGGATGTGTTAAGTCTTGACGTTCCTTTTGACCATGCCTGTATTGATGCGTTGGCCAAAATGAAACGCACACCTAACAGCTTTGCCACCATTAAAGAGCTCTGCGGAATTGCACCGGAGCAGGAACCGCTGTTTAAAACTTTCTTTACAGAAACGCCTCCGCCGCCCTATGAAAAATATACCGGCGATAAGATCAGGATGCGCTATTTCGGTCATGCCTGTATCCTGGTTGAAACTAAAGATATCAGCATCCTTGTTGATCCGCTGATCAGTTACTACGGTTATAGTTCTGATGTTCAGCATTTTTCGGATGTTGATTTGCCTGATACAATTGATTATGTACTGATCACGCACAATCACCAGGATCACATCCTGTTTGAAACTTTGCTGCCTTTAAGGCACAAGATCAAAAACCTGATCGTCCCGCGTACCTCAAGCGGCAAACTGGAAGACCCCGATCTGAAATTAATGTTCAATAGTATAGGTTTTAATAATGTAATGGACATCAGTGAGATGCAAACCATTCATTTTAATGATGCCATTATCACTGGTTTACCTTTTATAGGCGAGCATAGCGATATGAATATCCTCACAAAAGCCTGCTATTTGGTAAAAATAGGCGACTTCAAATTGCTGTTCCTGGCCGATTCAAGAATTGTTGAGCCGCGTTTGTATGAATTGGTGCACAAACATATAGGTAATGTTGATGTCCTTTTTATCGGGATGGAATGCGATGGTGCTCCGTTAACCTGGTTGTACGGCCCCCTGCTTACCAAAAAGCTGGCAAGGGACATGGATGGCAGCAGGCGCCTTGCCGGTTCTGATTGCGATAAGGGAATGGCTCTCATCGATATTTTTGAACCTAAAGAAGCCTACGTATATGCCATGGGGCAGGAACCATGGGTTGAGTTTATCAGCAGCATCAAATATACCGACGAATCTAACCCCATTGTACAATCTGATAAGCTGGTAAAGCTATGTTCAGAACGCAGAATAATTGCCGAACGTCTTTATGGCGAAAAGGAATTATTATACAATAAACAGGTAGATAGCCTTGTCGAGCAATAATCCCACAGCCGTTTAAGCATTCATCAAACAGTAGCATGTCAGGGCTTCAGTTTCCGTTGCATCCCGCACAGCGCGAGATTTACATTAATCAGCTTTTAAATATGGATAGTCCGCAATATAATATTGGGGCTTATATCATATTGAAAGGAGATTTGGACGTGGAGAAAATTCATGAAGCCGTAGGCTCGCTCCCTCAAACGTTTGATGCGTTTAAAATGAGGTTTGATTCAAAGTCGCCGGAGCTTGTTTACCAATTGGACAGTGACTTTAGCCATGCAGAATTAGTTGAAGCCGATTTCAGTAACCAAACCGATCCGCAGGCAGAAGCGATAGTATGGATGCGCCATATCTTTGGTACGCCGTTCAGACTTGAAAATGATGTTATACCTTTTGAACATTATTTGCTGAAAATTGCCGGTGATGAACATTGGCTTTTATTAAAATATCACCATTTAATTATTGACGGCTATGGCTTTATCGTAAGCATCCGGTACCTGTCACAAAAATATGAATCGCTCATTAAAGGGCAGCCACTTATCTTAAATGCACCGTCATATTGCGCAGAAACGGCGCGTGCCAATAACTACTATCACACGGATAGCTATAAAAAAGACGGAGATTACTGGAAAAATAAAATTGGTACTAAGCCCGAAAAATTGCTTTCCAAAAGGTATCCTCAATATAATGCAGCGGGGAAGTTTAGCACTACTTATAACATCGATATTACGGATAATCAAAAAATACAGTTAGATCATGTTCAGCTTGTTTGTAATGCCAGCTTACAGCAACTTACCATTGCGGCATTGCT
The DNA here is from genome assembly GCF_059690695.1 of Mucilaginibacter sp. A5337. NCBI lineage: Bacteria > Pseudomonadati > Bacteroidota > Sphingobacteriia > Sphingobacteriales > Sphingobacteriaceae > Mucilaginibacter > Mucilaginibacter sp. A5337. The sequence goes on along the minus strand of NZ_JCAWEC010000009.1, from coordinate 11,803 downwards.
GATCTACTTTGGAAAAATTACTCCGTTAACTGATTTCATAATAGGTGCCCCGGTTCACAAACGCGGATCAAGGCAGCAAAGAAATACGGTAGGGGTTTTTACCGGTGCATTGCCGTTTAAAGGGAGCTACAATGCCGGCCAAACTATAAGTGAATTGCTTGGTGAAATTGTCAACACTCAAAAACAGAATTATCGGCGCTACAATTACCAGGTTGAAGATTTGGCAAGGGCCCTTAAGATGAACCAGGCGACAGACAGTTTGTATGATGTAGTTGTAAACTATGAGCCATTTGATTTTGATTTGAATTTTGGCGGGGCATTGAAATCAGATCTTATCCGCCTAAGCAATGAAAGTGAGCGTACACCTTTGCAGTTATGCTGGCGCGATTATTATAAACAGGAGCGCTTACAACTGCAAATCCAGTTTTGTTATGAGTATTTTACTCTGGAAGAAATTGAACTTTTAGGCGAACGTATTTTTCATATCATCATCCAATTTCCGGAGTTTCTTAATAAAAGCGTTGAAGGTATAGATATTTTACCGGTAAGAGAACATGATCTGCTATCTGTATTCAGTACTTCTGATCAGGAACTGGATGAAGACATTGCCCGGCATACATCGATAGTTACAGCCTTTGAAAACCAGGTAACCTTAAGAGGTGAAGCTGATGCATTGATTTTTGAAGAAGAGGTTTTAAGTTATCATGAGCTTAACACCCGATCAAACAAAATAGCAAACTACCTGAAAGGGTTAGGAGTAGGAAAAGAAACGCTGGTTGCAGTTTGCATTGAGCGAAGCATTGATATGATAGCGGGCATTCTGGGGATCCTGAAGGCCGGCGCAGCTTATGTGCCAATTGATATCGACTATCCTATAGAGCGGATTAGCTATATTCTCAATGATACAGGCGCGAAGGTCATCCTGAGCAGCAAAACATGCAGCCTTAAGTTGCTTGATCTGGACGCAATGATTGTTGAACTGGATAACGAAGCGTTAATAGATGTTCAAAGCAGCGAAAATTTAAATACCATTACAAACCAAAATCAGCTTGCTTATGTGATGTACACCTCCGGCTCAACCGGGAAACCCAAAGGGGTGATGATAGCGCATGGTGGAGTGGTAAATCTTGCTGCCAATCAAGCCGTAGCGTTAAAGTTAGCACCTGGCATGCGCACATTGCAGTTTGCATCTATTGGTTTTGATGCTTCCTGCTACGAGATTTTTAATACCTTGCTAAGCGGAGGTTGCTTGGTTTTGTGCCCAAAAGAAGCCTTATTATCCGCCGAAGATTTTAAGAAACTCCTTGATAAGCAAAAGATAGAATTGGCAGTAATCCCGCCATCATTTCAGGAGGCCATAGCAGATACTCTTGGAACCGTTAAAACAATAGTTTCTGCAGGCGAGCCTTTAAACGAAGCTGTTGGAAGACCTATACAATCGCAGGGCGTAAGGCTGATCAATGCTTATGGCCCAACCGAAAATACTGTATGTGCTACGTTAACCGATGAGCCCATCCGGGCTGATAGAATTATAACGATTGGAAGCCCAATTGCTAACACGCAGATCCATATCAGAAGCGCATCAGGAGAATTAAGCCCGATCGGTGTACCGGGCGAGATCTGTATTGGCGGCGTTCAGCTGGCAAGAGGTTATTTGAACCAACCGAAATTAACTGAAGAGAAATTTATCACAAACCCGTATAGTGAAGATCTTAAAGCAAAGTTGTACAAAACGGGCGACCAGGGCCGATGGCTACCGGACGGTAACATCGAATACATGGGCAGGATAGACGACCAGGCAAAGATCCGCGGCTACCGGATTGAACCGGGCGAGATAGAGCAGGTATTGCTGCAACACGCAAACGTAAGGCAGGCTATAGTATTGGCCCGTACTGATATACAGGGATCAAAACGGCTTACCGCTTACGTTGTAATGAACGAAGCCGCTTACGATAAACAGGAATTGCAAAATTATTTAAGCGAGAAGCTCCCGGAATACATGGTGCCAAGGCTATGGGTAAGACTTGACAGTTTGCCGCTAACCCCGAACGGGAAAACGGATAAAAGGGCGCTTCCGGAAGCAGAAGCAAGTAATGAAGATCGCTATATCGCACCAGAGACCTCCACAGAGAAACAATTGGCAAAAATCTGGGAAGAGCTGTTGGGCGTAGAAAAAATAGGTACAAAAGATAATTTCTTTGAACTGGGGGGCCATTCGCTGTTGGCCATGCGGGTGATCTCGCAGGTAAGAAGGGATTTGAATAAGGAATTAAAAATCCATGCCCTATTTGCTTCTCCAAATATTACCGATTTAGCCAAACAATTGGAAGGGGGAACCGCAACAGCAGGAAGCACAATAAAAAGCGGAAATCCGCGACCTGAATATATCCCGCTGTCATACAGCCAGGAAAGGTTATGGTTTATTGACAGACTGGAAGGTAGCGTACAATATCATATTCCTGCTATATTGAAATTGGAAGGTGAGGTGAATCCCGCAGCCCTTGAAAAAGCGTTGAAGGAAATAGTAGAGCGCCACGAGGTATTGCGTACGGTGATCAGGGAACACGAAGGACAAGGCTATCAGCATGTAAACGAAAATAACTGGGTATTAAAACAAAGCCAGGCTAATAAATCGGAATTAAAAAGTTACATCAGCAAAGAAACAGCAAGACCTTTCGATCTATCGCAGGAGGATATGCTGCGTGCCGAGCTAATCGAAATACAGGAAAACGAATACGTTCTATTGCTGGTATTACACCATATTGCGGCCGATGGCTGGTCAATGTCTATACTTGTATCTGAGTTTAGCAAACTTTACAACAGTTTCATTACTAATGAAGCGCCTGGACTAAAAAGTCTGGAAATTCAATATGCAGATTATGCGATCTGGCAAAGAAAATACCCGGATGCTGAAAAACTGCAAAGCAAGCTCAGCTATTGGGAAGAAAAGTTGGCTGGAACCGCTATCCTTGAACTGCCAACGGATCACATGCGCCGGGCAGTTCAAAGCAGCAGAGGAGCGGCACATGAATTTACAATAGGCAAACAACAGGCAGAACAATTACAGAAGCTTGGCCTTGAACAGGGGGTAACATTGTACATGACCTTACTGGCGATATTTAAAGTGCTGTTGTACCGCTACAGCGGGCAGGAAGACATCTGCGTGGGTACCCCGGTAGCCAATCGTGACAGGGAAGAAATAGCAAATCTGATCGGTTTTTTTGTAAACACGCTGGCACTAAGGACGAACTTAAAGGGCGATGAAGCATTTACAGAACTGCTAAGCAATGTAAAACAAACCACACTTGAAGCATACGGCCACCAGGATGTGCCGTTTGAAAAAATAGTAGAGACTGTAATAAAAGAAAGGGACTTGAGCAGGAGCCCGCTTTTTCAGGTGATGTTCGTGCTGCAGAACACCGGAAGCACACTTGATCTGGAACTGGGAAGCATCAAAACCACTATAGAACGGGTCGGTGATTATTTAAGCAAATACGACCTAACCTACAATGCAGAGGAAATAAAAGAAGGGATCAGATTTATAGTAGAATATAATGCCGATTTGTATGAGGCCGAAACCATTGCAAGGATGGCAGGCCATTATGCAGAGCTGATTACGTCGGTAATCAGCGCTCCCCAAACAACCATTAACAAGCTGCAATTGTTGAGCCGGGAAGAAGAGCTGCAATTACGATTATTTAATGAAACAACGGCGGCATATCCAAAGGAATCAAACATTATCAGCCTGTTCGAAACGCAGGCAGCAGAAACACCGGAAGCCACGGCAATCATATTCGGAGATGAAAAGCTAAACTATCAAAACCTTAATGAGCAATCAAACAGGATAGCACATTACTTAAAAACACAGGGCGCAGGCAAAGAAACACTGATAGCGATTTGCATAGAACGCTGTATTGATATGATGGCTGGCATTCTTGGCATATTAAAGGCAGGAGCAGCTTATGTTCCTGTGGATATTGATTACCCTCAAGAGCGGATCAGCTATATCCTTGAAGATATTAAAGCAACAATTGTACTCTGCAGCAGTACCCGCAAACTGGTATTGAAAGATCAGGATATCAACGTTGTAATGCTTGACGATAACCAGGAAATATCAAGCCAAAGCAGCAGCAATTTAAACAGCGTTATCTCGCCAAACCAACTGGCCTATATCATGTATACCTCCGGCTCAACCGGTAAGCCTAAAGGCGTAATGGTTGAGCACGGCAACGTGGTAAGCCTTGTGAAAAACGCGGGTTATTTTGAAGCTAATCATAAGGATACATTACTGGTAACAGGTTCACCATCATTTGATGCAACTACTTTTGAATATTGGAGCATGTTGCTCAATGGCGGCAAATTGATCCTCTGGGATGATAAAGACCTTTTCAATAGTGCGACACTTAAAAAGCTTATAGAGCAGCACAAAGTAACTACAATGTGGTTTACTTCAAGCTGGTTCAATCAGCTCGCCGATGATGCACCCGAAGTATTAAAGGGATTAAATACGGTATTAGTGGGCGGTGAAAAACTTTCTGCTCCGCATATTAAAAAAATCAGGTCAACATACCCGGATTTAAAGCTTATTAACGGGTATGGTCCTACTGAAAATACCACTTTTTCATTAACTTATCCCATAACTGAAGTTGATAAAGATGGAATAATCCCTATAGGTAAACCATTAAATAACCGCAAAGCCTACATCCTTGATTCGGCGCAACAGCTAAACCCTGTTGGCGTATTTGGAGAGGTGTGGCTGGGTGGAGCCGGCGTATCGCGAGGTTATTTAAACCAGCCCGAACTTACCAGCCAAAAATTTATCAAAGACCCTTTTTGTCACGACGCCAATACAATGATGTATAAAACAGGCGACATTGGCAGGTGGCTCGCAGACGGAAATATTGAATACAAGGGTAGGGTTGATGACCAGGTTAAAATTAGGGGCTATCGCGTTGAACCAGGTGAGATAGCAAATGTATTGTTAAAAAGTGATTTGGTGAACCAGGCAGTTGTATTGGCCAGCTCCGATAAAAAAGGTGTTAACCGCCTAACGGGATATATAGTTGCAGACAGCCCATGCGATAAGCAAAAATTACAGGACTATCTGCTTAAGCAGATGCCGGATTATATGGTACCGCGTTTATGGGTACAAATGGAAAGCTTCCCGCTTACGGCAAACGGAAAAATAGATAGACGCGCATTGCCTGAAGCTGAACTATCGGCATCATCAGTGCAAAGTTATGTAGCTGCAAGCAATGAAATAGAAAAGCAATTAATAAAAATCTGGCAGGAGTTGCTGGGTGTAAATCCAATAGGTATCTACGATAATTTTTTTGAACTGGGCGGTCATTCGGTATTGGCTATGCGCGTTGTTCATTACATAGAAAAGGAACTGTCAATAGCTATACCTATTAGCACCCTGTTTCAGTTCGCCTCTATTAGCGAATTAAGTAAATACATAACTGTTCGTAATAGTAATAAACAAACCAATCAAACATCATCATTTACCATAGTTGATATATAAGCAGAAAAACCTGACCCTGTTCCCTTTAATCTTCGTTTTTCAAAAAAAGTAGTACATGAAAGAACTGTTTACTAAAGCTATCAATATTTTGTACCTGGCCGAACAAAATGATGTGAAAATCATATTGAACGGAGATCGTCTGCAACTTCAGATCCCTGAAAATGCAACTGTCGATCCGTTGCTTATCGACGAAATCAGGGAGAATAAAGAGGCGATAATTACTTTTTTAAAACAGGATAATTGGAACGTAAAAACAAATATTGAAGGGGTTGGTAAGATAACATCTTTCGATAGAGACGCAGTTGTAAATATCCCCGTATCATTTAGTCAGGAGCGTTTATGGTTTATTGACCGTTTGCAGGGCAGTTTGCAATATCATTTATCCGAAGTGCTTTTACTGAAAGGGCATTTGGATGTGGAAGCACTGGAAAATACTTTTAAAACGATTGTTAACCGTCATGAAGTGCTTCGCACTGTGATTCGGGAAAAGGACGGAGAGGCTTATCAGGAAATAAAAGCTGTTGACGGCTGGCACTTAGGGCGTGAATTGTCAGGCAGGTACATTGGCGGTTCCGAACAATTAAAAGAGCAGATCAACGCGCTTATTGAAAAGCCTTTTGACCTTGCCGCCGATGATATGCTTCGTGCCGATGTGATTGCGCTTGAAAACGGAACGCATGTGCTGATCATAACTATGCACCACATTGCCGGAGACGCATGGTCGATGCCCATCCTGGTAAAGGAAATAGCGACTTTGTACGAGGCATATTCAAAAAATAAAACACTTGAGCTGCCGGAATTACCACTGCAATTTGCCGATTTTGCCCTCTGGCAACGTAATCCGCTGCAAGAGCAGAAAATTGAAAATCAGCTGGAGTATTGGAAGCAAAAGCTTGCAGATGTTGAACCTTTGCAATTGCCGGCAGATAGTACCAGGTCGGCAGGTGTGGTTGTAAATGGAGCTACATTAACATTCAATACTGGTAATGACCTCACAGCGGCATTACATAAATTAAGCCAGCGAAACGGGGCAACATTGTATATGACCCTGCTCGCCGCTTTCAAGGTATTGCTTTACCGGTACAGCGGACGGGAAGATATTTGTGTTGGTACCTCAATAGCTGGCCGCCCGCAACAGGAGCTGGAGCAATTGATCGGGTTCTTTGTAAATACGCTTGCACTTCGTGATCAGGTGGATGGCAATGCTACGTTTAACCAGCTGCTGGCGCAGGTAAAGCAAACTGTACTTGATGCCTTTACTTACCAGGATGTACCATTTGAGCGGGTTGTGGAAGCAACGGTAAAAGAACGGGAAGCCGGCGTTAGTCCGCTGTTTCAGGTAATGCTCGTTTTGGGTAATACCCCTGAGATACCTGCCATAACCCTTGGCGATCTGGAATTGTCAAGTTATGGTATAGAACATAAGACAGTAAAGTTCGATCTTACTTTTTTTGTAACAGAAACAAAGTATGGCTTAAAATGGGCTATACAATACAATACCGATCTGTACAACACAGCGCGTATCAGGCGCATGATTAAACATTTCGAAACCTTGCTGATTTCAATCGTATCAAACCCCGATACGGAGATCGACAAACTTAGGTTGTTAAGCCGCAAAGAAGAACTATGGCTCGTAAAAAACGGACGTAGCCATTGTGCATACATCGCCAATGAAACCATTATTGAACTGTTTTTGGCGCAGGCACTGCAAAATCCCGATAAGCAGGCAGTAGTTTTTGAAGGCCGGGCGTTAACCTACCGCGAATTACATGTGCGCTCTAATCAACTTGCACACCACCTGCAACGCTACGGTGTAAAGACAGATGTATTAGTACCGGTTTATATGGAGCGTGGTTTAGAAATGATCATGGCTATTTTGGGAATTCTTAAATCAGGAGGCGCATATGTGCCGGTAGATACAGATTTCCCGGATGACCGGGTAAAACACATTCTGGATGATACACGGGCCGGAATTATTGTGAGTAGCAGCAAGTTTGCAGATCGCGCGGCTGCTATAACTGAGTACCAAAAGGTGCTGGAGTTGGATAACATGGAATGGGAGCTTTCCATCGAACCGAAAAGTGATCCCGAAATATTCCCGTCATCCAGCCATTTAGCTTATGTAATTTATACCTCCGGCTCTACAGGCAAACCTAAGGGCGTTCTGATCGACCATGACAGTCTGCTTGATTATGTATACGGTTTAAATGAGCGCACAGGTATCAGCGAATGTGAAACCTTCGGCCTGATGTCGACAATCGCAACAGACCTTGGCAATACCGTATTGTTCAGCTCGTTGGCTTACGGTGGTACACTGCATGTTTTCTCCAAAGAAACAGTAAGCAATGTTCATCAGATTCATCATTATTTTGATCAGCACCGGATTGATTGTATTAAAATCGTTCCATCACATTGGAAAGCCCTTTCGCCCGAAACGGATGCTCCGTTATTACCTGCTAAACTGCTCATCTTCGGTGGGGAAACCCTGCCTAAAGAAGCTGTAACCCGCATAGCCCGTTACAGCAATTGCCGGGTTGTTAACCATTACGGCCCTACCGAAACTACTATTGGTAAATTATTATACGAGGCAACCGATCAATTAATTGAAGGCTCCCGTATCCCTGTTGGTCGCCCGTTTTCAAATACCATCGTTTATGTTTTGGGTAAAGCAATGGAGCGTTGCCCGATTGGCATTCCCGGCGAACTTTACATAGGTGGCCGCGGGCTTGCACAAGGATATCATCGCCTCCCTAAATTAACCAAAGAAAAGTTTATTGCCGATCCCTATCGCAGGGAAGGGGCACGCATTTACCGTACCGGTGACCGCGTGGTTATGCGCGCCGATGGTAATATAGAATATTTGGGCCGCATGGACGATCAGGTAAAAATAAGAGGCTATAGGGTAGAGCCGGGTGAAATTGCCCTTGTGCTTGAGCATAGCAAATTTGTAAGCCACGCCGCAGTGTTAGCCATTGACGATAAACTGGGAAATAAACAACTGGTAGCTTATATTGTACCATCGGCCAAATTTGACCCTGTTGGTTTAAATATCTATCTGAAGGCGCATTTGCCCGATTATATGTTGCCTTCGCACCTTATCCAGCTTTCGGCTATCCCATTAACCGCTAACGGCAAGATAGATCGTAAAGCCTTACCTCATCCTGAAAAGCAAGTGGTTGGTAGTGCATATACGGCCCCCCGTAATGAGGCTGAAATCAAGCTTTCCGAAATCTGGCAAAATATTTTGGAGATAGATAAAATCGGGATCAATGATAACTTTTTTGAACTTGGAGGCCACTCTTTATTAGCTGTAAAGTTGATAGCCGAGGTCAGAAAGGCCTTTGAACAAGACCTTTCTATCGGCGAAGTGTTTGATTATCCAACAATCGGTTCCTTGTCTTCGCGCTTAGGTCGTGCGGAGCAAAATACATCAACTCGGATCATTGCGCAACCGCGTCCCGAACGTATTCCTCTTTCTTATAGCCAGGAACGCCTCTGGTTTATTGACCGGATGAATGGCAGTGTACAATACCATGTACCGGCGGTATTTAATTTATCAGGTAAGTTAGATATTGATGCGCTCCAAAATACGTTTCGCGAAATTGTGAACCGTCATGAAGTATTGCGTACAGTTATTGTTGAACACGATGGACAAGGATATCAGTACGTAAAACCCGGGAATGCCTGGGCTTTAAAACAAACCGAAGCGAAGTATTATGAAGATCAGAATTTATCGCTTGGGCAATATATTAACCTGCAGATAGCACAGGCATTTGATTTATCGCAGGATGACCTGTTGCGTGCTGAAATAATAAAAGTTAGTGAAAATGAGTTTACGCTTATTTTAACCATGCACCATATTGCGTCGGATGGTTCTTCATCGGCAATACTGGCAAAAGAATGGCTTGAATTATATAGTGCTTTTTCAAATAACAGAAAGCCTGTACTACCTGTAATAACTATACAGTACCCTGACTATGCCATTTGGCAAAGAGCTACGTTACAAGGAGACTTACTGGCTTCGAAGCTAGCTTACTGGCAGCGGAAATTAGCCGGCGTTTCCACGCTTCAATTACCTGCCGACCGTCGGCGCCCGGCAGAACAGAGCACTAACGGAGCTTTATATGAGTTTGAGATAAGTAAGGAAGTTACGGGCAAGCTGCACACGTTGAGCGTGCAAAACGGTGTTTCTCTTTACATGACATTGCTATCTTCATTCAATGTTTTATTATATCGTTACAGCGGGCAGGAAGATATCTGTGTAGGCAGCCCGATAGCAAATCGTAACCAGGCGGAAATTGCAGAACTGATAGGCTTTTTTGTTAACACATTAGCTATACGGAGCCAGTTGGATGGCGATATGTCATTTACAGCGCTTCTGGCACAGGTAAAGCAAACCATGCTCGAAGCCTATGAGCAGCAGGATGTACCATTTGAAAAAGTGGTTGAAGTCGTGGTGAAGGATAGGGATCTGAGCAGAAGCCCACTGTTTCAGGTTATGTTTGTATTACAGAACACAGCCCGTATACCTGAGCTACAACTTGGCGATTTAACGCTGCAGCAAACACATGAGGCACATCATACCGCCAAATTTGATATCACATTGTTTATCATCGAATCGGAGAACGGCTTGCGCGCCGGGCTTGAATACAATACCGATATCTATGACGAGGCAACGATCGATCGTATGGCTGGCCATTACAATCAATTGCTTAGCGCGATAGTTGATACTCCATATGAATCTGTTGGTCGTTTGAAGATGATTGGCGAAGCTGAAAGTGATCAGCTTAAAACATTTAACGCCACAGAAGTTGAATATGCCGGAAACGGGAGTGTTATCAGTTTGTTTGAAGGGCAGGCTGCAGAGAATCCTGATGCAATAGCACTTGTATTTGACGGCGAAGAACTGAGTTATGGTGTTTTAAATGAACGCTCAAATCAATTAGCCTGGTATCTGCAAAAGCAGGGTGTTACTAATGAAACCCTTGTGCCTGTATGTATAGAACGCGGCTTGGGAATGATCGTTGCTATTCTCGGTATTCTGAAAGCAGGCGGCGTTTATGTGCCGGTAGATCCTGATTTCCCGCAGGATAGGATCGATTATATGATAGCCGATACCGGTGCATCCGTGTTGGTGAGCAGCAGACAAAGCCGCAAACGAATTTTAAATTCAGTGACTGTAATTGAGTTAGATGGAAAACACGAAGAGGATATAGCTAATGAAAGCAAAACGAACCTTGATGTAAGCATCATTGATAAACAGTTGATTTATATCCTGTATACTTCGGGCTCAACGGGGAAACCTAAAGGCGTGATGATGCCGGAGCGAAGTATGTTCAATTTGTTAAACTGGCAGGGAACGCAGTTTAAAAATAAAAACCGCAGGGTTTTACAGTTTGCAGCTTACACGTTTGACGTAAGTTTCCAGGAGATATTCTCAACCCTTTGCTTTGGAAATACGCTTTGCCTTATTGACGGCGACACCCGCCGTGATATGGATGCCTTGATTGACCATATTGTTAAGTATGAGCTAACACATTTGTTCTTACCTGTGGTTGTGCTCCAAAATTTAGCGGAACAGATTATTGCCGATCCGGATTTTTCATTTTTGGTTGAAGAAATCATTGTGGCCGGAGAGCAATTGAAAATCACAGATGAAGTAAGGGCTTTGATCAGGAATGTTGGAGTAAAAGTGATTAATCAGTATGGCCCTACAGAAGCACATGTGGTAAGTAGTTATACTGTTGATAATTTAGATGTCTCTGTATTGCCACCCATCGGCGCGCCAGTATCAAACACGCAGCTCCATATCAGAAGTAAGTCAGGTGGTTTAAGCCCAATTGGCGTACCGGGTGAGATTTGTATCGGCGGTGTACAGGTGGCCAGGGGCTATCTGAACCAGCCGGAGCTGACAAAGGAAAAGTTTATCGCAGACCCTTACAGTGAAGACCTCAACGCAAAGTTGTACAGGACTGGAGACCAGGGCAGATGGCTGCCGGATGGTAACATCGAATACCTGGGGAGGATAGACGACCAGGTAAAGATCAGGGGTTATAGGATAGAGCCGGGCGAGATAGAACAGGTGCTGCTGCAACAGGAAAACGTAAGGCAGGCCGTGGTGCTGGCCCGTGCAGATAAGCAAGGCACAAAAAGACTGACTGCTTATGTGGTGATGGATGAAGCGGCCTATGATAAACAGGAACTTCAAAACTATTTGCGCGAAAGGCTACCGGAATACATGGTGCCAGGGCTGTGGGTAAGACTGGACAGCCTGCCGCT
>NZ_JCAWEC010000008.1:0-242730 GCF_059690695.1 Mucilaginibacter sp. A5337 | reverse complement strand
TTCACCTTTCACCTTTCACCTTTCACCTTTCACCTTTCACCTTTCACCTTTCACCTTTCACCTTTCACCTTTCACCTGTATTCCAAAATATCACCCGGCTTGCATTCAAGCGCCTTACATATTGCTTCAAGGGTTTCAAAGCGGATGGCTTTCGCCTTTCCCGTTTTCAGGATGGAAAGATTTGATACGGTGATGCCTACCCTGCCGCTCAGCTCATTTAATGACATCTTTCGCTTTGCCATCATTACATCCAGATTGATAATTATCGGCATAATCTAAATAGTTAAAACTTGTTGATGGTTTCAGCGCATTTTTAGGCGTTTGCACATATAGGATATTTGACTACCCTATTTAATTCATCAATGCAATAGCAATACATCATCCTATTGCTTTTGATGACCTTAATACATAGCAACTAAAACAATGGCCTTTAACAATATTTATAATAATCTTATTAATAAGACAGGCGATCCTTATTGTTATTATGATTATAATAAGCATCGGCCCAATTTCAACTGCATTTAGTGACCAAGAAGCAGATATATTATCATTATTAACTACAATATCAGCTTTTATGATTATATTCCTAAAAGTATACTCCGCTCCCACCTTCACCTCGCCATTGCTTTTCTGCGCAATAAAACTTCAGTTAATAGTGACCTGCAGTAATGTTGGCCAGTACCTTTTATTGCCATCGGTCGCTTTAATTTTGCCATTATACCCATTCTTATATCCCTGCCAAACATTGGCAGCCATATTTTAAGAAATAAACAAACCAAACACTGTATAAACGAGTATTTGCAGGATGCGTACCTTTTTCATTACATTATGATATTAATGTATTTCAAATGAAAACAATATTTATTAAATAACAAAATAAAATCATCGTTTCACAATAAGTTTTCATCGCAATTCATCAATCTAAAAAATAAAATATAAAATTTGACACTGGTATTGCTATTTCTGATTTATATGTTTTATTTTAGAAACAAAATATTAGCTTTGCACGTTCTATTCAGGATATAAGGAATAGACAGGTTTATTAAATAGATGAGACAACTCAAAATAACGCAATCCATTACCAATCGCGAGTCGCAATCGCTTGATAAATATCTTCACGAGATTGGTAAGGTAGACCTAATAACCGCCGAAGAAGAAGTAATTTTAGCTCAAAAAATCCGCGAGGGCGACCAGGCGGCATTGGAGCGTTTAACCAAAACGAACCTTCGCTTTGTTGTATCTGTTGCTAAACAATACCAAAACCAGGGCCTTACACTTGGCGATTTAATTAACGAGGGCAACCTTGGCCTGATTAAAGCAGCCAAACGTTTTGATGAAACCAAAGGCTTCAAATTCATATCATATGCCGTATGGTGGATCCGCCAATCGATATTGCAGGCTATTGCCGAGCAATCACGTATTGTGCGTTTACCGCTTAATCAGGTAGGTTCGTTAAGTAAAATCAGCAAGGCTTTTTCAAAGCTTGAGCAGGAATACGAGCGTGAACCGTCGCCCGAAGAACTTGCCGATATATTAGAAACCACTGTTGATAAGATTTCTGACACGCTAAGCAACTCCGGCCGTCATGTATCAATGGATGCACCATTTGTACAGGGTGAAGAAAATACGCTGCTTGACGTACTGGAAAACCAGGAACCCAACACCGATTCGATCCTGATCAATGAGTCGTTATCTGAAGAGATCAAACGTTCGCTTTCAACCCTTACTGAACGTGAGCGCGAGATCATTGTATTGTTTTTCGGTTTAGGTACCAATCACCCGCTTTCATTGGAGGAAATAGGCGAAAAATTCAACCTTACCCGCGAACGCGTACGCCAGATCAAGGATAAAGCTTTACAGCGCCTGCGCCATACCTCAAGGAGCAAAATTTTGAAATCATACTTAGGTTAATCAAACTTCAATAAGATATTTAAAAGGCCATCGATTTTCGATGGCTTTTTTGTTGTTTATACCGCGCTCATTGTCATTTGGAATGAAGAACGAGGAGAAATCTTATACACCCCGCTAAGCCAACATGCTTATCGGACTCGCAGGGCGTATAAGATTTCTCTTTCGCGCCCACGCTCTATTCTCACCCACTCAATCGAAATGACATCGTTGAGGAAATACGTTACCTTATTACACAAAAAAAGCGGCGAGCCTAAACTCACCGCTTTCATATCTAAAAGAAGCCTGGCAACTAATCTTTAATCACCAACCTCTAATCTCTCAAACTAAAGTGCTAAAACTTCTTTAACACGGTCAGCAGCCTCTTTCAGCAATATAGCCGAGTAAACTTTCAAACCAGAGTTATCGATCAGTTCTTTTGCCTCTGCAGCGTTTGTGCCCTGCAAACGAACAATGATTGGAACCGGAATGTTACCAATTTCTTTGTAAGCATCAATTACACCCTGTGCAACACGATCGCAACGTACAATACCACCGAAGATGTTGATCAGAATAGCTTTTACGTTAGGATCAGACAGGATGATATTGAAACCAGCTTTTACAGTTTGTGCGTTAGCAGTACCACCTACGTCAAGGAAGTTGGCAGGCTCGCCACCGGCAATTTTAATGATATCCATGGTAGCCATAGCTAAGCCGGCACCATTAACCATACAACCTACGTTACCATCAAGCTTAACATAGTTAAGGTTTGATTTGCTTGCTTCAACCTCAGTTGGATCTTCCTCATCGGTATCACGCATAGCAGCGTAATCTGCATGGCGATAAAGAGCGTTATCATCAAGATTTACTTTAGCGTCAACTGCTAAAATTTTATTATCAGAGGTTTTTAAAACCGGGTTAATTTCAAATTGTGACGAGTCGGTACCTTCATAAGCTTTGTATAAAGCAGCAATGAATTTGGTCATGTCTTTAAACGCTTCGCCTTCAAGACCAAGGTTAAAAGCTATTTTACGGGCCTGGAAACCTTGTAAACCAACTTTAGGATCAATCTCTTCTTTAAATATAAGCTCAGGAGTTGAGTGTGCAACTTCCTCAATGTCCATACCACCTTCGGTGCTGTACATGATAATGTTGCGGCCACGTGCGCGGTCAAGTAATACGCTCATGTAAAACTCTTTAGTAGCGCTTTCGCCCGGATAATAAACATCCTGTGCAACTAAAACTTTCTTAACTTTTTTACCTTCAGGACCGGTTTGCGGAGTTACCAGTTGCATACCTAAAATATTACCTGATAATTCTTTTACCTGGTCGATATTTTTGGCAAGTTTAACACCACCGCCTTTACCACGGCCACCGGCATGGATCTGTGCTTTGATCACAACCCAGTCCGAACCGAAGTCTTCTTTCATTTTTTGGGCAGCCTCAACAGCCTGCTCAACAGTATCGGCTACAATGCCTTCCTGAACTCTAACGCCATAGCTTTTTAATATAGCTTTACCCTGATATTCGTGAATATTCATGTTTTGAAGAATTTGCGGTAAAGCTACAATTTTGTTTGAAACGGGAAACACCTTGTTTCAGTTTATTTGCCCTTATTTAGGGTAAATAACATTGTATTTACAATAACATTTAATCATTTAATTCCGCTTTAGTTTTTTAGCATGCAAAGGCGCAAAGAAAAAAATCAATAAAATAACAATTATTGGATGTTGCTTTTATATTCTATAAGTTCCTTAATCTATATAATTCAAAAATCCGAAATCGAACATCCAAAATCCGACATCAATAATGGCGTTGCCTGCGGCCCGGGCTATGCGCTGCAAGTCGTCGCTTTGCCGGCGCTCATGGCCATGGCCCGCTCCGGGCTTTCCGCTCCTATCCCTAACGCGGCCGCCGCACAAGCCCGAAAAAAAACACCTTAACACCATTGCGAGAAACAACAAATCCGTGCACACCAAACAAATAAATCAGCTAATCCGTTAACTTTGTCAAATGCTTAAAGCCAAATCTATCCATAAATCATACGGACAGTTACAAATATTAAAAGGCGTTGACCTTGAGGTGCAAAAGGGCGAGATCGTAACCATCGTTGGCGCTTCCGGTGCCGGCAAAAGTTCCTTACTTAACATATTGGGTACCCTTGACAGGCCCGATTCGGGCACTTTAACCATCAATGATATTGAGCTAAACAAGTTAAATAATAAACAGCTAAGCGATTTCCGCAACCGGCAAATTGGTTTTATATTCCAGTTTCATCATTTATTGGCCGAATTTAGTGCACTTGAAAACGTTTGTATCCCGGCTTTTATAGCAGGCAAATCAAAGTCTGATGCTGAAAAAAGGGCCGCAGAGTTGCTCGACCTTTTAGGATTGAAAGACCGGTTACACCACAAACCCAACCAGCTATCAGGTGGTGAACAGCAAAGGGTTGCTGTGGCACGGGCCCTGATCAATAACCCTGCTCTTATTTTTGCAGATGAGCCTTCGGGCAACCTCGATTCGGTGAACGCGCTCGAACTTCATGAATTATTTATTAAGCTGAAGAATGATTTCAGGCAAACCTTTGTAATTGTTACTCATAATGAAGATCTTGCAAACCTGTCTGATCGTACAGTTACAATGAAGGATGGTTTAATTGTTAACGCCCATTAACATGAGCATTTTAATTACAGCCGCCACATCGGCACAAGCCTACCAGCTTAAAAACAAACTGGAAGGAAAAAATATTATTTTAGGTGATTATATGGATTTGCCCGATTTCATGTTAAAAACAGGCAAAATGATTTTGTTGCCTAAACCAGCTTCGGCAAGTTATACACATGAAATGTTAACGCTTTGCCTGGATAAGAGTATTGATTCGGTTTATTTATTAAGACCCGATGAAGCCGCGCTTTTATTAAAAGCCGAAACCCTTTTTAATGAATATGATATAAAACTACACGTAATTGCTTAATGGACTATAAGGATATCGATAAACGTAAAACGGCTTTTATTTTTGAGTTAGATGATGTGCTTTATCCTGCAAAGGATTACTACTTTCAAGCTTATTACCTGTTTGCAAACATGCTTGAATATATTGAGCTGATTGACGCGAAGTCCGCAACCAAAGTATTAACTGATACGTATATAGCTGAAGGGAAGGATGCCGCTTTTGACCGTTTAGCTGCAGAATTCCCGGTGGCTGAGCAATACCGTGATAAGTTCGAAAACCTGCTTTTAACTGCCAAGCTGCCGCTCAAGCTGCTTTTATATCAAAATATCCTTACCCTGATGCAGGAAATTGTGGTCGACCGCAAAGCACTGTTCATCGTAACTAACGGTAACGTACAGGAACAAGTAAATAAAATAAAGCAAACAGAGTGGCACGGACTGGAAAAATATCTCCGTTGCTATTTCACAGAAGAAACCACGCCAAAACCCGAGCCTGATGTAATTAACCTGCTTATTCAGGAGCATGGCCTTCAGCGTAAAGAGATAATAATGATTGAAAATTCGGAAACGGACAAGCTTTGTGCCGAAGCCAGCGGCATTGACTATATTAATGTTGAAGATTTTTTATAGTATTATCTATAACATACTTACTAACAAGGCGTTTAAATACTTAAACTCAAGCTTATGAGAAAAATACTTTACTTTTTAGCCCTTATTTCAATCGCATCATTATCTGCCTGCAAAAAAAACAAACCGCTGAATAATGGTGACGATGGAACTACCGGTCCGCCAAGCACCGGTACTGCGCTTGACCGTATAAGGGACTCCGTTTATCTCTACCCTCTGGAGACCTATTTATGGTACAACCAACTCCCCACTTACAAAAACTTTCAACCGCGTAATTATGTCAGCAGCGATACCATTACAGGCTTAAGCAGTGAGGTTGACCATTTGTCGCAATATGCCATAAATCCGGCAACTTCTCAGCCATACGAATATTACGATAATACCGGCACAGCCAAATATTCCTTTATTGATGACGGATCGGTATCAAACGAATTGAGCGGTAATGGCGGCGACTTCGGTTTTTCGGTGTTCTACCCTACCCGCACAGATTTGCGGATCAAATATGTATACCCAGGCTCACCTGCCGACCAGCAGGGTATTAAACGAGGCTACCAGATCACCAAGATCAATGGCCGTACCGACCTTGCTTATGATGACGGCGGCACAACTACACAGTTTGTAATACAGGCCTATGCTTACAGCAAAACTATAACCATGACGCTAACCAGGCCTGATAATACCACGCTTGATGTAACTATGAGCACTGCCAATTACACCATCAATCCGGTTATCACCTATAAAACATTGGATGCAGGTTCGGGCAAAACAGCAGGTTATATGGTTTTCAATTCATTCACCGATTTAGCCAATGCGAAACCTAAAATACTGGAAGCATTAAACAGCTTCACCGGTATTTCAGACCTTATCATTGATTTAAGGTATAACGGCGGCGGCTCGGTTGAAACTGCCGAATATTTTGATAACCTTTTAGTGCCTTCAGCCAAAAACGGCACTAAAATGTATACAGCCTATTTTAACGATAAGCTTACTAACGACAACTATACCCTGTTTAAAAATCTTTATGACATCCCTAAAGGTTTTTTCTCGGTGAGTAACCAAACCGTTAATTTTCAAAAGCAGGGTTCACTTAACTTAAGCCGTATATTCTTTATAGTTGGTAGCGGTACGGCCTCGGCAAGTGAATTAACTATTAATAACCTTATTCCTGAACTGGAAGTTCAACTAATAGGCTCAACTACTTACGGTAAACCGGTTGGATTTTATGGCATTGATATCAATAAATATCAGCTGTATATGCCAATGTTCTCTACCAGGAACTCGGCAAACAATGGCGACTACTATACCGGTATGACACCAGGAAAGGATCCTTATAAAGGTATCAGCGCTGCCGATGACCTAACCAAAGATTTCGGCGACCCTACAGAAGGGTTATTATCGCAAGCTCTAAGTTATATCTCAACCGGCAAGTATAAAACCGGTTCAGTAACAACACAAAGTTTGGCCGCCTCATCAAAAAACGTGCTTTCGGCCGATCAGAAACGCGCGATGGAGCAGAAGTTTAGCCGCAGTAAGGTAAAAGGCCTGATGCTTAAAACGCCCTCGGTATTTAAAAAGAAGAAGTAAAGGATAAATCTATTTAAAGCGTCATTGCGAGGTACGAAGCAATCGCCAATTAGCAGGTCTGCCCTGTATAGTTTGGGATTGCTTCGTACCTCGTAATGACGCTTTTGTTTATTTATTATATACTTTAAGCTTTCCGCATTCTGCTTTAAGCCTCCTTAATCAGCCAATTCCCTTAAATCAACAGGTACTACGCGGGAGATTCCCTGCTCAACCATGGTTACACCATAAATAACGTCGGTACTGGCGATAGTGCGTTTGTTGTGGGATACGATGATAAATTGCGACTCTTTGGAGAAAGTACGGATAATGTTATTGAACTTATCAATATTGGTATCATCAAGCGGCGCGTCAACCTCATCAAAAATACAGAACGGCGCCGGCTTAAGCAGGTATAACGAAAACAGGATAGCCGTTGCGGTCAACGTTTTTTCCCCTCCTGATAGCTGATTAATTGACAGCGGACGTTTACCTTTTGGCTTGGCGATAATATCAATATCCGATTCGAGAGGATGATCGGGATCGGTCAGGATAAGATCGCATGAATCTTCCTCATTAAACAACGAGCGGAACACCTTGATGAAGTTTTCACGCACCATCATAAAGGCGGTCATGAACTTATCTTTGGCGGTATCATCAATTTCCTGGATAGTAGCCAGTAATGATGCTTTGGCTTCGCTCAAGTCCTTCTTTTGCGTCTGGATAAAGGTATAACGCTCATTCATCTCGTTATAAGCCTCTACTGCCATCGGGTTTATAGCCCCAAAATCATCCAGTTGTTTTTTCAGCTTTTCGGCTTTTTCGCGCAGGTCCTGCTCATTTTCACCTTCTGGCACTTCGCTTTCGGGCAGATCTTCAATATCTATATTAAACTCAACCGAAAGACGTTCTTTCAGCGCGTTCAGGTCTATTTTTAAATTATTGCGTTCATCGCGCAGCTCGTTTTCAATAACTTCACTGTTTTCCTTTTTCCGCCTCAATGAGCTTATCTGGTTCTCATTTTCGGTGATCAGTCCGCGCCATTGATAGTATTCCTGCTCGGCTTGTTGGGTGGCCTTTTCCAGATTTTCCTTCTGCTCGTACATCTCCAACAAATTGTCGTCCGAGTTATCGGCCAGCTTCAGGTTTTCCTGTATGGCAACCTTTACCTTTTCGAGCTCAACTGTATTTTGACGGATACGCGTATCAAGGTTTTCCTGCTGACTATCGCGGTAATCGAGGTCTTTCATTAACCCCGACACCTTGTTTTGCTGCTGGTGGAAACGGATATTTTCCTGGTTATAGGCGTTCGATTGAACCGACACGTATTCGTTAAGCTCGTTAAAAGCCATCTGCTTATCGGCCAATAAATCGCTTTGGATCTGGCGCTGCGTTTTAAGTTCGGCCAGTTGCGGTTGCAGGGCGGCCATTTCATCTTTTATGCCAGCAATTTTGCGGGCGATATCTTCCTTACGGTTAAGACTGTTTTCAATAAAGGTTTGGTATTGCTCCTGGCGGGTTTTCACGGTGATCAGCTCCGTATTTAACCTGTTAATGATCATTTGCTGCTCATTGATCTCAGCAGCCTTGGTCGAACCGCGTAGCGCGCCAAGCTTATTCTGCAGCTCTTCAGACTTTGTTCTGAACGCTCCTACCTGGTTCTCAATTCCACGAATCTCTTTAGCAAGGTTCTCCAGGTTTTTGGCACGACCGATCCTTTTACCCTCAAACAAACCGACTGAACCACCGGCCATGGTATGTTTTGATTTATTGAACTTACCACTTTTACCAATCAGCACCACACCTTGAGGTAAAGCCTCGCTGTTGATCTGGCCTTCTTTGTCATCATCAACCAGGTAAACACCTTTAAGCAGATAGTTACAAAGCGGCAGGTAACGTTTTTCAACCTCAATAACGCCAAGCGCAGGTATAGCGTCGCTTTTTTCAAAATTCACCTGTGCTGCAGCTTCATCGGCATAATTATTCAGTACAAAGAAGTTTGCACGCCCCTTAGCCGAATTGCTGAGCAAATTGATAGCCTTTACCGCGTCGTCATAGCTTTCAACCACGTAGTAGTTCATGAGCGGCTCGAGGTAGTTTTCGATGGCTACACGAAATTCCTCTTTACAAAAAAGCACATCGCTAAACAGGGGTGCGTTTTTAGCCCAATCGGTATTCTTTTTCAGGAACCTGATAGACTCAGGGAAGCCCTCCAAACTATCAACCATACTTTTGGTAAGGTTATATTCGTTTTGCTTGGCATCCAGACGGCGGCTTTCTTTTATAATGGTATCCTTAACCGAATTCAACTCAACGTCGGTTTCGGCAATCTGCTCTTTTAATTTATTTTCAAACTCAACAGCCTGCTGAAATTCATCATCAAGCGTTTCTTTGCGGTATTGCAACTCGGCAACCACCTGGTTAAAGTGTGAAAGTTCCACCTCTTTGTTGGTGGTATCTTCCATATTGCGCTGGCTTTCCTGCTCTAAAGCCTGCTGCTGGATCTGTAATATATCCAGGTCTTTTTCGGCTTTATAAGCCTGGTTTTGCAGGCGGGTATTGATATTATTGAGTTCGTTGAGCTCATTACGCGCTTCGGTTTGCTGTGCACGTAGTTCATCAACGGCCTCCTTTAAATCGGATAGTTTACTTTGAATGGCTTGTAAAGTTTCATCCTCAGTGGCCTTTTCCTCGTTTAAGCGTTTGATATTGTATAAAACGTGGTTCAGCTGGTTCTTGTCACGCTCCAACTCATCTGTTAGCCGCGACTCTTTATCCTGCTGAAACTTCAGCTGCTCGTTCTTGATCTTCTTTTCGCTTTCGTAAGCACGGATCTTTGAAACAAACTCGTTGGTTGTTTTTTGCTGAACCGACAAGTTCTTCTCTTTGGTAATGCTATCCAGCTTTTGCTGCTGTAAGGTAGCTTCCAAAGTGTCTATCTGGGCGATAATATCGCCTTTCTCGGCTTTGTGCTTCAGCTCCTGCTCCTCTATCTTTTTTAACGATTCGCTAAATGCCACTATCCTGAACGAAGCCAGCATAATGCTCAGCGTTTTATATTGCTCCTTTAGGCGATAATACCGTTCTGTTTTCTTCGCCTGGTTTTCCAGTGATTTGAGGTTCTTTTCGATCTCAAAAAGCAAGTCATCCACACGGGCCAGGTCGGCCTCGGTTTCTTTCAGTTTACTGAAGGTTTGCTTTTTGCGGAGCTTGTATTTGGAGATCCCCGATGCTTCCTCGAACAGGTTTCGGCGTGAGCCTTCCTTATTGGTGATGATCTCATCGATCATCCTTAACTCAATGATAGAGTAAGAATCGGAACCGATACCTGTATCCAGGAAAAGATCGGTAATATCCTTTAAACGGCACTGCACATCGTTTAAGCGGTATTCACTTTCGCCGGTACGGTAAAGTTTACGGGTAAGCGTTACCTGCGAATAATCGGTAGGCAGGATATTTTTTGTATTATCAAAAGTGAGGGAAACCTCGGCAAGGTTGGCCGACTTACGGCTTTTGGTACCGTTAAAAATAACGTTATCCATCTTCTCCGAACGGAGCGCCCGGGTGCTTTGCTCACCCAAAACCCAACGGATACTATCCACAACGTTCGACTTACCACAACCGTTAGGCCCCACAATAGCGGTAACACCCTCATTAAAATTGATGGTTATTTTATCGCCAAAACTCTTGAAGCCCTTGATTTCTAAACGGGTAAGCTGCATTTAATTTATTAAGTACCTTGCGAAGTCCAAACCTCCAAAGTAATTATAAATAATTGAGTTTTGAAAGTATATTTTCACCCCTCTAAATCTCCCCAAGGGGGAGACTTCTAACATCTTTTTGTAGCCCTCCCCCAGGGGAGGGTTGGGTGGGGTCAAACCCTTATCTCCCCTTTTAAATAAGTAACCGCTTTGCCGCTCATCAGCACGCGGTCGCCTTTAAGCTCACACCAGAGCTCACCGCGGCGGGCCGAAAGCTGATATGCATGAAGTGTATCCTTACCCAGGCGTTTTGCCCAGTACGGGATCAGGTTACAATGTGCCGATCCGGTAACGGGATCTTCGGGGATACCGGCACCGGGCGCAAAAAAGCGCGAAACAAAATCAGAGTTATCGCCGGGAGCGCTGGCTATGATTCCCACGGTATCCATTTTCGACATGGCAAAGAAATCGGGTGTAAGGTCCCTGATATCCTGCTCGGTTTCATAAACAATGAAGTAATCCCTTGAGCGTAAAAAAGCTACAGGCTGCTTTTCGCCAAGCGCTTCGGCCAATCCGTTAGGCGCTTCTATGGGAATAGGTGGCCTTGAGGGAAAGTCCATTGTATATTTATCGCCATCGCGCTTTACAGTAAGTGATCCGGCCTTTACTGTTTCAAATTGGATGGTATCCCCTTCATATCCCAGCTCCGAAAACAGGATATGTGCCGAGGCCAGCGTAGCATGCCCGCAAAGGTCTATCTCATATTCCGGCGTAAACCAACGCAGCTTATAACCGGCTCCTTCTTTTACAAAAAAAGCGGTTTCAGCAAGGTTGTTCTCAATAGCTATCATTTGCATGGTAACATCGGGCAGCCATTCATTAAGCGGGCAAATTGCCGCCGGGTTGCCGCCAAAAAGCTTATCGGTAAACGCGTCGGCCTGGTATATTGGGATAGTCATATCAGATATCGTATTTTAGCTAATATAGTAAGGTGAAAGCCAAGATGCAAGGCAATAAGAGCCAAGATTTAAGACCGCAAGAATCAAGATGCAAGACCATAAGAATCAAGAAACAAGACTATAAGAATCAGGACATTTATTATTCAGATTCTGTAATCGCGTTTCCTATTTCTTTATTCCTGCATCTTGACTCTTATAGTCTCGATTCTGTTCTCACTCAATCCATAAAACGGAATTACCCGAATTATATTGATTGGGTTCGTAAAGTTTATTACCAGGGTCAATAATCCATTTGTCATCAACAATAAATTTATACAACTGTTTACCCGGTTTAAGTCGTACGCTTACTGTCCACTCACTGCCATTGAAAGCCATGCTATAACCAAACTTATCGAAATTATTAAAACTGCCTGCCAAATGAACGCTTTTAGCATTATTGAAGCCACTTAGTTTAAACGTGTAATTAGGCTTAACTGAAATAAATGAGTTAACAATGCCTCCTTCAACCATATTGCGCGGATTGGCCGGATCAGTTATCCACTTATCATCCACAACAAACTTATAACCGTAATTACCTGGCGGGATAATTAACGATAATACCCAGCCAGTTTTAGTTTTAGTAAGCGGGATCAGGCCACGTTCCCAATTATTAAAGCTCCCGCCTACATATACCTTTTTCGCATCGGTATACCCGTCGAGCTTAAAAATAACTATTTCACCAAGGTTCAATATGGAATTCATAAGGCCATCATCGCCCTGGATTTTGTTGGGATTAGCCGGATCGATGATCCATTTACCGTCAACTAAAAAACGGTAAGCCTGCGTACCATCATGCAAATACATTTGTTTCTGCCATACTCCACCGCTTTTCTCCATTATAATACTGTTGGCATCCCAGTTATTAAAACTTCCGGTCAGTATTATTTTATGAGCATTCGCATTGCCATTCAGTTTAAAAGTGTAGTTATACCTGAAGTAGATGGAATTATCATCATGATCGGCTACGAGGTTATTGTACCTGTCGTTGATCCAGTGGCCATCAACAATAAACTTATACTCGTATTTGCCGGGTTTAAGTTTTACATCGGCAATCCAGCCGCTGTCGGTTTTAGCCATGATGCCTTTAAGTGTACTCCAGTTATTGAAGTTGCCTGATAACAGAGCCCTCCTGTTCTGTAAATACCCGGGCAAAAAGAACCGCGTTAAACCCGACGCCAATTCATGCACAGTAACTTTAGCAAACTTGTTGATACCGAAATTTACATCGGCCGGATATCCGGGCGAGCCCTCATCATCGTTATCTATTTTAGTAGTTATCAGGTATGGTTTGATTTGCGGATTTTTATTGAGGTTTTCAAGCGGACTATCGAACTCCACGATGTTCCCCTGTTTTTTTGCCATTGTCCAGCCGTCCTTTTGCAGGGCGGTAAAATCACCTTTCAAAATAGCGGCTGCATTTACCCCCTTTAAGCCTGCTTTTTTGAGCAGCGTATCCACTTCGGTTTTAGACGAGCGCATATCAATGAACAACACCAGTTTATCGCTACCTATAACCAGGTTACTGCGTTTTTGCGCGCTTAAAGGCAGGGCCATGCAAACCATCGCAAAAAAAACAATAACTATACGGGTGCCCCTTTTCATATTACTGGATATTGTAAATGTACATTTCAAATTCTTTTTTAACAAAGTTGATGGTGAATATGCCCCTCACAAAAAAATCGTAACCTAAAACGCCATCAATTTTGTAGCCGTATGCGCTCCCCATTTTTTCGAGGCTGGTTATCATGATGCGGTTTTTCATATACTTACGATCTCCGACAACCAGGTTATCAAAACGGGTATAAATCACTTCGATAGAAGTACCGCCAATGCCCATAATTTTTGAACGGCTAATGACTTCCATATCAGGGATCAACTTTTTTGAGCGTCGGTAATCAAGTAAACTGGTTTCGGCAGCGCTGTCAAAGGCAAACCAAAGCGAATTATCATTAACCGTCCCTTTCATTAAAATAACATCATTAAGCAACTTGAAAGGGCTTACCATAAAACGGTCATGAAATACCTTTTCGGCTTCGGGGATATTACCGTTTTCATCAAGCTTTTGGATGTAGAGCGTATTGCGAAACAGATCGACAGTAACTGCAAAATCGGCAAATAACCGGGTGCCCAGTAAACCCAGTATCTTTATCCCGCGACCGTTTTCAATAGAGGAAAGATCGGTAACATCGGCCCTTAGTTTTGAATAATGCAGATCAAGGATATTTAAGTTGCGGACATAAGTTGTAAAAGAACTGCCGGCAGCCCCATTAATCCCGGCAGATTCCTGTTCGGCAGCATGCGGCAGATCTCTGAAATAGGTTTCATTCAAAACCAGGTAAGGCGCACCCGTATCAAGCACAAAATTGCCCTCGAGGGTATCAATCTGGGCTTCGATCACAATGAGGTTCCCGGCCCTTTTTATAGGGATAACCAACGTTTTGAAATCGCCTGTAGGTGAAGCATCGGGTTCGGGCTTTACATTTTTAAAGGTGATGCCATCAAGAGTCACTTTCTCACTTCCCGCTGCACCAGGGCAGCAGAAAAATAAAAAAAGGACCAACAGATAAAACTTAGGCATCGCATTAAATACTATACCTAATAGACCCTCATTTTATACTTTAAGTTACACGGGCCGACAATTAAATAATGTGATTGATGTAACCGTACCTGATCAGGTCATCAGGGTTATTTATAGCTTTTGTACTGCCATCAGTGATCAGCACTATCCTATCGGCCACATCAAGGATATTGTAATACTGATGATCGGTAACAATGATACCTTTTACTTCCGCACACTTACGAATAACTCCCTTAAACATCTCCGCTTGTACCGGTGAAACGTGGGTAAACGGTTCATCCAGTAAAATAAAATCCGCCCGGCTGTAAATACACATCAGTGTTTCCAGTTGCCTCAACTCCCCGCCCGAAAGCTGGTTTGGCTTTTTGCGATAATGATCCTGATAAATTGGCAATGAAGTAAATCCATCAACAAACTGAGGGTCAATAATAATTTCGGCCAGGTTTTCGATCCTTATATTTTGCGGCAGGTAATTATGTTGTGGCAAATAGGCTACACGCCCTTCGTCATAACCTTTGTAAACGTACCTGTCGTCAATACTTACGTGCTTGTACAATGGCTTTAGGGTACCGAAAATGATCCGCAGCAACGACGACTTGCCGCAACCGTTACGGCCAAGCAAGCCTACCACCTCGCCCTGGCGGCAACTGAGATAAATATCCTGCAATATCTTGCGCCCATCAAACTCCAGGTGAACGCTGTCGGTTTTTAAAATATGCTGACCCAATATTTTACAAGCGTTAAGAGTGATAGCAATATACCGTAAGCCAGGGCATCGCAAGTAAACGCGTATAAATACAATCTGCCTACTCTATAACCCGCATTGCGAAAGTAGAAGAACGTTTTGTTGGCGTTGTAATTATAATACTGAAAACCAATGATTAAACCATAGCTCATTATTTTCAAAACGTATGATCCAATAACATTCACCTCTCCACGGAGTAAAAAGTAAATGCATACCATATTGATGGTCATGCACCATAACAATATTGATCTATAAAAATACCAGGTAATTTTTATGGTGTTACGCATCCAGCTATCGTGACAGGTCAGCTAAAATAACGTAGGTTGCGAATTAAAATTTTCCCCGTCGGCAATTCTTATTTTGTTCACCAACAAATGTGCCTGCCGGGTTGGTTCGGGAATGCGATAGCCACGGATACAATTTTTGATCAGTTCAACACTTTGTTCCATGCTGATGTGATGGCCCGGAGAT
The DNA here is from genome assembly GCF_059690695.1 of Mucilaginibacter sp. A5337. Taxonomy (NCBI): domain Bacteria; kingdom Pseudomonadati; phylum Bacteroidota; class Sphingobacteriia; order Sphingobacteriales; family Sphingobacteriaceae; genus Mucilaginibacter; species Mucilaginibacter sp. A5337. Next base: position 227,211 of record NZ_JCAWEC010000008.1, on the reverse strand, counting down.
ATGTAAATGGGATTACATTTCTTTTTAGTACGTAAAGCGATTCCTATCACCTCCCCCTTATCATACATCGGGCTCTGGTCAAAAACTTCATTACCGGGTTCCTGGTACCTGCCGTAAAGCCGGCTTTTAGCGCTGCCTATAGATGGTATATTGGTAAGCAGACCGAAATGGGTTGCTATGCCAGTACGGCGCTCGTGCGCTATTCCCTGTCCGTCTAAAACCATAACATCTGGCTTAAAAGGCAATTTTTCCCAGGCTTCGAGCAAGGCAGGGACTTCCCTGAATGCCAGCAGACCGGAGATGTACGGAAACTTTGTTTTACTGATAGCCGTTGCCTGCCCAATGATAGTCAGCTCCGGATATTTAAGCAGGATGATGCCTGCGTAAACCACTTCCGAGTACTTATTGAATGAAATATCAGCACCACCTATAACTTTGACAGCCTTATCTAAGGGGCGAATATCAATTTGCCTGCGCAATTCATGCTGATAAGCAATGGCTTGTTCGGGGGTAAGGTTTTCATATAATGCTGCCTGCACCGTTGATTGGGGGAATGATTACGTTGATTTCGCTGATGACTTATTGTATGATAATGATTTTTATGGGGATTTTGTTTTGATTCTGATGGATTTACTCAATCGCATGTTCAAGCGTCCACGCTTGAACAATACTGAAAGTGAGCGTCCACGCTCAAGATTTACTGCCTTATTAATAAGCGTAAGCGTGGACGCTTGAACCTGCCTTGTCTTAAAAAAAACCAACCACTCACCTAATCAACTCGATCAACTATTCACCTCTAATACGAACTCACATTACTATAATCAATATTAGTTACGCCACTATAATCGGGCACAAAAGTATCTTCCTTGCTGATAGCCATATCAAACTCAAATGACGCAGGATATGGTGTGTTCAACAAACTGCCTTTGGGAATATAAGGGAACAGCTCGCCATAAGTAAGGATCTGGCTGTGGTTAATGCGGCGGTAAATATACATACGGTGCAAATCGCAGGGCTTGGTTAAGCCTGCAGCGCCTATCATTTGTATGGCGCTACTTACGGTTAACTTATGAAAGTTAGCTACGCGAACCTTTTTATCATCAACTACCAGGCCTTTCATCAGGCTTTTATCCTGGGTAGCTACACCTGTGGGGCAGGTATTGCTATTACACTCCAGCGCCTGGATACACCCTAATGCGAACATCATACCGCGGGCACTGTTACACATATCGGCGCCGAGCGCAAAATTTTTGACGAGATCAAAGCCAGTAGCTACTTTGCCTGATGCTATGAGTTTAATATTCCTTTTAAGATCGAAACCTGTTAGCGCATCGTAAACAAAGGCAAGGGCTTCGCGCAGCGGCATCCCTACCGAGTTACTAAATTCAAGCGGAGCAGCACCGGTACCGCCCTCTCCCCCATCAACGGTAATAAAATCGGGCGTGATGCCGGTTTTAACCATGGCCTTGCAAATAGCTAAAAACTCGCTCTTATGGCCAACGCATAATTTAAAGCCAATGGGTTTACCACCCGACAGATCGCGAAGCTTTTGGATAAAAGTCATCAACTCTAAAGGGTTTGTAAACGCAGTATGATAAGGCGGCGATATCACATCCTCACCCATCTCTACCAGCCTGATACGGGCAATTTCAGGCGTAACCTTAGCCGCCGGTAAAATACCGCCATGGCCCGGCTTTGCTCCCTGCGATAGTTTGATCTCGATCATTTTTACCTGCGGAAGTACTGCACGTTCGGCAAAAGCATCGTAGTTAATAGTACCATCTTTATGGCGGCAGCTGAAATAGCCTGTGCCTATCTGCCAGATAATATCACCGCCGGGTTGCAGGTGGTAATCGCTCAAGCCACCCTCGCCGGTATTGTGGGCAAAATTATCCAGCTTAGCCCCACCATTAAGCGCAAGGATAGCGTTCATACTCAATGAGCCAAAGCTCATGGCCGAAATATTAAATACACTGGCCATATAAGGTTGCTTACAGGCCGGACCGCCTACTTTTACACGCGGATCCATATTTAGTTTATGGTGATCAATGGCTGCAATGCTATGGTTAAGCCATTCGTAACCATTATCGTACACATCAAGCTCGGTACCGAAGGGGCGCGTGTCATCAACCTTTTTGGCACGCTGATAAACTACACTCCTGTTTTGGCGGTTGAAGGGCGTACCGTTGGTATCGCTTTCAATAAAGTACTGGTATATTTTGGGCCTCAACTCCTCCATCAAATACCGCAGATGACCAAACACCGGGTAATTGCGCACAATACTATGCTTAGGCTGTACCATATCATAAAAGCCGATAAGATATATTGGCCCAATGAACAGGAATGACCATACAGCAGGCGGCCAGATGATGGTCCACAAGGCAAGCATACTGAATATGATAAAAAACGAAACAATGAAGAGCTTTCTCATGGATGGTTAATTTTATATGAAGCGGCTATTAAGTTTTATAAAAATAGATTTATAATCTAAACAATAGGGCAAATTTGTGGTTAAGAAACTTACTCAATGTCGTTTTAAAGTCACAAAGTTAAAATAGATGTTTAAACATTTATTTTTGTGTTTATCTTTGTATCAACAAAAAAGAAATAAAAATCATGGCAACAGAAACAGCAACAAAATGGGTTATCGACCCTATGCACTCAGAAGTACAATTTAAAGTTAAACACCTGGTTATTTCAACCGTAAGTGGTTTTTTCAAAAGCTTTAATGGTGAATTATTAACTGATAACGATGATTTTGAAAATGCTGAAATTGATTTCTCTTTAGATATCAACAGCATTGATACCAACCAGACACAACGCGACGAACACTTGAAATCAGCCGAGTTTTTTGACGCTGAAAAATATCCTCAGATCACTTTCAAATCTACTTCATTTACCAAAACTGATGACGAAGAGTATGAACTGAAAGGTAACCTGACCATTAAAGATCAAACTAAACCGGTTACTCTTGACGTAGAATTTGGTGGCTCGGCTGCCGACTTTTATGGTAACACCAAAGCAGGTTTTGAAATCAGCGGTAAAATTAACCGTAAAGATTTCGGTTTAACCTGGGACGGCGTAACCGAAGCCGGTTCAATTGTAGTTGGCGAAGACATCAAATTGTTGATCAACATACAATTTGCTAAACAAGCTTAATTGTTTTAATACTGTTGCTGTGTTTTAACTTTTAAAATGCCGCTGTTGTTAAAGGATCCAAACAACACGGCATTGTTGAAACGGCGGAGCAGATTAAAATTAAATGGTAAAGCCATTCTGATTTAGTCAGGATGGCTTTGTTGTTTAGCAAGGTTTTTAGCTTATAATTACTTAGTTTTAGGGTGAAACCAAAACCCATGAGATACCTTCTGACTCTGTTTATTCTTTCTCTGATGCTGGGTTGCAGCCAGCGAACTCCTAAAAGGCAAACAAATCAAAATGTAAGTCAACATCACAAAGAAGACAGTATATTGGTTGGTGGCGCAGACACAATAGACATCAGTACTATTAAAACGAAGATGTTTAAATATTCAAAAGCTGATTTAAGAACGATCTTAAGGCATAATCCTGAACTCAACGATAGTATGCCTGTTCATCCTGATATTACTTATGGCAAACGAGGGATATGTGGAGATTCAACTATCGATAAATCTGACCCGGTTGATATTTTTAGCAGTGAGATTGGACAAGACGATTATTACCTGTTGTATGCCTATTTTTTAAAGAAGAGAAATGGAGGGGAGAAATATCAAAAAGAGCGGGAAACGTTAATTAAAATTTATCGCGATATAAATTTCATTTTTGGCAGATTAGCCCAAGGCGGCACTTATTTCGGACATCAAGATAACAGAATTTTAGGAGAAGCCGAATACAGTATTTATCGGGGAAAAGGCAACGATTATTACGATAAATCATACGATATAACTAAGCAAAAAATGCTCTATCTCAATGCGCTTAAACAACAAATAACCGATGAGTTAAGCTCAAACTTCGACTTTCCCGATAAAGAAAAGCCTAAATTAAAAAAAGAGCTATTTGAAACCGTAAAAGAACTGGATGGGTTAATAACTGATTACTTCTACTTAGAAAGCACACGTACATTCCAGTATTCAAGTTATTAACATAGCCATATCAAACTTACGAAGTTTTTAAAACTTCGTAAGTTTTCTCCGTCGCATTGCAAAATAAGCTCTAATAACATGATTTAAAGCACGTTTAAGCCGCCGTTTTTAAACCAAGTAGCGCTATATTTGTTCTTATACTTATGTTAATTAAAATATATCCCGAAAACCCTAATCCAAAGGCTATTGAGCAGGTGGTTGAGGTATTAAAAAAAGGCGGTCTCATCATATATCCTACCGATACCATTTATGGTTTGGGTTGCGATATCACTAATCACCGTGCTATTGAAGCCATTTGCAAGATCAGGAACATCAAACCCGAAAAAGCTAACTTCTCATTCATTTGCTATGATCTGAGCCATATTTCTGATTATATCAAACCGATTGACAATACTACTTTCCGTGTGATTAAGAAAGCGCTGCCGGGGCCGTTTACGTTTATCTTCAATGCCAGTCATATGGTGCCCAAAATGCTTAGCTCCAACAAAAAAACAGTTGGTATCAGGGTGCCCGATAATAATATAGCCCGCGAAATTGTGCGTGTTTTGGGTAACCCGATCCTCTCAACCTCAATAAGGGATGATGATGATATCATAGAATACTCTACCGATCCGGAACTGATCCACGAGAAATATGAAGATTTGGTTGATATTGTAATTGATGGCGGTTATGGCGACAACATTCCATCAACCATAGTAGATTGCACCACCGGCGACTTTGATATTATTCGTGAAGGTAAAGGCGATTTGGAGTTATATTTATAAAATACAATCACCCGTAGTTGGCACAAGTCATCCCGATGCGGGCCGTCGCCCAAGACTTGCGCAAAGGGATGGGCGCGTCTTTAAATAAAAGAAAATGTCATTTCGATTGAGCAGCGGGGCATCGGCATTGGGGCGAAAGAGAAATCTTATACACCCTATAGAGTCGTAGACATGTTTTAGAACAGGGCGTATAAGATTTCTCCTCCCCCTCACACACTTTCCACTACCGGTTCGTCGAAATGACATTCGGTTTTATTCATTAATATTCATTGAGCGGTGTATATTTTTTACGGCCTTATCCCCTTCACAAAGCCATCAATCTTATCCATATAACCGTCCTCTCCTAATAATTTTACAAACCTGCTGCCTATAATGGCACCGTTGGCGTAGTTACAGGCTTTAGTAAAGCTGCTGCTATCGGTAATACCAAAACCAATAACAGTAGGATTGTTCAGCTTCATGGCTGTGATACGTTTATAGTAATCCTCAACACTATCACTTAATTTCAAATTATAGCCGGTTATGGTTGATGACGATAGCAGGTAGATAAAGCTGCTGCTCAAATCGTCAATTTTGCGGATCCGCTCTTCGGATGTTTGAGGCGTTACCAGGAATATATTACTCAGGCCATTATCAATAAAATATGAGGAGTACATGTTTTCATATTCATAAATTGGCAGATCGGGTACGATAATACCATCAACACCAACTTCGGCCGCCTTTTTGCAAAAACGCTCAATGCCGTACTGGGCAATTGGATTAAAATAGCCCATAAGCAAAATAGGAATGCTTACGCGGCTGCGCAATTCGGCCAGTTCTTCAAATAAAACTTTAAGACTCATGCCGTTTTCCAATGCTACCTCCGAGCTATGCTGAATAGTTGGGCCATCTGCAACAGGATCGGAGTATGGAAAACCGATCTCCAGGAAATCGGCGCCTGATTTTTCGAGGGCTTCGGCAATATCAACCGTGGTGTTCAGCGCAGGATAGCCTGCTGTAAAATATATAGATAACAGGTTGTTATTTTTTGATGCAAAAAGCTTGTTTAAACGGTTCATTGTATTTTATTTGTCGATGGACGATAGACCATAGTCCATAGTTTATTTAGTACCCTATTGTTGCTCTTGTTTTCCAGTGTAAGCCATGGTCTATGAACCATTAACTATGAACTATTCTAATAGCCGAAATATTTAATATAAGTATCCAGGTCCTTATCTCCCCTGCCCGAAATGCAGATCACTACATTATCGTTTGGCTCAAACTTCATTTTCTCCAATTGAGCCAAGGCATGGGCTGTTTCGATGGCCGGAATGATCCCTTCCAACTGACAGCAAAGTAAGCCGGCCTGTAAAGCTTCATCATCGGTAATGCTTACGTATTCGCCGCGGTGGCTTTTAAATAAATGCGCGTGCTGCGGACCAATACCAGGATAATCCAAACCAGCCGAAATAGAGTAAGGCTCAACAACCTGCCCGTCTTCAGTTTGCATCAGGATGGTACGACTGCCATGCAATACCCCCTCGTTGCCTAAGGCTGTAGTAGCAGCAGATTCGCCGCTGTTTACACCCTTACCTGCCGCTTCAACTGCTACCAGTTTCACGCTTTCATCATCCAGGAAATGATAAAACATGCCCATAGCATTACTGCCGCCGCCTACACAGGCCAATACGTATTGTGGTAATTCGCTGCCTGTATGCTCTACCAATTGTTTTTTTGTTTCAGCAGAAATAACAGACTGAAAACGGGCCACCATATCAGGGTATGGATACGGACCAACTACCGAACCTATGATATAATGCGTATCAACAGGGTTGCCTATCCAATCGCGCAGGGCCTCGTTGGTAGCATCTTTAAGTGTTTTACTTCCCGATGTTGCCGGTACCACCTTTGCACCCAGCATTTTCATACGCGACACGTTAGGTGCCTGGCGGGCCATATCAATTTCGCCCATGTAAACCACACATTCAATGCCCATTAAAGCGCATACAGTTGCTGTTGCAACCCCATGCTGCCCTGCACCGGTTTCGGCGATGATACGTTTTTTGCCAAGGCGTTTAGCAAGTAAGATCTGCCCTATGGCATTATTGATCTTATGCGAGCCGGTATGGTTCAGGTCCTCCCTTTTAAAGAAGATATTAGCACCATATTTTTCTGAATACCTTTTGGCATGATATAACGGCGAAGGCCTGCCAACATAATTTTTTAACAGATCATCAAACTCGGCTTTAAAACCCTCATCATTTATAATATTGAGGTATTGTTGCCTTAATTCCTCTACGTTAGGATATAACATTTCGGGAATGTATGCTCCCCCAAAATCGCCATAATAACCTTGTTCGTTAACTCCGTATTTCATCTGTGTTTTATTTTTGACGACATTAAATGTGTCTTTTAGTTTTTCAATATTCTTTAGGCCAGGTTCAATTTCAAACCTGCTGTTAAGGTCAACCCCGTAAAATTGAGGATGTTTAATATTTTTAACTTCAGCTATATTTTCAGGGCCTATTCCGCCTGATAAAAAGAAAGGGACATCCAGTTTATATTGATCAAGAATGGCCCAATCAAAAGTTTTACCCGAGCCACCATATTCTTTTGTTTTGGTATCGAACAGGAAAAGATCAACATTGTTGGCATAATCCTTCAATTGCTCAAAATCAAAGTTCTCATTAAGGCCAAATGCCTTTATTACAGTCACCTTGCCTTTAAACTTCGCGCAAAACTCAGGGCTTTCATCGCCGTGAAATTGAACGGCATCAAAGCCATATTCAGCAATCAGCTTTTCAATATTTTCGGCGTTCTCATTTACAAAAACACCGGTTTTTTTGACAGAAGCAGGTATGGTTTGCAATGCATCAACCGCTAAACCTGCCATATACCGGGGCGATTTTCCATAGAAAATAAAACCAACATAGTCGGGCTGCAAAGTGGTAACCGCTTCAATATTTTCAGGATGTTTTAAACCGCAAACCTTTATTTTCATGGCTTAGTTTTGCAATAAATTATTAAAGCTTTTCAATGCCTTTTTACCAAGCAATGCTTCCTCTGCCTCATAAAAACAATCGCCAAAAGTTTTTTCGGGGTTTATGGTTCTGATAGCCAGCGCAGCATTAGCCAATACTACGTTATTTTGAGCCGTTGTCCCATCTCCCTTAAGTACATTACTAAATATAGCTGCCGAAGCCTCAACGGTATCACCACCGATGATCTCTTTCGGATCAAGCAATTCAAAACCCAGGTCTTCTACACTATTGATCTTTTCACCATCGGCCGAGAAAGTTTTAAAATCGCAGGTTAATGAAATTTCATCGTAACCTTCAAGCGCGTTTATGATGGTATATTTTGTAGTTGATTTTTGGTACAGGTAAGCATACACACGTGCAAGTTCCAGGTTAAATACCCCTACCAACTGATTATCTGGCTTAGCCGGGTTAACCATGGGGCCTAACATATTAAAGAAGGTTTTAACACCAAGTTCTTTACGGATTGGCGCTACGGTTTTCATAGCCGGGTGGAACAATGGTGCATGCAGAAAACAGATGTTTGCCTCATCTGTACTGCGTTTCAGTTTATCCATATCATTAGTAAACTGATAGCCCAAATACTCCATTACATTTGATGAGCCACAACCTGATGATACGCCATAGTTACCGTGCTTAGCTACTTTGTAACCAGCACCCGCAACCACAAATGAGGCCAACGTGGAGATATTGAAAGTATCCTTGCCGTCACCGCCGGTACCACAAAGGTCGATAAGGCCATCAGTTTCCAGGTCAACCGGCAAACAAAGCTCCAGCATCGCATCGCGGAAACCTTCCAGTTCTTCAACAGTGATGCTTCGCATACAATAGGCCGTCATGAAGGCTGCCATTTGCGCATTGTTGTATTTGCCTTGCGCAATGTTCATCAAAATGCCTTTAGATTGTTCCCTGCTAAAGGTTTTGTGCTCAAAAAGATGATTAAGTATCTGTTTCATTTACCCCCCAACCCCCTAAAGGGGGAGTTAATATGCATAAATCGTTATTTCCATTTTCCTGCCCCTTCGCAAATTCTTCCCCCTTTAGGGGCCGGGGCCAGACATAAAAAAAGGGCTGCCGTATGGCAACCCTCCTGAATATATTTTTCAAACAAACACGGAATTGCCTTACGATTACTCGTTAAGCCACCACCAATTGCTGTTTAATTTTATCATTGTTACTTGTTGGCACAAATATGTAAATAGTTTTTATAAAAACAAACAGAATTTAATCACTTAGTGAATTATTGAGTTAGTGAATTAAGGTCAGTTAATGAATTATCGAGTTAGCGAATTAGTGATTTAATCTGGAAAGCAATCCAAGATTACTTAAATTCGATATTTTAGCTGTTGATTTATTGGATCTGCGGTATTGCCCGCGTTCAATCAAAAATTCACTAAATCACTAACTCAACAATTCACTAATTAGCTCCATGGCCATACGTAAAGATAAAATTAACCCGGAAGACGATCTTGGTTTTGGTACCCAGCCGGTTATCAAGAGCCAGCCGGTTATTAATAAGGATGGTACTATCAACGTAAAGCGTACTGGTCTGCCATTTTTAAGTACAGCCAACAATTACCATTCGCTGATTACCATGAGCTGGCGCAAGTTCTGGTTCATTGTTTTCAGTGCGTACTTCACGGTAAACATCATTTTTGCCCTTATTTATTTTTCGCTCGGGCCAGATGTTTTAGACGGTAAAAGCGGCAACGATAGCTTCGATCGATTTATGGATGCCTTCTTTTTCTCGGCACAAACCATATCAACGGTAGGCTACGGGCACATCAGCCCCAAGGGTATTATACCTAATACTATAGCAGCACTCGAATCCATGATGGGTTTGCTGGCATTCGCTTTGGCTACAGGTTTACTTTATGGTCGCTTTTCACGCCCTTCGGCCAAGATCATGTATAGCCGCAATGTGCTTATCGCCCCTTATCGTGATGGCGGCAAAGGACTGATGTTTCGTCTGGCTAACGAACGGAAGAATATCCTGATCGATCTGGAAATGGAGGTAGTTTTTAGCTATAACGACGAGGAGAACGGCAAAACTGTACGTAAATTTTTCCAGCTGGAACTGGAACGTACCCGCGTTAGCATCCTTACCCTGAACTGGACGGTAGTGCACCCGCTTGATGATAACAGCCCTATTAAAGACATCACCTCCGAAGAACTTCAACGCAGGCAAGCCGGCTTAACCGTCAGCCTCAAAACATTCGATGATACTTTTTCACAAACCATCCACTCACGTACCTCCTACCAGTACGATGACTTTATATGGGATGCTAAATTTAAACCCGTATTTGAGCGCGATGAAACAGGCCGCGTTGTATTGGATTTGAGCAGGATAAGTGCGTATGAACTTGTGGGTCATTAGGTCATTGGGTCATTAAGTCATTTTATCGCTTTGAGAGCGTTGTTGGTCGTTGGGTCATTACATCATTAAGCCACTTTTATCGCCTTAAAAGCAATGATTCAATTACCCAATGAAATAATGACACAATGACCTGATGGCTACCAAAAATGACTAACGCAGTAACGGATCCCGCTCCTTTGTAAAAACGTTATACACCATTTTATCTAAAAAAGCCGGGACAAATTTACTTAGGGCTACGGTTAGCTTGCCCTGGCCGGTCATGATGAGGGTGCGGCTGCGGTTTTCTATGCCATCGGCTATAATTTTAGCTACCTCATCGCTGCTCATCATTTTTTGTTCTTCAAGGGTACTTTCGCCTTGCTGTTTGCCTTCGCTATTTAAAGCTGTATTACGGATATTTGATGCGGTAAAGCCAGGGCAGGCAGTTAATACATGAACGCCGGTTTTGAGGTTTTCAACCCGTAACGAATCTAAAAAGCCGTTCATCGCAAATTTTGATGCCGAATACCCAGAGCGGCCCGGCAAACCTTTATATCCTGCTATAGACGATACCCCTACTATGCTACCTTTGGTCTTGATAATTTCGGGCAATGCGTATTTGGTACAATAAACCGTGCCCCAAAAGTTCACATCCATTAAGGTCTTCAACACATTAAGGTCGGCGTCTTTAAACAGCGACCGCATAGACATACCGGCGTTGTTGATCAATACATCAACTTTACCAAATGTGGTGAGTGTTTGCTTAATGAGTTGTTTGCAATCGTCCTCAACAGTTACATCGCATTGTATGGCAAGCGCTTTGATCTTATATTCCTGCTGTAATTTTTCGGTAACCTGGCAAAGTGTAACGTATTGCCTTGCTGCCAGCACCACATGGGCGCCGCGCTTAGCACATTCATAAGCAAGCGATTTTCCGATACCCGACGAAGCGCCGGTAATTATAACAACCTTATCATTTAACTTCATACGAAGGAGGAATTAACTGGGGGATGCCCTCCACCTTAAGTTCAGGCACCTTAAATAAATATTTGGAGGCGAAGATAATCATCGCACCATAATATTCCTTAATGTGTATCCAGCTAAATTTAACCTTGTTTTGTATGTTAAAGTTGATGATATATGTTTTGGGGAAATAGTAATTTTTAAACCCTGCAAGCCTGATGCGGTACGAATAATCAATATCATAACCATAGGTATGAAAACGCTCATCCATTAAGCCTATGTGATTAAGGGCTTCTTTACGCAATAACATGAAAGCACCGTTTATGATATCCGACTCAGAAGTCTGAAACTCTTCTACCCAGTCTTTACTCTCCGGGTTAGTGAGCCTTGATTTGGAGAAATGTTTTGCCAGCCCTGTTAGCTTAAAGAAAGTTTCCCATGGTTTGTTAAAGCCGCGTTTTGACTCTTTCAGAAATTTACCTTCTGGAGTTATCATGCGTACACCTAAACCACCGGCTTCAATGTGCATGTCCATAAACTCAAGTGCTTTCTCTACTGTCTTCTTGCCTGTAATTGTATCCGCATTGACCAGTAAAATATACTCGCCTGTAGCCAATTTAAGCGCATGATTGTAGGCGCGCGCCATGCCCTCATTTTTATCGTTGGCTATTATTTTCACATCAGGAAATTCGGTATTAAGCATGGCAACGGACTTGTCGGCCGAGGCATTGTCGACCACAAAAACCTCGTGACTAACGTCCTGGGCAGCCTTGATCGCTGCATTCAGGGCAATTCTGAGCAGGTTGCAGGTATTATGGCTTACAACAACTATTGATAGTTTCATACTTACTTTGATAGTGAATTTTCATACGGAACGCGGGTAGCTATCGAGCGGCCCAAAGTTATTTCGTCCACGTACTCTAATTCACCACCAAAAGCTATGCCACGAGCTATGGTTGTAATGGTAATATTGAAACTTTTTAATTTTTTATGAAGATAGAACAGCGTTGTGTCACCCTCCATAGTGGCGCTGAGTGCAAAAACCACCTCTTTTACCTCATTATCAGCTGTTGGCTTAAGGCGTTCAATGAGGGTATCCACCTGCAAATCTGACGGCCCAACGCCATCCATTGGCGATATTAAGCCGCCAAGCACATGATAAACACCATTAAACTGATTGGTATTTTCGATGGCCATTACATCGCGGGTATCCTCAACCACGCAAATGAGGCTATGATCGCGGCGGTGCGATGAGCAAATCTCACAAACAGGCAAATCAGATATATTATGACAAACGCGGCAAAACTGTATTTCGTTGCGAAGCTTGGTTACCGCGGTACTAAATCGTTCAACATCCTGCTTATCCTGGTTAAGTAAATGCAGCACCAAACGCAGGGCAGTCTTTTGACCAACACCCGGTAATTTGGCAAATTCGGCTACAGCATTTTCCAGTAATTTGGACGAGAAATTCATTGTGCGAAGGTAGGGAATTTAAGTCGGAAGTCCGAAAGTCGGCAAGTCCGGAAGCCGGGAAAGTAGATTTAGAAAATTTAAAGCAGATAAGTTATGATTGGCAAATCTTACAATGTATTTGTATTTTGCAAAAAATCCTCCGGACTTTCGGACTTTCCCGATTTCCGGACTAAATAAAAATCTTTCGGACTTTCGGACTTACCGACTTTCGGACTCACCCGACTTTCGGACTTCCGACTCCGGACTAAAAAAATGCCTATGTCGCCCGGAGTATTATTATCATTCATTATTGGTTACTTTTTGGTTTTACTGATCATCTCCTGGCTTACATCAAAAAAATCCTCGGATAATGATACATTCTTCGTAGCCAACCGAAATTCAAAATGGTACCTGGTTGCCTTCGGGATGATTGGCACGGCATTGAGCGGGGTTACATTTATCTCTGTACCGGGCAAGGTTGGTACGGATCAGTTTGCTTATTTTCAGTTTGTGCTGGGTAACGCAGCAGGGTTTATTATTATAGCCACCGTATTACTCCCATTATACTACCGGCTTAAGCTCACGTCCATTTATAGTTATATTGAAGGTGCTTTAGGTGTTTGGAGCTATAAAACTGCGGCAGCCATCTTTTTGGTAAGCCGCGTTATCGGCTCGGCATTCCGGTTATACCTTGTGGTTATCGTATTGCAGAAATTCATCTTTGATAGTTACCACGTACCCTTTGCCGTTACAGTATTGATATGTTTGCTGCTTATCTGGTCGTACACCTTTAAAGGCGGATTAAAAACCATTATCATTACCGATAGCCTGCAAACGTTTTTCCTGGTGCTATCGGTTTTCCTGTCGATATACTTTATTTGCCAGAGCCTGCACATGAACATTTTTGAGGCTGCCGAAACCATCAAAAACAGCAGCTACTCCAAAATATTTTTCTTTAACGATTTCATGAGCAGCAAGCTGCATTTAGGGAAACAATTTTTAGGGGCCATGTTCATTACCATAGGCATGACCGGGCTCGATCAGGACCTGATGCAGAAAAACCTCAGCCTTAAAAACATCAAAGAAGCACAAAAAAACATGTTCAGCTTTGTTGGCGTTTTTGTAGTGATCAATATCTTTTTCCTGAGCGTTGGCGCTTTGCTTTATATGTATGCAGCTAAAAACGGCATCAACGTTACCAAAACCGATTATCTGTACCCTACCATAGCCCTCCAATATCTTGGGCTTGTTCCGGCAATGATATTTATGCTGGGATTAACAGCCGCCACCTTTGCCACTACCGATTCGGCCCTTACGGCGCTAACCACTTCCTTTTGTGTGGACTTTTTAGGCTTTAATAAGCGTAGCGATGTAAACAGCAAAAAGATGGTGGCCGTGCGGCATTGGGTACACATAGCCTTTTCGGGGCTGATGTTCTTGACCATTATTATATTTAACGCCATTAATAACGAAGCAGTAGTAAGCGCTATATTCAGCGTAGCATCTTACACTTACGGCCCATTACTTGGCTTGTATTCATTTGGCTTGTTTGTAAGCAACAGGCAGGTAATGGATAAACTGGTGCCTTTCATTTGCGTACTCTCTCCTGCTATATGTTATTTTCTAAATGCCGAATCAAAATCAATTTTAGGCGGATATGTTTTTGGTAACGAACTCATCATTGTGAACGGACTAATCACATTTGTTGGGTTGTGGGTATCCTCTTCGAGGAAGTCCGAAGTCCGTCAGTCGGAAAGTCCTGAGATTGGGTAATTAAAAAGTTAAATGACTAATAAACCGGAATCAATTTTCTTTGTACTTTGCATTAATTAATATAAGATAAAACTCCCGGACTTTCGGACTTCCCGGACTTTCGGACTTAACAAACACACTCCCGGACGTCCGACTTTCGGACTTTTCGGACTAATAAAAGGCTATGACCGGAGAAGATAAAATAAGACAAGCGTTCGAGAACAAAAACTGGCAGGAAATTAAAGTTACCGACTCCTGGCAGATCTTTAAAATAATGGCCGAATTTGTTGACGGCTTTGAAAAACTGGCCAAGATAGGCCCTTGCGTATCCATCTTCGGATCAGCCCGTACACATAACGATAACAAGTACTACAAACTGGCCGAAGAAACAGCCCGCTTGCTTACCGAGCATGGCTATGGCGTAATATCGGGTGGTGGCCCAGGTATAATGGAAGCAGCCAACAAAGGTGCTTACGAAAACGGCGGTAAATCGGTAGGCTTAAACATCGAATTACCTTTTGAGCAGTTCCACAACAAATACATCGACAGGGATAAGATTATGGAGTTTGATTACTTCTTTATCCGCAAGGTTATGTTTATGAAATACTCGCAGGGCTTTATCATTTTACCCGGTGGCTTTGGCACTATGGACGAATCGTTCGAGGCCATCACCCTCATCCAAACCGGTAAAATAGCCCGCTTCCCTATCATTTTTGTTGGGGTTGAATACTGGAAGGGCCTGTTTGCCTGGGTTGAGGAAAAAATGCTGAACGAGCAACACAACATCAACCCCGACGACCTAAACCTGTACCGTGTAGTTGACACCGCCGAAGAAGCAGTTGAACACATCACCCGCTTTTACAACAAATACGTACTTAAGCCAAACTTTTAACAGGCTTCAAAATAAAAAATGCCGCTCCATCAGGGCGGCATTTTTGTTGGATATAGTTTTAGGGTTGCAATTAGCTATTTCATGCTTTGCTTAGGTGTTGCAGCAGCCTCAGCTATGGCTGGTTCTTTGGCCATATCAATCATCGTGCTCACTTCATCAACCAATCCTTCTGCCGAGCCATCGAAACCCACAACTTTAAAGCGGATGTTGCCGTTTTTATCAATAATAAACTTGGTTGGGATCCCGGTTACGCCAAATTGTGTTACCACCTTTGATTGCCTGCCATCACCGCCTTTCTCGTCTACGAGCACATTGAAGGTATATTTATTATCGGCAATAAACTTCTTTACACCATCAATATAATTATCACCGTTTTCCCAGGTATCGATAAACAGGAACTTCACATCCTGATCATCCTTATATTTATTTACGGCCATTTGCATCCCCGGGAAAGAGGCTTTACAAGGGCCACACCAGGTAGCCCAAAAATCAACTATCACAATTTTACCTTTTAAATCGACCAGCGAAACGTTGTTTCCTGCAAAGTCCTTAAGGGCAAATTTTGTAGCCGGCTGATTGATCATCTGCTTAGCCACCTCTTCCCTCTTTTTATCTTTTGCAATGCCTGTTAATCCGGTCAGATATTCATCGTAACCTGTATCATCGCCCTTTACACCAACGTAAGCTTTTTTTAATTCCTCCTTTAACGCAGGTGAAACTTTAGCCACCTTAAATGCGCTTTCAATTACATCTTTCGCTTCTGAGTATTTACCAAGCGCATTTAAAATGAGTACGTAATGCTCGTTTGTGGTAGGGTCATTATCCTTGTTGCTGGCATAAAGTTCTTTCTGATACTTAAGTGCCTCATCATATTTTTTCTCTTTATATAAAATGAATGCATAAGTATCAGCATAGATATTATAAACAATTTGGTTTTGCTTTTTTGCATCATTTACCGACATGAATGATGACACCATCGGATTTTTCATTTTTTCATTAATGATATCCAGCGTTTGCTTTGAAAGCTTTTCGGCCTGATTAAGATTCTCGCCTTTTTGCGCCCATTCATAAGCCATATTATTGTAGCTCATTGTTATGCTCATTTTGTCTTGAGTTAACGTTGCGTATTTATTAAATGCCACGGTATCACCAGCTCTTAAAAAACCGCCGGCTAACTGCCCTCTTATAAAATCTATTCTTCCGCCTTTATAGGTGCTCATTTCAGGAAATTTGGTCACATAAGCAATATAAAGCGAATCCTTTTTGTGCACGTCATGCTCACGCATCATCGCAAATTCGGCATCATTCTTCACCGATTCGCCTTTGGGGTATTTAGCTTTAATTATTTCACCCAATGAATCAGCAGATGGTTTTTGGTTTCGCCAGTTCAGGATATTGGCGGCAAGGATCAGGTCTTTTTCCACCGTGCTTTTTTCAAACGATTTAACCTTTGCATTTAACGTGGCAGTAGTAGCGGGATCTTTTTTCTTCGCTAATATGTAATAGTAATTAAACTGATAAGGCTTCTCGGCCTGAGGATAGGCATCATACTCTTTTTTAAACAATGCCAGGCCTTCTTCAGAGTCGGTCTTTATTTTGGCAAAATTGTTACCAACACCACTTAATATATAACCTTGGGCTTCATAAGCGCCCTGAACAGGTTTTTTATCCTTATAAACTAAATAAACATATCCTTTATCGTTATTGTTATCAATATCACCGTCACTAAATATTTTTATAAAGAAAGCCTTCGCCGTGGCCGGGATAGTGAAATCACCTGACAATGAACTTCCGTCAGCTTTCAGATCGATGTCGGTTGCAGGGTTGTCCTTTCCGTCAATGTAGTAGATCTCTGCGCCGATATCCTTCTTGCCGGCAACAGGTGTCCCTGCCGGATCATAGGTGATCTTAACTTTTTCCGTTGGCGATGGATAATTATCTGATAACGTAAGATGGTTTTTTTGCGCAAATGCGCTTTGCATAACCAGCAAAGCCGGTACCAGCATGATTGATTTGTGTGGTTTCATAGGTTTAACTAATTATATAGTTGAAGTTAGTGGTAAATTATTTTAAATACAATTATTTTAACAATTATTAACCTTAATAATTTATTTTGCACCATGGACAATTCCGCCCAAAATAAACCGCAGAAGGCTTTAGGCTTTATTTTTATTACTTTACTGATTGATGTAGTTGGTTTAGGTATCATTATACCCGTACTACCCAAGCTTATTGAAAAACTGATCCACGCCGGCCTTAGTGAGGCTTCGCTTTATGCAGGTTTTTTAACGCTGGCTTATTCGGTGATGCAATTCCTGTTTTCGCCGATGATTGGGAACCTGAGCGATAAGTATGGCCGTCGCCCGGTATTGCTTTGTTCTCTGCTTGGTTTCGGTGTCGATTATTTGTTCCTTGCCTTTGCGCCATCAATAGGCTGGCTGTTTTTAGGACGGGCCATCGCAGGTATTACCGGCGCCAGCTTTACTACCGCCTCAGCCTATATTGCCGACGTAAGCACGCCTGAAAAACGCGCCCAAAACTTTGGAATGATAGGTGTTGCCTTTGGCCTTGGCTTTATCATTGGCCCGGCAATTGGCGGTGTGCTGGGTAAAATGGATGTACAATATCCGTTTTTTGCAGCTGCCGGCCTGGCATTTTTAAACGCCATTTACGGTTTCTTCATCCTGCCCGAATCATTGGATGAAGCGCATCGTCGCCCGTTTGATGCAAAAAGGGCAAACCCATTGGGGGCATTGTTGCAGCTAAAAAAATACCCTTCGGTAATGGGTTTGGCATTATCATTATTCCTGGTGTATTTTGCCGGACAAGCGGTGCAAAACGTTTGGACCTATTTCACCTTCGAAAAATTTAAATGGGGTGAGGATACCGTAGGCTATTCCCTTGCCTTTATTGGCTTAATGATAGCCCTTGTACAGGGAGGACTGATGCGTATCATACTGCCTAAACTGGGCATGGAGCGCTGTATTTGGGTTGGATTGCTGCTATATAGCATCGGCCTAATCCTGTTTGCCATGGCAACACAAGGCTGGATGATGTTTGCCTTTATGGTTCCTTACGCCCTCGGCGGCATTGCAGGTCCGGCTTTACAGGGTATTATGACCAACCAGGTACCCGCCAACGAGCAGGGCGAGTTACAAGGCGGCTTAACCAGCCTCATGAGCCTAAGCGCCATTTTTGGCCCATGGGTAATGACTACTTTATTTTATTATTTCACCAACGATAAAAGGCCTTTCTTTTTGCCCGGAGCGCCATTTATTTTAGGTGCGATACTGATGCTGATAAGCGCTTTGCTTGCCATCCGTAATTTTAAAAACGTGAAGAAGACATCGGCAAAGGATGTTGACGCTGTAGCTGCGTTGCATTAAAAGCCAAAAGCAGAATGCACAAAGCTTAAAGCTTTGCTGTTGTTGGTGTTGTTGTAATGAGTATTCGGGAGATGAAAATTATTGGGAGATTAAACAAAAGCCATGTCATTATAAGCGGAGCGCGGCAATTGCACGGAAGCATATCCGCCCTGTATAGCATGCGATTGCTCGCCCGTTGTTGGTGTTGTCACCAACAACATTTTAGGCCCCCGTATTTTTATAATATCTGCCCACCATTATTAAAAGGCAGGGCGTAAAGTTGTTGGTGACAACACCAACAACGGCGAGCTGCCCATCAATAACAGCACAAGTATAAATTAAATATTAAACTGTAAAACAGCCCGTAATAAAACTTTTAACTTGCTTAAACCTTTATCATTATTAATGAGCGCCAAACCTAAAAAGAAACATACCGCCGCCTTAGGGTTTATTTTCGTAACGCTTTTTATTGATGTGCTTGGTTTAGGCATCATTATCCCGGTAATGCCGTCGCTGCTCGAGAAACTGGGCAACATGGATGTGAGTACTGCGGCGCAATACAACGGCTATCTCACCTTCACTTATGCATCCATGCAGTTCCTATTTTCTTCACTTTTGGGCAACCTGAGCGACAGATATGGCCGCAGACCGGTACTGTTAGGCTCACTTATTGGATTTGGGATAGATTATATTTTTATGGCCTTTGCCCCTACGGTGGCCTGGTTATTTATCGGCCGGGCAATAGCAGGCTTTGCAGGCGCCAGCAATACTACTGCTACCGCTTACATAGCCGATATTAGTACCGGTAAAAACCGGGCGGCAAATTTTGGTTTGGTTGGAGCAGCATCCGGACTTGGATTTATCATTGGCATAGGTACAGGAAGCTTTTTAGGCGCACTGAACGTACGTTTTCCTTTTATGCTGGCAGCAGGGCTGGCTTTACTTAATGCAACCTACGGCTATTTTGTTTTACCCGAATCCTTAAATATGAAAAACCGCAGGCGCTTTGAATGGAAAAAGGCCAATCCAGTAAGTTCATTACGGAACTTATCGCGCTATCAATCGTTAACAGGGTTGATTGGTGCATTTTCATTGGTATATATTGCACAAAAGGCAGTTGAATATGTGCTATCATTTTACGTAACCGAAAAGTTTGACTGGCAGTTAAAAAGCATTGGCTTTTTAGGCTTTTTCATTGGCATTGTGCTGGTAGCGATACAGGGCGGCTTGATCAGGTTTACCATCCCAAAATTCGGGCAAGAGAAGAATATCATAGCGGGATTGCTTTTTTATACCATAGGTTTAACGCTTATTGCCTTCGCAAACCAGGGTTGGATGATGTACGTATTCATGGTTCCATATTGCCTGGGCGGCATTTCGGGGCCTTCATTACAAGGCATGATTACCAGTACGGTATCAGCTAAACAACAAGGGGAATTGCAGGGCTCATTGACCAGTATCAGCAGCTTGGCAGTGATTATCGGTCCGCTGTTAATGAGTTCGGTATTTCATTTGTTTACCCATCGTAATACATCAACCTATTTTCCGGGTGCTCCGTATATTTTAGGTGCGGTTTTAATGCTGATAGCTGTTTTCCTGGCGATCAGAAGCTTTAAGAAAGCCGGGGTGGTGGATTCGAAGGAGGTGGAAGCAGTACCATAATTCCACAACTTCAGAAGGCAAAAACAACACCCCTATTACGTCATTGTACATAATAACCAAGACGACAGCCTTGTAAAAACCAGAATTGCATATAAATAAAGATATACTGTTTCAGCTTTCACAGTTATGATGCACAGGCCAGCGTTAGGGATTGCAGCGGATACCGGCCTTGAGCATAATGCCTGCAGGCGTATGAGCGGAAAGCCCGGGCCGAAGGCAACGCCAAATTGATAACAAAAATCAAGAAAACATATCTAACAATCCACTATAGGATCCGAAGCAATCCCAAATAGGATAAATAATAAATTTTGTTATAGTAACTTCCACCGTCGCCCTCTTGGCCGGGCGGGCCAGTTACTTTACCTTAGATGCAAAGTAACCAAACATCAAGACAAAAAAATGCTTCTGCGCACAGGCGATACTCCCTCCCCGCTTTTTTGTCGGACCAGCGCTTCTTTTTAAGGTAGGATAAGATCGTATTTAAAATCAGGCAATTGTTTAATCCAACCCACTCACACCTCCCGATATCACAAATTTCATCACATCGGCGGCACTTTTATCCATTGGTTTTACTTTATCGGCGGCAACAATAACCACCTGCCCGGCAAATGAATATGAATATGGGAAATACACAGCAACTTCGCCAGGTAAACCGATCTTTGCCAGATCTTTTTGAACCAGAAAGCCTATCTTTTTTAAACCAAACTCGTTTACTTCAACCAATACCGGCTCATTGAACTTTTTCTCCTCCCCCACAAAGGCTTCAGTTAAATCTTTTATTGAAGAATACAGGAATGCGAAGATGGGCAAACGCGCAAACCAACGCTTAAACCAGGCTTTGATAGGCTCGGTAATTACATTGGTAACCAGTACCCCCATAATCATGATAACAACCACTACGTTCAGGATCCCTAAGCCGGGTATGTATATATGTTTTCCGGTTTTATCAACCAAAAAATCGCTCAGGTTAAGTGCCTTATCAATACTTGCAACGGCCCAATACATCAGGAAAATAGCTGCGCCCACAGGCACAACCACCAACATGCCTTTTATAAAATACCTGAATAATGCCCGCGCTAACCTGTTCATTTTAAGCCGCTGATTTTACGGGTAAAAATACACTCTTTTAAATTGGTATAAAATTTAAATCATAAAGTGTGCTTGCAGCGCCTAAAGTTACTATGGCAGTCTCCTCGTGCCGACCAGTTTAGATGATCACTATAAAGCATATTATGTTTACATCGTATCACAGGTGTCGTTTGGTTAGTCTACCCAGCTATTTTAAAGTGAAACTATTTCAATAATGCGGAAAAGACTAAGTTATTTGAAATTAAAAGAAACCTTTAGTTAAAGATAATGTTTATATTACACTCCGATACTCCAAAAGACTATGCGCTTCTAAAACTACCTGTATTAGCTCAATCAAACACTTTTTGGGTTTTATACCTTTTAATCGATTTTATGAAAAAAGTTGAATTAATGCGTGAGTTGATATCTTTAATTAAACAAATCAAAAATTTAGGTAAATGGGAACATCAACAAGGGCTTGCGTTACAATGGATACATGCAAAATGGTTAAAATTATTGAAGGAATCCCCCGCCCACAGACTAACCTTAACCGATTCGTTAATGATAATCTTGAAAGAGGATGTTGCTGTTACTAAAGCAGATATCAAATGGGAAACTGCAACGAAATTTACAGCTACCCGCTACGAAAAAGCAAAAGAAAATCTGATTGCCTGTATAACCGAGCATATTAAAAACCCCGACTAAAACTAATTCGCCCGACTATTTACAAGAAATCCCACAGAGCGTTTAATCCTACTCGTAAAAATAAACCCGTTTTACCCTTTGCGAAATATTGGTTAATATTTCGTAGGGGATAGTGCCTATCTGTTTTGCCAGTTCTTCAATACGCTGGTGCTCGTCAAATATAATTACCTCGTCGCCTTCACGTACATCCAACCCGCTAACATCAAGCATACACATATCCATGGTAATATTACCTACTGTAGGTACCAGCGTACCTTTTACCAGCATTTTGCCAACACCTTTACCAAAAGCGCGAAGGTAGCCATCGGCATAGCCGATGCGGATGGTAGCTATTTTACCATCTTTTAAAAGACTGCCGCTCCGACCATAACTAACAGTATCTCCCGCTCCTATCTTTTTAACCTGGGCAACACTGGTTTTTAAGCTGGCAATAGGTTGCAAACCGGCATCTGAGGCCGGCACCGATGAATCAATTCCATACAAGCCTATCCCTAACCGAACCATATTATAATGCGCCGAAGGCCAGCGAATAATTCCGGCAGTGTTACAGATGTGCTTAATCACCTTGTAGCCCAGTGTTCGTTCTATCTCTTTAAAAGCTTTCTCAAAACGCTTGATCTGTTTTTTGGTAAACTCGTCATGCTCGGGGGCTTCGCTTGCTGCTAAATGTGAAAATACCGATTGCACACGCACATAACGGTTAGCCTCCAGCATATCACACAGGGTTTCGATCTCATAATTTTCAAAACCGAGGCGGTGCATGCCTGTATCAATTTTAAGGTGTACCGGGTAACCGACGATTCCCTGCGCCGAAGCATACCCCACAAAATCATCTAACAAACCAAAGCTATAAATTACCGGCTCAAGCTTGTATTCGGTGAGCTTATCAAATGCCGAGGCTTCGGGATTGAGCACTTTGATGGGCAGGATGATGCCGGCTTGCCGTAAAGCCACTCCTTCATCTATATAAGCCACCGCCAGGTAATCAACTTTATTGTATTGCAGCATATTGGCTACCTCAAATGTGCCACTGCCATAGCTAAATGCCTTAACCATCGCCATTACTTTTACGCCTGGTTTAAGTTTCGACTTATAGAAATTGAGGTTATTGAGTAAAGAGTTGAGGTTGATTTCCATAACCGTTTCATGCGCCTTTTGGGCTAAGGCACGGCTTATCTGCTCAAACTCAAAACTCCTTGAACCTTTTATAAGGATGGTTTCATCTTTAAAATTGAGCGCCTTTAGCTGCTGCAATAATGTGGTAGTATCGGTATAAAAATGCTGTTCAGCCACATCAAAATACGGCTGATGGCCAAGCAAAGCTTCACCAACACCAACAAACTTGTCTATCTTTTTTGTCCTGATCAAATCAGCCACCTGTTTGTACAGTACATCCTGCTGCAAGCCCGATTGATAAATATCCGACAGGATCAGTGTCTTTTTTTGATGCTGGTTTTGCTGCGATAAAAAATTAAGCGCTATTTCAAGCGATTGCAGATCGGAATTATATGAATCATCAATAACAGAACAGTTGTTTACCCCGTTTTTCAATTCCAACCGCATGCTTACCGGGGCCAGGCGCTCAATACGTTTATCGGCCTCAACAGGGCTGTAGCCTAAAGCCAGCATAGTAGCCCAGCAGGTAATAGCATTTTCTACCGAAGCCTGATCAGTAAAAGGAACAAGGCACTCTATCTCTTTACCCTGGTAACGGGCCCGGAAATAATAATTTTTAGAGATCACTGTCTCACTGAAAACATACAGATCAGCTTCGCGGAATTTGCGGCTCCAGGTAAAAGTTTCTTTTGCCGCAATATCTTTTTCATAACCTATCAGCTGATCGTAATTATGGATTAACAGCCTGCTGTTCTTAAACAGTCCCAGCTTTTCCAGAAGTTTTTGTCCCGGCGATTCAAAGCCTTCGTCGTGCGCCGGACCCATATGGGTAAGCACCCCTATTTCGGGCTTAATAATAGCCTCTAGCTTATTCATCTCCTTTACAGTGGAGATGCCTGCTTCAAAAATACCGAGGTCGTTTCGATCATTGATTTGCCATACGGACAACGGAACACCTATTTGTGAGTTATAACTTTTAGGATTACGAACGATATTTTTATCGGCCGAAAGCAATTGGTACAGCCACTCTTTAACTATTGTTTTGCCGTTACTGCCCGTGATACCAATTACCTGTAACTTGAAACAGCTGCGGTGATAAGCTGCCAGGGTTTGCAAAGCAACCAGCGGATCGGTCACTATCAAAAAGTTAGCACCAGGCAGGTTAAACTCAGGACCATGCTCCACCACAAAATTGCGGACACCGCCGGCATAAGCTTCGGCAACAAACTCATGCCCGTTGCGCCTGCCGCTCAGGGCGAAGAATAAGCCTTCGGATGGGTTATTAATCCGGCGGCTGTCAGTAAAAAGTGCGTTGATGGCATAATCTTCAACAATGTTGCCATCGGCCTTGATGATCTTTTTTATAGCGGATATAGCGTATGAATTATTGGGCATGCTGCTAATTTGGAGATATTAAAACAAATAGAATAATTTTTAACGAATTTTGGCTTTTAAATGGATCAGCCCAAACCAATTAAAATTACCGACGAGAAAGTTGCCCTTGCCAAAGCCGAACATTTTTGCGCATACCAGGAACGTGCCCAACAGGAAGTACGCGATAAGCTTTATGAGTGGGGTTTATGGCCCGATGCTGTAGAGCACATTATAAGTCAGTTGATTGAAGGCAACTTTCTTAATGAAGAACGATTTGCAAGGATCTATGCCAAAAGTAAATTTAACCAAAAAGCCTGGGGGCGCATTAAAATTAAACAAGGTCTTAAGCTTAAACGAGTGCCTGATGTGCTGATCAAAAAAGCACTGCTCAATATTGATTTTGACGATTATCTTGCCGCATTAACCCTTTTATTGCAAAAAAAAGCCGCTACCCTAACCGAAAAGAACCAGCTTAAGCGCCGTTACAAGTTACAGCAGTATGCCATGGGCCGCGGATTTGAAGCTGAGGTGATAGCTGATATTTTGAAAAACAGCGAGTTATAAACTATTTTAAAAAAAGTTAAAATTTATCTTGCAGAGTATACAATTCTGCCTATATTTGCACTCCCGCAAACGAGATAAGCAAACGGTTAACGAAAGCGAACTCGAAGCGAGGAAAATACCAACGCGAAAGTAGCTCAGTTGGTAGAGCACGACCTTGCCAAGGTCGGGGTCGCGAGTTCGAATCTCGTCTTTCGCTCAAAGCCCTTCCTGATTGAAAGAAGGGTTTTATTTTTAAAAGGTTAGACACCTGCTCAGATGGTGGAACTGGTAGACACGCAGGACTTAAAATCCTGTTCCCGTAAACGGAGTGCGGGTTCGATTCCCGCTCTGAGTACAAAAGCACAGTCAAAGTGCTTCAAAAAGCCCCAAAATCAATGATTTGGGGCTTTTTTGCTTTAAAACCCACTCAAAATTCGCAAATAAACATAAAATTCCAGTGAGTGATTCAGTGAGTAAATTTAATTTCAAAAAAGACTCACTGAAAACCACATAACTAACTATCAATCAAACATGTACACCACATGAACATCTTGATTAATGGTGGCTTGATTCCGACATTTGTTTTACCTTTTTATTTAAGTATCTATGTTAGAAAAGAGCTTCGGGTTATTATTCTTCATGAGAAAACCCAAAAACTACCAGACAGGACCGCTACCCATTTATTTAAGAATTACAGTCGACGGCGTACCGAAAGAGCTTTCCACCAAACGAAAATGCGATCCACAATCCTGGAGCAGCGAGTCGGGGCGTGCGACAGGAAAAAAGGAATCTGTTAAAGAATTAAACGGTTATCTCGATGCGCTGGAGCAAACGGTTTTCCAGGCAAAAAAGAAATTAATCGAGTCTGAAAAGCAAATTACAGTTGAAGCGATCAAGGGCATAATGACTGGTATCGATGAAAAAAAAGTGACGTTGTTGTCTGTTTTCAGGAAACATAATGAACAAATGAAAACCCTGGTAGGGGCTGAATTTTCCCATAACACTATTAAAAGGTACGAAACGACCCTGACCCATACAGCCGCATTTATCGTCTGGAAATTTGGCCAGGTAGATATCGACGTTAAAAAATTGGATTACGAGTTCATCGCAGAGTTCTGCTTTTGGTTTAAAAGCATTCAGAAATGCAATCACAACTCGACTATGAAATATTTGTCGAATGTAAAAAAGATCGTATTGATTTGTGTTAAGAGCAGATGGCTGGCAACTGATCCATTTGCCGACTTCAAGTTTACCCAAAAAAGGGTTGAGCGGGTTGTGTTAACAGAACAAGAAATACAGAAACTTACAAAGAAGAAATTCACATCAGACCGATTAACAGTTGTCCGGGACATTTTCTTATTTAGTTGTTATACCGGCCTCTCCTACGCTGACGTTGAAAAATTGAAACTCAGCGAAATTGTTGAAGGAATCGATAATAGCCAATGGATTTTCACAAACCGTCAGAAAACAAATACATCGACAAGGGTGCCTATGCTACCCGAAGCCACTTCCATCATTAAAAAATACAGAAATCACGAAAAATGTGTTGCTAATGATCGGGCCATTCCGATCCTCAGCAACCAAAAAATGAATGCGTATTTAAAAGAAATTGCGGCAATTGCTGGTATCAATAAAGAACTGACCTTCCATATAGCAAGACATACGTTTGCCACAACAATCACGCTTAATTACGGCGTACCTATAGAAACCGTATCAAAGATGCTTGGTCATATGAATATTAAACAAACACAACATTACGCGAAGTTAACAGACAAAAAGGTAAGCCAGGACATGCAGGAACTTATAAAAAGAAGGAAGAGTTAGTGTTATTAATAATATTACTTGAAATTACGGACCTGTTACGAATTCTCGTAACAGGTCCGTAATTTTTGACAACTGTTTTTTTCGATGATTTTGATTACTAAACATTCCAAGGCCCAATATAAACACCCAATTCAATCTGTAAATATTCGTGCGTATTTATTCCGCATTTGATTATTAAATATAATCGATTCAATTCACCACGAAAAGCTGTATTATTTCAAGCAACTTATCGCACTGCGAATATCGAAGAGGTCAAGGAATTTATATATAACCAAGATTCGGCAACAACTATTTGAACCAATTTTGACTTTTCAAAGTTCTCCGATCCGGTAGACCTAAGCAGACAAAGGTCCAACTTTTGGGCTGATTTAAAGGCGATTGAAGATTCTGCAGCGTTTATTGGCATAGTGCTTAAAAAAATGGACATAAAAAGATTGGATGAGCTTGATCTACTGATAGAAGCGAAAAGAGCAAATAGTGGCGGTAAGTCTAAGAAATAGATGTTATTATAATGAATATAATGTTTTAGGCACTAAGTAGTAGCGAAACATAGATTTGTGATATTTGGATAGAAAACCACTAAAAGAGTAGCTCATCTGTAATTATTATCAAGGTTCTTAATAATTCAGTTTTTGTTATTTATTTTGTTTTTGTCTCGATGTAAATCAATAGTATTAATCTGTTGCTGAACATTAACCGAAGTTTTTTGCTGCTTTTTACAGCAATTTCGATAACGCTTTTTACGGATGCGTTGACAAAGGGTTCGCATCAAGGCAACAATTTAATGCTTTTCGCGATGTCGCGTTTGTATTTGACCAGTGGCGCATGGTCAAGGTCGCTGTCGTACAATTCTTTACCAAAGATCTGTTTCCTGATCTCGTCCATGGGTCTCTTAAACTCATCAGATAATTCTTTGATCCGGGTGTCCGGATAATCCTTTTGCTTTTCAATAAGATCCTGTGCCTTATCCTTATGGATAGTATAGCGTCCCCTGATATTAAGTGTTTTAATATACTGCTCATGAGAAGCGACATTATGGATTGGTTTCAGCTCAACCGAATAATCATCCTTTGACTGGATCTTCTTATCCTGCCGGTGATAGAACACTTGGAATTGCACGTCTTGATGAAATGTATACACACTGGAACCAGGATTGGAACTGGCCGGGTCACTCAGGTAAAGCCGGCGGTCTCCTTTGTATTTAGAATTGCAGACATAGCAACTGGGCACAAAATTGTACAAGCACAGGCTTAAATAAGGATATTCTGCCTGATGCAGGTAATGATCCAACGTGAAATGGTTGTGTGTATGTGTGGGTTTAAACGATCTCAGGGCTGCTTTAAGCGGCTTATTTACGGGACAGTCATCGATTGTTGTAATCGCCCCTGTCCCGCGGACAGCTAAAATCGCTGCGCAGGTCACCTTGCCGATACCATGGAAATTTAGAAGTTCGTCTTCGCCTGCTCGCTTGATAAAATCCAGACCGTCTTTATAGTCCCCAATGAGGCTAAAGGAGTAGATGCTGTCGATGTTACAGTAAAAGCAGGAGATCAGTTTTACCTGTGATTGCTCCATAAAAAAGGCAGCGATCTTGTTTTGTAAAGTTTTATAGGTAGTTAGCGGAGCAAGTCGTTTCATGTTTCCGGCCTTCTTTTTTTTCTCGACGGCTAAGTTCAACTGTAAAAGTTCGTCGAACGGAGCGGTCAAGAGATATTCCCATGTCAGTGGCGTTGTTTTATTGATCATGATCTGTGCCAAAACCCTAACCAGTTCTGACTGGCTATTTAAAGCGGGACGTATTTTATCCAAGAAAGCATTTTGGAAGGTCTTTAAGGCCACCGAATCCTTAGGATATTTGATCTTTATCATCGAGCTCTTTTAATTGTTGATTAAGTAATGCAATTTGGGCGGTTAAATATTGGCGTTGGGTTTCATCCTTCAACAGGTTTTCGTCGAGGTAATGGAGATGATTTTCTAATACGCCTCTGGCAATAGCTTCACCGATCTGAGCCACGATGAATAGGAACATTTCCCTTTTTTTGAGATATTCCCTGGTAAACGCTTGCCGCTGATCCCTATCTACTGCACTGACCCTGTCATAAAATTTAATGATTTCGTGATAGGTGTCACGAGCGAATTCTCCTGTTGTCGCATCCATAAAAAAATTGCTGGCCAGTAACTGGTGGATATTTCCGGCAAAGGTTGACGGTTTTTCTTCCTCAATTTTTCCTGGTTTGATGCGCAACACATTAAACCCTGGTATATCAGATAATATGAACGGTGAATGGGTCAGGAACAAAATGTTGATACTCCTGATATACGGGATATCCAGGTTGCTAACGGTTTGAAGCAGATCCTTCACGAACCTGCGCTGGAATTCCGGATGGAAGTACAATTCGATCTCGTCCAGTATGATGTTGATGCAGTCGTAGGTGACCTTAGACGATCTTGGTTTTTTGTTTTTAAAGACTGAATTTAGATTGAGGATATGATAAATAACGGCTTGTACCGCATTGATATATTGTTGTTCTCCCGAGCTTAATTTATCAAAATCAACATCTTTATCTATAGCCAGCCTTGGTGTGAATGGCGCATTGGGAATGAATTCTACCGGATCAGTTTTAGGATTCTGTTCCATATTTGACCTGATCCTTTGCGAGAATTTGGTTATCGGAATATGTATTTGGTTACCTGTTTCCCGGACACCTTCCGTTCCGGTGTGTAACGGATCATATTTATAAAAGTTCAACGCCTGTCTAAGCTTAAGGGTGATATGCGTATGGTCAGCGCTCAATGCTTTTAGATATTCGCTAATATCCTTAATACCCGGTACCTCATCGGTAGAATAGCGTTCAGAGAACCTGTTGTATTCCCCATAATTCATCGCGATCCGCACTAGTTTTCCAATTACGTAATTTAAGGTTAATTCACGCCACCTTGGGCTACTTAGCGAATTAGGCGCTGGGAGCTCGCCAAGCAAGGCTTGGTAGGTCTGGTTAAAAATCATTTCTCCGGAATAGCCTGTCGCTTCCTCTATCTCGTCCATGATTAGTTTAATATCATAGCCTTCAATGCGGGTAAGTTTAGAACTATTGGTAAGGAAGGTTAGTTGGGTGACTTTCTTTCCCGGGATGATTTCAACCTCTTCTTTGCGGTTCAGCATCAGGTTTGCCAGCAGGCGGCTTTGCGCGAAGTGAATTTCCCCGGTTATATTGATCGTGCCACGGTCCCGGAAGGGGTTGATCACGACCGGCGTTTGATAGCCGTCATTTTTATGGAATAAACGTCCGACCCAGGGACCTAATAAAGCTTCGTTCAATCCATATATCGAAAAGTTAATTGCAATGGTGTAGAAAAACGCAGGCATTGGGACCTTTTTGACCTTCCAAAGATCGGTAAACTTAATATTCCCCCGGGACTTTTTAGGGCGCTCAAACTGTTCATCGATGACAATGCAATGGTAGCTATCATTGATGGCATAATAAAGTTCCATTTTCAGGCCTGACCTCATTGCCTCGTATTGCTTCTGCTCGGTATTATTTCGTTTCGACTGATTGATTTTTAAAATGCCGTTTTTGATCGCGACCAGGTAGCAGCAAAGGAAAAGCAGTTCTGTGATGGAAGATTTGCCGGCACCATTTTTTCCGACGATGGCTGAAACATTGATCCGGAGATCGTTCCTAATATCAACGTATTTATTGAACAGGCCATGGTCAGAGCCCGTGGCTTCGATACGGTACGGCTGGTCATCTTCTTTTTTGAAGTCATATAAACCGTAAAACTGGTACAGCAAATGGTCGTTGAGGTTCTTACGGTAATCCCGGTGGCAGCCCTTTCGCGGTCTTATTGCCAGTAACTTAAAATCTTTGATTTCGTAAGCCATGATGTTGTTTAGGAGCATTAAAAGTAAAAATTAAATTAGATTTCCGGAAAGTCAAACTTCCCTTTTCATTTGGTTCTATTTGAAAACACTTATCCTGGTCACCTTCCATGAGTACAGGAAATCGTTTTTTCAAGGAAGTCTACGGCAACATCTTTGTCCCATGATACGGCCCGTCCAAAGATGCTGCTTGTTTTACTTTGCCAAGGACTTGCAAGTCATTGAAAACGCTAAAGTATTTTATCAAACCTGGGCTTGAAAGAATGGACATAAAAATTTTCGATAAACTTGATCAATCTTTAACCTTGACATTGCGGCTAATGAATTAACTTTTCGTTTTCCTAATGACTAAATGCGACTTCGCTGGATCATTCAATAACCGTTCAAAAACTTCTTCAATAATTTCCCGTACATCCTGTTTGATGGTCAGATAATTCCGCTGTATAATCCCCGGATTGATCACCCGCACGGTCGGTATCGGCTGGTAGTCATCGATCTCTTTTTTCAGCCCGCCATGGTCGTTAACGATCTCGCAATGAAATGCTTTCAACTCGATCTTTTCATCCGGATTATCCGCCACTAACCCGACGAACTCCCCCGAACTCAAAGCCGAAATCCGCGAAGCCGGCACAGCCGCTTCCAATTGCTTAGACCTGCTGATGGATGTATCGCTCCGGTTGATCGACAAACTTTCCCTGTCCTGCATGATCCGCCCGATCTTTTCCGAAACCATTTTGGCCGTATCGCCGGCCACCTGGCCGACTGCCATATTGCCCACGATGTTCATAATCACATCCGCTGCTTCCCGGCCATACTCTTTGCGCAACTGACTGGCATCCTGTATGCCCAGACAGGTACTGATCAGGTTACTTCGCCCGGTCGCAATCGTAGCGATCACATCAGCCACCAGGCTGGGGTACTCATCCAAGATCAGGCTGCACTTCAACCGGTTTTTCTGGTTGATGATCTTCAGCAAGCGATTCACGAACAACGACAGCACCGCACCATAGATCTGTATCTTCTGCGGGTTGTTGCCCATGCAAACGATCTTCGGTTTGAGCGGGTCATTGATATCCAGCGTAAACTCGTTGCCTGACAGGATATAATACAATTGCGGCGAAGCGATCCGTGACATCGTGATCTTCGCCGAAGCGATCTGCCCCTCCAACTGTTCCACCGCGTCCCGGAGATAAGCGCTGACAAAAGGGTTAATCAGCACATCGATCTCCTGCTCCGTACGCAAAACCGTAAACAGCTTATCATATTCCGCCTGCATGAGCTCGATCACATGCGGCAGCGTGCAGAACTCCCCACTCTGGTAACGACGCAAAAACCAGATAATGGCCGTCAAAAAATTGATCGGCGATTCCACAAAGAAATCCCCCTGCTTCTTTACCCATTCCCGGTTCAGCCCCAGCAGGATCGTCCGCGCCGATTCCACCGCGTCGGTAATATCGTGCATCGCCGAAGGAACCAACGGATTACAACGATGACTGTGCGCCAGGTCATCAAAATTGATACAATAGAAAGACGGAGCGACCTTATACCCGGCTTTGTATTTCAGCCAGGTATTATACGCGATAACCGAAAGGTCGGGCATCTTGAAATCATACACGAACATTGCGAAACCCTTGCGGATGTGCTGCGTAATAAAATGCCGGATCAGGAAATAACTCTTACCCGCACCGGGACTGCCGATCACCGCCGTCGAACGGAACGGGTTGATAATATTCAACCATCCGTTTCGCCATTCCCCCCGCAGCCGGTAACGCGTAGGCAGGTTCACCGAATACTCATTTTCCAGCAGCCGCTCCTCCTGCGGAAAAGTCTCGTTATCCCGGTTAAAAATATTCCCCGAAATCCGGTCCCGGATGATCCGCGACAGCATCGTCCCGCCGCTGAGGAACAATAGGAACCCCAACCCGCAAAGCCCCATATAGCCAGCGGCCACCAGCTCAAGGCTACCTCTAATCAGCAAGACAAACTGACTGCCGAAAAACAGCACCAGCCCAACCGTCATAAAAAGCGCTGCCGTCTTCCAGGTCTGCTTTTCGTCCTTCTTCCCCCGCACACCGATCAGCGCGATGACCAGAAAGCCCAGCGCAAAAAACTTCGGCCGGTTAAACCCATTCAGCAAACCCGTTCGCCCCACATTGACCAGCAACCTATCTACCAGCGGCGCCGTCCAATGCCACTGGGCGAAAGCCCCGTAGCAAACCACATAACAGTGCAAAGCCAATAGTACAATCGCAATCAGCCGCGTCATATCCAGGATCTGGCGCATAGCCTGATCATTCTCTCCCGTCTGCATCTCATCCTCCTCACGCAATCAATCCTCAACTCCAACCCGAAAATTTGGGCACAACAATTGCCTGCCAACCTTCCCTCACCGGAAAAACGGCTCATTCACAAGCAAAAAATCCAGGAACTAACCCGGCGACAAACGCCGTTTTTTCTTACGCTTTCTGCGCTTCAACTCCCAGTCCATCGCCTCCGACTGGTAACCGGTATCCAGCAATACCTCCACCAACCCTGCCCCAGGTTCTTTTTTCCCCTCGCCAGCACCAACATATCCACCCTGTACCCGCCCCGGTTCATGATCCTGCCATGCCCCCGGCCGCTGCGCCTCGCCGCATTGTTTTTCCCCCTCGCCCGCAACCAGACCTTTGCAGCGCTCCAGCACCGCTTTGGCACTATAATTTCTCCCCAACTCACTGCCATTCATCACCACCCGGTGAACATGATCCACATAAGTGATCCCATAAACCATCCCTGCCTCATTTTGCCGCCAAACCAGGTCAATACCCTCTTTTTGCAAAGCCACTTTTAACGCATCCGGTTCCAGTTGCCCGCCCGACAAAGCCAGATCGATAGCCGTCCGCAAATGCCGCTGCCCATCCACAGGCTTGACCTTATTCCGCTCAAACTGAAACCGCAAGTTTTTCAAAACAGGCTTACCCGCAAACAAACTCGCTTTAAGCGGCATGCATACCTTGTTCCCGTCCGCATCCAACACGCGGAACACCAGACCCTCATGCCGCCTCACCCGGCTATCCGCCGCACCCGGATCGGCCACCACATGATACAAGCCCAGCACCGCATTCAATTCCGGCAAAGACGCAAAGCGATATTCCTTCAGCACAAAATTCAGCACTTTACCAATGGCCTTTTTCGTCTCCGACTTTCCATACAAAACCCGCGTGGCGTCAACAGCCTCAGGCTTTAACACGGCCGCCCTTTGCTTAATTTCCGCAGGGACCAAACCATACTTTTGCTCAATCGCCAGCCGCGCCGGTTCAGACTTGTTCGCCCCCAGCTTATGCAGCGTGATCGCACTGCCATCCTGCCGGATATTCGTCGTCACCAAATGCAGATGCGGATGTCCCGCATCGCGGTGCCTGTAGACCAAAAAAGGCTGCTCGCCAAAGCCGATTCTTTCCAGGTACTCACGCGCAATCGCCAGCAAAACTTCTTCTGAAAGTTGCTCTGAGGGATCGAAGTTCAGCGAGATGTGCAGGCTGTTTAATTTCGTCCGCTGGTTCAATTCTGTCAGCTTTTCAAAGCGCCGTAACAACTCCGTGAATCCTAAAAGGGAAGGATGTTTCAGGAAGCCCGAAACCTCCAAACGGTCGGCTTGACCCGCTTTAACTTTATGCTCGTTATAGCTGATCGCCCGGGCCATCGACGTGCTGCTATGGATTACTGCAACCATGCGGATTCGATCACCGCCATCCGTGCATAAATGGCGGACAATTGGTTAAATAAAACAAGCTTATCCGCATCCCAGCGCCGGAGCCAATCCTGCATTTGCGGCGCATGATCCAGCGTATGCAGGCGGTGCAGCGCCTGGTTAAAATTCACGCCGATAGCGTTTAATTCTTTCTTCAGCAAAACCAATTCCGCCACCAATTCATCCGCCGAAACATTCCGCGTTTTCATTGTCAGCTTTCGCCCGAACAAAACCTGCCGGACATAAGCACTCAGCTTTTTCAGCGTAGTTTGTTTCCAGCGCGCCGACAGCAAATCATACTCTTCGGTTGTTAACCGAAAGTTGATCACCCGCCAACGGCCCGTCTTTTTCTGCTCTTTCACCTCATCCATTGTATCAACTCAAAAAAAGAATACACCAATTAACAACTTCCTCAATAGCTCACATTCTCCACGCGAAGCCGCCCGAGTTCCGAGGGCGGCAGGATTAGTTGTAAGACAACTATACATCTTGCCGTTTGCGCACAAGGCAAACTCAATCCACGGGCTGCCGAGGGGAAAAAGAATAAACAGCCCCTTCACCTCACAAACCGCCGACCTTCAGGCGCTGCCGCTGTTCCGGCGCCACACCCTTGCGGCAAAGCCATTCGTTCAAATCTTTAAATTGGCTGTAAAAACCGCCTTCATCGCGGTAACGTGCGCCTAAAGCCAGCGCCTGGTTCCGGTAACGCTTCCCCGTACCATCGTTATCCAGCCATAAATGCA
Source organism: Mucilaginibacter sp. A5337 (assembly GCF_059690695.1). Taxonomy (NCBI): domain Bacteria; kingdom Pseudomonadati; phylum Bacteroidota; class Sphingobacteriia; order Sphingobacteriales; family Sphingobacteriaceae; genus Mucilaginibacter; species Mucilaginibacter sp. A5337. The sequence goes on along the minus strand of NZ_JCAWEC010000008.1, from coordinate 191,884 downwards.
CCCGTTCATGCGATTCCAGAAAAGGCAACGCCCGCTCGAACAAAGCCACACTATTCAGCACCACCAAATTAGTCGCACGCGGATCATCATAAGGGTGCAAAACCCGCCAGGAAAGCAAATCGAAAAAGCCCTCGAAAACCTGTACTGAAGAAGCGCCGTAATTAAGCGACGTTATCGTCTTGGGCGCGCTACTGCTCTTGGCGATCTTGCTCCGGATCTCATAGCCCCCGGCATCGTTTTTAAATCCGATGCCAAATAGTTCATGACCGCCCACTTTGTAGCGGACCTCCACGCAAAACTCATCCGCAACCGCCACCGGGATACCCCGCTCATGCAGGTAATTTTTGAGCGGGAAAGAAAAGATCGGCCGCACATCATTAACCACCAATTGCCGCTCGGTAACCACCGGTTTCTCAAGGTGTGGCACCAGCCCCCCAACATCCCCACCATCATTAAACCGTACCAGCAATTCGCTAACCGTGCAGCCGTAATAACGCAAGCCCAGATCAACCAGGTTACCACCCGCTGCCAACCCGAAATCATACCAGCGGTTCAGTCGCTGATTGACCTTAAAACTCGCGTGCGCTTCCTCCCGCAAGGGCGACCGGTACCAATATTCATAACCCTTTTTGACCAACTCCGGCGCAAAGCCCAGACCCGCCAGCCAGGCCACCACATCCAGCGCCTTGATCTGATCCAATGTTATCCGTTTCGCTTCCATATCCATCGCCTCCTTCATCACAAACAACCAAAAGTAAAGCGGCCGAACGATATCCACCAATCCCGACTAAATTTCGAACAGGATCGTTTCATTGCTACCCCTTAACTTTGCCCCATTGTTTAACCATTAAATTTTTACGACATGGCAAAAGATGTGTTGGGAACGGTCTACGAAACCTTACTTTGTAGCCCAGGGATGAATGAAGCCGTTAAGATCGACTTGAAGATCAGCCGGAAAACAATTTTATTGTTGAGCAGCCTGATTGAAAATGGCGTGGCTGACAAAGAACCGACGGTACAGGGCTTGCTCGGTTTGATCCCGGAACAAGACCGCGAAGAATTAAAAAATTTTGGCGACGAGTGCCTAAAAAAAGCCGGATTAAAAGAACTGAGCGAAAAAATGAAAACCCTTAAAAACTAACTTTAAGGCCAGTAAATATACTGGCCTTAATTTACATCAGTTTGATCATCGGGATAAGCTATTAGTTTTTCCGTAAGTTCCGCGTCGCTTTTTTTCGGACCGGCCGCTTTAACCGCTGCAGGCATCTTTTCCATATAACTGGCTATGAACGGCCCGGAACTGATTGCCTTATCCACCCAATGCTTGAATTAAAGCATATTATACGACAACTGGTTCAACCGTTTCTTTTCCTGTTTTTACTCCGCTTTATCGACATTCCATCTTCCGAGTATCCAGAGCAACAAGCCGGAAAAAACAGCGGTAATAATTGGTAAATAAACCATGTTTAAAATTCAGGTTGTTGAAAATAGGGAATACACCCCAATTTACCGAATTGAGCCTTAAAAAAGGCTCAACTGTGCAAGGCTCACTTCCATTGCAGCGATGGCTTTCAATGTTTGATGGAGAAAATCCTGTTTGTAATTAGTGGTATCGGGATGGCCGAGATACTTGCTCATATCTGTTTTTATTTCCGACAGCGCATGAGCAAGTGCCGTATCCCGGTCGGGATATTTTTTGCAGAACACGCAAAGCGGCCCGCTGGTACCAGCCGTACCATACTGGCGGCTCAAAGCATAAGCCCAGCTGCCATTCGGCCCGCGACCGATACGGATATAGCTTTGTCCCAAACTAATTTCCTCAAAATCAAGAAACTTCGGTGAAGCGAACCAGCCGTACCGGTTAAAAGCGATTTCGGTGAACCCGAATCCCAACGCATGGCGGTACTCGTTGACATTCATCAATATCTGACGAAGGCTGTCACCAAAGCCACCGAACCAAGTCAGTTGCTCCTGATCACCGGCTTTTATCAATGCTATTATTTCTTCCAGCAGTTCCCGTTCGTAGCGCGTCGAACAGCCGGCGATATATGCTTCAACGTCAGACTGTGATTGCAGGGTTAATGCGAACTTTTCCATAAGCTAAAGTTTTTTAAGGCATTACCGCGCGGCACGGCCTGTCTGTCAAGGGCCGGGGCAATGCCCCGGTTCATATACCCTTGACGGACAGGTTGTGCCAGCGCGACCTTTGCCTGCCCCAAAAACTTTAGCTGATGGACGAAGTGAAAGCCCGCCGGCCCAATTCCAGCGCAGCTAACAGCGTTGCGGCTTTTGCAGCACCAACTCCCTTAAACGCGCACAGCTGCTCCGTCGTCATCGTCCTCAAACCCGCAGCCTCATCGCTGATGGATCCCATGACCTGACCGCACAGATCAAGTACCGACAATTCTGAACTGCCTGTACAAAACAGGATCGCCAGCAACTCCGTATTGCTTAATGTACCCGCTCCAAAAGCATGCAGCTTCTCCCGCGGCCGGTCTTCCGGCGCCACAGCATCCATACCTGTCACACCTTTCACCAGCTTCATCACCGGCTCCGCCGTTGCCAGGTCGCCATGCGCCAACCTCCGCAGCACCATCGACAAACCTTCCACGAACATCCCCAGATCCTCTTGCCAAAGCTGGACCGTTTGCCGGTGATATTCACCCCCGCCATATTGCTCGCTCGAGGTGATCAGCAAAAAATGACTGTCATTCGCCGCCTTCTTCACGTCGATGAAATAATGCTTTTTGCCATGCCTGAAGTTTTCACTCGCCAGGCTAGGATAATTGGTGGTGCGCTGTGCTTTTTCCATGACCGTTGATATTAGTAAAGCACAAAATTCCACAGTAAATCAATCAAAAAAGACAAAACACTGTTGATTAAACGATTATAAACGTTTAAATCCCAGCCGGTCCAATGATACCTGACGACACAAACAATACAATTGAGAAAAACTGTCATGAATGCGGCCAGCCCCTTGGTGCCGGCCGCGATGACCGCAAATTCTGCAATGATATTTGCCGGACCGCATTTAACAATCGCAGGCGCAAGGACAACGCAAAGGCCCCCCAAGCAAACCACCGCGACAGCCCCAACTTCCGGAAGATCTATGAAATATTATTAAGTAACCGGGAGTTACTGATGATGCACAGCCTTTACAAAGAGGAACCCTACATGCTCCGCGACCTGCTGGGTAAAGGCCTTAACCTGAAATATTTTACCAGCCAGTACGAAATGCCTGAAGTCGGCATCTTTAATTTTTGCTTCGACTACGGGTATCATATCACTTCAACCGGCCGGGTTTACATCGAGGAAAACGTACAGGAAACCTTCTGCTGATTAAAAATCACCGTTATGCCCCAGGTGATTCCGGCAAGGCTTAACATAAATTGTTATCTCCTTCATACTCCCCGATCATCCTATGTGGGCAGTAAAAATTAACTGGATTATATCATAAAAAGCACAACCAATAAAACAGCAACTGCCATGATTTTGGGAGGGGCAGGCCGGCGATAGCCGCCTGCACCGGCGAAGCGCACCCAAAATGATGGCTGTTGCGTCGGCGGAGAAAAGCGGGTGAACCAGAGCGGCGTGCGCGACAGCGCGCAGAGCGAAGGTGAACCGGCTTTTCCCGCACCATCAGGGCAATAGCCCAAAAGTTACCCGGCCATCCCAAAAAGTCCGTATTTTAGCTACCCGTGAATTGGTTATCATACCAGTTTATTGTGATAAGGTTCCTCTAAAAATAGATTAAATGTCGACTTGAAGCATCATCCGTTTCCTATTCCAAAAATTCCGGACATACTAAAAACGAACATCTATTGTCCGTTTCCGTTACAGCATTCTGGCCGATATCATGTAAGCAATTGCTCATCAACCATTTACGAATTGGCATGATTTTAATTGATTGATAACTTAAAAAGCTTTTAAATATCTTTTAATTATGAAGAGATACCTATTATTATTTGTCCTCTTATTATTCAGCTATACCTCATTTGGACAATCCGGACCAATTGCCAGATATCAAACGGTCGACACCCTAGTTGATGCTGGAAATTACAAGCTTCATTTCTTCATAGTTAAAGGACATGGTACACCAATTTTATTTGAAGCCGGCGGCGGCGACAATGCATCGGTTTGGACCGGATTGCTCAAGCCGATATCCGAACTAACCGGTACTACGTTGATCACCTACGATCGGCCCGGCTTTGGTAAAAGCACACTTGATACAAACAAACATGGGTTGTTAAATGGCATTTTGGGCTTAGAAACGGCACTGCACAGGCTGGGATATGATAAGGACATTATTCTGGTGGCCCATTCACAGGGCGCCTTTTCAACAACGGTCTACGCTTACCGCCATCCCGACAAAGTAAAAGGAGCTGTATTGATTGACGGAAGTACCAGTTGCTGGTTCGATAGCAGGCTCAGCGCTCTTCAGCGGCAAAATGATATAGACAAGGTGTCAAGGAAAACAACAAAGCCAGGACTTTACTATCAGTACGGCGACCTCAGCACAAATGTTAAGTTAGTTCGTGAAAGCCCCTTCCCGATCAACATTCCGGCTATCGATTTTGTTTCCGGCCGCCCGCCGTTTGATAATCCCGTGGATGCGACCGATTGGAAACGTTGTCATGAGGAATTTGTCAGGGCCGCAAACAACCGTACAGGCATCACTGCCTATAACTGCGGTCATTATATTTTTATTGACAACCCCGCACTGATCATCAACGGTATAGCCAAAGTCTACGCTGCAACACTCGACACTAAACCAAAAGCGGCCTTAACTGCCAAAGTACTGAATTATAATATTGACGCCGCTAACGAAACGAAGAAGGCGGAAGCACTAAGCCGACATTCTGAAAACGACCTGAATTCGTGGGGGTATTCATTAATCAAAGAGGGAAAAAATAAAGAAGCGTTAGAAGTATTTAAATTAAATACGATTTTAAACCCGGATAGTTGGAATGCTTTTGACAGCTACGGCGAGGCATTGCTGAAAAACGGTGAAAAACAAGAGGCCATGAAGATGTATCAAAAATCTGTTGAACTTAATCCCAAAAGTGAGAGCGGCAAGAAAATACTGCAACAACTCAAGCAATAAAATAATGTTCAAATACTATTTCGCGAATTAACTGGTCCTCATGACACATGAATTAATCATAACAAAACCTATGCTCTTTTTGGAAAAGTTGGAAAAAGTATAATACAATTGGAATGATTACAACCATAATAAAATCGATTAGTTTAATTAATGCCAAGCACTGAAGTTCAAAAATAAGTTTCCTCTGCGTTCTCATGGAACAAACCTGGGGCTATCTACAGTTTTGGCAGCTTAGGTTCAGACTTTTTATTCTATTACCTTTTCCGTCTTTTTAGTTCGTTTAAACATCATTCGTTTGCGGCCAAGATAGCTGTACCTTATGGTATAGAGTCGCTTTAGCTTGCAAATCGACAAAATGAGCAATGCCTTTTTCCTGATAAATTGTTAATGTTTCCAGTGTCTTATAAACCACTTTAAGCAATCTTCTTGCGACAGCGACAATAGCCATTTGCGCTTTCATACGTTTACGTAACTTATCAAATAAGGCATGCCAATAAGAATCTTTCATCCGAACAGCAGCCCATGCCGCGCCAACAATGGCAACCCTTAGATAACTGTTGCCTTTTTTAATAGCTGTGTTTTTTCGCTTACCTGCACTTTCGTTGTTGCCCGGTTCAATACCGCACCACGCGGTGAAATGATCTGCTGTTGGGAAACGCCCCATATCTTTTCCAGCCTCGCTAATAATAATTTCCGCTGATTTGACACCTATACCGCTGATGCTATCAAGACATTCAAAAGCTTGGGCGTAATGCTCACTGATAATTTCAGTAATTGATTTATCTAAAAAGTCGACTTGCTTTTGCACATGGTCGTAATCTTCCAGTAGCATTTGTAGTTGAGTATGGTGATAACCTTGCAGGGTTCCATCCAATGCTTTGATCAACTGTTCTTTTTTGCTATTACCTTACCTCTGGCACAATTGACTAACTGTTCCTGATCGGTACCCCCCTTAGCCAGCAATCTTATTATGTCCATAGCGGTTAATGTATGAATCGTACTGACGACGTATCGTAGTTTGATGTTATTACTTTCCAATATCTTTAGTAAACGATTCCTTACCCTGTTAAGCTGCCAGATATAGAATAACCGATTTCGGCAATAATCTCTGATTATCCGTTGTGTGTTGTCAGGAATAAAACTTGGCCGGACTAATCCATGTAGTAATAATGTACAAAGCCACTTAGCATCCTTGCGATCAGTTTTCCGCTTAGGCATTTGCTTGATATGAACCGGATTTGCAACAATGACTTCAATACCGGCTTCGGTGAGTATAGCGTGTAAACTCATCCAATAAATGCCAGTGTTTTCCATCAGGGAATGCTGAATATCATTCTCCTGTAACCAATCTCTAATCTGTTTGAGTTCGCAGGTGTAGGTGCCAAATTTCCTAAACTCTTGGTTGCTACCATCTTTACCAGAAATAAAGCCGACGATCTTGTCTTTGTGCATATCTAAACCACAGGCTCTATCCAATTGAGGCATAATGTTTACATCTTCAATTACTTGTTGTTTCATAAATATCCTCCGTTAATTATCTATGAATTACATTTTTATGAGCCCGGGTGTTTTTCCAAATCATAATACTTAGGTTAAAGCCCCCAAACAGCGAGTGTTGGGGACTTTTATTTTGTCCTTATCTTTAATGGAAATGCCCAGTCATGCAAACACCACCCAAAACTCGCCGGCTCCGCATGAATTCCCATAATTTAGATCCAACGCCCTTTTTTTATGATTGTATCCGATATGGCTCTTAAACCTTCATCAAAAAAAACATCGATCAGGCGCATAACATCAGCCTGAATATTTTTCCCGGCCTATTTGTTGAGGTGATTGCACACCGCCTAATACCGGTATTCCGGTGAGCCTGTACAACGAATAGAACCTCATTAAATCGCGATAAACGCCACAAAGCCTTAACCTCCATTTCACATTAACTCTTTTCAATTGATTACGATTGATAACCTTCCTGGTAAAAATCCAAGTAAAGCAATCACTCCGATTTGTGATCAACTTTAACTATTCCTAATTTCGCGCCATGTCACAACGCCTCGAAGCACATTTTGAAAACCGCACCTACTATTTTACCATAGAAAACAGGAAGCCCGGCGAACTGAAGATCATCATGTACGGCACGCCGTACACTTTTATCAAAAACGGGGAACGCTGGGTCAATCATCCGTCGAACGCGATGGAAATGAAAAGCGGACTTGTTGGTGCAGTCATGCTTGCAGCTGGAGAGGTCTGAACCGTTCCCAAAAATATGTTGTCCCCCCGGGCCTTAACCCGCCGTTCAATAATATCCTTTATTGATTTGAGAGCCCAACCAAGCTGCAATCCACGGTTTGGACATTGTCGCTGAATCAGCTTTCAATCGCCCTATCTGGACAAGCATCGTCTACAGTTTAATTGATCAAAATCAAATCAGGTTAAATAGTGTCGACGTCACCAGGGGGATAAAATCGAGTCCAAACCACAACATGCGGTATTCCATCCCGATGAGCGCATTTCTCAGGCCCATAACACACTTCCAACTATTTTTATCAATGTCCCATCGAATTTGATTAACATCAACCTGCTACCGGGCCGTCGTTTTTACCTTTGTTACAGGTTCAGGGATTACCCGGCGCACAACGTCGTGTACCGTTCTTCATTTCAATAACAGGAAACTCAGGCTTTATACCAACAATTCGAAACCTATGGCAGATAAAAACCAGTTCCGGTACCCTTTTGAATGGCTTGATGAAATCGTCGGCAAAGAACTCAACCCTGATCGCACGCAATCCGGGAAGATCAACCCCAATGATTTATCCGGATGGAAGCAACAGCTCAGCGCCGAAACAGACATCATCTGGAAAGAACTTAAAGCGAAAACCTTCCTTCCGATACATCCCGAAAAGATTTCGGCTATGCTGCTGCAATACCACGAAAGCCTGGACGAACTCAAACGGCAGGCGATGGTCAATCAGGCTGCCTATCCACTGGATACCCCCCTGGCCAGCTTCTGTGAACAAGTGTTAGCAGAACTGGACCACTTACAAAACCAGTTCCGGAGGCGTTATGGCAATTACCTTCCAAACAACCGAACAAATGGGAATAACCCGGCTCCGCCCGAGCACTCAGCACCATTCAAAGTTACCTGCAGGCTCAGCGTCGACCAGCTGGCCATCCTCCTGAAAGCCGCCGACGATACGCGGCTACTCGCAGCCCGCTCCTTCAGCCTCGTTCTCCGCAGCATCACTCCCTTTCTGTCAACTGAGAGAATGCCTGACTTTTCCTGGAAAAGCGCAAGGAGCAGCACCATGAAAATAGAAGAGCGGGATAAAGCGATCGCTATTGATACCCTCGAAGAACTCATCCGGAAAATTAAAACTTATTAAGCGCCTGCTCATTACACCAATGCCGCTCGCCGCCCGGTACCGTACAGCATAAATCATTTAACCAATAATATATTTGTAAATATTTTTCACATAATTATTTATTATTATCATATAATTATTAATTTTAACTTATTATCTGTTAACCAAAAGCTAAATTCTATAAATCACCGGTAAGATTTTAACCGATCTGCCATGGAAAATAACACACCAATTACAGAACTTGACATGCTGTTCCAGATGCTGACCATGATCGCCCCGCTTTCGGGTGCACTTCGCCAGCGCTTCGAAGATTTCATCATCAAAAGGGAACATAAGAAAAAAGAACTTATCCTTCGCGAAGGCGAAGTCTCCCGGCGCATTTATTTTATAGCCAACGGCTTCGCGCGCGCCTATCACCTTGACCGCGAAGGCCGGGAACACACTACCTGGTTCATGAAGAAATACGACCTGATGATCTCCGTTTACAGTTTTTACACCCAGCAAGCCGCTGCCGAATACATCGAGCTCCTCGAAGATTCCACCCTGTTGTCCATGACCTGGGACCAGTTGCAGATCATTTATGCGGAGTTCCCGGAATATAACTTCCATGGCCGGCTGGTTACCGAAAGGTATTATATCATGGCGGAGGAACGGGCCATTTTGTTGCGGAACAAACAACCCGCCGAACGCTATAAACTGCTGCTGCAAAAACAACCGGATATCACTCAGCACGCCTCTTTGGGACAGATCGCCTCCTTTCTCGGTATCACGCTTGAAACCCTGAGCCGGATCCGCGCCAGAAGAGAAATTTGATTCAAATCAAATAATCCCCGGCTGCTATCGGGCAATTTTGTATTAAAACCACAGCTATGAAAAGAAAAATCAAATACCTGATCATGCTGTTGCTCCTGATTTTGGGTTGCCGCAAGGAGCAGCAAAAAAAGACGCCATCAAAACCCACTGAAGATCCCGGGGGCACGCTTACCCTTGAACAGGTCAAAACCTTTTATAAAAGTGACACTTCGAATAACATCCACTGGGATAAGGCGCTGTATGTCCCCGATAAAGATGGCGGCTACTGGCTGGTAGGCATTGAGGGACGTCCCCGCTTTCAATCCCTGAGCCTCGGCTACCGGCAATTGCTTTTTTACCTGGACCCGAATAAAAATATTGCTACCAGGATCCTGGAAACCATTCCCGATGCGATCTATCTTCAGCGGAAGCAACAATATCCCCGCACCGCTTTTACAGGGAGACGCTTTATCTATGATGACAATTATCATTTATTGTACGGAAAAACCTATGCAAACGGCAAGCAGATCGGGCAGATCAAGCCTGCCCCAGCCAATACGAAGCCAATAAAAACCGATATGATCGCACCTGTCACGCAGTGTACATGGGTTGACAACAATTATGTCGACGGAGACGGGAATGCGGTGATCTACTCAGAACAGATCTGCGTAACTTCCTATGTTGACCTTGGCGGAGATGATAACAGCGGCGGTGGCGGGCCTTCGGGCGGGAGCCCCGGAGACGGTTCTTCCGCAGGCGCGGGAGGTTCAGGTGCGCCCGCTGTTCCGGAGGTATCCAATCTCCCGGGTGAAAACAAAAGCGGCATCAATCCCAAAGACTATATGAACTGTTTCCGGAACATACCCGATAACGGTGCCACCATGACCGTAACTATCTATGTGCAGGAACCCTGGCCCGGAACAACCTTTAATATCGGCCCCAACAGCGTTGGTCACACGGCCATCAGCCTGACCAAAACCAACGGAAGCTCCAGCATTACCCAGACCGTCGGCTATTACCCGGACGCAACCGGATTTGACAAGATGCATGCCCCCTCTAAATTAGTTGATAACGGCGGTGACCTGGACTTCAACGTCAGTATTTCCTACCCGGTAAATGCTGAAAACTTTAATAAGATCATCAATTACATCAGTAATCCGCCAACCATCTATGATATCACGGATTTTAACTGTACTAATTTTGTGAACAGCGCGTGCATTGCCGGCAATATTACGTTGCCCAATCCGATCACCTATTCACCACTGTACCCCTCAAGTCCAGCGCTTGCCCCGGGGGCGCTGGGCGACAGCATCGAAAAACTAAAAGGAAATCCAAACGTAAACACTACAGGTGCAACAACGCCATTTAGCAACGGTCCTTGTAAATAATAAAGTTTACTATGAAAAAAACAGCATTAATAATATTCGCACTGATTATATTAAGTAACCTGCCATTTTTTAATTTCTTTCTACAAGAAGATTATGAATATCAAAACCTTGACAAGTCATTTCTTTACAAGGAAGAAGCAGGAAAAGGAAAATCCTTTATAGGTTGTGTAAGATCATATGGTCACTTTCTTTGTGAGCATCCCGAAAAAGACCGGGGAGACAACAGGTTGTACCGTACATTTACCATCAAACCATGGCGGTTCTGGGAATGGTCGGAAATCTTGTTTAGCGAACGTTACCGCCTGCCGTATAAAGGGAACGATTGACTTTCTTGACCGATATTTACTGTTTAAAAAAATAACGCAAATTTTTTATCAAAAAAAGAGGAGTCAACCAACTCCTCTTTTTTTGGCAATCATTATCTGTTAACTGCCTCATCCTATAAAGAACTCCGGGTTGATACTCTTTTGTGTCTTATGTCTCTTCATAGCCATCGCCGTAGAATACAGACTCGTTGATCTGCAGCAATTTCAATAATTTATGCAAAGTGCCGATATTCAGGTTCTTGCCTTTTTCATAATCACCATACTGGGACCGGTTAAGATCGTGCGCATAGGAAAACTTTTCGTAGTCGCTGAAGCCCCGAAGTTTTCTAAAATACCTCAGGCGCCGACCTACTTTTTTATAGTATTCCGACAGATCCTCATCGATTAGCTTTTTCCTTTCGGCGCACATAGGGCAAAGAAACCGAAATACCTGTTTTAATCTTACCTACTATATTATACCTATTTTAATAGGTACAATATAAAATATGCTTAAATTGCAGTTCATATTCCGTACATGGAAGATCAGCAGGTTTTACAACAATCAATCGAGATGCTGGGGCTCAGTCCCCGATTCGTCGTTACTTCAAAAGAAATGGGATGTCAGACAATGGCTGAAATCATTGCATGCGGGCTGCCTGCATTACAACAAAAAAAAGAATTTAATTACCACTGGCTTGCAGAATTGAGCGAATATCTTAGCGATAAAGGATTGTTACACTTATTACAGCCACTGCCGGGAAGTAAGAAAGCTTAATAAATTCGGCCATCTTTAGCAGCAGCTCCATTACTTTTTTCGCGGTATTTTGGGTGATACCATATAACTCCTTACTTAAACTATCCGGAGATATATTTTCTTGTTTGATCGTGCTGTAGTTAAACGCGGTAGATTTAAATATCTGGGTAAGATTGCAAGTGGCATAAATACCGGCTTCATGAAAAACGTGGATCAGACAAGCTAATTGCGGAACAGAAAGCCGAAGACCGATCTTCCCTGGCCAGGCATCAAGCATGCTGACTTTGCTTTTCTCGAATGCGGCTTTCATCAACACGGCTTCTTCTGCCATCCAGCCTTTTAACATCACTAATATTGGTGGAAGATTTTTATCATAAATATTACGGGGAGAGTCCCCGTTAAGCTGAATTTCTGCAGCTTTTCGCTGAAGCACTTGACTACGTTCCGGTTCAGAAAGGGCAACCAGCTCGGCATCAGTCCGATTTTTCAGGTAGACAAAAAAATCAAGATGATTAAAATTAAGATGGATCAGTAGTTCAGAAACGCTTTGGTTTATAGCGTCCCTACCCGACATTTTTAGCTTAACAACTAATTCATTCACCAATCTATTGGCAAAGAAAAACTCACCTACTGATAAACAGCCGGCACTTATTGCGTCCAGTACGCCGGAAAAGTATTTCATAAGGCATTTGCGGAGTGCATCATCAACAGGAGATCCGTTAAACAGATTTTCAATCGAACTTTGTTGTTCTTTTATTTCGGAAAATTTAAACAAAAGGTAAGCAGCAGGTAATGGTCTTTCCCAATCGAGATACTGTTTGAAGAAAAGCAGCAGATGTCCCATCAGGTCCAATAGTTGCGAAACCTCAGTCTCCGTTAGTTGGGAGTTGCTCAATAAATCGCTTAGAAGGTCAAAGTGGTAGTTAAAATAACGACCTAATGCCTCGTCCGTAGCAGCGGAAAATACCGCACCGGCCCAACCTTCGCGCACCCGCTCACAGAGTTGGCGGAAACATACAAAATCAGGGCCCGCTGAAATACCTGAACTGCAATCTGACATGAAAGTTGCCGTTGAAGGCAATTTTGTGCTTTCCATAACTGATACCAATTCATTTTTGAGCGGGCCCATAACATCAAGTTAAAAAATGTTAATGCGTTGTCGTGATTACCGTTGTACACGTAGTGGTGGGGTCACTGGCAGTCGAAGTTTCCATTCCATTCCTGATGGCTTTGCTACTGTAATTGTAGAGCTTTACCACACCTGCTTTAGGCAATTTGTTTCTATTTGTTTTCATATTATTTTTTTTCTATATTACAATAATACCTAAGAGATAGCAACCTCCTTACGTCAACGACAGTATTAAACATGTAAACATCAAATATTGGGAAGATGTCCGTTTTAAAACAAAACCCGTTAACAAGCAAAATCGCTGCACATACGGTCGGCTGGATAGCTTTCGCTATTTACGAACAGTGCTTTCTCTGGTTTGTAAATAATAAACCAGGGCTTTCATCTGCTTATTTCTATTATTTGATTTGCAACATCGGCTTGTTTTATACGCATATCCATGTATTAAATAAAACTGTCGGGAGATCGCCGGGGCGATACGTAGAGCGGGCAATTTTAGTCATCGGAGCGGTTATAATCTTCCTGGTGCTGAAAGCCGTCGGAGAATATTTTTTTGATACTATGGGTGCTCATATCAAAAACCCTCCGCTGTTTCGAAGATATATCGTATTGGATCTTTTTCGAAACGTTTATTTTATAGGTTTTGGGACTTTATACTGGTCAGCAAGCAGCTTTTCGCGTCTCGAAAAAGAGGCCGCAGAAACAGACATACAATTAGGTAATACCCGAAACGCGTTACTACAACAGCGAATCAATCCGCATCTGGTTTTTAACGCACTTAATTTTGTTTATTACAGCGTTTATAAACACTCGAAAAAGGCCGCCGATGTTATCTACCGGCTTACTGAAATACTTCGCTTTAGTATGTCTGCTTCTCAATTAGATATAAAAGTAGCGGTAAGCCATGAGGCGGAGCAGATCAACAATCTGATCATGATCAACCGGGCGAGATTTGATTATCCGCTTAACATCCGATTCGACTACAAAAGTGATACTAAAACATCGTTTATCATACCTTTCGTCCTGCTCACGCTGACCGAAAATATTTTCAAACATGGTATTCTGAAAGATGAAGACATCTTTATCAATCTGTCCGTGACAGCATCGGGTTGTTTGACATTTGAAACAAGGAACAAAAAGTCCTATCAGGAAAATACAGATCTGAAAGAAGGTACCGGTTTGCGCAACACAAGGTTACGGTTAGCATACGCCTACCCTTCCCACCGGCTGCTTATTGACAACACGCTGCCGGACTTTTTTCAACTTTCTTTACAAATTCAATTATGAACATCTCCATTTTTATAGTCGATGACGAGTATCATGCCGTAGAACAACTCAAAGAATACGTTCTGAATACACCCGGTCTGATATTGGCCGGAACATCCGGTGACCCTTTAGAAGCACTGGAAAGAATACCTGCAATAAGGCCTACAGTAACATTCCTGGATATTGGTATGCCCGTCATGAACGGATTAACACTGGCCAAACTGATCCGCAATATTACCCGAATTGCTTTTACCACCTCCTACAGGGAATACGGCCCGGAATCTTATGAATTAAAGGCAGATGATTATCTGCTCAAGCCGATCACTTTTGAGCGTTTTCTGGAATGCATCCACAGCATCCGAACCGACGCCATATCCGAAACCATGTCAACAAATGACAGCTTTTCTTTTTTTGTAAAGACAGAAGCAAAAGGCAAGCTACAAAGAATTATCGCTCAGGATATTCTGTTTATTGAAGGTAACGGCAATTACGTAAAAATATACCTTTCAGAACAAATCATCTCTGCTTACCTTACACTTCGCGAAGTTATGGAAAAATTACCTGGCGATATATTCCTAAGAATACACCGGTCCTTCGTCATTAACCCTGCGAGGATACAGTCTATCGAATCGGGCCAAGTTTTCCTGGAACAAGGCTATATTGTTCCTATCGGCCGTGATTATAAAAAAGCTTTTTTGCAAAATCTCGGCGCCCCTGTGTTTTCAAGTTACCGGGAACAGTAATATTATTTGACGCCATCCCGTTTTCGTACAACCAGAGAAGATACATATTTCCGGAGACAAAAGTAGACGAGTCCTTCCTGGTGCCGTTGCCGGAAAGAAAAGAAACGGTTAAGATGCATGTGTACAAGATCTGCCAGCAACCGTTCCTGCAGTGCTGGTTCCCAATTTTTACACAACTTGCTGAAATGCTCCAGCATTTGCAACATCCTTCCGGTTCCAGCGATCGGAAATTGAGCTTGTAACTGGTCGTCTTCCAGCATGCGGGTAAGATCTTTTGCCAGCTCCCTGTATTTGCCGTCCATCCCGACCAATAGTGCTTTATCTGCCCCAAATTCATAGCGAAACCTGGCATCCGCAACGGTAAGAAAGGTTTCAACATGCATTTGATCTTTGAAGAATGCCCCGCACATTCTATAAACGAAAATTACAGGCAGGAGCTGATCTGGTACAGCATCCAGGTGCTCTTTCATTCCGAGGTAGTTAATGACCCACTCGCTTGAAGCAAAGAAAAACGTCTCCACCTCTGCAATTATATCAGGGCCGTAGCGTTCCAGTTCCCTGATATAGGTTTCTGTCCGAAATTCTTTTACCATCGGGCTGTATATTTCTTTTGAGAAACCGTTATGAAATGCAGAAAGTATACGGCCGGTATTTTCGGCATTTACTTTAAATCTCAAGCGGATATGGTGCTCCGGGTCATAATAACGAACAAAAAACCATTGATCGACAATATCTTCATTTTTGCGGATGACCGGAACCACAACCTCTGTCAATAACTGGTTGGCGCTCCTTTCTGTACAATCCATCCGTATATAGAGCCACTCGCTGCCTGGCATGAACCGCCGTTGCGGCAGTTTCATGCGAACCGGTTTGCTTGGTGATAATCCGCTGTATACCGGCATAGGATTGAGCAGTACGGCGATGCTTTGCGCAGCAAATGAGTCCGATCCGTCCGAAACCGATCCCCCGGGGTGCAGAAATTCATGCAGCACGGTTCTGCCAGCTCCGCGGAGACAATCCAGAAAAAAAATAGCTTCTGAATCATCGACCAGATCGAAGATCAGTTGCTGATCGGTTCCTCCAAGAGAAACGAATCTCGGAATCCCCTTTTCCTGCCGAAACTGGTGCAACCTGCCAAGGGAAACAGGCCTGTCCGAAAGAAACTTGATATCCTCGCCGTTCAATATCCATTTTGCTAACGAAAAAATACAGCGCCGGAATTCAACCCTCGGGTAAAACGGCAATCCGGGAAAAAGCTTCTCCGGGTCGAAATTAAAATTTACCTGCAGCCCCTGAAACTGAAGATGGGCAAGCAGCCGGAAAACCGGTGTTTCATTATGATGATAGTTATAAGCCGTTGGGAGCCGCGGAATTATGCGCTTCCCCAGGGACACCGATTCCAGGATAAGGTCATCACCCCTAACAGATAACAACAGATCCGCAGGAAACACTATCCCGGCTGCTTTAGCCATGGGGTACCCGGATAACGCTATTACGTGATCGTATATTTGCACCCTTCTGTTAATGTTATCTACATGCTCATGGGATAACTGGTGCAGTTCAGCAAACAAAATATCGGGGTTTGCATTTTTTTCTGCCAGGGCGATTTGCCTGCAGAAAGCACTCCATTCGCCTGAAAAAACCGAAAATCGACCGGTTAGCGAGGTGGCACTTGCTCCGCCGATATTATCCAGCACCAATTGATCGCCTGCTCTGCTGTATAAAACGGACAGGGACGGCGGCATCTTCAGATGCCTTTCTTCAGTTCTTTCCGGCAGGCTAAGGTCTTCTTCGCGAAGAACTACTTTATCCCATTCCCCCCTTTTCCTGTCCTGTAACCATATCCTGAGGAAGAGTTGCCCCACAGCATCCCAATCATGATTGGTAACAGTCTTGTTATTTGCTGGAAAATTCAAACCTGCGAGCAAACCATTACCCTCTGCATAATTATGGAGACCGTCGTAACTCATCCCTGTATCCGGATCCAGTGCCTCCAATAATGGCACCCGCCGGCCCCCGAAGCGGTGCTTAAATGCGGCTATAAAATCCTGCAGTGCAGGCGGGTTAAATGGCCGAACGAGCCTTGCCAGTAACCCGATGGCCTGCCCCAGTTCATGCTGCTGCCAATCCCCGATACCGCCCGTTTTCACAGCTCGTCCTGCACTCGTATAAAACATATCTGCATCTGCAGTGGTCCCCGCGCCCATATTCAACTCACCGAGCTTTGCCGCGCGCTCGGCAATACCCGGTGCCGCCGGTATAACTATCGATCTTTGCTCTTCCCAAAAATTCGCGACAGGCTCAGGATCTTTTCTATTTCTTTCAACCAACCCATTTTCCAGCAGCGACCCGTCAAATTCGGAAAGCAATACCTGCTCAGCCATCAGAAAATCAATATACGTTGCTGCATCATCAGCACTGCATCCCGAGCGGTCTTTAAGCAAAGTGACCAGTTCGGAACGTTTATGCAAGGTCCTGGCCGACTGCCGAATCAGGTAATTATTCAGCCGTTCCGCAGCTATTCCCTGCAAGGAAAAGTCAAGCTTCCCATTTGCGCCCGCCCTGGAGATGGTGTACCGCCAGAAATTTCCCTGCCGGTACAATGAGGGGTTACTGTAGATCATGAAATCACCGGAGCTTTCTCTTAATCGGGCGTTTCTTGCCTGTAGCCATTTCCATGAAGGCAGTACATGAAGAATAGCTTTTCTTTCAAGTACAAGCCTGTCTATTGCTGACCAACCGGCCATTGTACACGATGCAAATGCACCAAAAGGCGTACAACGAAAAGACATCCGGTTATAATACTTATACAGTGTAAGCCGCTCCTTTTCCGATAAAAGGTTAAAATCAAACCCTTTCTTTTCCAATTCCCGGTGATAAACAGGGCTTGCCAGCCAGACCGCATCCCGGAAGGCGGGATCACTGAGTACCCGGGATACTTTCCCTATGCCATAATTTTCAAAACTATAAAATGGCACTCGTAGAAACACCTGGTCAAAAAAATTATAACACTCAATTACAGCCATATACATTATCAAAAAAGGGTATACTACCCATTTACCACTGTTTTACCATTTCGGTCGTCCCGTACTTTGTTTCAAACAATCACCGCAACATGAAAAGACATATCACCGCCATTCTGCCGTCCCTGCTCGTCCTGTTGTTCACCTACGCCGCCGCCAGCAAACTGGCAGACATTGATAAATTCAGGGGTCAATTATACCTGCAGCCATTCCCGCATGCCTTCAGCGATGTATTGGTTTACTTGCTGCCCGGAGTTGAACTTATCGTCGTTGGGCTGCTGCTCACTGACCGCAGCCGAAGAGCCGGACTCATCGCGTCCCTCGCGCTGCTTACGGCGTTCACCATTTATATCTCTATGGGTCTGCTTCATGTATGGAAGCGGGTACCCTGCTCCTGCGGCGGCATCCTGGAGCATATGGGCTGGGCGCAGCACCTGGCCTTCAACTGGGCCTTCATGATCATCAATATCCTGGCGCTTGTTTTTTACCGCCGGAACCGACTGCAACTGACCTGACCTCATCCGCAAAAACGGGGGAAAGCCGAAAACCCGTGAAAAGAGTAGGCACCATACTATACCTAAAGTTTTTCGTTTGTTTTTTAGCAAAAAAGCATTCATCGTTATGAAAAATTTAAAGTCGTTCATGCTGGGCATGGCCCTGATCGCAGGTCTTGGCGGCGCACTGGCCACTACAGCACATCCGGTTAAAACCAGCAAACCGGCCAATGTTTTCTGGACCTACAATGGTGACCAGACCCCAACCCAACTGGCTGATCCAAGTAAGTACACTTTCAGCGCCGTTGACCCGAATTGCGGCACCAGCGGCGATCGTTGTGCGATCCAGGCACCACGCAGTACTACGAATACCAATCAGCCGGACCTTTCTGCGATCAGCAAAGAGGAACTGCACAATTAATGCCCCTGTCCCCTGTGTTGCGGGACGGCCTTCTGGCCGTCCCGTTTTTTTTGCATCAGGGGTTCTGCGCGATCCCTGTTTGCGCGATCACTACCAATGGCAAAGGCCACAAATAGCGCGGATCGCCTGGCGGCAGTTCATAGCGTATCCCGCCGGCTATCCGCACCAGGGTCTTTTGGAAATCCGGTTCCGTGTTCAGCCTCCTCAGGTCCGACCAGCGCAGTCCCCGCAACAGCAGTTCCTTCCTTCTTTCCTCCAGTATCCAGCGCAATACCGTTTTTCCGTCGGCAGATATAAGGTCGGTGTAGGAAGTTTTGAGATACCTGTTTTTCCTTAACAGGTTCAGGTCTGCCAATGCGCCGCCTAAATCCCCACCCCTCGCCCGGCATTCGGCACGGATAAGGTAAAGCTCATCTGTAGCCAGGCCGCTGAAAAGCCTGGAACTCCCGTCATAGCTTCCCCTGAAGTTCTGGTATTTATTTGCCGTCGCCGCGCTGAAGAAAAGCGGTTTCCGCAGGTCCGCAGCATCGTAGGAAGCATAAAGGACGGTATCCACCAAATATTTCGGTGACTGCAGGCTGCTGTAAGATGTCGGGCCTGCATGAAAAATCACCTCATCATTGAAGCGTCTGAAGGACGGACCTGATGCTGAGCTTATGCTATTATAATCCATCAGCGTGCTGCTCAGCGCCAGGGCCGAGTCCGCGTATACTGCCGAACGTTTATAGTCCCGCATGCTCAGATAAGTCCGGGCGAACATGGCGTAGGCCGCGGCCTTTCCCGGCCGGGTCTTGGCGATGACGTTTACCGGTAAAAGTTTGACAGCTGATTGCAGGTCTGCCGTAACCTGCGCGTAGGCTGCCGCTACCGTGCTGCGTACGGACGGCGCGTTCAGGTCTGAACTACTCCTGATCACCAGGCCCGGATCGGCTGAGGCTGTAGCCGCATCGTAAGGCTTACAGAACTCCTGCGCCAGCTGCCAGTAGGCATAGGCCCTGAAGAAAGCTGCCTGTCCCCTGATATTGTTCCAGCCGGTGCTGCCGGGCCCACCGTATTTCGCCGCGCCTTCCAGCACGACATTGGCATAAAATATGGCGGTGTAAGGCAGCGACCAGTCGTTCTTGACATTTTCATTAAATACGTCCCGGTTCCAGACGTAGCCGTTTCGAACAGTCAGCGGCGCGGATGCCAGCGTGGCATCCAAAATAAAACCGTCGTCTGCCCCCGCGATCCCAGCCATAGGCCAGGAGGAGTTAAAAATGTCGGTATTGTCCAGCAATGCCTCGAAGTCAGCTGCCGTCGAAGGCACCTGCAGGCTGGAGGAAGGTTTGATATCCAGCTGCTTTTTGCAGGCAGCCGGCAGCAGGAAGCAGCAAAGCAGTGCTGCTGTCCCGCGTAGTTTTTTTATATTCATGGTGTTGCTCATCGTTTATCGGTTAAAAAGTACCTGTAAATCCTAAAGCGACCGTCCTGGGCAGTTTGAAGGAATAAGGGTAATCCGGGTCGAGGCCTGTTTTCGTCGCTTTCCAAAGCAGGCCGAGGTTGGCGGCGTAGAGGTAGACCTGCAATCGTTTCAGGCCGATACGTTCCGGAAATTTGCCACCAGCGTCGTAGCTGAGCCGCAGGTCCTGCAGGCGGATGTTATCCGCTTTCTCCGCGTTGACGGCGGACTGGCTGTAAAACTGGTCACGGCGTGAATTGGCCGGATAGACGAAGGAAGGTACGCTGGTATGCGTCTCATCCCCGGGCTTTTGCCAGCGGAGCGCGTAATCACCCGCAGATACGTCCCTGTTGTTGATCAGTGCATTATAAGAGATCCCCTGGCGCATAAAATAGTATCCGAAGCGGTAGGCGATATTGGCCGACAGGGCGATGCCCTTATAGCTGAAGGTATTGCGGAAGTTCCCGAAGTACGTGGGGACGCCCGAACCAATATATTGCAGGTCGCCGACTTTGGTCTGCGCCAGTATGGCGTTATAATCTTTGCTGACCTGCCCGTTGAGATAGCCCTGCGGATCGCCGGTCTGCGGATCGAGGCCCGCCCATTTATAGGCAAGTATAGCATACACCGGTTTGCCCACCAGCGGGGAAACGGTAATCCCGTTGGCGGCATAGGTGGCGGCAAGGTCACTGGCCTGGTAGTATTTGGTGACATGGTTGGCTGCGTAACTGAAAAGCAGGTCGGTTTGCCAGCGTAATTCCGAGGCGCCCAGGTTATTGCTGTGCAGGTTGAGTTCCCAGCCATGTCCCGCCATTTCGGCGACATTGCCTTTGAACTGGTACTGGTTGGTAGCCGGGTTCAGGACACCTGTCGTCTGATCCAGCGGCTGGAAGCCTATGAGGTCTTTAGCCCTTTTGCGGTAATACTCCACCGATCCGGAGAGCACATCCCCGAACACCGAAAAATCAACTGCCAGGTTCAGGATGCCCGTTTTTTCCCATCCCAAAGACGGGTTCGGCGGGTTCTGGACGGAAGCGTAGAACTGGCCGCTGAGCGGGTTGAGTGCATTGTAGCGGATGGTCGTCTGCGCCGCCAGCGTATTGTCCACGTTCCCGCTGTAGCCATAGGTCGCCCGCAGCTTCAGCCGTGGCATCCATCCCGCCCGGTAGAAATGCTCTTTGCTGATCGTCCATGCCAGACCCGCGGAATAGAGCGGCACCCCTTTCTGGTTGGCATTGACGCCGAAGAGGTTGGATTCGTCGCGGCGGATGCTGCCGGACAGGCTGTACCGGTCGTCGAAGCTGTAGCCGGCGTCACCGAACCAGGACAGGTTATAATTGTCGACGTCGCCGTAAGCGTTCAGGTACGGGATGGTGCTGTCAATGAAATAAGAATAATTTGAAAGCAGGTAACTGGTCTGGTAATCCACCGGCGATGCCTGTTCAATTGCTGCGTTGTACCCATAATCCCGGAAACTGCGCGAGCGCGTATGATCGTTGCGGTACTCATACCCACCGAGCATGGACAGCCGGTGCCTGCCCCAGGCCTGTTTGAAATTCAGCTGGGCACGGAAACTATTGGACAGCAGTTTGCTGTCCGAGGCGTCCATGATCCCGCCTGCAGGCACCGGCCGGGACAAAGTTCCGTCATCAGCCGTCTGCGTGTACTGGTTGACCGTGTTCCGGGCGTAGTAGCTGTCCGCGCCATACAGCCAGCGGCCCTGTGTCTGGCTGCTTTCCAGCTGGTAGCGCAGTTCCGCATCAAAACCATACCCGATATTGTATTTCAGCGCCGTGTTCAGCAGGAGGTCAAGCTGGTCGCTGCGGTTGTCCACGTTCTTATAGTCATCCAGCGGCTTGTAGTTCCAGTCCAGAAAACCCTGCGCCTCCGAATCTTTAATAAACGATTCCCGGTAATCGAGATTCAGGGGCAGGGCATTTCCATGGTCATCCGCGAGGCGGGCATAAGGCCAGGGCTTTTTGCCATCGATGCTGATCAGCGACGAAGGGTCGCTCCTCCCCGCCAGCGTTTTGCTGCTGGTCAACAATACACCCGCATCCAGCTGCAGCCCTTTCGCCAGATAAAAGCTGTTGTCCGCCCGCAGGTTCAACCGCTGGAAGCGACCGTCCAGGTTGCTCAAATTGCGATCATAGCCCGCGGAAAAGAAATACGTATTTTTATCCGATCCCCCGCTAATGCTGAGCGCGTATTGCTGGCTGACCGCCTTGCGGTACCAGTATTTTTGCAGGTCATTGCGGATGTCCTGCCCTGCCAATACCCCGATCTGCCGGTCCGCTACAGCGGGATCCATGGTACCGTCCCTTTTGGCGATCAGCAGTTCCACTACCGGCGACAGCGCCGTATGCGCATAAGATTGCTCGTCATCGCTGTAAAAACCTTTGGCGAACAGGTCTTTTTCCAAACCGACGAAATCAGATGATGACATGCGTGGAAGGTAAAATACGTCCGGCTTTTGCGCGATATTCACGTTCGCATTGAAATTCACCGTCATGGGTTTGTTCTTCGCCCCTTTCTTCGTCGTGATCACGATCACACCGTTGCTTGCCCGCACGCCCCAGATCGCCGCGGCGGAAGCATCTTTCAGTATCGAGATACTTTCCACATCATTAGGGTTGATATTATTGATATCGCCGCTGTACGGAAAATTGTCCAGCACGATCAATGGCGAAGCCCCGGCGAACAGCGTGCTGCGCCCCCGGATCGTCAGGTTACCCTGCTGGCCAACCCGCGTATCGAACTGCACCGTGCTGACGCCGTTCAGGCGGTCAAGCACGCTCGTACTGACCGATCGGTTCACCAGTTCCTTCCCCACCTGCTCAAAGGAACCTGTCGACTTTTCCAGCGGCTGCGTACGGTAGCCCGTCGAAACCACTTTTACCTCGTCGATCTCCTCCACTTCCCTTCGCATGGTGACTTTCAGGAAGCTGAGGTCAAACACCACGATATCGCGGTCCAAAAAACCATTTTTCCGCAGCATGAGGGTATCCATACGCCCGACAGGTATCACAAAGCGCCCGTCAATCCCAGTCAACACCATGCCCGTACCTGCCTTATTTATTTTTCCCCTCACCCGCACACTTACCCCGGCCAGCGGCCTGCCGGCCATATCCTGTACCAGGCCCGGCAGTTCCTGCGCAAAGGATCCTGTGGCCAGCAGCAGCAAGCAGGCCAGCCATATACTTTTATAGTAAAATTCTTTCATGATCTAAAGTTTTATGGTTAAAGTCAAAGTGATAAAGGAGTATGCGCATTGTCATCCTCCGGCACAGGCATCAGCCGGAAGCCTGTGCTGTCCAGCACCGATCGTACCCCGAGAAAGCGATCAAGGTCATGATGTACTGCTTCGCGCACCATAGCGGCAGGTGCCAGGGGCATCGTCATCTCGTAACAGAACAGGCCCGGCCGCAGGGTGACATCCACCTGTGACCGCGGAACGAAGCGCAGTTGTTTCCAGGCGAGGATATACAGGTAGCGAACATCTACATTGGTCGCCCGTACATGCACCATGCGTTTGACGGTATCTCTTTCTACTTCCAGTCCCGAGTTAATGCCGCGGATCTCCCCGCTGAAAATACTCCGGTAAGAAAAAGCCGAATCCGGTGCGCCGTTTCCGTTCACCATCAGCAATTTACTTTTATCATAGTCCAGCACATCGCGTTTTTCCGGCACGGGCAATGCACCACCCGCCAGGACTTTCCGGATGTTCGCTGCGGTCACGTCGATCCCGTCCGTAAAGCCGAGCACCACGCCATCCTTACTTATCCATGCCTCATGCGGCAGTAACCTGTGCGGGAAGAGCTGGTGCAAGACCTTATCCGCTACCACGGTCCGGAATTTAGATACACCCGCTTTTTTTAAGAAAACATTATTGGCCTGAAAGCGTGTAACTGCTTCGGCTTTTTCATAGGTTACGGGGATAATGGCGGCCTGATCACCGAACACTTTTTGCAGTGAATCGAGCCGGGGCATGCCCTGGATGCAGCCGCTGCAGGAGGTGGCCCAGAAATCGATAATCAGGAGTCTGCCTTTATAGGCTGCAAGGCTGATGGGCTTGCTGCCATTATTCAAGGCTTTAAGCAGTCCTGTTCCGGGCAGCCTGTCCCCTGTCTCCAGCGGCTTTACCATTGCGGGAGCTTCAGGCCCCTTATTTTTTTCATTATTGATATTTCCCTGTGCGCCTGCGCCGAAAAAAAAGCAAAGCAAGGCCAGGAAGCTGAAAAATCGCTTCATTTTCAATGAGATTAAAGTTCTATTTACTGAACTAGAACGGTCCGGCATAAGCCGGGAATACTAACCTGCGGTATGCAGGTCGTCGTCGTTGCCGCTGTTTCCTTTGTTTTTGCGGGATCTGTCGTCGTTTCGCCCGCAGATGACGCAGCGGCCGTTTGTTTTTATTTGCAGGTCATATACGCCGTTGACGAGGCTGATGAGGCCGTCGAACAGCTGTGCTATTGCTTTGATATCGGGCAGTTGTTTTCCGGTGGTATGGTTTGTTGCCAGGGAGAAACCCCGAAAAGCTTCCCAGAGGCCGGCTCTGACTTCTTCTGGATCAAAGTTTTCATAAAACACACGGACGGCCTGCTCGGGTGTCCTGACAAACACATCTTTCAGGTCTACTACTATTGCACTCATATATGACGATGGGAATAAACGGTAAGTAACGACATAGCTTCGCCTTTCCGGTGAAAAACTGGTGGTTTCACGGTTAGGCAAAAAACAAGAAAACGGCAGCCGGTTTTAATTAACTATTAACAGGACTGCCGTTTTCGGGGATTTATGTAGGGGATTTTATTACGTTTTTGATCGGGTTTTGGAGGGGATGGGAAGAACAGCTGAGAGAAAAAAAATTCTGACCAACACTTAAATTCCCAAAAGCTGCTATACGAATTGTGTGCTCACTTATATGCAGTGAATAATTAATATCAACTAAATATGGGAGTTCGGTTTCTTTAATCATTGCTCGTATATTAAACGAGCCTCGGATGATAACATTAAGGAGGGGCGCTCCGATTTGCTTTATTCCCAAGGTCTCACGCTCTCGAACTCCACAAAACGATAGCGCCCACATCCTTAATATGCAAATATAAGCATATCAAGACATGCAGGCATAATCTACCGTTCTCGCGTTCGATTTGTTGTGAGACTTGGGAAACGAGACTCTTAAATTACACCAATAACATGCATAAATAACTTAGCTAAATTTCAGCTCCGATATTTTGCATTTAAAATATCTATATCACAAATATAAAACAATTAGTTAAAAACACAAATAAAATTCTCCTTTTAACGCTAAAAAATAATTATTATATAATAGTTGATTTAAATATGAATGATCAACTTAAGAAAGGAAAGAAAAAAACACACGCATCAAAACTTGATAACCTTCTTCGAAGAATTGGAAATGCTTTTAAAAGACAGCGGAAGGGACTTGGCTATAGTAGTTCAATTGCTTTTGCTGTAAGTAAAAACATATCAGAAACTCAATATGGAAAATACGAAGCTGGATCAGAAAACATGACTATAGAAACATTTCTTAATACAGCTGATTTGCTGGGCCTTTCCGAGGAAGATATATTTAATCCCAACTTTTTAGCATTATCCAATAACGATAATTCGCTTATAGAGAAAAGCAAATCCCACCTTATTAACCAAGTTAGATACCAAGTTACACTTTTAATAGGCGAAAAAAAAGCAAATGAATTTAGTAACGACGATCTTGAAAGATTATATATAATAATTGCCTCATGTAATATTCAATTATCCAAAAAACAGATCATCAAAAAATTAGGGCTAAAATCCAAAACTCCAAACTTAGAGCATCTTATAAAATTCTCGATCAGTTCGGAATGGATTTCAATGACCAATCCAGAAAAGCCCAATAGCAGCAATCAAAAATATTATACTACTGAAAAAGGGAAGGAAATCTTAAAATTCAATGGATTAAACTGACTGTATTACCTTTCAACGGGGAGCGAAAGAGTCCAATATAGATTTTGAACATTACTAAAAAAACCTGTGGCTTGTCTAACGCGCAAGCGACGAAGGTGGCGTATGCTTTCGAAATGAAAAGAGATACTAGATAATAAATAGTTATCTATTACTCGGCAATGAACAGATTACTTATTAATTGTTGGCAACATCTATTTCTTTTCTGGCTTCATTTCCTGTATGTGATCGTATGTTTGCAGGAGAAAACTACACATTGCCCCGGCGAGATTTACCGCAAGTGCGGCATGGCGTGCCGAAGGCTTAACTTTAGTTTTACTTTTACCGTGTGCATCTCCCAATTTATTTCTCAGTGCGCCCAATCCCTCAACGACTGTTTGGCACCCCCCGAGTATTTGTTTAAATACTGCCTCCGTATGTTGATCCGGTGCAAGATTTAATATACCAGCCACTTGTTTATACAATTTCGGCAATTCGATTGTGTCATCGTAAACTTGGTTCTGCGAATCAAGAATATGCTTACAAACTACTTCTACTAGTGCTCTCGCCGATGTAATAGCAGCTTCTGGATCATCATGCATGCGTTGTAATGCTTTATTCCAGGTTTCTGAGATATATTGCTCATTAACGGTTTGGACGACTTCATTAATATGGATTTCATGAGGTGCGTGCCCATTTAATTTTAAAGCGGCATTAATCAAATGCTCGAAACTTTCTTTAATAAACAATCGGCGCTCTGCATAAGACGGTAAGTGATATTTTATAAACTGCCAGTATTCATATAAATTATTACTTTTTTGGACATAATCCGGAACATATGTCTTTAACAGAGGATGTGCAAGTATGTCTCTTCTGATAACCTGGAAATGCTCCTCGTCCGCATTACCACCTGTTGCCCGTGATGTAAGTAAGCTTTTTAAAACCGTTACTTTTTTGTAATAATCTTTTGAGACTTCATTCCACGCGGCTTCTATTTTCTCTAATTGTTCTTTTGTACCTCCTAAAAGTTGAAAGTCTCTTTTTAGATCATTTATTGAAGTAATGAAATAGCTGAAGCTGATACATTTAGAAACGGCAGGGGTCAATTCTTCTGTTACTTTGGCCGGATTAATGTTATACAATCGATTTAAAAATATCGCTAATACATCTTGATAAGATATGCCCTCAATCAACCCAAGCCAATTAGTTTGTTGTTTTGCGGTAACTTCGTTTACAGCTTCGGCATATTCATTGGTAAAACCGGTGTCATTAGCGATACGAATAAATTCATTGTCCTCCATGAAGGCAGGAAATCCGATCCCAATAAGATCATCATAGAGAGGTTTAATGTGGGCAATTATATCCATGCGATAAAGTTAACTATCCTATAAATATACATCTTGACAGTTAACTGTTTGCAAGCGCTATGATAATTACAGCCACTATTGTCTAACTCCTCTGGAATCGGGCAGCTGGCCAGGGTTCCAGTAAAATATCTTTCTCCCGGCATAAATGGAAACAGGGTGTATGGGGATCAGTTGTGCACTGCGGTCAGATGAAACAATAAGTTCGATCATTTTATTTTCGACCATATCCCATGCCCAGTTTTTAAGTTTTTTTAACCTCTCAGGAACATTTCCAATAAAGTCACAATAAAAATTGGCTACAGTATCAAAACCATTTGACTGTGTGACTTGGGAAAACAAAAAAGCAAATTCTATAGTATTAGTATTGTGCGTCAGGATATGGGTTATCATTTCCCGAAACATATCATCTGGTAGGCTGAACATTCCGGTGTTCAGCAAGATGCCCCCAGCTGCATTTAAGCGGAAACCTCTATTTTACTTTTGCCACTTGCTAACTTATTCACCCTGATCTGCGCCGGAATGCGTTCCATTAATTCCTGAACGTGAGAAATTACGCCGACTTTCCTCCCCTGATTATGTAATGCTTCCAGGGCGCCCATGGCTATTGTCAGCGTTGTCGGGTCCAGCGTACCAAATCCCTCATCAATAAACAGCGATTCGACATTCATCTTGCTTGATGACAGTTCGGCGAGCCCTAGTGCCAATGCCAATGATACCAGGAAGGATTCGCCGCCTGAAAGTGAATACACCGTCCTGACTTCGTCACCCATATCTCTATCCACCATCTGTAAGCCCAACGTGTTTTCAATCCGCCTGATAAAATATCTTTTGCTTAGCATTTGCATATGAATATTGGCAAACCCCAACAAGACATCCAATGTAAATTCCTGTGCCATTTGACGGAACTTCTTACCGTCAGACGACCCGATAATCTCGTTTAATTTGCTCCAATTTTCGTAAATCATGGCTTTCCCCTCAATTTCCGTTAGTAACCCGGCAATAGTTAGCAGGTTAATCTGATGCTGCTGTATTTTAAAGTTGTTCTCGGTCTTACTTGTATTTGCTACCTGAAAGGAAATTTTTGCTTCATTTACCAAATCTGTGATCTGCTGCAGATCCTTATCAGAAATTCGTACAGAGTTATGCTGTGCAAGTTGATTGGTTCGTTCGTCAAAAACAGACTGACTCCTGGTTACCGCGTCATCAATTGTTTTTATTTCGCGCCGCTCCGTTTCTATCCATTGATGATCAAATTGCAGAAGTTCAATCAGTTCCTGTTCCGACAATTTTACTTCCTGTTTCAGGTTATAATCATCAAGCCACTTCCTGATTTTTGCTGAATGTTCCGTAATCTGAGTTTTAAGACGGGCGGCTTCCGTAGCCAGGTTTGACAACCGGGATTGTGCTTTAATCAGATTACTCTCTACTTCCTGGGATTCGGTTCTTGCGTCTGCAATTCGTTTTTCGTTATCGGTTATCTGCTGGTCGAAACGGCTTTGTACGGCAACAATATTTTCGCCCTGGAAGATGCTATTCCGCTCTTCTGTAAACCGTTTAAGATCGGCTCCCAATAAGGAGTACACATTTTGCACTTTCGCCAGTTTACCGCTCAGGTCGCCGGATTTTGCGGTCAAAGCGGAAAGCGCTGCCGATGCGACTTCTTCCTGTCTTTTGGTTGTTTCAAGTGATTGAATTTTTTTGCTCCACAATTCACTAAAATCGTTCAATTGTTTTACAAATCCTTCCGCATCTTTTTGCCAGGTATCAAACCAATCTCTTATTTCGAAATGAGGGTCGAGCTCTGAATGTATTTGATTAAGGTCTGTGTCACAACTTTTTTCCAATGATTCGAGATGTGTATCGGTTGAAATCAGCGTATTTCTTTCACCTTCTTTATCTTTACGTTGATTCGTCAATTCGGATAGTGAGTTCTTTATCCTGTCAACCTCGAGTTGAATTCTTTCTATCTGTTCTTTATTCTTATCAAACTCATTTATTTGGTTTTCCAGCTCTTTCTGTTTACGTCTCAATCCTGCCAGCTTTTGATTAAGCCAGTTTTCCTTTTGGTCGTCCGAAACCGTATCAGTTTCCGGCTTAACGGCAAATAAATCCCACTTTTCCGAAAGCTGATCAACGTTTTGAGACCTTACTGTCAATTGATTTTGAGCGGTTTTGACAACCGCTTCCAAATGGACAATTTGTGAAAGCAGGTCAGTATTTTTCTTCACACATGCCTCATAATGACTTTCGGCAGAGCGAAAATCTTCTTCTATACCGTTGAGCAAAGCAGCCAATACGGAAGAATGCCCCTTATCAGGATGCTCAATACTGCCGCAAACCGGGCATGGTTCACCGTCAACAAGAATCGCCCTTAAGTGCTCAACATTTTCAGCAACTCTCAGCTTCGCCTTGTCAAGCGTTTGGCCGGCTGCATCCCGCCTGATCCTGGCGTCACCGAGTTCTACTTTTACAGCAGGTGCGAGATCCCTGCCGTTCGTTAAGGTATCCTGATTTGATGTCAGGCTGTCTGATAAACTTTTTAAATCGAGTTGGGCCTGATATAGCAGCTTCCAATGCGCAACGGCTTCAATGATTTGGGTTATGCCGGCGTCAGCAGACTGCTTACCATTTCTCAGGCTTTTGAAATCGGTGTCTTGTATTTTTAGCTGATACTCGTTGATCGTTTTCAGTTTGGCATTAAGCGTTTCGGTTTCTGCTTGAATGCCGTTAGTCAAATTTTCAATATCTATACGCAATTTCTCCAATTTTAGAGATGTTGCTTTTCGGCTGTTTTTTGCCTGGTTAAGTTGAGCAAGCGTTTTGCCGGCATCGGTCAGTTTTGAAGTGATGAGGTTTAAGTTCAAAACTAACAGTTCCCGGTGTTTATTCTTTTCTTTCCATTGTTCCAGGTCCTGAATAACGTTTTTCAGGCTTTTTACTTCTTCGCCCTTCAGAAGACACTGTTCATCATGTTTTTCAATTTCGGAACGTGACGCTGATAATTCAATTTCACAATCATTTACTTGAGTACGTTTTTCGCCAATCTTGATGTCAAGCCCGCGGGCTTTTTCAAACATTGGCGCTGCCTCACTTACTTTTCTTTTCAAATCCGTCAGCGCGGTTTCTGCATTAAGCAGACGAGTTTTGCTTCCGGAGCTGGCATTGGTCAAGCCGGTGATTTCTGTCGACACTAAGCCCGCCTGCACCTGATTTTCATTCAACTGATTCGACGCCTGTACTCTCGCATCATTGAATGACCGGTTTGCCTGGACCGCATTAACTTGCGATAGTTTCGTAACGCGCCCGGCAGCATTGGTTTTGACTTCAATGGCGGAATCAACGCCATTTTTGGCGGTGTCAACCAGGCTTGTTAATTCAATTAAACGGGTATGCCAGTTTCTCTCGCCTTCCAGGTCTTTGACTGATTTCTCCAAATCGGCGATTTGGAGATCAAGTTCCTTTTGCTGGTCGCCGATCAGCGCCAACTCTTCTTCGGAAAGAATCTGGAGACCCTCCTTTTTAATATTAAGTTCCCTGAGCTCCTGCTCAGCCTTTCGCCATTTTTCAAAAACCAGCTGCGATATTCGCGTATAGATGAAGTTACCGGTAAGTTTCTCCAAAAGAGCTGCCTTTTCTTCTTTGTTTGCCTTTAAAAACGCCGTAAAATCACCCTGCGCTAACAGAACCGACCTTGTAAATTGTTCGAAACTAAGGCCTACCACGTCCTCGATTACATCTAAAGTATCTTTTTTCTGCCCGGATGTAATGGTATTGTTATCCAAACGGGTCAGCATTATCGTATCCTTCTGAAGCTTCCCATCCACTTTACCATTTGCGCGCCTCACCTGCCACAAGGACTTATAATGGTACCCGTCAGTTCCAACGAAATGGACTTCGGCGAAGCCTTCGCCTGTACCGTCACGAAGTATCCCCCTGACATCACCCTGTGAAATCTTGCTGTTTTTTGTATCGTCTATCTCGATACCGCTTTCTTTTGCCTGGACATAACGGGGTGTTTTTCCGTAGAGCGCAAGACAGATGGCGTCCAGAATGGTCGATTTGCCTGATCCTGTAGGTCCTATGATGGCAAATATACCTGCCGAACATAAGGGTTCAGCTGTAAAATCGATTTCCGTCTCGCCATCCAAAGAGGCCAGGTTTTTTATCCTTATACCTAAGATTTTCATTTTTCCTCCTCCGAAGACGCTTCTATCAGAACCTCGTTAAAAAGACCCGCTAATATTTCAGGAACCGAGCTATGATACTTTGCTTCATATACTCTTGTAAATATCTCGACCGGCTGGATATCTTCAAGCTTTTTACTCGTTAATTCCTGCGTTTCCGTCTCGATCCCTGCCTGGAGATATTTGATATCGATTTTTGCCAATCTTGCATATTTACCTTTAAGGGCGTTTTCAATCTTATACCGCAAACCCGGCTCAGGACCCTCCAATAATACCCTCACTTCCAGATAAGGAGCATTTACCAGATCTTCATCGCTGTCCGGCGACGCATTTATCAATGAAATGACTTCGTGAAGCGGCTGATGCGCCGCCGGGATCCGAAGAAGCGGAATCGAGACAGGGACATCAATCGGAGCAAGGTTTTCCAGTGTCCCGTTATTTATTTCAAATGAAAGCACTTGGTGCCTGTAATTACTTTCTGTAAATGACATGGGCACGGGCGTGCCGCAATATCTGATGTGGTCATGACCACCGATCACTTGCGCTTTGTGTATGTGTCCCAAAGCCACATACGCCAATCCGGTTGGAAAGGCGGCCGCTGATACGCACTCGATATTGCCCAATATCGGCCTTTCATGGTCATCATCTGACGATTGCTGCGCGCCCGCGGCGAACAGGTGCCCCATCGCTACCATCGATTGATCTGCATGCTTTTTACCAACGACAAGTTCGCAGGTCTTTTTATAAACCTCGGACACACCTTCCGCATAAGGGTCGCTGCATTCCGTAATGACCGGATATTCACCCATTCTCAAAAAAGGCACAGCAAGACAAAATACTTCTGTTTCCCCGTTATTGCCTTTCAATGGGATGATGAGTTTTTCATAATCAGTATTGCCTTCACCGTCTTTTTCGACCAAACCCACTATGTGAATATTCGACGATTCGAGTAATGGCTTGGGCGATTCAAGCCTGGACGGGGAATCATGGTTGCCTGCTATGATGACAATCTGAATCTCAAGGTTAGCTTTAACTGCCTTGTTGAGGAATGTGTAAAACATTCTTACCGAAGCTGCGGAAGGATTAGACTGGTCAAATACATCGCCACTTATGAGTAAGACATCTGTCTGGCGGTCTCTGATAACTCCCTCCAGGAAAGTTAAAAAAGACAGATGCTCGTACGAACGATCATATTCATAAAACAGCTGCCCCAAATGCCAATCGCCGGTATGGATGAATTTCATTTATATATTTTTTTCTTCTATGGTAACAATTTTCGAACTCTCGAGGGTAGCAAGGATTTCACCGATATTCTCGGTTGACTGGCTGCGCATCCTGCCGTTTTTATCGGGCCTTTGATGGCAAAATGTAAAGACCACACGTTGCTTTGCCCGCGAAAGTGCAACAAAAAATGTGCATTTATCCTCATCGGGGTTGTCCTGAAACTTCCAGAAAGCGCCATCTTCGAGGCCGATAAAAATCACGGTATGGTATTCAAGCCCTTTGCTTTTATGAACCGTCATTACCGGAATAGTGTCTTTCCCCGTCAACTGATCTAGAGCAGCAGGCATGTCGCTTGCGTAAACGCCGCTTTCGACCATTTTCTCCAGAATGTCTTTTATCAGCTCGTTGAGGTACTTGACATTCTTATAAGCCGGATAAAAGGCTTTTATCCTGTCTCTTCCGGCAAAAGAAACAATCTCCTCAATCAGTCGTGACAGCAAGTCTTCCGTAATCTTCTTTGCGGCGTACGATTTTGTTGCTTTTTTTATGAATTGATGAAAACTGCTTTCCAGCCGTAACAGTTGTTCATCTTCAAATTCGGTGTGGATATTACTCAGAAAAGAGAGCGCAGTTTTTTTGTATTCGGCCTGTTTTTTGCCGAAAATCAAATAGAGCGCACTCACAATATATTGAGTTATCTCCTGTGTGAGCAAATCTTGAAAAGCATTTTCGTCTCTTGCTTTCACACCATGTTCGTTGAAATACCTTATCAGGCCTCCGGCATAGCTTCCTAATTGCTGTTTAACCAGGATGCAAATGTCACGAAGATTCAGCCCTTCGGCATCCACCCAGCTTTTTACTTCTTCCAGGAGCGACTGCATCTCTTCCTGCGGTTTGTTATAGACCCAAACAAAGCATTCCCCCGCATCCGGGTCCCATTTTTTGGAAGGAGTTGCAAAATCATCTTTGCCAAGAAGATGTTCAGTTAAATGGTTCAGCAACTTTACAAGCCTGGGGGCACAGCGGAAATTCATTTTTAGCGAAACTTTGGCGGCCCCTGTGTCATTCATAAAATCTTCGAACACAGCATCGAGTGCACCCGCCCAAAGCATGATCCTTTGCTTGTCGTCGCCCACAGCGGTATAAATGGAATTGCTTCCCAAAAAACAGGCCTTAAAAAAATCATATTGCAGGTCAGTCGCGTCCTGGAACTCGTCCAAAAAAACATACTGGTAAGTTTGCTGCAGGTACGCCTTTATTTTGGGGTTTTTGTTGATAATTAACTCGGCAAGCCGCATTATCATTTTAAAATTGAGCTTTGACGGTGTTTCCGAGAGCATGCTTTTCCACACCTCCTTTCTCAGCCTGTTTGCAGCGCCTTTCGCGTGCAGAGGCAGGCTTGATGCGGTATGCTTTTTTAAGGTTGCAAGCGCCAGAGGCTGGCGCTGGTCGTAATTGTTGTCGAGATCGGCCAGCTGGTAGTAGCTCAACGTTTCGGTGTCCTTCATCGATATTTCATAATCGGCATCAATGCTATAATCCGATGGCAACGCCATTTTAAACCTATCCAGAATTTGTTTGGCAAAGGAATCGAAAGTCATCGAATCAAAGCGGCGCGACAGTTCATCGCCACACCTCAGCTTTACGCGTTCCCGCAGGTTAAATGCAGCGTCCCGCTTAAAGCTGATCGCCAATATTTTTCCGGGGAAAGTACATGCATTCGTTTGCAGCAAATAGCTCGCTCTTTGCGCCAACAGCTCCGTTTTTCCGGCACCAGGGCCTGCAAGAACCAACGAATTACCGGTAGATTTTACCACGGTTAGTGCATTGTCCTCCAATTCGAAGCCATCCGCCGGAGCCCAATCTACTTTTTTTATCGCTTTGATCATTTTTTTAATTCAAGCAGCGATTGAATCTCATCAAAAATGATGTCAATTACCGGCGGTAAATTATCAAGGACGTCCTGGTTAGTCATCAGGGACAAGGCGTGAATATGCGTCGACGGCTTTCCTCGCCCTAAGAAGTGGTAGTTATACCAAATCATCAGTTCCTTTTGATCTTCGGAATAGGTTTCGGCGGTGGCACTGTCTGACTTTAAGGTTGCGTGGATGCCCGTTTCCATTTTCTTTTCAAATTCGTCCGGTTCGTCATCCTTGTCCGGAATTTCCGGCCCCCCGCCTTTGGGAATTGCTTTTTTATAAAAATCAGTATAATGTTCGAGCATCAAAAAGTCCAGATCGAGCGGCGCGGAAAAGTAAACTCGGTATTCGGTCAGGAAGTTAACCCAGGATTCCAGATTTTCTCTTTGCTTTTCCGTGTCCAGCGTCCATTCATGCATTTTCTCGAGCGACTCATCGCTCAAAATACTGTCATCACTCAACTTTAATAATTCATTTTTATCCACTCCATTCTCGATCAGTTGGTTGAGGGCATATTTTACCCGTCCCCACGCCCCACCGTATCGTTCCGTATCGAGATCGAGCAAGGTCAGATAGGGAATATTCAGTGCTTTGAGCAAGCGCCAGATGTGGTTGACGAACCGGTGACCCAGCGGGGCAAATGTGATAATATTGTCATCAAAGTCCGTGTTCCGGACTTCCATGAGCCTATTGAAAACGACTTCCTCCGTATCTCCTTCACCGATCACCACCAGCTTTGAAAAATATATTTCCGGGTAATTATAAATGGCCTCCTTTATGTATTTATAAGCCTCGTCGAGTTTTTTTGGCAGAACGATGCCGCTAACCTGAGTTTCAAATTCTTCGGTGATCCTGAAGTGATGGATGGATTCCGGATCGAGCCGCTTGACAATTGCAGGTGTGTGGGAGGACAAAACCACCTGGCAATTGGCTCTTTTTGCAATTTCCTTCAAAATACTTACCACCCGGCCCAACAATTGAGGAGCAATGTGATTTTCCGGTTCCTCGATGGCCAGGATAGTCATTAACGGCCTGTTGATGCCGATGCTTTCCTCGTCTTCCTTTTCCGCAAATTTCTCTTCAATTTCTAGTAAGGCGCAGACCAAAGTCAAATAGAATAATGACCGGTATCCTTCGCCGAGGTCATCTATGTTGAACTTTCGGTGAGTTGGCGTCGGGCTAAAGGAAATCTCTATTTTTTTGAGGATCGAATCGAAATCGCTTCCGCCAAAGCCGAGTTCTGTATCTTTATAGCGTTCATCCTTATGAAATCTCTCCCAATAACTTCTGATCGCCTTTTCCACGGTAATCAGTTCAGGCAATTCCCGAAAATCCTCATTTATACCCGCAATCGTTTCGTCGAATTTCTCCCTGAAGTCATCCTCATACTTTATTTTCCTGAGTACGCGGTAAAGAATGCTTCCTGATGCATACTTCAATTGTTCGGCCGGGCGGCGAATTGCCGGAACGTACAATATCTGGAATAGCATTTTAAAGTGCGATGGCACGAGCTGCTTTATTTCTTCACCTATGTCATCTTCCGAGATCTTGATGTAGTAGGTTTTAATATCGATACTGCCCTCTGGTTCATAGGCGATTTTTTGCCAGCTGGCCTCGAGGCGTATCCGAAGATAAGGGTCGGCGCCCTCTTCATCCACCACCATATAGCTGAAAAAGTGTGGAATATTTTCTTTTTCGTCTTCATCGAAGTCTATTTTAACTTCAATGGATAATTCTCTTGACTCAATTTCCGCAGGATCCTCATCTTTCTTGATATGGAAATCTTCAAGTCGAATATCACGTTCATTAGACGCACCAAAAACTTTTCTCAGCGCGTCTAAGGCTGATGTCTTGCCTGAGCTATTCAGGCCGATAAACGCAGCAAGGCCTTTTTTTATGGCGATAGTTGTCTCGCTTCCAAAGGAACGAAACCCTTTTATTTTTAATTGGCTGATAAACATATTATTTCAGGGGTTGAAATTATTATAATACAAAGTGACGGAGTTTTTGACACTAATTCCTGAATGGTGTATTTTTCATTCTTATCGACGATTCATTTAAAATTGACAAAGAAAACCGGTGTTTAATACGACTTATGTATAAATATATTGGAAATCTCGGGGTTTGGGCGGTAAGAAAGGAGTGGATGGAAGAGGTTTCATCATAATAAGGTTTTTTAAATGTATAATATTTTTAGAAAATAAGCATAGCGAATAGCAACTAAATATCATTACTAGCGAGCTATAGCCTTAAATTATCTCTATATGAGTTAGCAGCATTGGTGCCGAACTAGCGGAAAGAGAGCCTAAACATAACCTTGGCCAGTACGATGCCGCTGCTTTCAGGACCTTGCAACGTTTGACGATGATGGATGTTTATTCATGATATTGGCGTAAAACATGATTATCACAGGTCAACAACGGATAACTGAACATTATCCGTTGTTTAATCTTAGTTTTAAGCATCTACATACATCCCAAATACTTATTATAAAGCGCATGCCGCCGCCAATTGCAATGACACATGCATTCTTTTTTATGCATTTGTTAAAAGCAGTTACCGATAGCCGGATTCCCGCGTTGATAGCTTACCCTCCCTCAAAATGGCAAAGCGTCCGGCCGGTTTTCTTCGCGCTATCAAGACTGATGTGAATGATTTCATGTTTACAATTACGCAACCCGCTGCAGCTCTTCCGCAAATGATACCTCTTAGCTCCCAGACTGTCACAGATATAAACGGAGCCGGGCGGGGGCGGTATCCACGTTAGCAAAACCCAGGGGAAGGCCAAAAGGATTAGTATACCATTTTTCCATACCATAGACCATCTTTTCTGATTTGAAGGGCTGGCTTCAATTTCTCCTTGTCTTTTTCGGCTTCCAGCTTCGGGTTGCTGACTTTCGTATTCTTCAACCTGGCCTTCATCCTCTCCTGTGCCCGGCCTCGCTGCATCGATAAGGGCAGTTATCGGTTTTCCGCCTTCTGGCGTTACTACAATATAATATTGATAGGGCCTGGCTTCAAAATCCGTCAGCCAGGCCAGCAATTCTACTACCCGCTCTTCCGGGTTTTGTGTTCTGCCCCTTAAAAAATTAACGAGTGGTCTGAAGTCGCTGACATTAATTTCAGTTATGGCGTTCACATACCCAGTCTGATCCTGGTGACTTTTAAAAAAAGCAGCTAAAACTTTTTCATCTGACCGCTTAAATCTGCTGGTGCAGACAAAAATCGCCTCGTCTCTTAGCGTTACTGCTGTTGGGTGAACCAGACCAAACCTAAGATCATTCGCTGCTTTACGCAGTTCATAATCCCGTAATACAGCGGCTCTATATTCATGAAAGCG
The DNA here is from genome assembly GCF_059690695.1 of Mucilaginibacter sp. A5337. Classification (NCBI taxonomy): domain Bacteria; kingdom Pseudomonadati; phylum Bacteroidota; class Sphingobacteriia; order Sphingobacteriales; family Sphingobacteriaceae; genus Mucilaginibacter; species Mucilaginibacter sp. A5337. The sequence goes on along the minus strand of NZ_JCAWEC010000008.1, from coordinate 153,685 downwards.
AAACGGCATGTCAAATCTATCGTTAAACCTTAACTTTTTCCAATCTTTGTATCACCGCGAGCAATGCTTCCAGGTGGGTATAGATCTCATCCACGGACTGGATCTCCTGCCTGACCTCTTTCTTCGCTTCATCCAGTACCACCAGGTACTTCTTGCCCGTGCCTAAGTACAACCTGCAGATGGTTTTGCGGTTGTTATCGTCGAGGAGGATGGCGAAGTAGGATAAGGCGTCGCGGTAAGTGATGCGGTTTGCGCCTACGTGCTGCCGGAGCATGGATTTAACAATATAGAAGCCTTCGAGTTCTTCTTCGGTGGTAATAATACCGTTCTGCGGCTCAGCTACAGCTTCTTCCATTTTCACGGCCTCGGCGACTTCCATTTGTTTCTCCTGGTTTAGCGCAGACTTCAGCCGCTCGCTGATCGCATCGCTGACCAGCAGGTTAAGGGAACGTTTTACGATCGGGGTAAACTGCTCCTTCACCTTGGTCGTGATCACCCCTGAATAAACTTGTTTGGTCAGGAAGGTTACAAATGCTTCCGAGGGCAGGATCATCTCTTTATTCAGCAGGCCTTTCAGTTCATTCAGGTACTTCAGCTCGCTGGCGGTATTGGTGATGCTTTCCACGTCGAAATAGGACTTGTGGAACTTCTTCAGTTCGACAATCTCTGTTTCCTTGATTTCGGTGATATTGAACTCGAAGAACGGGGTGCTGTCCATCTTGTTCTTTTCGACAAGGTCGGTATAGAAGCGGTAGTTGAGTCCGTTGGTCAGCAGGCTGAATTTGGCTTTAGTGGTATGGAAATACCGGAATAGTTGCGAATTGTGCGGATCGAGGTCTTCGAGGTGGTGCTTGCACTCGATGAGGATGGCGGGTTCAGCATCTTTCATAATGGCGTAGTCTACCTTCTCCCCTTTCTTGATGCCGATATCGGCGATAAATTCGGGGTTGACCTCGAAGGGGTTGAATACATCGTAGCCTAATACCTGTATAAAAGGCATGATGAGGGCATTCTTGGTGGCTTCCTCGGTCTTGAGCTGCGGGAGCATCTTTTCCACGCGGGAGGCTAATTGTAATATTTGGTCTTTAAAGTCCATAATGGTGATATAAGCATAGATTTGTTTAAATGACAATGACTTAGCCTGAATAATATCAATGTCCAGGCCTGCATTTGAATATATTGTATTTATCTGCTGTTCAACCGTTCCCTGGCTTCAATCTGCTGACTATACCAGTATTTCTGTGTGGAGTAATCGTAAGGCCAGTCCTTGCTTGCTTGTTGTTTTATCGCGTCGTCCGGGATCGTGAGCATGTACCGGTAATCCTCCAGTTCCTGGTTAACCCAGTATTCTTGCGTGCTGTAATCATTTGGCCAGTCGCGTTCAGCTATAGCTTTCAGTTTTCCGGTGACCCGGTCTTCTTCCGTTGGTGGTGCGATATCCGCAACAGCCGGTTTGACAAGTCCTGTATCCTGTTTCGTTGCTGCGCTGTCTACGCTTTCTGTCTGTACGGTCGCGGGTGGGACAATCACATGATCAGCGCCACTATGTCCATTTACATACGACAGTATCAGGAACAGAAGGCCATAAATGACCACTGACAGGCCTTTGGTTCGTTCTTTACTGTACCAAAACAAACTGGCCTTTGGGTTAAAGAAACCCAGCACTAACATGACGAGAGAAGCGATTATTAACAGGTTCATATATATAAAAATTTACAGCAAAGCTTACAAGAAAGGGCATCCGGAAATGGACCCGGGTTTACCGGATCCATTGTCTCTGATAGCACCGGCTATATTCGAGACCAGGTTTAGGATAATTCTTTCTCTTAATTACCATTTATTACCGGGAATCGGGCATCGTCTGTTCCTGGATCAATCAGGTTCAAAATAATTCCTGGACTAAGACTAACTCTCCGGCTCTCGCGCTCATTTTATCTCACTTTATCTTTACTCATTTTAACGGCCCCTGATGATCCAAATTTAGTTCCCGCTGAGATTGTTTTGTTACGGGAAACCGTAAACTGGGATTTCCGCCATTAGTCCTACCTCAGTTCGATCTCCATTTTTTGATAATCAATCGTAACTTTTCCGAATTTTTGCAGGGCGGATTGCCCCAGAAGCAGGGGCGCCTGCAAGTTATGTACAACTGTGGCGCGGATATTTTGCAGCTTTCTGTTCCCGATCCTGATTTCTTTGAGATTGATCAAAGTCCCTGCCGATATATTGCCTTTGGCATCGGAAAAGCTAGCGTCGCCAAGGATATCTTCCCTGGACAGCTTTCCCTGTTTATAGAGGAATACTGCTTCTGTTTCCGAGATAGAGATCACACTTGCTCCGGTATCAAAAATAAAATGCATAGGGATGCCATTGATTTCCACAGGTATTTTATACACACCGTCAAGCTGTTCAATTTTTACAATATTACTTTCTGTATGCAGAGATCTTTCAGAATGGTTACCGGTTCTCCGGTGCCCGGAACGTGAACAGCTCATTGTCAACAAAACAGCGAGCCAAATAAAAAAATGTCTGATCATTTGATTTCTCCTATTTTAGGTACGATCTGGATCAGGATACGCTGGTTCTGTTTGTCCTTCTCTATTGGATAGCGCCCGATACCGCCGGTACCCGAACCGGAAACCTGTACCTCGCAGACGGACTGGTCAAGTCTGATGTTATTCTGGATCCATAAAACCCTAATGGCCTGCGCCCTTTTATAACTCAGAGGATAATTCTCAATATATTGGTCGCGGGAAGACATCCCTTCGATGATCACGACATATTTAATATCCTGCCCGGAGTACTTCACTTTCAGGGTATCGATCAGTGTTTTGATCGACGCACCTACCTTGACCAGGTAATCGGTATATTGTGGTTTGATCACATCCTTTTGCGTCTCAAATTCAATGTTTTTCACAAGCGAAAAACGTTTATAAAGTGAGTCGTAGGCGAAATACTGCGTCGGCAGTTCCTTTACTGCTGCCTGGATCTGCCTGATCTTCTGAAGTTGGTTATCTGTAGCTTTACGCTGGTATTCCAGCTTGACATAGGTAAGCACATATAGTACCAGCATAATAAAAAACAAACTCGTCATCAGATCAGTGAAGCTCGGCCAAAAGAAGCCCGAATTATTTCCTTTCATACCTTAAAGTTTTTCCTTGATGAACAGGCTCCTCACCCGGTAGGTTAAACTGTTTTGCTGTATCTGCTCCAGTATACAGATCGAGTTTTTCAGGTTAGCGTTCAGTTCCCCGACGAGAGAACCGAGGCGGTCACCCTGTACCGCTGAACTGCTTTTGAACTGCGCGACATCTTTATTCAGATCGGACAATAGCGATAAATTGCTCAGATTCGTCCTGCTTTCTGACAAGGCGTTCTTAAGCGCTTCAATCTCATCCACGGTAAACTGCCTTACGATGTCAGTGGAATGCTGGATATGTTCCCGCAGGTCCACGAAGGTGCCCGAGATCGCATGACCGACATCGGCTACAGCACCGTTGACCAGGTTCTTATGATTTTCCAGATACTCGAAATGCCGGCTTAAAAAATCCATCAATGACTGGCTCTGATCCAGCCTGGACTTCAGGTGTTGCGCAATATCCTCAAAGTTACCCGTACGTTCCAGTAAGGCGTCCGCTTTGAATACCAATGATTTTGAGGACTCTACAAAAGTGTTCATATTTTTAAGGTAGCTGTTGAACTGTTCAAACTCCCTGACACTTTGTTGCAATTCCCGCAACACGGTAACATTAAATTTAGCGATCTGCGAAATATCAATTTTCTCCAACTTACTGAGTACCCGGTCCTGCGCAGTGATCGCTTCATAATTGACCTGAAACATGCCGGATAACCGGTCTAGGTTACCGGACATTTCCCGGTTGAACAACATCAGGTTTCTTTGCAGGGAAACCAGTGTAAATCCCAGGCTTTGGTTCAACACCGGCAGCAATTCGGTCTGTACAAAAGTGTAGAAGTCATTTTTATTGGCTTCAACCCTGCTCCTTGAGCCCTTGAACACATAACCGGAATTGATAATGGTAAGCAGCAAACCGCAAAAACTGGAAATCATCGCTACTTTTACCCCCCCGATCAACAGTGCGATACCCGTATTCAACTGCGCGTCCTTCGCTCCGTTATCTAACACGAGACCGAGATCCGGGATATTGAACAGGCCAATAACTATCCCGATCATAGTCCCCATTAAACCAAGATAAAGCGGGATAGATATACTCAGGTTGATCTCTTCTTCCAGGGCAGACACATTCCGTTCGACAATATCCTTGACCAAATGGAAATCCGCGGCGGCACCATGGTTGCGGATAAGATAAGTGTTCAATGACCTCCTGATTGTCCTAAAAACACCAGGCATATCATTTTCATTTTCTATAATGCCCAATGTAACTTTTTCCGGGCTGCTATCGGTCTCCGCTGCACGATCACATTCCTCCTCATTGATAACATCTTCCTCTGTTAACCTTTCATCCGTTACGTTTATGTTTGTGACCTCCCCCATGAGTTGATCGAGTAAAACTGCGGGATCAAGCATTTCCAGCTCGGCCTGACCGACTTCGTATTTTCTCATTTTCAAGGCTGCCGCTGGCGGCAACGCGGCCTCATATGTACGGATATTTTTATAGGTCCGGTAAAAAGACCGGAACTGAAAAAACAGGATAATGACGACCAGCAAACCCTCTATATATTCAATTTTCATATCTGATCTCCATTTTTGACAGGATTACCCATCTGTTTTCTCTCAGTTCCAATTCACCTGGCCTGACGAGTTCTATACTCCGGCTGTTGGCATTATAAGCATTCAGCGGGACGCAGCAGGGCTCAATACGCAGCTCCGCATATTGTAAGGCCAATCTTATCGATGTTTCGTGCTCATCGATCTGGAAGGAAGCCCGGTTACCTGGCTTCCTCGTTACTTTGTAAATGGATGTGCCCTCCCGGTAAACAGGCGAAGCAAAGTTATGATCAAAGCTACTGTCCAACCCCGGGGTTGGAAGATAGATGATCTCAACCTGGGCTTCATTGCGGTCCGATTCTGGAATTGGATCCTCATTAAAGGGTTTGGGTTCAGGCACCCAAACGGGTGCTGCGTTTAGCACTGGGTCTCTTAACTTCCGGCCCTGCTGTTCTACGGTCCTCCGGAGCTCAGCCAGTTCTCTGTCTATTCTTTCTGCTACCTGTCGGGTGGCAAAATCAAAATTATTTTTTGACAATTTATGCTGTACATAGTCCTGAAAGCGTTTGGGAACCTCTTCGGATCGCTTTTTACCTTTTCCTATAAGCAATATAAGACCGATGCCAAGCGTAAAAAGAATAGAGAACACATCGATCTCAAATTTCAAGCCACCGAACCAGCTTTTTTCCTCCTCAGGGTAAACGGGTAGCTTTTCCCGCGACGGCGATGCTTCATCGCTCTTACGGGGCGTGTCCGTGGACTGTAACGGCTGCGGCTTTGCTATTGAAGCTTTGACCGAATCTTTTGTCGCTACCTGATCGTTCTCCGATATTTTCTTTCTCAGGTCTGCAAGTAATTCTTCGAAACCGGATTCATACCGGTGCTTGCTATAAGATTTTTTGATTTTTTGGAACCTGTCATCGTCAAAGATGTCTTTCGTGAGAAAAGAAGTAATTCGATCAGGTTTCCAGGCCGGTTTAAAGAATTGGTTCAGTTGTTCTATTTCGCCAAGAAGCTGAATGTTGACTTCCTGCTTATTCTCCTTCAGGTAATTATTTATTTCATTGACCCCGCTTATCGTATCACAGGAGAATTTCTTCTGAAATTCCGTTTGCAACCTTCCCTGCAAAGTATACGCTGTGATCCTGCAACCGAGATAATTTACGTCTTTCTCAAAACGTTTCTTAGATTCCTGTGCCGAGGTTTTAATACCGGCCAGGACCAGTATAAATAAAAATATCTTTTTCATGTCTTATTGGATAACTGCAGATAATGCAGACAATTCACTCATCAGGTTATTAATGGTTCCGATCAGCGGGTAAAAGAAAAGGCTTTCTTCGATTTCACCTGTACTCACGCCATTCATTTTCTTATTGTATTCCAATCCTTCCTCCAGGAAATCGTAGGTATGCTTGCCGAACTCTGCGGTAAAAAGCTCCATGCCGGGATGAGAAACATTAAAATTTGTTTTGAACGAATAGAGCGAGTCCAGCTTCAGGAAGAATTCATTGAATGCTTTTACTTCCTTCACAATGGTTTCCTTTATTTGCTCGTCCAGCAGTTCGTATCTGAGAGCAGTAGTAGAAGCATCACCATCCACGCAGCTGTAAACTACCTTGATATCTTCGGGATCGATGACTTCCGTGGCCTGGTTGGTCATCAGGCCGCCTTTGCAGGTGACCTCTTTGGGATGATCCTTTTCCATCACCACCCTAAAGCCGTCGCCGTCAAATTTATCCCCCGATGCTTCTTCAAATATTATCTCGGAAAGTCTTTCCAGCGTTTTGATATCGGGCGTTATGATATTAAGCACCTTGGATCCCGTACCGCTGAAAATAAGATTTTTGGGTAGACCAATGTTTTTGTACTTACAAAGTTTAGCGATATGATAAATGATCGCTGCATAAAAATAAAGGAATACGATCTTGATATCTTCGTCATGGGAAAGTAGCTTGTTATAGGAATAGAGCCGGGAATTTCCATTTGCCTGTTTGTCAGCTATTGAAAAGAAGAAAGCATTGATGTCTTCCGTGCGGTTCTTTTCCCTGATGGAGTTGAGCACTTTGACCAGGTCATACTTATTATTGTTCTCCAGCAGTTTTTTGTAATGCATAAAATACTTACTGATCAGCTGATTGGAATTTGCAGCACCATATTCACTGTAAGCGTCGCCAAACAGGGAATTCGCTGCGAATTTAAAACTGGTCAGCAGCAAGGGCTTGTTACTCCTGAACACGACGACGTCGGTCGTACCTCCACCGATGTCAACAGAGATAACCGGCTTTGAAATCCCCCTGAGTTGATTACTTTCCTTAAAATAATAGTATGGGGCGAGGGATTCGGTCATACCTACAAGGTTGTCAGGATTGCCGAAATACCGCTCAAAAAGTGCACGCCATTCGTTTTCGAGCTGGCCCCGTCTACCGGCCGTCATGCTGGAGGGATAGAACCAGGTCAGCCGTGTTTGGGCGAGGTTCCCTTTACCAAACAAAACCTTGTTTCTCATCAGCATGATCAGGTTTTCCAGATACGCGTGTACACGTTGTGCATTGCCGTTCTCTTTTTTTGCCCACTTCAGGTTTGACTGGATCTTGTCTTTATCCTCTTTCTTTTCATATACAAAGGGGATATTAAGGTCGGCCAAAGTAAATGTTTCCACGGCATCGATATTGAGTGCCCGGTTTTCCGCAATTACGGTACGCTGGGGAAATGCATATTCCGATTGGTTACCGATCAGTTTGGGTACGAACTCGTAATCGATCAGCTGATAAATATCATCAGCTGAATACCGTCTGATCGAATCCAGCCGATCCGGGTGGAACAGGGTGCCCACCTGCGTTTCCGTGGCTTTTATATCAAATGCTTTTGGCCCCTCTTCACTGTTTTTGTATTCGATATGGGTATTGGTTGTGCCAAAATCCACAGCAAATTCAAAGACCTCATTCCCGGGTTCGTAGAAACGCCATTTGGGAATGATAAAGCCGCTGGCTCCATCTGTGGTAAGGTTCCGAAGCTGGATATAATCAAATTGTTCGTTCAGGACGTAATATTCAGAACTGGCCGTATCGCCCCCTTTCGTCCTCCGTTTTCTCCTGGCGGTCTCCGCAAGTGTTTCCTTTGCTCTGTCAGAAAAGAATTTCAGTTCCAGCTGGGCATTTTTCTGTAAGCCAAAGCAGTCCCGGTCGATCACCTGAACGCGGTAACTGGCTGCAATACCTGTGGCAGGCGTTTTAATAAAAGGAAAAACAGATACGCCGATCTGATGCTCGACAATCGCTCCCTTGTTCATTTCCGGCGCTGCATCCATACTTGTTCCTTCTGTGGGTGAATAATAGGTTCGTTCGAACGTAATGTATTCTCCCTGTTTTTGGACAGGGATCTTCAAAACGACTTTGACCGAAGCACTTGCGCCCTGAATCAATTCTATACTCGGCTTGCCGGGATACTTGTCAAGCAGATCGGCCGAATTGAAATAGTCGAAAAACGCTGGTTTCAGCGGCAACAGGTAACCTTTGGAATCGTCACCCGCTTCCACCCGGACATTTCCGTCAAAAAATTTATCCTTATTAATAGGGTAAATAAGCCGGATCAGCCGCGGCTCCAAAAAGTCGCTGTAAGTCAGGTAGGGATAAGAAATGCTAAGATTCGGAAGTTTCCTTTGAGCGAGCGGCAATGGATCTGAAAACGGTATAGTTTTTTTTGTATCCCAGGCATCCTGAACATACCGGAACCCCGACTTTGTTAAATTATTTTGTAACACTAAAGGAGGCTTTTCCCCTTTGAATTTAGTTGAGCTGATCCTGAAATCACTTTGACTGACCGCGTCAAGTATACTTTCAACCCGGCGTTTTCGCAGGGCAACACCCAATACTTCGACGGTAGCTCCGTTGATCCCGGTATCCAGTTCGTTGTAACCGTCAACCAGCGCAGTCCCCATTTGCCGCATGATCCTATTATAGAGTAATGGCTTCCTGCTGCTCAGTATTTCCAGGTTTTTCATCAGGTAATCGTTAAAATACCGCATCCGGGAACTTAGTACTGGATTAGCCTTAAACAGCGCGTGAAGGTAAAACTGAAAATCCTCATCCCTGGCGTAAAGCGGCACGAAACTGCCTGAAAAGGACCGGGCATTACCAGCCAGGTTAATCGCAGCGTGACTGAGATCGTTGCCTGTCGCAAAAAACAGCGTCACAGGGGAGGTACAGCCAATCACTTTATGATCACACACCACCAGGTAGAGGCAGGACATCAGGTCAAAATTGAATGCCTCCTGATCTTCTGACAGATAAAGTTTAAGGGTTTCCGCAAAACGGCGATGCTCTGGAATGCCATTTTTCAATTTCGCCAGCTCAAGATCCCTGTCCCAGCGGATCAGGCTTACCCGGTCACCAAGATTATCAATATTGAATAATATTTCAGCAAGGTCAAGGGCATCGGAGACCTGCTTTTCATTTTCCCTGCTTGCGATGGTATCTCCATTAGCATTATAGCTTCTCAGTTCCGGTGTGCGGCTGATGTTTTTAAAAGCGGTTTTGGCCAGGTCCATTCTGGCAAATGGTGTCGGGATCGCAGTAGGCAACGATTCCCCGCTTCCTCCTTCGGGGTCATTGATCAGCTCAATCTCCGTGTCCCCATACGCGTCGGTATCGAACCAGTCCTGTCCGCCCCGCTTTGAATAACCGAATATCTTTGTCATAAGGATTATTTTTTAAAGCTGAACCGAGAGGTAAGTAATCCCTCGGTGGCATGGTAAAAAAGATTAATGAATTTCTGGTCAGCTGAACGATAAGTTTTCCCTTTCACAGTTTTAGATAGCATATCGTCAAAAGAATGCATATCTACCTTCGATCCGAAAAGAGGAGTATCGGCCTTACGTCCGACAATCGTCGCGTCGAGCGACGCATCCAGGTTAAATGGTGAGAAAGACCGGCTGTTTAATTGCAGTTCGCGCAGCCACTCTTCATAAGCTTTCATAAAATCAGCAATTTTGGAACGATAAAAATTCTCCTGAATAAACTCCGTGGTGATAGCCGGTGCGTCTATGCTCCAGGATTGCCTGCCAAGAGACTTACTCAGCTGATCTTTCAAATACTTGTTGAACAGCATCAGCTGGGACAGCCGTTTAGCAATAATCCTTTCGCTGTCATCATGGAGGTCGGGAAATGTGATGGACTGTTTATCAGCCCTTACTCCAAACTCCCTGCATATCGGATTGGCAGCGCGACCGCCATTCGTTACCAGATCATCATCGGGGATACCGAGGAAGTCAATTACGGCAAGAGCACCTGCCAGTTCGATGAAATGCGCATCGTTTTGTTGTCCCCCCTCTCCGGGGTCGTTTTTATACGGTTTTCCGGTAAAATCGTCCATGAGGTAGTACAATGCATTTACCTGATCATTCACATTATCCTTGTAGTAAGCAAGCGCTGATTTGGTTTTCGCGATAAAATCCGACTTCTGGATCGGGCTGGAGTCGATGTTCTCGAGGTTGAAGTATGGCATCACCGTTAGTGCCCCTACCCTTGCATTCGCAACGTTGCCACGGCTGTTGATCCGGTCATTATTCAGGGCATTCCGGATATTCTTTAATATCGTTGGGAAGCCTGCGGCACCAGTGCCTCCAAAAATAGAACTAACAATAAAAATACGGTCTTCCTGGCTGTATTGACCGGCAAACTCCCGGAATTCCTCAGAATCCTTAAACTGGTTGAGAACCACACTTCCGATGTTCGGGTTTCCCACAAAACCGATATCCATTTCAAGGTCGAGCAGGTCCGTGGTTTCGCCGCGTTTATTGACCGATTCTCCTGAAAATAAAATGTTGGCCAAAGCTGCACTTTCCCGGTCCAGCTGACCATATTCTATGTAATCCCGGAAACGTGTTTGGGCAACCTGTTGGAGGCCCAGGGTGAAGCTGCTCGATAAACGGTGCTCAGAATTGCTGAGCTTGTCGAGGGTATTTAACCGAGTGCCAAAAAAGCCGTTATCTGTGCCTGCTACTTCCGTAATGGCCTGGTATTTCTCCAATAGGCTAAGCGTTCTTTTCAGGTCATCATTGGATTTATGCGGATCGATAATGATCGGGACTATTTCAAAGTCGGTGCGGGTATCGGGCTTAATTCCGGCGGCCAGCAGCATCGTCAGGGATTTCAATACCCTGGAGCCGGTCCCTCCGATAGCAAATAAAAACAAACGGGCCATGTGATGTTAGTTTAAGGTTTCCAAAAAGTGGTGTATTTACAATTGGTACTGAATCTCCGGATCCACGGAAAAGAAGTCACGCAGAGGTATATGATGAAAGCCCATAAAGCACTTGCCAGGCCGAAGCCGGCAAGGTCCCCTCCTGTGATTGTTAATTGTTTACATACCTGCCCGGAATGGACAGAATTATAAGCTATCGTGAAAGCGATGAGAAAGTTTAGCCCCGAGAGGACCAAAACAGTTATCCACCAGCTGCCTTTCCCGTTATAGCGCGGACTATCGATTACATGATATTGCACGAGGTATGCGAATCCGGTCAATGCAAGCATGATACAGCCGACATAAGTATACCATGGTGTCGCGATGTAATCACTACAGGTAACGTCAAATCCCCGGAGATGGTCACCCAGGTCGGCGGCATATAATGAAAATAACCCGCCGAACTCATACATACTTGAAAAAAAGTCTTTCATAATTTATTTTATAATAATGTCAAAGCTGCTGATGGTATTGTTGCCAGAGGCCTGGTAATAGGCATTGTATACGCCTTCGATCAAATATTTCAAACCAAATGTCTTTGCCTGCTCCGGTAACCAGGCGGCGATCTTTGTATCATTCTCTGAACTACTGTTTTCCACCCATTCTGGAATTTTTCTTTTGATGGAGACGGTGATCGTTTCCGGTCTGGGTTTTGTTGTAGTTAAATGGATCAGGTGCGTAAAGTTTTTTAGACTAGGGTCCGTTGTGTTACCGATCTGTTTGGCTTCTATTCCATAATTCTTATTACGTGCATAATTATTGGTATCTGAAAAAAAAGACGGTGGCAGGAGGCTTGCAGAATAGTCAACCGCCACATTGAACCCAAATTTGTCCATCGTCCGCGGCTGGCTCGATGCAACTGCATTTTCGATAGGGCCGTGGGCACCCAAAGGCAGATGAAAGGAACCGGTTTTGCCGGTGTATAATATCTTATAATCAGGAACCATGGTTTGTTGCACTCTTTGCAGGAGGAGCTTGTTCCGGTAGCTACCCCTTATATTCTCGATCACGCCGCTTTTAATAATTGCTCTCAGTTGGGTTTCGCTTCCCATAATCCAGGCGTAATAGGGTCGCTGAAGATGCAGGCTGACTGGTTTATCTGTTTGATCATAATAATAGCCATCAAACCTGGATGCTAGCTGAATAACCATTACAGACAGGTTGAATACCTTCAGTTTGGTTGCAAAATCTACCTTGATACCAATGCTTTCATGAGCGAGATAATTTGATGCATTCGTCTGCAAGCCCGGTGAAAAGACAAAGTCGGAGATTACAACTGACAGATTTCTACTGTTAGTCCGGCTCAAAACTGTGTTAAGGATTTGCCTTATGTCAGATGAAGAACGGACGCCTCCTCTCTTTTTAAAACTTGCCGGGGTTAAGGTTTGTATAAAATCATCAATATCCGCGGCGCCTGCATTTGACCGGGTAAAGGGAATCGTATGATTAATGTAATTCAGGTTCAGGCTGTCACAGTAATTATTTAATTTGATATCACCGAGTAAGGAATATAAAGCATCTTTAAACTCAGTTTGTCCGTTGACATATCCATCAATGCTGGCCGAATTTTCCAGGTAGACATTAATATTAAATTTATTGCTTTCGGTTGGATTTTCGTCGCCGCTTGCTGCCCATATAAGCCGGGCAGGGATTGTTATGCCTTTGACGGCATAAAGTTTCGACAAGTAGTTCGCAACTTTGAGCGTATCAAGATGATTATGAACGTAAAATACTTGCTTGAAACTGCTTTCTTTCCCTCTGCCGATTTCATCAAGCAGTTGATAAAACGCCCCCTTTTTCAATTTCCCTCCGGCTGCGAATTTAATTGCATGATCCTGAAAGTTTTCAAACTCTGTCTTGCAGGAAGTCAGACACGTTGCAAGAAATAAAAAAGAAAAGTATATTTTCTTCATAAATTATCCAGAATTATTTATTGAGCATTTTTAAAAACTGTAGTAAAAGATTCGGTGCTTCTCGTTGATAGCCACACCAGCTATCTGCAAACCGGAGTGTCCCGGGTGGTGTGGATCATTAATAGAGTAATACTAACGGGTATGACAATCAGGTGAACAAAAAGCGCAGCCGTCTGCTGTGGGATAGGTTTTCTTTGCTTCTGTAACTGCTCCCCTACAGGAAGCAAAAACACCCAAATGTTTCCGGTGCTGCGGTGCGGGCAGGAACGAACAATGCTCATGATGTACCTCATGGTCGCCGTTGGCCTGGGGGTTGGTATTTACGTAATATGTTTTCATAACCAAGTTTGTTAATTAGTGTCGATTCAAAATTAGCGCCTCAGAAGCCCCCTTTTTTGCGGGAAACCGCACGAGCTTAGGTTTTGATTGTTCATCCGGGACCGTGGGATTACATGGGCGACCGGGCAGGTCTGAAAGGAAGAAAAAGAATGAGGTGACACCATGCTTAAAAGAAACAGATACCGGAAACCATCGCAGGCACTCCGGCAGCTTTCAATAATAAACTATGCCGTTGCCTGAAAGATAAAAGGTTTTATCTACTCGTAAAATTGCTTACTTTAGCAAAAGAAAAGGGCCGTCCGGCCCGATTTGTGATAAGGTTTAGGTTACAGGGGACGGGCGCGATGCTGCGTACCCTGTTATTTTTATCGGATCATTACACAGGATCAACTGCACCCAATGCCTGAATTCAGATGATGCCCATATCCCTGCAAAAAATCACGAGCTGTTCGTTCTTCGAGAAGTTCAGGGCGTCCCGCATCTGCTTCAGGCGTTTTTCGACGCTTCGCAAAGCCGAGGGCTCCATGTTCTTTTGCTGTAAATAATCGGGGATGTTTTTTTGTAGCACACCCTGGGACAACAGGGTAATGATCATCACGTCCAGCTCTGTGAAATCATAGGCATTCTTCCGGCCCGTAACCTGCCGGAGGTGAGCGGGGTAATGTACTTTCCCGGAAAAAATGGCTTGCATTGCCACCCGCAGTTCCTGTGCGTCATGACGTGCCTTGCGGACATAGCCGTCGATCTTCAGTCTTTCGAACAGCGGTTCGATCACCCCTGCCCGATGTTCCGCCGAAAACACCAACACCTTCAGGTCCGGTTGCACCTGCCGCACTGCCGCGATCAGCGCTTCGCCATCCGCCAGCCGCTGAGCATTGTCGTCGGGTTCGAAGAACAGGTCGGTGACGAGGAGTTCATAGGGGCGCTCGTTCCTGATGGCAATCGAAACCCTCTTCAGGGCTTCGTCACAGTAATAAGCGAAATCAGGGGTTGTAACCCCCAGGTCCCCGAGGGTTTTCCGGACGGAGATACTGGCGCTTTCATGATCTTCGGCGATCAATACGTTTTTAAACATCATACAGCTTTTAGATGGCCGGGAAGGAAATATGGATTTTCAGGCCTTTTTCCTGGCTGGTGTCAAAGATAAGTTCGCCTCCCATACCTTTGATACGGTTTCCCGTATTCCGCAATCCATTCTTTTTTTTCAGCCCACCCGGCATACCTACACCGTCATCCGCATAGAAAATATGCACCCTCCGCTCTTCCAGGCTAAAGCGTAAAGCTACGTTCGTCGCCCCGCTGTGCTTGCGCATATTGACCATGAGCTCCTGCAGGATATGCCCGACCTCCTCCTGTTGCTCCGGGCTCGTATGCTCCCAAAGGGTTTCGTTGTTCCCTGCAGAAAGCACCCGGATCTGGTCTGTAGCAAAGGAGTTCAGCAGCGTTGCAATGTGTTCATGGAAAGCCTCCCGCTCCGGTGTTTTATGATCATAGGAGATATCCCTTGATTTTTCATACAGGTTGTCGATACTGTCCAGCAGCACAGCCTTGTCTATTCCCGACCTGTTTTCGACTTCCTTCATGATCCGGTAAAGGCCGTTAGCCACCACATCGTGTACTTTTTTAGAGGTTTTCAGCTCGCTTTCCCTGATCGCGTTCGCCGCCTCCAGCTCCAGCCGCTGCCTCCTTTTACGATACCAGAAGCGTAAAAAGAACGCCCCCAAAATGATCAGGGCAAAAGTCCCTAATATGATCAACCTTTGCCGGTCGATCTGGTAATTCTTTTCGGTATTGTCTTTTTGCAGTTTGAGTTTATCTGCCCGCTCCTTCTGTACATTATAACGGATCAGGGCGAACTGGTTCTTGGCTGCATTATGCGCCGTCTGTATACTATCCCCCAGCTCCCGGTATTTTACGAAAAAGCCACGGCTTTCTCCCGGGCCCGCCATCCTAACCAGTTTTTCCAAAGCGTCCAGCCGGTTGTCCGGGCTTTGGAGCCGCTGTGCCGTCGCATACAGCCTGCGGGCATAATCCAATGCAGCATCCGGGCGGCTGCCGGCATAATAATCCGCCAGGTGTGCAAAGCTCGAGTTCTGCCCCCATTCATCTTTTTCCTTCACCCGGATAGCAAGCGCTTTTAACAGTTCAGGTGCGGCATCATAGCGCGGGTCGCTCAGCCATCGGGTGGCGGCCATATTGGTCAGCGCCCGCGCATAGGCAGCCTTGTCCTTCCCGGTCTTTCCCGTAATGGCTTTATAGATGTTCAGCGCGGGGCCATAGGCTTTCTGCTCCCGGTAAGCATTGGCCTTATTATTCAGGATCACCAGCTTCAGCTGCTCATCGCTGGTGGCGCCAAGCGCCCGGTCATAAAAGCTGATCGCAGCGTCGTAGTTCTTCAGGTTGAAGCTGGTCATGCCCAGTTCGTTATAATCATTGACCAGGCTGCTGTGGTCTTTGCCGTCCTTTTCATCCAGGAACTTCAGGGAGAGCAGCAGGCTTTCCTGCGCACCGAAATTATCCCCCGCTTCCGACTGGATCATGCCCATATTGGTATAGGCCATGGCGACTTGCTGGCTGTCTTTGGAAGCCGATACGACTTCATTGAAATAATAAAAAGCAGAATCAGGCCGGCTGGAA
This sequence comes from Mucilaginibacter sp. A5337, assembly GCF_059690695.1. Lineage (NCBI taxonomy): Bacteria > Pseudomonadati > Bacteroidota > Sphingobacteriia > Sphingobacteriales > Sphingobacteriaceae > Mucilaginibacter > Mucilaginibacter sp. A5337. The sequence goes on along the minus strand of NZ_JCAWEC010000008.1, from coordinate 137,872 downwards.
AGAAAAGCATAGGCTTTCCGGTAAGTATCCCAGTTCGCCTTCGGTGCCGGCCGTTTGGCCTCCCGGCAGGAACACAGTACTGCTAGGCAGATGCCTATACATAAGGACAGCTTTCCCGGTGTGATCATTGGAGATAAATGTAGGAAAAAGCTGTGAAGTAATACAGGATGCAATAAAAAAGGCAGGCCCTGAAGGCCTGCCTTGACAACAGTATTTAAAAACCACCTGGTGGCGGAGGGGGCGGAGGGGGCAGGTGCCCGTTATCGCCGCCGCTGTCGGCATTAATCGTTACTGTACCGGTATTGCTTCCGTTGTGAGGGTTATGTGCAGGGCATGCGAATGCCATAAATATTGCAAAGAATAGATTAAACATTTTCCAAAAAATTTAAATAAGTGAGCTAATGGCCTGCACCCGGGGAGATCGGTCCCGGGCCTGGCAAACTGCGTAAGAAGCGCTTCTTACATTTTTTTGGGAAGTGTGAGCAATGATCGCGGAAGCCGGGTTACCGCTTCCCAAGCCGGTTAGCGGCCGCCGCTTTCGCTGCTCTTTTTTTGAAACCTGCCGGGTAGGTTTTCCCTTAGCTATCGGGCTGCCCGTCTGATTACGAAAGCAAATGTATAGCGACCTAAACCGCTTTGCAGCAAGGAATTCCGGCAATTCCGCTCGTTCCGGCAGGATTCCGTAAATGCTGCCGGAATTCCGAAAATTCCGTTAGTTTTACTTTAAATTTTTTTGGAAAATGTTTGCTGATTATCAAAAGCAAGTCCTGCTGACCTATCACGAAAAGAAAACGGCGAACCAGCTTTCGCCCAATTTGGTCAATACCACGCCCGGCAGGTTGCGGGAGGAATGTATTGCCGTTTTCACAGCGCGTTATGACCACCATCATGATGAAAAAATACTCCGGCAATTCTTCGGGTATCGCGAAGATGCTGCCGCGTATATGCGGGCGATCACAAACCTTAAAGCAGTGAAATTCAAAACCCTTGATAATTTTTTAAAGGGGGATACCTCCGGGACTCAGGAAAAAAACATCGAATTGCTGGCCTGGCTGATCGACTTTAAACCCCGCCCATACGAGTGGAATCGTTCCTACGAAAAACTGGAAAGGGCACATCAACCCGAAGCCGGGCAAATGAATTTGCCGGGGAGGATTTTAGAAAAGAGAAAGCCGGAAGAAGAAATGGAAGAACCAGCTGTCATAACTTTGCCCGGACTACCTGCAGGGACAAAAAATCAGTTGCCTAATCACAACGCAGAGGAGAAGCGCAACCAGGCTGTCCTTCCCCCTCACATAATTAAAACTTCCCGAAACTCAAGGTTAAGAAATACGGCTGTTTTGATGCTGTTGTTGTGCACTTCTGCTGGAGGGCTCTTTTGGGCCTGGAATGCGAAGCAAAGTAAGGAACAATGCATGTGCTGGACAGGGGACCATTACCGGTCCATTTCCTGCAGGGAAAAATTAAAAGGTTCGGATATTTTCGGGATGGACAGCCTGCAAATGGCCAATTTCAAAAAGATCACCAGGCCGGATACCCTGACGCAAAGGTCACTGGGCCACGTCTGGTATTCCAAAATCGACGGCAATGTCGAATTTTATACCGCGGGCGGCATTCACCCGGTTCACCGGGAACGCAGGCTGAAGCCATTGACGATATACATCCTGAACAAATACGCCAACCAGGCTTCGGCAAAGAACTAAAGGAAGGATTTAATCAGCATGGAAAGGCGGTTCGCTTCCATGCCGGCAATCGCAACAAGCGCCGGACTGGATTTCCGATTTCCTGACAGACAGGAAACCGGAAATAATTACTATCAGCTATAGCATTTCCCCTACACCCCTATTAAGGAAAACGGGCGTTGTCAGGCCTCTTGCCGGTCAAAATTCGCTTAAAGCCAGCCTGCAATTACCCGCCAAACCAATAACCCGGGCAGCTTGTCTTCAACCTGCTTAAGCCATTCAGCCTATTTTTTGCAAACCCCGCATGTCAGCCCCTGCTTTGCACAACGTTTACAGTATTTGCAATTCCTGCAGGCCCTGCATGGGTTTGCTCCCTTGCAGGTAGCGAAGCTGCTATTGGAGGTCTTAGCAGGTGAATTAAGGCTTGCTTTACACAATAGCGTTCCGGCAGCCAGGAACAGCATGATAAGGAGTCGTTTCATGATCATTCAGTTTGGGTACCTAAACTTACCAAACCCAACTGATAAATCAAACCTGCGGGTCAGATAGATGATAAGACTATTACTGTACAGGGGAAGGTGATTGATTATCAGGGTAAGTCTGAGATTGTTGTGGTTGATGCGAATGCTATAAGTATTGAAAAGTGATTTGACAAAAAGTAATAGTCATTTGGAAATGGAAACGCCGGACTGATTGAACCCGGCGTTTCTTGTGATATGAGAAAATTATTATTCGATGCAACCAATTGCCCCTCTTTTCTTTTGAACTGATTTTAGAAACTAACATAATCTTATGACTTTCTCTTATAAGGCAATTGGGGACGAATGCTGTTGTTGGTTCCTTTGAGCCAATTCCATTTTACAGCATGTTGAATGATCATTGCTGATTTAATAATTATCATTACCGGACACTTTGCCAATCAACCTTTCATAACAAACTAACCGGCAATATTTTATTCAAACAGCTGCTGAGTTTCTACATAATACGTTTTCCGTTTATCCAGCTCGGCTTTTAGTATTACCTCACCATTAAGTGTCAAAGTTTGCTTCGGCCGGTGCACCTGCAGAAAATCGCGTTCCTTTTCAGTGATGGTATCCGGAAAATTTCCGCGGATATGGTCTTCCGCATCAGTTAATACACTTTCAATGGCCCGGGTTAAGATTTCTATATGGGCTTCAGGTATTTTATCGGCTTTTGAAAAAGGTGATATTTTTGCAGCATAAAGAATCTCATCCACATAGGCGTTGCCGATACCCTGGACAGTTTTCCCATTCGTTAACACCGTTTTGATCGGCTTCGATAATTTTGCAAGTGCGGTCTTCAGGTAACCGGCCGGCAGGTCCATCGCATCCGGCGCTCCGTTGGATTTAGGATCGAGCGTCAGGATAACCGCCTTTTGCCAGTCGGCGATCGCCAGCCCCGTACCGTCGGCAAACAGCAATTCCGCAATCGTAAACCGGTTGGCATTTTCATTTTCATACCAGTACATGGTGCCGTGCAGCATCAGGTGGATGCTCAATACATGCCCGTTTCCAAATAAAAATTGTAATTCTTTACCTATCCTGTTAATGGCCGTTAAAGGCTGACCTTCCAGGGCCTCCCGCATCAGGTTTTCGGGGACTTTGAGCTGGCGGGTTATCGGAATACGGATTGACGCCAGGGTCTTTCCGGCAAGTCTTCGGGCAAGGTTGCTGCTGAATATGTTTAAATCAGGGATTTCCGGCATGGCTTTATTATTATTTGTATTCACTTTCGGCCCGCAGGCCAACTTCTTCAATGATTGAATCAGGCAGTATGGCCCCGGATTCCTGGATCCAGGCCGCATCACCGGTATGGGCGATAGTTCCTATCAACCGGCCATCGAAAAATATATCGTATGATTGCGCCTGCATTTTCACTTTGCAATTTACTGTTTTACCGGCCTATTCCAGTTCAAAAACTAAAAGAAGGCATTTGATCTTCCATAATCACTGAGCTAATGCGCTTCCGGGTACTTTGATAGCCAGGTCAAGTTCCTGATTGAGTTTGGGTATCAAATATTCAAACAAAGTCAAAGCCGGCGCATCGCCGGCATGGATAAAAAAGTATAAAGATTGCAGGCCCTGCTGCTTCCATGCTTTCAGGCTTATGGCCCATTCATCCAATCGCTGCAGGTCGTTTTGCTCATCCCCGCTATTGACAAACCGGATAAAGGCATGCGGTATGGTCAGTTCCATATGGACGCAGTCCCGCCGCCCGATGCTATCGGAAATCACCGCCCCCATATGTAACTCCCTGAGCGGCTCAAATAAATTCCTGCGGTGCACTGTATCTGCGAACCAGTTCTTATTTCTCACTTCCAAAAACAGCGGAACATCCGCCGGCAATGTCGCTAAGAAAGCTTTCAGATCATTAAAACTGTTCGGGCCAAAATTATCTGCCAGTTGAAGGAATCAGGGCCCGAGGTGTTTCCCGAGAACAGAGATACTGGTATAAAATTCATTGGTCTGTTCCTCCACGTTCCGGAACCTGCGTATGTGCGAAATACTTTGCGGAAATTTCGGACAGAATTTAAAATCAGCAAAGTTTTAGACCATTTGTTTCCGGGCATACATCCTTTCCGGAGGCTGCGGCTGGTAGAAGGTCGTGCTCAGCTCAACCGTATTAAAATGAGCGGCATAAATGCTTAAAAAATCAGCGTCTTTGGTCTCCCCCGGATATAACTTACCCAGCCAGTTTTTATAGCCCCATTTGCGGGCGCCCACAAAGGCCTCAACCTGTGCCGCAGGCTGAACGCTTTGCAGCGTAGCAGTGGTCAGTTCCGGATCAGCGGGCAAGTGATAATCAAAATTTGTCAGACCGGTTTCGTTTCTTCCAAAGTGCATACGCCGAAGTTACGGAGGCATTGAGTATTTCAAGGTAAATAAAAGTAAAAGGTTGCCAGCAAGATTTCACCTTCATCAAAGCTCTCCGAGAAAGCCAGGTAAGCGGTTGAAGCTTTTTTTGATTTTAATCCTTCTAAAGAAAACAAGTGTCATGATCAACATTTCGTCGCTAACACTAACTAAACCTGACGGCAGCCGGTTTACCGTTACGATTGAGCCGATCTTTATCAGCCTGCCGGAATCCAGGTATTTTACGGGCGTTTACCGTATCCTGGAAGCCGATATGACCGGAAGGAGCTCGGAGAAGTAGCCTTTCACCTGGACGACGACCAGATCTGGGAGTTTACCGGTGACTACTTTAGCATGGAAGAGCAGGAACAAATTGTCGGTTTTATCCGGGAGAAAGAGCCGTATGGTTCGTTGACATTTACCGAAACTACCAATGGCATAACGAACTTTTACCGCGTTACTGACAATGAAGGGCATTTTGGGGGAGAAAAGGCAGGGGTACTGATAGCGGTTATTGAACAACACGAAGCATGGCAGCAAACCTAGGGAAACCCTTTGGGTGAAGACCTGTTCCATAAAATCGTATCAAAGATCGAGGAACTTAACCATTGAATTGTTCGAAATACCTGTAGTTCTGCAGGCAATGCCCCACCTGATACAGGGTGGATAAATTGATTGAAAAAGCGGGCCTATCAGGTTGCCGGTACCTCCCGGCAGGTCCTCAGCAGGTTGACGCCGATGTAATAAAAAAGCATGATCGGCACGGCAGGTATCATAAACGGGTAATAAGGAAATCCCGAAAAGGCCGTTGCACCAGGATACATCGTGAACAGGAGAATGGATAACATCGCAACAATACTAAAGGCGATGTATATGGCTGCAGCTTTTTTGAAAATCCCGGCCCGCAGGAGAGCGCCGGCAAACATGGCTGCGGAGAAATAGGTGAGCAGCACTTGTCCGATCGTGATGACCCATATTTGCTGCATTGCGGGAGCAAACCATTCCAAGGGTTTGCCGGGCGCCCCTCTTGCAATCCTTATTTTATAGGTTTGAATGGCAAAGCTGTGCCAGAACGATGTGTTGATAAAGAACAGCGGGATCGCAATGACTATCGCCGTATAGCCTAACTGTGCGTAGAATTTTTCACCTTTCTCATTTAGAACTAGTTTTAACAGTGATAAACCGAGGGCGACCAGTATCCCGTCCGCCAGCAGGATATCAAAGCGCGCCTTTTGCTCGGTCGCAGTGTCCACCCAGCCCTGTATGCTGCCGGGAGGCGCACCCATGCCGAAAAGTATGGAAAGCATGCAGACAGGCAGGATCAACAAACAGGCACCAAAAGCCAGGTGTCTTTTTTCTTTTTCTGCTGATTTGATACCCTTAGCGCCCAATATCCATGCCGCCGCCAGCATCAGGGCGATGTTCACAAGCCATATCGGAACATAAACTTTGTAGCTGATATGACCGAGCTGAAAGGCCAGAATGAAAGTCAGGACAGGGACACTGCACAGATAAATATAGCTGATTGATTTTACCGGTTTCATTATCTTATTGGTTTTATAACTCATTCGTTTTACAAAAATGCTTCTCCCTTTACCGCTAAAAAGACTTGAATGTTCCAATATCCTAAAGCGGGTTCGCATCAACAGGATGTGCATCCATGCTTACTTTGAACAGGCCTTTATGTGAACACAGGTTTAAAGCGAGCGCACCGTTGTGGGTTGCGGCTACAATAGCATCTATGATACTAAATCCTGCGTATACGCTTTACCCAGCCGGAGATCTTAAAAGCACTTGCTGTTTCCGCTAGCTCCGGCCCGAATAATTCCGGCTTTGGCCTAACCTTATTTCCAATATTTACATTGGGTCGTTTTCCGGCGATGAATTAACTTGCTTAGGCGAAAAACCGAAATGTCGTGAAAAACTCGCTGAAAAACTTGCCGGACTACTGAAACCGACCTGGTAAGCCACTTCCCCAATGGTGGCAGCGCGGCGGGCCAGGAGATCGTGTGCATACTGTAATCGTATTTCGCGTACCAGTTCGCCGGGAGCCCGTCCAATTATTGCTTTTAATTTTCGATGCAGTTGAATTCTGCTCAGGCCAATATCTCCAGCCAGTTGATCGGTACCATAGCTATTGTCATCCAGGTGATTTTCAACCGCGGATTTTATCTTGTTTAAAAAAGCCTGTTCTATCGTCGGCATATAAGGCAGGTCAATCAACCATCTGGTTGGGACTACAGCATTTTGTTTCAGAATATTGCGCGTCTCGATCAGGTTGCCGATCAAGGCCAGCAGTTCGCGTTTCTCAAACGGTTTGGCAAGATAAGCATCGGCTCCAGTTTGAATACCCTTTATACGGCTCTCTACGTCAGCCTTAGCCGTTAACATGATTATGGGGATATGGCTTGTCCGCTCGTCTTTTTTCATTAACGCACACAGCTCATACCCATCTGTATCAGGCATCATCACATCGGTAATAATGAGTGCCGGAATATGTGCTATCCCCAAAGTTGTCCCGGACTTTCCGTTTGAAGCGGTTATTACCCGGTATTGGCCGGCAAGCTGACGTTCGATAAAGTCACAAAGTTCCGGGTGATCCTCCACCAGCAAAATCAGGTCTTTATCGGCTTCTGTCGCCGACAGGTCTGCTTCTTCGTTTTCTGTGGCCGGTTTCACGACCGTGAATTCCACGCCATTAGTATGAGCATCCGCTGCTTCGTCCAAGGGCAGCTGGATAACCACTTCGGTAAATGCGCCTTCCCAGCTGCTCGCGCGTATGCTGCCGCCCATGAGTTCAACCAGTTCCTTGCAAAGAGCCAGCCCGATACCGCTGCCCTCAGAGGCCTGGCTAACCGGTGGACTGACCTGGTAAAAACGACTGAAAATATACGGAAGCTTTGATTGGGGGATACCTTTACCGGTATCGCGGACGGAGATTACATATTGATTACCAGGCATGCCGCCATCCTGGTATAGAAAAATTTCTACTTTGCCTATAGATGTGAATTTTACCGCATTTCCAATTACATTCAGCACGATCTTATCCAATTTGTCGCGGTCACCCATTACGCAAAGCTCCCGGTAGTTTGACCGGAAATGCAGGGTGATCCCTTTTTGAAGCGCCATCGGCTCAAAACTTTGAATATGGCCCAATAATAATGCATTTAAATCGAGCGGCTCAAATGACAATTCCATTAGTCCCTGCTCCAGTTTACTCAGGTCAAGCAACTGGTTGATCAGCCTTAGCAAGCGCTCCGCATTATTCAGGATCATCCGGTAATCCCGGAGCAATGACGGATCGGAGGTCTTGCCGGCAAGCTCCCTGACCGGGCTGAGGATGAGCGTTAACGGCGTCCGGAACTCATGCGCAATATTACCAAAGAATCTTGATTTAACGGCGTCCAGTTCACGCAGTTTATCCGCCTTTTCTTTCAGTTCAGCCGTGCGTTGCTGTACAATCGATTCCAGCTTGCGGGCTTCGGCCGCAATCAGTTCGGTTTTTTCAGCTTCCTTTGACAGCGCAAAAGCCGACAACGCTTCAACCTCGGCCAATTGTGTGGCCAATTGCTGGCTTGTGCCGGCAAAATCGAGGGCGATATAAAGTGACAGGCAGAGCGGTAAAACAAGCTCGCCCGCGCTCATGACAAACACCCGCATTGAATTATAGCCATAAGGCCATACGCTGAACGTATCATCCCAGCAAAAAATATAAACCAGGAAAACGGCCAGTACCCCCGCTGTTACCAACCACGCCTTACGCCGTCCTTTACGTATAAGGTGAAACACGCAGATAAAGCCATCCAGATTGCAGACAAGGAAAACTGACGAAAAAAAATCGGGAAAATCAGTTTCCTTTACCATATAAAATTTATAAAAGTAGAAAAGTAAATAGGCCATGCATACACATGCCAGGGTAACCTGCCGCCAGCGATGTATTTTGCCATAATCCAGCATATACAACAAAATGAGCCCCCACCACAATAGCAACACCTTCAGATTATAGATCATGTAATGGGCGATATATTGCAGCTGCGGATCGGCGGTTAAATAAAAAAGGTATACACACCCGCTGGTGATGCCGGTTAGCATAACAAACAATGCGTAATAAAAATTCAGCTTCTGCTTCGGATAAAACAGGAAAAGCAAAAAGTGCAGCAAGCCAAGAATGAAGGCCGCGGCGGCACACATGGGCACAAAATTATATAGCGTCCGGGCGCGCATTATCCGCCTGCTATACAAATCGTAATTGGTAAGTAACACTTCAAAGCCTACAAAATTACGGTATACACCAAAAGGGTTGGCGTAGTGAATAGTTACCAGATGCGGCACATCGTCCTTTAACCAAAAAGGTATCATCTCCAATGGTGCCCGGTTGGCTTCCGTTGCTTCAACCGGGTAGCCGATTTTGCCATGTCCGCCTACTGGCTCCCCGTCAATAAATATTTCCGACGCGCCGTCATGATTAATGCGCAGGCCAAATTTTTGGCCGGCCATATCCTTACCCGCTTTTACCCAAATATTAAACCAGCCAATACCTTTCCACCCGGCGGGTAGTTTGTCTGCGCCAAACGCCGTATACTGTACGACCTCCCAGCCGCCGGAACGGACATCAGGCAGTGTATTTGCGTTATTTATTTCCGGATGAAAGGACCAGTGTTTATCACGCAGTGATATCTCATGGTAGACGCCGAAATCTTTGGGATGAAGGATTACTGTGTCCTGCGCATTGGCCTTATTGTACCAAGCCAACAGCAAAAGCAACAGGACGAAGGTACATTTAGCTGGATGCATGTTGAGTTTAAGTTTATGTAAAACCGCAGGGCTTTTTATAATCAAAAATAATATTCTGTTATTATAATATCGATACCGCAAGGCCTTATCAAATGGTTGCAAAGTCTCATCAACAAAGCGGCCCTAATATTAGTTAATGCCTTTTTCCAGTCTGGCGTTTTGACCTGCAAATATCTTCCATTCACCGCTCTGCTTTATCACGACGATCATCCGGCGAAACTCAAACGTTTGCCCCGGATATCGTTCGTCGCCGGCAAGCCCCGTTCGTACGTGTACAAGCGCAAGGTCCTGATTAAGATAGGTAATATCTTCAACAGCCCGGGTGTAGTACTGTGTCTTTTTGAAATAGGTATTATGTACCTGTTTATAATGCCTGAAAATATCATCCCGGCCTTTATAGTAGGCGCCAAACCAGTTCACCCAGGTAGCATCAGAGGTATAGTTGGCCGCCAGTTTTTCGGGGCTATGGCTATTCCACGCATCTTCATAATTTTTAATCATCTGCCGTATCGCAGCGTTGTTCGACGTCGTGTCAGGCTGCTGTGCCAGCGTCCTGGACCAGCATAGCCATATCAGAAGTATCAGGCTTGTTATCTTTTTCATAGGTATTTTTATACAGGCGGATAAACATTTATAGCGGATAGTACAAATTAAGGTGATACTTCATGGAGTTACTTATGCTTGTGTTACAAATCCTTTAGTTTTTGTTACATAAAACAAAACCTGCCCGATTGACGAAACGATTTCGAACTGATTTGTAACAACCGCGAAACAAACTTTCCCAATAGTCCCGTTTTTTTGTAATAACAATTTGCCCCCGGGCATTACGGCCCTTACGGTTGAGGGCGTTGATTACAAATAACAAAACTTACCTATGAAAAAATTATTAAAACTAACGGCAGTATGCTGCTGCCTGTGGCTGGTATTATCATGCGGGAACAAGCCAAACAATCCTGCACCGGGTGATGGCAACAATAATGGCAATAACAATAATAACGGGAATACAGCTACCACCTGCAGGCTCACAACCCAGTACACAAACTATAACAACAGGCCGGAGAGCTTTCAATTTGAATACGATGCCAATGGTAACCCCTCAAAGGTATCTTACACCAACAATGGCACATTATCTATTATTCAAACTATACAACCTACGCAAATAAATATAAACGAAGCAGTATCAAACGCGCTTGACCGCGGGATTACGTATAATGTCAGCTATCTTGACAAGCGCCCTTCTTCGTACGTAGTGCATTCTGATGTATCAACGCAATTGCTGGCCGGCGTTTTCACTTATGATGGCAAAGGCCGCCTGGCAACGGTAACCGGAGGTTTCGCAGATAACAACGGCGTGCTCGAAACTGAAACAGCCACAACCGTAACGATAACCTACGACGACAACGGTAACGCAATCAAATTAACCTATCAAAATAAAGATGGCATTACGCACACCTATACCGCAACTGGATTTGATAAAAATCCAACACCTTATGCCGCTATAAAAAACAGCTCCTTTATTCAATATGATTTTTATTGGATAGGTACCGATCTTGACTATCCGCGCTATGTGTTTGATCACCTCAGTGCCCATAACGTGTTAGGCTATACTGCCACAAGCCTGGGTACCAGCTTCGTATACGCCGAAAATTTCAAATACAAATATAATGACAAAGGCCAGCCCACTGAACGCAATGGCACTGGCGGCGAATATGGCCAAACACCAACGAAAGGCTACGTTGATAGCTGGACCTATAACTGTCAGTAATCAAACATCTTTAATTATTATACTTATGAAAACTTTGCCAATAGCAAGTGCAATATTCCTTGTTGCAATTGCAGTTACTTCCTGTTCAAACGACAAAAAAAGTCAACCTGCTCCTGTGGTTACACCATTGGTGAAACAAATGGTGATAACCTATCCATATTTAAGGGACGTATTGAATAACACTTACGATGATCAGAAACGATTAGCCACCGTAGGAAATGCAAATACGATCATTACGTATAATGCCGGTGGTTTCGAAATAACACAGCCTTATGGAAGTAACGAGAAATTAACAACCGATGTAACTTTGGATAACAACAGCCGTATTGGAACGGTACTGACTTATCCCAATACCAACGAACGTTATAACGCCACATTTAGTTATGATGAAAAGGGCCGCCTGGTCAAAATAATACAAACTGACACATACTATGGCAATGTTATCCGTGAATTGACTTTTATGTACACCTGGGACGATAATGGCAATCTATTAAGCAGCAGACAGATAGCTAAAAACGAAGATTATACGGTAACCTATTCCGGATTCTCAGCCGAAAACGTCAATACACTCAAAGGCAGCAATTTTGGATTCGATTATTTTGGCACTACAGATTATCCTAGCGACTTTGTACCCAATGATGACGGCGGAAGCGGCCATACCTTTCCATCAATATATGCCGGTAAAACTTTGCCGACACTCATAAAAGGTCCGGGCTACACCCATAATCTCACTTATCACAAAAATGCTCAAGGATACATCGACAGAATAGAAATCAACAACCCGGCTTCTGCTGTCGATCATACGATAATTGATATCGCTTATCAATAAAACAGCCCGGCATCATGAAAACATCATCAATCATTATGTTTATATATTGCTGCACGGTGCTTACCGCATGCAATTTTAGCAGGGGCGCCAAAAAAGACTTCAGTACAGGATTATCCTACAGTTACAATGGCTTTAACGTACAGAATGTTTTACTGATCAATGCATCAGGCAATCCATTAAGCAGCAACAAGGTATCATTAAATACGCGCGTATCTGTTGCAGCCCTGGGCGTCATCAATTATGGATTAAAGGACGAAAAGGTTTATCCGGGTATGATGCTGGCCGTTACCGATCAGAAAGGTAACCCGGTGATCAAGTCTGCCGACCTTTTTGCAGGCGGCAAAGGTTACCCGCCGGCAGGAGCGACAGAGCTGAGGGGTGATATCACAATTGCACAGCCCATGGCATCCGGGCAGACTTATCATGTCAAGGTGCGCATATGGGATAAAGTAAAAGCAGGCAACGAGATCAATGCTGAAGCAGACCTTGTCGTACAGTGATTGATCACGATAAGTAATATTGATCATCTTAAAAATTCTCACTATGGTCATTTTCATGCGCAGAAAGCCCGCACTTATTTACGGCACTATCCTTGGCGCGATATGCCTGCTGGGCGGCGTCACACAAAATAAAGCTGAAACAACTTTGGTAGGTTCCCTGATGCTTATTTACACCGTTGGCAGTTTAATCATGGACAAAAGAAAAAAAGAAGCAGCAAAAAAGCAGGCTTCCAAACCTGAATAATGTAGAGGATATGATTGGTAAAACTGATTCATAACACATAGCGGAATAAGACACGGGAAAAATAAATTTGTCTTCTATATTTCGGCATAAAGTTGGGTTATGCATAGCTTATATTGAAGTGAGAGGACCGGCTTTAAAAATGCCGGTTTTGAATTCGGTGTTTTGGCTGCTTCTTTTATGATCGGCTTGGGAATGCCGGCGCCTTTGTTAAGAGTAATCAGCAAATATAACGCCAGTAATGTTCCGAAGGGAGGTAACACCTGATCCCCTGGTTGCCGATCCGCCCTGCGATCCTGTCGATCAGTTCCGCGATCTCTTCACTTTCCAGCCCCGGTTTTCCGGCCCAAAGGCCGGCCTGCTGATCATTGACAGCTTCCACAAGCGATGCCCCCAGTACAAAAAGCTCAATTCCCAGTGCCGGCTTGATCTGATCGAACTTCAATGAAAAGAGTTTAAAAAGATGCTCCGTACGGTTACTGGCCTGGCTGGTACCGATGCCTATTTGCCCCTTCTTACCGTCAATACGAAACCAGATCAGCTCCGATTGCTGCAAGCCTTTGCCTTCTCCGCACAAGCGTTTGCAAAGTGTGTCCAATAACTTAAAAACTGCGATTTCGATAGCCTCACGCGTCCGTACAGGTTCCAGGCATTCCAGGCGTTCGCTATAGGGCACCGCTTCCTTCAGCGGGATCAGGAATCCCTCCTCCTGACCGAGTGCCTGTAAAAGGCGCAGCACCAACTCCTTTTGAAAGCGCCTGCGGAGCACCGAATGCGTCATATGCACGAAACTGCTGATTTTATCGAGGCCGAGGTTCTGAAATTTGATTAACAGGTCCGTCGGTAAGCGGAGCGCCGATGGCGGCAGCGGCATCAAGGCGTTGCGGTGTCCTCCTTCAGGGACGATCAGGCCTTTTTGGGCACAGCGGGCAACTCTCCAGGCGGCACCGATCGTATCGGCGATCCCGGGGCGGACGTCGTAACCAACAGCCTTTAACCTGGTGACCATATCTTTCAGGTATTCCCGTTCCCCTCCCCGGAGATGGGCACAGCCGGTAATATCCAGTAGCAAACCATCGGGCGGGTCCGGCATAATCAATGGCGTATAACGCAGACACCATTCAGCCAGCCCGGCAAGCAATTTGGCCTCCCTGCCTTTCTTATGTTCAAAGACAGCCAGGTCTGGTGCAATCACCTTGGCATCAGCGAGGGTCATCCCCTCTTCAATGCCAAACCCATGGGCCGCCGCTGTCGCCGCTTTGACGATCAGCCGTCCGTGATCCGGCTCAGCAAAAACAAAAGGTTTTCCCCGGAGCTCCGGCTGGCGGACCGCATTCCAATCTGTCAGCAGGTAACGGAACCAAAGGGACAAAAAACGCTTAGGCATACCGGTGCAATTTTTCGGGTGCAGCAAAGGCGTTACTGTTCGGAACTGGTGCCGGCACAATTCCAGGATCCATGTACCAGGCGTACCGTTCCTGACTTTCGTCAGGTCAATCTGTCAGCGGGGGAAACCGACACCGGGCATCCCTGTCCTCAGCTGGCTCCGGACAGGCCGGACACGCCAGCGTGAGACGCAGGCGGTCGTATTTCCTTTTTTTACATCTTTTCGCAGCACAAAGCCGGTCACATGGCTTTGCTCGACGGCGAGCTGCAGGCGCCGGGATTCCATGAAACTGAGGTCACGCGTTTCGCAGACCGCGGCTGCAACACCCTGGCACTTGAGCGCTTCCTCCATGCCCCACAGCACATCTTTCTGCAGGGGGACATCGACGAAGATCACGCAGTCAGGGTCCAGTCCGAACCGTTTCAATGCAGGCGGATAGATCCGCCCCGTATAACTTACCCATACACAAATTCCTCCTTTTTCCAACAGTACACGGAGTATACCTGCGATGATACCACCGCATGCCGCCGTTTCAACGGGCCGCCCGCTGATGAATTCATGAGTGGCCCCGGTTGGAAAAACCTTATTGGGGAATGCTGCTTCGAGCGGTCCGAGGCCGAAATGATCGGCCTCGCCGCTTGCTGCGGGCTTATAGCCCTCCCGGGACAGGATATCCTGCCTGAGCTTGTCGATGATTGCCTGTTTCTCGCCTGCCATAACAATTCAATTTGGCAATCACAAAACAATGCTAATATTTTTAGTAAATTACTATACTTTTTTACAATTTTTTATCCACCTTTGTTTTTCATGAGAAGTAAGTTTTAATATGAGCCGGAACGATTAAACGAATTGCCGAAATGGATGCGGATTCGGCCTGAACTAATGTAGTTATTTTTATTGTCTTATGGCGATCGAAATCTTAAAATCACTATTCGCGAAGTTAATCTCCGAAAAATTACGGCCGGTGAGTTGCCGGGTACGCCTGAAGCCTGTTTGGGGATCAATAAATATCATTGTGCGATTGACCTTTCGATAATGATCTTCGCTTTGTATATTTAATTATTTGAATTTTAAATAAATTCCTTTGGTTAAGTTTGCTGCTTAACAACTAAACCTATCATAAAGTGAGCAAATTTTCTGAAACCGGCCTTAGGGAAGTAAACACTTCATTTTCAAATGAAATTATTGAAAACGCAAAGTATAGCTGGAAAGCTTTTGTTTCTTCAATTCAGGAATATCCTGATACATACGAGGGCAAGGGAATTGTGATTTGTGCTGGTGGTGTGAAATACATCACTTGCGCATGGGTATTGATTTCAATGTTAAGATATCAGAACTGTAAATTGCCGATAGAGCTTTGGTATGCGGGAAATGAAGTTTCGCAGGAAATGATGATTGAGTTAACCAAATTTGATGTAGAATGCAAAAACATCTATGAATTTGTTAAAGAAGCCAGTGGCGTTGCTATGAAACCCTTGGCTATCCTTTACAGTAAATTCAAGGAAGTTTTGTTTTTAGACGCGGACAATATTACGGCCAATGACCCATCTTATATTTTTGAAGATTCAAATTATAAAAAACATGGAACGATTTTTTGGCCAGACTTTTGGAAAACGCCAAAAAACAACCCCATTTGGGATATACTGGAGGTGCCTTATTTGGAAACTGCTGAACAAGAAAGCGGTCAAATATTAATCAATAAAAGCCTTTGTTGGCGAGAACTGAATCTATGTATCTATTTAAATTTACATTCTCATATTTATTATAAACTGCTGTATGGCGATAAGGATACATTCAAATTTGCATGGCTTGCCTTAAAAACTGAGTATTATATGATAGCAACTGATACTGCAAGTTGTGGATATCAAGGAAAGAATGAAGTATTTAATGGAATTACAATGGTGCAACATGACCCCCTTGGTAACATTCTTTTCTTACACAGGAATTTAATAAAGTGGGATGTTACGTTTAACACAGAAATGTTCTGGGACAAAATTAAAAAGTTCAAGGAGGACTCTACTTCGCGGAAATATTACTTGAGGACCGGAGAAAAGTTCCATATAGCAATTGATATTGATGGAGAAACTGAGTTGCTTGATTTTAGAATAAAATTCCCAAAACTTGAAAAAAAATGTTTGTATTTTTTGAATAAACTTCGAAGATCGGGGTTTTATCAGCGGTTTCTTTTATTTGAATATATGAAAACAAACCGGCTTTCTAATGGCTGATTTAAAAACGAACAGCGATTAGCTCACAATAAGCAATTTACAACTTTACAAAACACTGCAAATCAACGACTTTCTGCAACAGGCAGCCAGGAATGGATCCAATAATGTATCATGGGTACCTCCACTTCGCGTGGTGGCATTTGCCTTATTTCTAAATAATCGTACAAAAAAACCTCTTTCACTAATTTTATCGACTGTCTGGTTCTTTGTTTATGAAAATAGAAAACCTCCCTCATCCTAAACGGTCCGGAATAGTGAGGTGTAGGCATTGAGTCCCTAAAATTATTGGAAAAGATATCCACGATATTGTCTAACAGACAATTAAAAAAAAATTCACCGGGAAGAGCAGAGAAAGCTTCCGGGGCCAATGTTTGATTAATTGGGTCCTGAATTAAAAAGCCCAACGGATTAGAATCACATAAATAGAGGAACCTTTCTTTATTTAATAGTTCAATATCCCAGTCAAAGTAATAGCCTCCAAAATAATGCACTATTGCATACCTGGCTAAATCCGCAACCTCGGCATGATTTCTCGCGTTCTCGATTGCTCCGAGCGTGAAAGCATAATGCTTTTTCATGAAATCCAGGATCTTATTGTCATCCCAAATCATAATTTCAAAACCTACATCGTTTAAGACAGACCATGAATAGATACATTTTTTTATTAGAAAATTAGCCTTAGGCCCGACTATAATATGAATAATCTTTGGTACCATTTTAATAAGAATCAGTTTTATAAAATCAATAAGGTTTCAATTATGTTGCAGAATACCAGGCGATAGCCACTATCTTTTCGTTACATATTTTAAATTGTCAAAAAGCCTTTCGATCAACCGGCGATCATTGGTGATTATTTCAGCCGAACCCTTAGATTCGGCCTTAAAATCGAGTTTCGCCCCATAATTAGTTTTTAGTTGTTTTGGGAAATCAACTAAAACCATGTAAGTTTCCATTTCGTTTTTTTCCGATCTTTCAACGCTTGTTGTTAACGAAATTGATTTCACCCGACCGACGATTGAACCATATTCCATGTACGGATAGTTGTCCAGCTTAATAACAACTTCTTGTCCCCGTTTTACTTTCCCACTTCCCTGTGCAGGTAAAATAAGTTGGCCAAATGCTTTTTCTTCTTTCGGCACAACGGTAAAAACCTCTTCGCCTGTTTGAACAAACTGGTTTTCACTATAAAATTTCAAGAACTGGACTCTTCCTGTAAAAGGGGATTTAAAGACATATTTCTGTTCCCAGCTTTTGATGTTGTCCACCAAGTCATTGTAAGAAGAGATCAATGCAATTCGCAATTCTTTTTCCTTCTCGGGTTTCTGTATGCCCAGCTCCCGTAATTTGCTTTGCGTTTGCTGTAGCGTTTGTTTGGCATTTATCAAGTTATTATAGGCATTCTGCAGTGCATCTTTGCTTGTTAAATAAGTCATTTGAGACTTGTCCATTTCCGATTCGCTAATTACTTTATTGATAAAAAGTATGGAGTCACGTGAATAAAACTTGTGTGAATAGTCGAGGCTTTTTTTCACCATTGTTATACGCTCTAATGCCACCGAAACAGCCTTTTTTTGTTCCCTTTCAAGCTCTTTATAACTTTCTCCCTGTTTATCAAATAACTTGTCGTCCTTATAATTCATAAATTCCTGAAGACTATTTGCAAAAGCATAATACTTCGCGTTAAGTTCGCCCATGGAAAAATTATATGGCAACTCGCTATAGATTTTCCGGATGTCGCCGCTATTAGGATTATAAAATTTCAGTAAACTATCCACGAAGATCACACTTCGGAGATCAGTTGGGTTTTCAATATAGGCTATTACCGAACCCTCCTTAACCCAATCCATTGATTTTATATGGTTTAACTTAATTTTCCCATTACTGTTGGCTATCAATTTCAGGGGCGCTACGTTAGCGTTTATAGTAATCCGACCGACAACAATATCCGGATACCGTACTATCCAGCCAAATACAAACATAAATATGAAAAGAAGCAAAACTATCATACTTACCAAAACGCCAAACCGGGTTGGCATCCGCTCAATGATACTCTGTACTTCTTCTGTACGTTCGTCGGCTTGTTTTAATTTTTCATCTGTCATTGATTCTCTGATAAGGTGGAAGTAAGTGTTTACTCAAATAATGTTTGGCCTTTAATCATAATTGCTAATTCCCGGCAACTGGTATTAATGGACCTGCGTTGTTTTCATTCGTTAAGTCCATTTGAGATTGAACCAGTTGAAAATATCTTTCCTTTCGTTCCATTAAACTATCATGATTGCCTATTTCTACCACCATGCCGCCCTGCATTACAATAATTTGATCGGCTTTTCGGATAGTACTCAACCGATGTGCAACTACGATTACTGTCTTGTCTTTAAAAACATTATCGAGGGCGGTCACAATTTTCTGCTCGTTTATTGTGTCTAAACTGTTCGTAGCTTCGTCAAAAAAAAGATAGTCCGGGTCTTTATAAAGAGCGCGGGCAATCAATATCCGTTGTTTTTGCCCACCGCTGAGTCCTCTTCCCTGCTCCCCCATCATGGTCAAATAACCCAGCGGCAGCTGTTCAATTTCCTGGGCAATATTGGCGGTGTGCAGTGCTTTTTTTAACTTCACATAGTCGACCTTTTCATCGTCTAGTACGATATTGTTTATGATGGTATCATTAAAAATCTTGCCATCCTGCATTACTGCGCCGCATTTATTGCGCCATTGCCTCAGGCTAATGTTATTGATATTCATGTTACCGATCATGATTTCGCCGTAACTCGGTTTATACAAACGAAGCAATAGTTTAAGCAATGTCGATTTTCCACTGCCGCTGTCCCCGACGATGGCTGTAACTTTGCCTTCTGGAATAACAAGTTGTATACCATGAAGAACGATCCTTCCTTTCGGGGTGTATTGGAAAGCCACATTATTGATGGTCAGATTCTTATTCTCAGGTAGATCCACGTTGTTGGTGCCGACATTATCGTGTTCATCCTCCAATTGATGGATTTCGTTCAATCGCAAAAAACTGATTTTGGCAAATTGAAACCCAATGATAAATTGAATAAATTGTACCACCGGGGCATTTAGCAGACCGATGATAAATTGTGTTGATATCATTACACCAAAGGTAATTTCACCATTGATTACTGCTTTGGCACAATAAAAGGTGATAAATAAGTTTTTTAAACTATCTATAAACTGAGCCCCAACGTTCTGAGTATTTGTTATACTCAATACACGCAGGTTAATCTGATATAGTCTGGCTTGTATGTCTTCCCACTTCCAACGCCTGTGTTTTTCGTAATTGTTGATCTTGATATCTTGTATACTATCAATAGTTTCCACCCAGTAGCTTTGATTTTTGCTCACGAGACCAAAATACTCCCAATCCAATTTTTTTCGAACGTTTAGAAAGGCCATAACCCAACCCACGTAAACTAAACTCCCGGTAAGGAAAATATAAAAAATAACGGGATTGTAGATAAACATGATGATACCAAAGACAGCAAAGGTAAATGTGGAGAAAATCATATTTAAGGAATTGGTCATAATAAAACTGCGGATTCTCTCATGATCCTGCGCCCTCTGCAAAATATCACCGGTCATTTTGTTCTCAAAAAAAGTAATAGGCAAACGCATGAGTTTTATTAAATAATCAGATATCAGAGAGATATTGATCCGGCTGGTTACATGTAACAGAATCCAATCCCTGATAATATTGCTTAATAAGATACTTATAATAATTGCCACATTAGCAAGCAGAACAATATTGATAAAATCAATGTCATGGGTCTGTATGCCAACGTCAATTACCGCTTTACTAATGAACGGCAATAGTCCTTGTAAAATGGTGACCAGTAACATAACCACAAACAGGCTTGCAAAACTCTTCCGGTAAGGTTTAAAATAGCTAACGAAATTTTCAAAGGTTTTGCGGCGTTCTATTTTTTCGTTACCCTGGCGCTGATAAAAATCTGCTTGGGGCTCTACCGCCATTAAAATACCTTTATCGCTGCCCGCTTTGACCCATTTATCTGCAAACTCCTGTGCAGTATACTTAATATAACCCTTGGCCGGATCTGATACATGAATTATGCCGTTGAACTTTCTTCCTGATTCTACGCCTCGGCTTTTTCTTTTGAAACGTTTAGCCTCCGCCTTGTATACTACTACAAAGTGACTATCGGCCCAATGGACAATGGCAGGCAAGGGGATTTTTAATAATAGGTCTTCCATATTGCATTTTAAAGAGAGCGTACGAAGACCGATTTCTTCTCCCGCATGGCTTAGGTCAAGAAAAGATATGCCCTCCTTGGTTTGTCCACACTTATCCCGCAGATATTGCAGACTATAAAATTTCCCGTAATGCTTAGCAATCATCTTTAAGCAGGAAGGACCGCAGTCCATGAAGTCCAATTGCCTGTCGTTCGGAAATTTCTTAGGTAACATAGAATTAGTATTCAGGTTAAGGTTAAGTACTACCAAGGTAGTTTTTTTTATAATAATACATTTTAAATTTTGAAAATTAAATATTATTATTTTTCTTTATAGGTAATTATAAACTAACCTTTTACCTTAAAATCAAAAAAATGAAAAAACCGAATCACAAAGGAAAGCTTGCATTTGAAATGTTGGAAAAAGAAATGGAAGGCGTACTCATCCAGGAAATGGAACAACTTAAGGGAGGCGCTGGTCTTGGCGGCCCCAACGATTGTGTGTTTCAATCTATAGGTTTTATAGAGAATAAATCCGTTCAGCAAATCCAGGATGAATATGTAACTTATTACAACCATGCCGTGGATGTTAAATATGGTGCAGCCTCAGGCGCCAGTTTACATATCAGCGGTAACTTTTCGGGCTACCTCGGTGTCCAGGAAGAATTTGTCAGCGGATTTTTCATGCAATATGGATTGCACTCGGGTTATACAAGCACCGCCCCTGTAGGCCAGTACTCTTCAGGCACTCAGGGAATTCTTCTTCTATCAACGTCCGGAAACTCAGGCCATGCAATTGATATTTTAGGCATGGAAAGCTCTGGCACTTATAAAACCTACGATCCCCAAACCTGCACTTTTGGGACCGTGTCTAAGAACGATCCAAGTATATTTGGCACATATGGCAGATAACATTCGCCATATCTACGCCTCATTGGTATAAAATTCCAAATTTCATACGAAATAGATTTTCACCGTCCATAGTAGTTCTATGCAATCTGCATAGAACTACATTTCTCACCCAACTTGAAAAATAGAATATATTGCCTGATATCCGCGTTAACGATACTGTTTTTTACTTCCGTTTCCGCCTTATCACAAACAATTGGCGAAAAATATGACCTTAATTTCAACGATGTTGTCCCCTGCAATCATTCCTGGATATCCTCTAAGTTTAATTGTATTTTTTTTAAGGACGAAACAACCATCGTACAAGGTAAGCCTGCAGTTAAACTCTCATATAAGAATTTTGACCAGGGAAACACTATGCGCTTTAACCTCTCAAAAACGCTTATACTTCCGGTTACCTTAACCGGTGAAACATATGATATTTCTATAGTTTCCAAAGGTGATGTCAGCCAGGATGTTTGGTTTAAGGTCACAGCTCTTGATCAGGATGCTATTGAGAAGCGTTCCTGCGCTATTAAAATAAACAGTAAGTCATGGAAAGAAAACTCCGTTAAGATGATGCTCTCCGATGCTAAAGCCATAAGGATCAGCATTTACTATAATGGTAATAATTCAAACAGTCAGGATATTTGGATCGACAGGATTCTAATAAAAGCCGAAAAAAAAGACATTACGGGTGCCAATTACTTTTCAGATAACCTCAAAGACAGTTTAAGAACGATTAAGAGCCTTGATAAAAAATATATCGTGCCTTTAGCAACCGGGAACGACAGCAGCCTGCTTTCAGAAATAAAAGCGTTTGACGGCAAGCAACTAATTGGTCTGGCAGAAAGTACACACGGTAGCAATACATCGAAGGAAGCAAATTACCAGTTTATAAAAAACCTGATTATCAGTAATCACTGCAGGCTTGTATTATTGGAAATGTCAACAGCGGCAACGCTGTCCTGGAACTTATATGTACAGGGGAAGATATCCAGAGAATACGAAAAATCCATAGAGGATGATATTAGGGCATGTTTTATTGATCATAAATTGTTGATGGACTTCCTTTCATGGTTGAGAAGCTATAACATAAGGTCAAACAATAAGGTCTATATTTCGGGGATCGACAATTCCGATCCAGAGGAAAAAAAGCTTTATCTATTTAACTTTTATTTAACGTTACTTGGAAAGGATAAAGCAGTATGGTATTTAAAAAATACTATTGAAAAAAACTATGGTTCCTTAATAACCCATTCATATTTCGATAAAACGCTGCAAAACATAATGGGCAAAGAAAACTTTGACTGCTATATCTCTTTTTTAAATAATGCCGTAATTTCTCACAAAAGCGAACTTTCTTCTTCTCCTAACAGGGACATTATCATGTTCAAAAGCGTCAAAGGCCTTATGGACAATTGTTTAAAGAAAGACGACAAAGCAGCAATACTGGCGCATAGCGGGCACCTTCAAAATCTTGAACGATTTCCCGGTGATACCACATTAGGGCTTTGTCTCCGGGAATATTATAAGGAAAAATATTTTTCAATCAGCTTCCAAATCGGCACCGGAACCTTTAGCCAGGATGAGTGTGCTATGGATGTTAAAACAGTAACGGATACTTTAAAAAAACCACCTTTTTACAGCTTTGAATATGCTGGACTCAATACAGGGATCCCCTATTTCTATTACCCGGCAAATTATTTGGGCAATGATATCCTAACCTGTGGGTTTATACCAAGAGGCGGCAGATACGAGGATTTGTATAAGTTTTCGCCCTTGCGAAGACAGTTTGATGCTTACGTATTTATTAAGGAAAGTAAGGCAATGGAAAAAATTGAACCCTCGCTTTTAATTTATGGAATGCACTATTTCTATTCAAAAAAAATGGCAATGGACAGTGTAGCAAGGGAAATTGATAATTAATTCTGTAAATATGTTAGAAAATAAATCGACACCAATTAACCTCTATATAATTGATTATTATAAAGAAAAAAAAGATAATGGTTTAAATACTTACGTAGCAGAACTTGGCCGGGCTTTTGAAAAAATAGATGATATTGCTTTAACCTATGTTTGGGTTGAAAGCAATAATCCCGAAGTCAGCGTTGAAAACGGCAATAAAGCAGACCATATTTTTGTCCCCAGGTTTAGGAGGACCGCCGATAATAAGAATCAATCTGATGCATATTTGACAACGGTTTTAGAAAAGCATATCGACGTTAAAGAAAATGTGCTTATCCATTTAAACTGGATTAACCATTGCAGCCTTGCCTGGCATATCAGACAAAAAATAAAATGTAAAATTGTTTTGACCAAACATTGTGTGCCGTGGCGGGACCTGGTCACTGTCAATTACAGGGAGTTTTATCGTTTAGATGACGCGTTCAACAAAAAGAAAAAGGTCCCTTTAAACTTGCTGCAATTACATCAGGAGGAAATTAACTATGAGTTTGTAGACCATATTATAACCGTTACCGATTATGCCAGAGAAAATTTGGAATTATTGTTCAACGTAAAACCTGAAAAAATCACGGTAATATACAATGGCATTGATCTTCAGGTAAGCCAAAGGACGGAAAAGCTGCGTGCTAAATTGCGTCGTCAATACGGCTTTGGACAGCACGAACAAATAGTGATTTTCGCACATGTTCTGCACGCCAGAAAGGGGATTGTAGACCTCGTTAAAATATTTGAAGAGTTTTTGAAAGATAGAAGCGTGCATCAAACGAGGTTAATTATTGCCGGTAATGGCGATGGTACCCGTATCGCGGAAACGGCCAAGCGATATTGGGCAAATATTACATTAACCGGCAATTTATCCAAATCTACATTGTATGATTTCTATCAGTTAGCTGATGTGGGTATAGTCCCAAGTTTTGCAGAGCAGTGCAGTTATACTGCTATCGAAATGATGCGTTTTGGCTTGCCGATTATCGTCAGTGAAGTTGAAGGGCTTAAAGAGATTGTCCCCCGGGACTGCGGTTTAAGAATAAAAGTGGATTTTAAAAAAGACGGGGTAAGCTTAAACAGCAAAGATCTGCGTCAAAAACTCGCTTTCCTTTTGAAAGATAAGGAAGCTGCAAAACAATTATCTGTTGACGCTCGAAAACACGCATCTGAAGCTTTTTCCCTGGAGCAAATGATCAATAATACGCTTGCGGTCTTTCGTGAAGTATCAGCTTCGGAAGTCAGAAAACAACAGGAGCAGCCCATATACATTCCCGAACAAAATACTCCATTCGTTAGTGTTTTAATGCCTTGTTACAATGCCGCTGCATACCTGCAAGCGTGCGTGGATTCTATTCTGAATCAAAGCTATTCCAATTTTGAATTGCTGATAATCGATGACGGCAGTACGGATAATACTTTGGAAATACTTAAAAGCTATTCTGATAAACGGATCAGGCTATTGGTTAACAAGGAAAACAAAGGTATTGCCCACACCCTGAACAAAGGTTTGAAAATAATAAAAGGCAAATATCTGGCCCGTATGGATGCAGATGATATCATGTCGCCTAACAGGCTGGCGTTGCAGGTGAATTTCCTTGAAAAAAATCCCAAATACGGCATGGTCGGGGCTTGGCATGAAATCATCGATGGTTATGGCATGGTTATTAAGCGGTTACAACGCCCGGTGGAGAGCAAACATCTTAAACTACAATTGTATTTTAACAATCCCTTTATACACCCGCTGGTAATGATGCGAACGGAGCTAGCAAAACAATTAAGGTATGATCCCAAATTTCTGCTTTGTGAAGACTATGATTTATGGACAAGAATGAGCGCAGTCACCGAAGTCGCTAATCTTCCGCAATATTTGCTTCAATATCGCGTGCATAATAAAAATATTTCAAGCAGCGATGAAAAAACTATCAAACAAAACGTTCTCAATTTACTATCACGGGAATTAGATAAATTAAATATTTCGTACACGCCCAAAGAATTGGTAATGCATGGTGCCATAAGTTTTAGTTACGGATCAAACTATTTTAATACGCCAGAAAAGGGCAAGTTATTAAGCGACTGGCTGGATAAGGTATTTTCTTCTCCCAAGTTTACGGAAACGTTTAGTCTGGGGCAATTAAACAAATTTAAAAAGGGTATTATACAAAACCAATACGGTTCTCCGATCAAATAGTCATTTATGCGAAATAACTATATTGATCTATATTAACGAAAACTATCGATAATAAGGAAAACGTAGGCAGGTGAAAGATTAATTAACGAGGGTGCATAGCTTTTTGTTTTTACATTCTAGCTTATAAGCGAAGTAAGTTGTTCCGCACAAAAAACTATGTAAGAACTTGTTAGTTTATTATCCATAACCGAATTCCAAAGTTGATTAGCACTATCAAAGAAGTTTCGATCTCCTTCTTTTCTAAGCTAATTAATTGGATTCCCGAGAAGGCGATTGTATATCGCATCCTGACGCGTCCATAGCCGAGCTACGCCCCCGGGTATAAAATGTAAATGTGCCATTTTGGTTATCAGTTAAGCGAAACTCTCTATGTCCGGCTAATGGATGCCTCCAATCCGCTACGGTCCAAACTGGGGTAAATGCCCAATAATCGCTACCTGCTTTTGAATTAACCACTCCGTCGTAATCCATTTGATTATAAAATGTCCTTACAGCTCCAGTTGGGCTGTTACTATTCCGTATTTTCTTGTTGCTGCGCCGGCAACTGTGGCAAAGAACTAGAGGCAAGCTTTAATCAGCGTAGAAAGGCGCTCCGCTTTCATCGGCAATCGCAACAAGTGCCGGATTAGATTACGATTAGCAGATAAACAGGAAACCGGAAATGTTGGCCACCAGCCTATACCATTTCTTCTATACCACTATTAAGGAAAACGGGCGTCGGCAGGCTACTACAGGTCAAAATTCCCCTAAGCATACCCCGCTATTACCAAACACCCCGTACAGTTTGCCTTGAATCCGGTTAAGCCATTCAGCCTATTTTTTGCAAACCCCGCATGTCAGCCCCTGCTTTGCGCAACGTTTACAGTATTTGCAATTCCTGCAGGCCCTGCATGGGTTTGCTCCCTTGCAGGTAGCGAAGCTGCTATTGGAGGTCTTAGCAGGTGAATTAAGGCTTGCTTTACACAATAGCGTTCCGGCAGCCAGGAACAGCATGATAAGTTGTCTTTTCATGATCATTCAGTTTGGGTACCTAAACTTACCAAACCCAACTGATAAATCAAACCTGCGGGCCATATTTGATAAACAGGCACTTAGCTTCCTTAAAATACTTTGGTCAAGCCTGGCTTTTTAAACCCTTATCCGGACTTTTGTGGTCGTGACTTGTGATCACACAAAGACCATACTAAATTAATTAGCAAAAATTCAAATAAAGATCTCCACCTGTCATTTGCTTTCCTACATTTGCCACATGAGAAAACAAGTATTATCAATTACCTTGATAGCCTTATCAGCAGCTTTGATTTCCTGGGGATATAAAGGGCACAGGGCTGTGGCGACCATAGCGCAAAAGCATTTAACGTCCAATACCGCCTATGCAGTTTCCGCTTATTTGAAAGGCGAAAGCATGGCGGATGTGAGTACCTGGGCTGACGATCACCGCAACCCGACAACGGGTAAATGGCACTTTTTAAACCTGCCTTTGGGTCTGAACCACCAGCAATTTGTTGACTTTGTTAATCAGCAAAGCAATGATAATGTTTACGGGGCCATACTTAAGGAGGAAGCTATTTTAAAAGATCAGGCTTCGACACCGGATCAAAAGAACAGCGCCCTTAAATACCTGATCCATTTAGTCGGTGACGCTCATCAACCGATGCATATCAGCCGTGCCGAAGATAAAGGGGGTAACACGATCCAGGTGCGTTTTGACAATGCGGGCACTAATCTGCACAGTTTATGGGACAGCAAATTGATCGAACACGAGGGCTTAAGTGAGGAACAGATCGCAAAACAATATGACTGGGCCAACGAAACGCAAATTAAGAAATGGCAGGCTGACAGCCCGATGGAATGGCTTTGGGAGAGTTACCAGATTAGTTCTGAGCTATACGCTGATGTTAAATCAGGTCAAAATATAGATGACGCTTATTATAAGAAGTATATTCCAACCATACATTTGCGGATTGACCAGGCTGGTATCAGATTGGCCGGGGAGCTGAACAAGTTGTTTAATGATACGAAGGTGAAGATCGTTAAGATGGAGTTGTCAGCTCCCCCTCCTGTACCAAACTCTTCTGCTCAATATCAGAAGATCAGACTTGAAGATGCAAAAAACAACACTGGCAAGGACGTGACCGTTAGCGGAAAGGTATTTAGCGGTAAAGATATCAAGAGCATGGTACTGGTTAATCTCGGCGCAGCTTATCCAAAGCAGTTATTGACAGTGGTGTTAAAGGGAGATGCCAGGCAATTAGCGGGTCAGGTAGATGATCAGACCATTACCGTACAGGGAAAGGTGATTGACTATCAGGGCAAGGCTGAGATCGTTGTTGAGGATGTGCACGCAATAAGTATTGAAAAGTGAGTTGACAAGGCAATAGTCATTGTTAAAGGAAACGCCGGGCTGATTGAGCCCGGCGTTTCTTATTTTATTGCTCCCGGCTCACACGAAAGCTTGCCCCTCATTCACTATTTAATTTTAATTTATCTCAATCCTTATACGTTCTTTGTGCAGAAAAGCCTCGTGCGAAAAACAGCCGGCTAAAAGGATTAAAGTATCGATTGGCTTACACTGAATGCCGATGACTTTCCAAAACTTCACAAGTGATTTACATATCGTTATACAATCGTACCTTCCTGCAATAATCAACCCCAACGATATTTAAATTAGCAGTTAAAATATAAACCCGTAATTTCTGAAGTTCCATTCAACGTATAGGTTTTAGCTGTGTAAACGGCTATTACCTGTAATATTTATAAGCCGGCATTTTAAGCGATTTTAACAATTTGGAGTGATATGAACAATGTCGTTAGCCTAATGACTAATACGCCTTGCAATTCAACAAAGCAGGCAACAGCAGGAACAGCGCGGGATACCCACCGCGGCAAAATCGTGGAGTACATTGTACGCCGTCATCCATCGGGGCTGAGCGAAATTTCACGAAAACTCAACGTCAGCCGGCGGACTTTATATAATTGGTTTGAAAAAGAAGATCTTGACATGAGCGACATTGTTAAAATCGGCTTCGCGATAGGTTACGACTTTTCAAACGAATTTCCCGGGGCTTATGAGCACAGCCATGCGAACTTAAAAGATCAGGCAACAACAGAAGCTGTTCGCGTTGATGGCGGAAACCAGGCTGTATATTACTGGATGGAAAAATATATCAGGCTGATGGAGCAGTACAACGAAATTTTAAGCTGTAAAATGGAAAATCCAAAAAGATGAAAGGATAACAGCAAAGCAGAATGCTGTTTTTTGAGTGGTCGGGTAGCATTAATTGCACAACTTACGGGTATAAAGCTGTATCGCCAGGTATTATAAAGCTATAAATAGAGGTCAGAAAAGTGTTAATTAGGTTTATTAACAGATGCAAATTGGTTATATTCGGGAATAGCAACCGCTGATCAAGCGTATATTAAGTTTTGGCAATGAGGAGAGTGTTTTTATACCTTTTCTTCCTTATCTTCACTACGCCGGCGCTGGCCCAGACCAGTGACTTGGATGAATTGCCTTTGCCCGTATTAAGAGAAAAACTTTCAACCAGCAAAAACGATACGAATAAGGTACAGGTACAACTTGCATTGGGGCATTTAATGTTTTTCAAGGCGATAAAGGGTGAAAAAGATATCGACTCAGCTAAGAGATTCGCAGCCGATGCAGCCGCGCTAAGCCGGAAACTTAATTATCATTTCGGAATAATCAACGCAATGCTGCTTGATGTTGAAACATTTTATGAGCGGAATGACATGGAAAAAGGGTTAAAAATCGCTCAGAAAGCACTTGAATTCGCGGAAAAACATCATAATAGCGACGGACAAGCCAGATCATATCACTTGATCGCTAAATACTATCCGGTGTCTGAACCTGCTGCGTTACAGAACAGAATATTCTACATTGACAAAGCAATAGCCA
The DNA here is from genome assembly GCF_059690695.1 of Mucilaginibacter sp. A5337. Classification (NCBI taxonomy): domain Bacteria; kingdom Pseudomonadati; phylum Bacteroidota; class Sphingobacteriia; order Sphingobacteriales; family Sphingobacteriaceae; genus Mucilaginibacter; species Mucilaginibacter sp. A5337. Next base: position 108,414 of record NZ_JCAWEC010000008.1, on the reverse strand, counting down.
TATTTAGAAAAAACCATAATAATCTCTGGCTTTCCTACTTGCTTACAGCAAATGCAGATTTGCTGTTTCAGGCAGAACGGAGAACGGAAGGACTTAGGCTGCTTTTTGAAGCTTTGAACCTGGGAAAAGGGGTCAGCCGTAGGACTATCGAGGGAATCTATTGGTACATAGGAAGGATATCCTATAAATCTGGCGATTACAAAAACGCTCTAAAGTACAATTTATTAGCACTGAAAACAGCGAAGGAAGTAAATGACACGACCATGCAAGTAAGTATCATTAATCATTATATCGCGGCCTCTTATATCAAAATGCAGGATTACCAAAGAGCAATTCCGCATTCCGTTGCGGTATTGGATATGGCGAAGCGCTATAACGAACCAGATTTTATCAATTTAGAATCTCCTGCGCTTGCACAGGAGTACACACATACTAATCAACTTCAAAAAGCGCTTGCTCTGCTTAATGATTTAAAAAGCCGGGCCTATAGCGATCTCGACAAATTAACGGTGTACACCCAGTTTCTGAACAGCCTCACCTATGCAAAAAGTCTCACGCAGGCCGGGCATTATGCACATGAAATCAGGGAGCTGCTGAAAAGGGTCGCGCCACATAATGTGACAGAACTTATGAACGCGTATAATGCGCTTGCTGTCTATTATGCAGAGACTGGCCAGGCAAATCAGGCATATCATTACACAGATTTATATTCTGCTATGGCCCGTAAGCTGAATTTTATTTCTGGGATAAGAACGGCCGAACGCAGATTTTATAAATTGATTACTTCAAAAGGTGATTTGAAGTCTGCGATCGGCCACTTCCTAAAAGAGCAAGAAATGAAGGATTCCATTGATAATATTGCCAAAGCTTATCAGATATCGCTATTACAAATTGAAAATGAAGCACTCGCAAAAAACAAACACATCGACTCACTAACAAAGGAAGGGCAATTACGCGATATTACGCTTAAGCATAACCAATTGATAAAAAAAGTAGCACTTACTGGATGTGTCATGCTCTTAGTTATTACGGGATTGATCTACAGCCGTTATCGGTTAAAACAAAAAAGCAACGCTTTATTACTCTTACAGAAATCAGAGATCGACCAGCAAAATATTTCCCTTAAAAACCTGGTATCCGATAAAAATCAACTTCTTGGCGAAAAAGACCTACTCTTAAAAGAAGTGAACCACCGTGTAAAGAACAACCTCCAGATTGTCATGAGCCTATTGGCGTCCCAATCCGTGTATATCTCTATCGAGAACGCACAACAGGCCATTTTAGAAAGCCAAAACCGGGTGCGATCCATCGCACTGATCCATGATCAGTTGTATAAAACAGATAATATTACAGAAATTAATCTTCCATTATATATTAAGGAGTTGATTGATTCGTTGGACGAATCCTTAAATCACAGTGTTAACAAGATCATAATAACATGTGAAGTAGATGAAATCACACTTGACGTATCCCAGGCCATATCGGTCGGCATCATTTTGAATGAAATGGTTACCAATGCTCTCAAATACGCATTCCCAAATGATCAGGGTGGCGCGATTAGAATCTTCGTTAAACAAGAAGGAGAATTTATTGTAGCACGGGTCAGTGATAATGGGGTGGGGTTACCTGCAAATTTTACGCTGTCGGAAACAAATACGCTGGGAATTGCGCTTTTAGAAGGTCTGACTGCACAACTTGAAGGTTCTTTTGACGTCGAAAATAAAAATGGCCTGACTGTTTCTTTTAAATTTCCAATGAGAATCGCACAGATGCAGGCTCAACTCCTGAACAAATAAATTATATAATAAAAACGTTAGTGTACCAGGCAGCGGAATATCTGATCAGGATTACATTTCCCGATTTGATCATCTTTTACCAAAGATACCCGGTGTAATTGCATTATGGATGTTCCATCACAACCTATTTATTATCCGGCTGCCGCTATAGAAAACATAGCTCAAAGCCAAATACAGGAACGTAGTCTCATTATATTTGCTGAACGTCTGCTGCCTTAAGAAGGCATGAATCAAAAGACAAAATTTGCTGATCTTTTGCGCGGTGCCGGTATGAGTTTGCTATACGGAAATCAAGAAGGAATATAAACAATTTACACACAGGCATTTGTGGATAAATAAGCTTTTATAAAGAGCATTCAACAACGCTCATTGCTATCAGTTTAAATTTGTACATCTGATAAAATAACCCCGAAAAAAGCTACAAAGCAGATGTCGATGTTTCCGATTATAATAAAGATTAATTAAAAGACTATTTAGTCTAAACTCAAGTATGCTATCGGGATGAAGAAACGCATCACCATATTCCAACGAAAAACACATCGTTGATTTACGTTTATCAGGGCGTAAAAAATAATGTGGTATATCTAAATGGTAAACTATCAACTGAATCATCGGCAAAAATAGGCTGTGTAGACTTAACCAAGGTGCTAACAGACGGTTAAAGGCTTGAAATAAATTGCCTGCAGATGAACCGAAATTGGCTTAATCATACAGATCCTTAAAAGAAGCCAGGACGTTTTTTCAACCTCGCCGTGACGTTATCAAAAAATATTTTCGGGAATTTTGCCTGCCTAACTAACAAAGGAAATTCCCGCTCAGACCCTGAAAGCCAATTCCGCAACACACAGATTGCAGCGCGTTAATAAGTATTCTAATAACTGATATCAATTAGGTGATTAGTATCAAAATCACACGCAGCTTAAATTTGAAACATTATCCGAGGTTTATAAATTGTCGATTAACCAACTGTTTATACGTTGTCTGTCATGGTAGTGTAATCACAAATAAAATACAAAGAAATGATTGCCGAAATCGAAATAAGAGGCGAAAACCAGCTATCAAGTGCTCATCAGCTTGGCAAAATTTATGCGAAAGAATTTCTGCTGTCTGCAATAAGCGGGAATGCTCCTTGAAACTTTGGAAGTCCAAATTTTAATCGCAAAGATTATTTTTCGAAACCCGATATAAGCAATTATTCTCAGCTTGGATGAGCTTGCGGAACGAATACGAATATTCGGGCGCTATGCAGTATTAAGATAAAATTTAAGATCCATTTTACAGATCTATTTGTAGTCAAACATGAGAAAAACGGTGGAATAGGTTTATTAAGAACCTCACGGCCGATTATCAAAGCTTCATCATTGATTTAACGTGAAGGACGTTAATCTTTGAAGATGGCTAAAAATGATTCTGCACGTCGATGATCCAGTACCAATTAAAGACCATCAACATGCCGATATTATTCCGAAAAATAGCAAACGGCTCACACAAACAAACATTTATGAATAATCAAGATTTACACCAGATCAACCGCCGGAAATTTATCAGTACAGCGAGTCTAATCGCCGCCGGAACTTTGATATGTCCGAAGTCAATTTTTGCCCAACAGCAAAATCCCGTGGTAGCTATTACAACTGCCGCGAAAACTGCAAAAATCACAGTAAACAAATTACGAGGAAATATTTCTATGCTTGAGGGTTCAGGCGGAAATATTGGGGTATCATCCGGCGCAGACGGAAAACTGCTGGTAGACACAGGAATCGCAGGCTCTCAGGCAAATATTCAGCGTGCCTTAAACAGCATAAGCAGTCATCCGATCAAATATGTCATCAACAGCCACTGGCATTTTGATCACGCCGATGGAAATGAATGGCTCCACAGAGCAGGCGCAACTATAATTGCTCAGAATATCACTAAAAAGCATTTATCTCAGACAACCCGAGTTGAAGATTGGGATTTTACTTTTCCCCCGCATTCTGCTGCCGGTTTGCCATCCATAATTTATGAAAACGAACACCATCTGCAATTCAACGGTGAAAAGGTGTCTGTTAAAACCTATCCGCATGCTCATACCGACGGTGACAGCTCGATATTTTTTGCCAACGCAAACATTTTACACACTGCGGACACCTTTTGGAATGGCTACTATCCGTTTATTGATTATTCCACCGGCGGAAATATAAGTGGCATGATTGCTGCGACTAAGATCAATATAGACCGGACAACCAATGAAACGCTTATCATTCCCGGACACGGCCCGGTGGCCAAAAAACAACAGCTAATTGAATTTTATGATATGCTTACTACCATATTTTCAAAAATTCAAAACTTAAAAAGACAGGGAAAGCCCCTTTCTGAAGTTTTAGCGTTAAAGCCAACGGCTGCATTTGATGCAAAATTTGGCGGTTTTGCCATAAACGGACAATTTTTCACACGTCTCGTTTATAAGGGGGCTTAAAATCGCTCTGGATTGATGATCCATGATAAACTGCACGCCATAATCGTAATTGCCTTTTGCGTTGGCAACTTTTCGTTGTAGTTAACAGTCGTAACTTATTAAAATTCAATGGTAATTTGCATAAAGAAATTGATCACTATAAATATATAAGAGCCGGGCCCGCAATTAAGTTTAACCGTCACAGTTATTATTTTGCAAATTATTAACTCTTGCACGAAAGATTAGGCTTTAGCGTAGTGGCTCTCGAAAACAACATCAGAAATATGGGAATGCATGACTGGGCCTAAACCTAATTTTCCTATAAGATATTGGATCTATTCATACCTATGCTATTCACATCATCCCTTAAAGTGAGATTAATGAAAAGGAAGAAAATACATCAAGGCCATCGGATCTCACATTGAAGCTTTCTGCTGTAGATAAGTTATTAGTACTATGACTGATTGTATTACCGTGCAGCAGCGGAATATGCCACGCGTTCCTGGTTCCAATTTGCTCCCTGGGTTTCATATACCGCTGTCTTCGCCGATGTGGGTGCAGGTGTGTATTACGCCCTCATACACACCTGCCTTTCCCTCCTTCCAATTTTGGGGATAGCCGCGACGATCCGTGACAAAATGAGCTACTTATAAAAACCGTAAAGCATTTATGTAAAAGCTTTAGAAAGCCAAACAATCCGCTTATGCAAAAATACAGCTGTGCATCGGAATTGATATTCATCAAAAGAGCTGATCTGTAAATACCCGGGTTAACGTGTTCGAACATAAAATGTTTAACATACCATCTGAACCCTAAGAGTAATTAGATATGTAAACCGGCACATCAGGAATTCCTCAGTTATGTTTTGTCATGAAGCCATGTATCGCGGATATACTCAATTTCGATATCAGGAGCAGGCTGTTTGTCTCATCTGGCATATCATGAAGTGCTATGAATTTGGGTCAAAAAAAAGATGAGGGTGATTATCATAATCCAGAAAGTATCTTCATTCGGGATACCTCATTGGTATCTGTACACCATGAACAAAGAGTGCAACTTTGAACATTTTTAAGATAAAAGAGCAACTGGACAAAAGTTATGCAAACAGACTTACATCAGCACCAACAAGACGACCAACAACAATAAGAATTTTCCCATTTATGCTCATACACAAGTGGTAACTACATTATAAATAAGCCCGGTATTTTTAAAGAGCCAGAAAGTTGTTACACCCGAAATGCGACGGAGACACATTTTCCGCAGCAATTCATATGTGCGACATCGATAAGACAGCGCCATTTACTGGAAACCGTGAATAATAGTCACAGCTACCATGTAGGGGTCATCGCCAACAGAAGACTGGGGTATAGGGAATATTTAAAAAATCTTAATTTCAATCCCATGGAATTCCTACGACCATCAGCTAAAGAAATGTTCAAAAATTACAGAATTATTAGACCGAATAAAATTGCGAATTCATATCTCCCTTTCCGTAAAGCACAAGCATTTATGAATGTACATCACCTAAAATGCTATGTCTCGTATTGAGATCAAAGTCTTTGTCTAATGTTCTTAAATATTTTTTTGATCTATTTGCGATAAAAGATTGATCATGTTCTAAGCCATTATTTTACACCGCATTAAGGGGCAGTGTACAACAATCATTCAAATTGATCTGTATACAAAGCCCATGAATGTCAAGGCTTTCTTCGGCAATGTGCGATGGTTAACAAATGCCTTTTATGAAAATTTCGTAAGTTAGAAAACAATTTGAAGCAGAAGATTTAATGAAGCGATTTTATTTCTTTCTACTACTACTATTTTTTACTGCTCCGTCGATCGCCCAGACAAGCGATCTGGACGAACTAACTTTGCCCGTATTAAGACAAAAACTTTCAGAAAGTAAAAACGACACTACGAAGGTCAAACTGGAACTTGCACTGGGGCACCTGATGTTTCAAAGACCCACCACGGGCGCAAAGGAAATTGATACAGCAACAGCATTTGCAGCTCAGGCCTCTGAACTTAGCCATCGGCTCAATTATGATTTTGGAATAATTAATTCCATGTTGCTTAGTGCTGAAATTTATTATAATCGCGATGACCGGCAATCGGCCTTAAAGATCGCACAAGGCGCACTTGCATTCGCCCAAAAACACAATAACAACGACGGACAGGCGAGATCATACCATTTGATCGCCCAATATTATAGGTTTTCAGATCCTGTAGAAATCCAGAACCGGATATTTTACATCAACAAGGCTATTGACATATTCAGAAAAGAACGCAATATGCTTTGGCTGTCATATTTACTTACAGTAAATGCCGACCTGCTGTTTCTGGCCGAAAAAAACACTGAAGGCCTAAAATTATTGTTTGAAGCGTTAAATTTAGGATCATCTGTTAGTCGCAGAACTGTTGAAGGTATCTACCGGAATATAGGCAGAATATCATTCAAGTTAGGAGATTATGATAATTCGTTGAAATATAATTTTTTAGCTCTTAAAACGGCCAAAGAAGTTCAAGATACAACTTTGCAGATCGCCGGCATAAATCATTCCATCGCTTCCACATATATTAAATTGGAAGAATATAACAGGGCAATCCCTTACTCCATTAACGTCTTAAAGCTGGCAAGACGATATAATGATCGCCGTATTATAATTTTGGAGGCTTCTGCTTTAGCCCTGGAATATACCCGCACCAACCAACTCATAAAGGCTTTTGCAGTACTCGATGAAATGGAAAGCCAAGCTGTCAGTGATTTGGATAAGATGTCAGTAGCAGTGGAATTTGTTAACAATCTGACCTACGTGAAGCGTTTTGGCGAAGCAGCCCGTTATGTTCAGCGACTGAAAATCTTGTTAAAAGCGATATCTCCGGCAAATACCCAGGAACTGATGGACGGTTACAATGCGCTTGCTTCATACTATTCTTCAACGGGGAATATAAAACAGGCCTCTCGTTACACAGAGTTGTTTGCCACCATGGCGCACAAGCAAAATTTTGCAGCAAATGTCAGGACAGCAGAATACCGTTATTATGAATTACTCTCGCTAAAAGGAGAAAGGAAGTCTGCCATGGAACATTTCCTTAAAGAAAAAGAAATTAAAGATTCGATCGATAACGCAGCAAAAGCTTACCAAATATCATTGCTGCATATTGAAAATGAAGCACTGGAAAAAAACAAGCACATCGACTCGCTCTCCAGAAATGCTTTTTTAAATGAGGCTAAAATGAAGCGCGATCAGCTTCTCCAAAAGGTAACCTTTGGAGGAACATTGTTACTATTTATCATCACTTCTCTTATCTATAGTCAATACCGGTTAAAACAGCGTAGCAACTCACTTTTGTTGCAGCAAAAATCGGAGATAGACCGAAAGAATACCGTTCTGCAAAAACTGGTTATCGACAAAAATAAGCTGTTAGAAGATAAAGATGAATTACTTTCAGAAAAAGACCTGTTGTTGAAAGAGGTCAATCACAGGGTAAAAAACAATCTTCAAATTGTAATGAGCCTGCTCGAATCGCAATCGATCCAGGCGCACAACAAACTTGCGAAGGAAGCTATCCTGGAAAGCCAGCATCGTGTACGGGCCATTGCCTTCATCCACGAGCAGTTATATAAAAGCGATAAGGTAGCGGAGATTAATATATTACCTTATATAACCAGGTTACTGGAATCATTGGACGAATCTTTAAATAAAAAGGAGGATAAAATCAGGCTCAGGCTTGACGTTGATAATCTGTGGCTTGACGTGTCACAAGCTATTCCCGTTGGGATTATTTTAAATGAGCTCGTTACCAATGCCTTGAAATATGCCTACCCAAACAAAAGATCGGGGGAAATCAAAGTCCGCATGAAAAAGGATCGTCAGCGGGCCATCCTCCAGGTTAGTGACGATGGCGTCGGATCATCCATAAACCTGGACTTTGAGATGAAGGATTCAATGGGTATATCATTGGTAAAGGGCCTCAGCACCCAGCTTAAAGGCAACCTTTCATTTTCGGTTGATGCCGGTGTGACAGTACGTATAGATTTTCCAGTCGAGAAAACCGTTGTCGCAAGTGATTTAAGCGAGATGCGAGATGCAAATATTTAATAATAGCATTTAAACAGCATCAGGAATTTTCGGCCGCCATAAACGCATTAGTCCTCTGCTACGCTTTAAATCATCATGTTTCCACATCTGCCCTTAACTAATTAGTCGATAAAACGATAGCCATTAAAAAAATAGTTTTTTGATGCCCAACCGTTTTATTTTTGAATGTAAAGTACTGGATGGGACACCTAAAAATTTTGCTGCCCCGTTACTTCCCGAAATTATCCCCTTGCAACGCTGGAGCGCATACATAATATGATCACGTTCATTTTCATCGATCGTTTTAATAATATTTTGGTCCTGAACGGATTTTGATTGCAACTTCTTTCTCTTCACCGGTAAGTAAAATTGCCTTATGGTCTTATCGTCAGCTAACAAAATACTTCGCTCTACGGTATGCTCCAGCTCGCGGATATTTCCGGGCCAGTCATAATCTATCAATTCCTGCAAGGCCCATTGATTCACCATAGTTATCATTCTACCAAACTTTTGCGAACTCTTTTGGATGAAATGATTAGTTAACGGAAGAATGTCTTCGCGCCTATCCCTGAGCGACGGCAAATTAATAGGGAATACATTGAGCCTGTAGTAAAGATCAGCTCTGAAGCGTCCCTCTTCGACCTCAATTTCCAAATCGCGGTTTGTGGCCGCAATTATCCTAACGTCTATTTTCAGGGTATTTTTGCCACCAATTCTATCTATGACGCGATCCTGAAGTACAGAAAGCAACTTTGCCTGCATCTCTAAAGGCAGCTCCCCTATTTCATCTAAAAAAAGCGTGCTATTATTTGCTATTTCAAACTTACCGATTCGGCGTTCATGAGCACCAGTAAAACTACCCCGTTCATGTCCAAACAATTCTGATTCAATTAAAGTTGCCGGTAACGTTGCGCAATTTAGTTTGATCAAGGTTTTATCTTTACGAGGCGAATTATTGTGAATCGCTCTTGCGGCAAGTTCTTTTCCAGTACCTGTTTCCCCTGTGATTAACACCGTACAACTTGTCGAAGCTATCTTGGTAACCAGATTTAACGAATCTTTAATAGCCGTGCTTTCACCAATTATTTCGGAAAAACATGGCATATCTTTGAAATCGTTGTCCAAGCAAATATGTTGTTTTCGAAGTTGCATTGCTGATTTAATTTAAATTCGCTCTGTTATAAATTGGTAAAGCTGTTTATATGTAAATTCTTTATGATAGTTCTACTCATTTTAATTATTCCGGGAAAATCCTTTAGTTAGATAGATAAACATTCGTTTCAATCTGCCCGCCTGGAACTATTTGGCCGGTCATGAAGGGTATCAAATTACCCGCGGAATATCTATTCATGCAATTTGATTGTTAATCAAAAATGGCTAAAAGAAGCTAATTTTAATAATTACCTGAGTTATATGTAATATAAAATATCTAATAAAGGCCGTGCAAACTTTTTTATAAAATCGGGCGATTTGAAAAAACTTCATTGGTTTAACAATTGCTTTTTTTGAAATTTGATATCAACACAAACTTGTTAAGCCAGCCATAAAAACAAATTCCTCACTAAAATTAATTATGTTGCTGATGTTGTGCTTTATGTCTGCGGTTTTTTGAAGAGCCTAGTAAAGTAAACGCAAAAACCTTAGCCCATATGCGGAAGCAAAAGGAAAAATCGGTGATGCTCATCTCAACAACAACAGCAGCCCATTCGTTAAGGCAGAAAATATTGGGAGGACTGCTGCCATATCGAAAGGTGTGGACAGCAGGAGCCAATGACGCTACTGTTTTTCTAATCGATAGGGGCATTGCCATTGCAGGTAAAAAATTTCCCGCAGATAAGTATAGCTTTTTTGCGACGCCCGGAGAAACGGAACGGATAATTTTCTTTAATTCCGAGACCGGGCAGTATGGCTCAAAAGACGGGGCGAAACCAATATCGATCCCGCAAGGACAGTAATTTCTTTTATCGTCAAGCACCCAAAATTACCTGATCGAAAAGAACAAATAAAGTATGTCATCACCAAAAACGGCTTCTCGTTACAATGGGAGTATGCTGATGTATTTATAGGTACGAAATAATACCTGTATCCCATCTTATAAAGAGTTCAGGCAAATGCCTGAACTCTCTTTCCATCTCTTTCAAATTCTTATTTTACCAATATCCAGAGCTGCGCAAAACAGTTGGTTACCTTACCAAGTGTTGTATTGAGGTAACTAACAATGCGGGGGATAGGGCCATTATGCCGTCTTGCTCTTCAAGAATATTTAATATTTATAAGTTGCCGCTTCCTCAATTACCTTGAGCACCTCCGCGGGATGTGAAAGCATCATCACGTGTGATGACGGTAACTCAATAGTCTTTGCTTTCATTCTTTTCGACATGAATCGCTCGAGGTCGGGATGAATCGTTTTGTCGTGTTGAGCTATAACGAACCAGGTTGGTTTATGCTTCCAGGCAGGCTCGCCGCTTTTATCGTCAAAAACAGTGTGCGCTGCCGGAGTTTGTGTTGCAAAGATCAATCCTTGTTGTTTTTCGCTTAAATCGGTTGCAAAAACTGTTTTTACACCTTCCTGAGTAATGAATACTGCATCACCGGAAGGAACCAAATATTTGGTCAATTCAGTTTGAGGAGCATTTGAAGATAGGGCGAGAAGCGACTCGCCGGCTTCAGGTGCGTAGGCTGCGAGATACACCAGACCAAGAACTTTCGGATCATTGCCGGCTTTTGTAATCACCATACCTCCCCAAGAATGGCCAACGAGAATGACCTTGCCTTTTACCAGGTCAATAGCCTGCTGAACTTTCGCTGCATCTGCGTCAATAGAAGCTACTTCGTTTTGAATTGACATAACCTGATAACCTTTAGCTTGCAGCGCTTCAATTTGATTGGTAAAGCAAGACCCGTCCGCCCATATGCCGTGGACAAAAATAATAGTTGGCTTTTCGTTTTGAGTGGTTTGGGCATGCGTTCCGGTTGCCACAAATAAGGTTAAAAGTAACATGGTTTTTAATTTTAAGGTTTTCATGATTTCTGATTAGTTATATTATTTTTTTGTTATGTGTTTTTTCGCGGAACATAAACGATATTCAATTACCAGGTTTACTAAAATTTCTTATAAACAGCAGGATGTATGACCAATTAGGGTACAACGAAGTTCAATAAGTATTACCGAATCCAGATATAAATAAACTAATACAACATATTAGCTAAATTATAACTGAGCTATTTCGTGCTGACAAGCTCGACTGTTTCAATCGTAATTATCGACAGCGTACCCGGAATTTAGCTTTTCACGGATTTAATTCGTCGCAAGAAACTAATCAGGTATCTTCGAATATCTTTATCCTGGTTCAATACCTTTATATCAGGGCAGTTAATTTTTAACTGATTAATTACAAACCGTTTTGCATTGCACCAAACAGCTTTTATTGGGCAGTATAGCGTAAAGGCTGTTACTATCATGTAAAAGGCAACGGGAGCAAGAACTATAATATAGACCGGAATGACATACCAGGCTATAGCAGAAGAAAAAGCCAAAACTGGGATACTAAAAATCCTTACAATCCCACCTTGTAAAGAGAGATTTTCACCATCTTTATATGTACCGGTACTCTGCGGGGAATTATCTGCAGGCTCGCTAACGGGTAGGCTTGTATTGTAAAGTGCAAAAGTACGACCTATTTTGCACCCCAAATGCGACTTAGCCAAAGTATAAACTGGCATTAATGAGTGATTGCTCATGGCGTTTTCCATATTAAGTAAATGATCCGGCGCTTTCTGATTTTCATATCACGAAGTTCGCTTTTGCTTGCCGGCATTGGAAATTACTTGACTTATAGCTCTTATAATTACCGTAATAAATAAAAAACCACATAGCCGCTCATTGACTAAGACCAACATATTATAAACATGCTATAGGAATCTGCGAACTACAGCATACAGAGAATGGAGATCGAAGGGTTTTGGAACGTAGTCATCGAAGCCATGTAAGCTAAAGATTTCGGCTATCTTATCATTGGAGCTTAGCGCAACCACTGGTAAATAAGGATAATTAAGTTTAATAGCTTCGCAAAATCTGATACTATCGAGGCCATTACAAACAAAGTCCAAGAGTACCATTCCGGGCTTGAAGGTCTGGATTGATTGTAAAATATCGGCTTCATCGTTAAAACAACTTAAAGCTAGATACCCCTCAAGTTGCAGTGCAAAACAGAGAATATTCAGGATATCCTGGTCCCTGTCATAAATCAGAATCTTTTTCATAAATATGCAGTAGGAAACATGGCTAAAAACCGGGCGTTTGACAGGTTTAACCAGATGCTGCTCTCCAGAATTTCACCCGGAGCGGTTAAAAAATGTATATCAATCGCATTAGACTTAGATCAATTGCTGCATAAAGTGTGGTATTGGTATTTTCGCAACGTATTTTCGTCTTCCATTATAATAGGGAGATACCTCCAAAAACAGGCAACCCAGTGCAGCCTTACTTAAGTCTCAAACGCATCTGGCTGCCTTAAGATCGAAGCCAAAACTGTTCCAAGACGAATTCCATCAGAGATTTACCCACGCTAATTTTCACGTTCATAAGCAAGCCAATTCAGATAAGATTGTTTGCAGTTGCTCAATTTCCTTCGAAAATGCCGTTGTTTTTCTCTTACAGAAGTATAACGTATCTTCAATGGGCTCAATACCTTCCCAGACCAATTTGATTTTATTTTCGGTAATTTCCCGCCGACATAAAAAATCAGGCACCACTGCAAATCCCCTATTATTTGAAAGACACCGTAATATTGCTCCGTAATATGGTACAACATAGTTAGCGCGAAAGACCGGAAAGCAATTGAAACTGGCGGACCAAAACCTTTTCAAAGGCTCCATACCCGCATCTGTGGCATACCATACCTGAGTTGTCAGCCAATCTTTGACCGCATTGCGGTCATCTTCCAGCAGCAACTTTTCCAGCTTCTTGGTATCCGTCATTCCCCCGCAGACCAGGACGATTTTCTCTGTACAGAATGGAATATATTCAAGATTATGTTGCGATCCTCTTTGCGCTGTTAAAATCAGGTCTAGCGAACCGTTGTTCAACTCTTGTAACATTTGCGGATAATCACCAAAACGGGTGATCAGGTTGAACGGCAGATCAGGAACGTGAGATTCAAGGATGTATTGAAAGATTTCCTGTGACATCCCTGCACTTACAGTTGCATTTTCGGATTTCCTTCGCTTATGAAAGATATGCTCTGCTTCCTCAAGTTTATTCAAATGCTCTATGATGTAACTGTAAAGAAAGTTACCCTTTTCAGTCGCATTCAATCTTCGGGTATTCCGGTCAAAAAGGCGATCTCCGGTATAGGCTTCCAGCGAACTTAAATGCTGAGTTACTCCTGGTTGCGACATAAATAGTGCTCGTGCCGCCGCGGACAAAGTACCTGCTTCATATATAGCCTTAAACGTTCTAAACCATTCCAGGTTGATCATTGTAGGTTAAGTTAGGGTTGAATATTAATTGCTAATTATTATTTATTTAATCATGAAATTTTGCTGTATGGAGATTTGAAATTTCTCTTTAAGCTTTATCAGAATATTCCTGAGAAATTGTCATTTTTCATTATCCAGCAAGCTGCCATATTACAACAGGATGATCATTTATGTTATTTGCCAATCAAAGCTCCACGCGTCAATAAAGATGTAAGACCTGTATGAACGATGTTCCCTTCAAAATAATGCCGCAGTTCAGTGTTGTCATCCTGCAATGAAAATCAATGCACACAAGCAACCGAACAATTGCAAGCACTTGTATCAATCCGAAAACTGAAATCAAAAGATTTACAATACACCATTCAGATATTCCTATAAAAAACGGAAGGTATCGCTGAAAAACCGCTGTAAGCAATTTGCCCAGACCGCATGATGAAATATGCCGGAAATGTGATCACGATCGTTTGATCCGGCGCAGCAACGGCGTGCGGACGAATGGATTCATAGTAAGGTAATCGACCCTAATACCTTCTGCAAGCCAGATCGAAGGCATATAGCTCATGACTAAATTATTAGTCCTGTCAGGACACTACAATAAACCGTCTTTGGGAGTTGTATCCTCTGAATTTCGGCGATGTCCTTCGCTTTACCGGCTGCAACTCTGCTTTCAAGAATTCTTTTTTCATTTTGGAGCTCGTGATTTATAAAGTTTTTTCTTAATTCTGTCAAATCCATACAGACCACCTATTCCATTCGCGTGCCAATTAACAGTAAATTCGCCTAACGTTAGTAAGGTTTTAATAATGAAATGCTTAAAAAAAATAAATTAAAAATCGCACAAGGCAAGTTTCAATTCCTCCAAACTTTCGTAGAAAAAAATAATTAAATCCGGTTTTTCGTATTTATCCTTGGGCGCGTAAGGCCTGGGCAAGTGATAAGCGCCATTATAAATAATCATCACGGTTGATACCCAATCGAGCTATTTTGGATTCGAGCGTCGTTGGTTTGATATTCAACAATTCTGCTGCCCCGAGGGAGCCACGTATCCGGCCTTCTGTTTGTTTCAGAATGGCAATAATGTACTCCCGCTCAGTTTCTCTCTGAGCATCCTTGATATCGCTATAGCTTGTTTGCTTGTTCGAAGCTACCAATTCTACAGCGTTTCCTGTTAGGAAGTGTTTTAATGCTAATTTAGAGATCCCGTCGTTCAGGATAACCGAACGCTCCATAAAGTTTTCCAACTCACGAATGTTTCCCGGCCAATGATAAGCTTGCATTTCTGCCATCATCTGTTCCGATATGCCCGTGAATTTCTTTTTAAATTCATTGCAAAATTTATTAGCAAAATAAGAAGCCAGCGTGGCAATGTCACTTTTCCGTTCCCGGAGAGCGGGTAACGTAATCGGAAAAATATTTAACCTGTAAAACAAATCGAGCCTAAATTTCCCGGCAGCTATTTCTTTCTCCAGGTTTCGGTTTGTCGCTGCAACTATACGAACGTCGATCTTTTTGGCGCCTGCCCCCCCAACGTAGCTGATTTCCTTTTCCTGTAAGACACGAAGCAGTTTAACCTGCATATCCAATTGCAGTTCGCCAACCTCATCCAGAAAAATAGTTCCGCCCGAAGCTTGTTCGAATTTGCCAATCCTCTTTTCCGTAGCACCGGTAAAAGCGCCTTTTTCATGTCCGAAAAGTTCAGACTCCACGAGCGCCGCCGGGATAGTCGCGCAGTTTACTTTCACTAACGGTGCTTGCCTTCTCCCCGAAAGCATGTGAATACACTCCGCAATTCGTTCTTTTCCAGTACCGCTTTCACCAAGTATCAGGACCGAGGAGTTGTATGGTGCTACCTGTTTCACAAGATCGAGGGCCTCCATTAGTAGCGGATGTTTTCCAATTATACGGTCGAATTCGGGTAATTCTGATGCCGGCATGATCGTCGAATACCCTTGATCAGGGGAACTAACCTCCGGTCCGGATTTCCCGCCAAAATATCTTTCCGAGATATCTTTCAGGTTGACGCTCAAACGACTCAGCATAGCGATGTGCTCTTCTTTATAAATACCGCGCTGACGATTATAAAATGTGAAGCTCACCGTCGTGCCGTTATTCAATATCACACTGTAAATAAGAATGGACTCTATCCTGAAGTGATCGAATAATTTTCTTTCCAACTCACTCAGGTCATCGAAGTTACCGTAGGCTCCTTTGGTAAAAATGATGCCACCGGACTTGTTTTTAAAGGGTTCGGTTTTAAGAAAATAATTAGATGTCAGTTCTGCTATAGCAGCTAGTTTTTCATTTCCGATAATCTGATACTCTTCAGCGCCAGTCCGCAAAAAACCAAAACTTTCTTCATGAAGCAGCCTTCGTCCTGCTACAAACAGATCATTCGGAACGTAAGGCTGGAGCAAACGGGTAATCTTCAAAAAAACCTGCACGGGATCCAATTCACCATTACTTATTTCTTTCAGCCTTTCCTTTAGCGATTGCTCCCGTAGCAATTTGAACTCAAGGCTGTTTTTAGCTTTGTAAGACGCGATATCAAGCGCCACCAGCACATCTTTTTCCCGAAACGGTTTTACCAGGAAACCATAGGGTTCTGTAGCTTTGGCTTCTTCCAAAATCTTCTGGCTGGAATTAGCCGATAGATAAATAAAAGGAATAATGTCTTTCTTTAATTTTTTTGCCAGGTCAATCCCCGAACGCTTACCATTCAAATGAATATCCAGCAGTACAATGTCCGGTTTGGTTTTTTGAATAACAATTTCCGCGTTGTCGGCGGATGCAGCTATCCCACACACTTCGTAACCTGCCTCTTTGATGAACAGACGCAAGGCATTTGCTACAATAAATTCATCTTCAACAATCAGTACTTTGCAACTCATATCAAATAACCTGTCTGTTTATTTTTATCATAAAACATCAGTTCATTAACGCTTTAAACCTAAGCGTAATATGAACGCCATTATCGGTTTCAATAGCCATTTCGCCATCTAACTGCTGGGCTAAGCCGTATATCAGGTCGAAACCAAGGGAATTATTTCCCATAGTATCCAAGCCTGCCGGCAACCCAACCCCGTTGTCCGATATCTTGAGTTTTACATGCTCGGAACCATCAGATTGCAACGCAATTTGAACAAGGCCTTCCTGTTCTTTCGAAAATGCATATTTCAGCGAATTTCCTACGCTTTCAGCGACAATTAAACCGAGCGGGGTCGCTTGCGACGAATCAAGAAAAATTTTCTCAATATGCTTCTCAAATACGATTTTATTATCAGCATCAAAACTTTCACTGAAGTATTGCACCAGGTCATTGATGTAACCGGGCATGTTAATAACTGATTTGACCTGATCCATATTTAGCCTTTGATGGATAAGCGACATCGCCTCGACACGTCGAAGACTGTCGTTAACAGCAAGCTTAGCTGCACAATCTTCGAGGTAAACAGCTTGAGAATAAAGGAGGCTTGTCACCATCTGAAGATTATTTTTGACGCGATGATGCATTTCTTCAAGCAACCATTCTTTTTCTTTTAACAGTCTATCTTGATCTTTGTAGACATTTTCCAAAATGATATTTTTTATATCCAGCTCTTTTCGGATGGCCTCCATTTTAAGCCTGACGCCGCGCCTATTAAAATAAACCCTGATTAACAGGAGGATAATGGTGACCGACAACAATAAACATCCTGTTATCACCTTTATTGTCAGTATTGGTTCCACGTTGGCTTGTTCCATTTTTTTGACTAATCTGCTGCCTGCATTTTTTTTCGGCGCTCTGAATATCATTATCCCATTGTTCAGCGGACATGGTCATCACTAAATGCAAAAACGTTATTCGCATTTTACTTTTGAAGGTTTGTGACCATATTTAAATAGCATTTTGCATCAGAATAGACGTTAGCACAAGACTGAAAATATAATCCGATCCATAGAAGACCTTTGCAGCTATAAATTCATTTACTTTTTTGAATTTGGCCCTTCTCTGCAGAAATTACTTATCTGGCAACAGGCCTGGAGAAAGGTACAGTAAACACCTTCAACCAGAGCAGCTCTTGCCTGGCCACGAGCTGCCTGCAGTTTCGTTCCACAAGCTTCTCTATTTGTAATTTACCATAATCGGATCTTAGTAAACAGGTGTAGCGCATTTTTCCAAAAAATAAGATGACAGATACATTTTAGATACAAATTTAATATTTTTAATGCATCAAAAGTTTTGCTGAAATTAATAAGCGAATCCACTTTACGAACCGTCGTCCGGAACTAGCATCAATTAAATCAATCTGCTGATGTGTTCAGTATCATGTCAACCCTAAGCATAGCTTTCCATTTCTTTGATAAAGAATTAAAGAAATGCACCTTAAGCAGATAAAGATCACCCATCGAGGAAGAATCGACACCGAAATGATTGGTTTCCTGGTATTGATCTTTATATCTTAGGGTTTTAACCGGGCATCTATTTCAAGTTGGAATAAGTCGGGTCATCAAACGAATATTGCTGGCAGTAAACACCGATTCCCTTGCGCGTGACGAATGATCACAAGCAATGCTTTATCTGCGTCATCATAAGCTTTGGTCCGGAAAACCCCGGTGATGATTTGCAAAAAGGTTTGATCTTTTTTTCATTACTTAGTGTGAGCAAAGGCATCAAACGCTTTGTCAATGCCCTTAAGTCGTTCCTGGTCTTCATCATGAGGAGTACCGCCGGCTATGAGAAATACATTTTAAAAGGCTGCGTGATCACTCGAAAATCGGAAAGATATTATTTTGCTCATTCGGTGCCCGCAATACGGATCATTTTGGCTGTGAAACACGCTATACAATGAAACCATACCGCGTCAAGTAAAACAAATTGCTCAGCGTTGAATAAGTCATATCGCGCTGCTATTTTCTTTGGATCTATTACTAAGCATTTAGCGCGTTTTGTAAGTGAATAAGCGCAGGTCCGGCTTCTGATGTTTAGTAATGATATTTTTCAAAAATTGTTGGATCCTATCCAGCGGTAATTGCTTTTTCATTTTTAATCCCATTGTTGAATGCATAGGGTTCAATATCTAACTATTCACCAATTAACAACAAAAAAATGACAACAATAGAATCATAATAATTAAAAAAACGGTTGATAAAGTGCACATAGAATTCGAGCTGAGCCCGGAGCATCTCCCATTTGCGAAACTTGATAACTATAGTCCATCAAAAGGCAACTGATGGGCGAGAATTACCTCTCTCTTTTCAAGAACAGGAAGTATTTGCTTTACAACGAAGTTTTGAAAATGAGGTGAGTTTCTATGCGCAGCTAAGGCTTCATTATTTTGGTAACCTTCATATAATATGATCATATGAGGATCATCGTTGCTTTGATGAACCAGATAAAATAAGTTACCCTTTTCTTGTATGCTTTCTTCTACAACTCGTTTCAATAAATCTAACACGGTTTCTATCATACCGGGGCTCACCTGCCACTTTGCAAAACTGTGAATAGTACTTTCATTCATATTTTAAAGTTTTTTTAATTAATTTCTCTGGCATTGAAATGAAACAATATCTCCCTTTTCTTCATCTCAATTCAAATGTCGTCTACAGCTAAAAGTCGTACCAAGTAAATAGTCTTTAGGACGATCAAATGTTCACCTGACCTCGCGACTGAAAACAATACAATTAACTTTCTGCCGCTATAAAAGAGATCGGGGTTCAGCGCGCAAATCACAATTATTTTCCGAAGTTCGTAAAAGCAAGATCAGCATTATAATAACCTTAATAATAGGTGATATAAGAAATCTAATAAAAAAACAAACGCGCAGCGCCTGGAATAAGCTGCCTCAACCAAAGCACAAAGTGACTAATCATTCACCAAATCACTTAGTTAATCTATTCGAAAAACCTCATCAGCTTATGTTGACAACCATCAAGATCTGATAGCGTGTACCAGATGAATTATAATTGCGACAACCAGGGATATTTCGATAGCAGAGTGATATGCATGAGACTGGACGCAAAGTAGGTACTTGGGACAACTTGGTAGTAGAATTGCCGAAATAAAAAGGCAAGCGACAAAATCATCAACCTGTAGAGTTTGTTGAAAAGCGTCGTAGACACAGAATTGTCATTATCGGACGGATTTCGTAAAAACTAACACTCCAAAAGGCGATAAAATAATCTTGAAATCGCTGACAAAGCGAAACACGACGGGGATGGATATCCCAGCGAGCAACTTGTTTTATAAAAATACTAATAAGTGCGATGATTTAAGTGATTTTGACCGTGTAAGAATAATATGGAAATTCGTTCCGACACTCAAACGATTCTCCAAAATATATGAATTGCCTGCTAATAGACCATAACCCTGTTCATAGGACAATGATGAGATATCTGGCGGGGAATATGACAGGTATCCATAATATCCATGAATTTGAAGACACTGTTAGCGCCCCTAAGTACCTGCAGAAGGAAAAAGTCGATGTGGCTTTCCTGGAAGCGGATATGCCGGAAACGACTGGTCTGAAAATGGCAGGTTATCTTTTGGTTAAAAAAATCCCCGTCATCTTTACAGCCTCAAAAAAAGACTTCGCACCAGAAGCGTTTGAGTTGAATGCCATCGATTATCTGTTGCGCCCGTTCACGAGCGTAAGACTCACCAAGGCGGTCAATAAGTTAACGTTCGCAAGGAATAAGGCAGCGGCATTCGGTGAGAATTTCTTCTTTGTCAGAGATATGAAAATGACCTGGAAGCTTAATGTGGACGATATCCTTTATTTACAGGCTATGGGTGACTTTGTCAGGGCCTACACAGCAAAAAAAAATCATACCGTTTATGGAACGCTCAAAAGCACAAAAGAACGGCTTCCTGCAATTCAATTTATCAGGGTGCACCGCTGTTACATCGTGTCAATCAGCAGAATTGACATGCTTTATGCGGGCGGGCTGTTCATTAACGGGCAATTGATACCTGTCGCCAATTCCTGCAGGAAGGCGCTCAGCCGGCGGGTACAGGACTACACAGTATGTTACTGAGTATCAAAAAACGGCATCATGGGAGAGCATAAAGAAGTAAATTCAAAACCAGACACCCTTATACTTAGAATAACATCGCTACTTGCCGGCGCGATCGCATTGATCCTTGTTATCATAGCGATCCTATATGCGGTCAATTACTTCAGGTTCGAGCAGACCAATGATGCACAGATCGGACAGTATATCGTTCCGCTTACTGCGCCCCGCGACGGCTACTTATTATCGGTCAGGTGTTTCGAGAACCTGCGCGTAAAAAAAGGCGATACCCTGCTCGTGATCGGCAATGATCCTTTTAGCACGGCTGTCGACGAACAGTCTGCCGTGATTTTGCGGTCACCATTTCGCGGGACGATGGGCAAACAGGCGATACAGCAGGGGCAGTTTATTGAAAAAGGCCAGGTAATCGCTTTTATCATCAACGAGGATGCCGGGAAGTGGGTTATCGCTAATTTCAGGGAAACAGATTTACAAGAACTGCATATAGGCGATAAGGCCGAGATCAGCGTGGACGCATTCCCCGACGAAAATTTCGAGGGCACCATAGCATCCTTTTCTTCCGCGACCGGCTCCTACTTTTCCGTACTTCCCACGAATAACTCTACAGGTAATTTCGTTAAAACCGTTCAACGGATCCCTGTAAAAATCATATTTTCTGGTGATCAGCAGAAGTTAGCAAGGCTTATCCCGGGAATGAGCGTTTCTGTTAAAGTGATAAAATGACAACAGCTATCGAGGTACCGGTATTCAAGTCCCATGCTCCCGAATGGGCGATCAGGACCGGTATCTGCCTGGTCTTTATACCAAATCTCCTGTTGCTGGCAATTTCGACCGCGGGCATTGATTACGCGGCCCGCTTTTATGGTATAGGTACTGACGACGTACAGTTCTCACAATTATTGCAGTACGCGACATTCGTCAGTTTTTTCGTCCTGGAGAAAAAATTCTCCAATTATTTCCCCAGCAAGGATTACCTGTTCCTCAGCTTGTCTTTCCAAATGATCGTGATATGGTTATCTTATAATGCGAACAGTTTTGCGGGCATTCTGATCTGCCGGTTTTTCGCCGGGATCACAACAGTCAGCGTTGGTTCGGTTTGCGTTACGCTTCTGATCAGCAGGTTCCAGAGCCAGGGAGCCATAAGGGTCGGATACAGCCTCGTTTTTACCTTGTTACTTGCCATTTTCCCGTTCTGCGCTTTAATAACGGCGCCCCTGATCGATACCTGGAACTATAATGAACTTTACGTCGGACTTGCGTTCCTTTTCATTCCCGGAGGACTCATTATGCTGATCATCCTCGACCGTGGGAGACTAAAGCCACAAAGCCCGATCGGCGATCTCGATTGGACAAGTGTTATTCTTCTGTTAACGGGGCTCATCGCGCTCAGCTATTCGCTCATATACGGTCAGCGGTTGAACTGGTTCAATGACTGTAAAATCGTAGCATCTGTTTTCGTCACGTTTATAGCAGGGGGCGGCTTTATCATCCGTCAGCTCTGTAGTCGGGAGCCCTATCTTGATGTGAGTGTATTTTTAAATAAAAACTATCTTTCCGGATTTGTCCTGCTGATCATCCTTTATTTCGCACGGGGTGGGTACAACATCACGATCCTTTATTTTTCAGATGTCCTACAGCTAGGCCCGAGGGCGGACGCGGCCATCATTGGTTTCAATGTTTTAGGAATTCTTTCCGGAGCGTTCGTTTCTTCCAGGCTTGTCCTGAAAGATCGCTTTCGCCTGGCCTGGCTGACCGGTTTTACCGCCCTGTTCATCTACCATATCTGGATCACCTTGCTTTTAGGGACACGAATCGGATCAGGTATCTATTTTCCGGTACTTTTTTTGCAAGGTGCCGGGACAGGCATGCTGTTAACGCCGCTGATGGTTTTTATGGTAAGCTCAGTACCTGCAGAATCCGGCATATCCGCTATTGCACTGGGAATATTCGGACGTTTGACCGGAACGTGCATCAGCATAGCCCTGATCAATCATTTCATCACTTATGGCACAGAAGATCATTTATCCAGATTACAGGATGGGCTGAGTGTGTTGAATGCTCCATTTACGCGTGCAATTGAACTAAATCACGCTACGGGCGATGTCTCAGCGTTCAGCGGCAGGATGCCACCGGATATTGCGTTGCAATTTGTAAATGCCTTGATGGTAGGATCGAAATTGCAGGCTGTCAGAGATTATTATTCCATGATCGACCGGGTCGTACTGCTTGTAATACTGATGATTAGCCTGATCCCGGCCATCAGGCAAAGTATGCGAAAGATCAACCCGGACGATGATATACCCTTGTAAGCGCGACTTCCTTGCCAGTACATCGTCCTACTGATCAGCAAAGAAAATGTAATATAATTAATAGATAAGAAATTAAAAGAAATACCAGATCGAAGAAAAAATTCGATATGCAGTATATCACATTTATAAGCATAAAGGTCGCCGTGGCAGCAATTATTAAAGCAGCAGAGACCAACATACCGATGAAAGTTTCCGCTTTGGATGACGGCGGGAAGGTCAAGTAGTTTGTCTGGATGGATAGTGGCCGGCTCGGTGAATTCGCCAAACCTATCGGCACATTTTACAATGACGAACTGACCAATGGCGGGCTTCTCCATTCTCCAGGCAGCCATATGCTCCTAACCCGGGACTGCCAGGTTTGCACTCGCATCGGTGTTTCCGGTGAAATGGTCAGCGAAGACGGGGCCGCTGACACAGCCGGGGCGGCGGCCTTCGGATGGTAAGGCATGCATTCATTAAAAAACTGATAAAACGTATAATTTAAGTTATTTTCAATAGAACCGAACTAACCCGAACTTAATCGAAGATAAGCGGAAATAAAAAATAGGCGTTAAGCTATGTTAGTGGTTAGTTTACGATCGATACGAACTCTACTCACCTGGATTTACGCTGAAAAGCAGTGAACCCTTTACGATCTATCCAGTCGACATCCTGTTTGCGACCGAACATATAGGGACCGGGTAGCGCTGGCGGCAGAGCAATGACGGTCCATGGAAACGGATTTACCCGGTCGATCCGAAGGGAGGGAATACACAGTTCATCCCGAACGAATTATCAAGTAAAAAATAGTAATGAACACGAGAACCAATTATCAAAATATCCGTTTGTTTTCCTTGCTTACAGCAGCTATTCTACTGTCTGTCCTCCGTGCTTTCGGACAAGGTGAATCGCCGGATTACAGGGAAGGCATGACGCTTAAATTCGACAGTACAGGCAGGAAATACATCCGCTTTGTAACCTCGGCAACTTTCTGGGCGAGGTATACAGAAGCCAATCCCGGAACAACTGTGAATGGGTTGCCTAAAAGTAACTGGACAGATCTCAGCCTGCGGCAATTCAAGTTCATCATCATTGGCCAGCTGAGTCCGAGGTTCCTGATTCTGACCGATATTGGAATGGTCAACCAGGCCTTTTCTTCGGGCGGCATACCCGGCGGCGGAAACACGGGGAATGGCGGTGCCACATTCAACGGGACCCTGGGGAAAAAACCAGCCATAATCCTGCAAGGCCTAACCAATGAATTTGCCCTGATTCCCGATAAAAATATGAATACGGGACAAACGAACCGATTTTCGTTATACATCGGGTCGGGCCTGCACTACTGGCTGGGGCTGAGCCGGATGGCCTCTGCAACTTCTTCCAATTATCTTGCGCTGGACGCACCGATCTATAACTGGCCGACGACTGAACTTTCTGACCAAGTCGCCCGGCAACTTGGTATCTACTTTAAAGGCAACGTCGGGCCGGTTGCGTACCGCTGGTCATTGAACAAGCCATTTACCGTGCTCTCGGCGGCTGCGAATTATCCAGCAGGATCACCGGAGATTAATTATGCAGTCGACAATAATGCGACCGGCAAGCTGGCCACTACAGGTTATGCAGCCTGGCAATTTTTTGACAGGGAAGGGAATTCGCTGCCATACACGACCGGCACTTATGTGGGCACAAAAAAGGTACTGAATTTCGGGGCTGGCTATTACTCAGCCGGCGAGGGTACGGTCACGCAAGCCGGAAATACCACCGCGTCCCCACTAATCCGGCATGATATCAATCTTTGGGCGGTCGACGGTTTTGCCGATCTGCCTTTTGGCGGACATGAAAACTGGGCACTGACCGCCTACAGTGTCTACTACCATTATAACTTCGGTCCTAACTATTTAAGGAACGGCTCCATCATGAATGCGAACGTCTCTGCAGATCCCAGTTATGGCGGCTCTGTTTCACAGGCTGGCTTAGGCAATAATGCACCCTTGATTGGGACAGGCTGGAGCTCGTTCACACAAGCCGGTTTATTATTACCCAAGAGCTTTACCAGATCCAATACACGGATACAGCCCTTCGGTGAATTCAGTCTGCAGGAATTTCAACGGTACGGTAGCTCGAAATTTACTTACTGGAGTGCGGGCGGTAATATATTTCTCGACGGACACTACGCTAAACTGACATTTAAATACCAGACAAGACCAATTGTACAAAACAATGCACAGACTGCATCAAAAGGTACATTCATAATCGCCACAGAAATTACTTTATAATCCGGCAGATCCTAAAAAGGCTCCAGTTCCACCATTTGGTTATCAGGAAAGCAATACGCCCAGAATTCTCCGGGTTCGGCGGAAATGACCACGGGATGGTGTGTATGGTTAGCATGTTTGTGCGCATGCTTATTCGGTGACGAGTCGCAGCAGAGCACGGCACCGCAGGTCTGACAGACCCTCAGATGGACCCATTTACTGCCGGTCTTTACACATTCCTCGCAATAGTATTTATCTGCGGGTATCAATTCAAAATTTTTCAGGTGTTCACATACTTGAGTTGCCATATCTTAATAATTTTAGCTATGTTAATGCTGTACAAGGGAAAGGCCATCGCGCCATCGTCGACAGCCGAAGCGACCTTTTTTATTGAATTATACCGAACAACGCCAGCCGCGTAGCGTCCGGCGACGCCGGTTTTAAAAAATGCGGGATTGAAGTAACCTTTCCGGCGGTTCCGGAATGGCTTTTTGTATAGGTAGTTCCCGGTAACAAGGTATCCGCTCTGGTCTCTCACCACACCGGTTTGATCCACCCAATTGGTGTTCGGTTTGCAGCCGATGCATACGGATACTAAGCAGTTTTGATGAACGGCAGAGGTTTGTTCAAGGGAGTTGCATATCGCTATTTGTCGTAATATGCAATCCCCATCCAATTCGCTGATACTCGAATCGTAAAGTGCCTCGATACTCTTTTTCTTTTGGATGCTATGAAGCAGCCGGCAGGACAAGGTAGAAGAAACGTCTTTCCCCTGAATGATCATCATCACTTTCCGGACACGCTTACTTAAATTCATTGCTGCCTGTCCGGCAGAATTACCGCGGCCGACCACAAAAACGTGCTCAACTGCGCACAACAGCGTTTCACTTGAATCGACACCATAACAGACGCCAAGGTCGAGGTGTTTGTCTTCCTCGGTTAGCCCAAGCCTGCTGCAAGTGTTAGCTGTTCCGCAAATATCTGCTCCGGCGACGATCTTGCTTCTGTCATTGAGATTAAAGTCAATTTTCCGGTCAAGGGACCCGACCAGGACGCTTTTTCGGATCAAAATGATCTCGACACCAAATTTGACGGCTCGCTGGCGCTCACGCTTGGCGAGTTCTGTTCCGATAATACCATTAGCAAAACCCAGGTAATTCTCTTTTCTACAACTCGTTCCCGCCTGACCGCTGATTGTTTCGCGCTCGACCATGACCGTTCGAAGTCCTTTAGAAGCTGGATATGCTTCGGCGCTTAGCCCGGCCGGGCCGCCGCCAAAAATCGAATTGTGATATCCGGCATGCTGTGGCCTGGCGATCCAGCCGAGATCATTGGCGAAGGTCTCCGAGGCAGTTGCGATGAGCGGTTTGCCATTCAGCGGCTTCACCACCGGCAAGGACGCCTCATCGGCAATATCCAAATCGAATTTGACCCTTAGTTCATGTATGTCATTGACCATTACCCAGTCGAATGACACTACATTCCGGTTCAGAAAATCCCGGATCACATAATACTCCCTTGAATCCGCCAAACTGTAAAGCTTGACTTTATTGAGTAACGCTTTAGTGAGATCCATAACCGACAGTTAAAAAAAATTTGCAAGGATCAGTCAACGTCGTTCTCGATGGAATCAATATCCCTCGCTTCAGCACGATCCGGCTTTTTTCCCGCATCCTCCAGTGCCCTACGCTGACGCAGCAGATCCCAGCATTGATCAAGTTCCAGTTTGATCTTATGCAACTGATCTGTCTCCTGTGCACTGAGGTCATCCTTGCGCCATAATTCTTCCTCTTCAGAAGTGAGTTTTTTGATGTGGTTTAATATCTGTCCGTCTTCCATACCGGTTTATAAATGATTGAAGGTTCTTGATAAAGATAACTGTTGAGAAACGTACGAACGATCTATACTCCATGAACGGTGCATATCGTGTGCAAACTGCTTAAAATGAAAAGCCTGGGCAAACCGCAAACACAAAAAAATACTATGTTCGTCCCATCCAAATGGCATAATGTGATAAGGCCTTGCAAAGGAATTGACTCTTTTAATATATTTTTTGCTCGCACAAATTTGTTTTTATTCATAATAATGTAATTGTGAAGAAAAAGCTGATCGGGAAAGGCATAGCCAACAACAAACGTAACGACGTGATATTGTCGGGGCCTTTTTATACCAACGCTTTTAGTTAACCTGGATAATGAATCATATGTTATCTCCGGGAGAATTAGTTGTAAAAACCTTTACACCGATCTCTTTGCTAATAATTTTTCGGGACATTATAAATATTCAGGCACTTGAATCCCCTTTTAAAAATGGCACATCGCGGCGTTCGGTTTACCGGAACAACACGCGATAGCATAGTTGCGTTGCTTACAATTGAAAAGACGCCCAGCTTAAAGGTGATCTTTCATTCGTACTTTCCGATAATGCCAGTGTGAAGGTAAGCATCGTTTTTCCGGTTCAAAAGACCGTCACCACACGCCGCTAATATGATACACAAGATGATATTGCTAAGGAAATGTATCAACGGGGCAAACACCTTTTGACTTATAAATTTGCCGACGGTGGCACATTTAACTTGATTATTCCCAAATTGCAATGCCTTCTGCCCCCCATTTAATCTGACGCTTTATATATCCTCCCTGCTGAATCAGTTTAGCTATCTCACAGTCGATCAATACTATCTCTTCTTCGCTTAGGCTGATTGTCAAAGCGAGGGCGTTTTCAATCGCTTGTTGCTTATTTCTGGCACCTGCCAATGTTATGGTTATGCCAGGCTTCAAGGTCGTCCATCTTAATACCAATTGCGCAAGTGTCGCATTTTTATATTCAGCTAAAGGGCTAATCCGGTCGAGAAAAGATTTAACCTTATCAAGTTGAAAGTGATTAAAATAATCATTTCTGTGGTCATTTGGTTTCAGGCGTTTACCTGAAAAGTAGCTTCCAGTCAGCAAACTTCTTTCTAAAGGAGTATAGGCAATTACCCCTATATTTTCTTTTACCGCATAAGGTATAACTTCCTTTAAAATATCTTGCGTGAGCATGCTGAAAGGCACCTGATTTGACGAAAAACGGATGCTTTCCTGCGCTTTCTTCATTTGTTCAACGTTGTAGTTACAAACACCAGCCGCGCGAATTTTCCCTTGGGTTATAAGCGTTTGTAACGCCTCCATCGTCTCGTCTATCGGCGTGGTAGGATCGTTCCAATGGATTTGAAACAAGTCTATATAATCCGTATTTAACCGTTTCAAACATTCATCAGCTTCCTTTATGACATTTTTTCTAGATGCGAATGTATATATCGGATAGCTTGTCCCCTCATGGTCAATATCAAACATAAATTCTCCCCTTCCCCTATTGCTTCCATCCCATACCATTCCAAACTTAGTTAAAATTTGAATTTTGGACCTGTCCCGTCCTTTTATTGCCCCTCCAATTATCTCTTCGCTCAAACCCAGCCCATAAAAAGGCGCGGTATCAATAGTAGTTACTCCATAATCAAGAGCGGCATGAACTGCCTCTGTAGCGCTACCAATGTCCGTGCCTCCCCACATCATACCCCCGATTGCAAAACTACCAAGAGCAATTACAGACAAGCATAAATCCGACTGACCTAATTGCTTATACTCCATCCTATTTATTAATTAATTTATTTTTTTTATGAAACTATATACAACCATAAGACGAAATTGAACGAAATTTACACAGTCAAATTCATACAGGATTGCTTTAGTGCGTTTAAGCCATCTTCATAAATGCCCTGAAACAGAGATGAGGCTTCCGACTCAGAGGTGTTTACCGGCGTAAATTCGCCAAACCATTCCACCCGCGCTCCAATGCCATCAACAATCGTCTTTACTCTTAAGGTCGAATAATAATCTTTTACCGGAAAAGGGGCCTGTAAGATACTATAACTATAACTGCGTTCCTTTTCGTCAAAGGCCATTAAACGTTCGATAATGATGCCGCCATCCGGATTAACCAGGTGACGTACCCTTCCCCCCTCGTGTAACTCCGACTTTGGGATATAAGGAAGCCAGTCGGGCAGGGAATTAAACCCGCCTATTAACCGCCAAACTTTTTCAGGGTCGACGGATATTTCAATGTATGCAGATGCTTTTGCCATAATGAATCTCATTTAATAGTTATCGATCGGAAGCGGCGCGGCGATATTGACAAGGTTATGAGCCCGCAGTTCCTGCCAAAATTCAGCCGGCACACCGGCATTGAGTGCTTCAATATCTTCAACAATACGCCCTGGCTTGCTGGAACCCGGAATAACCGCGGCAACTGCAGGGTTGGCAAGTGAAAACTGTATGCCAGCAGATTTCATGCTTACACCATATTGATCGGCAATTGCTTTAATCTTTTCCACCTTTATCAATATTTCCGGAGATGCCGGAGCATACTCAAAATTTGAACCGCCAACCAACACGCCCGAACTATATGGACCACCAACAACAATGCCCAGACCTTGCTTTGATACTTCGGGCATTACGCGCTGCAATGCCCGATCATGATCCAGCAATGAATACCGACCGGCGAGGAGAAAACCATCGGGACGTGCATTTTCAAGTGCAAGTATAATTTCAATTGGTTCCACCCGGTTGACACCTAAACCCCAGGCTTTAATCACGCCCTCGTCGCGGAGCCTGTCAAGAACTTTAAACGCTCCTTTACGGGCAATTTCAAACATATCCAACCACTCATCTCCATAAAAATCCTGGGCTACGTCATGTACCCAAACGATGTCAATATGATCAGTTTGAAGACGTTTTAAGCTGTCCTCAATTGAGCGTAAGGTAGCATCCGAAGAATAATCATTCACTATCTTATTCGGGCGGCCGTATTTAAACAAATCCCCCTTTTCACCAAAGTCCCTCTTGCTCACATCCTCAACTTCATCAAGAATAATACGACCAACTTTAGTACTGATAATATATTCGTTTCTTGGATATTGTGACAGCACATTACCTAAACGGATTTCGGCCAAACCTGCCCCATAAAATGGAGCGCTGTCATAATACCGTATCCCCGCGTTCCATGCTGCTTCTACAGTGGCAGCAGCTTCATGGTCAGGTATATCCCTAAACATATTGCCTAACGGGGCAGACCCAAAACCTATCTTACCAGGCAGTAATTTTTTTATATTCATAGCTTTAATAATTTGTTTATCAACGGTTTTAAAATTTCCTGTTAAACAGGTATACGTAAACTATTATTGGTTATTCAAATTTACGGGAACGAGGAAGGAGAAGTCAAATTACAGGAATTATAAGTGTTATTAATATTATAATTTAACACACTATAATTTACTATATATCAGCCACATGCGATAGCTTCTTTATGGCCATTGGAAACTACTTTGAATAAAGTAAAGATTCAACCGGGGAAGGATACCATTAAAGTAAATGGTGAACTACGATCGTTGATCGGTTCACCATTTGTTATATTTAGTTTAAACTGATTGCTTTTTAATACCAATGCGCTGCAAGCGTCGTATTAGGGAAATGTGGAGCAATGGAACTTTTGTAGCTGTGCACAACTGCTATCGCCTGCTAAATTCAATTTCGTCCTTTTTCTACTTTTTGCAGGTCCGGGCTGTTGCCACCGCCGAAATTATATTTTTTAAATTCACTTGTTTTTAACGGGTCCAGGTAAACACCTTTCAGCTCAGCTATTTCCAGCTTTACATTTGCTGCTGTCAAACCTACTACATGTCCCCCTGATTGACGGTCTTCCGATAAAAAATGGAAATGAGGTCCTGTAATATTAATGCCTGAAAGATAGCCGGGCATATTAAACCCGATCATCTCCCCGTTTATTTGACTAAACTGGAAAAAGTTTTGCCGGTCAATTAACTGAGCAAGGGGCTTAAACGGTTTTTTACTCACCGGCGGGAAAGCCCGTACTTTCATACTTGAAAACACTCCTTTAATACGCAACGCATAAATTCCATTAGGATTTGGCAAAAGATCTTCTATTTGCCGAAACAGGCCGTTTAGGTCCTGTATGTTTGAAAGGTACAAAACGGTGTCCGGGACAAAAGATGTAACGAATGCGAAAGGAGTTTTAAGGTCCCCCTGAGCTTCGACGGTTCGTCCTTCCGCGTTACTACGGTAAGCTTTGCCATCCACTATCGTCAGTTCGCCATCAATAAGATTGGGAGCGCCGAGCCCGAAGTTTCCATGTCGCCTTAAGTCATTGATTGAAAGTTCACCTTCGTACAACCCCGATATAAAAGCGCTTGCCACTCCGTATTGATAAAGATAGGGGCTGTCTGATTCTTTATTAAGATTTAAATATGTCATTTTATTGATTTTAGATATCGCGTGCGATTGAGCGAAAAGCTCACCGACGCTGAGAAGAATTAAGCATGTGCTGGATACCAAACGAGTTTTCATTTTGCAAAATTATAGAGGTTGATTACGTAAAACAATTACCTACAAAGGGGATATTAGGTATCAGGCGTAAAAATTTCATTTTAAAGACCATGTAGTGGGAAACCATCTCTTTTATGACACAATTTATCTTAAATCGCATTTATTAACCTATGTGAACGATAAAGAGGGTTAGAGCAAAGAAATTTGCAGGAAATGATTAACAGCCATGCAAATACCAGCTCCTTTTCAAGTGAAGAAAGAACTATAATAAATGCAGGATTTGCATTTATACGTGTAATAATAGCCATAGATGACAATAGGTTGCAGCGGCATATATTAACAATACTAAAAAATCAAAAACAGATCGTTACCCATATTTACGACCAGGACGTGAATTTTGCAGATCAGCTAACTACCGATACAACGGTCATTATCACGTCAGCCGGTCCTGAGGATATAGAAAAGCAGATCCAAATCATTGCATCACGACGGTCGCACCCAAATCTTAATGTATTGGTAATCGGTTCTGTCCTAAACAGCGGGCATCTACTTCGCTGGCTACTCAACGGAGCCACGGCTGCCCTTTTAGATAATGAAATCAGTACATCCATAATTCCTCTTCTGGCTCAGTTAAAACCTGGCATACCAAATAATTTAGAAATCTCTCTACAAGCTTTGTTAGCCGTTTGTAATCGCAACGCACCTCAACAGGCGGCGGTCGATTACCGACTGACGGTTCGTGAAAAAGAAGTACTTGCGGTTATTGTAAAAGGGTTTAATTATAAAATGGCGGGAAGCGTATTGAATATAACCCGTGAAACTGTCAGGAGCCACATTAAAAATATTTACAAGAAACTTGACGTAAGCTCTTTAACAGAATTGGTTGCAAAAGTAATTAACTGCAAGCTCCTCTAACTTCTAATACAAATCTCAAACATCAAGAACATACAAATAAAAGGCCGGCAATGCCTAATGAAAAAGCTTATTGAACGCTGGCGCAGAAACGAAAGATCCATTTTTGTAATAGCGGAAAAATTGAAACATCGCAGTTACCCGGAGAAGAAACCCGGCAACAGGCGCTACGGAGGATGCAACATCAAAACACAGCCCTTCACTTATAAAATAAATGGCAATACTAGCGAAGAAGTTATTTTTGAAGAGCCCCAGCTGCAATGATTCCATTAGTTATTAAGCCGATACCTTTGAATGGCCTTTGGGACAAAGAGGGGAGAAGGAATTAGCTCCCCCCTTTGATCTTGCAAGTGCCCCCTTATTGCGGTTAACTATCCCCGACCGGACCTTTATTGTTTGCGAAGCGTTACAAAGCAGCGGATACCATTTGTTTTCTGATCCTGCTTAAAGATTGTGGAGCAACATTCAGATAACTTGCGACAAGGTAGTTTGAGAACATGTTCAAAAGATGAGGCTCAGTTGCCAGAAATTTTTCATAACGCTCTGCTGCTGATAAGGTAAGCAATGTTGTAATCCTGTCATAAGTTTGGATGTACACCTTTTCATTTAACTGGCGTAACCAACGTTCCATATCCTGCGATCCCTCTATAAGGGCCTGTACATCGCCGGCAGAAAACCGGATAGCAGTAACCTGCGACAAAGCTTCGATAGAAATGGTAGCCGGATTTCCGGAAAGAAAACTTTTATAATCAACCGCAAACAAATTTTTTGCAGTACTTTCAGGCTGATTAAAATGAAAAAACCAGGTGGTTGTTTTTCCCTTCAAATTGGCATAATAAGACATACATTCTCCGGATACGATAAAATAAATGTACTTACAGGCTTTCCCGGCATTAAATAAACGTTCGCCCTTATCAAAAGTAACCAACCTACAATGTTTCGCGACTAAGGTTGTTATTTCTTCATCTATAGGAATAGCTTTCTCTATATATTTTAAAAAGGGTGTATAAAACAGCTCCTGCGCATCATTTTCGCAACGCAAAATATCATTATTATCAATCATAATACTCCTTTCTATATTGTGCCGCAAATGCGGCTTAACGTATCCGGAAGAACGAAAAAAATTGGTAAAACGATATACCCACCTCTATTATGAGATTTTAATTACAATCCATGTCACTAAAGGCAGGCATAAATGATGTTATGTTAAGCTATTTCAAAAACAGAAACGCATAAAGGAGCAGCTTCCGCTGCTCCTTTACTTAAGTAACACTACGAGGCGCGCCTCATATTATTTTACAGACCCTGCCCGACAGTCGTCTTGTAGTCTTGAATGGGGATCGGCGAATGTTTCAATTACCTGGCCGCTTCTTTATCAGGGCTCAGTTGGTTTTGTACCTGATTCAGTTTTAATTTTAGTTCATTTATTTCAACATTTTGCTCCTGTAGGGCCGCAACGAGTACAGGCACCAACTGAGCGAAATCCACTGTTTCTTTATTGGTTGCAGCTTGATTATTTTTACCTTTTTGTACCCAGACTGTTTCCGTGCGGATCAGTTCAGGCAGCAATTGTTTGATTTTCGGCATATCAAAGCTAAATAGTTCAGGCTTCTGTACTGAGCCGTCATTACTGGGAAGCTTTACCGGTTCCAGCTGTTCGATAATAGAAAACGCGTGTATTATAGCATTTGGTTGTATAGCCGGCACTTTTTCATTTGCCGATTGGGCGCTTGCCGACTGGGTAAAGGTACATAACGCGATAGCCGGCAAGATGATTGTAATTTTAAATGTTGTCTTTTTCATTTTCGTTCAATTTCAATCCAGTAATTCCTGGTGTAATTATTTGTATGATTGGTAGGCGAATCAAGATGAATGTCGTAAATTGATTCTTCCAGGTCAAAAGTTTCGTCCCAGCTTTCAATGCTAAGCCTGACTTTTATATCATTATTATTTGTTAATAACCTGCTTTTAATAAAATCCGAGATTTTTGATGCAAACTGGTCTGGTGCGATTGGCATTTCTCCCGGTTTCGCATTCTTTTCAGTTACCGGCTTTATTGTAATTGTAAAACCAGGCAACGCTATGTCATTATTCTTCACTGGGTTAATTAATTA
This sequence comes from Mucilaginibacter sp. A5337, assembly GCF_059690695.1. Lineage (NCBI taxonomy): Bacteria > Pseudomonadati > Bacteroidota > Sphingobacteriia > Sphingobacteriales > Sphingobacteriaceae > Mucilaginibacter > Mucilaginibacter sp. A5337. The sequence continues at coordinate 73,658 of NZ_JCAWEC010000008.1, read as the reverse complement.
AGGGATAAAACGCTGATGCCATTTTGAAGTAATTTTAATTTAAATAAGTTTTAATCAGTTCATAAAACCTTTTGGCTGCTACTTCATCCTCCAACCAGGGAAGATGCCCGCATTTTTCAATAAAGAAGATTTGTGTTTGCGGGATGATGCCTTTGGTTTCATATGCTGTTGATTCCCCAACGGGGTCCTGCCTTCCCTGGATCAAACGAACAGCGCCTTTAAACTTATGTAGATTTAAAGTCCTCGTCTGATCGTTATTTTTGTAATCCTGCAAGGTAATATGATTGATCTTTGCAGCATTATGATTCGCAAGATTGGTATCTACCAGGAATCTCGTATTTAAAGCGCTGGTACGACTAAAAAAATAGCCGGGCCAAATGGCCCTAAGATTCTGCGCAAGATTGCCCGCCGCTTTAGCCTGAGCCAGATCTTCCTCCCGAAGACGCATCTTGATATTGCTGCTAAAATAGCCGAAAAAATTTCGCGTAATACCTCCGCAGTCCAATAGCAGAAGACGATCAACATTTGCAGGGTATTTAGCCGTATATGCCAGTGCGAGCATCCCTCCCCAGGAGTGTCCGGCGATTACGAGTTTTTCTATGCGGAGGTGCTTTCTCAATAGCTCCAGGTCTTCCACATAATTATCGACCGTCACCCTGGCAGAGTCGATTTTATCCATAACAGAGTTTCCCGTACCGCGCTGATCGGGCACAATAAACCGATAACCCGGCAGCGCCTTCCAGACCGGCTCCAGGTAAGCGGCGTTGAAACCAGGACCGCCCGCAAGCAAAACAACCGGTTTACCGTTGCCGTATTCATTAACATATAACGATATGTTATCGCCGGAACGGATCAGATATTTTTTTTGCGCAAACACTGTTGCAGGGAGGAATATCAATCCCCCCCAGATCGTTAAAATCCATTTCATTTCTTTGTAATTATATCACCTAAAAAAATATTCTTCGGGCTGCGAAGATCGCAGGACTTTTATCGAAAAGCATTCACATAGGTTAATAATTGCATTTTATTAGGCGATGAATATTGCCTAATAAAATGCATCAAATATTTAATGTGGATAATAAATTGCGTTCATTAAATAAACAAACGCATATTTTCGGACTTTAAAATATTTACTTAGGGTCTGGTTTAAACTTTCCTTGGTCAACATCTTTGAAAAACGTTATCAATGCGCTGAAATAATTTTGTTGATCGTCATACATGGCCATGTGACTGCCATTGGGACAAAGAAAAGTACGGCTATTGGGAAGCAACCTCCCTTCTTTTTTGATCGACTCCGGATTCATTTCGTCATACACACCTCCTAAAACCAAAACGGGCTTTTTAATATCCGGTAACTTATCCCAAAACTCCCAGTTTTTGAAGTTACCGGTTACGTGAAATTCATCAACACCTTGCATTTGAACGTATATGGTACGATTCATTTTTTTGAAGGCCCTCAATAATGGCTCGGGCCATTTCTCCAATGGGATCCTGCAAACGACTTTTCCATATAGTTTATCCATCAGTAAGTCATTGTACTCTGCCGACTCGTACATTCCCGCTTTGTCAAGCGCATCAAACGTAACCCGATCCTTCTGATCAAAAAGTTTACCTTTTAAAACCGCCAGGTAACTGGTAAAATCTTTCATGCCTGCCGTCATATTAGATAATACGGCGCCTTTAACATGTTCTTGATATTTTTTCAGATACTCCATCGCCAGTAAACCACCCCAGGAATGCCCAACAATATAAAACTGGTCTAGTCCCAACCCTTTTCGCACCTGTTCAACCTCCTCTACGTAACGTGGTATATTCCAAAGTGTTGTATCTGAAGGAACGTCCGAATTGCCGCAACCCAATTGATCATAGTAAAAGATCTCCATCCCCTCTTTTGGCAAAAAATCTTCAAAACATTCCATGTAATCGTGGGGTATGCCAGGGCCACCGTGCAAAAGCAACACCTTGATTTTTCCGCTGCCCACCTTTTTTGTCCATACTTTATGCCCGCCAGCAACCTCGATAAGGCGATTCCCCCCGGTCATGATCGAATCATGATCTGCTGCCGTGCTTTTTGCAGAAGATTCGTGCCCGGAGTTACAAGCCGTTAAAGCCACAACCATCAATCCAAGCAACAATTTCACAAATGAGTTCATAGTTTTTAATAGATATGTTAAACGTTTAAATAATTTATAAGTAACGGATACGAAACTTAAGCTTAGTTTGAAACATGCCAATCAGTCGATAATATTGATGAGGAGCCATACTTTCTCTGTACCAGGCACATTTTTTTATCAGTCAGCCCATATATTCTTACAGAAAACGCGCAATCCATATCATTTACAAGCCAAAGACATCGCAGTCACCAATTCGCTTCCATTCAAAAATATACCATCCTGAATTAGCTGAACTATCAGCTATTTGATAACAGATATAATAATCCTGATATACAGTAAAATATTCCCCCTACGAAATTTGGACATAATTAAAGGAGTAACAGATATACAGGCACCGGGCTTAATCCCTGCTCACCGGCCAGCTATCCGAAGCATAAAACAGTTCTCGATAATTATAAATGCAGGCTTAACTGCCAACGTCAATATTTAAACCATGGCAAAGCTATTTGAACCGATCAGCATTAAAAATGTGACATTGAAAAATCGGATTGTCGTATCACCGATGTGTCAGTATTCGGCTATTGACGGCTTTGCCAATGACTGGCATTTTGTACACCTTGGGAGCCGTGCGGTTGGGGGGGCCGGATTGATCATTACCGAATGTACTGCAATATCACCGGAAGGCAGAATTTCGCCGGACGACCTTGGTCTCTGGAAGGACGAGCATATTTCAAGCCTCAAACATATCAATGCGTTCCTTGCGTCGCAGCAATGTATAGCAGGTATTCAGCTATCACATGCTGGCAGGAAAGCGAGCACACTGGCGCCCCAACGTGGGCGCAGTCAAATTACTATCAGTTCAGGCGGCTGGCAAACCCTTGCGCCATCACCTATCCCCTATGCTGATAGCTATTTAGCTCCTTTAGAAATGGATCTCAGAGATATAGATAAAGTGATTGAAGATTTTTCAAATGCAGCCAAACGCGCTTTGCAAGCCGGCTTCGGAGTGATAGAAATACATGCAGCACATGGTTACCTGCTTCATCAATTTCTTTCACCGTTAACCAACCACCGCACAGACCAATATGGGCGAGGTTTTGATGGGCGCATCCGGTTATTGCTGGAAATTGTGGATAGTATACGATCTGTTTGGACTGATGACAGGCCGATTTTTGTAAGGATGCCGGGAACAGACTGGGCGGACGGCGGCCTGGGGATGGACGATGCGCTTAGAATAGCTGAAGTGCTGAAGGTAAAAGGTGTTGATCTTTTAGATGTTACGACCGGCGGGTTAGTAGCCCAGCAAAAAATACCTGTAGGCTATGGCTATCAGTTACCCTTTGCTTCAAATATCAGGAAGCGGACAGGAGCGCTTACGAGTACGGTTGGTCTGATCACCGATGCTGCTCAGGCAGAAACAATTCTGGCCAATGGGGATGCCGACATCGTTATGATGGCACGGGAATTATTACGCGACCCTTATTTCCCGTTGAGGGCTGCACCAATAGTACATACGGATGTGCCATGGCCCCACCAATATGCAAGGGCGAAACCCCAATAAAATAACCAGCAACAGCAAGCAGAAAAGGGAAACATTCATATTTCTTTAAAAATCCGTTTTTTTTTCGCCGGGTTTACCAGCCAGTCGCATTTTATAATCTAAATACAATAAAAACAATGCTATAACTATCAATCAAATTAAAATTATGAAAAAGAGAATTTTGATCATCGTCTCCAACGCTAACGCGATTGTCCCGCATAACAGAAGGAGGACAGGTAACTTTTTACCTGAAGTTGCACATCCTTACGAAGTTTGGGAAAAAGCTGGCTATGAGATAAATTTCTCCAGCCTCACCGGTGACACTCCAGATCTTAACGCGCTGTTACCGGCAGCAGATCCGGCAAATCTGAAATTCCTGACCGGCGAAGGATGGGCCGATATGCAGAAAGCGGTTAAATTAGATACAGCAGATGTAAGTACCCACGATGCAATTTTTGTTCCCGGAGGCCTTGCACCTGTGGAGGATATGCCTGAAGCTCCCTTACTAAGAAAAGTAATTGCAGAAACTTATGAACGGGGATCTGTTGTAAGCGCAGTTTGCCATGGCCCGGTATCATTGTTAAACGTTAAACTCAGTGACGGCTCCTACATCGTTAATGGCAAAAACATTTCATCTTTTACCACCGTCGAAGAAGACAATTACGCCAGGATGGATGTTCCTTCCCACTTGCAAACGGAACTTCTCGCCTATGGAGCAATATACCACACTGCAGACCCATGGCAACCCTTTAGTATTGCTGGCCGCAGGATTGTAACCGGTCAAAACCCCGCGTCAGGTACCGGAGTCGGCGAAAAAGTGGCTGCTATCCTTGAAAGCACGAATAAATAAAAATGGCGGTATAGCTGTTGCTCTCACATCAGATATTCAATTTTTTCTAAAAACCGCGTAATCATTAAAAGAAGAACTGTCGCAGGACGGCGCGGTGCGTTACACGATAGCGAACAGACTAATGGTGGCCTGGTATCGCTCACCCGAGGCGCATTACTCAAAAAACAAAACCTTTAATAAGATGAAAAGTCAAACCACATACCATTTCATTGACATCAATGGAAGAAATATTTTTTACCGTGAAGCTGGACCTAAAAATGCACCAACGCTTGTGTTGCTACATGGATACCCAGCATCTTCCCATATGTTCAGGAATCTGATTGCCGATCTATCTGACGAGTTTCATCTGATAGCAGCCGATTACCCGGGATACGGAAGAAGTGAACAGCCCCTTATTGCTGATTTCGCTTACACCTTTGATAATTTTTCGAGCATCATTGAGGAGTTGTTAAATAAACTGGGCATTATCAAATATAGTCTCTACCTGATGGATTATGGGGCGCCGGTTGGCTGGCGGCTGGCAGCAAAGTATCCGGAAAGGATACAAACGCTGATTGTTCAAAATGGCTGCGCCTACGACGAAGGCCTAGAAACCTTTTGGGACCCGATCAAAGCTTACTGGCAGGACAGGAGTAATAAGCAGGCAGAGGATACTTTAAGAACGTTCCATAATCCCGACGGATTAAAATGGCAATATACACATGGGGTCGCGGATACCTCTGTGATCAGTCCCGATAACTGGGAAATAGATCTCCGTCACCTGGAACGACCCGAAAATGGCCAAATACAGCTGGATATGTTTTATGACTACCGTACAAATCCACCCAAATATCCGGAATGGCAGGAGTATTTTCGTAAACACAATCCCGAAATGTTAATTGTATACGGAAAAAACGATTACATTTTCCCGATAGGTGGCGCCGAGGCTTACAAAAAAGATGTTAAGAATTTAGAATATCATCTGTTCGATGCAGGACACTTTGCTTTGGAGAGTCATGGAATTGAGATTGCTGCAACCATCAGGGATTTCTTAAAAAGAAAGATTAGCCGATAATATACAAAATCATTGATTAATCTGCATCAAAATAACAAAGAGGTCATATTCAATAAGAAAATGACCTCTTTGCTTTATCAACGCGCATTTTTACGCTAATCTTTGATTTGCTTAATCGATGGATAAACGGTTAACAATGTTCACATCAAAGAGTTAAAATTCAAAGATGCTGACCGGCAGCTCGAAATACCCCAAGCAACAAGACATTTCTTTGCATTAACTTCAGCAACAAGGCGCATTTAATTTGAAAAATCAAAGCTTAAAGTGATAGCCAAATTTAAGTGCGGTAAAATCCTGTATATGATTGCCGTTGAAACCTGAATATTTAAGTGACACATCAAATCCTTTCCCAAATAACAAACCAACAGAAGGCGCCCAGGCAAACTCAACTTTTCCGTGAGTGTCAAATGCAGCACCTGCCTCGCCGGCGATATAGAAATTATTTCCCGCAAACAATCGTAATCCTGCCATAAGCGGAACCAAATTGTGACCTGAAGTTTCTTTATTGGTACTAACTGAACGATACGCATCAAAAATATGAAAAACACCGAGGGAAGCAGTAGTTTCGAGGTTACCCGTTAACGGCCTGTATAAACTGATGTCACCGCCGATAACTACATCATGACTGCTGGTTGTACCCGAAATAACGCTGATTCCCATTTGCCAGTTATCAGCCGGAGGGATTGGTTTACGGGCAAAACGTTTATTCAGGTCAAGGCCATAAGCCAGACGAAGCATCAGTCCGCTGGCGATGGTGTTCCTGCTGAAACCTTCATATTTGAGGCTCAGGTCAGGACCGTTTCTAAAAGTGTAGCCAACGGAGGAGGAATATAAAAACGAACTTGTGCCACGGGACAACCCGAGACCGGCTCCAGCCTCACCTCCAACGTAAATGTTCTGATCTACGAAAAACTTTAATCCAGCTTTAACCGGAAAAACATTAGCGGTCCCGGTGTAAACGTAATGTCCTTTCGCCGGCATATCATTTGAACTGAAATAATGCTCATAACCTGCAGTAATAGTGCCTGTAAAGCGGTTGGAAATGCTTTTTTCCAGTCGAATGTCCAGCCCTCCCACACCCCGACCGGGAGTTGAAGTGGTTTTACCACCGCTTAGGCCAAACTCCAGCCGGTAATCAGGCTGTGTCTGGGCGAAGGAGTTGATATTGACTAACAAAAATGCAATTACCAGTAATACGAAATACTTAATCATGTTTATTATTATTTTTTGTCTCCCTAAGACATCGGTAACAGCGTATACCCTTACAACCCCAATTAAATTTTTATTCTTAATGAGGCCAGGAATGGGAAAAATGTTTCAACTCCATATAATTCGGAGTTAATCCTTAATGACTCCGATATTTTCGGAGGAGTTATTCTCCCCAAAAGGGAAAAGCCTTCATTAAAAAATATCAAAACACTGACTTACAAGCAATTACATTCAAGAATTAAAACTCATCCGATTCGCAGGCAAATGGCATACTTATTTGGGCAGTCAGTGGTCAGACCTACGTCGACATATTAGGCAGGAACAAAAAATTCTTGTTGGTAAAACCAGATAAGAAATAAATGAGGCTGAAGATTTCTTTTCAGTTGTTAGTGGAGCATTGCCCTTAAAGTGAAGGATTAATTTCCTTCGGTCGATTCATCAAAAAATTGATTGGTGCTGTCAGGGTGCATCAAATCAAAGTTGTCATAGTGTAAGTATTCAATAATAATAAAACATTGTTAACAGATCCAAATAATACAACAGGGTATTTAAAACTAAAAAAGGAGAGTCAGGATTTTGACGAAATATACCTGAAGTATTTCGAGGCTTTGCACCGATACGCGTACACAATGGTGCAGAATGAAATTATTGCTGAGGAAATGGTACACCAGATGTTCTGGAAGATCTTAGAGAAACCTGACGGGCTGAAAGTGCATACTTCGTTAAAAGCCTATTTGTACAGATCTGTTCATCACGAATGCCTTAACTACATTAAACATCAAAAAGTGAGACAAGCCTACGAATCACGCAGCATAGCTGAAGATACACCCTATGAAGAAAATGCCGCCTATCAGTTGCAGTATCGCGAACTGGTGCAAAATTTAGAAAACGCGATCAACAAACTACCCGAACAATGCCGCACGATATTTCAGCTCAGCCGGTTCGAAGAATTGAAATATTCAGAGATCGCAAGCCAGTTGGGTTTATCGATAAAAACCGTGGAAACGCAAATGGGCAAGGCATTAAAAAAACTCCGCGTGCAACTGGCCGAATACCTGCCCTTTATAGCCTGGTTTCTAATTAATTTTTTATCACGCATGACCAATTTATTAATAAGAAAATGAATGATGAAAAAATAATCAGCTATATACTCGGGGAAGCTTCACCCCGGGATATCGAAGAGGTCGAATCCTGGCAAAACATAAATGCTAAAAACGGACACCGACTGGAGCAGTTCAGGATGATCTGGATCGCTAGCAAAAGCCTGGATTTGAAGTATCCGGTGAACGCTCATGAATCTTTGGCGCGATTTAAGCAAAAAACATATGGCGAAGCACGTGAACAGCCCAAAGTTATCGCCATAAGCAGGCCGGCCATATGGTTAAAGGCCGCGGCCGTACTATTGCTGGCACTTGGCGCTTCGTGGCTTTTCCTGCAACAGCGTAACAACAGGCAGTTAATGCTTTCGACAACAAGGATGGAAGTCAAAACAGACACTTTATCCGATGGATCTGTTATCACGCTAAATCAAAATACCTCCTTCAAATACCCTTACCGGTTTAAAGCGCATCAAAGAGAAGTTTGGCTTGAGCAGGGAGAAGCTTTTTTCAAAGTCAATCACCGGGCAAATCAGCCCTTCATTATCACTGCAGGAAACATCCGTATTCAGGTTTTGGGAACCTCATTCAATGTCAGTAACAAAACAGGTACTGTGGAGGTACTGGTAGAAACCGGCCTGGTTTCAGTTACGGACGGCCTTCATCAATTTTTTCTGCACCCTGGCGAGAAATTAAATATGGGCCCAAAAGCCGGGAATTTGCGTGTATCTAAAAACACCAGTCAACTTTATAAGTATTACCGGACACGGGAGTTCATTGCAGATGATACCCCCCTTCCACAGCTGGTGAACGTACTTAACGACGCTTATGGCTGTCACATCGTTATTGAAAACCGGAGGCTCGATAGCCTTAAACTGAACAGCACGTTCAAAAACGTATCACTGGACGATATTCTTGATATTATCAGCCGCACTTTCAAAATCAGGGTAATTAAAAATAATGAAACAATCCTGCTTAAATAATTCAACGGGCCCCATACGCGGTTCCCGTTCACCGGGAAATCCTGTGATTGTATATTTATTTTTCACCTTACTATTTTTTTACACTTCAACCCTTCCCTTATTCGGTCAAACTATACTTAATAAAGAAGTTACGCTTTACGAAGAGAGCAGGCGCTTAGCCGATGTCCTTGATGAAATGGGCAGACAAGGACAGTTCATTTTTTCTTACGATAGTCAGCTGCTTCCCAGGGACAGTACGGTTACTATAAAAGTAAGTGACCAAAAAATTATGCAGGTGCTCACGCAGCTCTTCGCCAACCGGTTTGCTTATGAAGAACGAAAAAACTATTTGATCATTACCCCTGCGCTCCGTCGCCTCACTTTTTTAAATGCGGACCTTAATGACGAAGGCGGCAACTATTCTATCAGCGGCTTGGTAACCGATGAACGTACCGGGGAGCGCCTGAGAAATGCGAGCGTTTATGAAAAGCAGCAGCTCAGCTCTACATTGACTGATGATCACGGCTATTTCAGGTTGAAGCTAAAAGGGAACAAAACTAATCCCTTCCGGATAACGATAAGTAAATTAAGGTACCGGGATACCACGGTGACATTCCTTCAATCCGTTTCTGTCACCATCAGCAACGATGATCCCGCCTATAAAAGTTCCGGCAATAAAAAGAACCATGTAGAACGTACTGCTTTAGGCAGTTTACTGATATCTGCCCGCCAAAAAATTCAAAGCCTGAATATCCCGGATTTTTTTGCCAAACGTCCCATCCAGATATCGGTTACGCCGGGTTTGAGCACCCACGGCATGTTTAGCCCTCAGGTAGTGAATAACTTTTCCCTTAATCTGGCAGGTGGATATACTGCCGGCGTAAAAGGGCTGGAAATCGGCGGCCTTTTCAATATTAATAAGGAAGAATCAAAATATTTGCAGCTGGCAGGTGTTTTCAACCTGGTTGGCGGCAATATGACCGGATTACAAATTGCCGGAGCAGGCAATGTGGTATTAGATACTTTGCGGGGCATGCAGCTTTCATTGTTCAGCAACCGTGCGGCAGCGGGGGCAAACGGAGTGCAACTGGGCTTGCTTCATAATTCAACAGGACATTTGAAAGGCTTACAATTCGGCCTGGTCAATATAGCCGATACCTCACAGGGAATCAGCCTCGGACTGATCAATATTGTGCACAATGGATTTTACGAGGTGGCATACTCTGCGAATAACATAGCCGGTACAAACTTGACTTTCAAAAGCGGCACACACTATTTTTACTCCACAATCCTCACCCGTGTCAAACTATTTGACGGCCAAAGCCTTGTTGCGGTAGGGCTGGGTGCCGGACATGATTTTATGCTGGGTGGCAAAATGTACCTCTCTGCTGAAACTAACGTGAGCATACCTGTCAACCAAAGTTGGGAAGAACGGTGGATGCAGGCAAAATTATTGCTGAATGCCCGGATCGGTAAGTATTTCAGCATTTTAGCGGGACCGGCCTTAAACAGGTATTCTTATATATGGAGCAATCCTTTGGCCTACACGCAGAACAATAATGCCAACGATTACTATACACAAAAGCATGGCAACTTTAAAACCTCGCTGGGCTGGGAAGCAGGAATTGCCTATCATTCAGCATTAAAAAAGGAAAAGCAATCCGGCGACCGGTCCAATTCATGGTCAGTCAGTTTTGCTGCCACCGCAGGCCTGGATGATTTGTCGTCCAATACGAGATTTATCCCAGGAACCGAATTGTCGTTGCGCCGGGACCTCGGCTCCGGGTTCGGTACTTTTATTTCCGCCGGGTACAACAGGTTCCCCTCCCTAAACCATCATAACGTGGACTCCAATGGAGAGGATTACCACAGTAGCGCGTACAGCTATGTTCCGCTTACCGGCGGATTGCGTTATACATTTTTCCGGATCTGTTATGTTGATGGAGGGCTGGGCCTGGCATCTCGCAGTCGCAGCCATTATTCCTTTTCGAAACCCTCTTCATTAGGCAATTTCAACAATGAGGTAAACGGAGAAAACACATTCATGTACAGCCTTTCTGCAGGGTTTAGTTTTCCGAACGGAGTGGAGGCCGGATTTAAAAAAGACGCTTATAAAATTAGCGGAGGTATTCAGCAATATGCTTTAAAACTGGGTTACAGATTTAAGCTTTGAAAATTGAAAAGGCAATGAATTGAGAATAAGTTAAGGGAGCATTTTCAGGGCAATTTCCACTACAATTATCAGATTGCTTGCAGTATTAAAAATGGTTGCCAATTCTTCATTTGGGCATTCGACAACGCTGCAACAGACAGTCGGTATTAGCGCACTTTATTAAAACACTATATTCAGCCAATAAAACATTCTGAAGATTACGCCATCATTAATCTCGTAACTGTTATAATCCAGCTTGTATTTTTCACAATTAAAATATCTCCATTTCAATATCAAATAATCCTGCGTCATAACAAGGGCATATTACCGGCGAATAGTTGGTTAAATCAGTGGCTCATGAGCATTAAGCAATTTGCGAATGATGCCTGGTAAGCCTTTGTATTTTCTTGATAGTAGTAATTTAAACTCAGGAACTGCCCGGAATATTTTTTCAATAAACCGTAAGTCTATGAATAAAAAATTGCCTGATCCTGTTTTTTCTTTTCCAATCGGTAGTGGCCCTTTGTCAATCTAATCGAAGGGGACGCTCATTAATACGGGAAAAGAGACCATGAGCGTCCGCCTCATCGCATACTATTTTCTATAAACTGCCTGATCGTTTCTGCAGTGATCAGTATCGAGTTGGCCCGGCTAAAACGTGCGATATTAATACCCAGAAAATGATTTTGAGAGTCAACAACCGGGCCGCCGCATTGTTCAGGACGCAGGATCAAATCAGTGCTATAAACATTTCTGAAACCATCACTGCGCTGACTTCTGCCACCTGCAAAATGATCAGCAGGGTGGTCATGAACTATTACAGGTGGATATGTAAGTACAATGTCCTTTTCTAAAAACTGGGAGCCCCTTTGCAGTTTTAATTGCAAGGTGTCGCCCGGCCAATGAGCAGTCAATGAATCATTCAATCCCGGGATAATATCCCCGGACCGGATATCGTGATACGCTGCCGGCGAACCAGGACGGACAAAATAAATTTTTTCCGGCTTGCTGTTATGCAGAGGCGTAGCTCCCAGAAATCCGGCACCGGTAATCTTCCGAAGTTCGAGCGGGCCTCCGCTAAGTATACCCGTCACTACTGAATCTATTACAGGTGCAAACAACACATCCCCTTCCGCCGGAATGATAGCCTGTTTAATTTTTAAACCTTTAAGTTTTTGCAAGGGGCGGATCAGCACAAGATCATTTATTTTATCACGCGCAATAACGATACCCGGTTTACCAAGGATCAGAACCGAATCGCCAACCATTGAGTTCTTCGATACAACTATCGATTCGATCACAGTAGCAAGTACCATTTGCGTTTTACCGTTTAAGCGGCTCGTAAGCCTGACACAATCTCCAGTATAAGTTCCAGCTTTTGGCCAGGAAAAATCTGTTACTTTGCCAATTTCTTTAACGGAATCTGTCTTTACGGGCCAGGCGTGATAAATAACCGGCTCCTGAAGCGCAGACCAATATTTTTCGTACAGATTTACAGGTACGTCATAATTATTTGATTCCGGAATCTCGATCGCACTATGTAGCCCGATCAATTCTCCGTTTAAATTAAAAAGAGGGCCACCGGAATCACCCGGCTCCATCAACGCTGTCGATTGGATAAAACCCCGGCTATTCAACGGATCGGTAATCCTGCCAAAACGAATGGTCGGCTGCACCTGGTCGAGGCTTTCAGGATAAGCAACACTAAGACAAGGTGCACCTTTAACGGGCCCTGCCAAACTCATCTCTACTCCGGGGCGATCGTTCCCTTTCAAAATCTTCATTAACGCCACATCAGGGCGCGTTTTGTCTTCCGACAACTCGATTTTCCCAAGTGCCTGCGCTATGGTTTCACTTCCATCAGGAAAAAAAACCTTGTAGGTATTACCCGGTGTAATAACGTGAGCTGCCGTAAGGATAAAACGCCCCTTTACCAGTACGCCACTGAATTGTGCTGTGGTGCGTTGCTGTTGTAGGGTATCGAAACCCCACATTCGCACGCAGGCAGGCCTTACTTTTATGATCGTTGATTTAATATCCTGTGCTGCCGCAAAGCGGGTAATTATGATGCAGCACAGGATTAATAGAAAGCGTGAGTACATTTTAATTCTTAAAAAGTTCTGCCAGCTTTTTATTAAGGTCTTCACCGCGCAGGGTTGTACTGATGAGTTTACCATCACGATCAACCAGGAAGGTAGCCGGTATACCCGAAACGCCATAGAGGCGGGCGGCGTCATTACTACCGCCTTTAAGGTCGCTTACCTGCTCCCAACCCATGCCTTCCTGCTGTATAGCCTTCAGCCATTTGTTGCGGTCATTATCCAACGATACAGACAGTATTTCGAAGCCTTTATCTTTATATTTCTTATATTGGCTTATTAGGTTTGGAATTTCCAGACGGCAGGGTGTACACCAGCTGGCCCAAAAATCAACCAATACAATCTTGCCTTTATAGTTGGTCAGCGAAACCTTTTTGCCGGCTGTATTCGCTTGCGTAAAAGCAGGAGCATCTCCGCCGATTTTCAAACGATGGTGAGCGTCGATAAATTCTTTGATTTTTTTGCCGTTATCCGAAGTCTGGATAGCGGGGCTCAAAGTTTTAAATACCTGTTCAGCTACTGCAACGGTTTTCTCATTAGCAGCTGTACCGAATAAGGCAACCGGTGCAAAAAAAGAATTGGGGTGAGTTTTAGCGAACTCCAGATTTTTAACTCCGAAATCGGCAATCATCTTAAAATGGTGACGGGCTACCTGGTTAGTAAATGCGGTATCGTTGGCCAGTTCGGGTGCCGCCGCTATTTCGGCGTTGGAAATACGATCAATATCCCATGGCATAGGCTCAACAGCTTTCACATAAGCCGAATATTCCTCGTAAGTTTTTGAACCGCTTAATTGCGCGTTTGCTAACGAGTCTTTTGAAGCTATATTTAGTGTTTCATTGGCGAAGTTAAAATAAATTACATCTCCCCCGTGTGTGGCAATCTCGCGTCCAACACCCTTATGATCAATTGCCATGCGTACTGAGCTGTAAGGGTTCATTTGGCCGGTAAAGTGAAAAGCGCCGTTAACCAGCGTGGTTGAATCTTCATGTCCTTTACCGTCTGTCATAAAGCTTAAATAAACTTTCTTGCCATTAAGGTTGCCAATCTTCCCATTAATATCAAAATGTGAGGTTTGGGCGGCGGCATTCAGCGCGGCCATGCTTAAAATGATGTTTAATAGTTTTTTCATTTTTTAGTGATATTCAGATGTGTTTAGTTCTTCAAAAATTGTTTTACAAAAAGGTGATGACTCCGGCCATTTGCCGTTGACAGTAAAAATGCCTTTGAACGAATTGTACGTCTATATGATCTCCAAGAATGAAAAACGCCCATCGGGAGCAAAACTTTTTTTAGAATTATCGACATCTATTAACATTGTCCTAAACTTTTTGTCAGCTTTCCAGTAGATGCATCCTCCGAATGTTGCCGGCAGCAACTTTTCTGCCCGTATCTATCAAAAAGTTTTGAGGTATAGATTGAATTGCGCATAACCTTGCAGCAGGACTGCTGCTCTATACGTTTCACTTATATACCTTAATCCGGATAGCCTATCAGTGCGGATACTTTACGCCGGTTATCTGTCGACTTTTTAATCAAGAAAAGCATTGAGAACTGAAAATCCATTATCCTCAACACGATGATAGGCTTTCATTGACTTGCGATTCTCTGCACAGCAAGGCAAACACCAGCACCTTGAATGAATTAAACGATGTCAGCATATCGACTATCTGCGATAACGATATGGTGAAACTTCTAAGTACCATTAACTTACAATTGAATTAGTATGGCTTTTGATAAATGCCAATACCTGCTTTGTTTATATCTTCGACAGGAAATTGTTTTCCTATCAAATACATATAAAAATAAAAGTTATTTTGATTGCCGGTGCTTCTACGCATAATGCAAAATATTGGCAGTCAATGCATCGTGTTGTGCAACTATCGCGTTAAATAACTTTAAAATTCGGAACTGGCGCTTTCTAAGGGTTTTGATCGGGCTTCCCAGATTATAAGGTAATTTGCGTGGCAATAATGAATGTCCCTTTTGATGCTGCCTGCACATTGTTTTCTACGATCGGCCTGGTCTGGTACTTAATAGTAAGCCTGGCATAATGCCCGTCAAGAAATATATTACCGCCCGCACTCCAGTAAGTAAATTTCGAGTTGCCATACCGTTGAAATTCCTGCAGACTGAATTCACCGAAGGGCTGTATCCGTGTATTGGATCTGGTAAAGCTCCTGGGTAATAATAAACCGGCTTGTGTGAACCAGCTCCAGCCTGTCCCAATCAAGGGTGCATTATTGCCTAAGCCAGCCTGTGAAACAGAGCCGCCATAACTGGGATCTGCAGAGACGTTCGCATTCATGATGGAGCCGTTCCTTAAATAGTTAGGACCGAAGTTATAATGGTAGTAGACACTGTAGGCGGTCAGTGCCCAGTTTTCATGTCCGCCGAAAGGCAGATCGGCGAAACCGTCGACCGCCCAAAGACTGATATCATGCCGGATTAGTGGCGACGCGGTGGTATTTCCGGCTTGCGTGACCGTACCCTCGCCGGCTGAGTAATAGCCAGCTCCAATGTTAAAAACCTTCTTCGTACCGATATATGTTCCCGTTGTATAGGGTAACGAATTGCCTTCCTTCTCAAAAAACTGCCAAGCCGCGTAACCGGTGGTGGCCAGCTTGCCAGTTGCATTATTATCAACTGCGTAATTTATCTCAGGAGAACCGGCAGGATAATTAGCAGCGCTGGAAAGCACCGTAAAAGGTTTGTTGAGCGACCAGCGGTACGCCACCGGTCCCACGTTCCCCTTGAAATAAATTCCTAACGCACGTGCAAATTGATCTGAAAGCTCAACCGTTGGCCAATTATAAATAGGGGCATCAAGCGCCAGATAATTGGACGAACTTGCGGAGGTCATCCGGCTTAATCCCATCCAATAGTGCAATCCTGTTCCGATATACAACGAAAACCGGTTATTATTGCCTGTCTTCATATGCTTGTCCGGGATTAGGGTGAATTCATTGGTCAAGCCGTGCAGATATATGCCCGGTTTTTTCCCTAAAGTACCATTGAAGGTTGTACCGCCGTTGCCGGTATTTCCGCCTCCGGGCACCCCGCCAGAAGAAAATGTCTGATTATCCATACCGATATCGGTGAGGATCAGGAACCGGGGGCTCAATTGCCCGATCGTTATGAACCTGAACTGCCTCAGGCTGAAATCAGTCCAATTGTTTTTGGGTACACCGTTAACAGTCGTTCCAGGATTAGCATCGGTATATCTTGCCCAGAAAGTGGCCGACGTGATAAATCGGATATATTTCTTTCCAGTACTGTCAAATTTAAGGGTCATGCCTTCCTTGTAATCAGGCGACTCCCCTTGTCCAAAAACATTAACGGACATAAATATCGTTGCCACAAAAAATGGAAGGCACAGATATATTTTGTTCTTAATCATAATTATCTGTCTTATACATATCATTATATTTAGAAATAAACCGATTATCTTCCCCCCTCCCGATAGATGAAATAACCCTCATTTCAGAGAATATCATTGATCAGCCGCGGTGGTCACCCCATCAAATAAGACCTTTGCTAAAAAGCACATCAGTTTACGTTTCCCATTTTTCAATTTCTGCGGCTCCTAGCTTTCTGTGCCTGTGCAGATTACTAAAACACTGATCATAAACCAATTATTAATATATAATAACGACTTATCTTAACCAGCTTTCTTTTGACCAAGCTCGGGTTAGTTGTGTAATATTTTAAATAACATAACTTATAAGATTTATTAATTAAGTAATAAAACCGGTTACCTTTATAATGATCCGAACGTTTGCAGGTCCTTTCATGAACATGCTTGATTTAAACCGTGCTAATCATTCCCCGCCAGGTACAAAGTGCAGTCAGCTCCCTTTTTAAAGACAACATAAACCCGTCACCAGAGGTCCTCGTTAAATATATCCCATTGATGTCCTGTACCAGTATAATCGGTCGCTATAAGAACCTCCCCCGGTTGAAGTATAAATTTAACCTTTGAATGTCTCGAACTTGGGGAGGCCCTTTATTGTAATCACATAACGGAGTACGGGATCCGCGTGGCAGTCCCAGGAAGAATGTAGTTCGGTTTCTTCGAACTGCGTATATGCTGCTTTTGCCATAGCGTTATTGCTAATGCTACCGGTTTTCACATGCTAATAACCGGCCTCTCCGGTACACAGTAATATGCCCTAATCGTAATGTTATGTTGTTAAGTTTTACCCCCCCCCCAGTCCTTCTCCGCATACTAAACCAACATCTACTGCGCCCGTCTCGCCGGAAAGTAAGTATGTTTTTATCAACAGTTTTACCGTACTCGTCATCAGCCACATTTTATTCTGTCCCCCATTAAAAACCACTTTATAATTCATTTCCAAACCATTATTGATAAGCTGAATTCACCTTTTTCTTTAAGAGTTTTTAGTCTTCGCCTTCAAAAACATATTGTGCAAAGTTGGATCAATTATCAGCTATCTGATAATTAATATAATTCTGCTGATATACAACATCACATAACTGAGGATAAATTTGAACATCCCTAAACGGTAAAACGCAGAATCGGCAACAGGTTTAATTAACATTTTTAAGACTCATTGTGAAAACAACAGCTGTAACTACTACGTCAATTGCGAATAAAGGACCTCTACATTGTCGGCCATTATTCCCAGTGACAAATGCCCTTTAAACAAAATCAATATGAGAAAGAGGAAAAACCCGCGATCTTTCGTATGCTTGGCATTTTATCCGATGCGTCACTTTTGAACAAGCATATTCCGATTCGCGCTAAAAAGACTGCAGGATAACAGCGGCTCAAATTCCGATAACTTGTTTAAAATTTAGACGTTACATTTTTATACATGATAATTACTGAATATGCAGAACATGTAGTCCTGGCTGCGCATAATAATCCTGACGTCGTCATCATACAAGCAATGGGGCATAGCACAAATAAAAGTATTTATTAAAGCTGCTAAAATTTAAAAGAAAGCAGCAGTCATTATTTTCAATTCATCCCGTGCTGTTTCAAAAGAAAGTCGACTTTCCTAAAACAGCTCCAATCATGTAAAAAAATGGAAAAATCAGCAGTTCACGTCATCGCCAAATGGAAAGTAAAACCGGGCCAGCTTAGCAAGGTGTTGGGCTTGTTACCGGAAGTTGTTAAAGCAACCATGGCCGAAGCAGGTAACTTGTTTTACAAAATACAACAAGACAACGCCGATCCGAATACTCTGTTATTATTTGAAGGTTATAAAGATGAGGCAGCTGCTGCCGAACACCGGGGGGCCGCGCATTTTCAAAATATAGTCGTCGGGAAAATAGTCCCTTTGCTGGAGGCTCGTGAAATAAATGTCACTACGCCACTATCGTTCTAAGTTCATTTTTTCTTAGGCTTAAATTTAACGACATGACTATAAATCTTAATCAATCCTGGCAAATTGCCCAAGCAGCAAGGGATAAAGCTTTTGAGATAGGCATCCCGATGAATATCGCCATTGTGGATGAAGGAGCCAACATTAAATTCTTCATGCGAATGGATAACGCGATGTTAGGGTGTGCCGATATTGCTTTAAAAAAAGCTCGGACATCCAGTCTCTTTAACAGCGATTCGGGTGAGATAGGAAAGCAGTCACAACCGGGCGGTCCGCTACATGATATCGAGCAAACCAATGGTGGATTGGTATCCTTCCCCGGAGGAATAGTGATCAAAAACAGTGCGAATAAAGTTATTGGCGCAATTGGAGTTTCCGGAGGTTCGGTAGATCAGGACTACGAGGTAGCATCCGCCGGAGCAGCCGCATATAACGATCAGATAAATAAATAGTTCCCTAATTAAAGCAATAAATCCAGGTTCAGCGGTAATGTAAGATCAAAAGTCGAATTGATAATAAATAATGACTCATCTTAAATTTCCGTTATCAGCCAGCGATCATACGCGTATTGCTGCATATCCCCAATTTCAAATTATTGAGCTTGGCGATTTTCACGCCGGACCTGCGCTGCGGTCGAATATTTGATCTAAAGTTTACTTCAGCATTTTGGACCTGATGTAAATAAACTTTTCGAAATTTTCCATAAACTACTTAGCATTTCCATGCTTTCGATGCCGCCTGCGCCGCTGAAGCCGCGGGTAAGCAAGATAAATATTGAGAGATGCATGATCTAATTTTTTCAAATCAAACAAATTTAAGCGATGATTATTTGATGGAACTGGCCCAGAACCTTTATCTGAAGGAAGTAATATTTGTTACCGATTAGATTAGCCCATCAATTCGTGCAAAGATCCCAAAAGATAAAGAGGCCATTGTGGCAAGCGGGAGTGAACGGCACTCCTGCATTTTATATTAACTGGGTGTATTTTGATGGCGAAGCGGAAGACCTGTTTGTGCTAATTTCCGAGTCTGTCCAATGAAAAACCTGCATCCCTTGCGACGGGCACCTGCCTTAGTTTTTTACGTTCAGCTAAAGGATGTAACCGCAGGGCACAAAATTTTATAAGATATAACGCACAGTTCATTCTGCTTAAATCCGATGCTCTATTTTAATCCGCTCGTATAAAGTGACAAACCTCTTTTGCCGGACGATCCCATATAAATGAGGGAGCTATCAAGTAAATTTTGAGCGCAATACGCACAATAATAAGGTTGGGGGCTATATGCCAGACGGATGCTGAAATTATAGCCGTTCCTAAAATCAGAAGCCATTCTATTTACTTTTTTGTTTTTAATAGTGATAAATACAACCTTTTGCACTCTGTGAGGGAAGCGCCGTCAAAGCAATTGCAATTAATCAACAAGCATTTCCATTTTAATCTCCAAATTATGATTCGAAAAAGTTTGGGTACAGGGACTGCTTGGCTATTAATAAAATCAGGCCGATTGTATGTCGGCATAAACCGGCCAACTCTTTGACAGAATGGCTTCCAGCTGTTTAATCTCGTCCAAGTACGCCATACTTTTTCTTTTACCAAAATAAAGTGTATCTTCAATGGGCGGGCTACCTTCCCAAGCAAGCTTAATAACATTGTCAGCAATCTCCTGCCTGCATAAAAAATCTGGTATCACTGCAAAACCTTTATTATTGGACAGGCATCGAATGATTGACCCGTAATATGGTAAAACATAGTTAGGGCGGAATCCAGGTAGAGTATTAAAGCTGGACCACCAAAACCTTTTCAAATGTTCGGCATCTGCATCCGTGCTATACCAAATCTGGGTCGTCAGCCATTTTTTTATCGCCGGCCGGTTATCAATGCGCAACAATTCATTTAACTCTGTTGCATCTGTTTTACTTCCGCAAACTAATAGTATCCGCTCTTTAGTAAACGGTGTATATTCCAGGTTATGTTGATTCCCTTTTTGTGTTGTCAGGATAAGATCCAACGTACCATTGTTTAGTTCCTGCAACATTTGCTGACAATCGCCAAAGCGGGTTGTGAGATTAAACGGTAACGCTGAAACGTGAGATTCAAGCATGTATTGAAAAATCTCCATAGACATTCCTACGCTAACAGTTGTTTTTTCGAATTTAGACTTTCTGTGAAAAATGTTTTCCGCTTCCTCGAGCTTATTCATGTGCTCGATAATAAAGTTATAAAGGAAAATACCCTTTTCTGTAGCTATCATTTGCCGTGTGCTCCGGTCAAAAAGACGGTCACCTGTGTAGCTTTCAAGCGAACTCAAGTGGAGACTTACACCTGGTTGTGAAATAAACAAAGCTTGTGCGGCCGCAGATAAGGAACCTGCTTCGTAAATAACTTTAAAAGTCCTGAACCATTCCAAATTTATCATTGCCTGTTGTTTTAAAATACGTTCCTTATTGCTTATTAATGCTGATCAAACGGGTTCGGCCTTGACAGATAACAGCATCGAAGCCCGGTAATGCATAAAAGGTAATTGATAGTAAATTGTAGTTTCATATTATGTGTTTGGTTAGTTGTATTTTATTGATTTAGCAGTCCGCAGTCCCGCCATCAATCCATCTCAATTTGCAAGTCTTATTTTAAGCCAGTTCAATATATCCCTGATTACAATTGTATTATATTTATCATTCAACAAATCGTGGTAATGTCCTTCATATATTTTCAGCTCTTTGTCTGCAGAGCCTGCCTGTTCCATAAAATATTTACTTCCTTCGGGCGAGGTCGCGCGGTCGGCAGTGCCATGCAGTATTAAAAGAGGCAATTTTATTTCGGGCATCTTTCTTTTTAAAAATTCACTGGCAAATAATAATTGCTGCATGGTTTTGGCCGGTTGCTTTTCATTCACTATCAAGGGGTCGCTATTCATTTTAAAAATATAGGCTGGGTCCCTTGAAAAATCTTTGTTGTATAGCTTTATAATCCTTGCATGTGGAATAATATGCGCAAGTAATTTCATTAATCCCAGTGCAATGCCTGTTCCAGGAACCTGAAATGCGAAGCTTTCACAAATAAGGCCGAATAGCTTTTTCTGATGATAGCATGCATATACCGAAGTAAATACACCACCGGCACTATGGCCTAATAAAACCACCGGGACGCTTGGAAGCGCTGTTTGTATGATCGTAATCAACAGATCGATGGTGTCAATAACTTCTTTGTAATCTCCGATATAATATCGCTCGCCATCAGATTGACCTCGCCCCGGAAGATCCAGAGCATATACTTCATAATTATTTTCGTTGAGGTTTTGCGCGAATTTCTGATAATAAGCACTATGAGAATTAAGTCCGTGAACAATAACAATTATACTTTTAGGTTTGCTGTCGGTCATCCAATTCCTGAAAAAAATTTTCCGTCCTTTAGCGTCTGTAAAAAAGGAAGTTCGCTGCTTTGCTGTTGACTCCATGTATATGACTAATTAAAATACATGCCATTTGAGCTAAAAACTAAAGAAAACGAAAAAACACAATTCAAACATCTGAAATACAGGTATTTAAAAATAACAACAACCCTTATATCCAATAAAAATCCCACGGGAGACTCCGAAATTATCGGAGTTGAAAGGACCAACCTCCGCTCATTTCGGAGTATATGGGAATAATCAAACAGTTATTTTTTTTTTGCCTAAACTTTACCGGATTGATTTAGGAAATCATCTCTTCTTATTCCCAATCTGGCCATCTTAGATTCAAGGGTTGTTGGCTTGATATCCAGCAGATCGGCGGCACCGTTAAGGCCACGGATACGCCCTTTAGTTTTTTTCAGAATGGAAATGATGTATTCGCGCTCGGTTTCCCGCTGCACGTATTTCACGTCATCCAACGTAGCAAGCATTACCGGCCCTGTTATCGCAACCGAATTTTCTGTGAGGCTTTGGCATAACTTCAATTCAGATTTTCCGTCATTAAGAATAATAGAACGCTCTATCACATTTTCTAATTGCCTTATATTTCCAGGCCAGTCATAAGCAAACATTTCTGCAAGCATGGATTCAGAAATTCCTGTAAATGGCTTATTAAATTCCCGGCAATACTTATTCGCAAAGTGTGATGCCAACGAAGCGATATCGCTTTTTCGGTCACGTAAGGGGGGGAGGGTGATCGGAAAAATATTTAAGCGGTAATAAAGGTCAAGCCGGAAATTGCCGGCAGCAATTTCTTTTTCAAGATTTCGATTGGTAGCCGCAACAATCCTTACATCTACTTTTTTAACGCCACTCCCCCCTACATAGGTTATTTCTTTTTCCTGCAAAACACGCAATAGTTTAACTTGCATATCCAGCGGCAGTTCCCCTACCTCGTCTAAAAATATCGTTCCGCCACTGGCTTGTTCAAATTTTCCTCTTCTTTTTTCTGTAGCTCCGGTAAATGCTCCTTTCTCATGGCCAAAAAGTTCCGACTCCACCAACGCCTGCGGAATAGTAGCACAGTTGATCTTTACAAAAGGTTCGTCCCTGCGCCCCGAAAGCAAATGAATACTCTCCGCTATCTTTTCTTTCCCGGTACCACTCTCGCCCAGTATCAAAACAGAAGAATTGTAGGGAGCAACGTGTTTAACAAGGTCAAGCACAGCTACCAAAAGCGGATGGTTTCCAACAATACAATCAAATTCCGGCACCTGTGATACTGGCAGGATAATCGGATCCTCCTGTGCCGGAGGGCGGACCGCCGGCCTGGCTTTTTCACCAAACAATTTTTCTGAGATCTCTTTAAGATGGATTTTCAGCCGGTTGAGTAAATTGATGTGTTCCTGATTGTAAGCGTCGCGCTGACGGCTATAGAAAAAATAATTAACCCGTATGCTGTTGTTCAAAACAACGGTATAAATAAGATTAGATTCTATTTTAAAATGATCGAATAACTTACGCTCCATTTCATTCAGCCTATTAACACTTTTATAGGCGCCGGCGTTATATATCAGAGCGTTAACCTCATTGTTAAGAATATCATTTTCAAAAAAATAATTCGGTGTTAAACCAACAATGGCCGCCAACTCATCATTACCTATAACCTGGTACTCTTCCAATCCCGTACGTAAAAATCCGAACCCGGTGCAGTTTGCACCTTGCAGCGGCTTTCGCCCGGATACGAGCAGGTCGTTCGGCACATAAGGCTGCAACAAATGTGTAACCTTTAAAATGCCTTGCACAGGGTCTGACAATTCATTACCTATATCAACGAGCTGATCCTGCAGAAACAGCTCCCGCCGCAGCCTGGCTTCCTGGCTATTTTGATGTCGGTATGCAGCGATATCCAGGGCTACCAGCACATCTTTTTCTCTGAATGGCTTTACTAAAAACCCATATGGCTCTGTTGCTTTAGCCTCTTCGAGTATCTTCTGGCTTGAATTAGCTGAAAGATAAATAAAAGGAATATTATTAGATTTAAGCTGATGAGCAAGATCAATCCCTGACCTTTTGCCGCTCAGCTGGATATCCAGCAATACAATATCTGGCTTGTGCTTCTGAGCGGCTATCTCAGCGTCATCGGCAGATGTAGCTATTCCGCATACATGGTGTCCGGCCTGATTAATGACCAGACGAAGGGCATTAGCAACCACAAATTCGTCTTCAACAATTAATATTTTGCTCTTCATATTAATTTATTCTATATCTATTGTGGGATTTGGGAAACATCGCTGCCTAAAACAGCAAAAGTAACGGTAATATGTACACCATTATTTGTCTCGATAGTAAAGTCGCCATTCAATTGTCTGGCAAGGCCCTGCATCAAATCAAGTCCAAGCGAATTGTGTTCCATCGTATTAAAACCCTGAGGAAAACCAATCCCATTGTCCGAAATCTTCAATTGCAGATAATTTACCCCGTCGTGTTGTAATATAATTTTCACCACACCCTTTTGCTCGCTTATAAAGGCGTACTTTATAGCATTTACTATACTTTCAGTAACAATCAAGCCTAAAGGGATAGCTTGAGACACATCAAGGCTCACCTGTTCAACATCCTGTTTAAAAATAATCTTATTTTCTATGTCAAAGCTCTCATGCAGGTAGCGCACAAGGTCATCGATGTATTCGGGCATAGCAATTTCTGATGAGTTTTGATCCTGATACAGCTTTTGATGGATCAGGGACATCGCCTGCATCCGACGTAGACTATCATTAACAGCCAGTTTTGCCACCTTATCTTCCAGGTAAACGGATTGCGAATAAAGCAGGCTTGTCACCATCTGAAGGTTGTTTTTTACCCGATGATGAACTTCCTTGAGCAGCCATTCTTTTTCCTTCAGGAGCTTATCTTTATCTTCGTTTGCTTTTTCAAGGTATGTGTTTTTCTGATCCAATTCCCTTCTGCCTTCCTCCAGTTTTTGGTTAGCTTTTTGCTTGTTTACATAAAGGCTTATCAGCAACATTACGATAATTGTTGATAATGCTAAACCCACCAGGGTAATATTTTTTGTTCTGTTTGCCTCCGCCGCCCGGAACTGCGCTACCTGCTTTTGCCCGTTCAGCAATTTAATGTTTTTATCTTTTTTTTCTGCTTCATATTTAACTAATAATTCAGCCGATTTTTTGATCTGATCGTTGCTAAAAGCGGAGTCAGAAAACTCATGACTTTTTTGAAGATCCTTAACTGCAAACAGGTATTTCCCCTCGGTAGAATCAATCTTGAACAACTCTGAATAATACAACCCCTTTCCTTGCATATCCTGCTTTGTTGTAAAAGCTTTGCCCCGCTCAAGCATTTCACGGGCAATTTGAGTTTTGCCACTATTGCGGTAAAAAGTAGCTATCTGATAAAATGCAATGGGAAACTCATCATGCACATATTCTGGCGGAAAAAGTTTTGCCATGCTGATAAATAGCTGATAATTCTCCTGAGCCAGTGCTGTTTGCCGAAGATTGTCATAACTTATCCCCAATAAATAGAAATAATGCATTTTTTCAAAATAGGAAGAAATTGCATACTTATGGGCGGTTGTTTTGAGCAAGGTTAAAGCATCGGTCGGCTTGCCAAGAAGAATAAGCGAATGAACTGAGCCGGCTATAGGTCTGAGCCAATATAACTTGGTTAGTTCTGTTTTTGCATTGAGCGATTTATTAAACCATTGAATAGCTTCCTGATGCTTAAGTAGGCTCTCAAGTATAATCCCTCTGCGAACATAAAAATAACCTAAAAAAGCAGAGTCTATCCCCGAATTAATAGCTTCCATGGACTTATTAGAATATTCTAAAGATTTAGTCAATTGTCCCTTTCGGTTGGTGATATAAGCGAGCGCGTCGTAAGAGTATTGGCGGCAATGAAAGTCTATCGCTTGCTCTCGTTTAATAATTTCTATAGATAGTTGTTCGGCAACGTCATATCGCTTGGCAACAAAATTTTCGATGATTATCTGTGATAAGGTTTCGATTGATTTCTCTTTATTGTTTAAAGATTCAAAAACCTGAAGCGCTTTTTCGAAATCTATCAGTCTCTCGGGATCACCATAATTTAGCGCGCTTCCGGCGTTAAGCATAGCCTGCCCAAAAACAAATTTATTATTTGCCCGTTCGCTTATTTTCCCTACCTCATAAAAAACTTTCCGGCTTTCTTCCTGGCGTCCGTATTGTTGAAGCAACTGCCCTTGCAGGGTCTTGCTTTCAATTTCCCATTTTACCGATGCGGCTTTACTCATTTGTAGAGCCTCGTTGATGTACTTCGCCGCTTCGTCAAGATCGGCTTTGTTATCCCCAGGCTTAAAAACTAAATAAGTCCCCAATTCAACAAGCAGCCTAAGGTGGCCCTCGCCAGTGGTTTTATTAAGTAAAGAACGGGCCTGATTTAATTTGCCGGCATCGAGCAACGTGGATCCTGCTGAAGGTCTTCCATCACTATATCCTTCGTTATATGCAAGAAGAGGACTTAACTTATAAAATTTACA
This sequence comes from Mucilaginibacter sp. A5337, assembly GCF_059690695.1. Lineage (NCBI taxonomy): Bacteria > Pseudomonadati > Bacteroidota > Sphingobacteriia > Sphingobacteriales > Sphingobacteriaceae > Mucilaginibacter > Mucilaginibacter sp. A5337. The sequence goes on along the minus strand of NZ_JCAWEC010000008.1, from coordinate 47,300 downwards.
AGGAATGCGTATAGCACTGTCCATATCGATCTGCCCCTGGCTTATCGTATGAATATATTGAGCAGTGATACGGATCAGCAAACGCTGTTTGGAAACATTACTATATCCACTTAAGTTCTGCTGGCAATAGCCATTTATGGAAAACAAAAGCACAAACGCTAACACTGATATTGTTCGCACAAATAGTTTAACAGTTTTGGAGGAATACTTAAACCTGTATAATGCTCCAAAAGGAATATACCCGATAGAATTCATTCCTTTCACTTTGTAAAATATATTTTACTGTAAACGAAAATAATAAAATGCGATGGCTTTATTACATCAAACATACGCTACATTACATATCCGCATTTTTTAATGAAAGAACATATGAATGAAATCTCCCATTTTCAGAGATAAGGAAAAAAGCTCCTAAGATTACAATTACGGATCTTCCGTTATTTTAACTTTTTTTTTGGAATTGAATTGGTACTAAAATTCCAGACAGTAATGTTAAAAAGTCTACGATACAACCTGCAACGACAGCACCTAAACGATGTAGTGGTAGTATCAGCCAATGTTGTACATCATGCCCACGAAGCATCACAAGTACAAACGCCGCCAACACCAGCCTGACCATTTCATTCAAACTTAAAAGGTAAGCAATTACGATCACCCATATAATGCCAGTCACTAATAGCAAAATATACAGCAGAGGAACCTGCGATATGATCAAACTAACTGCGCATCCGAGGATATCAGCTGTCCATCCGTTCAATCGCGGGCTTTTTACCGTTATCAAAAGTCAATGACAGTACTACGGAATCATAGTTAAGTCAAACGGATAGTTTGGCCACGTCACCTATAAATAATAACAGATAATCACGCCTACTACGTTATTAATAAAAAAACAAATATTGCAGCAGAGATAATTGTAGTTTTATTCATCAGAAATTTAGAAAAATAATTTAACACACCTCTATGAAAAGCATATCCAGTGTCTGCAGCAGGCTGATTACTTTTTTATTGAAAACATTCCGGTTGGCGGAACGATGGCCAAGGAACACTATATTCAGTGCCCCTGGCATCGGCGGTTTAAGTTAGATTAAGTCTTTATAAGAACAGCTGTTAGCAATTACATAAAGTATTTATTATTTAATGTAAACCGTTTTGATATTTACAAACTCATGTATACCAAATTCGCTCAATTCTCGGCCATATCCTGATGTTTTTGTCCCTCCGAAAGGCAATCTTGGATCAGAGAGCACTTTGTGGTTGACATAGCTTGAACCAGCCTCAAGTTCTGTTTTCGCAATTCTTTCGCCCTTGGCAAGGTCGTTGGTGAACACTGCTGATCCCAGGCCAAAAATACTGTCATTAGCTATTCTGATCGCGTCTGCTTCGTCGGAGGCTTCTATTATTGAGGCTACCGGGCCAAAAAATTCCTCACTGTAAGCAGCCATTCCTGGTTTCACTTTGGTTAGGATGGTTGGCGGATAGTAGGCGTTATCTCCCGCGGGTACCTCACCGCCAAGGATACAAACAGCACCTTTTTCGATTGATCTGGCCACCTGATTGTGAAGTTCGTCCCTCAGATCGGCCCTCGCCTGTGGCCCAACGTCTGTTCCCGGATCGAGCGGATCGCCCATTTTCATTGCTTGCATCTTTTTAAGAAACAACGCCGTAAATTCTTCAAGCACCGAACTTTCAACAATAAATCTTTTTGCTGCTATGCAGCTTTGCCCACTATTAATCAGCCTGCTATCAACACATATCTCCGCAGCAGCTTCCAGATCTGCGTCGGCAAGCACAACATAAGCATCACTGCCGCCAAGTTCGAGCACTACTTTTTTGAGCACTGAGCCAGCTTTGGTAGCCACCTGTATGCCGGCATTGGTGCTCCCTGTGATCGTAACCGCTTTAATATACTTATGTTCAATGATGGCCGAAACTTTGCTGCTGCCAATGAGGAGGATTAAAAAAACATTATCCGGAAAACCGGCCTGCTTAACTATCTCTTCTATGGCTATCGCACATCCCGGTACGTTTGAAGCATGTTTTAAAACCCCGCAGTTACCTGCTGCAAGCGCCGGCGCCAAAAAACGGAATACCTGCCATAACGGAAAGTTCCAGGGCATAACTGCCAAAACTACCCCGAGCGGCTGAAAGGAAACGAAGCTTTTACTCGCTTCCGTTTCAATGAAACGATCTGCCAGATGCTTTGCACCATTTTCAGCATAATATTCGCAGCAAACCGCGCATTTTTCGACTTCAGAAAGCCCTTGCGTGATCGGCTTGCCCATTTCATTTGCCATCAACGTCGCTAATTCCTGCTTGCGCTCCCGTAATACAGCCGACATCTTATGGAGTAATTTGCTGCGGACTCCGGACTCTGACTTTTTCCAGCTTTCCCATGCTTCGTGCACCTGCCCTATTTTCTGTTCAACCTCCTCTGCACTGATCTCCATGTAGGCTTTAATGGTTTTTCCGTTTGCGGGATTAATTGAAACTATACCCATGACGTATTTGTTTAAATATAATATTAAAAATCCTGTACCGTTGGTCTGATAACAATCTCGTTGATGTCTACATCGTCTGGTTGTTCAATCGCGTAAGCTATAGCTTTGGCTATCGTTATCGCGGGTATGGCTATTGTATAAAATTCCTTGATATTTTCGGCGCTCTGTTGATGCAAAGTGCTTAATTTTAATTCAGAGTCAACCGCTCCGGGCTCAATATTTGTTGTACGTATAGTACCGCCTACCTCTTGTCTTAAACCGTCACTGATAGCACGTACGGCGTATTTAGTCCCACTGTAAACGGTTCCGCCCGGGCTGAAGACTTTGATACCGGCTACTGAGCCGATGTTAATGAAATGACCTGAACCCTGTTTTTGAAACAGTGGTAAGGCAGCCGCTATCCCGTAAAGTACGCCTTTAATATTGATATCGATCATGTTGTCCCACTCATCCGTCCGTACCTCTGACATTGGCGCTATAGGCATTATTCCCGCATTATTGACTATCACGTCAATTCTCCCGTAGGATTCGACTGCTTTATTAACCAATGAAGCAACCTGTTCTTTAATTGTTACATCAGTTTGCTGATAAATAGCAGTCCCTCCATCTGATGTGATCTCTTGAACTATTTTTTCTAACAGCTCCTTACGTCTCGCGCCGAGTACCAGGAACGCGCCTTTTTTTGCCAGATACTTAGCAGTTGCTTCGCCGAGGCCACTGCTTGCCCCCGTAATTACGACGACCTTGTTTTTGATGTTCTTTCCCATTTTTTTTATTTTTAGAATGATCTGATTTTATCTTCAGGCAATTTGGAATTGCAAATACGATTTTATTGAGTATCAATAATCCGGCTTTTTACAATTTTTGAGGATATCTTATAATTATTTTCATCAATCAAATCTACGACCCGGAACCGGTGTGGATATATCACATAAACAATAAGTGTTACTATTCAAGTAATAGGATAATCCAATGTAAAACAAGCCCATCCAATTAATTTTGAGTTTTAAAAACGGGACAAAATCAAGGATAAAGGTTGCGAAAAGCGCAGTGACAATGCCGCTGTTTATCATCGTTGCCCGGTTAATAAAGAATTATAAAAATTAAAGATCATGCAAACAGAACAAGCCAATTCCGCCCGACGCGTTCGCTATCATAAAGCACAGATTAACGACCTGGATATCTTCTATCGTGAGGCTGGGAACCCGGATAAACCTACTATTTTATTATTACATGGTTTTCCGTCGTCTTCACACATGTTCAGGAACCTGATCGAATGGCTGTCATTTGATTTTCATTTAATTGCACCAGACTATCCTGGCTTCGGGTATAGCAGCTGCCCTGACCCTACAACATTTGAATATTCATTCAATCATCTTGCTGAAATTATAGAGCAATTTATCGACGTATTGCGACTTCGTGATATCTGCTTTTATATGCAGGATTTCGGAGGACCTGTCGGCTTCCGGATCGTCAGCAAGCGGCCCGAACTGGTCAGAAGCCTGATCATACAAAATGCCAATGCTTACCTGGAAGGGCTAGGCCCCGATGTTCAAAAAATTGGCGCTATGACAGAAGCTAATGACGTTGCCGGTCTGGAAGCAGCAGTTCGTTACATGTTGTCTTTGGATGGAATAAAAGAGCAATACTTGTTCGGTTCCCTGGATCCGGGCGCTGTAAGTCCGGACAGCTACAATATGGATCACTTTTTTCTCGAGCAACCCGGCAGAAGGGCAATTCAAAAGATACTGTTCCAAAATTACAGCACTAACTTTCCAATGTACCCCGAATGGCAAGCATATCTCCGAAACAACCAACCAAACAGTCTCATCATTTGGGGTAAGAATGATAAAATATTTCACGGTCCCGGCGCATTGGCTTATAAAAAGGACCTGCCTGACGCAGAGATCCACTTGTTTGAGGGCGGTCATTTTCTTTTGGAGGAGTATGGAAGAGAGGCTTCGAACCTGATTTGCACTTTTTTAAACACTTGATCAAACCATGTTAATACTGCTGTCCACTGCCCTCGACAAGCCCCGAAGCTGGAATATATGATAGAAACATTCTATTTATATCTTAGCCTTGTTGTTATCATGCTGCTACTTATCATGATGGCGAATAAATTCAAGGTTGCCTACCCTGTCATTCTCGTGCTGGCCGGACTGGTGTTGAGTTTCTCGCCAGGAATACCGCCCGTAACAATGGAACCTGAATTTATATTTGTCATCTTTTTACCTCCTTTGCTTTATGACGCGGCATGGCAAATATCCTGGAAAGAACTATGGCACTGGAGGCGCCTGATTACATGTTTTGCCTGTATCGTAGTTTTTGTTACAGCGCTGGCTGTGGCACTGGCGGCAAACTATTTTATCCCGGGATTTTCATTAGCGCTTGGCTTTTTACTTGGCGGCATTGTTTCTCCCCCTGATGCTGTTAGCGCCGGCGCGATTCTTAAATTCGTTAAAGTTCCCCAACGTTTGTCTTCCATATTAGAAGGTGAAAGTTTGCTTAATGACGCCTCATCGCTTTTAATATTTCGTTTCGCAATAATATGCGCCACTACGGGGCAGTTTATCTGGCAACACGCTGCATTATCCTTTATTTGGATGGTATTGGGTGGCATTGGCAGCGGATCAATAGTTGGCTACGCTATTATGAAGGTGCAAAAACTATTGCCTACCGATGCCAATATGGATATTATCCTGACGTTGCTAACGCCTTATGCCATGTACATCACGGGTGAGGCAATTGGCAGTTCGGGGGTTCTGGCTGTTGTTTCCGGTGGCTTACTACTTTCCAATCACCGCCTCGAATTTTTAACCAGCACATCCCGGTTACGAACGACAAGCGTATGGGAAAGTTTAGTTTTTTTGCTCAACGGGCTAATGTTCATGCTCATTGGCTTTGAGCTCCCGCAAATTACTGCCGGGCTTGAGCGGGTCAGTCTATCTTCAGCAATTAGTTACGGTCTTGTCATCACCCTTGTGCTGATCATCACCCGTTTTTTAGCAATCACCGGCGCTGTGGCCATCACCTTATTTGCCAGAAATTATATTCCGGTTGCAGACATGAGACATCCGGGTGTAAAAGGCCCATTCATACTTGGTTGGGCGGGAATGCGTGGAGTAGTATCACTTGCGGTGGCACTTTCCATACCGGCCCATCTTACTAACGGCGTGGAATTTCCTCACCGTAACCTGATCATCTTTATTACTTTTGTTGTTATCCTAAGCACATTATTGTTGCAGGGGCTTTCTTTACCTGTAATTATAAAAAAATTCAAACTTACAGATCCCGATTACGCAATTCCTAAAGATGAAATGTATAACGAACTAAAAACTCAGCTCAGTCAACTGGCATTCGATTATCTAAACACGAACTACTGCGCCAAACTAAATGAACACCCGGTGTTACAGCAAATGGCCAGGGAATGGCAATTGACAGCCACCGAAGCCGAGACAGCTGCTTTCTCCGAAGAGTCATTAAGGATCTATCACGAGGTACTACAAGTTCAGAGGGATTGGCTGGTGATGCTAATTCACCGGCGCAGTGCCATCACTGAAGATGTAATTCGTCGACATCTTTTTCACATCGACCTCGAGGAAGAAAAAAGTCGTTTCCATTAAATAAGTGTCAACGGTTCAACTTCTTCCATTGGCACTATCAATATTTAGCCGAACTACAAGCAAAGATTTCAAACTAATACCAGTATATTAATTGCCGATCTAACCCTTAAAACGACAATGATGGGCAAAAAAGAAGCAAAAAAAGAACCTAAAAAAATCATTCGACTCGTTAATCAAGTATTTTGAGAAGCAGCGTGACAAGGGGGTATGTAAGCGGATAATGGAGCAACTAAAGGCTGATTTCAAAAAGCGAAGATTAAATCCAATAAAGGGCAAGCCGGGATAAAAACCTACTGGCGGCAGCAACTCCTGAAATAGCAACAAATGTGTCAATGGAAAATAAACAGTCCATGCCTGTTATTCAAGATATGAGCACAGTAACAAATCCAAGCTATTAAAGTATAAGTTATTACTAAACGAATAATTGCCAATTAATAAACAACAGATCAGCATCAATCAATGAAGTACAGATAAGATTTGAGCTCAACTGCTTTTTATATAGTTCATCCTTATGAATGGTGAGTTAAATTGAGTGCCATTTGTCATAAGTATGCCAAAATGTACACCAATGCTCCTGACATTATTTATCAGAATTTTTATAACAATTATTTTCATAATGATTAAAAAGGCATAAATGCAGTATTAACTTTATAGTACGAAAAAGAGTTAGATAAATTGATCGGCAACAACGCATTTATTAATAACGGGTTCCTTTAAATGAGCACATTCTGCTGTTGAGCGGAAGGGCAAGTTCCGAATTAATTCAAAAAGCTGCCATTGCCGGTATTTCTGTTGTAGCCGCTATCGGCGCCCCGTCCAGTCTTGCGGTACAACTCGCAATTGAATTTGACTTGACATTGATCGGTTTTCTTCGGGACGAACGGGCCTGTATTTATAATTCCAGTGACCATATAACGCTATCCACTTACAATGAAAATTAGAATTAAAGGTAATTCCGTGAGATACAGGTTAACCAAATCTGACATTGCTCAATTGGGCAGCGGTAGTTTCCTGAAAGATAAAACTGAGTTTGCCAGTAAAACTTTGCATTACGCAATCACGATCACTGATGATGAACATTTATCGTCGGATTTTACCGGAGATAAAATTCAGCTGAACATGCCAAGAAAGATGATTGAGGAACTTATTAACACGGAAAAGGTAGGCTTTATGGATCAGAGTCGCCGGGTAAGCTTGCTGGTAGAAAAAGATTTCGCCTGTTTGGACAATGCTGAAGAAGACCAAAGCGACAATTTTCCGAATCCATTATTAACCTGTTGATCAAAGCCAAAAGCCATGAGTGAAGACAAAAAAGTACCGTCTGCAGAAAACCCTTATAAATTACTGAAACTAAAATCTACAGGTGCCGAAAAATGGGCAGCCGGCATTCCTGCCGTAATGGCCGCATTCAGCGATCTTTTTGAGGAGGGCGTTCCAATAAGAGGCATGAGGGCACTTTTTTCGATGAATCAAAAAGGAGGTTTTGACTGCTCGAGCTGCGCATGGCCGGATCCAGATGATGAACGGTCTCCGGTAGGAGAATATTGCGAAAATGGTGCTAAGGCATTGGCAGAAGAAGCAACAACCAGGAAAGTTACCGCCGCCTTTTTTAAAAAAAATTCGGTATATGACCTCGCCATGCTAACCGATTTTGAAATTGGCCGTTTTGGACGATTAGCCGAACCAATGTATATGCCAAAAGGAGGCACACATTATGAGCCAATTAGCTGGGACGATGCTTTTAAAAAAATAGCAGAACATCTGAATGCGCTCGATTCAGCTGATGAAGCCGCTTTTTATACATCGGGAAGGACCAGCAATGAAACTTCTTTTCTTTATCAGCTCTTTGCGAAAGAATATGGCACTAATAATATGCCTGACTGTTCGAACATGTGCCATGAAACATCCGGTTTTGCGTTAATGCCTACGCTGGGCGTTGGTAAGGGTACGGTAAAACTGGACGACTTTTACAATACAGATGTCATCGTCATCATAGGCCATAACCCTGGTACAAATGCGCCGAGGATGATGAGCGCCCTTGAAAAAGGGAAGCTCAATGGAGCAAAGATCATTGCAATCAATCCAATACCTGAAGCGGGGCTAATGGGGTTTCACAATCCGCAGCAGCTAAATGGTGTGTTGGGCAATGGCATTTCACTGGCCGACCTTTTTCTCCCTGTTAAAATAAACGGCGATATGGCGCTTTTAAAAGCAATGGAGTTTTTGCTTCTTGATTTTGAAAGGAAAAGCCCCGGCGAGGTGTTTGATCACGATTTTATTGATAAAAAGACAGCCGGTTACCATGACTTCATCAAACAATTTGAAAACTATCATTTGGAAGATTTAGCTGAAAAATGTGGAATACCTGCCGCATCCATTTATCAGGCTGTGCAAATGATGGCGTTTAAAAAAAGGATTATATTTTGCTGGGGAATGGGACTTACGCAACAGCCAAATGGCGTAGATATGCTCAAAGAAATTGTCAACCTGTTATTACTAAAGGGAAGTATCGGAAAACCCGGCGCGGGAGTTTGCCCTGTACGCGGGCACAGCAATGTTCAAGGCAACCGTACTATGCTGATTAATGAAAAGCCCACACAAAAGCAATTGGATCGACTAAAAGAGGTTTTCGGATTTGAGCCTCCAAGGAAACATGGTTACGACGTTGTACGGGCCATTAAGGCAATGCATGCCGAAAAAGTCAAAGTGCTGTTCAGTATGGGAGGGAATTTTATATCAGCTACTCCTGATACAACCTATACGGCCGAAGCCCTTCGGAAACTTCGTTTAAGTATCTGTGTCTCTACCAAGTTAAACCGTAGTCACCTGGTGCACGGCCACGAAGCCCTGATATTGCCAACCTATTCCAGGAGCGATCTGGATGTTGTAAACGGAAAACCGCAGTTCATCAGCACGGAAAACTCAATGGGAATTGTTCAATCATCACAAGGCATCTTAAAGCCTATATCCGACAAACTCATCAATGAAACACAAATCGTTTGCAGAATGGCTATGGCAACACTCGGTACACGATCTGTCATTAACTGGCAATTGTATGCCAACAGTTATGATGCCGTAAGGGATGTTATTGAGAAGTGCATTCCCGGCTTTGAGGATTATAATAAGCGAGTTCGTGAAAAAGGTGGTTTTTATTTACCCAACGCTGCACGTGAGGGGAATTTCATCACCGAAAAATATGCAGACCGTGCCATATTTACGATGACGATGGTTCCTGACAACACGCTTAAGGAAAACGAATATTTGATGGCTACCACTCGTACACATGATCAGTTCAATACAACTATTTACGGATTAGAGGATAGGTATCGCGGGATTAAAAACGAACGTAGAGTAATATTCATGAATCAAAAAGATATTGACGATGGTAGCTTTGCAGCCGGTGACAAAGTTGATTTGTTTAACTACGACGATGGCATCGAACGGATCGCACCACTTTTCATCATAGTACCCTACTCCATACCTGAGCGAAACACGCTCACCTATTTTCCGGAAACCAATGTGCTGGTCTCTATAAATAACGTCGTTGGCGAAAGTAACATGCCCGCATCAAAATATGTCAAAATCAAGATCAGGAGACATAATCCATTGAATCTCGAAAATCGATGATATCTCGTGTCGACGGTAACCATTGTTGGTGAAATCCTGTCGGTATTAACAAATAAAATGCGGTTCGTTGGCCGCAGTATCATTTCTTAAAGTCAGGACCGTCACCGTACACTGTCATGGTCATCATCCCATATTTATATCTTTCCTATTACCCAGTTAAAAGTTGTCTTCTAAAGAAGTTTTCCTGGGTTCTAAAGCCGAATCCTGGTGAGCCAAATTCATATGTTCAAAATGGCCTTTGCATAATAGTACAGACAGAATTTATCAGTCATGTTATAAGTCATATAATTTCGCTGATATACAATACTTAAATCTCGATACGAACTTTGACAGCAAAAATAAACAGCGCAATATTTACCATCTAGTCAAAACAATCATGAAAAAGAAAGTTTTAATCATTGCCTCAAACACCAATACCATTGGTCCAAACAAAAGACGAACAGGTAATTTTTTACCGGAAGTAGCACATCCTTACGCAGAATTTGCAAGAGCTAATTATGAAATTGATTTTGCTACGCTAACCGGAGAAAGTCCGTATCTTGATGATCTTGAGTCAGCAGCTGACCCGGATAATCTCGATTTCTTAACCGGCGAAGGTTGGGAAAAAATGAGAAATGCTGTTAAACTTTCTACGGTTGATGTCAGTAAATATGATGCCATCTTTGTGCCGGGAGGCCTTGCCCCTTTAGTAGACATGGCAGACGATGCGCTGATCAAAAAGGTTGTTAAGGAAACCTGGGAGCGTGGTGCGGTAGTTGGAGCTGTTTGCCACGGGCCGGTTTCACTGCTTAACGTTAAGCTCAGTGACGGCAGCTACATCGTGAACGGCAAAAACATCTCTTCTTTCACCACCGAGGAAGAAGATGGCTATGCCAGGGCTGATGTGCCATTTGATCTGCAAACTGAGCTAACCAAACAAGGCGCGATTTATCACACCGTAGCACCATGGCAACCCTTTAGTATTGCGGATGGTAAACTAGTAACCGGCCAAAATCCAGCCTCCGGTAAAGGTGTTGGTGAAAAAATCGTCGCAATCCTCGGAAAATCTAACTGATATTCATCTTGTGGCCGTACTGCTTTTTATTAAAGCGGCGGCCAATTTTTTTCACCTTTCACTTTTAACGCTATTTTTCTTAACGTCGTTTTACCAGTTGGACAATAGCACCGCGAAGACATTTTGAGCGAATTGATACACATTTAATGAACCTTTAGTAGGCGTTTTTCGAACCACTCCTTTTAGGACTGAAGTCTTGACGGTGTTCGGATAATATTATGCCAATTTGAGCATAATTTTAAGTCAATAAGAACCCGTATGTTTTTAGAAATGACTTTCCATAACCGGAAATTGCAAAAAAGTACTTAAGTACAAACCCCTCCCTCTCCGTGCCATTTAGAGCAACCTCTTGGGGTTTTCGCTTTTGAAAAAAACTTATTCAAACAACTGCTGACTTTCCGTATAATACGTTTTACGCTTATCCAATTCAGCTTTGAGTATTACTTCACCATTAAGCGTCAAGGATTGCTTCGGCCGGTGCACCTGCAGAAAATCACGTTCCTTTTCAGTGATGGTATCCGGAAAATTTCCGCGGATATGGTTTTCCGCATCAGTTAGCACATTGTTGATGGCCTGGGTCAAAACCTCAATATGGGCTTCAGGGATCTTGTTGGCCTTTGAAAAAGGTGATATTTTTGCCGCGTAAAGGATTTCATCCACATACGCGTTGCCGATACCCTGGACAGTTTTGCCATCGGTTAACACCGTTTTGATGGGCTTGGACAATTTGGAGAGTGCCGCCTTCAAATAACCGGCAGGCAGGTCCATGGCATCCGGCGCTCCATTGGATTTAGGATCGAGCGTCAGGATCACCGCCTTTTGCCAGTCGGTGACCGCCAGCCCGGTACCATCGGCAAACAGCAATTCCGCGATCGTGAACCGGTTGGTATTTTCATTTTCATACCAGTACATGGTGCCGTGCAGCATCAGATGGATGCTTAATACATGCCCGTTTCCAAATAAAAAGTGTAGTTCTTTACCTATCCTGTTAATGGCCGTTAAAGACTGGCCTTCGAGCGCCTCCTGAATGACGTTTTCGGGGACTTTGAGCTGGCGGGTTATCGGGATATGGATTGACGCCAGCGTCTTTCCAACGAGTCTTCGGGCAAGATTGCTGCTGAATACATTTAAATCAGGGATTTCCGGCATGGCTTTAATTATTATTGATATTCACTTTCGACCCGCAGGCCAATTTCTTCAATGATCGAATCAGGCAGTATGACCCCGGATTCCTGTATCCAGGCGGCATCACCGGTATGGGCGATAGCCCCCATCAACCGGCCATCGAAAAATATATCGTACGATCGCGCCTGCATCGTTACCTCGCAAGTTACCGTATTGCCTGCGTATTCCAGTTCAAAACTAAAAGAAGGTATTTGATCTTCCATAATCACTAAGATAATGCGCTGCCGGGAATTTTGACAGCTAAGTTAAGTTCCTCATTGAGTTTAGGGGTGAAATATTCAAACAAGGTCAAAGCGGGCGCATCGCCGGCATGGATAAAAAAGTATAAGGATTGCAGGCCTTGCTGTTTCCATGATTTTAGTCGTATAGCCCATTCGTCTAATCGTTGCAGGTCTGTTTGTTCATCCCCGCTATCGACGAACCGGATAAAGGCATGCGGAATGGTCAGTTCCATATGAACGCAGTCACGCCGCCCAATTGTATCGGAGATCACGGCCCCCATATTTAACTCCCTGAGCGACTCAAATAAATTTTTGCGGTGACCAGTGTCTGCAAACCAGTTCTTATTTCTAACCTCCAAAAATAAGGGAACATCAGTCGGCAAGGTTGCTAAGTAAGCTTTCAAATCGTTAAAGCTATTAGGCGTAAAGTTATCTGCCAGCTGGAGGAATATCGGGCCGAGGTGTTTTCCGAGGACAGCAATACTGGTATAAAATTCATTGGTCTGTTCCTCCACGTTCCGGAACCTGCGCATGTGCGTAATGCTTTGCGGAAACTTTGGACAGAATTTAAAATCCGGAAAGTTTTGAACCATTTGTTTCCAGGCATACATCCTATCGGGAGGCTGCGGCTGGTAGAATGTCGTACTCAGCTCAACCGTGTTAAAGTGGGCGGCATAGCTGCGCAGGAAATCGGCGTCTCTGGTCTTCCTTGGATATATTTTGCCTAACCAGTTTTTATAGCCCCACTTTGGCGCACCTACAAAAGCTTCAAACTGAGTTGCGGGCTGAACGACCCGCAGCGTAGCTGTGGTCAGCTCTGGATCAGCGGGCAAGTGATGATCAAAGTTTGTCAGATCGTTTTCGTTTCTTCCAAAGTGCATAGGCCGAAGTTACGGAGTCATGTGATATTAAAAGGCAAATAAAAGTAAAAGGTAGCCAGCAAGATTTCACCGTCATCAAAGATCTGTGATAAAGCCAGATAAGCTGTTGAAACTTTATTCAATTTTAATCCTTTTAAAGAAAACAAGTGCCATGATCAACATTTCGTCGCTAACACTAATGAAACCTGACGGTAGCCAGTCTACCGTTACGATTGAACCGATTTTAATCAGTCTGCCGGAATCAAAGTATTTTACCGGCGTTTACCGTATCCTGGAAACCGATATGACCGGAAAGGAGCTCGGAGAGGTAGCCTTTAACCTGGATGACAACCAGATCTGGGAGTTTACCGGAGAGCATTTCAGCATGGAGGAACAGGAACAAATCGTCGATTTCATCAGGGAGAAAGAGCCATTTGACTCTTTTACATTTACCGAAACTACTCATGGTATAACAAACTATTACCGTATTACTGACAATGAAGGGCATTTTGGGGTTGAAAAGGAAGGGGTAATGATAGCGGTTATTGAACAACAGGAAGAATGGCAGCAAACCGAGGGAAATCCTTTAGATAAAGACTTGTTCCATAAAATAGTATCAAAGATCGAGGGGCGTAACCAATGAAATGATGGATCCGATTAAAATTAACTGCCAGGTAGGTTCGCAGCAATGCGATATGGAAGCCAGAGAGATAGCGTGCGCCGAACATAAGGGACCGTGTTTTGAGTTGGTACAGGATAGTATCGTTTTGGGAACGATCTGTAAAACGGTTGAAGGGGTTTATATTATCGTTGGGCACTCAGGATTAACCCGCGATGATATCGATGGCATCGGCGAACAGATCGATGCCGAATTAAGTAGCTTTTAGAGTTAACCCAATATCTGAAGGAATTGCCAAAGGGGGTCCTATCCCTTAGTGCCTGGAATGTTTGCGCCATACATATTTACCCGACATACAGCTCACACAAAAAAACTTACGGACAGGATGAAACCTGTTAACTAATCTGTAAAACCAATTCATGTTAACTTCATAGATGAGAGGCCTCCGGCAAGCCGGGCAGCGGGGCTTAGCTAGTATATCGGTCCCGGTATTAAGCTCCATAGCAGGTATAGTATTTAGATAATGTTGTTCTCCTCTAAATTTACGGAAGTAACGTAAATTCCGCTACACTATTTTGAATTTACAATAATACTAATTAATTTAGCATTATTATTTCTTCGCGTTAATTTTTATCTTTAACATGGCAGCAATTCAACAATTTGAAATAACTTACCGGGGCTCAGCAGCGCTGGTTGCAGAGCACAGCCTCAAAAGCGGCAGGGTTTTTCATATTGAATTTGCGCAACCAGCCATGCAGCCCCTGGTTATTACCGTAGCCTACGATTCGGACGATAAAAAGTTCTGGACCTCGGTGCCGGAAGGCCGCCAGGAGCTGGCTGAGGAAGTTGGCAGGCATGTTGCCGCTTATATCAGAAATAAGAAAAACGAGATATGTGTTACTACAACGGCCAAAAAGTCACCCGCTCCGAGTTTATTCGACTGAAAAACCTCGAAAAAGAGGTCAGGAAATACAATTTCCTGAATGTTGGCGTGCATAATGGTTTTAATTATGCTCCTTGCGCCATTCTGGTACCATCTGAGGATGGTAAAGATTTTGAGATCGTGCAGGCCGAATGGGGATATGTACCCGGCTTTGTGAAGACAAGAGCGGAGGCCAATATATTCCGGACTAAATTCACCACGTTGAATTTCAGGTCTGAGAACCTGTTTATCAATGAAGCCGGAAAACGGTCGATGTGGGCGGACGCCGCTAAAAACCGCCGCTGCCTGGTGCTCTCTACCGGTATCGTCGAAAGCCGGCATGTGCCGAAAATCGGCAAGAAAGGCCAAGAGTTAAAAGAGACTATCAAGTATCCTTATTATATTACTGTAAAAAGCCAGGAATACTTTTTTATGCCGGGCCTATACAATGAGTGGTTAGATCCGGAAACGAGCCAGTTTGTTAATACCGTAGCCATCGGAATCACGCAGGCCAACACGCTGATGCGTCAGATCCACAATTCAAAATTACGGATGCCCACCATGCTAACCGACGACCTTGCCTATGAATGGTTGCTGGGAAAGCCGGGGAAAGAACGTCTGAGTACCATCGCGCGGACACAGATCCCTTCACGCTTGCTGGAGTTTTGCACGGTCGATCCGGATTACCGTACGGCAAATGAAGCTACGCCACGGAATTTCCCCGAACTCGCGCCGCTGGACACTACTTACCTCGATGTCACGGAAGACCTGGAGTTCAACGCATGGCCGGATGACCTGGAACCGGTGACAGGTAAACGACCACCTGAAATGGCTGTGGTTGGAAATCCTGCCAGGGCTTATGCTCCGCCAAGTACGGCTGGACAAGGCGACCTTTTCAGTTAATTTTCTTACTTAAAGTTCCTCCCTTTATGAAAGCTGTCCTCAGCTTGCTGCGTTTTCAATGGCTTTTCCATTGGAACAAATGGCGATGCTTTCTCATCTGCCCTGGAAAGCGTCAGGATCGGCTGCTGTTCATTTCGCACCGCGGTCAGGTCGCCTAACAAGCTGGTTATATCGAAACAACGGCGAACGATGATATGGGTTACTTCTGTTTGCTCTACAACACCCTCGACCATGAGTAAACGGGCGTGGAGAATCTCCCTGCGGTATTTATCGAATAACTTTGGAAAAACGACCAGGTTACAGGTACCCGTTTCATCTTCCAATGTGATAAAGCAAACACCTTTGGCAGTACCGGGCCGCTGACGGATCAGGATCAACCCTGCAGTTTTAATGACTTTTTTATTTTCAGTCAAGTTTGCCTGGCTGGCTGTTACGATATGCAACAATTCAAGTTTATTCCGTATAAAACTTAGTGCGTGCCCTTTGATCGATAAACCAGTTGTCGCATAATCCCTGACCACGTGCTCCGAATCCCGCATAAATGGCAGTTGTACCTGTGGCTCATATTTACTGTCCGAAGGCTGACCTGCATAAAGTGCGACCGGGCGGTCGTTCAATGCGGAAACTTCCCAAAGGGCCTGCCTTCTGTCAAGGCCCATGGAACGAAATGCGTCGGCATTGGCCAGTTTTTCCATAGTCGCTACGCTCAACCCGGCATCGCAAAGCTGATGGACTTCGGTATAAGGTTTTAGACGCCCGGCAACCAACTTTTCCATTTCTTCCTCACGGATCCCTTTGATCTGCCGGAAGCCGAGACGTAGCTGGCAATAACGTCCGCTTTTGCCTTCAAGGGTATTGTTCCATTGTGAATGGTTCACATCGATCTCCAACATTTTGACATCGTGTTCCTGGGCATTGCGCACAATCTGGGCCGGCTGATAAAACCCCATCGGCTGGCTGTTCAGCAACGCTGCCGCGAAGACATCGGGATGGTAATATTTCAACCAGCAGGAAACATAGACCAGCAGGGCAAAACTTGCCGCATGACTTTCCGGGAAACCATAGCTCCCGAAACCTTCGAGTTGTTTAAAGATGCGTTGCGCGAACTCCTTGCTGTAGCCGCGGGAGATCATACCGTTGATCAGCTTATGCTCGAATTTGGTCACCAGGCCGTTGAATTTGAAAGTCGCCATACTACGCCGGAGGAGGTCAGCCTCACCCGGCGTAAAGCCTGCAGCCACAATGGCCAGTTCCATGGCCTGCTCCTGGAAAAGCGGAACACCCAGCGTACGCTCCAGGATCGATTTAATTTCATCCGAGGGATAATCCACCGCCTCTTCCCCGTTACGCCTCCGGATATAGGGATGCACCATATCGCCCTGGATCGGACCGGGCCTGACAATGGCGACTTCGATCACCAGGTCATAAAAACAGGTCGGCTTCATTCTTGGCAGCATAGACATCTGCGCCCGGCTTTCGATCTGGAATACGCCCAGGGTATCGGCTTCCGTGATCATCTGATAAACAGCCGGGTCATCCTGAGGTATATTGGCCAGCGTTAGCTGTTTGCCATAGTGTTCTTCTACCAGGTCGAAGGCCTTGCGGATACAGGTCAGCATACCCAGCGCCAGGATATCCACCTTCATGAACCCCAGCGCGTCGATATCATCCTTGTTCCATTCGATATTGGTACGGTTTTCCATGCGGGCATGAAAGATCGGGCACAGGTCACTGAGCTTGCCGTCAGTGATCACAAAGCCCCCGGTGTGCTGCCCCAATTGCCTTGGAAAGCCGATCATCTGGGAAGTAAGCTGCATCACTTTGAGCAACAGCGGTTCCTTAGCATTCAGGCCGAATGACCGCAGCTGGCCGGAATTCATATCTTCTTCCGAAAAGTCGCCGAAAGCATCGGACAGCTTACCGACCACGTCTGCGGACAGGCCCATTGCCCGGCCGACATCACGTACAGCACCTTTGAAATGCAGCATCGTCACCGTAGGCAATATCGCTGCCCGGTCCCGCCCGAAGCGTTCAAACACATACTGGATCACTTCCTCCCTGCGTTCGTGCTCAAAATCGACATCGATATCAGGCGGTTCGTTTCGTTCTTTGGAAAGGAACCGGGCGAAAAGCAGGTTGAATTTATCCGGCGCGACGGAGGTGATACCCAGCACGAAGCACACTGCCGAGTTAGCCGCAGATCCGCGCCCCTGGCAAAGGATGCGCCTGCTCCGCGCCCAGCGCACGTAATCCTCTACGGTGAGAAAATAATTTGCAGTTTCCGTTTCCTCAATGATATTCAGCTCATCAATCAGCGATGCACGTACTTTCTCCGGGATGCCACCCGGGTACATTTCCTTTGCACCCCTCCAGGTCAGCCATTCCAGTTGCTGCTGGGGACTGCGGCCCTCGGTGGTCAGTTCATGCGGGTACCGGTATTTCAACGATTTGAGGTCGAATGTGCAGGCATCCGCGATCCTGCGGGCGTTGGTTACGGCCTCCGGGTACTGGTTAAAGAGCCTGTCAATTTCAGCCGCGGGCTTAAGGAAACGTTCGGCGTTCTGATGCAACCGGTAGCCAGCATTGAATATGGTGCATTTCTCGCGCACACAGGTGAGCACATCCTGCAGTTCCCGGCGCTCCGGGGCGTGGTAATGCACATCGTTTGTCGCCACCATCGGCACGTTCAGCTCCGATAGCAGAAAAAGCCGTTTCTGATCGTCACCGAGGTATGACCGGGTAGCCGCTATATAAAGTTCGCTCAGGTTGGCCCGGTATTCCCGGACATGGGCTTTGAATACCAGTTCAAATTCAAAATCTTCCGTCAGTTTCCCCGGAGGGATAATGATAAAAATACAACCCTCACTGTGTTCGTAAACATCTTTTTTATAGATAAAACACTTTTCCTTTTCCGCCCGCAGGTTACCTTTGGTCAGCAGGGCCGACAAACGGGTATAGGCATCCTTATCAGTAGGATAAGCCAATAAAGAAGGGCCGTCGACAAGGTCCAAACGGACACCGGGTATTAACCGGATGTTCCTGTCTTTGGCTACGACATAAGCGCGAACGAGTCCGGCAAAAGTATTACGGTCGGTTATACCAATCGCGTCATAGCCCAGGTCGGCCGCCTGGTCGACAAGTTCTTCCGGGTGGCTGCCGCCACGCCGGAAACTGAAATTGCTGGTCACCTGTAATTCTACGTAGCTCATGCGAAATATCCATGTAAATACCAAAGCTGCGGCGCTTCCGAATCGTAATGCCCCGAACGGAACAGCCAGTAACGTCCCCCCTCTTCATCCTCGACTATATAATAATCACGGTGTTCACCGGGCTCCAGCCACCACTCCCGCTCGATCCGCTCCGGTCCGTCGGCGGCGGCGATCACATGGCGTTTCCCCCGGTACTTAAACATTTTGGGCGGATAATCCGGTGTCAAAGCCATCGCCTGGATCAGTTCAGGTTGTTCCAGTAACTGGATAGGCCGGGGCCTGTCGCTCCACCATTCACCGTCAGTGCTGTTATCCTGGTGCTTACCGGGTGAAGCCGCACGCTCCGGCCAGTAATGTTCAGAGGGCTGGTAACGCCTGATACCCTGGTTACCGATCCGCCCTGCGATCCTGTCAATCAGTTCCGCGATCTCTTCGCTCTCCGCCCCCGGCTTTCCGGCCCAAAGGCCGGCCTGCTGCTCACAGACGGCTTCCACGAGCGATGCCTCCAGTACAAAAAGCTCAATTCCCAGTGCCGGTTCGATCTGATCGAACTTCAATGAAAAAAGTTTGAACAGATGATCGGTACGGTTACTGGCCTGGCTGGTACCGATACCTATTTGCCCCTTCTTCCCGTCAACACGAAACCAGATCAGCTCCGATTGCCGCAGGCCTTTACCTTCCCCGTACAAGCGTTTGCAAAGCGCATCCAATAATTTAAAAACTGCGATCTCGATAGCCTCCCGGGTCCGGACAGGTTCCAGGCATTCCAGCCGTTCGCTATAAGGTAAAACTTCTTTCAGCGGAATGAGAAATTCCTCCTCCTGACCGAGTGCCTGTAAAAGCCGCAATACCAACTCTTTTTGAAACCGCCTGCGAAGCACGGAATGCGGCATATGCACTAAACTGCTGATTTTATCCAGGCCAAGGTTCTGCAATTTGATCAACAAATCCGTTGGTAAGCGAAGCGCCGATGGCGGCAGGGGCATCAAGGCGTTTCGGTGCCCCCCTTCCGGTACGATCAGGCCGGTTTGTGCACAGCGGGCAACTCCCCAGGCCGCACCGATCGTATCGGCAATCCCGGGGCGGACGTCATAACCATTAGCTTTTAACCTGGTGACCATATCTTTCAGGTATTCGCGCTCCCCTCCACGGAGATGCGCGCAGCCGGTAATATCGAGTAACAATCCGTCCGGCGGGTCCAGCATGATCAATGGCGTATACCGCAGGCACCAGTCTGCCAGGCCTCCAAGTAGCTTCACTTCCCGTCCCTTCTTATGATCAAATACTGCAAGGTCCGGTGTAATGACCTTGGCATCAGCCAGGGTCATCCCTTCTGCTATACCAAACCGCTGAGCAGTAGCAGTCGCCGCTCTCACGATCAGCCGCCCGTGATCCGGTTCAGCAAAAACAAAAGGCTTTCCCCTGAGCTCGGGCTGACGGACCGCTTTCCAATCCGTCAGCAGGTAACGGAACCAAAGGGACAAAAAACGCTTAGGCATACCGGTGCGATTTTTCAGGTATGGCCAAAGGTGTTACTGTCCGGAACTGCTGCCGGTACCATTCCAGGATCCAGGTACCGGGGATGCCATTCCTGATCTTAGTTAGATCAACCTGCCAACGGGGCAAACCGACTCCAGGCATGCCCGCCCTGAGCTGGCTGCGGACAGGCCGTACACGCCAGCGCGAAACGCAGGCCGTCGTATTCTCTTTTTTTACATCCTTCCGAAGCACAAAACCTGTTACCTGGCTTTGTTCAACGGCGAGCTGCAGGCGGCGGGACTCCATGAAACTGAGATCATGGGTTTCACAAACCACCGCCGCAACGCCCTGGCATTTCAGCGCTTCCTCCATGACCCACAGCACATCTTTCTGCAAGGGAACATCGACAAAGATCACTCGATCCGGGTTCAGCCCGAACCGTTTCAATGCCGGAGGATATATCCGTCTGGTATAACTTACCCAAACGCAAATGCCCCCTTTTTCCAACAATACACGGAGTATCCCGGCTATTATACCCCCACATGCCGCCGTCTCAATGGGCCGCCGGCTTATAAATTCATGAATAGCCCCTATCGGAAAAACCCTGTTGGGAAATGCTGCTTCGAGCGGACCAAGGCCGATGTGACCGGACTCACCTGTTGTTGCGGTCCTGAAGCCCTCCCAGGTCAGGATATCCTGCCTGAGTTTGTCGATAATCGCCTGTTTCTCGCCTGTCATAACACTTCAATTTGGGACTACAAAACTATGCTAATATTTTTAGCAATTCATTATACTTTTTTACAATTTTTTATTCACCTTTGTTTTAAATGAGAAGTAAGTTATTCGATGATAAGGTAGTAAGGGTAAAAACCCGGTCGGGACGCTGGATCCAGCTCGTGCCGGATACCACCGGTGGTTATTGGCTCTATGAGCCTTTGCCGGAGTTAAAATTGGGAAGATTATTGTTTGACCAGGAGGATAACTGGATTTATGATGGTGACTTGTTGAATGTAAACGAACAGGAAGATGTCACCGCAGTAATCACCGGCTGTCAGCGTGAAATGGATGAGTTATTGAGAAGTATAAAGCAGTTGTAACCAGGCAAATTGTTTTGCTTCTGACCGGCAAAACAAAAGTTGAGTAGAATGACGAAATTACCAGCTGTGAGTTAACGGATATGAACGGGCCTCCCGCCTGGTAAATAATGGAGGGGATTATGGATAAGAAATTTGAAATCATCAGGCAGGACGGTGATGACCTGATCTTTTTAACAGAAACGGAGATCATCTTAAGGGTCATTACACCTGCACAACGGGAGAAGCGCGAAAATTGTGCAACCGATGTGTTTGAGCTTACAGGGAACTATATCAGCGTACTCATCAATAATCTTGACCTGCCAGATACATTGTTCCCGGTTACCCAGGTTTACGACTTTCTGATTGTAAATAGTGAACCGATAAAAGCAAAATCGACGATTGAGGACATCAGGGCGGCAATAGAATACTACTGCACCTCGAAACTGAAAGCTGGCATCCAACAAATTCAGATCATAGACCTGGATGGCCTGGAAGAAGTTATCGCAGATAGCATCAATGAACCTGCTGAAAAGGTGGAATATGATTTTAAATATTTTGAAGGGGGAGATAAAAAATTGATCTACCTGCCGGACGGCAGTTTCAAGATGAGTATCGAAGAACGTGAACTGAAGGAGACAGAAAGCGGGCCGATCCTCTCGGCCATGCTGTTACAACCTTTTGTGGATGCGCAGCCTTTGCGTTTTAACTATGGCGATTGGGAGATCAGGTCACAGTATGTGTTTACGATATTAGCCTGTGATCAGAAAATTGATGGATTTATGAAGCCAAAGGCAATGTATTTTGAGGCCCTTGACTTCTTTTTCGGGCAGGTATTAAAAACAAATAATTACCTCCCTGCATTACCTTATCATTCCTGTTTATTTAAAGATGAGTAAGAAAATATCATGAATAACAATACGGGTTATTTGAATTCCTTATCGGATGAGGACAAAGCCTATCGGGACAGCCTTGCTCCCGGCGACAGGGCTTTATACGACTATTTCGGCAGGATGCCGGCAAAGCCAAACAACCATTCCGGAACGTTCAAGTTGGAATCCGCAATCGGCCCGGAACTGACCGTAGGAGACTGCACCCCTGAACTTTGGGCGAAGATTGGGCATACCGGCTAATGCCGGTTATGCCAACCTCTATCATTCCATTTTATAATTGCTACTTCTCCCTCCTTTCTTAGCGAGGTTTTCCGGATAAGTTCTGGCAATTTTGTTTTCCCGATTTTAAAAGCAAAACAGTTAAGCGGGCCTAAATCAACGTTTTTTTATACAGCATAGCCATAACCCGCCATATCAGATCAGCCTCTTGTTATCCCCGGACGCATGAAAGTAGTGCGGCCCAATAGCAAACAAATATGACCATTGCTGTCAAACCTAATTTAAGAGATCGTATTTTTCTGCATATTTCCTAACGTTTTCAAGAAAACCCGGTTGCGCGCCTCCTGTCAATAATCTTTGATATTCCTGTTTCGCTTTTTCAAATAGCTTAAGTTCGGCATAAGTTATCATCTTTCCCAAAGGTGCTAAAATCAGCTGTTCGCGTTCAAGGAAACCAAGTACTTTTTCCATATTGTTCACCGTTTCAAAAAAGGGAAGTATAAAGTTTGCCACATTGTTTTTCATCTCCGCAATCAATTCTTCTTCATCTGTGCCATCGTTTATATCGTACCAGGTATCGCGCTGTTTTTTGATTTGGCCAATCCTTAGTTGGATAAGACAGTCGGTATACTTCGGGTAATCCGGCATTTCGCTGTCACGAAAATTGAAAAAGCCTGTCCAGTATTCGGGCACAAAGATTCCGGTATCAATGGTAAACCTGATGGCGTTTTTATTACCCCAGGCACTTTTCTGCACGCTGATAATCTGCCCAATGTGCTCCAGTTGCAGATAAAAATTATTGCCCTTTTTCTTAAAACCGAGTGGTTTCAGTTGTTCCTGAAAACCTTCCTTAATAATCTTTTCGAATTTTAACTCTGCTGTAGTCTTCATTTAATAGGTTAGCTGTTGATGGTTCGGGTTCTTTTTACTTCAAACATTTAATCTCGAAACTGGTTCCTTTGCCCGGTTGGCTTTGGATGGCCGTCATCAGAACATTGAAGTGACGACCATATTTGTTTTCGAGTCATTGTTATAAACCTCGATAGTCTCATAAAAATCATCAATTTATTGATTTGTAAGATTTTTCAATAAAAGCGATGGTATTTTGATAGTAATAGTTTAGTTTGGGATTCTCCGGATATTCAAATGGCGCTAATAACTCAGGAACATTTGCCATGTATTTCGCCATAATTGGCCAGTTCAAAACCTCCATATCCTTCCACATTGTTCTTTCCTGGGGATTTTGGCTTTTAAGGGGAACCTGAGTATGGATATTGATAGGTATATCACCGGGAGTGGCTGAACGAATATCATCAGTGTCACCCACTTCGGAACGCAGAGCCGCAAAAGTTTCATGATAGGCAACACCATACCATTGTTGCTTTTCTTCGAGAAGATAAGCATCGATAATAGCTTGTCCAAAGAATATGTTCTTTTCGAAATCGGCTACTATTCCACCTGTCGCCAAAGCCCCACGCAAAAGCAGGCCTTCAAATAACGCATTCAGAAAAATGATTTGCGCAGCCATTTCCAACGCCATTGCAGATTCAGCTGAATCATCGTGTGTAAATACCATAATGGAATCGGAAAATTGTATAAAACGGAGCTGACCAGGAGCGTCATCTTCGTGGCTCATTTCAAAGGAGTGCTTTTTAGTTTGATGCTTTTTTACATGCATAAGCTCGGCACGTTTTACCGCTTCCACAATTCTCGATAGAATCAAGTGAAACTCTTCATAATTGCCCTCAAATCTTTCAACTACATTTTTAAACCCCATGATATCGAAAAAGCCTATGTGTCTTTTTGCAATAATCTCCCACTCGAATAAAGGCTCTTTATAATAATCAACAATTGCGCGAAGGTATTTTGCGGGTAGAAGATCCTCTAATTCCTTCGCCAATAGAATTTTGTTCTGGTATTCAGCTACAACAACCCTATTTACTGTAACAAGGTTCCTGTTGCTTTCATCGCGGACGACACTGAAAGAATGTGATCCCGTCATAGGATATTTACCTTTTTTTAATCCATAATGTAAAGCGGGAAATATGCCGAGCAATCTCTCTGTGAACATCCTGATTGATGGCTTTTCACTTTCTTCACTGAGAAAAATCATAAAAAGAAGCGCTTTGCGCAAAGCATCGATGTGATCCTCTGATTTGGTGATATCACTAATGATATCTTGCCCGATCATCATCATTAGCAATTCTGAATTCATATTTCCATCGGCCATGATAAGTAAGTTTAGATTTATAAATGAATATAACTATTGATCCGGAGAAACCAATAGTTGACATATTAAACTCGTTCGCATTATGAATTGAGAAGGTCAAAGTTTGACTTAGTAAAGTGGCAGTCGGCCTGACCGGTTTTCAACCCTTCACTTTTGGATATCATATAACTATTTACTGAAACGGGCGAAATTGAAAAATAAATAATATCTCAATAAATATACTTAGGGAATTTATGAAATTGCAGTAAAATTTATTTAGTAATACTTAAATTGCGTTAACATTTTTAAACCTATACTCCTTATGGCAAACGAAGAATTAAAGGACGACTTGGCACTCCGTGAACTTGATCTAAAAGTCCGGGAACTGAAACTAAAGGTAGAAGACCTGGAAAAACCGTCGTATAAGAAATTATCCTACTGGACCTCTATAGTAACGGTTATTATCGCCATATTCGGTTTTGGCTTACAAAGTTATCTGTCAAACATTAATAATGCCAAGGCCGATCTGGAGACCAAAATAGCTGAAGCTAAAAAGGATACTTTAGACAGGCAGATTCGGTTATACAATGATAGCCTTGGCAGGATCACCCACAAAGTGGATTCGGCATCAAAGGCGTTGAAACAGGTTTCCCAGGCATATATAGAAATGAAAAGCGCGGTAGCCTTTTCAATGAATAGCCTAAGTGAACCATCCCAAAACAAAATTCAAAGCGCTGACGAAAAGGTGTCCGGTCTTTTATTAAAAAACAATTTTGGGACTATCTTAAAAGCTGCAGTAGTCAAAATTTATTATTTGCCGGCCCTGAAAGAAAAGGCAGAAAGCATAAATAAGATACTAACGCAAAACGGCGTACAAGCTAACCTGGATGCCGCCCCCTATGACATATCTCATTCGCATAACCAGGTCGTATACTATAACGACCCGCAGCTGGATTACAGCAAAGCTGTGCTATCACTTTTGAATAAAAACGGTTGGACTAACTTTGAATTAAGAAAAAGCAGCAAAGCTAATGTTTCAACGCAGTTTTTTAAGATCTACCTGACGAGTTGATCTCCCTGAATTTCAAAAAATATCTTAGTGAACCCGCAGGCAACCGGAAGATAGCAATACTTCCCTATTATAAGGAAACCCTGATGAACACGTTACGCAGCAATACATTAATAATAAATTCTGGTAGATACAATTATGATTTGCTGCAGGGTACCCGTAAAATAAGCTTATTAAAGAATCATCATCAAAAAAAATAAGTATATAACACAAATTTTAATTGCCCTGGGCTTGATCACCACCGCCGTTGGCAGCCAGGCACAATAGTTACCTATGGCAACCATACCGCCGAAAGATAGCCTGCTTAAATATTTCGGTCCCCGGCAGGATGTCGTATTCAGAGATTACGACGGTAAATGCCTTGACAAATACCAGCTCAAGCTGCTTGATGTAGGTAGAGTATATCTCAATCCAATCCTTACTAAAGTAATCAAGGGAAATGACCGCAGGATTATTTGCCTCCCCCGAAATGCTTTTCGAAGCCAAGACCTTTGTCTTCAAAGGATTCTCTTCAACATATAATGACTGTTACAGATAGTCGTTTCCGGTACCAGCCAGATCGTTGCGGTGGACAGAATTGGGAAGAATTAGTCGCAAAAACGGCCGGGAAAATATTCCCTTACGCTTATAGTTGTTTTTTAGCCATAGACGCCCCACCTCCAATACCCACCCAGTCTGGTCATATTTTCCTGCAAACAACCCAACCTAAAAAAAAGCACGCCCCTTTTTATGCTGGCTTCAAGAACTTCAATACAGCTTCAACTCAAAGTTGAAGTTTATGCGCGTCTCCAAATCCGCTTGCTTTGTATCAACAAACGGCACATAACTGCCGGGATTATCACTCAAGCAATAAGAAAATGGAACAGCTTTTAAACAATGTCACCTGGAAACAATACATCAGCACCTCAATTGCTGCTATGGTTATTTACTACGCCTTTATCTCCTGGAAGCATTACCGTTCAGAGATCAGGAAGGTGGTCAACCGGATAACCGGCAAAACTAAAAATACCCGGGAACTGCCTTCAGCATTCGAATACAAGGAAGCACCTGTTATCCAATCAGGCGAAAAGTTCGAAACGATGGTAAAGGAACCTATGACCTATGCACAACAGCCTGCTTTCGGCGGAACTGCCGGAGATCTGGCCTGGCAATTACGACAATGTATCGGTGAGGCAACCGACGAACCTTTCGCCCCCGCAGTGCTCATCCCCAAACTCCAGAAAATACTCAACGATTACCCCGATGTCGCTGCGACGAAGGATCGCGAAAAGATCAACGCCCTCGTCGTCAGCGAATGCGAAAATACCGGCACGGCGCTGCTGAGTGCAAGTGAGGTGGATCTGTGGTGGAGTGCTTAGCCCGCTGTGCCATTCCCCGGCCCCGCAACCCGCGGGGCCATTAAGGAGAAACCCTGAGACAACCCAAAAAAGCTGCGCCGGCCCCGAGCTGTAGAGCCATGACTGGATAGAAATGGGTTACGGTAGCAGCATTTTCCCGCCCCTCCCGGAAACACCGGGAGCGGGTATGGGAAACCCATGCCCTGAAAAAAGCAAAAGGCCGAACGCGAAAAGCAAAAAAGGCCTCAGAATTCAATAAGTAAACGATAGTGAAATGGAAAAGTGCAAGAGAAAATCGTGGGGCAAAACCCTGCCCAAAGCCGCCGTATGCGCGGTATTGATCACCCTGGCTTATTTAACGACGCAGGCCCAGGACGGCAACGCCGGCATCCAGCAAGCCAATAGCCAGGTCAGAAGTTATTTTGAAAGCGGTACCAACCTGATGTACGGTATCGGCGCCCTTGTCGGCCTGATCGGAGCGGTCAAAGTCTACCAGAAATGGAACAGCGGGGACCAGGACACCTCCAAAGTCGCCGCCGCTTGGTTCGGTTCCTGCATTTTTTTGGTCGTCGTGGCCACCATCATCAAATCATTCTTCGGCCTGTAGCCCGCCCCCTGAAGGGGGATTAACCCAAGAACAGCAAAATGAAAACATTACTCATCGGCAAGCTGCACAACTATATGGTGCAGCATCATACCGACCTGCTCATCGCTTTGCAGGAAGACCACCGGCTGAACCATTACCTCAGCACCAAGGTCGATTCCATTAGCGGTCTGATCGAAGAGCTGCAACAGGACAACCGCCCGGCCTATGTCATCGAAGCGCTTTGCCTCGAAGAACTTACCCGTGACCTGCGCCCCTCCCGCTTCAGCTGGATGCGCGAACTATTGGAAGAAGAATTCCCGGAGAACTACCAGCGGCTGAACCGCAGTGGCATCCTCACCTACGAACTCATCAACATCATCGGTGCCTGCGAACCCATTTTCGAAGTATTCGGTTTCGGCGAAGAACACGAAGACCATCGCGGCCTGCGCGCAGCTATCACCGGCATGATCGCCGAATACCTCGAAAACCAGCAAACCGAAAATTAAAACCCGCATGTCATTTAACCCATTCCATAAATTACGCGATAACATCGAAGCGATCCGTATCGCGCTGGTCTACAAACCCGGCGATGTGTTATCCGCGGACGGTACCGCCGCCCTGCGCAAATACGCGGGTTTCGGCGGCATTAAGGCCGTATTGTACCCCGCAGGCGAAAAACAGGAATGGGAGAAACGCCATGCCTCCAAAACCGACCTGCAGCTTTATCCCTCGATGATGGAGCTCCACGGCCTGCTCAGAGCACACCTGGACGAAGCAGGTTACCGGGAAGCCGTACAATCCATTCGTGACAGCGTGCTGACCGCTTTTTATACTCCGGCAATCGTACCGCAAACCCTGTACGCCGTACTTCAGGAACAAGGCATCAGCCCTAAAAGATTATATGAACCCAGTAGCGGGGCGGGCATTTTTATTGAAGAAGCCATCAAAGCGTTTCCCGGCCTGCAGCAAATCAACGCGGTTGAAAAAGATGTGCTGACAGGCAAGGTGCTGGACGCGCTGGCATCCACGTTTGCGGTCAACACCGAGGTGCAGGTCAAAGGCTTGGAAGAAACGTCTAATAAGGAAAACGGGCAGTACGACCTGATCGCCAGCAATATACCTTTCGGAAATTTTAAAGTGTTTGATCCCGAGCACCGCGACGCCGCGATAGCCGGGAGCATCCACAACTACTTCTTCGCCAAAGGCCTCGACAAACTGGCGGACGGCGGCCTGCTGGCTTTCTTAACGACCGACGCATTTCTGAATACGCCGGGTAACCGGGATGCGCGTCAATACCTATTAGAACACGCCGACCTGATCAGCGTAACGACGATGCCCGATAACCTGATGAAGGACAGCGCCAATACCGAAGCGCCCAGCCACCTGGTCATCGTTCAGAAGAACGCACATAAACGATGGCTCAGCGAATATGAAAAACTGGCCGTCGATACCCGTAGCGAAAGCAACGAATTCGGAAGCTATCCGGTCAACCTGTATTTGGTCGGTGATGCCAGCCTGGTCGCCGGTGATACCGTCCGTCCGGGCAGGAACCAGTACGGCAAAGCCCGGCAGGAAATATGGCAGACCGGGGATATCAACCAGATCGCCGTTAAATTGCGCGAAAACATCAGCACCGGACTCCGGGAGCATTTCGATGTGGCAGCATTTCAAAAAGCGCAGGCGGGCCTCCTCGATGAACCTGAATTTATTCCCGAGCAAAAGCCATCGCTCACTTACAGCGATATGCCCGAAAAGAAAGCGGAAACGGTGAGCGTACAGTTAGGCCTTTTTGATAGCCAGCCTGCGGAAAGCGCCAACCGGGCCATCGATTATCTCCGCCAGCCGGATCTCGGCACGGTCACCGGCCCGACCGCCCGTATCTTGGGCACCATCTATACCGCCGACAAACCCGGCCATGAGCTGCTGGTGCTGATGACCGCTAAACAGCGGGACAATAAGCAATACCTCTATAAGTTTTTTCCCAATTTCCGGGAGTACATGCTCCCGGACAACTGGATGAACGGGAACCGCTTCGCCCAGGAACTGCAAAAGGTAGCACCGGCCCTGCAGCAATACAACCATGATTTCAGCTTTAACGGCGACCAAAGTTTAAAAGACCATTTCCGGTTTGGGAAGAACGCCGAGTTGTATTTTCACAGGCTTAATGCTTTTCACCAGGAAGGTAGCCTGGTCATGCTCGACGGCAAAGCAGGCCATATCAGCCGGCTTAATGAAACGCGTACACAAGCCCTGTTCACGCCATTGGCAGATCAAAAAGAGGCCGGATTTTACGATCGATATACCCGTCTGCGTGATAGTTACCTGACGCTTGCAGAAACCGAAGCGACGGCACAGATCGCCTGCCCGCATTTTCGCGATGAACTCAATGCGGCCTATACCGATTTCACCGCTCATTACGGCCAGCTCAACCGGCCGAACAACCGCCGGCTCATGCTCGCCGATGAACAATACGGCTTTAAAACCCTGTCCTCGGTCGAACGAAAAGAAGGGGAACAATTCGTGGCAGCAGATATCCTTGACCACCCCGTCTTCCAATCCAGGGAAACGTTTGAGACAGACGATCCCTTGGCCGCGTTAGCGCGCTGCCTGAACGAAAACGGCATCGTCGACCCTGCCTTTATCGCCAAAGCCACCGGGCTAAGCAGCGGGGAAGTCCATATTGCCCTGCAAAGCCATATCTGCCTCAACCCGGCTAATTTCCGCTGGGAAACTGTTGATCAGTACCTCTCGGGCAATGTGGTGAAAAAGCTGGAAACCGCCACCCGTGTCGCCGGGGAAAACCCGGATAATCGGCAGCTGGCGCACAGCCTGGCGGAGATCACCCGCGTGCAGCCGGAACCGATCCCTTTTGAACTGCTGGACTTCAACCTCGGTGAGCGCTGGTTCCCGTTAGCCTATTACGAGCGCTTTGCCAGTGATTTTTTCGAACTGCCGGTCAGCATCCATTATATGAAAGATGCGGACAGCTTCAAGGTCGATGTCAAAGGCAGCAACCTGAAGATCACGCGGGAGTTCGCCATCTCACCCAAAGACAGCAACCGGACGACCTATGGTTACACCTTACTGGAACATGCCCTGGAAAACACCTCGGCTTATTTCAGTTATGAGGTTAACCTGGGCGAGGGCAAAACCAAACGTTACCCAGACACCGAGGCTATCCAGTTAGCGCATGAGAAGATCGAGCAGATCCGCACGGGCTTTGTGAACTGGCTGGCTGAACTACCCGGCGAAGAAAAACAGGCGATCCAGAAATTGTACAATGATACTTTTAACTGTTACGTACTGCGGGAGTACAAGGGCGACCACCAGACTTTTCCTGGGCTGGACCGACAGGCGCTGGGTATTGAAGATGCTTACCCGGCCCAGAAAAATGCCGTATGGCGCATCGTTCAAAACCGCGGGGGCCTGATCGACTTCGAGGTGGGACTGGGCAAAACACTGATCATGATCATGGCCGCGCAGGAACTGAAACGCCTCGGCATTTGCCACAAGCCCATGATCCTCGCGCTCAAAGCGAACGTAAGCCAAATCGCCGATACCTACCGCAAAGCCTATCCCCAGGCGCGGATACTAGCCCCCGCTGAAAACGACTTTACGCCGGACAAACGCCTGCGCCTCTTCCACGAGATCAAAAATAATAACTGGGACTGCATCATCCTGACCCATGACCAGTTTGGCAAAATCCCGCAGTCGCCGGCCATCCAGCAGCAAATCTTTGCCGCCGAACTCGCCAATGTAACCGCCGATCTTGCTACCCTGGAGCTGGAAGGCGGCAAGGTTTCCAGGCGCATGCTGCGCGGCTTGCAGATCCGAAAGGAAAACCTGACGGTTAAACTCAAAACGCTTGCGGCAAATATTGCGGATAAAAAGGACAAAGGAATCGATTTCCAGGAGATGGGCGTCGACCATCTTTTCATCGACGAATCGCATAAGTTTAAAAATCTCACTTTTACCACCCGCCATGACCGCGTAGCCGGGCTGGGCAATATGGAAGGCAGCCAGAAAGCGCTCAATATGCTTTTCGCCGTCCGCACTTTGCAGCAAAAGTTTGACAGCGACCTGTGTATCACTTTCCTGAGCGGTACACCCATTTCCAATTCGCTCACGGAAATGTACCTCATTTTTAAATACCTCCGGCCGAAAGAAATGGAACGCCAGCGGATCGAAAACTTCGATGGCTGGGCGGCTGTATTCGCAAAGAAAACCACCGACTTCGAGTTCTCTGTGACCAACGAGATCATTGCCAAGGAACGCTTCCGACATTTTATCAAAGTGCCCGAACTGGCGCTGTTCTACAACGAGATCACCGATTATAAAACCGCCAAACACATCAACCTGGACAAACCCGGGCTGGATGAGCAACTGGTGAACATCAAACCTACACCGGAACAGGAGGAATTCATCAAAAGGCTGATGCAATTCGCGCAGAACGGTGATGCAACGCTGATCGGCCGTTTACCCCTTTCCGAAGAAGAGGATAAAGGACGGATGCTAATAGCGACCAATTACGCCAAGAAAATGGCGGCGGATATGCGCCTGATCAACCCGGTTCAGTACGAAGACCACCCGGATTATAAAGTAAACGTTTGCGCACGCAAAGTGGCCGAACTCTACCGGGACAGCAGCGCGCAAAGGGGCACCCAGATCGTCTTTTCCGATATCGGCACCCCGAAACCGGACGCTTTCAATTTATACGACGCTTTGAAAAACAAACTGGTGCAGGACCAGGGCATCCCGGCAAACCAGATCACGTTTATCCACCAGTGGACGGATAAACAAAAACCAGAGCTGTTCAAGAAAATGAACCGGGGCGAGATCCGTATCCTGATCGGCAGTACCGAGAAAGCGGGCACCGGGCTGAATGTGCAGGAACGCGTCATCGCCATGCACCATCTCGATATCCCCTGGAAACCGAGCGAACTGGAACAGCGCAACGGGCGCGGTTCCCGCCAGGGGAACAAGCTCGCCAAATCGCATTACGGCAACAAAGTACTGAACTTTATTTATGCCGTTGAGCAATCATTGGACAACTATAAGTTCAACCTGCTCAAAAATAAACAGACGTTTATCTCGCAGATGAAAAACTGCGAACTCAACGTGCGCAGCATCGATGAAGGCAGCATCGACGAAAAGAGCGGGATGAACTTTTCAGAATACATCGCTATTCTTTCCGGGGACACCAGCCTGCTCGACAAAACCAAGCTGGAAAAAAAGATCGCGGTGACAGAAAGTTTGAAGACCGCGCATTTCCGGGAACTCTCCCGTGCCCGCTACGCGCTGGAAAACCTCGAAAATGAAAGCGTAAAAACGGCGGCAACCTTAAAAGATTTGAGCGCGGATCATGAAGCTTATCAAAAAGTACTGAAACATGAAAAAGACGGCAGCAAATCCAACCCCATCCGGCTCCATGAAGTGGGCAGCGCCGATGCCAAAGCCATCGGCGGTTACCTGATCCGGCTGTATCAGTCCTGGAAACCCGGCGCGGGCGAACCCGCCCTTAAAGAATTGGGCGAACTCTACGGCTTTAAGCTGTACATACGGCATGAGGTTTCGCAAAGCTTCGCTGAAGGAAAACTTTTCCAGAACGACTATAATACCTTATACGCCCAAAGGCCGGGCAGTAGCATCCGCTATACCGCCGGTTCCGGCACGCCCAATACGGATAACCCGAAAAACGCCGCCCGTTATTTTATCCATGCCATCAATAAGGTAGAAAGCCTGGTAGAAAAATACAGCAAGGAACGGGCGGAACAGCAGGCGCAGATCCCGCAATTACAAAGCCTGCTGGGCAAGCCTTTTGAGAAAGAGCAGGAACTGATTGCCATGAAAAGCGAGCTCAATGTGCTGGAAAAAGAGATCGCCCGGAAGATCCGCGAAAAACAGGAGGCGCAGCAACAGGCCGATGGGGTCGCACCGGCTACAAGCCCCGTACCTGCCGGTGAGCAGCGTAAAGATAGCCTTGAAGAAGCCATTGTCGTTTCGCTTGCCGGGGAGAAAGCCTACCGCGAATCCCAGGAAAAACAAGCCGGGACAGCGATCAACATTGCTCAACCCTGGAAGGATGAAACCTACCGGAGATCAAAAGGAGTACGGTTATGAGCATCCGCTTTGAACATATCCGCTGCCCCCTGCACCGGTATACCTTTTCGGTCAAACCGATCCGGGAATGGGTGGAACGTACCTGCTCCGGCCGGGTGCTCAACCTCTTTGCAGGGATAACCAGGTTAGCCGTTGACGAATGGCGGAACGACCCCGACCCGGAGATGCCAGCCCATAGCCACCTCGATGCACTGGATTTTCTGCGGGGCTACCGGGGCGAAAAGTTCGGCAGCATCCTGCTTGATCCGCCCTACGCCTACCGAAAAAGCATGGAACTCTATAAAGGCATTGTTTGCAGCCCTTTCAGGCAACTGAAGGATGAGATCGTTAAACACCTGCAACCCGGGGGCCTCGTACTCACCTTCGGCTACCATTCCATCGTCATGGGCAAAAGCCGGGGTTTTATTTTGGAGCAACTGGCCATTTTCTCCCACGGCGGCGCGATCCACGATACCCTCGCCAGCGTGGAACGCTTTTCACCACCCTGACCCTTTGTTTTTTCCCCTCGCCGGCCCCCGCTTTTTTAGAAATGCCGGGCTGAACAGCACCAGCACGAAAAGACAATCTGCAAAGAAAGCTAAAAAAACATACCATGAACAACAGCATCTATACCATTAACAAAGGCATCAACAAAAGCATTGAGTTCCACGGGTTAAGGGCGCAATACATCTGGTACTTCGCCGGGCTGGTGCTCGTGCTGATGATCCTGTTCGCCTCCTTGTACATTATCGGCGCTGGGACCATCATCTGCCTTGTTGCTTGCGGTCCCGCAGCCGCATTCGGCTCCATGAAAATTTTCGCGCTAAGCCGCAAATACGGCGAACACGGCCTGATGAAAGCCATGGCCCGCAAACGGGTGCCCCGCGTTCTGAAATCCTACGGCCGCCGCTTTTTCCAACAAATAACTACAGGAGGACAGAAGTATGAAATTTAAAGAGCCCGTAATATTCACGATAGAAGGCACGTCCTTTGAGGTGGATATCCATCAACAGGAATTAAGACAAACGGACAGGCCGCACAATAAGATTTCGTTCATCAGCGACATGCAGGACAAGGGTAACCATTATCAGTTTCATTACGATACGGTATACTGCTGCGCTACGACCGACCTCGACCCTGACTGGCCCATCAAACTCGTTACCGTACCAACCCTGGCCGAACTTGACCCACAGGGGATGGCCGAAAAGTACAACATGCCCGTCGAACAACTACGCGGTAAAGCGGATTTCGACGTAATCGTAGATCCTGATGCGCTCGAAGCCAGACGCGCGGGTATCCTGCCAGCCATCGACATAGCCGGTGAGCGGTTCATCGTCGACCTGCGCCTGCACGAACTCCGCCATGCGCAGCACTTCTTCCCGGTCATCAGCCTGAAATCTTTTGAACTGACCAATGACGGTTGGAATTACGAGGCATTTTATGAACCGCTGATGAAACAAACCGTATCCATCGACCCGAAACTGCTGGAATTCCCGCCTGGTGTGATCAAAATCAAACTACCCAATGAGATCGGGCTCGACCCGGTAGGAACTGCACAGATCTACGGCATGGACGAACGCGCGCTGCTACGCCGGCATCCGATCCAAAAAGAACTGAAAGCGGAAGTCATCCCGCTGAGTGAAACGGAAATTCCGAGGCTGATCCGCCAGAACAAGGAACAACTGCAGCGTGACCACCAGGAAAACATGCAAAAGATCAGGCCGCGCAACCGCCACCGCTTTTAATTTTTTCCCCTCGCCAGCCCAATTGAAAATGTGAAAGAGATACGTGACATGGAAAAACAACTGAAAAACATACTGCCCATCCTGGGGATCGAAAACGACGCCATCTTATCCAAACAGGGTGAGTTTACGCTGGCCTTCCGCATCAGCCTGCCGGAAGTGTTCACGCTCTCGGATGAGGATTACGAAAACCTGCACCAGGCCTGGGTAAAAGCCATCCGGATATTGCCCAAAGACAGCGTGCTGCATAAACAGGATTGGTTTTTTAAGCAAAAAACAAAAGTAGGCGAAACCGTAGGCCGTCCTACTTTTCTGAACCAAGCCGGTAATCGTTACTTTGAAAGCAGGCCCTACCTCGCGCACGACAGCATCGTTTACCTGACCAAAAAACCGAAGGGCAGTAAACCCGGCGGCTCGCTATTTTCCAGCCTGATCCGGCCGACCCTGGTACCGAAAGAGTTATTGGGCTCACAGGCTGTCCGAGAATTCCGTGACGTAGCTGCCCAGGTCAAACGCCTGTTGGAAGATACCCGCCTAATTAAAGTTATCGCTCTAGGCGCCGCAGACTTGCAGAGCCAGCTGAAGAAAACCGGACTGATCGAGCGTTACTGTTTCCTCGCCGAAAGCGATGACCGGGCCTTATACCAGGATATCACTTTTGACGAAACGGTGCGTATCGGGAACCGGCGGCTGGCCATCTATACTTTGGGCGATACCGAAAGCCTGCCGCCATATTGCGGTTCCCGCCTGACCTACGAGCCCTATTCTACTGACCAGACCAAGTTCCCGGTGAGCTTTGCCGCCCAACTCGGGCTTTTACTTCAAACCAGCCATATCTATAACCAATACATTTTTGTTGGCGATGCGCAGGCCACGCTCAAAAAACTGGAAAAGAAAAGGCTGCGCCTGCAATCGCTCTCGGCTTATTCCCGCGAGAACGCCATCTCGCTGGAGGCCACGAACGATTACCTCAACGAGGCCATCGGACGCCAGCGGCTGCCGGTGAAAGCACATTTCAACGTGATGGTGTGGTCGGATTACCAGGAACAACTGCTGAGCAAAGGCAACCAGGTCTTATCGGCGATGGCCGCGATGGATGCCTCCGCCAAACCCGAAACCGATGGCGCCGCGCAGATCTGGTGGGCAGGTATCCCCGGCAATGCGGGCGATTTCCCGGTCAATGATACTTTCGATACGTTTGCCGAACAAGCCGCCTGCTTTCTCAATCTCGAAAGCAATTATAAAAGCGCCGAGGCCGGTGAAGGCATCCGCTTTTGCGACCGCTTGTCCGGCAAACCGGTCTATGCCGACCTTTTCGACGCCCCCCGAAAGGAAGGCATTACTTCTAACATGGGCACACTGGTTTGCGGCACTTCGGGTGGCGGCAAATCGATGACGGTCAACCACATCCTGCGCTCACTTTACGATCAGGGCGCGCATTGTGTGACCGTCGATATCGGCGGCAGTTACCTCGGGCTTTGCGAGGTGCTAAAAGGTTATTATTTCACTTATACCGAAACGGATCCCATCCGCTTTAACCCATTTTATTTATCCAAGGGGGAAGTGCTGGACACCGAGAAAAAAGAAAGCCTGAAGGCGCTACTGGTTTCCCTTTGGAAAGGAGAAAACGAAACCTTTAACCGAGCGGAATACGTGGCCCTCTCCAATGCCTTGCAGGGCTATTATGTGTATTTAGCACAAAACGCCACGGTATTCCCAGGCTTCGATTCTTTCTATGAATACCTAGAACGCGACTACCGCGAAGTGCTGAAAAGCCACCGGGTAAAAGAAAGCGCGTTTGATATGGACAATTTTCTGTACGTACTGCGGCCTTACTATAAAGGCGGGGAATTCGATTACCTGCTGAACGCCCGGGAAAACCTCGACCTGCTCAGCCAGCCCTTCATTGTGTTCGAGCTTGATCAGATCAAAGACCACCCGATCCTTTTCCCGGTCGTGACGCTCATCATTATGGAATTGTTTATCTCGAAAATGCGGAAGCTGGCCGGTATCCGTAAAGTCCTCACGATAGACGAAGCCTGGAAGGCCATCGCCAAATCGGGTATGGCCGAATTCCTGCGCTACGCCTTCAAAACCATCCGTAAGTTCAACGGGGTACCTATCGTCATCACCCAGGAACTGGACGACCTGATATCCTCGCCGGTCATTAAAGATGCTATCATCAATAACGCCGATATCAAAATCTTAATGGATATGCGCAAGTTCCAGGGCAAGTTCGACAAACTGCAAAACGCCCTCGGCCTATCGGATAAAGGCAAAACCATCCTGCTGTCGGTCAATAAGGATAACCGGGAGATTTTTATCGACATCGGCGGGCAGATCATGAAAGTTTATAAAAATGAACTTTGTCCGGAGGAATATTACGCCTTTACCACCGAGGGCAAAGAGCGGGTGCAAGTCCGGGAATACGCGGAAAAACACGGCAGCATCGAGGCGGGCATCGCCGCGCTGGTGGCCGGGAAACTTAATTCAGCAGCATCATGAAAAGACATATCATCATCCTGGTTGCCGGCATGTTGTATTTGACGGCCACGCCTAAAGCCAAAGCGCAGGTACCTGCCGCCAGCGCCTTTACAGGCCTGATCAAAAAGGTGATCGTCGCCATCGACATCAAAGTGCAGCGCCTGCAAAACCAGACCATCGCGCTGCAAAACACCGAACAACAGGTCGAAAACACCCTGCACCTCAACAGCCTCAACGAGATCTCCAGCTGGCTGAATAAGGAAAAAGACCTCTATGCCGGATATTACCGGGAACTCTCCAAAGTGCGGCGGCTCATCGCGGATTACGACGCGGTTAAGCGCATTATCAGCCAGCAAAGCCAGGTCCTCAGCGAATACCGGAACGCCAATGCGCTGTTCCGGCGCGACCCGCATTTCAGCCCAACGGAACTGAAATACATGGGCAATATCTATAGCGGCATCTTACAGGAAAGCCTGCGCAACCTCGACGAAACCATTACGGTCATCAGCGACCTCGCCGCGCAGATGGACGATGCCGAACGGCTGGAGCGGATCAGCCTGGCGGCCAAAGCCATGCAAACCAACCTCGACCACCTGCGGCAGTTCAACCGCCAGAACGCCGGTCTCAGCCTGCTCCGGGCCAAAGACGGCCGCGACCGCGCGGCGGTGAAACAATTTTACGGGATACTATAAAACCGACCTATATGAAAAATACATTCATCAAAGCCGCGCGCTTAGCCGCCATCTTTATTTTTTCCCTCGCCTGCCTCTGCATCACGCGGGCCAAAGCCCAGTTCCCCGGTGGCTTCTTCAGCCAGCAGGCCACGAAGAAAAAGCTGATGGCCGAGCAAATGGCCGCTTACCAGCTTTACCTGGGCGCGATTAAAACCGGCTACAACATCGCCGATAAAGGCCTGACCGCAGCGCATGACCTGAAGAACGGCACATTTGTCCTGCATACTACTTATTTCAATACTTTGCAGCAGGTAGCGCCCGTGGTGAAAAACGACCAAAAAAGCCGCGCCACCGACAGCCTGTACCAGCAGATCCGTTCGCTTTTCGCGAACGAAAAACAATGGCAGGCCAAACAAAAACTGCTTAACCCAAAAGAACTGCAATATCTCGATCAGGTGAGCGCCGGACTGCTTGCCAAATGTAAAACGGATATGGACGAACTGACCGATGTGCTTACACCCGGCAAATTGCAATTGAACGATGCCGAACGACTGAACCGGCTGGATAAACTCTACGAACGCATGAAGGACAAACATGACTTTGCAGCTTACTTCACGGCCAAATGCCGCAAACTGGCGCTCCATCGACAGCAGCAGCAAAAAGAACGCGAACAAATGAAAAGGCTTTATGGCATACAATAACCAAAACAAAGGTGAAAGGAGATCTTGAAAGCGATGAAAAAGTTAATTTTTACCATCCTGCTGACGGCAGGGCTCTGCGGCATGCTGCCGCAGTCAAGCAAAGCGCAATCCGTTGAAGATTGCATCCAGCAACTCATACTCGACTATGAAAAACTGGCCAGCCTGAAAAATATCCTCAGCCAGATGTACCAGGGCTACGCGGTTTTGTCCAAAGGTTATAGCGCCGTAAAAGGCGTTGCGCAGGGCAACTTCAGCCTGCACCAGGCGTTCCTGGACGGCCTTTACCTGGTCAGCCCAAGCGTGCGCAAGTACCACCGCATTACGGATATCATCAGCGACCAGACCATCCTCGTCGGCGTGTACCGGCAGGCTTCCGGTTCATTCAGCCGGAGCGGCCGCTTCAAGCCCGGTGAACTGGCTTATATGATGAAAGTCTACAATAACCTCATCAGCGCCAGCCTGCAAAACCTCGGTAACCTGGCCATGATCGTCACGGACAGCCAGCTGCGGATGAGCGATGCCGAACGGCTCAGTGCCATCGACCGGCTATACCTCGAAAGCCATAACCAGCTGACTTACCTGCGGCGGTTCAACGACCAGGCATCCGCCATGGCGAAACAACGGGCGTTGACCGAAAAGGACAGGCAGGCGCTCCAATCTATTTACGGCATTAAACCCTGATCCCATGAAAAAGAAACTATTACCGGTTGCCGCATTGGCAACGCTGGCCGCGCTTTGCCCATTACGTTCCCATGCCGAAGGCGTCGCCGACGAGCTGCACAGCCTGCAGGGCATGCTTAGCCAGCTTTACGACCAGATGATCCCGCTTTGCAGCGGTATGATCGGTGTCGCCCGCGCCATCGGCGGTTTCGCCGCCCTGTGGTATATCGCCGCGCGTGTCTGGAAACACCTCGCCGCAGCCGAACCCGTCGATTATTACCCCCTGCTGCGCCCATTCGCCATCGGCTTTTGCGTCGCCTTTTTCCCGCTGGTGCTCCGCCTGATGAACGGCGTACTGCAACCGGTAGTGACCGCCACGGAAAATATGGTCAACAATTCCAACCAGGCCATCGGGCAGATGCTCAGCGAACAACCGCAAAACGACAATGAGCAAACGCCCGACGAACTCAATTCCGACCCGGACAAATGGTACCAGTACAGCCACCCCGACGGCACCAATGCCAGCGCGGGCAACCCCATTTCGGATGCCTTTTCCGGCTGGAGCATTAAGAACTGGGCACGTAAATTCCTCTACGAAGTCCTTAATGTCCTCTTCCAGGCAGCAGCGCTATGCCTTGACACGATCCGCACGTTTAAACTCATCGTACTGGCCATCCTCGGCCCGCTCTGCTTCGGGCTGAGCATCTTCGACGGCTTCCAGCATACCCTGAAGCAATGGATCGCCCGTTACGTCAACGTGTTCATGTGGCTGCCCGTCGCCAACATCTTCGGCGCCATCATTGCCAAAATCCAGGTCAATATGCTGCTGGCCATCCAAAGCGGGAACCTCGGTGGTAACGAATTCGGCAATACCAGTACGGCATACCTGATCTTCCTGCTGATCGGTATCCTTGGTTACTTTACCGTACCCGGCATTGCCAACTACATTATGAACGTCGGCGGGCACGCCCTCTTCAACAAAACCTCCGCGATGGCCTCAATGGCCGTTTCCTGGTTCAGCGGCTCCATCATGCGCAACGCTTTTGCCGGCAACAGCCAGGTCAACAACCACCAAGGCGACAGCAAACAAACCCAGAACAATAATTACAACACGGAAAAGCTCAAAGGCTCGTCCCAAAAATCCCAATAGCCATGTTCAAGAAACTCAAAAACCTGGAAACCGCCTTCCAGCACGTGCGCGTTTTTAGCATCGCCATCGTCCTGCTGGCCTTTGCCACCGTCTGCTTGATGGCCTGGCTCCTGAAATCCGAATCCGTCGACCTGCAAAAAAAGGTTTACGTCCTTTCCGGCAATACCGCCTGGTCAGCCAAAGCCGTCGAACGAAGCGAATACCTGCCCCTCGCCGCCCGCGGCCATGTACGTGCCTTCCACGAGCTGTTCTTTTCGCTCGACCCCGACGAAAAAGTCAACAAGCGCAACCTGTCCCGCGCCCTTTACCTCGCGGATAACTCGGCCCGCAAAGTCTACGACAGCCTTACGGTCAGCGGCTATTACGCCAATATCATCGCCGGCAACATCAGCCAGCGCCTCAACGTCGACAGCGTACAGGTCGATACCCGCGCCAGTCCTTACCATTTCC
This sequence comes from Mucilaginibacter sp. A5337, assembly GCF_059690695.1. Taxonomy (NCBI): domain Bacteria; kingdom Pseudomonadati; phylum Bacteroidota; class Sphingobacteriia; order Sphingobacteriales; family Sphingobacteriaceae; genus Mucilaginibacter; species Mucilaginibacter sp. A5337. Next base: position 5,751 of record NZ_JCAWEC010000008.1, on the reverse strand, counting down.
GGTGCTACGCCACCCTGCGCATCATCCGCTCCACCAGCCAGGTCGCGCAAAGCCTCATCACCGAAGGCGACCTCCGCGAAGTGGAACGCAGCGACAATAACCTCCTCGGCTTTCTCATCGAGCACTGGACCACCATAGAAAATAAAGTTTTAACTATCAGCAATCATTAACATGGAAACCAAAAACCCTTTAAAACTGCAACGCCAGCGCAAAGCACTGCTGGGCATGCCGCTCCTTATTTTTTGCCTGAGCACCGTATGCTTCTGGGCCTTCGGCGGCGGCAAAGGCCCGGAGTCGCAAACCGGGGCCCGGCACAGCCTCCAGTACAAAATACCATCCGCGTTACTGGGTGTCCATCCGGACGGCGACAAAATGAGCTTATACGACCGCGCCCGTGCCGACTCCGATAAACAAGCGCAACTGCGCAAGACAGACCCTTTTTTCAAACGCGGCGCGGACAGCGGGGCTTTAGCCCCGCCGGATAACAGCTTTTCTTTTTCCCCTCGCCAGCCCGCTCATTTTGGCGATCAGGCTGCCGGGAATAACGAAGAGCCTGCGGCCAATGCCGCCAAGATCAGCCAGCGCTTAAACCAGTTACAATCGGTGATCAACAAACCGCCTGCGTCGGTGGCTGCCGCCATACCTAAACAAACGGTTTACAGCCAACACGATTCCATGCGGTATCCTGCGACCGTAAGCGAAGACCCGGAACTGAAACAAATGAACGGCCTGCTGGAAAAAATCCTGGATATTCAGCATCCGGAGCGGCTGAAGGAAAAAACACCGGAGGTAGCAGTGAAGACTGCTCCGGAGCAATTCCAGGCGATCCCCGCGGTGGTCGAGGGCAACCAGAAGATCGTGCAGGGAACAGTGATCCGCATGCGCCTGCTGGACTCAGTTAGTCTGAACGGGCAACTCTTCGCAAAAGGGCAACTGGTCTATGGCAGCGGCGACCTCTACAACCAGCGGGTAAAGATCAATATCAAACTGATCCATGTAGGGCTAAACATTATCCCGGTCGACCTGACAGTGTATGACCGGACGGATGGCATGGAGGGCATCAGTGTGCCGGAAGCCGTAACCGGTGAAGCATTACGCGACGGTGCCGTCAACGGGATGCAGTCTATGGATATGATGAGCCTCGACCCGTCAGTGACGGCGCAGCTGACGACGGCAGGGATCAATACCGCCAAAGGGCTTTTCTCCAAAAAGGTCAAACGCGTGAAAGGAAAACTAAAGGACGGGCACGAACTGCTGCTGCGCAATAACAAGACCGTTCGGGACGGGCATTAATCTTTTGGCTATGGAATTAACGGATCGCAAAGCAATTGCCGGTTTTTTGTCCGAAGCTGCGGAGCAACAATGGAACTGGGGCGCCTTTGACCGGGGTCGGGATCAACCTGTATTTCATGGCTATGTTTCCGCCGGTGAAGCTTCAGAATTCTGTGCAGCATCGAATAATGTATTTGATTATGTCATGCAGGATTTTGTCGAGGCCGATTATGCCTTTCTTCCGGTGGCCAATCTGGCGGCAAGTTTTGGGCAAAAACCGGTATCCGCCGAGATAAACCTGCCGGATGTTGCGCAGCAACTATCGGGTCTTCATGTGGAGTTGCAACCCTTTTGGAAGATGGAGGCCCCCGGGTCTTACCTGCGACAGGAATTGTTCTTCCCCGTGCAATGGCGACAGGATATCGAGCCGGATAAAGAAGTGAAGCGCTTTCTGGTGATCGAACATACCCATCCGGGGCACCATATTTATGAGATCGGGCACGAGGTGAATATTTTAAAATATTTCGAGCACCAGGCAGATGGTGAAAGTTTCCTGCGCAAAAAAGCCAAAGAACTGGCAGCGGATAAAAAACAGGCCGATCTGATCCTGGCGGGGGAATACCGCGGGCGCTTCCTAAAGCTGGATCTGGATGGTTACCCGGAACAACACTGCGGTATCGCCCTGCTCAGGGTTCATTCCAACCGGGATGGCAGGCTGCAATTCTCAACGCCCCACTCGCTCTACCGTCCGCTCACCATCGAGCAAACACTTTATGCCCGGTTCGACCGTAGCAGCAGTACCATTTGGCTGCATGATGAGCAGTTGAAACGGACGGATCCGAGGCTTTTAGATACCTCAACCTATCCGACCTATCTTATCAAAGAAGTATTAACCATTAAAAATTTAAGTATTATGAATCAGGCAAGTTTTGAATACAACAGGGATCAACTCCAGTACATGGGTTTTGGCGAAGACATCGCCAAGGCTTTACATACCAAAATGGAACAGAACCTGACGGAGTTTACACTGAACCATACACGCAAGTTCGGAAAAGATGAACTGCATTCGGTGCTGTATTTTTCGAAAGGCGATGATGCCGCTAAAGACCTTACCTTTTTTAACCGTTTTACTTCGACGCTGAAGAAAGAAGGCATGGAAGACCTCTCACAAACTTTCTTTATCGGCCCGAAATTTAACTACACGCTACAGGAACGCTACAATATGATGGACGGTCGCGCGGTTTACCGGGAACAACCAGTTTTGGAAAGGAAAGAAATGGATGGTAAATTGAAAATGGTGCCGACCGGTGAAACCTACTGGGCCTGGCGGGCGCTTAACTTCAAGGAAGCGGATCAGCACGGGAACTTTCTACCAAAAATGATCCGCTGGCATGACCAGGGGAAGGTATTGGAAAAATTCCCGATAGTCGGTGCGGAAGAGAAATACATGCAGGCGCGTTTACTGGCGCAATTGCAAAAAGGCAACCAGGTTGAAGTTAACGTATTGAAGGACGGCCAGGAGGCAAAAGCTAAAATGGTCGCGAATGCGCCGATGATGCGCATCGACTTTTATGATGAGAACGGCCAAAAGCTGGATATCAAACCTGTGAACAGGCAGGCCTTTGAGCAAAGCCAGAAATCTGATTTATCACCGCAGGAAGTTCAACGGGCAGCTTTGGCTAAAGTGGCACAAGCCAAAGAGGGCACTCCGGCTTCGGACCAGGCAATACCGGTTGCTCAGAAAGCGGCGGCTGAACAAAAACAGGAACCTGCTCCGCAGCGCAAGCAAACTGTTAAGATCTGAGTATGGAGTTGTACAGGCCTTTATGGGTTTTCTTTGAACGGATCGGCAACGATCCCCGGATCTGTATTGCCCATATCGGCCTTTTTGCTACGCTCCTGCAGTTGTGGCAAAGCGCTGGCTTTCCGGATCATATCGAGGCTTATAGTTACGAGGTGATGGAGGTGGCCCGGATTTCCTCGCGGGCTACCTATCATCGCTGTATCCGTGACCTGCATGACTTTGGTTATTTACAGTATTTCCCCTCTTTCAACAAGAAGAGGCGCAGTAAAATCATTCTTGTTCCCCGGGATCTGCCTGTTTGCAAACGATAAACAGTAATTGCAGGAAATTAAAAAATCATAATGTCAGAATATACACCATTATGAGAACCATGGCACATAAAATTATAAACATCGCAAAGATTTCAGGTAGTATGAGTTATCGTAACCATATCCTGTATCTATTTGACTCCGGATATACTTTATCAATACCACCATTCAAAAGAAATTAATTCAACAAGATTAAATATTATATAGACCATGAATGTAGAGATTATTACCAAAGAAGATCTGCAGAATTTCAGGCTGCAATTACTTCATGATATCAATGATTTGTTAAACACAAAAAAAGATATCCAAAAAGAATGGCTCAAAGGCGCTGAAGTCAGGCAACTGTTAAAAGTATCACCCGGCACTTTGCAAAATCTCCGGACAGGAGGCAGATTATCTTACTCCAAGGTTGGGGGAACTTATTATTATCGTCACCAGGACATCATTAAATTGTTGGAAAACAGCAGGGAGGCATTTCGTTAACATGTCTTCTACTCAACATTTATCCCGTTTATTTCACTGCTTCAGCGAAGACGCCCGGATTACCGCCTGGCACCTGAGTCTCTATATGGCGATATACTTTTTATGGCAGTCCACCGGTATGAAAAAATCTATAAACATTTCCCGAAGGAAACTTATGAAGTTATCTCGCATTCAAAGTAATATCACTTATCACAAATGCATTAGCCAGCTTCAGGACTATGGCTATATCAGGTACACACCATCTTACCACCCGCTCCTCGGTAGCCGTGTGGAACTGTTGCTCGTTCCATAACAATCAATTTGTCCGCTAACTCAACCTGTTAAACTTTTTCCAAAATGCCACGGCCGTGACGTTTAGTCCACTCGCCGTTATTTTGTTGGTGACGTTTTAAAACTTTGATCCGTATTGATTTGCACTGATAAAACCTGTTAGTTCCCATTATTTAAAAATAATTTTGCAGTCAAGCCCGGAGATCGATATTTTGCCGTACTTATGATCGAACCCATCCGCCTGGAATATCAAGACTGGCAAATCCACAGCTTCCGGCCCGAGGAATTAGCGCGGCATAGTGAACTGATCAAAGAGATATACAGCCTGCTGACAGATCAAAGAACCCTGCAATTCTTACCCGAAAAACGAATCCATGCGCTTGCAGAAGCAGAAAGCTGGCTAAAAAGCGCAATCTTGAACTATTACTGTGGTAAAAATTTCATTCATTTGATAACGGAAAGCGCAACCGGCAAGCTTGCCGGCATGATTGATATCATACCACCTGAAACTTCAATGGAATACTACGAGTTATCAGAATATTTTTATTTTGTAGAATTTTATCTAAACAGCGAGGTAACCGGGAAAAACCTAATGAGTTCTGTTTTGCCTCTCTTACTGGAAGCAATGCAGCAACAGGGCATCAAACAAGTTGCAGCTGCAGTAAACCGACAAAACCATGCTGCAAGAAAAGTTTTGCTGCGAAGTGGATTTGAGTATTATTGCCGTTTCGACATTCTGCAAGACTTGTATATGACTTGCCTTGGCGAACAATTTTCGGAAATCAGGAACGTTGGTTAAATAATTTTATTAGCGCCATGCAAGAGTAAATTGCCTTTCCGATTCCTTCTAACCCGTAAAAGGCAGGAAAAAGTTGGATCTTTCTTCAATTAACCGTAAATTTATGGACGCGTTGGTAAAAGCCAATTAATGTTTAGTAAGCGATTCATTGAGTAGAATACATCACCCATCATAAAATATTGATTTTAAAGCAATTAATACCAGAGTTCCATTCCCGCTCTGAGTACAAACGTTCGCAAGTTGCTAAACTCTTGCGAACGTTTTTCGTTTATAGTCATTTCTGATCTTCCCGTTAAAAAACCATTTAGAAATACTTGGACAAGTATTTCTGAAGTTTAAAATTTCGACCGATTTTGAGCAAATCTTTATTTGCAACAGTTATCTCAAATTTCCTAATACTTTTTGATCATAATTATAACCTACTTCATTAGGAAATTTCCCATTTAGGTCTGGAAAAATAAGTTGTAAATATTCATAATTGCGATCTTGGTAAAATTTAACTGAAGTGAGGGCGTACTCCGAAATGTCTGAATTTTTAACGTTAGTCATGCCTTCGGAAGATCTAGGTACAATCATTCGCTTATTATTTTTAACGCTGACGCTAAAACCGCACCGCAGCCTTTGCATCATTGGAGGCATCATTCCTTTTACGACAATATTGCGTATCATTAATTTGATTTCAAGACCTTGACAGCGCTCGCCCCTTTCAATCCTTGCTCTATTTCGAAAGTAACGTTATCGTTTTCTTTAATTGCAAAGGCGACGGCATTAATGTGAACAAAAACGCTTTCCTGGGTCTGCATATCTTTGATAAA
>NZ_JCAWEC010000007.1:0-472580 GCF_059690695.1 Mucilaginibacter sp. A5337 | reverse complement strand
TGAAAGGTGAAAGGTGAAAGGTGAAAGGTGAAAGGTGAAAGGTGAAAGGTGAAAGGTGAAAGGTGAAAGGTGAAAGGGCATTATGTTAAGTAGAATAAGGAAAACTTACGAAGTTTTTAAAACTTCATAAGTTTAGATAAGAGTTATAAGCAGGTGGCTGTCTCAAATCTCACGTCTCAAATCTCATATCTAAATAACAACAAAAAAGCCGCCCTCAACAGGCGGCCCTCTCCATTAAATATAAAAACTATTAAACACTTTTCTCTGCTTTAACAACCACATGCGCGCTGATGGGTTGCTTATTCATTTCTTTTTGAATTTTGGCGCTGGTTGCAGCCGGATGGCCGTTCAGATGCGGCGCAATAACTAATGATACTATCGACATTAATTTAATGAGGATGTTCATAGACGGGCCTGAAGTATCTTTAAACGGATCGCCTACGGTATCACCGGTGACAGATGCCTTGTGCGGCTCGGATTTTTTGTAGAAAATTTCCCCGTTGATATCGCAGCCTTTTTCAAATGATTTTTTGGCATTGTCCCATGCGCCACCGGCGTTGCTCTGGAAAATGCCCATCAATACGCCCGATACGGTAACCCCTGCCAGTAGTCCACCCAATACTTCGGGGCCAAAGGCAAAACCGATAATAATAGGGGTGATCAGTGCTATTAACCCAGGGGCAACCATTTCGCGGATGGAGGCTTTGGTTGAGATAGCCACACATTTTTCGTATTCGGGTTTACCCTCATAGGTCATGATGCCCGGAATTTCACGGAACTGGCGACGTACTTCTTCAACCATGGCCATTGCGGCACGACCTACCGCCGAGATACACAAGGCCGAGAAAATGAAAGGGATCATCCCGCCAACAAACAGGCCGGCCAATACATTAGCTTTATAAATATCAATATGCTCAATGCCCGCTACGCCCACAAAAGCAGCAAATAACGCCAATGAGGTTAACGCTGCCGAAGCAATAGCAAAGCCTTTGCCTGTAGCAGCCGTAGTGTTACCAACAGCATCCAGGTTATCGGTACGGTGACGAACTTCTTCGGGTAGGCGGCTCATTTCGGCAATACCACCGGCATTGTCAGCAATTGGTCCGAAAGCATCGATAGCCAACTGCATTGCCGTTGTAGCCATCATACCGGCAGCAGCAATAGCTACACCATATAATCCGGCAAAATAATAGGAACCATAAATGCCCGATGCTAAAACAAGGATAGGTAGCACGGTTGATTCCATACCTACCGATAAGCCGCCGATAATATTAGTAGCATGACCGGTTGACGATTGCCTGATAATACTCAGTACCGGGCGTTTGCCCATGGCCGTATAATATTCGGTAATAATTGACATTAATGTACCAACTACAAGACCAACCACTATTGATCCGAAAACGCCGTTTTTGGTGAAAGGAATTATCCCTTCTTTTACAACACCGTTAACTTCATCACGTACCATGTGAAATTCGCCCGATGGCAGCATCCATTGTACAACAAAATAGGTAGCTATAGCCGTTAATACAATTGACGCCCAGTTGCCAATATTCAGGGCATTTTGTACGCTATCGGTTTCATTTTTAATTTTTACAAGTGATGCGCCAACAATAGAAAATATTAATCCTAAACCAGCAATCACCATCGGTAACAACACCGGGGCAATACCGCCAAAATTATCATGCGATACAATTTCGCGGCCGAGTACCATGGTTGCCAGCATTGTGGCAACATATGAGCCAAAAAGGTCGGCGCCCATACCTGCAACGTCACCTACGTTATCACCTACGTTATCGGCAATGGTAGCGGGGTTACGTACGTCATCCTCCGGAATGCCCGCTTCAACTTTGCCTACAAGGTCGGCACCTACGTCGGCCGCTTTGGTGTAGATCCCACCGCCAACACGTGCAAACAGTGCTATTGATTCAGCGCCTAACGAAAAGCCCGCCAAAACATCAAGTGCTTTTGCCATAGCCTCGCCGTTAACGCTACTGCCTGCTACCTTAACTACATAAAACTGGTAAAAAACTATAAAAAGCGATCCTAAACCAATGATGGCCAAACCGGCAACACCCAAGCCCATTACTGTTCCGCCTGTAAATGAAACTTTTAATGCTTGTGCCAGGCTGGTACGTGCGGCCTGTGTAGTGCGTACGTTAGCTTTGGTAGCAATGCGCATACCCAGGTACCCTGCAAAAGCCGATAGAAACGCTCCTATCAAAAATGATATGGCAATAACCCAACTTGAAGTGGCAACCGTGGTGCCCGACCAGGCCAGCAAAATACCTGCAACGGCAACAAAACCGCCAAGTACTTTCCATTCGGCACGTAAAAAGGCCATTGCGCCGTCGGCTATGTAACCGGCCAGTGTGGCCATGTCGCCGTCACCGGCGTTTTGTTTGGTAACCCAGGCCGCTTTAACGGCCATAACAAGGATGCCGATCAGCCCTAAAACAGGAATTAAATAAATTAAATAATTGTTTAGAAAATCCATATCACAAATTTGGTTTAGTAAGTAGGCACTGTGTTGGTTTTTATACAGTGTGTAAATAATAATTGGTATTGCAAAATAGTAATTTTATTTATTTACAATAGTGATCCTTAATATTAAAGTTTTTGAATAGTTTAGAGATTTAAACTCCAAAACAATATATGGCGAAAAACTCATCGCAACCCAAAATGAAACATGAGCTTAGCTTGCTGGATGGTACCATGCTGGTATCAGGTTCCATGATAGGCTCTGGTATTTTTATTGTTAGTGCCGATATTACCCGTAACGTAGGTTCAGCCGGCTGGCTCATAGCCATCTGGATCATTACCGGCTTTATGACGCTTACTGCTGCCCTTAGTTATGGCGAATTAAGCGGTATGTTCCCCAAAGCAGGCGGTCAGTATGTTTACTTAAAAGAAGCCTACAACAAGCTGATAGCTTTTTTATATGGCTGGAGTTTTTTCGCGGTGATTCAAACCGGTACTATTGCCGCAGTTGGGGTCGCTTTTAGCAAGTTCACTGCATATTTGATCCCGGCTTTTAGTGAAGATAACATACTTTTTCAACTCGGTTTTTTGAAGATCAGCGCAGCACAGCTAATGTCAATTTTCATTATCGTGCTACTTACCTACATTAATACAAAAGGGGTTAAAAGCGGCAAAATTATCCAAACCACTTTTACACTTACCAAGCTTTTGAGCTTGTTTGGCTTGATCATATTTGGGTTTGTAGCGCTGAAACCAGAGATCTGGCATGCCAACTGGAGTAACGCCTGGGATATTCATAACCTCAAGGCCGACAATACAACCGTAAGCCTTACCCTTGCTACCGCCATGGGGGCTATCGCGGCTTCGATGGTTGGCTCGATATTTAGCAGCGATGCCTGGAACAGTGTAACTTTTATAGCAGGCGAAATGAAGAACCCTAAAAGGGATGTTGCTTTAAGCCTTGGTTTGGGTACTTTGATCGTGACTGTTATCTATGTATCGGCCAACGTTGCTTACACAGGCGTGCTATCTATGCATGACATAGCTACTGCTGATAAAGACCGTGTTGCGGTGGCTGCATCACATATCATATTCGGTAATCTCGGCACGTATATCATTGCGGTTATGATCATGATATCAACCTTTGGTTGTAATAACGGCCTGATACTTTCGGGTGCCAGGGTTTATTACACCATGGCAAAAGATGGCTTGTTCTTTAAACAAACAGGGGAGTTAAACAAAGCCGGTGTGCCTGAATTTGGTTTATGGATCCAGGCCGCGGTAGCTTCGATACTTTGCCTGAGCGGTCGCTATGGTGACCTGCTCGATATGATATCCTTTGTGGTGGTGATTTTTTATGTGCTTACCATCTTTGGCATTTATATCCTGCGAAAAAAACATCCAAATGCCGAGCGTCCTTATAAAGCATTGGGATACCCAATTTTACCTGCTATTTATATTATCATGGGATTGATATTTTGTGTATTGCTGATCATTTATAAGCCTCAGTTTACCTGGCCAGGCTTTATTATTGTATTGATAGGTGTACCGATATATTATATTTCGCAGCGGAACGTTAAGAAACAGGATGAGGCGCTTACTGATAATTAGTTTTTTATTTATAGGAGGATCTGCTGCGGCGCAAACGCTTCAGCAAAAAATATCAAATGCCTTTGGTCGTTTACAGGCCGATAGCCAGTGTAGTTATGCTTCGGTGTCATTAACCGTACTTGATGCTAAAACAGGCGAACAGGTGTTTGCCGGAAACCCTAATATGGGTTTAGCAACAGCGTCAACACTTAAAACCATTACCAGCATTACGGCCTTTAATATTTTAGGCCCGGATTTTCAATACCAAACGCAATTAGGTTACACCGGCGATATCGGTGCCGATGGCATGCTGAACGGCGATATCATCATCAAAGGCGCCGGTGACCCAACCCTTGGCAGTTGGCGCTACGAGCAAACCAAAGAGAGGCATATATTGGCGCTTATGGCCGATGCTCTGCAAAAGGCGGGCATCAAAAAAATAAGCGGTCGTATTATTGGTGATGATAGTATTTTCGGAACCCAGTCTATACCCGAAGGATGGATCTGGCAGGATATAGGTAATTATTACGGTGCAGGGACTTCAGGCCTTTGCTGGCGCGAAAATCAGTTCGATATTAAACTGCGTACTGGTGTAGTTGGTAACACGGTTGGTGTATCTCGTACCGTTCCGCAGATGCCATATCTTTCATTTAAAAGCGAATTAACCAACGGTGCTTCCGGATCTGGCGATAATGCTTATGCCTTTTTGCCGGTCGGCAGCAAGGTAATGTACCTGCGTGGTACTTATGCTATTGATCAGGAAAAGAAAAGTATTTCTGCAGCCCTGCCTGATGCTGCTTATGACGCTGCGTTGCGGCTTAATGATACGCTCAGAAGCCTTGGTATTATTATCGGTAACGAACCGGAATCGGCTGCTACTTTGAGTGCTAAAAACTTACCCACTCCTGTTATTACCAAAAATCTGGCAACTATCTCGTCACCTGCTTTAAGCAAGATCGTTTACTGGCTTAATCAAAAAAGTATCAACCTGTATGCAGAACAATTGCTTAAAACCATAGCCTGGAAACAGGGCCGTAAGCCTACAACTGCCAACGGCGTTGATGAGGTGCAAAAGTTTTGGGCGGCGCGGGGGATAGATACAAGGAGTTTAAATATTTACGATGGCAGCGGCCTTTCGCCCGGCGATAGGGTTACTACCTTAACACTTGCCCGTGTGCTGCAATCGGCAAAAAAGGAAAGCTGGTTTGCTGATTTTTATGCAAGCCTGCCTGTTTATAACGATATGAAAATGAAAAGTGGCAGTATCAATAATGTGCTGTGCTATGCCGGCTATCAGGCTAAAAATGGGCGTGAGCTTTGTTTTTCTATCATGGTCAACAACTTCAGCGGATCGAGCCGGGGAATCAAAGAAAAAATGTTCAGGGTGCTGGATGAGTTGAAATAGGAGCAGTAGGAGTGTAAGGGAATAATTTTGATGATTTGACGTTGTATAGTGAACATAATCCTATAAACCTCATCATGAAAATATTAACCTTAGCTCCGCACAAACCTATAACCTATGTTCCTGGATTGATTAGCCTGGTTTTATTTCCAATGTTATGCCTCATGTTTTTATATCAGCATAAGGCTTTTGTTCATAGGGGTGCATTGAATATTGCAATAGTTGATCCTGATATGGATAGGTTAATAGCAAAAAAATACCATGTCAAGATTCCCCCGGAGAGGAGTTATACAAATGTCAATTTAACCGGCAATGCAATGGGCGATCAATCGCTGCTTGAATTTGCAAGGTTTGAAATCAAAAGTATGATCCGGATAAAAAGTAAAACTTTGGGCATCCGTTTTCACTTCGGAAATAAGATGAAATATCAAACTTTTGTAAGTGTGATTGATATGTGTAGCGTTGAAGAAGCAATAGCGTGGATTCCGCTTAACGATGATATTTACGTTTTTTATGTAAAAGCCCGATATTAGAATAAGAATATATAAACCGATGAAAAAACTGACTATCTTCTTATTATTTGTGACAGCATCATTCGTTGCCTGCAAAAGCAAATCCGGCTCAAATGATGACGTACAATCCATCAAATTTAAGTTTACAGAACTTGGTCGCGAAACCCAGTTCAGGATTACTTGCGATAAGTTTGATTATTACTTCCCCGAAGGAAAAGAAAAAAACTTTGATAAAAAAACGGGTATTGACAGCGTAATGCAATTGTTAACCGGCATGAAAATGGTAAGCGATGGTACAGAACCCGACGTACGTGGAAAGATCTATATTACCCATGCTACCAAAGCAGTAGATACTGTTTGTGTAGGTGTTAAAGCGCTTAGCTATAAAGGCACAACTTATGAAACACCACAGGAATTACTGGTATTGATTCAGAAGTAGCATTTACAGAGCTTCCTTCACATCATCCTCAACCACAGCCCTACACCCTTTTGCACAAACACAAGCTTTGCCTACGCATTTATTTAATTGCCAGAGATCAAGACAGCGAATGGTTTGATTGGCGATTTCCTGTAATGTATCGCCGGTATTGACAACGTGCGGACTTGCAGATGGGATATTGGCCAGTTTAATCCCAAATTGTGCAGCTGCCTCCTTGTCGATATGGTCGGTATTGGATGAACGGGTTACAATATATTTAATGCCGGCTTCCGAAAGCTTTGCTATAACATCCGGCGAAACCTCATCTTCGATAGTTATGATAGCCGCTGTTTTTCCCTGGGCAAATATGGCGGTATCGGGGTTTAGATTGTTTGATATCAGCGTAATTTCATGCTTTTTGCGATTGGCTATCGCCAAAAATTCTTTTTCAAACGGTTTGATATTATAAGCTATCGCTTTCATCCTTCATTCATTTAACCGAAAGCAAAACTACCCTGAAGCGCTTGCTGTGGGAATGAGTAATATCACCTAAAAAAATGATGGCGATCAGTTTTTCATTTTACCAAGCCGTTCGGGGGAGAGCACAGTGATCTGGCTACCTTTTTTATCAATAAGGTTTTCGTCTTTAAAATCGGTAAGGGTGCGGCTCACGGTTTCGGTTGCAACGCCGGCCATGGCTGCAAGGTCCTCGCGCGATACTTTGAAATCGCTTCCCTGTTGTTTGTAAAGACGTATCAGGGTATCGGCCATTCTTTTCCTTACAGAGTTATAAGCAAGCTGCAGTAACTGTTCTTCCCTGTCGCGGATATGGTTGGAGAGTAGTTTGATAAACTCTCGGGCCACACCCGGGTATAAATTAAGCAGGTTATCCAGCTGGTCTTTAGGGATCAGGCATAGCAGACTATCTTCCATGGCTGTTGCGGTATCTGAATAGGCCTCGTTTGAGAGCATGGCATTTACACCAAGGTATTCTTCGGCCGAATGGATGGCAGTCATCAGTTCGCGACCATCATCGGCCAGTTTAACTGTTTTAACCCGGCCGTTCAGTATTAAGTACAAGCCATTTCCTTTATCGCCATTGTAATAAATAACCTGGTCTTTTTTAAACTGGCGGGCTTTACGTTCGGCTATGATGCGCTTTAGCTCGGCAAGTCCGCTGTTTTTTGACACAATGGAGTTTAAGTTTTCGAGCGATTGACTATAGAAGTTTTGCTGGGCGTTTTTTTTTCGGAGCCTGCTTTCAATGGCACTTAACAGTTCCATGTCGTCAAAAGGCTTGGTTAAATAATCATCGGCTCCCATTTCCATACCTTTTCGTTGATCAATCCGTTCGGCCTTGGCTGTCAGAAATATAAAGGGGATGGTAGCAGTTTCTGGATTTTTGTTCAGCATATATAAAACACCGTAACCGTCAAGCTCCGGCATCATGATATCGCAAAGTATTACATCGGGCAGGTTTTTAACAGCCAGTTCAATACCGGCTTTACCATTGTCGGCCTCAAACACGATGTAGCCGGCCAACTCAAGTATCTCAACCACATTTTCGCGGATATCTGTATTATCTTCTATGATCAGGATCTTTTGGCTCATTGTACAGGGAATGAAATGGTGAATGAAGTGCCTTCGTTTACATTGCTTTGAAAATCAACCTTGCCATTCATAAGGGCGGCATACCGTGCTACAATGTTAAGCCCCAGTCCGGTACCGGGGATATTGCCTGTATTATTCGCCCTGAAAAAGGCTTCGAACAGATGCTTTTGGTCACTTTCCGGAATACCTATGCCGTTATCCTTTATCGTAACGGAACATCCGGAAATATTTATTTCAGTATTAAATTCAATAAAGCTATTCTCGCCCGAATATTTAATGGCGTTGGTAATAAGATTGATAATGCAATTTTTAAGCAGGTTGGTATCCAACCGCACCAGGCTATTTGTGCCGGTATGCTGATAAAGGAATGTTTGATTTTGTTTGGCGATGAGTTGCATTTCTTCGGTTATTTCTTCGGCCAGTTTAACCAGGTCAAACGTACTGTACGATGGTTCAACACGACCAGCCTCCAGTTTTTCGAGCGAAAGAAAATCGTTTAGGATAGTGGTGAGATTGCCAACCGCATTTTTGATCTTGTTAACATGTTTGCTGATCTGCGGACTTTGAAATGGCTCCGCATATTTATCTATAAGCGAAGCTGATAGCTGAACGGCACTTAATGGGGTACGGAATTCATGCGATGCCATGGATACAAAACGGCTTTTGAGTTGCCCGAGTTCTTTCTCTTTTTCAAGTGATTGACTTACTTCTTCCTTAGCTTTTTGCAATTCAAGAAAAGATTTTTTCAGCGACAGGGTACGTTCCTCCACAAGGTTTTCAAGTTGCGAAGCATATTCTTTAAGCCGGTCTTCGGCTTTCTTTTCACGGCTCAGGTCATGGATAAAACCGGTGAAGATACGGCGGCCCGCGTAGTTTACATCGCTAACGCCAAGCCTGAACGGGAATTGGGTGCCATCTTTGCGTAGCCCGGTAACTTCGCGTCCAATACCGATGATATGTGCCGTGCCGGTAGTTTGATAACGGTTGATATAATGATCATGTTCCTGTTTATAAGGCTGGGGCATTAACATGGATATGTTTTTGCCGATAACCTCACCCGGCTCATACTGAAAAAGCTTGCATGCTGATGGGTTGATGGTTTCAACGATCCCGCGTTCATCAATCGTGATAATGCCGTCGATAGCGTTTTCGATAATGGCTTTTAATAAGGCGGTACTTTCCATGAGGGGATATTCGGTAAAATTATCAGCTTTTACAAATATCAAAATTGACATGGACTATTTTGTCCTAAAGATGGTATATCTTAATTTAAATCAAAAATAGGCCTGTTTTGTAAGAGGAAAGTTACCAGTAGTTAACCTTGAGTTTATGTGCTAAGGCGTTATTTGCGCCTTGTTAAAAAACAGCTCAATGAAAAAACTCCTGCTATTGGCATTGCTTGGGTTGGGTGGTTTAAGTGCTTCTGCACAAAGTCCGGCCCCTGCCAAAACTACACCTACAGATTATGTAAAGATTAAAAACTACGGCTTGCTGACTTTGTTTGAGCAGGACGCCGAGGTAAGCACTTTACTAAAAAACGATCCTGAACTGGCACAGCTCACGCAGAAAAAACTTGATGCACTTAACACTTCTCTTACCGATTGTAAAGACGCATTATGCTTAACAGCTGCTGTAAAATTAACTGATGAAGATATCAAAAATGTAAGCGACCGTCTTATCGCGCTTTACAAAACAGGCAGTGCGCTTGATAAGCTGGTTAAATCAAAGCTAATCCCATCGGGGCAATATAGTTTGTACAAAAAGCTATCGCCCGCACAATTGCTTGTAAAAGCCTGGGAGCAGGATGCCTGGAGCATTAATTATACTATCGGTGTTTATGCCGAGGGTAAAAAGCCAAATTATCCGCAGATAGATTCAATTAGCTATAACGTTAAGGCGAGGGCCTATTATACGCTAATGTATGATGCCAGTGCTACATTGATTGGCGATATTAAAGGAACCAAACTGTTTTTTGAACCGGCCATGCAGGCGGCATTGCTTTATCTGCAAATTAACGAAAGGCAGGACCCTGCTAATTACGAGCCGATGGAGCTAAATGCTAACAAGGCTGCTGTAACTCGTGTGAAAACGATTAAATGGGCCGATTATCCATATTCAAATATTCTTGTACCCGGTGCTGGTCCGGATAATTTAACATCGCCGCTGAGCGGGGAGGGGATGCTGCGTTGCAGGCTGGCTGTACAGGAGTATAAGGCAGGTAAAGCGCCTTTTATCATTGTATCTGGCGGTAAGGTGCATCCTTATAAAACAAAATATAATGAGGCTGAAGAAATGAAGGTTTACCTGGTTAAAACCCTTCACATACCCGAAAGTGTTGTTATTATAGAGCCACATGCGCGCCACACTACTACTAATATGCGCAACAGTGCAAGGTTGCTTTATAAATATGGTATCCCTGCCGATAAACCTGGTATTGTGGTAACTGATAAATCGCAGACGGATTTTATTATGACCATGGATGCCCGTTGCCAGAAAGAACTGAACTATGTGCCTTACAAACTGGCTAAGCGCAATTCAGAAACCGAAGCAGAATATTATCCGGTTGAGGAGGCCAAACAAATTGATCCGGACGAACCACTTGATCCTCGTTAAAAGCTGAAAGCATAATGCGGAAAGCTTAAGGCTATAGTTCGATCACTAATGCAATTACTTTATTTAACTCCATGCAAAAAATTACTTTAACAATGATAGCTGCTGTTTTAGGGATTGGCAGCATCACCACCGGGACAATTGATCATAAGCTTGACCGCGCCATAACTATCGATTCGTTAGGCGCATGCCAGGGGATCTCTTATCAAAATGGCCGTATATTTTTATATGGCGACAGAGAGGTGGGGATGATCCGCGAGTTTAGGCTGGATCATGATAGCCTGGTGTATCAGCATAAAGAGTATAAGCTAACCCAAAACGGGCGGGATGTTATTAATCACCCTACAGGTATAGCTTATAATAATGATAAAGGCCCAACCTTTATAGGTAATTCTATCCGCCTGAATGCTGCGGGCAGCCAGTGGAGAGCAGTTATTTATAATGTGAACTGGAAAGGTTTGCTTAAAACCGGTACGCTTGATGGTAATTTAATTAATACAATTGAGGATGATGCCTGTATCCAGGGTACCCGACCCGAATATGTAAAATATAATAATAAGTGGTATGTGGCTACCGCCGATTATGGCGACCATGGCAACGAAGTACGTTTATACGATCCCGAAAAGCTGGCCAAAGCTAAAAGCACTAAGGAACCCGGTGTTCTTTACAAAAAGTTTACCTGTACACCCTGGGTGCAAAATCTGTTTTGGAAAGCTGATAAAGGTGTTTTAGTCCTTATCCAAAACAAGCTTGAGGGCAGGCAATGGCGGTTTACGTATGTTGATCTTAAAAAGTCGATTGAGGCAGGTAAACAGGTAGTGCTGAGCCAGGTTGACGGTATAAACAGGGGGGATGAACTGGAAGGCTTTTCATTGCTTGGCGGTGATGAAAAGGGGATAGCCGTAACCTCATCACGTAAAAATAACGTGAATTTTACCACTACTTCATGGTAGTTTAAATAAATGAACCAAAGTAAAAAAGCCTGTAAAAGGGTGGTGATTTTTTTATTTTTTATTAATGCAAATTTAACACTAAGGTATCCTTTGATTAAGATAACTGGTTTAGCTTTGCTGTAATTATTGCAATATTAATAACTCTGTATTAATATTGTTTAATATTAACGCAATAATAATTATGAAATTATTAATTATTTGCTCACTTCTTTAAAAATAGTCGCCTATGTAACATTAACTTCAACTTAACATCGAGCTCGGCGATAAAACTAAGAACCGGTGAATGCGCTAACACTCACCTGGTCCGGGATAATTGTCAAATAACTCAAAAGCGGTCCAAGGCTTTAAGTCATTTCTTTCAACAATCAATTTTAAAAATATGAATAAAAAGATTAATCCAAATCTTTTGAGCAGGTTTTTTTTCATCCCTGCATTATTTTTACTGGTTTTGCTAAAACCTTTTATCTCAAACGCTTCGGCAAAAAATATAGTGTCTGAAGCTGCAAAGCAAATTACCGGTACTGTTACCGACGAAACTAACCTTCCTTTACCCGGTGTATCGGTACGTATTAAGGGTACCGATAAGGGTGTTTCAACTAACACAAACGGTAAATACACCATTTCTGCCGAAGAAGGTGCCGTGTTACTCTTTAACTTTATTGGTTACGAACAATTGGAAGTAGCTATTGGCAACTCGTCAACTTATAACGTTAAGATGAAGCCAAAATCAAACATGCTTAACGAGGTTGTAGCCATCGGTTACCAAACTATCCGTAAAAGCGATGTTACCGGTGCAATTGCCAGTATAAAACCGGGTGATCTTAATCTTTCAGCCCCTTCATTAGGTCAGGCCCTTGCAGGTAAGGTTGCAGGTGTGCAGATTTCTCAAACCAGCGGTGCACCTTACACAAGCACCAAGATCAGGGTGAGGGGTGTTGGTTCACTAAATGCCAGTTCTGATCCCCTATATGTAATTGACGGCTATCCTGCAGGTAATGATATCTTCATTAACCCTGATGATGTTGAAAGCATCGACATCTTAAAAGATGCTGCTTCGGCTGCTATTTATGGCTCTCGTGCATCTGGCGGTGTGGTATTGATCACTACTAAAAAAGGTAAAGAGGGTAAAGGCCGTTTTGAATATGACGTTCAGACAGGTGTTGATCAGCTTGCCCACAAAGTGAAACTTTTAGATGCCGATCAGGCTGCGTTGCTGGTTATCGATGGTCGTAACAATGCCTACCATGACCTTTGGGTAAATTCGGGCCATACCTGGAATGACACCATGTACTCTGACCCTAACAGCACTCGTGTTGCCAATGTTGGTAACACCGGCAGCGTTAGTATTCCGGATGGTTTATACAACTTTGCTACTCAAACCCCTATCAAACAAACTGTAAATACCGATTGGCAGGATGAATTATACCATAATGTAATTTTCCAAAAACACACCCTTTCATTTTCTGGTGGTGCAGCTAATAATGTGCGTTACTATGTTAGCGGTTCTTATCAAAACAACCCTGGTATAATTGTATCATCAGGTCAGCAACGCTATAACTTCCGTTCAAACGTTGAGGGGGATGTAAGCAAACGTATCCACATCGGTGCAAACGTAGCATACACTCAAAACACTAACCAGGAAATTCCTGAAGGCCGTTTTGACCATGGACCGGTATTGGGCGCTTTGATCTACATGCCATATCTGCCGGCTTACAACGCTGATGGTTCATTGGCTACTAATGCCGAAGCTGCAGGCTCTACTCAGTATGGTTACCAGGGTATCGAAAATCCGGTGGCCCTTGCCGAGCGCGTTAAAATTAACAGGAAAGGTTATCGCAGCACTTATAATGCTAACGTAACGTATAATATATTACCTGGTTTTAATTTTAAAACTAACTTAGGTACTCAAACTTATACCGAAAAGTACGATTATTATTATCCTACTACATTGAGTAGCGGTGCTTTCCCTCCGGGGTCTCAGCAATCAATATTGGCTGCCAACGCACAGGCTTCAAACTTAACAACAGTTGATAAGCTTGCCGAGTTTACCCTAAACTACAATAAGCAGATTGGTAAACACCATTTTGACGCTTTAGCTGGTTATACCGCGCAACGTACAACTAACGACTATTTTAGTGTTAGGGCTGATGGTTTCCAGAATGATAATATTCCTGAAATATCAAACAAAGGAGCTTTGGCGGCTAACTTTAGCTTAAACTCAGCTTACAAAAATGCTTACACCTTGTTGTCATATCTTGGTCGTGCTAACTATAACTATGCCGGCAAATATTTCTTAACAGCGTCGTTCCGTGCTGATGGTTCATCACGTTTCGGCCCGGCAAATAAGTATGGTTATTTCCCTTCAGTAGCAGCAGGCTGGAACCTTTCTGACGAATCGTTCTACCACAACTTCCTTGGTGATCAATCAACGGTTAAAATTCGTGCAAGCTGGGGTAAAAGTGGTAACTACAACATTGGTAACTACAACATTCAGCAAACTCTGGCAAGCCCTACCGGTGTAGTGCTTGATGGTAACAGCGCTGTAACAGCTACTTACCCTGGTGGCCTTAAAGACAACACCCTGAAATGGGAAACCACTTCACAGTATAACTTTGGTACTGACATAGGTTTATTTAACGGCAGGTTACAGGTTATTGCCAACTATTACCTGAGTTATTCATACAACCTGTTGTACAACCAGCCAATATCGGCTATTTCGGGTAGTACTACCATCCTTACCAACCTGCGCGATTCAAAGATCCGTAACACCGGTTTTGACTTGCAGTTAGACGGTAAGATCATCAACAACAAAGACTTTACTTTTGGTGCAAGCGGTAATATTTCATTAAACCGTAACAAGGTAGTTAAATTGCCTGCGCAAAATACAATCATCATCAACGGTGCAGAGCGTTCATATTTAACCAGCATTACAACACAAGGTCAGCCTTTAGGTATGTTTTATGGCTTTAAAGTTGGTGGTATAATCAATGCTTCAAACCTTGGTAAAACCGCTCCGTCAGCTTCACAAACCAACCCTGCCAAAATTGGTGATCTTTGGTTTGTTGACACCAATAAAGACGGTATTGTTAACGATGCTGATAAAACCGTTATCGGCTCGCCGTACGCTAAATTTACCTACGGCTTTGCTTTCAACAGTACCTACAAACGTTTTGATGCAAGCGCTTCATTCAACGGCTCATACGGCAACCAGATCCTTGACGGACAGGATTATTACCTGTACAATGGTGAAGGTTCAGGCAACCAGTATGCTAACGTTGCACAACGTTACCGTAACGAAGCTGATCCGGGGGACGGTTCATTTTACCGCGCTTCACGTGCAGGTACACAAAGTAACAGCACCCGTTTATCAACCTTTTACCTGCAAAGCGGCTCATACCTGCGTTGTACCAACCTGACTTTAGGTTATACTTTACCTGGCTTTTTACAACAAACTTTAGGCCTGAGCAAAGCCCGTGTATTTGCAAGTGTGGTTAATGCATTTACCATCACCAAATACAAAGGTTATAATCCTGATGTTGATTACAACTACTCAGGTGCTGCCTCAAACAACACTCAAAACCCTAACCTTGCTCCAGGTATCGATTATGGTACTTATCCGCTGGTTAGGTCATACAACTTAGGTGTTAATGTTACTTTTTAATAAATTTTTTAAAGAGATATAGATGATGAATAAGAAATTTATAGCCATGGCCTGCCTTGCTGCCGTTGTGGCGATAGCCCCGTCTTGTAAAAAAGACTTTTTGAACGAAAGCGATCCGAACGCCATATCAGTCGATGCGAGTTACAAAACGCCTAATGATGTTTTGCTGGCAGTAAACGGTATATACCAATCATTACGAAGCGGCAATAACGTTGGCGAAAGCAGCGACCTTTGGACAGACCAGCGCTCGGATGATACCGGTACACAGGATAACCAGTCAAACTCTGGCGAACCGTTCCAGTTTGGTAACTTTTCTATATTGCCAACCAATACTTATCTGAAAAGCCATTGGGTATCGTTGTATACTACAGTTAGCCGTGCAAATTCTGTATTATCGCATATTGATCAGGTTACTTTTCCTGATAATAATGTAAAACTAAAATATGCTGCTGAAGCTAAATTTTTGCGTGCCTTTATTTATTTCGACCTGGTACGTACCTGGGGCGATGTGCCTTTGGTAACTAAAGCGTTATCATCAGCAGGTGATGTTGCAGCACAAACTTTCCGCGAAAAACAGGCAACTGTTTATCAGCAAATTGTTGCCGATTTAACCGATGTGATTGCCAGCCCGCTGCCTAATCTGCAGGCATCAACCGGTCGTGCTTCAAAAGCCGCTGCTAACTTCCTGTTAGGTCAGGTTTACCTTACCATGGCAACAACACAGGATCAGGCTAACCGTACAACTAACCTTAACAATGCCAAAACATTTTTAATGAATGCTTACAACATGCGCACTTTCGGCGCGTTGAATGCCATTCCTTACACTGACGTTTTTGATGTTGCAAAAAAAACAACTTGTCCGGAGTTGATCTTCCAGATCGTTAACATCCAGGGCGATTTGAACTATAGCTCGTCAATTGCTGCTAACTTTCAGGCTAAAGGCGAAACTATTAACTCACAAAAAGTATCTACAGGTGCAGGTTATAACGTTACTCACGATTTGATCAATGAGTACGAAACCGGCGATCCGCGTATGACTTTCTCTGTTAAATATGCAAATGATCCAATTGTAAAAGATTGGTTTGTTACCAAATTCAGGGATGTTAGCACAGCTGCAGGTATTAACGGTTACGGTGGTAACGACTGGATCCTGATGCGTTATGCTGATGTGATCCTTTCATTGGCCGAAGTTAATAATTACCTTGGCGATCAGGCTACTGCAACAGGCTTCCTTGACCAGGTGCGTACCCGTGCCGGTATGCCAACCTACGCGGTATCAATGACCAACAGCGATTACGCTGCAAGGTACCCAACACTTAAACTGGCTATTTTACACGAGCGTCGTGTTGAACTGGCATTTGAGCACCATCGCTGGTTCGATTTGCTGCGCACGTTTACAACCGACGAGCTGGTTGCTTACTTCCACGCTAAAAAGCAAACTGATTTTGGTTTGGCTTCACTGGCAAACTTTACTACTAAAGATCGTTATTACCCAATCCCATTTGATGAGTACAAACTTGACCCTGTTAAGATGTACCAAAACCCGGGTTATTAATATTGATATTACATAGAAGAGGAGGGTTTCAGCCCACGAATGGTCGGAAGAAATTCCGGCCATTTTTATGTTATGAATAACAGGCCGGGGTGGCCGGGGCGCTTAGAAGATATCGTCGCAATGCTGATATTCGGGGCTATTGGTGCTAATCACTCGGCACAATAAGCTAGTACGTTATCTTTTGGTATTTCCATACTTCTGTTTTGATGTTTCCGGTCGTAATAGTTTCTCCCGTTTAAAGGACTGGCTGCGCCATGTGTTTTACCTTTAATTTGTAACATGCTGGGCATATTTAATAGCTAAAAACACGGTTCCCCATGCTTGTGACAGTTTAATTGTGATAAAGTAACACTTTATTCTTTTCGCTGTTGTTTACCAAATTCAAGTAATGGTGTTATCTGTAATTGACGATCCTATATTGAATGGTGACTTTTAATGTGTTGATTATTGACAGGTATCTATCATATTCAATTATCAGTGTGCTTTGGCCTGGGATTTATAAGTAGCTTTGTTAACAGGGATAAGCATATGAAAACAGTAACTGTTGAAGATTTTTATAAAAATGCTGCCAAACATTCAGATGGCGCAGTAGCAGATTTGCTTCCGGTTGATATTAATAAAGAGATAGGGCATTTTAACGTATTTAACGTTGGGGAAATATTTAACAGAGTAAAAAAAGATCCTTCATATGTACCTTACAACAGGAGGCTGTACTATAAGATAAACCTGGTGAGAGGACGCAATGTTGCCGAATATGCTGATAAAGTGATTCATATAGAAAAAAATGCTTTGGTATTCGGTACTCCCAAAATTCCTTATGGCTGGAAGCCGCAAAGTATGGATCAGTCAGGAATGTTCTGCGTTTTTACCGATGCGTTTTTAGTACAGTCGAAAAGTGGTGTGGTATTGGATGCGCTGCCAATCTTTAGCCCTGGTGGCTGCCCGGTGTTTGAAATCAGTGATGAACAGGCAGATGAGTTGTCCCTTATTTTTAAAAAAATGCAACAGGAATTAGCTTCAGATTATCTGTATAAGTATGACCTGATCAGGAACTATGTACTGGAACTCATCCATTACGGTCAAAAATTACAGCCATTTACCAATTATGGTAATAGCCATAATGCATCGGCAAGGGTATCATCGCTATTTATTGAGTTGCTGGAGAGGCAGTTCCCGATAGCATCGCCCGACCAAAAGATCGTCCTCCGCACTGCTAAAGATTATGCCGACAGGCTTGCCGTTCATAGCAATCATCTCAATAAAGTATTAAAAGAAAGCACCGGAAAAACCACTACCGAGCATATAGCTGCAAGGGTTGTTCAGGAAGCCCGTATCCTGCTCAAACAAACTAACTGGAATATCTCAGAAATAGCTTATAGTCTGGGCTTTGAACAATTATCACATTTTTCAAATTTCTTTAAAAAGCAAACATCTTTATCGCCTGTGGAGGTTAGGAATTTGGCGGGGTAAGGTTGGTTGGCTGTAATTATTAAATGTCGAAAATGATTATCAATATCGTAATGATGGCTTGAATTTTGTAAATTTGATGTTATGATAAGAACAATATTAAAATCTAACAAAAAGAGTCTTACGCTTGAGCTACCGGACGATTTGGTTGGAAAGATGATTGAAATTATCGCATTTTCAGTCGATGAAACTAAATCAATTGAAAAAGAAACTACACCTATAGAAATAAGAGTTGGGTATTTGAAAGACAGATTAAAGGGGTTTACCTTCAATAGTGGTGGTTATAGGTTTGACAGGGATGAAGCCAATGATTATGAGTGATATCGCTGTCGATACTAATATTTTGCTTTACGCATTAGATGCTTTTTACCCCCAAAGCAAGCAGAAGCTATTCAAATAATTGCTGATAATCCTATCTTTTGTTCTCAAAACCTTAGTGAATTTATTAATGTTTGTCTGCGGAAATGGAAATTTTCAAAGCATAAAGTTGCTGATCTGATAAAGATGTATTTGCAGCAATGTGTTTATGTTCCGGTAAATGAACCTATGATGCTGCGTGCCTTGGAGATTATGAATAAATATGATTTTCAGTTGTTTGATTCAATAATTGTAGCGACAGCATTGGAGTCCGGTTGTTCAATATTATATTCCGAAGATATGAATGATGGTCAAATCATAGATTCACAACTGGAAATTATAAATCCATTTAAAGGATTAAATTAAATTCTGCTCTAATTTAAAAGCCTCCTTTTACAGTTCGTCATCCTGCGTTAAAAGAAAAAGCTTGTCATGATTGATAATACTGATCTTTTTGCCGTTTGTGCTGATCAGTTTTTCCTGCAGCAATTCGTTAACCACCCTGAAAACGGTTTCGTAAGTAGCGCCGGCGTATGAGGCAAGGTCCTGTCGTGTAAGTTCAACATCGATATGTCCATCGGGGTTTATGCCAAACTGTTCTTTCAGGCTTATGAGGGCCTGGGCTACGCGGCCTTTTACCGGCATGTGGGCAAGGTTGCGCATTTTGCGTTCGGCTTCCTGCAGTTCATCGGCAAAAAATAGCATCAGCTGATAGGTAAACTGAGGATTTACCTTTAAAGTAGCCTCAAAAAAGTCCATATCGATGAAACATATGATGCCGGCTTCTAAAGCGGTTGCCGAAATAGGGTAGTGGGTAGCGTGTTTACCCAGCACACGATGGCCAAAAATAGCCCCTTTGTTGGCAAAGCGGATAATAAGTTCTTTATCTGCTCCCCATTTTTTGTGAACTTTTATATTGCCTTCATAAACAAAGTAAATTCCCTTTACAGGGTCGCCCTCACTGAAAATAACCTGCCCTTTTTTTACAGCAAAGTTCTTTTTATTAGCTGCTATTGCGGGGAGCCACTCTTTTATACATCCTTTGCATAAAAAACAGGTGTTATTATCGCATTGAATACTTCTTTTCATTCAAATATTAATCAATCAGTCAAATCTGTTGTAAAAATATCAATGAAAATTGTATTTGTTGGTAATAAATTGAATTTTTATGGTAATTTTTTACTAACTTTTTCCATTTGAATGAATTTTTACTATTTCGAGCTTCTGATTTTGCACTTATAATCTGTTTTTTATAGGTTATATCTGTTGATTTTGCTTTCTATTGTTTTGTTTTAAGTAAAACGATGGTGAACTGTTAAAGTAAAATGGCGTTTGCTAAAGAAGTTGCAGTTGTAATGCCGTTTTAGAAGCTTTATATTATTCCGTTCTTTACAGCAAACATTACCAACCCGGCCGTATTGCGTACTCCCACTTTATCTATCAAACGTTGTCTGATGCCTTCAACCGAGCGTGGGCTAAGGAAAAGTTGCTGCCCCATTTCGTTGGCTGTTTTTTCGGCACAAATCAGTTTCAGTACATCCTGTTCTCGTTCGGTAAGTTCAACCCCTTCTTTAAAAGATGGTTTGACGTTGCCTTTTATCACCAGTTTCTTTAATAACGCGTTGCTTACAATATTGTTAAAGTAATAACCTGTTTCGTATACGGAATATATTGCTCTCCTGATCTCCTCTGCTTCTGCATTTTTTAACAGGTATCCGTTAGCGCCAATCTCCATTAAGTGGATCACAAACTTTTCATCGTCGTACATGGTCACTACTAAAATTTTCATATCAGGATACTTCTTTTTGATGTGTTTGGTTGCTTCCATGCCATCCATAACGGGCATTTTAAGGTCCATGATAATTACATCAGGCATATTCGTTTCAATGCCCTTTATCAGGTCTTCACCATCGCCGGCTTCAAGCATTACTTCCAGGTTCTCATCCTGGGTAAGGCCAATTTTGAGGCCATCCCTGTATATGGTATAATCATCGGCTATGGCAATTTTAATAGGTTTCATCGCCTTATTTTTGATTGTTGTAATGGTTAAATAGTAATTGCCCGGGGGATACTGATATTGATGTAATATCCTTCGGGTTTGTAATTAAACGCTACTTCGCCTTTCAGCAAAATAATACGGGTTTGGATAGCTTTGAGGCCAAGGCCCTGTTTATTAAACTTCAGCTCTTCGTATTGTGCGTGGCTGAGTCCCTTTCCATTATGAAAAATGCTGATGTTTAATGCATCCTGGTTATAAATTGATGTAATATGGATTTTTTGAGGCCTGGCATGTTTAAGTATGTTGTTCATTAACTCCTGCACCATGCGGTAGATGCTGATATCATTTTCATTGGTTTCGGTTGCGTATGAATCATCCAGATCTGTGGTAATAAAAATGAGGTCGTTATTTGCTATCTTCTCAACAAAATGTCTGATCGCTTCATTCAGGCCAAACTCCTTCAGGATACTTGAGTGCAAATTGTGCGAAATACCGCGCACCTGTTTAATGGCCATGTCAAGCAGTTCCTGTCCTTTTTCATATCTCGGTTCGTTGTTTTTATCAATAACATTGATCTTTACTGCCTGCAGGTGCAATTTTGATGCTGATAAAATAGCGCCCACTTCGTCGTGTAACTCTTCGGCAATGCGATGGCGTTCAGTTTCCTCACTTCGCACGGCGGCTTCAATCAACTGGTTTTGCTGGGTTTGATGCAGTTTTTGAATTTTTTGCTGGTACTGGTATTTCTTACGCTGAAAAAATATAAAAATGAGCAATATACTTGCGAATAAGGAAAGCATAACCGCAATACCCATAAAGAGCAGGAGCCTGATATCATCATTCGTTTGTTTCATATAACCCTTTCGCTATAAATACACATAAAATGGTATACGTGAAATTGTGGATATTCCACAGGCTTATGGCAAAATTGTGCAGGCGTATTGTAAGTTCATTGTATAGCAAAAAAATGAAAAAATTTATAGTGTAGTAAATGCCCAGCCCGGTAACAATCCAAAATTCGGGTTGTTTTTTACCTGGCTCTTCATCGTCTGTTATTTTAAACAGGTAATACTGCATACAATAAAACATCATAATTACCGCCTCAAACGAAAGCAGTCTGCTACTCAATTGCCCGTAATCAAAAAAGTTTTGATAAAAACTGAAATTGACAAGCACAAACCCTAAAAAAATATACGGAACTATCCGTTTGGTTTTGGATAAAAACTGTTGGTTTA
This sequence comes from Mucilaginibacter sp. A5337, assembly GCF_059690695.1. Taxonomy (NCBI): domain Bacteria; kingdom Pseudomonadati; phylum Bacteroidota; class Sphingobacteriia; order Sphingobacteriales; family Sphingobacteriaceae; genus Mucilaginibacter; species Mucilaginibacter sp. A5337. The sequence goes on along the minus strand of NZ_JCAWEC010000007.1, from coordinate 450,732 downwards.
GTTTTATAAAAAATGAGCTGAACAATAACAATCTGATTACGGAATGTACGTTATACAGGTAATTATTGGTGTTAAACGGGCGCGGTATTATTGTTTTAAGCTTCCATATTACATCAATAGTTACATTAATTGCCAGCGCTGTCCATAAATAAATAACAACAGGTTTATTAAAGGCGGGCTGTTTTTTCTTTAAACAGAGAATGGCCAAAGGAATGAGCAGTGCCCAAACCTCCGACCAGTCAGATATGCCTTTAATTAGCTGTTCCACTATGCAACAGTTTTAGCCGATATTACATTTTTGCCGGAGGAGATGGGTTTGAATCAATATCCTGCGTGTCTTTATCTGCATAATTAATGAACTTTCCGTCTTTTACCAAACCTATAGCGTATACCAGATGCTGATTTGAAGCTACGATCTTGGGTGTGAAAACAAGATAGTCATAATCGCGTTTGCCTCCGGCATCGGTAGATATTACAGCTACTATTGCTTTTTTGGTTAGATAGGTATTGCCTAAAACCACGGGGCCGGTTAAGTTAACAGATGTGTCTTTCGCAATAGCCAGCGTGTCTGGATGCAGCGGATTAAGGTAATTGCCTGCGGTATCAAGAATATATGATACAAGCTGGTAGGGCTTTTTAACATCATCAACCTGGGGGCTGTAAAACTGAAAAATGAAACTGTCTGTTGTTGACGAGTCAAGCCAATGGTTAACCTGGGCAGCAGTGTACTTTACCTGCGCAAATTGGGTAGCCTGCTTGCATGATGTCATGGCAAAAAACAAGCAAATAATAGCCGCGGCAGCAATTGGTCTGAATAAGTTAAGAGGTTGTTTTTTCATGATATTATAGGTTTAATATGCGGGTAATATAGCTGTATTAATTGTATTTTATGTTGGTAGTGATAAATTATATAAGTGAGAAAATATTTATACTACTGTGAAAAAATTTCTCACAAATTATTTATTGTTCGTGTTGATTTCTGTATTTTTTCTTATGGGGCAAAGTTAACAAGTGTGAAATTGTGTGAAAGGGTGTTTTTATGGTTTGGAAACGTATAAATACTTATTTTTTTATTTGTATTTTATTATCTAATAAGGTTTTTTAAATAAGCAGGGGCTGCATGGGGATAAGCCGGGAGGGTAACCAATTAGGAAAGGCTACGGCAAACAAATGCAAGGTGATGTAAATTGTTATGAAAATGCAGTTATATTAGCTGATCTTAAAGCGAACCGATATGGAAGGTACTGTACAGATTATAGAGGTTAACAATCCCATAAAGCTTATTGGGAAAATATTTACAGGAAGCTATGCAGAAGCTTCGTCATATGTTACAGCTGTACAAAATGAATTAACCGCAGCTCAGATTGCTTTTATTCCATTTAAAATTTGCGGCATTTATTATGACGATCCACAGGTTACCCCTGCGGCCGAACAGAGGAGCTTTCAGGGCGTGGTATCAGAAGGCAATGCAGACCTGTCGTCAACTTCTCTCTCAGCTATGGATATGGCAGGTACATTCCTGTACACTAAAGTTACCGGCGACCCCATGAAAGCCATCATGAAAGGTTATGGTGATCTTTTTACCTATATTAAGGAACATCAAATCCAATTAAAATCCAACGCAGGTTATCAGATCCTTACCTTTACCGAAGGGGAAGTAACAACTGAGATTTACATGGAAATTTAAAGAGATAGTTTTAAGTTAAGGTATTCAGATACTTTATTTTGTTTTGCCCCCTGTTCCTTTACTGTCATCTCCGGCGGGTTGGTCAGTTGGTTTTTCATTCCCAACAGTAGTTGAGTCATGTTGCTCTGTTACCTGGTCTTTGGTGGGTTCGGTGGCTTTTAAACCGGCGTAAGTTCCCGCGCTGATCCCCATCATCAGTAAAATGTTGTTGTCAAAATCAGGTAACAGATTTGATGAAACTGTTTTCTGTATAAAAATTAGTCCGAACAAAATATTGAACAGCACATTTTGAAGGCGCTGGATATTAATGCTACTCCGGTCGGAAAGGATGTCATGAAAAAAACCTTCGCTATGTGCTTTAGGATCAATCTCGGTTTTAGGTTTTTGGTCGTTTTCTATAAGCTTACCCGTAGCCATTGTTGCGGCACTTATGCCAAGGATAGCCAGCAGCGAACCGGGAATATCCGGCAAGGCGCCTGTTTCATTACATATATATAAATAAGTGACCGAGAAAATTACTGTCCAATACAGTAGTTGCGTGCGGCTCAGGCTGTAGTATAAATTGGCGTCATCTTTTAAGATATTGTTTTTTAAACCCATCGCCAGAAAACCGGCCATTACAACGGCCATTATCCATACCCAAACCCGGGTTATTTTTTGTTTAACCTCAAGTTGCGTTTTTATTAGTCCTTTGGTTATGTAACCACCCGAATAACCTACAGAAAAATATACCGGGATACGGGCTTTATCAATGGATTTGCTGGCTAAAAACTGAACGGCCAGGTTTTGTACCGATTCATCTATCTTGAAATAAACTATTTTTTCATAATCGTTACTGCTCCAAAAAGCAGTTTCTCCCACTTTAATGTCATCAACATACAGGGTTTTGAACGAATCAATAGGGAGTGTGGTTTTGAGCCTGATAGCGATAATTTCATTGAGCCTGGCCGAATCTTTTCGCCCGCTCAGGTTATAAATATTTAAGATAGAATCGGGAAGCATTGCTTTTTGAGCTACAGAATCTTTTTTACCGGTATAGTTTCTTACACTATCAGAATTTGCCGGTTGAGCACAAACTAATGCCGGGTGACCAAGAATAAAAGTGCCTGCCAATAATTTAAAAACGCTTTTTTTTAAACAGGGAGTTTGCAAAGGCCGTGAAGCCGTTGCAGCTAAAAATAAAGGAAAGGCCATTGGTTTAAGGATTGTTGCCTACTCTTTGATCCCTTTTTCGGCACGCAGGTATTAATTGGTAATCAAATTTAAATCAATTAATGAACAAAATGAATACCCAATGGCAGGTATTTTTATTTTTAATTAATTGGTAATTAGTGTTTTGTGTTTGTGTTTGCTGGTTTTTAGTTGATGGGTTTTCAATGTAAAATCCCTGTTATGGTATAAAATCAGCAACAAAATGTTAATATATCATTATATCGTGCCCCTGCCACCGGACTATTTTTAGCCGTGCAAATATCGTATTGCATATTACCGGTTAACCAATATCCTGATGAAATCTAAATTTATCTTCGCAACAATAATTGCTGCCTGTTGCGTATCACCCCGTTTTTTACGCGCGCAGGTTAAACCTGCCGCTAATTTAATGAAGCTTAACGCGCAGGAGTATCTTGAATATAAAGGCGTAAACGTGATGCTTGCCCATGATTTTTATCCCGAGGGGCACCAGGGTGGGGTAGGCATTATCCAAAACGGGCAGCGTGTAGCTACCAATGGCGATATCCGGCTGGAACCTACGCCGGGGCAGTGGTCACCTATACCCAAGGTAGGTAAGCGTGTGGTTAATAAAGCAACCGGCGAGGTAAGCGTGCGCATGGAGTTCCCTAACCCGGACATGAACCGTCATGGCTTTAACCCTATTATTTATCCCGATCTGAATTTTGCTTATAATATCCGCGTGATTCCGGCAGGTAAAGCATTTAGGATTATAGTTGATTTGGATAAACCGCTGCCGGATAATTGGATAGGTAAAGTTGGTTTTAACCTGGAGTTATTCCCCGGCATTCTGTTTGGCAAATCGTACTATATGGATAAGCAGTTCGGTATTTTCCCTCAGCAAGCCGACGGACAAACTTATATCGACAAAGAAGGCGAAACACAGGTAATGCCAATGGCCGAGGGTAAAAAGCTTACTATAGTGCCTGAATCCGATTTGCAGCGCATGGTTGTAGAAAACCTTTCGGGCGGTAATCTGCAACTGCTTGACGGCCGGGCTAAGCACAATAATGGCTGGTTTGTGGTAAGGTCATTAGTTGCCAAAGGCGCTTCAAAAAATGCGATAGAATGGCTGGTAACACCAAATGCAGTAGATGGCTGGCAGTCGCAGCCGGTGGTGCAGGTATCGCAGGTGGGATATCATCCGGCGCAGCAGAAGATAGCTGTAATTGAGCTGGATAAAAATGATAAAAAGGTTTTGCCGGTATCGCTGCTAAGGATAAATGAAAACGGTGGACTTACAACGGCTTTAAAGGCTACACCCGCCAACTGGGGCGATTTCCTTAGATATCATTACCTGCAATTTGATTTTACCAAGATCACCAAGCAGGGTATGTATGTTGTGAAATACGGCAGTTATCAAACAGAGCCATTCCAGATCAGTGCCGATGTATTTAAGAATGATGTATGGCAGCCAACACTTTCCTACTTTTTGCCGATACAAATGTGTCATATGCGTGTTAACGAAAAGTACCGCGTATGGCATGGCCTGTGCCATATGGATGATGCCCGGATGGCTCCAATTGATTCCAATCATTTTGATGGCTATATCCAGGGACACAGCATGCTTAATAAATATAAACCCGGTGATAACGTGCCCTTCCTTGACCGTGGTGCCTGGCATGATGCAGGTGATTTTGACCTGAGGGTTGAATCGCAGGCCGAAACGGTACATGGGCTTACATTAGCTTATGAGGCTTTTGACGTGAAGTATGATAATACCACTATCGACCAAAAGAACCATATTGTAGAAATTCACCAGCCCGACGGTAAGCCGGATATGCTGGAACAGATTGAGCATGGTTTATTAGCCATTACAGGTGGTTACCAGGCTATGGGCCGCTTTTACCGTGGCGTTATAGAGCCAACCATCAGGCAATACACTATTTTGGGCGATGCCGCAAATATTACTGACAACAAACCTTTTGTAACCAATGCCAATAACATCGATCCCGTACTGAAAACTCCCGCTGCGGCTGACGACAGGTGGGTGTTTACAGAGGATAATCCTGGTCGCTCATTGGAAACTGCGGCAGCGTTGGCCGCAGCCAGTCGTGTGATGAAGGGTTATAATGATACGCTTGCTACGCAATGTCTGCAAATAGCACAGGAGGTTTGGAAAAATACAGCCGATCAAACTCTGCGTCACCGTATAGCTTTGGCTGTCGAACTGTTCATTACCACAAAAGATAAAACTTATGCCGATTATCTGGTTAACAATACTGATGCCATCGCTAATAGTATTGATAATACAGGATGGCTTGTTGGCCGTACCATGGGGCTCATCAACGACGCAAATTATCATAACAAAATAATTGAAGCTGTTAAAAAGCTTTACGCTCAAATTCAGCTGCAAGGAACCAAAACACCTTATGGTGTACCATATGAACCAAACATTTGGGGAGCAGGTTGGGGCATTCAGAATTTTGGTTATAAACAGTACTTTTTATATGCAGGTTTCCCGGCCGTTTTCAGCGATACCTATATGTTGCATGCCATTGATTTTGTGCTGGGCTGCCATCCGGGTTCCAATACTGCTTCATTTGTATCGGGCGTGGGTTCACGATCAATGACTACAGCTTACGGCTTTAACCGGGCCGACCGCTCGTATATTCCCGGTGGTATCACATCCGGCACGGCGCTTATCCGCCCGGATTTTCCTGAATTGCTTAACTGGCCTTACCTGTGGCAGCAGGGCGAATACGTTTTGGGCGGCGGCACAACCGATTACCTGTTCCTGGTTTTGGCTGCTGATCATGTTTTAAATAAAAAGTAAGCTTATGAAATTGAAGATCACTTTACTTTCAGTATTAATAAGTACCACAACCACTGTATTTGCCCAAAATAGCCAAACCGAAAAACAAGAGATAGCTCATGAAATGCAAATATCCATGGTTGATGAATTGCTTAAACCCTGGTATCCGGCTGCCATTGATACTGTCGATGGAGGTTTTTTAAGCGCGTTTACGTATGATTTTAAGCCGACGGGTAATCAGGATAAAATGATAGTAACCCAGGCGCGCCATGTTTGGAGCAATAGTAAAGCCGCTGAACTTTTCCCCGACAAAAAATATTATATAGCGGGGGCTCGTCACGGTTTTGAATTTTTGAGAGATAAGTTTTGGGATAAACAATATGGCGGCTTTTATATTTTTACGGATAAACAAGGCAATCCAAAACAGGGCGGCTTTGCACCTAAAGAAGCCTATGGAAACTCCTTTGCCATTTACGCGCTTGCGGCTTATTACCAGGCCTCGGGCGATACCAGCGCATTAAATCTGGCTAAACAAGGTTTTTGGTGGCTGGAGAAACATGCACACGACCCGATATATAAAGGTTACTACCAGCATATGCAACGCGATGGTACGCCTATTGTAAGGGATGCAAGCATAAAATCAACTGCCGAAACAGGCTATAAAGATCAAAACTCATCTATTCACTTACTCGAATCGTTTACCGAACTGTACAGCGTTTGGCCCGATGAATTACTCAAAACACGTTTGAAGGAAATGCTGCTGCTCGTACGCGATAAGATCACAAACGACAAGGGTAACCTCATCCTGTTTTTTCAACCGGATTGGACGCCTGTTTCTTACCGCGATTCGAGCCTGGCGGTTTATAAACAGCATCATAGTCTTGATCATATTTCGTACGGCCACAATGTGGAAACGGCTTACCTCATGCTTGAAGCCTCGCATGCTTTAGGTATAGAAGATGATGCCAAAACCTTACAGATAGGTAAAAAAATGGTTGATGACGCATTGGATAACGGTTGGGATAACAAAGTGGGCGGTTTTTATGATGAAGGATATTATTTTAAAGATAAACCCGGACTTACCATTACCGAGGATACCAAAAATTGGTGGGCGCAAGCCGAGGGGCTTAACACACTGCTCATCATGGCTGCCAAATATCCGAAGGATAAGCATCACTACTTTGACAAGTTTAAAGCCCTTTGGCAATACACCCAAACCTACCTCATTGACCATGAGCGCGGCGACTGGTACCAGGGCGGTATAGATAAGCAACCTCAATATAAAACAGCCCTCAAAGGCCAGATCTGGAAAGGTACTTACCACACCTTCCGTGCGCTGATGAACTGCGTGGCACAGCTCGATCCGGATAAAATACCGCCAACTGCACCAAAGCAAGTAAAATTGGTTAAAGCTACCGGAATTTTAAAATGGCAGACATCTACAGATAATAAGCGGATGCTGGGTTATAATATTTACAGTAATGGCAAACGGATAGGTTTTACACCGTTAAATCATTTTGTGGTAAGTAAAGGCAGTAAGTTGAGTGTGGGAGCTGTTGATTTGGCGGGGAATGAGTCGACTCAGGCTAAAGCTTTGTGAATTGGCTAAATGAGAAATTATTACAGGGAGGATAACGAGTGGTTAGAACAATTTATATAATACACTCTCAATTTGCGTTAGGGATAGGAGCGGATACCGGCCAACGAGCGTAATGCCTGCAGGCGTATGAGCGGATAGCCCGGCCGCAGGCAACGCCCATATTCATAAAACTGATCAGGAAAATATAGCTAATAATCAATAACTTACAATCACGTCATTGCGGGGTACTCAGCAATCCCAAACTATACGTGGCAGCTCTGTAAGTAGGGGATTCCTTTGTAGTTCCTCCTCGCAATGACGCCATTTTTTATCGTTTTTAAACTGCTTGTTAGTTTTGGATAAATCATATCGGGATTAAAACCTTTTCCACAAGATTATTATTATAAATCATACCTCTCTATTCTTCATAACGGTATTTACCCCACTCCGTAGCAAAAAATGTTATTTTGTGTCAATTTACAGTCAATATAAATCTGCTTAAAATCGAACAAGCCGGGGCATGAAATCCCGCCCTGTTTGCTGTAAAATCAACAGTACAACGTGTTTATATTATTGTGTCAAAGCAACATAATGAGGGTTTTATATTAAAAGTATTACAATTCATGACTTGTTAGTTGCCTTAATTATTTTGAGTTTTGCCAATCTTATTAATATTAATTGCCACGTTATTTAACAAATGAACGATTTTACCAGGCTGACAGAGGAGGATTTGTTGGGATTGCTGCAGCAGGATAAGCTTAGTGCGTTCAGGGAAATTTATCAGCGTTATTGGAAGAAGCTGTATGGCGATGCTTACAAGCGTTTAAAAAACAAAGAGCTGTGCGAAGAAGTTGTTCAGGAGATATTTTCAAACCTTTGGCATAAACGTCATACGCTGCAAATTAATACTACCATTGGCGGTTACCTGCACCTTGCAGTTTTAAACCAGGTGGTTGACCAGTACCGTAAACAAGCCATCCGCGCAAAACATACTGAAGCGCTTAAATTGCTAACTACCGAGACCGATACCGGAACAGAAGACGCGATCATGCTGCGCGATCTGACCCATACGCTCGAAACCGAGATAAGCCACCTGCCCGATAAATGCCGATCTGTTTTTGAGTTGAGCCGTAAGGAATATAAAAGCAACAAGGAGATAGCCCAATTGCTTGGGATTTCGGAAAAAACCGTTGAAAATCAAATTACTAAGGCAATTAAACGACTTCGTTTAAGCCTGAGCCATCACCTGCTCATTGCGATGGCTGCACTCCTGCACAAATTTTTTTAAAAAAATGTTACATAGGTGTAGGGGGTACACTATCTCCCGTACGTCATGTGATTTATAAACCGGAATTATATTCTTTCATGAAAGAACCTATACGCATTGATTTGCTCGAGAAATACATTAAAGGCGATTGCACCGAAGCCGAGATAGCTTTGGTAAAGCAATGGTATTTCGGCTTTGAGCATGAAAATGATCATGTTTCGGACCTGTCACCTGCCGACGAGAAGCAACTGGAAGAAAATATCTACTTCAGTATTATCAGTAATCTTAATCTTGCACACCTGCAAACAGCTGAAGAACAGCCAAAAGTTAAGTCGCTGCGCAAGTGGTACGCCGTTGCTGCCGCCGCTGTGGTTGTATTTGCTTTATCGGCCGTGGCAGTTATCTATAGCTGGAAATCAAAAGATCAGCAACAACTGGCCACCTCCGCAGTAAGTGATGCGCGCTTGTTTAACGTAGCAAATAATACCGGCCATATTTATAAAGTAACCCTGCCCGATAGCAGTGCGGTGTGGTTAAGCCCTTCGGCAAAAATCAGTTACCCTAATGTGTTTGCCGCCGATTCGAGGCAGGTGAGCATATCGGGCGAGTGCTTTTTTGAGGTGACTAAAAATCCTCAACGCCCTTTTATTATCAGCAGCCGCTCCATAGTTACTAAAGTTTGGGGTACCAGTTTCCTGGTGCGCGACAATGAGCAGAGTAATATGGCCGATGTATCTGTATTAACCGGTAAAGTTTCTGTAAGTGCCAGGGTTAGCGGTAGCGCTATCTCCACAAAGCTTAACAGGGATGAGGTAATGATTTATCCGCACCAAAAGGCAGTTTATTTAAATGATAAGCATATGCTTACATCAGAGGCTGTAGAAGTAAAATCAACTGTGAAACAGTACCAGCGCACCCATCTTGTTTTTGATAACAAACCGCTCAGGGATATCATCCCGGTGCTTGATTCAAGCTTTAATGTAAATATCAAAGTGAGCAGCGAAAAGCTGAACCACTACATCCTGAATGCCGATTTTGAAGGGTTTAATTTACCTGATGTGCTTAACGCGCTAAAAAAATCGCTCAATGTTGATTACGCTATTGTGAATAACCATATAGAACTTAAATAACCAACCATTTAAACGCTCAAAAATTATAAGATGTACAAAAAACTACAAACCTAAAGAAGAAAGAAAGCAAAACAACCCAGAAATGATCTGCATAAAAAAACTTAGAAGTGTTGCGAGCACCCCTAAGTTTTAAGGATCAAAAGCCCGTTCCGCTAAGAACACCTCGGGGAGGTGTGCGGGCTATTAATTGTCTCATTTTTAACAAAGAAACATAACAAATATATGAATTTTCGTTTACGAAGGCCCATACCGTGGGGTAAAATCATGAAGATCACTTTTAGCCAGATCCTGATAGCAATAATGGTAAGCAGCATAGCTTATTCAAGCCCAATTAAAGCTCAGGGTATCCTTAATAAAAAGGTAAATGTTACGCTTAGCAACACAACCATGCTTGAGGCTTTGCAGTACCTTCAAAAAAACAACAATGTAAAGTTTATTTACAGCGCCAGCTCACTGGATGCCGACAAACGCTTTTCATTGGATATCAACAACCAAACATTAAAAACCGTACTTGACCAGGTGTTTAAAAACAACGGTATCAATTACGATGTAATGAACGATAGGGTAGTACTTGAAAAAAAGGCTGCTACTGTGCCAACAATTAACACTACTGAACCTGGCGTTGTAATTACTGAGGAGGCTGCAGCCAAAGTTACCATTACCGGTAAGGTTACCGATAATACAGGCCAACCGGTTCCTGGAGCTACTGTTACCGAAAAGGGTACTACCAATGGCATCACTACCGGTGTTGATGGCGGTTACAAATTATCGGTAGCCGGCCCGCAATCGGTTATTGTGGTGCAGTTTATCGGCTACGCTAAAAAAGAGGTTGTAGTAGGCGACCAAACTGTTATTAATGTTGTATTAACTGAAGACGTAAAAACAATTAACGAGGTTGTGGTTGTTGGTTATGGTACGCAGAAACGTACTACTGTTACCGGCGCCATCAGCAGCGTTAAAGCCAATGATTTGCAAGATCAGCAGGTTACCCGCGTTGACGATGCTTTGAAAGGCCGTGTTACCGGTGTTAGTGTAGTACAAAGCTCAGGCTCGCCGGGTTCTTCACCTCAGATCAGGGTGAGGGGTATTACCTCAAGGCAAAACAGCGATCCGTTATATGTAATTGACGGTATTGTGGTTGATAACGGCGGTTTGGATAACGTTAACCCTAATGATGTTGAATCGATAGACGTATTAAAGGATGCATCTGCCGCTATTTACGGTTCTCGTTCATCAAACGGTGTTATTATCGTTACAACCAAAAAAGGTAAAAAAGGCGATGCCCAGATTAGCTACAATGGTTATGTTGGTATCCAGTCGCCGGTAAGCAAGCCTAAACTAACCAATGCAACCCAATATGCTACTTTGAGGAATGAGTCATTGACCAATGATGGTAAAGCTGCTCTTTTTGCAAACCCGGCATCATACGGCACGGGTACTAACTGGCAAAACGAGATTTTTGAAGGTAACGCCATCATTCATAACCATAACCTGAGCATCAGCGGCGCTTCTGATAAAGCTAACTATTATACCTCATTCGGTTATCTTGATCAGCAGGGTGTGGTTATGCCTTCAATTTCGGGTTATAAGAAATTTAACTTCACGGTTAATACTTCATACAAATTAAAGAAATGGCTTACGGTAGGTGAAAACTTTACCTATGCGTACAGCAAAAACAAAGCGTTCGGTAACACTAATAGCGTATTCGGTGGCCCTTTAAGCTCTGCTTTAAACCTCGACCCTATTACCCCGGTTACCGTAAATAACGTTGGCGCCCAGCCAAACCAGGGTGATTACGCCAATGCAAACATCATCCGCAATGCGCAAGGTTTACCTTACGGTATCTCAGGTTATGTAGGCCAGGAAATCACTAACCCGTTTGCCTACGCACAAACAATTGCAGGTAACTATAATGATGCTACCAATCTTTTAGGTAGCGCGTTTGTTGAAGTTGAACCTATCCGCGGTTTAAAGATCCGTTCGCAGATTAGCGCTAAGCAGGCTTATTATGGCTCTGATGCTTTTACGCCATTGTATTATCTTAACTCAAGTACCTCAAATACTACAACATCGCAGGTAACTGCTTATAACAGGAACCTTACCTGGAACTGGGATAATACAGCTACTTACACCCGTTCATTTGGTAAACACAACCTTACCGCTTTAGTAGGTACCAGTGCACAAAAAACTACGTCATCAGGTTTGCAGGGAACATTTTTAGGCGAACCGGTAGGTTCACTTGACGATGCTTCTATCAACTTCGCTTTGCCGGCTGCCAACAGGATTGCAGCAAGTGCGCTTGGTTTAGATGCCGTACAGCCACATACTCTGGCATCTTACTTTGGAAGGGTAACTTATGACTACGATCAGAAATACCTTTTCTCAGGTATCATCCGTCGTGATGGTTCGTCAAAATTTGGGAGCAACAATGTTTACGGTGTATTCCCGGCCGGTCAAATCGGTTACGTAATGAGCCGTGAGGATTGGTTCCCTAAAAACTCATTTGTTGATTTCTTCAAACTGCGTGCTTCATACGGTTCGGTAGGTAACGAAATGGCGCTTCAGCCGTTCAGGTATGCTGCCACAATAGGCAGTGGCCGTAACGCGGTATTTGGCGACCAGGTGTATATCGGCTACAGCCCTAACGCACCGGCCAACCCCAATCTGAAATGGGAAGAAACCCATACTACCGATATCGGTTTTGATGCAACCCTGTTAAACAACCTGAGCGTAACTGTTGATGTATACCGCAAGCTTACCAAAGGGATGTTACAGCAGGTATCATTGCCTTCGTATGCAGGTTTCTCTGATCAACCTTATGATAACGTAGGTGATATGGAGAACAAAGGTATTGAGTTAAGCCTTGGCTATAATAATAAAGTAGGTGATTTTAGCTATAACGTAAGCGGCAATATCTCTTACAACAAAAATACCGTGTTGAGCTTGGGCAACCAGATAGACCATTTTACACTTGGTACCGTACAAAGCTCAACTTATGAAATTGGCCGTGTTACTCCGGGCCAACCTCTGGGCGAATTTTATGGTTTTAAAGAACTGGGTGTATTCCATTCACAGGCCGAAATTAATGCATATACCAAAAATGGCCAGCTGATTCAGCCTAATGCAAAACCAGGCGATTTCAAATGGCAGGATACCGATGGTGATGGCAAAATAACCCAGGCCGACCGTCAGTTTTTAGGTAACCCGCTGCCAACTTTTACTTATGGTATAAACCTGAGTGCCAACTACAAAAACTTTGATTTCAAATTATTTGGACAAGGCGTTTGGGGCAACAAAATTTACCAGGCTTACCGCAGGTTAGATATCCCGGCTGCTAACTATCCAATTGAAGCGCTTAATGCATGGACAACTGCCAATAGCGGTAGCAACTATCCTCGTTTGAGTGATGCCGACCCGAACAACAACTTCAAAAACCCATCAAATTTCTATCTGCAAAATGGTGCCTATTTCCGTATCAAAACTTTGCAATTGGGTTACAGCTTACCGGCAGCATGGTTAAAAGCGGCCGATGTTAAAAGGGTTAGGGTATTCCTGAGCAGCAACAATTTGGTAACTATTACAGGTTACAAAGGATATGATCCTGAAATAAGCGGCGGTATTGATATGGGTATCTACCCTCAGGCACGCACATTTATGGCAGGTTTGGATATTACTTTATAACAGAAATTACAATTATCATGAAATCGAAATATTATCTATATACAGGGATTGTTTTATTGGGGATGGGTACGATAGTATCTTGTAAAAAATCATTCCTGGAGCTTGACCCTAAAGGACAATTCTTAGAGTCAAATTATTACGCAAATCCTGATGAGGCGCTTACTGCGGTAGTAGCGGCATATGATCCGCTGGTTACTGAAACAGGTGGTATCGATAACACTTACTCTGATCCGCTTGGTGCACTCAATTCAGCGTCTGACGATTGTTATGCAGGTGGCGGCAGCTCGTCCGACGTACCGCAGTGGCAAGCTATCAATAACTATACACTTACGCCGGCTTTAGGTCCGCAAAACCAGTTTTGGGCAATTAACTTTCAGGGCGTTAACCGTACCGACGTATTGCTTTCAAAATTGGCTAACGTACCGGGTTTAAGCGCTGATTTGTTAAAACGATATACAGCCGAAGGCCAGTTTTTACGTGCTCATTATTATTTTGACCTGGTAAGGTTATTTAAAAATGTACCGCTGATATTAACCACCCTGAACATTACTAACGTATATGATCAGCCACAGGCTACTCCCGAAGCTGTTTATACACAAATCGAGACCGATCTTAAAGCTGCTATAACCGGTTTGCCAACTACAGTTCCGGCAACAGAAGGTGGCCGTGTAACACAAGGGGCTGCTAAAGCTTTATTAGGTAAAGTTTACCTGTACGAGAAAAAATGGGCAGATGCTGCCGCTATGTTACAGGATGTTAATACCAACTACGGTTATAAACTGCTTCCAAACTTTGGTGATGTATTCAGCCCTAAAAATAAGTTCAACAGCGAGTCGATATTTGAATTGGTTCACTCAGGCTCACAAAGCTATACCTGGAGTAACTGGAACCAGTTTAAATCAAACATCTACACGCAGATGATCGGCCCTCGTAGCTATACCGGTCCGGTGTATTATGGTGGCGGTTATGGTTTTAACCCGGTTACTACCGAATTGGCTACCGCTTTAAAAGGCGATCCACGCTATGGCTATACTGTTGTTAATATTGATAGTTTAACAAAAGCTACCAAGACTTCTTATTCGCCAAGTTATCAGAATACAGGCTACTTTATACAAAAGTATGCACCTGTATTGGCTAATAAAGTTACCACCGGTACAACCGACCTGAACTGGCCTAATGATTATATCGAGATCCGTTTGGCTGATACTTACCTGATGGAAGCTGAAGCCGAATTGAACGGCGGCGGCGACCAGGGCCGTGCGCAGACTTTATATAACGCCGTGCGTGCCCGTGTTGGTTTAGCTTCAAAACCTGCAACTCTTCAAAACATCTATGATGAGCGCAGACTTGAGCTGGCTACCGAAGGCCACCGCTGGTTTGACCTTGTACGCTGGGGACAAGCGCCAACAGTATTAGCGTCTAAAGGCTTTAAAGCAGGTGTTAATGAAATTCTGCCTATCCCGTTAAATGAAACCCTTAACGGCACCAAGCTTAAACAAAATCCTGGTTATTAATTTAGACCGGTAGTTAATAAAAAGGCTGTCATGTTACATGGCAGCCTTTTTATCTTTATATAGAGGGGCATTGCATTGGCTTCTTTGATTTTTAGCAGATAATATTATGCTTAAACGGCGAACATTCTTTTTGGCTTTATTGTTACTGATACCTTTAAGCTTTTTACTGGTACAATGCCTTAGTGATAAGCCCCAGGACCCAAGGGCGGAGATATTCGCAGGATCGGCAAGTTGTGAAAAATGCCATAAGGATGTTTATGATAGCTACCTGCATACAGCGCATTATCTTTCATCAAGACCAACATCTCCTGAAATCGTTCATGGAAGTTTTGATCCTCATGGTAATACCCTGCAATATGCTGATGGTACGGTAGTAAAAATGGAGAAGCGTAACAGTGAGCTTTACCAGGTAAGTTATACCGCAGGTAAAGAAAATATTGCCCATAAAATGGATATCACTTTTGGGGTAAACAAAGCCCAAACCTACATGTACTGGCAGGATAAGCAACTGTTTGAGTTGCCGGTATCTTATTTTAACACAGTGCATGGTTGGGCAAATAGCCCGGGATATGAAGGTGGTAAGCCTGATTTTAACCGACCTATTCTGCAAAGATGTTTCGAATGTCATGCATCGTTCATCAGGCAGGCATCGCAACAAAATGTAGATATGCAGAACCGCAAGATTGAGTTTGAGCCTGCTTCCATCATTTATGGTATCGATTGCGAGCGCTGCCACGGTGCTGCTGCCAACCATGTAAATTATCACGAAGCTTATCCGGAGGAAAAGCAGGCCAAATATATAATTCGCTTTGCATCGCTTACTCGTGCGCAAAAAATGGATGCTTGCGGGGTTTGCCACTCAAGCAGCAAGCAGGCTTTCCAGGAATCAACCTTTAAGTTTAAAATGGGGGATACCCTGGCCCGGTTTAAGGAGCCTGATTATTTAAACATTCAGACTAATGCCGCGTCGCTTGATGTGCATGGCAACCAGAATGGTCTCCTTACTGCCAGCAAGTGTTATATGATGAGCAATATGGATTGTAGTACCTGCCATAACACCCACGTAAATAACGGCGGCAACCTTGCCCTATATTCAAAAAAATGTACGAGCTGCCATACCGAAGCCAATCATAACCTTTGTAAAGTAGCGCCGAAGCTGAGCGCGGCTATGCAAAATAATTGTATCGATTGTCATATGCCGCTTAAGCCATCAAACACCATCGCTGTGAATGATACCGCGAATAAAAAATCGTCGCCCTACCTGGTACGTACCCACCGTATTGCTATCTATCCAAATGAAACTAAAAAGATCTTGGCGTTTTTAAGAGTAGCCGGGAAGTAACTTTTTGCTTTCCAAGTAAACAAAATCTATGTCATTGCGAGGTACGAAGCAATCGCATGCTATACAGAGTGGCTATGCTTACGTGCGATTGCTTCGTCGTTCCTCCTCGCAATGACATGTTTTTATCTACCCAACGCCGTCGTTTTGAGAAGTGACCACGATCATTTTTTTTACGCGCTATGATCATGGTGCAGGTAAGCAGCATAGGGCATCTTTGTATCATTAAAAGATAACAATCATGGCTACTTTAAAAATAAATGCTCCTGAATGGACCGCTGCAAACACCTCTGCTAATACTACCAATACTAAAGTAAATAACAATATCTGGAATAAATTAATAGCCTTTGCCGATAGTCAGGCTCCCAATAAAACCATTTGGTTCATGTTTTCTCTTGTTTCACAAGGTGTTCTTTTTTTACCTATACCTGCCTTCCTGCTTTATTACTATAATGCTCCAATAGCTATACTGGCTGTTACGCTTGTGCTATTCTTTGGTAACATTATAGCCGGCATGGGTGGTTTAGGTATCCGTAGCTTACTCGGGTTGTTTGCATTCAGCGTGCTGGTACATATTACCATGTTGCTGGTATTCATGCTATAAATACTGATTATTTATCCCTAATTTAATAATGTGCTCAAAAGCCGCCGGGAGCAAAACCGGCGGCTTTGTTGTTGGCGATAAGGGGCTGTATCACAAATCAAATTACCCTTGGGTTGTATTACCTATGAACTGAATAGCCGATAATATTTATAAAAAGGGGGTTAACACTTTTTTCGCACAAAAAACGCTCAATTATCTGACTATAAACAATATATGTAAATATTAGTACTAAATTCTGTTAACCCTGTTAACCCCCCTTATTAGAGTAATAGCCCATGAAAAAACATAAGTAAAGAACTAACCGCCATATCGACTCACCCCGACATTGCTGCGCTCGTCACCCCTCTCTACGCAATCGTAAAGAGGGGATTTTAATTTGTTTTTTTTCTTACCCTCTTTATCCGAATGATAGAGAGGGTGGTCCAGCGTAGCGCAGACCGGGTGAGTCAACTGTACGGCTTGTCATTTACCGCCACTGTCTTTTTATGGACGATTACCCTTATTAGTAGAGCCAATCCAGTCCAAATTATATCGCTTAAGTAACTGAATAAAAAAAGGCTGATCATGATTTATGATGCAGCCTCTTTTCTTGATATAAAATATGATTAAGCGTAAGTAACGCTTAAGGTAATTGGCACACTCAGTGCTTTTGAAATGATGCAATTAGCTTTAGCACCTTCAGCAATCTGTTTAAACTGCTCTTCAGATACACCATCAATTGCTGATCCTTTAAGTTCCAGGTGAATGCCAGTAACCTCTAATGCCTGCATATCAAGGTCAAGGATGGCGTCGGTGGTTAAATCATTCGGGGTGAAGCCTGCCTGGGTTAAAGCAGCGCCAACAGCCATAGTAAAGCAGCCTGCGTGGGCTGCAGCTAATAACTCTTCCGGGTTGGTGCCAATGCCATCGGCAAAGCGGGTTTTAAATGAATACTGAGTTTTGTTTAATACAGTGCTTTGGGTAGTGATCTCTCCCTGAC
The DNA here is from genome assembly GCF_059690695.1 of Mucilaginibacter sp. A5337. Lineage (NCBI taxonomy): Bacteria > Pseudomonadati > Bacteroidota > Sphingobacteriia > Sphingobacteriales > Sphingobacteriaceae > Mucilaginibacter > Mucilaginibacter sp. A5337. Next base: position 432,967 of record NZ_JCAWEC010000007.1, on the reverse strand, counting down.
CTGCCTGTAGTGTACCATTCCAATGGGCGTTTGCTGTACGTTTCATAGTTTGCGGTTTTTGTGTATTTAGTTCATAGTTTATGGTTCATAGTTCATGGCTTAATTTGTAAGGCAATAGTTTCAGGGTTTGCTATGAACCATGAACTATTAGCCATTAACCAATTAATGCCATTTAGCGCGCTCGTACTGTACCGGCCATTTTATTTCTTCGCCAAGCTCATGTGCAGCACGCAGGGCAAAGTGCGGATCGCGGAGCATTTCCCTCGCAAAAAACACCAGATCAGCGCGTTCGTTTTTTATAATTTCGTTAGCCTGGTCGGCTTTGGTTATCAAACCTACGGTACCTGTAAGTATACCGCTTTCTTTTTTAACTTTTTCGGAAAATTCGACTTGATAACCTGGTATTAACGGAATTTTAACATTTGGTATGTTACCGCCTGTTGAGCAGTCAATAAGGTCGACACCTTTATCTTTTAAAATTTTAGCCAATGCTACCGAATCATCGGCAGTCCAGCCGCCCTCTACCCATTCTGTTGCCGAAATACGTACAAACAGCAGGTTTTCTTCGGGCCACACCTGTTTGATGTCTTCAATAATCTCAAGCAGCAGGCGGATGCGGTTCTCAAAACTGCCTCCATATTTGTCCGTACGCTGATTGCTGAACGGAGATAAGAATTGGTTAATCAGGTAACCATGTGCGCCATGCAGTTCTATCACCTGAAATCCTGCAGCAACGGCCCTTACGGCAGCAGCTTTAAAATCAGCTTTTACCTTTTCAATTCCAGCTTTATCTAAAGCTACGGGTGGCTCTTCATTTTCAGTAAAAGGAACCGCACTGGCCGAAACACTTTTCCAGCCGTTTGGCTGATCGGAAGGGATCTGTTTACCGCCTGTCCATGGTTCCTGGTGACTTGCCTTACGGCCTGCATGGGCCAGCTGAGTTCCGGGAACGGCACCTTGTGCCTTTATAAAATTAGTGATCTGTTTTAGTTTTTCGATATGTTCATCTTTGTATATACCCAAATCGGCAAAGGTAATGCGGCCTTCTGGTGATACGGCCGTAGCTTCGGTAATGATCAGGCCTGCGCCTCCGGTAGCGAAGCTGCCAAGGTGCACAAGGTGCCAGTCGTTAGCGAAACCATCTTCGCTCGAATATTCGCACATGGGGGATACTACGATGCGGTTTTTTAGTTCGATATTTTTTATTTTAAGGGGAGAAAATAGTGTAGACATATTGTTTGTTTTTACAAATATGGTCAAAACAAGCAGTGTGCAGGTACTGTTTTTGTAAAATAACCGGAAAGCTAATAAAATGATATTGGGGTGAGTTTGGTGGCGAAAAACTTGTCTGAAATCAGCAATTGCAGCACTATAGAATTTTCAGAATAAGGTCATTCTTAAGTGTCGAATTTTGCAGTAAGAGCTAAAACAGTACTTTTACCGCCATGTCTACTATAACAACACGCTTGGCAACTTTCAATGATATCCCCGAATTACAGGAACTGATCGCTCTTTCTGTTCGCGGTTTGAGTACCAATTATTATGATCAGCAGCAAATTGAAAGTGCCATTAAGTACATTTTTGGGGTAGATACACAACTGGTTGCGGATGGTACATATTACGTGGCCGAAATAAAAGGCGTTACTGTTGGTTGTGGTGGTTGGAGTAAACGCAATACCCTGTATGGCGGCGATCAGCATAAAGAAACCGAAGACCCGATGCTTGATCCGGAACATGATGCGGCAAGGATCAGGGCATTTTTTGTTCATCCTGATTATGCCCGGCGGGGTGTAGGAAGCTATATCATGAAAGTTTGCGAAACTGCTGCGCAGGATAACGGCTTTAAAAGTCTGCAATTAGGTGCAACGTTGCCCGGTGTGCCGCTTTATGAAGCTATGGGCTATCAGGCGATGGAAAACATCGATCAGCCTATGCCCGACGGCGTCATATTACCTTTGGTTAAGATGTTTAAGGTTTTATAGTGGGATTGATTCATATTAAACCACTTTTTTCTGCGTTATAGCTAAAACCAAGCCCGTAATCATGTTCAGGAAATTAGTGGTAGCTGTATTTTTATTGGTGAACGTTTCAGCGTTGTACGCCCAAACCGCCGAAGATACTTATAATAAATACCTCGATTTTAATTTGGCACGCCTGCAGGGTGAACAGGATAAGGCAATGGACCTGTCCCGGCAGATCATGCAGGATACAGCTAAGCTATCTGCCAAAGTAAAGATCAATTTTTTTAATTCGCTGGCTAAGCTTTATGAAGATGATAATCAAAGTGTAAATGCAATACCCTTATATGAACGCGTTGTTGCTGCCGAACCCGATTATTATGTAGCCCACCGGGCTTTGGGATATTTGTATCTCAAAAACTTCCCCGATGCCAATAAGCTTTTAAATAATCCATCCACAGATGTTGATTATATTAAAGCCGTTAAAAAGGCCCTGCCTCAATTGGAGAAAGCCCAGGCTTGTGATGCCGATGATAATACCCTTGCGCTGATTAAAACGCTTTATAAAAACATAGGGGATGCCGCCAGGTTAAGCGGGCTGGATAAACGATTGAAAGCTTTGCAAGTGAAGTGTGAGGATATACTGATTGATTAGTATAAAATATGATTAGTATAAAATATGTCATTGCGAGCGCAGCGCGGCAACCGCACGGAAGCATAGCCGCCCTGTATAGTATGCGATTGCCACGCTGCGCTCGCAATGACATGAAGTTGTTGTTCGTTACTTCTGCCTGAAACTATCCCCAATAAATGCCAATGCATCAGTAATACCGGTGCGCCAGTACGTCCAGGTATGGGCACCGTCGCGGATGCGGAATTCATGGGGCACTTTCTTTTCGGTTAGGACAATATGCAGCAGGCTGTTGCCTTTGCTCAGGGCATCGTCGTCACCGCAATCAATCCAAAAACGTACCTTACTAAGCTCATCGGCCGATTTACTTTGCACCAAACCCAGTATGGAGTTAGCCTGCCAGGTAGCGTTAAGGCGTTCTTTCCCTTTAAGATCGGGGCCAAATACTTTGCTGTATACTTCTTTCCAGCGTTCATCGGTTACGGCCATAAAATCATCATCGCTGCGTACCGCCGCACTCAGGGCTGCCGCTGCCGAAAACATATTGGGGTGTTTAATGCTATACACCAATGTTCCAAACCCACCCATGGAAAGGCCTGCTACACCGCGATATTCTTTAGTGCCTTTTATGCGGTATTCTCTTTCGATAGCCGGTATAAACTCCTGGAAAAAGAAATCTTCATAGTTTAACTTGCCGTTGTAGGCATTGATATAAAAGCTTGTTCCACCATCGGGCATAACAATGATCATCGGGGGGATGGTACCATCGGCAATAGCTTTATCGGCATAGCGGTTTACTTCGCCAAATTGCAGCCAGCCGGTATGGTCATCACCGTAACCATGTAATAGGTATACCACGGGGTAGGTACGGTTAGATGTTTCATAATCAGCAGGCAGGTATACCGCGTATTTTATGTTATGATTTAAAATATCGCTTTTTACGTATTGCTCTTCAATTACCTTGCCTGTAGTTTGTGCAAACGCATTTACAGAAACTAACAATAAGCAAACCAGAAAAATTCTTTTTATAACACTCATATTCTTATTTCTTCAACCAAATTACCATTTGCATATCTGCACATTTACTACTTCTGCCTGAAACTGTCACCTATAAATTGCAAAGCATTAGTAATGCCGGTACGCCAGTAGGTCCAGGTGTGTGCCCCGTCACGTACGCGGAACTCATGCGGTACATTTTTTTCGGTAAGGGCGATATGCAGGAGGCAGTTGCCTTTGCTCAGAAAATCGTCGTCACCGCAATCTATCCAATATCTTACAGCTTTCAATTCATCGGTAGTTTTGGATTGTACCAGGTTTAAAACAGAATTACTTTGCCACGCACTATTAATCCTATCTTTTCCTTTTAACCCCCGGCCATAAAGCTGTGCAAATATTTTTTCATAAGTATCATCAGGAGTGCTACTAAGCTGATCATCCGGGAAAACTGCAGCACTTAAGGCAGCACCCGCGGCAAACAGATCGGGGTGTTTAAGCGTATAGATCAGTGTTCCGTAGCCACCCATCGAAAGACCCGCTATACCGCGATACTTTTTTTCGGCCTTAATGCGTAATACCTTTTCGATATGCGGCATAAATTCTTTGAAAAAAAAGTCTTCGTATTTTTCCTTGCCATCGTACGAGTTGATGTACCAGCTCGAATCGGCATTGGGCATTACTATGATCATTGGTGGGATAGTGCCATCAGCAATGGCTTTATCAGCGTAGCGGTTAACCTCGCCAAATTGCAGCCAGCCGGTATGGTCGTCGGTATAGCCATGTAGTAAATAAACTACGGGATAAGTCCGGTTGGCACTTTCATAATCGGGAGGGAGGTAAACAGCATAGTTGACGTGGCGCTTTAAGATTTTGCTTTTTATGTTTTGCTCTTCAAGCACTTTGCCTTGTTGGGCAAACGAACCGAAGCTGCTTATAATCAGCAGAAATAAAAAAACAGGTTTAAGTAATTTCATAGTGCAGATTTTTAGGTTTAAAAATTAAGTGCCCTGCCCTGTTGTGGGTATATAAGGTTTAACTGTAATTTATTGGCAGCTTTTAGCTGAGTTTTGATTTTGCTGATACTGGTAACAGGTGGTTTTAAATGCGTTACTACGATATTTAAACCTTTAATTGCATCGGTGCCGGTAATCGTCGCAAGTTTGTTTATCTCGGTCATCAGCCATTTCGGGGTAAGGTGACCGAACAAGGTTTTATCCGGTTGCTCATTAGGGAAGGATACTTCAATTAAGACAGCTTTCAGTTTTTTGCTTTTTATCAGCGGGGCAATGGCTTGCCACAGGTTTTGCAGGTTGCTGCTTTTTTCAATTTCATCCGGACCGGTATCGCCCAGGTAAAGCAAGTAATTGTCATTGCTATTTACTAAAAAAGCAGTGCTGGTTAAATTGGAATGACTGAGGGGGAAGGCCTGAACTTTAAGTCCGGTGTTTTCGACAGCGGTTTCAGTGCCGGGTTCCAATACTTTATAGTGGTATTTTTTGAGTGCCGGTGTTTCGCCCTGATCGGCAAAATTGGCCCAGCTTTTCCAGGTAAAGTAGTGGGTTTTTATAGTTTCAATACAATCATTGAGTGCATAAATGGTTTTTGTACTATCCTCAGGCGAATTAATGATAAGTCCGGCAATATGGTCAAGGTGCGAGTGGGAGATGAAATAGCCTTTGATATACTGCCTGAGCACAGTGCTTGCAGGCACATTAAAGGTTTTATTAGCCACAGCCTTTTCAATACCATAATGCAAAGTGCCCGCATCAAGACAGATATAGTTATTACTGCCTGTTGGGGCAAGCATATAAGCCGACAGGTTACTTTCATCAATACCTCCGAGTACACCTAACGGAACCAGTTTGAAAGCAGGTGTCTTGGGGCTTTGTGCCAAAACAATGGCAGGCAGCAGAAAAATATAAGTAAACGAAAGTAATTTACGTTTGAAGTTCATTTTTAGGCAGATTTAGCTTTAGTATGCTACGCTACTAAATTAAGGATATGCCCAAATAATCAAAGTAAAATGCTGCGTGTTTTTATGAATAGCTACATTACATAACGCGTTTTTAGACAGCGTTCACAGAAAAATTTTCTTATAGGGAGCCAAAATAACGTTACCTTAAGCAACAAACCACGCTTGCGCCTATTGTTTAATGGCTCATTACATTTTTTACATCTGTAAACAACACGAGGGGTATCTCTTACAATTTCCATTGTTTAGGGGCATCAATAGTTTCTGCAAAATTAAAAGTTTAGGTTATTTAAACGAAAGTTTACAGATATGGTTACCCCTTTTTGGAATTTTATTCCGTTTTCATAGCCTTGGCTGCAGATTTCTTGTATTCATAATCGCCACCTAATAAATAGCCCCATGGTTTAAGGGTTTCGATACGGTCAAATATGATCTTAAATATGGCAATAACCGGAATAGAAAGGAACATGCCCGATAAACCCCAAATCATTTCACCCAGAATGATGCCTATAAAAGAGATGAGGGCGTTAAGCCTAACCTTTGAACCAACTATGGTGGGTAATAAAAAGTTGGCATCAACAGCATGAATGCCAATAACACTCACGGCCACTGCTACGGTATTACTTATACTACCCGTAGCAAAAGTTATAACAGTACTTAAAAGCAGGGCAGTGAAGATGCCGATGTATGGAATGATATTGAAAAGGCCTACTATGATGCCCAGCAAAGCGGCATATTTAATGCCTATCATCCAAAAAACAGTAATGGCCACGCCAGCAACGATCACCATCTCCAGCAGCAGGCCCAGTATGTATTGCCGTAAAATACTTTGAATATTTTCAACAATATCCATTACCACATGCTCATTTTCATCCCTGAAAACCCATACTATAAACCGGATAAGTAAACGTCTGTAGAGCAGTGTAAAAAAAGTAAATATCAGGATGAATACGTAAAACAGCATGAGCGACGAAATTGCTCCGAAAGTAGTGCCAAGTACATCGGTACCCGACTCCATGAGTTTTTTTGCAGTATCATCAACATAGGCCATTTGTTTGGCCGCGTTAACATGAAAAGCATGCTGGATCCATTCCTGAAGGTCCTGTATTGATTGTTTAACCTGTTTTTGAAGCATAGGCCAATCGTTGGCCATGTTTGAGATTTGTGAACCAACCAAATACAGTATACCGCTAATAGCGCCAACCAATAACAATATAGAAGCCAGCGATGCCATACTTCGTGGCAACCTAAGCTTACGTTCCAGAAAATTACAAACCGGAAGCAACAGGATAGCGAAGATGAAACCAAAGATCATTGGATCAAGCAGATCCTTGCCCATAATAACCAGGTATCCCAGGGCCATAAAGCCGATAAGTACTAAAGCAAGACGTTCATAAAATGGTGCGAGGAGTTTTTTTGTTGGCATACGGGTATATGTTGGGGTATTTATGATGGCTTAACACGTAAGTTTTTCAGATGTTTTGAAGATAGGAAATAATTGGAAACCGATTGGGTGAAAAACGTGAAACGTTTAAATTATTGATCCGGGCGGATTTAATAGCAGTGGCAGTTTTAAGCAGCAGCTTTAACCACGATAATAACATGGACAACAAACTGCCATTATCACCATCAAAAAACTGTTATTTATTTAATGTTTGGCAAATATTTTGCATTGTAATAATATCATTTACTTTAAAATTAACACCATGGCAAAGTATTCAGAAAAAGCCGGAGAAAAGGTTGAGAAAACCATGCACGAAATGAAAGAAGGGAAGCTGAAAAGCGGCAGCGGCAAAAAGGTTACCAGCAAAAAACAAGCAGTAGCTATCGGGCTATCCGAAGCCCGGAAAGAGGGGGCCAAAGTGCCTAAAAAGAAAAGTTGATAAAGGCCCAGGCAAGCTCAATGAATAATACTTGCTGCTGTTTTCATTGAGCTTGCCCTGGGGATTTACTTTATTTTATTAAAATCAGATGCCATCCAGTCGGCTAACTTACCGTCCTTATCAATTTTGGCAAGTTTGTTGAGCAGACTATTGTTTTTATGATCTGTTTCGACAACATATTTATCAATCACGGCTTTTACCCCTGCCTGATTGGCCTTGCTTTTATCAAATGCTGTTTTGTTTTGAAGTGCATATTTAGTATAACCGCCCATAAAGGTCATTAGCAGCTGCGGATTCTTTTCCGTCATTTTGGCTACGCTGCCATTAATTTCAATGCTAACCGTGGGGCTCCCTTGAATCCATTTCATCAAAAAAGCGTTGGTTTCCATGCGTTTTTGTTCTTCAAGCGGCCATGGCGTATCCTGGAGCCAATCAATTCCTTTTATAACATCGTCTTCGTATTTGCTATAGTCGGCTTTTTCTTTTAGCGTATAGTTTTCAGGTACATGGAAAGTTTGTGCTTTTGTTTTGAAGCTAAGAGTAACAACAGCTAAAAGCAGGAAAATAATTTTCTTCATCGTTATTCGGTAAGGTCAGGGTAACTAATTATTTTTTTAATGTAAAAGCGTCGATGATATCCATCAGCGTTACGGCTTCATCAATAGGGCAGGGGTTAGGGCCCTCGCCTTTAAAATAAGCTACTATTTTGGTTATAAATGGTTGTTGGATATGTTCGGGATGAGTAATGGTTATGGTTTCTTCTTCCGTATCAGTTTTCCAACTAATGTAATTGCCAAAAAAGGGGAAGGTTATCTTTCCTTTGGTGCCGGTGATCTCGCAGGTATCGGTAGTTTCACTTTCGGCAACATTGAAACACCATGATCCGTTTACCACTACTTTGTTTTTGAACAGGATTTGCCCGCAAACATGGTCATCGGCGGGAGTTGCGCCAGATTGGTTGAGCGAAAATCCATGATACATTTCCGGCTCGCCGAAATAGTATAACATCAAATCGAGCTGATGAGGGGCAAGATCATGAAAATATCCCCCGCCGGATAGCTCGGGCTGTACACGCCAGTTTGTTTCTACATCGGCAACCAAACCGGGTTTGCGGCTTTGCCACATCCTGATCTGCACCGTACGGATGTCGCCTACTACCCGCGTATCAATCAACTCCTTAACCTTTAAAAACATAGGTAGAGCCCTGCGGTAATGAGCAATCGTAAGTTTTGAATCACCTTCTTTTACAGCCGCTGCCATAGCCTTTGCCTCGGCCGAATTACGGGTTACCGGTTTTTCGACGTACACATTAAAGCCTTTTTTTAGAGCGGTAATGGCATAATCAAGATGAGAAGCCGGAGGAGTAGCTATATAGATCGCGTTCAGTTCCCCGTCATTCAGCAACTCACCGGCGTCGCTATACCATTTGCTTACACCGTGACGTGCAGCATAATCAGCTGCCTTTGCCGCATCGCGGCGCATAACGGCCACAAGGTTACTGCCCGCCACTTTTTTAAATGCAGGTCCGCTTTTTTTCTCTGTTACGTTACCGCAACCTATAATACCCCAGTTTATCATTGTTAGCCCCTCCAAATCTCCCCTTCGGGGGAGATTTTTTTAATTATTAATTTTTATAATTATAGAATACCCACCATAGTTCCCCCTTTAGGGGGTTAGGGGGCCAAAATTTCCTCTATCCTCGCCAATTCTTCTGCCGAAAACTGAATGTTATCTAAAGCTTTCAAAGAATCTGATAATTGTTCAGGTCTGCTGGCGCCTATCAGTACAGATGTTACCCGCTCATCTTTCAGGATCCAGGCCAGTGCCATTTGAGCCAGTGATTGCCCGCGTTGTACAGCCAGGCTGTTCAAATCCCTGATCTGGCTCAGGCGTTCGTCGGTAATGTGGCTTTTTTGAAGGAAACCGGTTGGCCGCGCCGCTCTTGAATCTTCAGGTATCCCGTGTAAATATTTATCCGTAAGTAAGCCTTGCGCTAATGGCGAGAAGGGGATACAGCCTACGCCTTCGTTACCTAAAACGTTCAGTAAGCCACCTTCAACCCAGCGCTCAAACATAGAGTATTTGGGCTGATGAATAAGGCATGGTGTGCCGAGCTCTTTCAATATCCTGATGGCTTTTGAAGCCAGTTCGGCAGGATAGTTGGAAATACCAACATAGAGGGCTTTTCCCTGGCGAACGATCAGATCCAATGCTGCCATAGTTTCCTCAAGCGGTGTGTTTGGATCGGGGCGGTGATGATAAAAAATATCTACATAATCAAGTCCCATGCGTTTAAGACTTTGATCAAGACTAGCTACCATGTATTTCTTTGAGCCCCAGTCGCCGTAAGGGCCGGGCCACATGGTATAACCGGCTTTGCTTGATATGATGAGCTCATCGCGGTAATCGCGAAAATCTTCTTTCAGGATTTTGCCAAAGTTTTCTTCGGCCGAGCCCGGAGGCGGGCCGTAGTTGTTGGCTAAATCAAAGTGGGTGATACCGCTATCAAAAGCCAGGTGTAATATTTTGCGGTAGTTATCGGCCACATCTACATGACCGAAATTGTGCCAAAGGCCCAGTGAAATTGCCGGAAGCTTGATGCCACTGTTGCCACAGCGACGATACTGCATGGTTTGATACCTGTTGGCAGATGCTATATATGTCATATTTTAAGGTGAAGATTGGACGGATAAAAATAGGACTTTAGGCAGATTAATAAAGGTATTTTTGACTTTGCTGAAATTAAAACTAAGGCATAGCAACTATGTCATTAACCTGCATTTGGTGTTTGGCCCAATCTCGTAGTAGCTGTAAAAATGGAAGAAGTTCTTTACCGGTATCGGTAAGGGTGTATTCAACCCTTGGAGGTACTTCAACATAAACCTGCCTTATAATGAGGCAATCATCTTCCAATTCGCGCAAGGCCTGTGTCAGCATTTTTGAAGTTACACCCGTTACTGTCCTGCGTAATTCACCGTAACGCATGGTGCCATTGCGCAAACGCCATAGGATACGGCCCTTATATTTACCGCCTATCCGCTGAAAAGCGTAGTCAATGCCACATTTTGGTGTAGGATGATTCGATTTTTTATCCATCAATTAAAAATAATGTAATTGATTTATAGCATGGTAACTTTTTAGTAACCAGGCTACTTTTTTGTGCCTTATTGTTAATGGAATATAGCAAATATAAATTTGCTGCATGAAACATAAATTGCTTTTCATCTTTTTGCTGATTGCAGGCATGGCATCGGCACAAAACAAAATCGGCGCTAATAATTTAACCGGGACTTATGAACTGGTGGTTGTTGATAATATTGCTGCCGATGGTAGCCGGGTTCATCTTTATGGAGATTCGCCAAAAGGGATCCTGATGTTCGATACTCAAGGAAATTATACTTTACAAATCTACAGTGAAGGGCGGCCTAAATTTGCAGCAGGTGATAAAAGTAAGGGAACCGATGAGGAAAACCGGGCTTCTGTTAAAGGATGCAACGCCCACTATGGCACGTATAAAATTGAAGGGGGGAATATCATCTTTAATATCCAACATGCGTCATTCCCCAATTGGGAGGGAACGCAGCAAAAGCGGCCGTTTATAATTTCGGGAGATATTTTTAAGTATATTGTGCCTGCTCCAACTACCGGAGGTGCGGCAACGGGGGAAGTAGTTTGGAAGAAATTGTCAGAATCAGAATTTACAGAATTTAAGAATTAGCAGGATGTTTTACTTCAGGTTCATATTTTATAGCGTTTGAAGCAACAGAAAATGCTTTTTATAAGAGAGCTCCTGATGCAAAGGGTATCTATTTCTACATTAAGATTCTGAAAATCCTTAAATTCTGTAAATTCTGATTCAGACCACCTCTGCCACCACAAAAGTGCTGCCCCCAATAAACACCAGATCATCGTTACCTGCATTTTTTTGTGCCGATAGCAATGCTTCTTTTACAGATGGATAAGCATCACCAATTAAATCATGAGCTTCAGCCTGGGTTTTCATGATTTCGGCATCCAGTCCTCGGGGGATATCCGGTTTACAGAAGTAGTATGTAGCATCTTTGGGAAACATCGGCAATACTTTCCCGGTGTCCTTGTCATTAACCATCCCGATAACCATGTGCAGGTGATTGTATTTAACAGCGGCAATGTTTTTCATTACCTCCTCAATACCATCCGGGTTATGCCCGGTATCGCAGATGGTAAGCGGATTTTGGCTCAGAGTTTCCCAACGGCCATGCAAGCTTGTGAGCGTTTTGACCTGAGACAAGGCCGTTTGAATATGGTCATCAGTAATATTGAACCCTTGCTCACGCAGTTCATCACTGGCAGATAAAACCGTTTTTATATTTTTAAGCTGATAGGTTCCTGGGAGATCAAGTGCTAAGTCGCAAGTCTTGACTTCAAAGTTTTTACTTTGGACGTGGAGTTCCAATAATTCGGTATCTCCTTTCGCCTTTTGCCTTTCAGCTTTCACCTTTTCTGTAACCCACTCTTCAGATGCAAACCGGATTTTGCTATCAACTTGTACAGCTTTATCAATAAAAACCTTAGCTACTTCCTCTTGTTTCTCTCCAATAACAACAGGAATGCCCGGTTTGATAATCCCTGCTTTCTCGCCTGCTATAAGTGGCAAAGTATTACCCAGCATATTCATGTGGTCCCAGCCGATGTTGGTAATTACCGATACGAGTGGGGTGATCACATTAGTCGAATCCAACCTGCCGCCCAAACCTACCTCAATTATGGCTATATCTACTTCTTCCTTTGCAAAAACATCAAAAGCAAGGGCGACAGTCATTTCAAAAAAGGAAGGGGCTATTTCCTCAAAATCAGTCTTATGATTTTCAACAAAGTCAATAACTGTTTGCTCGCTGATCATTTGCCCGTTAACACGGATGCGTTCGCGAAAATCTTTAAGGTGGGGCGAAGTGTAAAGCCCTGTTTTGTAACCGGCAGTTTGCAAAATGGCCGCCAGCATGTGCGATGTTGAACCTTTGCCGTTGGTGCCGCCTACATGAACACTTTTAAATTTGTGCTGAGGGTTGTCCAGCCGTCTGCAAAGCTCAAGTGTATTGGTAAGGTCTTTTTTAAAAGCCGAAGCCCCGTCACGCGTAAACATGGGCAGCTGGGTATATAGGTATTGGATGGTTTGTTTGTAGTTCATGGGTGATGGTTCATGGTTCATGGTTTGAACCACTACTTGACGAAGCAAAAATACTACTGAAGCTTACTAAAAGACAACGGGTAATTGTAATATTATTCGATCAAACACTATGAACTATGGTCCATTCGCTTTCAAAAAGATCAATTTACCTTAAATACAAAAACAACGGTACCCTGTTGCTGATCGGGCGCATTATCGAGTGGGTTTAGTTTGGAATTGCGTACGGCATCCTCACATTTCTGAAGCAATGCGTCATCAGATATGGTAGTTCCGCGGGCACCGGCACGTGCATAAGTTACGTTACCATCTTTATCGACCCTGATATCAACCACGATTTTACCGCTTTGACGGTTAGCATCAGTTACCGACGGACGGCTTACAAAGTTACGCTGTGCCATATTCAGGCTGCCACCGTTTCCTGAGCCTGTTCCGTTGTAGTTATTGGTAAGTGTAGTACCTGTAGTTTTACCCTGGTTGCCCGGAGTTTTGCCTGTGCCATCACCTTCACCGGTACCTGTTGAGGCTTTGCCTTTGTACAGGGCATTTTGGTTAACAGTAGGTTTCGCCGGCGGAGTTTTTACCGGTGGAGTAGGGGCCACATTCTGGCTTGGCTTTTTGGTAGGTGCAGCCACTTCAGGCGCATCCTCATTATTTTGTGTAACTACCGTTTTTTCACTGCTTTCGGGCGTAGGCTTTTCTTCGGTTGGTTTGCTTTCGGTAACCTTATCCGGTTTGGTGTGGTTGGCTTTTTCGGCTACAGAGGGCTCTTCGGTGCTCATGTAATCATCGCCCATACCTTCATCAACCGTACCATAATTTACCAATATGCCGCCTGTTCCGTTTTCTTCAACCGGCGGGTTTTTGAATACGATAAAATAACATGCCGCTATCAGCACAGCCATAATAATGCCTGTTGCTATAAATGCCTTCGGATAGTTATTTTCTTCCCTGTACTCCATTTTTTTAATTAACGCAATAAGTTTTTAATTAGTTGCAGTGGCAGTAGCGAGTGGCAGTTTGTTTACCTTACTATGTTAATGATTACTGCTACTTAAAACTGCAACTGCTACTTAAAGAACAACTGCTACTTTAAAAAAGTGGCAGTTTGTTTAAGCAGTTACAGTATATTACTGCAATAAGCTACTGCAAACGTTAAACTGCAACTGCCACTGTTATCCCTTAGGTTCTGTTGCTAAAACCAGTTTAATATTTAATTTTTGTGCTACGTCCATCACCTGTACTACATCCTGTATAGCTACAGTTTTATCAACATACAAAACGATGGTAAGTTCTGTAGCCAGGTTTTTATAGCCTGCCAACGTGGTTTGCAGGGCATCTACCGGAATCTCCTTTTTATCTACGTAGTATTTCAGGTCTTTAGTTACTGATACCGTAATAGTTTTCTTAGATACCGATTGCCCTGTTGATGATTTAGGCAATACCAGTTTGATAACGTTAGGATTGGTAACTGTTGATGCTATAAGGAAAAACAGCAGCAGGAAGAACATGATATCGTTCATTGCCGATGTATGTACCTCTGCCGATGCGCCCCTGTGTCGTTTTCTTAAATTCATTTGCTCGGTTCTTCTAACAGGTCAATAAATTCAATGGCATCAGTTTCAAGTTTAAGAATTACCTTATCAACCATCATATTTAAAATGTGGTAGCACACATAAGCTACGATACCTACAAACAAACCAGCGGCTGATGTTACCATCTTTACATATAAACCACCCGAAATTACGCCCATGCTGATGTTATCAGTTTTTGAGATATCATAAAAGATCTTGATTACACCGGCAATAGTACCAAGGAATCCAAACATGGGGGCGATACCTGCTACGATACCTAAAATACCGATGTTTTTTTCCAGTTTGGATACTTCAAGCTTACCAACGTTTTCGATAGCTCCTTCGATATCTTTTATGGGGCGACCAATACGTAATAAACCTTTCTGCAGCATACGGCCCAGTGGGGTGTTGTTATTACGGCAAATAGCAATAGCCGATTCAAGGTTGCCCGAGTGGATACTTGAACGTACCTGTACCATCAGGTTTGATTCATCGCGCGATGCTTTGCGGATAGTAAAGTAACGCTCAAAAAATATTACCAGCCCCAGTACAGCTAAAATACCTATCGGGATCATTACCCAACCACCTTTAATAAGCAGGTCGCCAAAGCGAAGCTCTTCTGCTGGTGCGGCGGCTGTTGTTACTGCGTGATTTGCGGTGTCTGCCAGGTGTTTGGCGGTATCGGTAAGTTGCTGTATTAATAATAAAGTCATTTCGTAGAATCAGTAATTTGTTTTGAGTATGTGTCTTTAGTTATTTTTCCTTGTGATATAAGTTTTTTTCTCATGGTTTCAGCTTCATCTGATGAAGCAAACCCACCGATAATGATTTTGATACGCGGACCGGTTCCGGGGCCTTTCAGTATGCGGGCATCAATGCCTTTTCTTTTATAATCGTTAACAGCCTCTTCGCTTTTGGTTTCGGTTTTAAACGAACCCAGGAAAATAGCATATTCGGTTTTTACAACGGTATCGGCGCTAACAGTTGATTTATTTAACGCAGCAACCGGTTGTGAAATTGCCTTAGTGGTATCGGCCGGAGCAGGGACAGAGTCTTTTTTAGTAGTATCCGGCTTAACAACAGGATTTGCCTTTGGTTGTTCAACCTTTGGCTGCTCTGTTGTATCCCTATCATTAAGATGTAACAATGCAGGGTTATATTTATAAACGCCAAATACTGCAGCCGCAAGTGCAGCTACTATCAGTGCAATAATAATCCAGATACTTACCCCCCGTTTTGCTTCCTGCTCATCAGCAACATACTCGGGCTCGTTATTAACCGGAATTGTGGTAATTGGCGGAGGCGTATAAGTTTGCTGTAAAGGTATAGCCGTTGGCAAAGGCGGCGGCGGAGGTGGTGGCGGTACATAGTTCACCTTGTTAAGTGTAACTGGTGTAAGGCCAAAAAACAAAGGATCAGTCCCTTGTGATTGCTCCTGTGCCCTGAAGGCAATTTTGCCTTCCTGCATATAAAACCAGCCTAACTGTGCAAAAGACACTTCATGCAGTGCCAGCTCCTGCTTTAGGCTGTTGATATATTTTTCGGTGAAATATTTGGATGATGCCAGCGAAATCTTTTTCTTTTCGGCAATATATTGCGTTAAGATCTCGTCGTCCTTAGGCTGATGATCAAAATGCAGTTTATGACCTGGCGGATAAAATGTTGCCTGTGCATCATCATAATAGCCATTTACACGCAAGCGCGAAAAGCAGCCTAAACCGGGTACACTTACTTCAGTGTACCGGCCAAGTAGTTCGCTTAAATAATTGGCTATATCCATCCGGTAAAAATACAGTTAATTTTAAAACATCAAACAGGGCTTAAAACGAGTATCCAACGCCACCAAATATATTAAATCCGTAGTTAGGGTAGTATAACCAGTTTTGGTACGAACTGCTCAGGATGTTATTAGCCTGCGCAAATACCGAAAACCTGCGGTTGATCTTGTATTCTACACTGCCGCTTAAATCGCCAAAGCCATTAATTGGCTGTTTAACCTGATTGTAAACCGGGCTGCCGCCTGGTGTATTTGGTGTTGGCGCCAATACCAATAACCTGTCGTTAGTTGCACCGCGGATAAGCAACGAACCGGTAACAGTCAATTTGCTGTCGATATGTATTGAAGTACCTGCAGTTAATAAAAACTTAGGCAGGTTCCATGGTTCTTTTTCAGATGCCATCTGGTAATCTTTTATTTCAACGCGACCGAAAATGTTAAAATCGTCTGTTGCTTTAAAGTCCAGCTCACCGTTGAAGCCGTTTACACGGGCTTTGCCGTCATCATAAATAACGGTGAATTTGTTGTCTTCTGCATTGAAGTTACTCACCATTAAAGGCATATTTTTAATGCTGTTGCGGTATACCGAAGCTTTGAAACTTAAACCGGGAGCAAGGGTGCCTTTTAAACCGGCGGCAATATCCAACTGATCAACTGAGTTTTTAATATTGAGGTTTTGACCAAGGAATGGGTTGATCATCGCAAAATCGTGCAGTGAAGAGCGGTTTACATCACCTTTAGCTTCCACAAACAAACGCACATATTTAGGCACTACCTGTACCTCAAGCTTTGCTGCCGGGAAAATGTAAAACTTGCCAAAGTCGCCAAACTCCTTCACAATGTTAACTCCCGCATCTATCTTGTAGTTAGTACCCTGAAATTTGATGTAAGGGTTAATCCTTGCAATGTTATTACCAAGGCTGTAAAGACTGTCTTTCTGGGTGGCCAGATCTAAGGAAGCGCTTAAGCCTGCATAAAATTGTTTAACGGTCTGGTTTAAAAAGCCCGAGATAACCACATTGTTTTCACGTGCCTGGTAAGCATTGCTAAATGCATAACCTTTTAATTTTACAGCATAGGTGAAATCGTTTTCAACATCTTTATAATTTTTGGCCAGTTCAACCTCACCGCTTATGGTATTGAAGTGTTGTTTAGTTGGCACAAAGCTATTGTCTGGGGGGACATCTCCGTTATAACCATAAAAATAAGTGCCTAAACGGTTATAGTTGATCCTGCCCGATATGTTGTTATCGCCAATAATGCTTTTGGCAAATACACCTACATCATCACGGCTTTGAGTTTGTTTTTGTAACGAGCCTGACTGAGATAGATGTTTAACAAAACCACCAAATTGTAATGCCTGATCGCGGCCATTGGCAAAGTAACCTTCGCCATAAATGGTTTTTAAGTTGCCGAAACCAACTTTAGCAAAGTTGTTGGTTAAAACAGAATCCTGCTCGGCTGGCCTTTTCATTGGGTCCAGCTGCCTTATCTCGGAGTTTTGCTCCTGGCGTTTATCAAGCGGTGAATAGGTTAGTGGCGCTTTAAACGGCACTTTATCCTCCAGGTCAGGATTGCGGCGGATCTTTACAGCATCGGCCAGTACAGGTTTGTAGGCTGTAGTTACCACAATCTCTTCTGATAAACTGCCACCGTTGGCAGATGCATTAGGGTTATTGCCACCACCTTTTTTAGTGGTATCTGCCACAGTTTTTGCAGCTGCATCACCTAAGCTTTTGCTGTCAGCAGCTTTTTTGGTTACCGGTTTTGGTGCGGCTTTTTTAGGCGCTGGCTTGGTAGCCGGTTTTTTTGTTGCAGTTTTTACAGTTGCTTTCTTCGCGGGTTTCTTTGTTTGTGCCTGGGCAGGAACAAAGTATAATGCTATTATTAAGGTAAGCAGCGTATATGTGTATCTTGAGTTCATTGCTTGTCTTTTTTTATATTACTCTTTGTTACTGTTTGTTAGTTGTATCTGGCTGGGCAGTTTCTTTGGTACTTGCAGCAGGAGCTTTGGTTTTGCGGCCGCTCAGTTTATCCAGCTTTTCTTTAGCAGTAGGTAATATGTCGTCATCGGCTTTATAGTTATCAATGATACTTTGCAGGGTTGCTTTAGCCTGGAAGGTATCTTTTAAGCCTACATAGGTATCTGATAATAAAATGTATATTTTGGCAACCCAGTAATCATAGTTTGGCATTTCCTTGGCTAAATCAAAACACATTTTTTGAGCTGTTTTGTAGCGGCCTTTATCGTATTCGATATAGGCAAGGTTGTAACGGGCTTCGGCAGCTGCAACGGTTTTAGTGTTTGTTGCAGTGTAGGTAAATTGCTTAACAGCAATAGCGGTGTCCCCGGTTGCCAGGTAAGCTTTACCTTCGTAAAGACCGGTTTTGAATTTATCCTCCTGCGATGTTTTATCATTGGTTTTAACCAGCTCTGCGTACTTGATAGCATCGTCGGTCATTAACATTTCGGAGTAGCAGTACATCAGGTTGGTAATAGCGAAGGTATAATCGGCCTTGTATTCGGCATTAGTTTCCAAACGTTTCAGGAACACTACAGCTTCGTTATATTTCTTTTGCTGCATGTACAGTTTAGCCATACTGATCAGGGCTTTTTCACTGTAGGCACTTGTCCAGTCGTTCAGGATCACGTTATAATCAACTACGGCCTCGTCTGTACGGCCTAATGCTGCTAAACCTTGTGCCCGAATAAAGCGGGCTTGTTTTTCATAGATCTGTTTGCCCGGGAATTTATCAAAATAAGCGTTTACAGCGCTTACAGTACCCTGCCAATCTCCTTTAAGGTAAAGGTTGTTAGCCGCAGTGATCATGATGCTTTCCTGATCAGATGTAGTGTAGTTACCGATAGGGGTGGTACCTGCATAGTTGATAAATGTTTGGGCATCGCCTTTATCAGTATAGATCTTTTCGATCTGTTTCAAAGATTGTTTGGCCTCATCTGTTGAAGAGTAATCCTGTACTACTTTTTTGAATGATTCAATAGCAAGGTCATCGTTGCCGGCATTATAATCGATTAAACCGATGGTAACCAGTGCACGCGGTATGTAGCTGCTGCGCGGATATTTCTGGATCATGGCGTTCAAATCGGTTTTAGCTTTCTCTCCGTCTGATTTCAGGAAGTAGGTATAAGCTATCTCGAAGGATGCATCGTCGGCATAATCAGAGTTTGGAAACTTGTTCAGCACGTCATTCAGGGTGCTGATCTTGGTGTCTAACGATCCCTGTAAGCCCTGGATCATACCACGCTGAAACAGTGCGTAATCTTCGCCCTGGTTGTGCATAGCTATGATGCGGTTATAATAGGTCATCGCATTACCATAGCTTTTCATCACAAAATAGCTATCGGCCAGGCGGGTGATGGCATCGTTTTGGGTATTGGCGTCTTTTACATCGCCCTGTAAAAACTTCTCAAAGTAATTGGCTGCTTTTTTATACTGCTCATCGCCAAAGGCTGCATAAGCTAAAGCGTAGTTTGCATAATTGGCTACATCGGTTTCCTTAGCCTCAGGCATGCTCAGGAATTTTTCGAAATTCTCTACAGATTCGCCGTATTTACGCACCTCAAACATGGCCTCGGCCATCCAGTAGGTAGTTAATGCCTCGGTTTTACTATCAACCGGATCTTTTAACGAACGCAGGAAAATACCAATAGCGTTTTCAAAAGCACGCTCATTATAAAATTCCAGACCGCGATAGTAAGTAACTTTTTGATAAGCTAAACGTGCACTCTGGCTTTTATTAGGGATTGGTTCCAGGATTTCAACAGCTTCTTTGTAGCTGCGCGAGTTCAATAGCTCTTCACCCAATAATACCTTAACCTCATCAATACGTTTTGAACGCGGGTAGGTAGCCAGGTATAACCTTGTAGCGCCTAAAGCCTGCAGGTTAAAGTCAAGCTCGTATGATAGTTTGGCGTACTCATAAAGGGCGTCTTCCTGTAACTGCTTATCGTAATCCAATTTTGATGCATTAAGGAAAGCGTTACGGGCACTCTGTTTATTGTTCATTTTCAGGAACACATCGCCCAGGGTATAGTTACCGCTTTGGCTGTAAACATCATGCTGTTCAACCAGTTTTTCTAACTCGCTGGCGGCTTTGGCGTAGTTGCCTACTTTATAATAGGTATAACCCATCTGGTAGCTGTCCTGCGTATTTTGGGTACGGCCCTGGTCGCGGTCTTCAAAACGGCCATAGTACTTAACCGCGTTATCATAATCGGCTTTGGCAAAGTATGACGCAGCTATGATGCGCAGCATTTCGGTTTCGTTTTGCTGATGGGTGCTGTTTACAATAGGCACAGCGTAATTGATCACATCATCATAACGTTTATCTAAAAAGTAAACAGCTGAGATGTAATAAGGATAGCTGTTTTCGTATTTTTTAGAGTTTTTAAGCTTTTCAAAGTTTACCAGGGCAAGGTGATAGTCCTTGTTTAAGTAAGCGATGTAGGCAAAATAGTAAGTAGCATCTTCGGTAAACTCAGTGCGCTTATTTTTTACTTCGCCAAAAAGTAATTGTGCGTTTTTAAAATCCTTTAACTCAAAGTAGGCATAACCTTTACGGAATTTATACTCGGTGTTGTCATGACCGTTAAGCTCGCCGGCTTCAACTTTATTGAACCAGCGGATAGCATCTTCATATTTACCTTGTTTAAAATATGATTTACCGATCTGGAAAAAAGCCTGTTTGGTAAGCGGGTTTTCCGGATGTTCTTTTATAAAACGAAGGAACATGCTTTCAGCATCATCGTTCCCTAAATTAAGGGCGCAATAGGCTTCGTAATACTGGCAGTTTTCTTTGGTGAGCGACAGCTCGGTTTCAAACTGCGGCTGAGTGCTGGTTTTAATTTTGTAAGCTTCAACCAAACGGAACTGTTCGGCAGCCGAAGAAAATTTCCCTTTGTCCATCAAGTCCAAAGCCGCATGATAGGTGCGGTAGATTTGAGTGGAAGGGTTTTGCTGGGCTCGTGCGGTTGAAACTAAAAATACGGGAATGAGCAGGGTGATGTATCTTGTTTTGATCATAAAGCGCATACTAACGATAGTGCGAAAATAGCTAAACCAAAAAGAGGCTTTTCACATTAGAAATTAACAATTGTGGATAACACTTCTTTTAACGAAGGTAATACTAAAGATAATACCCGTGTGGAAAACTTTAAAATTGTTGAGTATTGCCGGGGCTTCGGCGAAGAGTACCCAAAGTTAACAATTAAGCATACAGGGATGCAATTTATTTGTATTTTGAGCATTATAATAACCTTGGGGTGCTATATCGCATCTTTTATTTTTACCAATTATGAACAGGGTTTTTAACAGTGCTGGATTGTGGTTGCCGGTAATGTTGTACATGTTTGTGTTTTGTCCGTTAAATTCAAAAGCACAAAAAACAAATGCTGAAATTGTTTTAACAAACAGGCAGTTAATTGACAAACCAAATGAGTTTTATATAGCTAATGTTATTGATGAACGGGCAGAACGCAATGCCGTTGCCTGGTTACTGCCTGCACCGGGGAATTTACCGGCGGTGCAATATAAGGCGGATTTACAGGGAGGAGCATCCACAGCAGTTAAGCAATTTGCCGACTATGCTATCCCTGTAAATAAAACACTGCGTGCGGTAAACATCCGCATAAAAAAATTGAAACTCAATGAAACGCCTATGTCCGATGGCAGGATAGCAGGCCGGCTGGAGATACAGTTATGGTTTGAATTGAAAAAAGATGACGGAAACGTGCATTTGATTGACTACCCGGCCTCCACAACCTACTACCGCAGCGCAACACAGCAATACGATACAGGGCTGTTGATAAGCCGGACACTTGAAGCCGGTCTTCAGTTTTTTAATAAATGGATAAACCGCGAAGCTGATACCAATATTAAACTTGCCAAGGGGGTGAAGCTGATCTTCACAGATTATTCGGAACAGCCCGAAGGGGACACCATTTACTATTCGGCTAAAAGGCCCCTGACCTGGAATGATTTTCAGGATAAGGCCCGCGGCGGGAAGTACGTTGCCGAAGTGATGCCTGGTTTTGGTTATACCGAACAGGTAGAAGTGAGCAAAGCTATTGTTGTTGTGAGGATAAGCATGAAGGTATTTTTACCTAAAAGTGCTGCCTGGGTAAAACCCGAGGGCCGTACAGCGTTTGCACTGAACCACGAACAGCGACATTTTGATATTGTAAAGGTGGTGGCCCGGCATTTTAAACAGGCACTTATAGCTATGAAACTGCCGGTTGATAATTATGATGGCTACATTAATGTACAATACCTCGACTCGTACCGGGAGATGAACCTGTTGCAGGAACAGTATGATAATGAAACTAATCACGGTACGAACCAATACTATCAGCAGGAGTGGAATACGAAGATAGATGGGTGGTTGAGGCAGTAGATTTTAGATGTGAGACATGAGATAGGAGACAAACTGTATGTCCTTGTTGAAAATGTTTTGTAACCCTAAAGTTATGAGTTCGTTTAGCCTTTAGCCTTAATTTTCATTTTTTTTTGAAAGTTTAAAAACTTATCTATATTTGTGCATGGAATTGACAGAGGCAAGGTTAAAATTCATTGAGGCATGGGGTAAGCTGGGATCGGAGTGGGGGATAAACCGCACCATGGCCCAGGTACATGCCTTGCTGATGATCTCGCCGGAAGCCTTGACTACCGAAGAAGTAATGGCCGAGTTAAGCATATCGCGAGGCAATGCAAACATGACCCTGCGCGATTTAATTGACTGGGGCCTGGTTGAAAAGCAGCATAAAACCGGTGAACGCAAAGAGTTTTTTTACGCCGAAAAGGATGTATGGACTATTGCCCGCCGTGTAGCCGAAGAACGTAAAAAGCGCGAGCTTACACCTATCATTAAAATCCTTGACCAACTGGCAGGGGTAGAAGGTGATGCAAAAGATCCGGCTTATAAAACATTTAAAACCACGGTTACTGATATCAACAAGTTGGCTAACAATGTGAACAAAACACTTGATACCATGCTTAAAGCCGAAGAGAACTGGTTTTTCGGTTCGATACTGAAAGTATTTAAATAATTTTTTTTAAATCAAAATTTCAATTTTTTCTGAAAATTCTAAATTATTAATAATAAATAAAACCCTAGGCGTCATGAATTACTTTATTTTAACCTATGTTATTTATCTGCTGGCAAGTATTGCATTAACTGTATGGGTGGCCAAAGTGCTGTTTAAAAACGGGCGGATCTTTTTGGTAGATATATTTCACGGCAACAACGAGCTGGCCGATTCTGTGAACAAACTGCTGGTGGTAGGCTTCTACCTGGTAAACATAGGCTATATGAGCCTGGCCCTTAAAGAGTATGGCTCTATAGCCAGTATGCAGGTAGTGGTAGAGGTATTGAGCTATAAACTGGGGTGGATCATTTTAATATTAGGCGGTATGCATTTCCTAAACCTTGTCATTTTCTTTAAGCTGCGTAACCGCGCTAAACGGGAAAAGGCATTTAATATAAATGTTTGATTTTTAGTTTTTTGTTTTGATTTGGCGGGGTGGGCAAGTGTTTGTCTGCCCCGTTTTTTTGGAGATATGTATCGTATATCAGGCAGCGCTTTTTAATTGCCTGCTTATGCTGTTCAGCAATGCATCAATATCAAATGGTTTGGCTATAAAATCATCGGGTGATCCGGCCTGGGTAAGTACGCCGGGGTTATGGCTGGCCGAAATTAATATCACAGGTATGTTTTTAGTTTCCTGTTGATTTTTAAGGGCTTTGCAAAGTTCGCGGCCGTCTAAATTGCCAAGCATAATATCAAGCAAAATTAAATCAGGTTCATGCTGTTTTATACGGTCGAACAATGCTTTGCCTTCGGTTAATGTGTCAACCTCGTAACCTGAGTCTTCCAGAATATATTTTATGATCTCTAAAATGTCTTTGTCGTCGTCCACCGCTAATATCCGTCGCATAAGTAATCTGTTAAAAATTGTATCAGCAAAAAATGAAATTTTGATATAGCTTATTCAATATCAGGTTACATTGAGCAATTTTTATACCAAGTATTATACTCGATTGTTTTAGAGCCAAATTTGTGTTTTGGGGTGTTTTTATGCAGAAGGTTTAATAATCTGATAGGTTCAATAAAGTATGGCAGATGTTCAATTGTATACAAATAAGGTCGGCGTTCTAAAATAACAGAATAATGCCGTATAGGAATGGTTGTAAATACCGGGGGCAATCAGAATATCGACGTATCTAAATGGATGCAGCTAACTGGTGTTATTTTATAAAAACGTGGGCAGATTTTTTACACTTTGCGCAAAAATATTTTCTGACCGGTACAAAAAACAGAACGTTTTTTAAAAACCAATTTCTTCGCATCTGGAAATGATAAGGGGCTCCGCATTTCGAACAGTAATACCTTTTTCTTGAGTTGGCTTCGTTTTCTTCCACAAATTTTAAAATAACAGGAAGCCAAAATACAATATCTATAGTATTTATGGAGAAGAAAATAAGAGAAAAGTACTTTTAAGTGCTTGTTAATTTACTTTTAAGAAATTAATTAAATTAATTATCGTAGTATATACCGCTTACGTTGACATTTATAGCAGATATATCTTTTTAAGGGAAGAAAAAAAAGAAATTTTTTCACCAAAAAACCTCTTGGCACGCGGCTGTCAAGTTCTGATTTACACCTGGGGCATACCGGTGCTTTCCTTACTTCCTTTTTTTCGTGTTCAGTTATCGATAGTACCATAATACAATCAGGGGTTATTGTATTTAATTATTTATTGATATTAACTTATAAAACAAAGTTAATATAATTATCAATATCTTAATAAGAGTATTGAAATATTGATAATTATTAAATTAAAATAGGAAAATGAAACTGTATTTGTAAAGCGATGCTCTTTTATGTTCTTTTTTTATTTTTTTGATAATTCCAGCCTTTTATCACATGGAAAAAACTTGTAACTAAAGCTTAAAATGTACAATGGAAAAAGGCGGCAGCAATGTTGATGGACTAAAGCAAGGTGGCTTATTTTAAAGCAGGCTATTTACCTTTTCAACAAGTTCGGTTAAATCAAAGGGCTTATTGATTATGGAGTCGCAGCCGTAGCTAATGAGTTCGCTTTCATTATTTACATAGGCCGAAAAGATAATTACAGGTGTATTGCCAAATTTAGGGTGTACTTTTATATTACGGCAAATTTCGCCGCCATTGGTACCTGCCACACGGTAATCAAGTATAACAAGATCTGGTTCAAAACTCTCAATCAGCGGCAGAACATCGGTGCTTACCGATGTACTTTTAACCTCAAATTGCTCATAAGTAAGGGTTTCATGAACAATATCAAGAATGTCTTGATTGTCATCCAATACTAAAATACGCTTAACCATAATAAAAATTAAAGAAATAAATGCCGAAAAGGTATTAAAGTATGCTCGTTAAAATACAGTATCCTGTAAATAGTGGTTTGGGCTTAATCTTAATCGGATAAAACTTTAATGCAAAATTAAAACTATTTTTTAAAAAAAAATGAAACGGACGATAAATAGTAACAGGTTGCAGAATAATTACGCAGGCTTCCGGTTTTTCGGGTTATAAGGGCAAAAAAGCTACGCAAGCTGTTTAAAAGCTTTTGCCATTAAAAATCCGAAACTCAAATTTTGTTGTTACTTTAGTTGGCCGCAGCGGGTGTCCAATACTCTGGTTATACACCACTGGCCATACATAAACATATAATTTAATGGTACTGTTAACTATCCTTTTTTGTATTGTGCTGCTGGTTTTGCTGGTAAGCCTTGTAAAAGTAAATCCCTTTATCGCATTCCTGATTGTTTCAATAGTAACTGGTTTGCTATTGGGCATTCCCATTAATAAAGTAACCGCTTCATTGCAAAAAGGAATGGGCGATATTTTGGGCCAGTTGCTGATCATTATATGCCTTGGTGCCATGCTGGGCAAGCTTGTGGCGGTAAGCGGAGCCGCGCAAAAAATAGCAGGCGTACTTGTTGCCGCAGTAGGTGAAAAATATATTCAGTGGGCGTTGGTTGTTGCCGGATTTATTATCGGCATTCCATTGTTTTATGGTATTGGTTTTGTGCTGATGGTACCGCTCATATTTTCGGTAGTTTATAAATATAAACTGCCGGCTGTTTATATAGGGTTGCCAATGCTTGCTTCGTTATCGGTAACGCATGGCTTTTTACCCCCGCATCCATCGCCATCAGCATTAGTAGCCCTGTTTCACGCTAATATGGCTACAACATTTATTTACGGCCTTGTAATAGCTATTCCTGCCATCATATTGGCAGGGCCTGTGTTTGCCCTGTTTCTAAAAAAAATTCCATCAGAGCCACTGGCTACTTTCCGGGCCGAAGAATTACCTCCTGAAAAGCTTCCGGGAGCATTTAACAGTTTTTTTACGGCGTTACTGCCGGTTATGTTGTTAATGCTTACTGCATTTTTTCCATATCTTAACATACAAAACCCAGGTTTAGCAAAATTTATTACATTTCTCGGCGATCCCTCAATTGTTATGCTGGTAGCGCTCATTGTGGCCACTTATACTTTGGGTGTAAAGCAAGGTAAAACAATGGGCCAGCTTGCAGGGAGTTTTACTGATGCAGTAAAGGATGTTGCACTGATATTATTAATCATAGCAGGATCGGGCGCTTTTAAAGAGGTTCTAACTGCAAGTGGCGTAAGCAGCCAAATAGCAGCGCAGTTGCAGGCTTTTAATTTGCCGCCCCTGCTGCTCGGTTGGGTAATTGCCGCTATTATACGCATTAGTTTGGGCTCTGCAACAGTAGCCGGACTAACAGCCGCAGGTATCGTTGCGCCCCTGGTTTTGCAAAATCATGTTAACCCTAATTTAATGGTGTTATCTATCGGGGCCGGTAGTCTGGCATTTTCGCACGTAAACGATTCGGGGTTCTGGCTATTTAAAGAGTATTTTAATTTGAGTATCAAAGATACGATCAAATCATGGTCGATAATGGAATCCCTTGTTTCTGTTATCGGGCTTGTGGGTGTAATGATTATTAACCTGTTTGTTAAATAAAAACTGTACTTGTTATGAAAAAGTTACCAGCCGGTTTGTGCCTGTTTTTCTTTATGCTGATCATCAGCAACTGTGTTAGGGCGCAGCAGGCTGCTACAGCAGGCAGCTACTATAACTCGTTTGATGGCATTAAGATTTATTACGAGGTAAAAGGCGATGGCTTCCCGGTAATACTGGTTCATGGTTTTTCGGGCACCGGCGAAGGCTGGAAAAAAGGACAGCTTTATAATGATTTGTTAATCGCAGGCTACAAAGTAATTATATTGGATCAGCGTGGTAACGGCCGGTCGGACAAGCCACATACCGACGCCGGTTACGCTAACGATGCCGAAGCAAAAGATATTATGGGTTTAGCCACGAACCTTGGCCTTAAACAATATAATATTGTTGGATACTCCCGCGGATCGATCATTACATCGCGGGTGTTTGTGCTTGATAAACGTATTAAAAAGGCTGTAATGGGCGGCATGGGCGACGCTTATACCAATCCCGAATGGCCGCGCCGGATCCATGCCTATAAGGCTTTAATGGGCGATACCAGCTTTCATGATGTTGATGGGATGATTAAATACATCCGCAGCAACCCCTTTGACGAGCTTGCTTTGGCTTATCAGCAAAAGTGGCAACCATCAACAGGTAAACAGGAATTAGCCAAAGTGAAAATCCCGGTGCTGCTTATAGATGGCACTGAAGATCATGACAACGGCGATGAAGTTGCCCTCAATAAACTCATTCCAGGGTCTAAGCTCGTTTACGTTCCCGGCGATCATAACAGCGCCAGCCGCACTCCCGTATTTTCAAAAGCTGTGATGGATTTCCTGAAATAGAATTGCTGGTTAATAATCTTTTATCGAATTTTTAAATAACGGCCTGCTATTTGCATAGGTATTTCTGTTAACACTTATTAATTAAATACATACCAAAATGAAAAAGTTAATGATATATATGTGCTTTTTAATTGGCCTGATGTTATCGATCAGTATTAATGCCGGTGCACAAACAACACAAAAAAAAGGAATCAGTAAACAAGGTAAGGGAGCTATAATAGGCGGCGCAGGTGGCGCTGTTGCAGGTGCCCTTATTACGCATAGCGCAGGCGGCGCTTTAGTTGGCGGTGCTCTTGGCGCGGGTGGTGGTTACATTATTGGTAATGAAGCCCGCAGGCGCGAAGAAAAAAGGCAACGCGCAGCACGTATTGCATGGCGCAGGGCACATCCGCACCATCATTATACTACCACCAAAACAACTGTAACCAAAACAACAACGTACCATTAATTTAAAAGCTTTTATAAAAGGCCTGTAATTAATAATAGTTACAGGCCTTTTTTATTTAAATTAAAATTTAACTAAATTGAAGCGATTACACTGTTTTATCCGTTAATAACATTATTAACGATCAAACAGCTGGGTGAGTTTTCTGTTTAAAGCACGATGGTAGGACGGTTATCTGTATTAGTTTTATGTTTTATTCCGGCTATGGTGCTGGCGCAGGAAGCGGGTACCGATACCGTGAGCATAAAAAAAGATACAGTACCACAAAGAGATGTTATTGATATTGCACGTTCGCTTTTTAAAGTAAAGCCCCGGCAGCAAACAACCGAAAGAAAAAAGATTTACTTTTCTGTTTTCCCAATTTCATCAACAGATGGCCGGAGCGGGGGCAGGGCGCTGTTTACTTCAACAACTGCCGGTTTTTACCTTGGTGATGCGGCTACTACCAATTTATCGAGCTTTACTTTTACCCCTTATTTTAATTTAAAAGGGCGGTATGGTTTGCCTATCCGGTCAAATATCTGGCTTAATAATAACGAGTGGAATATACAGGGGGATACCCGGCTGATGGTTTATCCGCAATATACATGGGGCTTAGGCGGCAATCAGGGGCCCGAAGATAAGTTCCTGGTAAATTATAATTACATCCGGTTTTATCAAAGCGTGTTAAAGCAGATCAAACCCTACTTTTATGCAGGCTTAGGCTATAATCTGGATTACTACATGGATATTGAAAGCAATGGCGATCAAAACCTGCGTAAGTTTACCGGCTATAAATATGGCACCGCTGCCGATCAGGATGCATTTTCATCGGGCATAACGCTCAATTTACTATACGATTCGCGCAAAAACTCTATCAACCCGCTTCCCGGCGCTTATGCCAATGTGGTTTATCGTGTTAATGCAAAAGCATTTGGAAGCCATACCGATTGGCGGTCGTTATATATTGATATGCGTAAATACCTGCAGTTAACCAACTCCGGCCCTAAAAACGTGCTGGCTTTATGGGCTTTCTTCTGGACAACGCTTACACCACGTACTCCATATCTCAACCTGCCCAGTCTTGGCTGGGAGCCCTACCAGCGATCGGGCAGGGGATTTCCTCAAAGCCGGTACCGGGGCGATAGGCTTGCTTATTTTGAAACAGAATATCGTCGTGATATTACCCGCAATGGCTTATTAGGCTTTGTGGTATTCGCAAACGTGAACTCAGTTACCGAGCCCGGAAATCATGCTTTTGTATACTGGCACCCGGCCGGTGGCACGGGGCTGCGGTTTAAGTTCAATAAAAAAGCCGGCACCAATATCAGCCTTGATTATGGGGTGAGCAAAAACTTCTCGTCAATAAGTCTTAATTTAGGCGAGGCGTTTTAGGGGCTGTAGTTCATGGATCATAGTTCATAGTGCGGAGCCTGTGAATGATTGCCTGAACGTTGAAAACCACTACATACTGTAATCCAATATTGCTATGGTCCATGAACTATGATCCATGAACCATCAACAAAAATATGACCAAACAAAAATATATTGTACTGATCCTCATATTAGGGTCCTTAACGGCCCTTGGCCCTTTTTCTATTGATATGTACCTGCCGGGCTTTACGGCAATAGCTAAGTACATGCATACCAGTACCGATGAGGTAGCGCTATCCTTATCGAGCTATTTCGTTGGCATTGCTGCGGGGCAGCTGCTTTACGGGCCTTTGCTTGACAGGTTTGGCCGTAAAAATCCACTATACTGGGGGCTGGGCCTCTATATCGTATCATCAATGGGATGCTTCTTTTCCTCATCGCTTGAAATGCTTATTGTGCTTCGTTTTTTTCAGGCGGTGGGCAGCTGTGCGGCAAGTGTGGCAGCTATGGCTATGGTGCGCGATCTGTTTCCGGTTGAGGATAATGCTAAAGTATTTTCATTGCTGATATTGGTACTTGGCGCATCGCCCATGCTGGCCCCTACGGCCGGTAGTTACATTGCGGCCGCTTTTGAATGGCAGATCATTTTCCTGGTGTTAACTATTATAGCGGTGCTTATATTGGTGTCGGTAATATTCTGGCTGCCCGAAAGCTATCAGCCCGATCCTTCGTATTCCTTAAAACCCGGGCCGATAATAGGGCATTTTATAACTGTTTTAAAAGATACACAGTTTGTAACTTATGCCATAGGCGGGGCGTTTGCATTTGCAGGTTTGTTTGCCTACGTTTCGGCATCGCCCATTGTGTTTATTGACGGCTTTAAAGTAAGCGGAACTCAGTTTGGATGGATCTTTGCCGGGCTTTCGGTGGGCTTTATTGGTTCAAGCCAGTTGAATAGCTTATTGATAAAGAAATACAAAAGCGAGCAGATGATTGGAGCGGCCTTGATTTTAATGGTAATTATCTCAATGGTGTTTTTTATAGGATCATTACATCACTGGTTTGGAATAGGGGGGACTATAGCTATGATATTTGGTGTATTATGTTGTATTGGTATCAGCGCGCCAAACACGTCTGCATTATCACTCGCGCCGTTCACAAAAAATGCAGGTTCTGCTTCGGCAATATTAGGTGCATCTCAGATGGCTGTGGGGGCGTTATCATCCATTGGCATCTCGGTAATAAAACAACATAGCTCGCTGCCTATGGCGGCTGTTATGGTTAGTTCATCAATTTTGGCGCTTTTAATTGTTTTTATTGGCAAGCGTTTTATTAAACACAAGGTTGAGGCCAGCGGTGATGTTGTTGCGGCTCATTAAACCTTGATTTTTAGGATTGAAGGATTAGCATGATTTAAACCAAGCGCTACCGTAAGGTTTTGCCTTGTGGCCCATATGCAAGTTATGCAATTTTCCTAATTAAAACTTACTCGCCCGTAAAGCGGTAACTTTTGAACCATCCGGGCCGGTGCTTTCAAAAACTATCTTGGTTTCGGTAAGTTCCGAAACGTAAAAAACAAAATCGCGGGTCTTGCCATCAGGCAGCTTCTCTGTTATATTCATATTACTGCCGTTAAGCGTAAAACTACCGTGCGACAAAAACTTGCCTCCCCAAACTATCAGGAACTTCATTTCGGGCGTAAACTGGATGTAGGGCACGTTTGCATCCAACTCGGCTTGTTTTACGGTATCGGGCGGACTGGCATTAGGGTGTTCAATTTTTATGTATTTCCATTTACCGGTAAGTGTAGCAACCGAAACCGTAGGTTTACATGACGTTATAAAAAGTGTAACTATGGCAAGCAATAAAAAGCCTTGTTTTATCATAACATAAAATGTTTGGATAAAACTATACAATTGCTTTTGAAATTGAAAGCGACGCTAAGTCTTTAGTCTGAAGCCGTAAGTCTTAAGTTCAAAGTATAGAGAAGAGGGAAACAGAATCAGGACTTGTGGACTTCCGACCTCGGACTTCCGACTAAGACTATTTCTTTGTGCCTTTCCTGGTACGCTCTTCGGCCTGCTTTACTTCGTCCTTTTCACTTAGCGGGCCTTCTGTTTTGAGCTCTTTGGCTTTTTGCCCTTCCGTTTTAGTAGTATCCGCCTTGCTACCTTCTTTTTTGATATTATTAGTAGTGTTCATGGCTTTATAAGATAAGTTTTCGTTAAATAACCTGTATCTGTTTAACTATGCGTATTGTTAAAAGTTTTTATAAAAATTGTCTTAAAATTTACTTTCTGTGTATCAATTAATTACATGGATTTGACGTTGGGCGTAAAATATTTTTAAGATTTTTCGTAACAAAGCATAACTGCAACTGTCTTAATGACACTATATAGCCAAGGTACTCTTCCAGGTAAGCTATAAGTATTGTGAGGGCCCGCACCTTAAGGGTTCCGTTAATAAAAAAATCAAAAACAATCTTTAAAAAAATGGACAATCTAATTGTTAGTCTGTGGTGGGTTATACCCGTCATAGTGTTATTGCTGATGTACAAATTTGTTTTGCGCGTGTTTTGCGGCATGGTTATCGTTCCAGACGACCGTATTGGTTTGGTGATCAAAAAGTTTGCCCTTACGGGTAACAGCCGCCTGCCCGATGGCCGTATCATTGCCACCCAGGGCGAAGCTGGTATGCAGGCCAAAGCTCTTGCTCCTGGTTTATACTGGAAAATGTGGCCATGGCAATATATCATTGTAATGCAGCCTTTTACCATTATTGAGCAAGGCAAATTGGGCCTCGTAAAGGCTAAAGACGGTGCTGCATTTGATACCGGCCGTGTATTGGGTAAACCGGTTGAATGCGATAAGTTTCAGGATGCTATTGCCTTTTTGGATAATAATGGTCAGAAAGGTCCGCAGGCAGCTTTTCTTACTCCGGGTAGCTATCGTATCAACGCCTTTTTGTTTGATATAGAGATGGTGCCAATTACGCAGATTCACGAAAATAAGGTAGGTATTATTACCACTTTGGATGGTGAACCGCTGAATAAAGGTGAGATAGCCGGCGAATCGGTACATGGACATAAAAACTACCAGGACCCGATAGCTTTCATTAATGCAGGCGGCCGTAAAGGTTTGCAGGAGGATGTAATACTGGCAGGTACATATTACCTTAACCCTTGGTTTGTGAGTGTTGAACAGGTAGATATGATCTATATACCAATTGGTTACGTGGGCGTTGTTAACTCCTTTGTGGGCCCGGAAGGTAAAGATACCAGCGGCGATAACTTTAAGCATGGTAACATTGTAAAACGCAACGAAAAAGGTGTTTGGGATGAGCCGCTTGACCCTGGTAAGCACCCGGTAAACATCTACACTCATGCGGTTGAAATTGTGCCTACAACCAATATCGTACTAAACTGGGCCGATAGCCGTACCGAATCGCACGAGTTGGACAAGAACCTGTGTACTATTACAGTAAGGTCAAGCGATGGTTTTACTTTCAACCTCGATGTGTCACAGATCATCCACGTGCCACGTAATGAAGCGCCAAAAGTGATAGCAAGGTTTGGCAAAATGAAAAACCTGGTATCACAGGTACTGGAACCAACCATTGCCAACTACTTCCGTAACTCTGCCCAAAAAAGTGATGTAATCGGCTTCCTGGCCAATCGTATCCAAAGGCAAACCGATGCCCGCGAGCACATTGGGCGTGTACTGGAAACCTACAACGTAATTGGTGTAGATACCCTGATAGGTGACATCGTACCGCCAGCCGCGTTGATGAAAACCCTTACCGACCGTAAACTGGCCGAAGAGGAAAAGGTTACTTATGAGATCCAGCGCCATGCGCAGATTGAACGTAAAGAGTTTGAAAGTGCACGTGCCGGTGCCGATATGCAGCCTGAAGTAGTGAAATCAACCCGCCAGGTTGAGATCAACACCCAGATGGCCGCTTCAAGGGTAGCTGCGTCAAAAGGTGAGGCCGAAGCTAAAACCATCAACGCCAAAGCCGATGCCGAGGTAAGGATCACGATAGCCAAAGCCGATGCCGAAGCAAAAACAGTGAATGCCAAAGCTGATGCGAATGCCACTGAAGTGAACGGTTTGGCCGAAGGTGCCAAGATCAAAGCCATAGGTTTATCAGAAGCCGAGGTTACGAAACAAAAAACCGAAGCGATGGGTACCGAACAATATGCCATAGTGCGTGTAGCCGAAGCTTTAGCTGCTGCAGGCATCAGGTTAGTGCCTGAGATATTGGTGAGTGGTAAAGAGGGTGGCAGCGGCGGTATGATTGACGCCTTGATAGGTACCGAAATGCTTAAAAAATTGCAGATCGAAAACCAGGGCAAAGGCGACGCCAGCACTAAAGGCGAATAATTAAAATATCCTGATGCATAAAAATTTGCTGGCTGATTATGTAATCCCTGCAAATTATGCATCATGGTTAAGGTTTGTGATTAGAGATTTTTGAGGGAGAGTACATATGATTTCAAAATCCTAAACCTTTTTATTGAAGAAATTTGCGGCTAAGGGGGAGTTTTTTACTGCCCCCGGCCAAAGAAAGAGCGTTCTTTATACCTAAACCTTTCTTTAACGTGATCAGGGGTTGGAGATTATCGATTGGTTGCTGTGATAGTATCCGGCTTTATGATTCAACCGCACTGATATAATTGACGAGGCTTTTAACCTAAACCGATCAATGAACAAAGGCATCCCGCGAGGGGATGCCTTTTGTGTTTTATGAGTTAAAGAATCAACGGAATCATCGAAATCAAAACCAATCAACGGTTACAGGTCGCTAAGCTTAAACATATCTTTAACCCTGATGCCTTTTTCCGTTTGTTGTAGCGTGCAGCATTCATTAACGGGGTCATGCTCAAAATATAATACGTATTCTTTTTCCAGAGCTTCATTTAAAAAGAGCTTTTTCTCGGCAAGCGTTTGCAGCGGGAACATATCATAGGCCATGACGTAAGGGATAGGCAGGTGGCCAATGGATGGCAGCAGATCAGCCATGTACAGGATCTGTTTGCCTTTATAATTAATGAGCGGCAGCATCATGGATTCGGTGTGGCCGGATACAAAACGGATATCAAAATCCTTCATGAAGTTAATACCGTCTTCGGCATCAACAAATTTGAGCTGGCCGCTTTCCTGTATGGGGATGATATTCTCCGTAAAAAAAGAAGCCTTTTCGCGGTCATTAGGGTTTACTGCCCAGTCCCAGTGTTTGGGGTTACTCCAGTAGGTTGCATTTTTAAAAGCAGGTAACAAGCTTTCGCCATCTCGTACAACGGCCCCGCCCACATGATCAAAGTGAAGGTGGGTTAAAAATACATCGGTAATATCATTCCTGTGAAAGCCAAGGGAAGCCAGCGAGCTGTCCAAACTGGCGTTGCCATGAAGATAATAATGGCTGAAGAATTTTTCGCTTTGTTTGTTACCAATGCCTGTATCAACTAATATCAGCCGGTTTTCGTGTTCAACCAGCAGACAGCGCATGGCCCAGGTACAAAGGTTATTTTCATCGGCAGGGTTGGTTTTGTTCCAGATGGTTTTCGGAACAACGCCAAACATAGCGCCGCCATCTAATTTAAAAAAGCCGGTATCGATGGTGTGTAGTTTCATTTTAGTTGTTAGTTCGTGGTTTATTTTTGTTCATAGATCATGGTTAATAGTTCATGGTCTTTGATGCATAAAGGCCCTTTAGTACACGCAAGGCTAAATTAGGATATTATTTTTAAGATGACTTTCGCTTGATGACGTTATAAACGTAAAAAGCCTCAAACTAAATGCTATACATTTAATTTAAGGCTTTAAATATGTGTTGCAGCTATAGGCTATTAACCATGATCTATGAACTATGAACCATGATCTATGAACTAAAATCTACAAGTGGATACACTCGCCGTAAGCTTCGGCGGCTGCTTCCATTACGGCTTCGCTCATGGTTGGGTGAGGGTGTACCGATTTGATGATCTCATGACCGGTAGCTTCCAGCTTGCGGGCAGTAACTACTTCGGCAATCATTTCTGTAACATTGTAGCCAATCATGTGAGCACCTAAGAACTCGCCATATTTGGCATCAAATATCACTTTTACGAAACCATCTTTAGCACCGGCAGCACTTGCCTTACCTGAGGCTGAGAATGGGAACTTGCCAACTTTAAGTTCGTAACCGGCTTCTTTAGCTGCTTTTTCGGTATAACCAACAGAAGCAATCTCAGGCGAGCAATAAGTACAACCGGGGATGTTATTATAATCAAGCGGGTGCGGGTTTTGACCGGCAATTTTTTCAACGCAGATAATACCTTCGGCAGATGCTACGTGAGCAAGGGCCTGGCCTTTAACGATATCACCTATGGCATAAACGCCTTCAACGTTGGTGCGGTAAAAATCATCAACCAATACTTTACCACGATCGGTTTTAACGCCGTTTTCTTCGAGGCCAATGCCTTCAAGATTGGTAGCAATGCCTACTGCAGATAATACGATCTCCGCTTCAAGTGTTTCGGTACCTGTAGCTGTTTTTACAGTTACTTTGCACAGCTCGCCGCTGGTATCAACAGCTTCAACATTTGAGCTGGTCATGATGTTGATGCCTTGTTTTTTAAGGATACGATTTAATGCTTTTGATACGTCCTCGTCCTCAAGCGGAACAATGTTATCAAGATACTCAACAACGGTAACTTTAGTACCTATTGCATTATAGAAATAAGCAAACTCGATACCGATAGCGCCTGAGCCAACCACAATCATTGATTTAGGTTGCTGAGGCAATACCATAGCCTGGCGGTAACCGATAACTTTTTTGCCGTCCTGTTTAAGGTTAGGTAATTCGCGTGAGCGGCCGCCGGTAGCTAATATAATATGTTTTGCACTGTAGGTTTTAGCCGAACCATCAGCAGCTTTAACTTCTACAAAGCCTTTGCTTTTTAACTTACCAAAGCCAACAAGAACATCTATCTTGTTTTTCTTCATCAAAAACTGAACGCCTTTGCTCATGCCATCGGCAACGTTACGGCTTCTCTTAACAACTGAGGCAAAATCAACCTCGCCGGCGCCGTTAATTTTAATACCATAATCGGTACTGTGGTTAAGGTATTCAAAAACCTGGGCGCTTTTTAACAAAGCCTTGGTTGGGATACAACCCCAGTTCAAACAGATACCGCCTAATGATTCTTTTTCGACAATGGCGGTTTTTAAACCAAGCTGGGAAGCGCGGATAGCAGCAACATAGCCACCCGGACCAGACCCAATAACAATTACATCGTAATCCATATTATTATTGATATACTTTAATTTCGTTTCAAAGGTAAATAAGCTGCGCGGATTTTTGTGGTTTTTCCGCAGGCCCTATTTTTTTTCGAAGGCCAAATCTAAGTAAAAAGGGCTGAAACCAAAAATGTACCGCTGGTATATATAGTCTGTCCCGGGATATTTATATCTGCGCTCTGTCATAAAATATGCTCCGGCTGTTTAACCGTTGAGTTTACATATGATTTAAACCATATTATTTACCATATTTTCATTGTTTGTGGCTATAGTTTTATGGTTTTTGTATTTATGATGTAAAATGTTGATAAATATATAACGATTGTTAACGTTAACTTAACATTAGTAATCGGGGCATTAATTATCTTTGCGCCAATTAATTAAACGTATAATTAAAAAAGCAATTTATGAGGAAGCATTACCTTCTTTTATTACTTCTCATCGGCTTTTCGTTCTTCACTGGTAAGAACGTATTAGCTCAGGGTGTAACCACCGCCAGCATCAACGGTACCGTTACCGATGCTAAAGGTGCTATCCCCGGTGCAACCGTAACAATGGTGCACACGCCAACCGGTACTGTGTATTCGACTGTAACCCGTGCCGATGGCCGTTACAACATCCCTAACTTAAGGGTAGGTGGCCCCTACACTTTCAAAGTAACTTTTATTGGTTACGCTAATTTCGTTCAGGAAGGTATTAACCTTAACATTGGCCAGGATCAAAAGATCTCTGCTCAGCTTGCCGACAACACTACTTCATTAAAAGAAGTAACTGTAAGAGGTACATCAGGTAAAGTGATCAACTCTTCACGTACCGGTGCACGCGAAACTGTTAGCCGTCAGCAAATTGAAAACCTGCCAACTATCGCACGTTCATTATCTGATTTCACTAAATTAACCCCTTCTGCTAACGGTTTATCATTTGGCGGTCGTTCAAGTACTTTCAACAACATTACTGTTGACGGTGCATTGTTCAACAACTCATTTGGTTTATCAGGTACCTTGGGTGGTCAAACCAGTTCACAGCCAATTTCATTGGATGCGATTGACCAGATCCAGGTTGATATTGCTCCTTACGACGTACGTCAGGGTAACTTTACCGGTGCCGGTGTTAACACTGTTGTAAAATCAGGTACTAACCAGGTTAAAGGTACTGCTTACTACTACGCCCGTGGTTCAAAATTACAAGGTTACCATGTTGGCCCAACCAACCTTAACGTAACTGATGTAAACTACCATACAGATGGTGTTGCTGTAGGTGGCCCGATCATCAAAAATAAATTATTCTTATTCGTATCTGGCGAGCAGGAAAGAATCACTCAACCACCTTCAGCTGTTTATGTAGCCGGCGGTTCAGGTGCAAGTGGTGCTAACGTATCACAGGTACAAGCTTCTACACTTGATGCAATCAAACAAAAATTGGCTACTTATGGTTATGATCCAGGTGTTTACCAGGGTTACAACTACCGTACGTCAAGCAATAAATTGACTGCAAAAATTGATTGGAACATCGACAAAAACAACACTTTAAGTGCTAAGTATTTTTACTTAAAATCATTTAAAGATCAGCCTGCAAGTAACTCAGGTATCACCAATGGTGGCGTTGGTTACGGTACAACCCGTGCTCCTGGTACTAACACATTACCTTTCTACGGTTCAGGTTATACTATTAACAATAACTTTAACATTGGTATTGTTGAGTTGGATACCCGTTTCAGCAATAAAATTTCAAACAAATTTACTGTTGGCTACTCTGCTTTAAGAGATTTCCGTAACTTCCTTGGCAGCTCAACTATCCCTATGGTTGATATCGGCAACGGCACAAGCGATGCTAATGGTAACGTAGTAACTGCTGCAAACGCAACAGCAACCAGCTTTGGTTCTGAGCTTTACACAGCCGGTAACTTGTTAAATACAAACATCTTCCAGTTTTCAGACGATTTAACTATCTTCTCTGGTAAACATGAGATCACTATCGGTACAAGTAACCAGATCCAGAGCTACACTAACGGTTTCGCTCCAGATTACAATGGTTTATATACCTATAACTCAGCTTCAGATTTCATAAACGGTTTGCCTGCACAGGCTTATACTTTACGTTACTCTGCAGTAGGTAATTCATTCCCGTTTGCTAAAATTAAAGCTTCTATCTATAGTGCTTACGTACAGGATAAAGTACACGTAACTGATAACTTCAGGTTAACTTACGGCTTAAGGGCTGATTATGATGTATTCCCTACTACTTTAGCTGCTAATAGCAATGCTGCGGCTTTAACTTTCCAGGGTGGTACTCAGGTTGACGTTTCTAAATTGCCAAAAAACAGGGTTCAGTTATCACCTCGTGTAGGCTTTAACTGGGATGTTAATGGTGACCAGTCAACTCAGATCCGTGGTGGTTCTGGTTTATTTACAGGTTCTGTACCATTTGTATGGATCTCAAACCAGGCTTCAAACAACGGTTTATTGTTCGGCTCATACACCATCACCAAAGCAAATGCTACTCCTGCTAACGCCGGTCAGTTAGTATTTGATCCAAACGTTAACAAAAACAGGCCTGCAAATGCAGTAGCTGCTACTTCATACGAGTTAGACGTTGCTGATCCGAACCTGAAATATCCAAAAATCTGGAGAACAAACTTAGCTGTTGACCAGAAATTACCTGGCGGTATCATCGGTACTATCGAAGGTGCTTACACTAAAGATATCCGTGCTATTTATCACCAAAATCTTGTTCTGTCTGACGGTTACAGCACTTTTGCTGGTCCTGAAGGTCAGATCCGTTACGATTCTAAAAACACTACCCCTGCTGCATCTGCAGCTACGGCACAGAACCCGGCTATCACCGGTTTATATTACATGAGAAATACTTCAAAAGGTTTTTCATACTTCATTACCGGTCAGTTACAGAAGAGCTTCACCAATGGTTTCGCTGCAAGCTTTGCGTATACTTACACCAAATCGAAAGATGTTAACGACGGTGGTTCAACTGCAAGCACTATCTGGAGCACCAGGTATGTTGCCGGTAACCCTAACGCCGATAATATCTCAAACAGCTCATACGTACAGCCAAACCGTATCATTGCTACAGTATCTTACCGTAAACAATACGCTAAAAACTTAGCTACTACTGTTGGTTTAGTATTTGAAGCTGCTAACAGCGGTGCTATCTCTTACATCACTGCT
This sequence comes from Mucilaginibacter sp. A5337, assembly GCF_059690695.1. NCBI lineage: Bacteria > Pseudomonadati > Bacteroidota > Sphingobacteriia > Sphingobacteriales > Sphingobacteriaceae > Mucilaginibacter > Mucilaginibacter sp. A5337. The sequence goes on along the minus strand of NZ_JCAWEC010000007.1, from coordinate 392,871 downwards.
AACGACCCTAACGGCGACGGTGCTACCAACGACTTGATGTTCATCCCTAAAAATCAGGGCGACATTACATTAGTTGCTGCTCCAACTGCTGCTAACGGTACTGTTGATACCCGTACTCCAGCTCAAATCTGGAACCAGTTGAATAACTTCATCAACCAGGATTCATATTTAAGTGCACACAGAGGTCAGTTCGCTCAACGTAACGGCGCTATATTACCAACCTACAAAAGGTTAGATTTACACTTTGCTCAGGACTTCATGATCCAGGCTGGTAAAACCAAAAACACTTTGGAGTTCACTTTCGACGTGATCAACTTCACCAACTTATTGAACCGTAACTGGGGCTTATACCAGGTTTCTTACAGCGGTTTCAACAACGGTGCAACTACAGTGTTAAGGTATATGGGTAAAGATGCTACTACTGGCAAAGCTCAGTATTCATTCCCTTATCTTGATGCAAACAATGCAATCCCTGTTACTAAGTCATTCCAAAATGATATCAGCACCTTCTCTCGCTTCCAGGCACAGATTGGTGTAAGGTATATCTTTAACTAAGAATAACTTATAACAATAAGATAAAACAAAAAAGTCCCGGCCAATTGGCCGGGACTTTTTTGTTTTAGGATTTTTCCGTTGTTTAAATATGGCTGTTTTTGATCGTAGAGACGCATAATAGCGTCTCCCGCATGCAGGTTAGATATGCAAGTTCGCCAGCTTTCATACAAAGTGGCTTGTCCTGCGAAAGACGCAATTATGCTCTCTACATAAACCTGTTTTTGGATTGTTTTCAAGCTGCCCCGGAAAATGTCATGCGGCAAAACAACAAAGGCGCTTAGGATTATCTAAAGCGCCTTTTAATAGCAAATCGTAAACTATTTATTCGTATTCAAATACCCCAAATTCAGATGTTACGGTTACCTTCTTGGTATCAGCTTTTTCAACCCTGCCAATGATCTGCGCGTCAACTCCAAAGCTTTTTGAAATGCTGATCAGGTCTGCAGCAATAGCCTCAGGTACGTAAAGCTCCATACGGTGCCCCATATTAAATACCTTGTACATTTCCTGCCAGCTGGTTTTTGATTCCTCATGGATGAGCTTGAACAGCGGAGGTACAGGGAACAGGTTGTCTTTTATAATATGAAGGCCTTCCACAAAGTGCAATACTTTGGTTTGAGCACCGCCGCTGCAATGTACCATGCCATGCACCCGGCTGCGGTAGCCATCCAGTATTTGTTTAATGATTGGAGCGTAGGTACGGGTAGCGCTTAAAACAAGCTTACCGGCAGTTACGGTTTGCCCATTTCCGATATCAATAGCATCGGTAAGGTTTTTACTTCCTGAGAAGATTAGCTCATAAGGAATAGCCGCGTCATAGCTCTCCGGGAATTTTTCGGCAATGGTTTTATTAAACACATCATGACGGGCAGATGTAAGGCCGTTTGAGCCCATGCCGCCGTTGTATTCTTTTTCGTAGGTAGCTTGTCCGTATGATGCAAGGCCTACAATTACATCACCGGGTTCAATGCGGTGGTTTGAGATCACATCTTCGCGTTTCATACGACAGGTAACTGTCGAATCAACAATGATGGTACGTACCAGGTCGCCCACATCAGCGGTTTCGCCGCCGGTTGAGTAGATGCCGATACCGGCTTCACGCAATTCGGCCAAAATTTCTTCAGTACCGTTAATAATAGCTGCAATAACTTCGCCCGGGATCAGGTTTTTGTTACGGCCAATGGTTGATGACAGCAAGATGTTATCTGTGGCACCAACGCAAAGCAGATCGTCCAGGTTCATGATAATGGCATCCTGGGCTATACCGCGCCAAACGGATATATCACCGGTTTCTTTCCAGTAAGTATAAGCCAGTGACGATTTTGTACCAGCACCGTCGGCATGCATAATGTTACAGTATTCTTGGTCGCCGGTTAAAATATCGGGTACTATTTTGCAGAATGCTTTTGGGAAAATGCCTTTGTCGATGTTTTTTATGGCATTATGAACGTCATCTTTGGAGGCTGATACGCCACGCTGATCATATCTTTGCGAAGAAATCATGGGCAAATATAAGGCTATTAGGTTAAATTGAACGAATGGGCTTTCTGTATAAAGTAAAATGAGTTTTAATTAAATCGCGCTTTTAATATTCCCATCCATCGTACTTAATATTGGGAACTTCAATTTTAGGTGTTTGCCTTATTTTTCGGTTTCGCTGTTTTTTTAACCATTTTCTAAAACCGGCTTTAGGCTTTACTTCATATTTTCGATTAAACCAATGTTCGATTTGCTGATTTCTTAAAGACATATAATTGACTTTGGGTAAGTTTAATAACTAATTAGGTAATGTAAATATGCTCCAATTGAGTTTAATGAATATAAACTGTTGGAAATTGTGTTTCTTTGTAAGAAAATAGACTAATACACATCCTTAGTCTGTTTTAGGTTAATCGAAAAACAATTCGCGCTGATAATACTTCATCGGCAGGATTAGTATTTACTTCTGTTATGTTAAAAACACTTTCCTACAAAATAAACCGCTGGCGGCTAAAGCGTAACAGCCAACGTAACTTTTTAATTTATTGCAGCGTTTTTGTAGGCTTTGTAGGCGGACTGGCAGCAGTAGCCCTTAAGTTTTTAGTGCATTTAATGGAAGAACTGAGCCACAATATATCATCGCACCTGTATTATCATATAGCCTATGTGTTTTTACCTGCAATTGGCATTTTGGGTACGGTAGCTTATCAGCACCTGATAAACCGCGATAAAATTGAAAAAGGCATAGGCAAGATCCTCATCAATATCAAAAAGAACCGCTCGAACATTAAGGTCAACAATATTTATTCGCACCTGATCACAAGTTCATTAACTGTAGGTTTCGGTGGATCTGCGGGGTTGGAGGCGCCTATTGTTTGTACAGGCACAGCTATCGGCTCAAACGTGGGTAAGTTTTTTAAGCTCACGCCCTATGAAAAAACGGTATTATTAGCAGCTGGATCATCGGCAGGTATAGCAGCGGTATTCAATAGCCCTATAGCGGGTGTTTTATTTTCGCTCGAGATATTGATAGGGGAGATCACCATCCCAACATTTATTCCTTTATTAATAGCCTCAGCTACAGGTGTAGTGGTTTCAAAGGCATTATACTCGGGGCAGTTGTTTCACCTGGTTACCGAAGGTTGGGTAATGAATGCTTTGCCCTTTTATGTAGCCCTTGGCGTATTAAGTGGGTGGGTTGCCATTTATATAGCCAAGGTAGGCGGCAAATTAGAGAGCGGCATATTCAAAAAGCAAAACCGTTATGTGAGGGCCATTGCCGGCGGCGTGATCCTTGGGTTGATGATTGTGGTATTTCCGCAGTTGTTTGGCGAGGGCTATCATTATCTTACGGCCATTTTAAATGGTAATATCCATGTTTTAAAGGAAGAAACTTTATTTAGTGAGTGGCTTGATCAGCCGCTTGTTATGCTGCTGTTTATAGCAGCGTTGGTATTTATGAAAATCATTGCCGCGGGGATCACTATTGGTGCCGGCGGTAATGGCGGTACTTTTGCGCCAACTATGTTTACCGGGGCTTTTCTTGGTTTGTTGGTGGCCTTTGGCGTTAATCAAACCGGGTTAATTCATTTAAATACAGTAAACTTTATTGCTGTGGGGATGGCCGGCGCGCTGGCCGGTGTGTTGCATGCACCACTTACGGCCATATTCCTGATTGCCGAAATTACAGGGGGGTATGTACTGTTTATTCCGCTGATGATCGTATCGGCTATATCTTATATTATATCTCGCTATTCATCGCCCCATAATATGTATTGGAGCCATCTGATTCATGAAAACAATATCCAGCCAGGCCAGGATTACGGCATGTTGAATGCGATATCACTTGACAGCGTTATCAATCGTAAATACACCGCTGTAGATAAATCAATGACGGTAACCGATTTTTATAAAGTATTAGCCAAAACGGATGCTAATATTTTCCCCGTACTGAAAGATGATGGCAGCCTGGAAGGAGTGGTGCTGATAGATGATATCCGCCGCCGATTATTTAATAGGGAGATAGCTGATAGCCTGATAGCAGATATTATGATAGAGCCGCCGACGGTAATAGACTATGAGCAACCGGCCAGCAGCGTTATGGATACCTTTGATGCTATTGATGTTTGGCAGTTACCGGTGGTAAAAGATGAAGTTTTTATAGGTTTTATATCCAAATCGGCTTTGCTAAGTAAATACCGGGCAGTGCTTATAGAACAGCACAAGGCGAGTGATTTGTTTGCTTAGATTTAATTTGCAAAATGTCATTTCGATGGAGCCGGTTGGGAATTAGTGGGCGTGGGGCGAAAGAGAAATCTTGTACGCCCTGCAAAGCCTCAATACAGGGTGTACAAGATTTCTCCTCACCCTCTTTCTCCATCCTGCCCACTGTTCGTCGAAATGACAATGCTTTTTGAGTTGTTTTTGCCTGATGAAAAAAATCCCCTAATAAAAAAATGCCACTAACTCTAAAATTAGTGGCATTGTATAAATGAGTAATCTTACCTATTTAATGAACAACAGTTCTCTGAATTTAGGCAATGGCCATAAACGGTCATCAATTAATTGCTCAAGCTTGTCAACGTGGTAGCGGATAGGCTGGAAGAAAGATTTTACCTTTTCATCATAATCAATGGCACGCTGGCGGATATCGTCGATAACATTAGCCTTTTTACGTTCATTAACCATTTGCTCGGTATTGGTTTTAATGAAATTTACATGCTCCGAGATCCTGTTAATAATATCAAGCTGTGAAGCATAAGTTGATTCATCTAAACCGATATCTTTTAAACCTTTTACATTTTCAATCAGCTTGCTTTGATAGGAAACCGCGGCAGGAATGATGATGTTCATTACCATCTCGCCAATTACGCGGGCTTCTATCTGTAGTTTTTTATAGAAAGCATCCAGCAGGATTTCGTGGCGTGCATGAGCTTCACGCACAGTAAATACACCGGTTTCGGCAAACAGGTTTTCTGATTTGTCGCTTAGTAAGGCATCCAGTGCCTTTGGTGTGGTTTTAATATTTGGCAAACCCCTTAATGCTGCTTCTTTTTCCCATTCTTCGCTGTAACCATTTCCTTCAAAGCGGATGCTTTTTGACTCTTTGATGTATTTTTTGATCACCATTAATAAAGCAAGATCTTTTTTCTCGCCTTTTTTCATCAGTTTATCTACATCATATTTAAATTTCTTAAGCTGATCGGCAACAATAAGGTTAAGAATCGTCATTGGGCTGGCCGAGTTGGCTGATGAACCTACAGCACGCAGCTCAAACTTATTACCCGTAAAGGCAAAAGGCGAGGTACGGTTGCGATCGGTATTATCGGGCAAAATTTGCGGGATCTTAGGAATGCCCTGCCATAACAGGTTTTCTTCCTTGATTTTTTTGCTGATACGCGATGTTTCAATCTCATCCAGTACATCGTTAAGCTGGCTGCCCAGAAATATCGAAATAATAGCGGGCGGCGCTTCATTGGCACCCAAACGGTGGTCGTTATTAACCGATGCAATAGATGCCCTTAACAGGTCGGCATGTTCGTAAACTGCTTTTATGGTATTCACAAAAAAGGTTAGGAACATGAGGTTGTTTTTAGGCGTTTTGCCTGGGGATAACAGGTTTTTGCCGGTATTGGTTATGAGCGACCAGTTGTTGTGCTTGCCCGAACCATTGATGCCCGCATAAGGTTTTTCATGCAGCAGCACTTTAAAGTTATGGCGCTTGGCTACACGGTCCATCAAATCCATTAGCAATTGGTTATGGTCAATGGCAAGGTTGATCTCTTCATATATAGGTGCGCATTCAAATTGAGATGGCGCAACCTCATTGTGGCGGGTTTTAAGCGGGATGCCTAATTGCAGCGCTTCGGCTTCCATATCCTGCATATAGGCATACACACGTTCGGGTATCGAGCCAAAGTAATGATCTTCCAGTTGCTGGTTTTTTGCAGATATATGGCCGAATAAGGTGCGCCCGGTTAAATAAAGATCAGGACGTGCATTAAATAAGGCAATATCAACCAAAAAATATTCCTGTTCGAGGCCTAATGAAGCATTTACTTTTTCAATGCCTTTATCAAAATAGTGGCAAACATCAACGGCTGCTTTGTCAAGCACGTTCAGTGCTTTTAATAAAGGCACTTTATAATCAAGCGCCTCGCCGGTGTACGATACGAACACAGTTGGGATACATAATGTACGCGCCATTAAAAAGGCAGGCGAAGAAGGGTCCCAGGCGGTATAACCGCGGGCCTCAAATGTATTGCGGATACCACCGCTTGGGAAGCTTGAAGCATCAGGCTCCTGCTGTGCAAGGGCATCGCCCGAAAAGCGTTCAATAGCACCGCCGTCGGCAGTAGGTTCAAAAAAGGCATCATGCTTTTCGGCAGTGGTGCCGGTAAGCGGTTGAAACCAGTGTGTATAATGAGTTGCACCTTTACCTAAAGCCCAGGCTTTCATTGCCGAAGCTATCTGTTCGGCCAGGTCGCGCGGAATTGGCTCTCCTTTTTCAATTGAATTTACTATTCCCTGGTAGGCCTCTGATGAAAGATATTCCTTCATCTTCTTTTTGTCAAAAACGTTCGACCCAAAATAGTCTGAAATTTTTGGTGAAGGCGGTTTTACTTCAGGGATAGTTCTTGAAAGTACATCCTGTAAGGCTTTAAAACGGATATTGGACATATTTTATGAGGTTTAAATAAAGGTTAGTGTTCAAAATTATAACTATCCTTTTAAAATACGGGGTAAAATTAAGTGAAATATAACATACCACCTAATCATTAAAAAACTGAGATAATTTAGAGAAAAGTCCTAATTGTTCGGATAATTTCACCTGAAATCGATAAAATCTTATTTTTTCGACGTTTTTAACGTAATTTTTTGTCTTAATTCTGGTTAATTGTTGTTTTAAACGTTAAAAATCAAATTTTTTGATTTTTTTAATGAGTAAAATGAATTTATATTGAAAATAGTATTTTTAAATAATCAAAAAATGGCATTTTAAAAGCCTTCTTTTTGCGATTTTCATAATTTTTTGATTTTTTACCATTAATTTATCATTAATAATTTGTTATTCTTAAAAATACTACCTAATTTCAGAAAATAATTTACGAAAACACACCAATTATTATGCTTTTTATAAAAAATTAAAAAGTTTTTAGTCGAAATAGAAGGGTAAGAAAAAAATGAGGTTTCGTAACTAAGAATAGCAATCAAACTAAATTTAATACAACAATCAAACTAATTAATTTTTAAAAAACAATCAAACTAAATTAAACGATGAAAGTAGGTTCTACAAAACACAACTTCCTAAGTGCAGTCCGACAGCTGACACGTGAAAAATGGGCGCTGGGAGCAACCATTTTTACAGGGAAAATGATTGGCTTATTGCTGGTATTTGCCGCAATGATGGTTTTGCCAGGTGTATTTGGTACAAAAGCTAACGCTGCCGAAACATACACCGCCCATGAAACAGCATTAATTAACACAGTTAATACTGTTTGGACACTGGTTGCTGCCTTTTTGGTATTTGGTATGCAGGCGGGTTTCGTTATGCTCGAAGCTGGTTTTGCCCGCAAGCGCGAAACAGTGAACGTGCTGATGGAATGTATTTTTGATACTTGTCTTTGTGGTTTGCTATTTTACGCCGTAGGTTATGCCTTTATGTTTGGCAATGGTAATGGTTTTATTGGCTGGGGCGGTTTAGGTGCCGACGGCAAAACCATTACAAACTGGTTCTTCCTTCAAAATACTCCTGAAACTTACGGTTCAACCGGTATTCCGGTATTGGCACACTGGATTTTCCAGTACGCTTTTGCTGATACCTGCTCAACTATCGTGTCAGGTGCAATGATCGGTCGTACCAGCTTCCGTGGCGATATTCTTTACAGTATCGGTATTACCGGCTTTATCTATCCTATTATCGGTCACTGGGCCTGGGGACCGGATGGTTTCCTTGCTACAATGGGAACTTCTGGTTTCTTCAAATCAATAAGCGCTCAGCCTTTCCGTGACTTTGCAGGTTCAACAGTGGTACACACTATTGGTGGTGTTGCTTCGCTGGCAGGTGCAATGGTATTAGGCCCGCGCTTAGGCCGTATATTTGCCCGCGACGATAAAGAAAAAGGCGGTTTGCCTCCTGGTCACAACTTATTGGTTGCTGCTGTAGGTGGTTTTATACTTTGGTTTGGTTGGTATGGTTTTAACCCTGGTTCAACATTATCAGCAATGGATATGCAGGGTATTGGCCGTGTTGCTGCTAATACTACGCTTGCAGCCTGTGCCGGTGGTTTTGCAGCTATGCTTGCCGCTTTATGGTTTGGCCCAACTAAAGGAAAATTTGATTTGGCCTTTACAATTAATGGATTTTTAGGTGGCCTTGTTGCAATTACCTGCCCTTGTTACTGGGTAAGCCCGCTGGGTGCTATCCTGTTGGGTGTAGTTGCCGGCTTTGTAATATTTGCAGGTGTTTACCTGATCGAGTGGTTCCGTATCGATGATCCGGTTGGTGCAGTATCGGTACACGGTCTTTGCGGTATCTGGGGTACTTTATCATTAGGCTTATTTGCATCAGGTCAGTATGGTGCCACAGGCCCAACCGGTGCTGATAATTCTGCTCCGGTAGCCGGTTTGTTTTACGGCGGTGGTTTTGATGTATTCAAAGCGCAGCTGATCGGTAGCTTGACCATTACACTTGCAGTGTTTGTAATAACATTCGTGATGATGTTTGTGATCAACAAATTAGGTCATCCATGGAAATTGCGTATCGAAGAGCATGGTGAAACAGGTGCAGGTGGTATCGACGTATTCGATCACGGTATTGAAGTTTACCCTGTTCAGGACGATGAAATCAGCTTAAGCGGTCTTTTTGATAAAGGTGCTAAAGTTGCCTCTGAAGCCTGATCATATATAAGCTTAACAGCTTAAACAGAGATATTAATGCCTTGTGCGGTTGGAGAGTGGTAGTACTAAGTCAGTAGTACTGAGTTTAAAGTCAAAAGTTCATTTTTTTGACTTGGCACTAAAAACTGATGACTTAAAACTTTAAATGAACGTTGCCAACCGTACAGGGATTTTTTATGCCGACACATAAATGATCCTTTTAATTGCAAGGTGTTGATAATCAAATAATAACATCGTAATTATCCCAAAAAACAACAATTAACAAATAGTTTATCAATTCACAATTAAATCGTTATCATGAAAAAAGTATTTTTACTCTTCTCATTATTTTCAATTGCGGCCTTTACGGTTAAGGCCCAGGATACTGTTAAAACAACTTCGGATGCCCCTTTGGTGATCTACGGTTCGGTAGATACCTATTATAAGTATGATTTTTCTGATAAGGGTTCACAAATCCCTACCAGTTTTGCAAGTGATCATAATTCAGTGTCGATAGGTATGATTGACCTGGGTTTAAAGAAAAAAGTTGGAAAAGCAGCTTTTGTTGGTGAGCTTTCGTTTGGTCCGCGTGGTCAGGCCCAGTCAATTCCAAATGGTCCTAATGGTGATTCATTTCACATTCAAAACTTGTATGTATCATATGATCTAACCGATAAATTAAACCTTACCGGTGGTTATATGGCAACATTTATTGGTTATGAAGTGATTAGTCCGGTAGGTAACTTTAACTACTCTACTTCGTACCTGTTTACCAATGGTCCGTTCCAAAATCCTGGTGTTAAATTAACTTATGCATTTAGCGATAAAGTAAGTTTAATGGCCGGCATCTTTAACGATACCTGGAACAATTACACTTCAACAAAAAAAGTTAATACGTTCGGTTCGCAATTGTTTGTATCTCCTGTAAAAGGATGGACTGCTTATCTTAACCTTGCTACCGGAAGCACATCGGGTACCGAAGTTGATTTGACAACTGCTTATCAAATTACTGATGCCTTTAAATTGGGCTTAAACGGCGCTACTTATTCGGCTCCGCATGATGGCGGCGGCTTTAGCGGTGTTGCTTTATATCCGCAGTTAGCAGTGTCAAAAACAGTAACATTAGGTTTAAGGGGCGAGTACTTTAAAACTAAAAAAGGTGATTTAGTAACTTTAGGCCCTCCTCCGGGACAAAATGTTAAAGCGTTTACCTTTACTGCAAATATCAAATCAGGTCCGCTTACTTTCATTCCTGAAATCAGGTTAGATCACGGCTCATCTACTTCATTCCTGAATCACTCCGGCGATCCTTCAAAATCAGCCGGTCAGTTTGCTGTAGCTGCTGTTTACGCGTTCTAAAAAAATATAATTTAATCTATTTTTATCACGAGCCGTTCCGGATAAACCCGGAACGGCTTTTTATATTTGTATATGAAAAATTTGCTGCTTGCCCTGGCTGCTATCCTTTATTCGGGGATGGTATTTGCTCAAAAGGATTCTTTATCGTTTGATGAGCGGGATAAATATATTTACTATAAGCTTGTTGATCAGCCGGGGGCTAATGCAGATACCTTGTATAACCGCGGCTTGTATTTTTTAACTACAGCATATCCTAAAAAAACGCTCGCGCTTTCAAAAAGTGATAAAGCTGCTTATTCGCTAACGGCCGCGGGCAGTTATATGGTTTCAAAAAAAGGACTGGTAAGTAATAGCGATGGCGGGTCGTTGAGCTATACGTTAAGAATTGAGGTAAAAGATTCAAAATACCGGTTTTGGCTTACCGATTTTGTTTATCAGCCTTACCAGCGTAACCGATACGGATCTTCAGAGCCAGTGCCTGGCGGTGATGTTCCGCTCGAAAAGGCATCGGCAAAATTATCAAGAGCTGATTTTAATGCCTGCTTAGATCAGGTGTTGGCCAATAGCAAGCAAGTGGGGGATAAACTAAAGTTGTATATGCTTAAAGTTTCATCGCTGGTTAAAAAGCAGGAGCCCAAAAAAGTAAATAAAATTTCTACTAAGGATTGGTAGTGGATTTTTGCTAAGAAGCTGTTGTTTAACTGTTTAAAAATGTAGAGACGCATTACGTGCGTCTCCCGCATGCAAATTCCTGGACTTAATGACTTGCAAAGCGGCTTATCCTGCGGGAGACGCATGTGATGCGTCTCTACGTAAAGCTTCTCAACTGAAATTTAAACTGAAAATAAAAGAGCCGCACCTTTACAAGGTGCGGCTTATTTTTTATGTTGTTAATTGGGTTTAATCAGGTATGGGGTAGGGTCTGGTTACAGTTCCTCGTCGTGCTGGCTGATATCAAGGCCTGCAAGCTCTTCTTCGGGTGTTACACGTAATGTGCTGATCATGTCGGTGATCTTTAATAAAATGAATGAGCCGATGAAAGCAAAGGCTGATACGCCAATCAATGTAATTAAGTGAACTAAGAAAAGATGTGTTTCGCCGTAAAATAAGCCATTGCCGGTTGTGTTGGCGGCGTTTACATTTTGGTGCGCAAAAACGCCGGTTAAGAGCATGCCTACCATACCGCCCACGCCATGGCAAGGGAATACGTCGAGCGTATCGTCGATGCTGGTTTTGGTTCTCCAGATCACAACCAGGTTGCTCACTACAGCTGCTACGATACCGATAATTAATGAGTGAGGGATAGTTACAAAGCCCGCTGCCGGAGTGATAGCTACAAGGCCTACAACAGCGCCGATACAAGCCCCTAATACGCCTGGCTTTTTACCGCGAAGGATATCAAAAAACATCCAGGCCATAGCAGCTGCAGCTGATGCTGTAGTTGTAGTTGCCAAAGCGGTTGCCGCCAATGTGCCTGATCCTAATGCCGAGCCGGCGTTAAAGCCAAACCAGCCGAACCATAATAAGCCTGTACCTAATAATACATAGCTGATACGGGCAGGGTTGTGCGAGGTTTCGTTACGGCCTTTTAAATATATTGCTGATGCCAAAGCTGCCCAGCCTGCACTCATGTGTACCACGGTTCCGCCGGCAAAGTCAAGTACACCTTTTCCGAAAAGGAAGCCTTTTGGATGCCAGGTGGCGTGAGCTAAGGGCGCATATATGAATACCATAAACAGGCAAAGGAAAATTACGTATGAGTTAAAGCGGATCCTTTCGGCAAATGCGCCGGTAATAAGGGCCGGGGTAATCACCGCGAATTTTAACTGGAACATGGCGAACAGGATCAATGGGATAGTTGGGGCAAGTTCCCAGGTGGCATTGCCTAGTGTTCCTTTCATCATAAAGAATGTGCCGGGGTTGCCGATAAAGCCGCCAAACTCATCTTCGCCGAAGGCAAGGCTAAAGCCAAATATTACCCATATAACTGTAATTACGCCCATGCAAACAAAGCTTTGCAGCATGGTTGATAGTACGTTTTTTTTGCTCACCATGCCGCCGTAAAAAAATGCCAAACCGGGGGTCATGATTAATACAAGGGCGGTACTTACTAATAACCAGGCGGTGTCGCCGGTGTCAATTTTGCTGTCTTTAACGGTTGTAAGGGTAACTGAAGGGTATATAAGGGCTAATACAATTACAATTAAAAGTATGCCAAATGGTATGAATTTTTTCATGTTTCGGGTTTAAAGGGAGGAAAAAATGAAAGTTTGAATAATACTGCCCGGTATCCAATCAAAAATACCGGACAGCATTAAAACTAAATTTTTTTAAAAAACAATAAATCCTGCATGCTTAATCAGAGCATGAGGGTTGGTTTATTGTTTTTTGCCTACCAAAAGTCGTGAAACGGGAAAAGGATGAGCTTGCGAAATTGAGATAGTTTGCTTGTATCCAGTCCGCAAGTAAAATCAAGGTACTTAAATCTAATTGTGTAACTGCCGGGCGTTGCCACAAACGCCTGTAATGAATGTGCACCCCTGTGTTGCTGTACATTAATAACCGGAGCCGGTACATTATTTAATACAAACTCTAAAAAAGGATTGTGATGCGGTATTGTAGCAGATACAGTGGTTTTTTTTGTTGTTTTATGGTAGTAATGGTATAATCCACCCTTTGCAGATGCTTGGAATCCGCTAAAGAGTAGAAAAAATAAGGCAATAAGTTTGTAAAGCCTGTTAACCATATCTAAAAGTAATAAAAAATTAAAATAAATGTGATTTTTTTTAAAATATTTTAAATTTTTGATGTTTTGTGTAGTAAAATTATGAATTAAGTGGTGTTTTTGTGATGAATTTTGTTTTGTTATTAACTAATAAATGATTTTTAGCCATTTTTTTAATGGTTATCGTTGTTTTGATGGTTTTTTATTGGAGATGAAAATCTGATGAAAAATTAGGCGAAATTATTTTGAATATTTTCTACTTTTTGCAAAATATAATATAAGTGTATTCGTTATTAGTAAAATTTAATTCTGAAACTATGCTTATCACCAAATTTGATTTGTACAATGCCGAGTGGCTCGACCTTGTATTTGACCATCGCAACAAAAATTATGGCGCTTATGAATTAAGACAAAACTATGGGCGCACCATGACTAAGTCTATGAGTATTGCCTTTGCTGCAGTAGCACTTTTATCGGCAGCAGCTATTATTTTTAAGGCAAAGCCAAAACCGGTGGATAACCGCCGGATGATTGAAGTGAAACTTGATCCTTCAATACCTAAGCCCCCTGTAGAAGCTAAACCAAAACAACCTGATCCACCTGCCGCAGCACAGCCGCAAAAAGCCGCTGCTCCTGTTGAAACTAAAGGTCTTACAACTCCGCATATAGTTCCGACAAATCCTCCGACAGAGCCGCCAACAATGGAAGAACTGAAAAATGTTGCTATAGGTTCTAAAGATTCGGAAGGAGTTACAGGTACGGGTAATGTAATAAAGCAAGATGACGGCACTCCCGGCGGAACTGGTACCGCTCCTAAAGTAGATGATGGCGTTCATACAATAGATGGGCTTGAAGTTATGCCCGAACCTATTGGGGGAGCGGCCGCCTGGGCTAAATTTTTGCAAAAAAACCTGCGTTTTCCGGGTGCCGCGCAAGATGCCGGTGTTTCGGGCAGGGTATTTATGAGCTTTATTATTGAAAAAGACGGCTCGCTTTCCAATATTAAGGTTGACCGTGGGGCTGGTTATGGTTTTGATGAAGAGGCAACCCGTGTATTGAAGCTGGCCAAAGCCTGGAAACCCGGCGTACAAAATGGGCAGAACGTAAGGGTTAGGTACAGTATCCCAATAAGCTTTCAGTTAGCGACAGAAGAATAAATAATAATTGGTGTTATGTTTTTAATTAGGTGTGTGTTATAAATTGTTGCTAACTGTGTTTAGGCCCCGTTTACGCGGGGCTTTTTTTGTATATTAGCAATACCGGTTACAAAAGCAATGAATAAGCCTAAATCTGAAATTTACAGCAATAGCGAATGCGTTTATGTTTCTGTAAACGTAAGTAACCCGCTTTGGGGAAAAGTGGTGCTGGTTTTAGGTAATTTATTTATTTTAACAATTATTGGTTTAGGTATAATCTGGCAAATTCCGCAGATGACTATCTGTTTCCTGTTGCTTTTTATATCACTGATAAAATATTCATTGTGGAATTTTTGCGGATGTGAAAACCTAATCATTAATACGCGGTCGGTTAGTTACCAGCACAATTATGGTTTGTTTAAAACAAGGTATGTAATCAAACGGCTGCAAAGCAGGCTTATCATCAGCCATAGTTTGTACAAAAACTGCCCGGGTTGTGTATTGTGCAGTTTTGGTTCCTATAAACAGATTGACAATACGCCTTTTGAACTTTATAACATGAATTTCCCCATGGCCGAAGCTGATGCAAAGTATCTGAATACCTTAATTGAAAAGCTTTTTATAGATGATATGTCTAAACGGTACGATCTTCCGCAGATTATTTTAAACTAAGGCTGTGAACATTACAACGTTTTTTTGAAGCAGAAACTATAAGGTAAGCCCTCATATTGTCCGTAATTAGGTATCCGTTCATAACCCGATTTTAGGTATAAGCTATGCGCTTCTACCTGTTTGCCGGCACTTTCAAGCACCGCAGATTTAAACCCCAGCTCCCGGGCCCAGGTTTCCAGTTCGGTTAAAACCATTTTGCTAATGCCATTTCCTCTTGCATCTGGTCGAACAAACATTCTTTTAACTTCTATCGATCCCGTATCGAAAGGTTTAAAACATCCGCAACCGGCTGGCTTATCATCTATATAAGCTAAAATTACCGTGTTGTTTTTTTCGATAACATTATGATGGTCGTAAAAATCCATCATTTCGCCATTGCGAAGGCGTAAATCGGCGTCAAGTTCTGTAATAAGCAGCCTGAAATCGGGATTATCACTATTTGTTCTTTTAAGAATGGGGGTTTTCATCGGAGGCTAAAATAACAGTTTCTTCAATGAAATATGCCGCCGGGTTTTATTGCGTTTTAAATGCCTTATCGTTTGTTATCCGTAATGCCTTTTAATATCCCGTTATACAAAGCCTGGGTTGAAACTATTGCCGAATATTTTCCGCTTTCTGTTATCACAATAAAAGGTTCTTCGTTGGTAAACAGGGCATTTGTTTGCTCTTCGTTACTCCAGTTTTTATCGATCTGTTTTTTTATAAGCACTGGTTTAAATACTTCATCGAGGTGAATAATGCTGATGTGTTTGGCATCGCCTTTATTTTCAATAGTTTCGCCAAGTTCATGTTGTAAAAGTTGTTCGGACAGGAGTTCATTGGGTAGGCCTGTGGTAGTTGAAAATGCCATCCAGCTGTGGTTTAAGGCAAGGGCACCTTGCATCCAGGGGGGAGCCGGCGGAATTGCATAATAACTGGTAGGTGGCAAGGGCTCTAACGGACCTAACAAGGCCCATTGTGCCGCTGCTGCACGGGAAGCATAAAAACTTTTTAAATATCGCGGGTCTTCTTTTAATAACTGTTCCAACAGGTCGCCGGGCCGGGCCCAGCCTAAATAAATTTGTTGTCTGACTTCATCAGTTGCTGTAAAAACAATTTTATCAGGTTTTTTAAGGCGATCGGCACCAGCCAATAAAACTAACAGCCGGGTTTCCCACCAGGCATGGCCATCTTCAAGATCAATCACGGCAACGCCCGAAGAGGTGGCTGCGCGCAAAGTTTCCAGAATATTAGAAGTGCCGCTATCGGCAACATACTGACCGCGTACCCCGATATTGGCAGGTACGGTAAAGCCCGAATTTGATAGCTGCTGAATTTTTGAAAAATCGATCTTGAGATCGCCATAGCCTATGCTGCCGCCCCGTTCAATAACCACGTTAAGAATTGCAAGTACGATGGGCAGCAGGCTAAGAACAAAAATGCCGATTAAAACAGTGTTGTTAGATGAGTCGGGCGGCCAACCTGTGTAAGCACGCAGCATACTGGTGATAAACAACAGTATTAACAAAACTGCAACGGCCGTAATGATACTCACCTTTGGTGTAAACGGCCAAAAACTATGATCACGTGGTTTCATTTGTTTCGCCTTAAAAAACTGTAATAAGTGTGGTATTTGGACAATTGCGTATGCATGATGCAAACCGCTTGCCGGTATATAAGTCTGTATGGCGGTCGGCCGCTGATATGAAATAAAATTCGATATAAATTATTGAAAAACAATGCGTTAAATCACGTTTTGAATGTGCGGTTTTTACGTGAATGTAAATTGTTCAAAATTGTTGGAATCATCACATTTGCAGTACAGATAACGAAAATCAGCTATCTTTAATTAAGCTGAATGTTTATGAAGATTTTAATCTTAGTGGTAGTTATGGTGTTATTTTTTGATTCCGCTTACGGGCAGGAATATGGAGCAGCGACAAATGCTACAGAACGAAAGGTACTGAAGCTTATCAATGCGTTGCCCGAGGTGCAGCAGGCAAATCAATATCGAAAAACACATAAAATTCCAGGGTTATTAAAGGCGCTAATTCAAGATACGCCTACTAAAGAGCATAATTATTACCGTGTATCAATAAGTGAGAATCTTGGGTTTCAGTTACGAACTTATGAATGGTATGAAGTTGATGCTAAAACTTTTGTCATTAGGTATTGGGACATTGCAGAAGACAAAACGATGTCTTTAAGCGAAATGCGCAGACGAAGAAAATCTCACTAAATTGAGATTTATTTCGTAACCTCCGGAGCAGCCTGTGCCATCTCTCTTATAGATACCCAACCATAAGGGCTATCCTTATATCTAACAAAAACAGTCATTGCCCTTCCGCGGCCAATTGAGGGTTTGCCACCATTTATTGGAGTACTTCTGAAGGCGAAGATGCAGGTTTCGATGATGGTGTTGCCGTTGAAGGTGGTGCTTTCAACCTGGTTCTGAATTAATTCCATTCTGGCGGTACGGAACATGGCAGTTAATCCTTTAGCCAATTCGGCCCTGCCGGTAACCACATTGCTGCCACCAAAATATTTAACAATATCGGGATGGTGCAAGGCTACTAATGCTTTCACATCGCTGCGCGTAAAAGCATCAGCAAAAGCGGCTTTGGTTTTCTCAAGCGCGATTTTATCGCTGGCAAGGTTATCACTTTGACGTGAACAGCAACCGCAAAATATTAAAAGGAATAAGATAAGGCAGTGTGATGTTTTCATTTCAGTTATTGATTTAATGACAACAAAATAGTGAATATTGAAGCTGTTAGTTTTAGAAATTGATGATTGCATCTTGTAAATTGATAAGATGCGGATTAGGAAGGATGATTGGAACTGATATTGATGTAAGATGTATTAAGTTATCATAATTTATTTATCCTTAATGCTTTACCGTAGGTTTCGTTTGTTAACTTTATGAATCAATCTTACCTATATATGAAAATACTTACCGAACCCATCGGGAGCATTCCGCGCCCGGTTTATTTACAACAAGCCATGACCGCTTTTGCCGGCGGACAAATTAAAGCCGATGAATTAAATAACCTGTTTGATCGGGCTACCCGCGAAACTATTATGGAACTGGAAGCTACCGGTTCGCCCGTAATAAGCGATGGTGAGCAATCAAAACCAAGCTTTGTTACTTACCCTATGCAGGGCTTTAAAAACTTCGCCGCAGATGGTGTAGTGATCCCCTTTGCCGATGGCCATACCCGCCAGTTGCCAAAGCTAACCGCAGGGCCGTTTCATTATACCACTTTTGCAAATTCGTACCTGAACCGGGCCAAAAAGTACTCCAATTTGCCGGTGAAGCAGGCTGTTATTTCCTGCTCGGCCATGAGCCTGCTTTATCCGCAGGAGGGTATTAATGGCTATTCGCGCGATCAGTTCCTGAACGATTTGGTGAATGATGCGGCATACGATATCCGCTCATGCCTTGAAAGCGGCGCATACAATGTACAAATTGATTTTACTGAAGCTCGCCTTGCTATTAAGTTAGACCCGAGCAAGCAACTGTTGTCGGCTTTTATTGATCTCAACAACCAGGTGCTCGACCGCTTTACGGCCGAAGAACAAAAGAAAATAGGCGTACACACTTGCCCCGGCGGCGACCATGATTCTACCCACAGCGCCGATATACCTTATACCGAGCTGCTCCCGCTGTTGTTTAAACTGCACGCCGGTAATTTTTACCTGGAATATGCTGCCGAAAAGGACAAGGAAACGGTGTTAAATGCGATAAAGGAAAACCTTGGCGCAGGTCAGCGGGTGTTTCTGGGTGTTACCGATGTTATTAACCCCAAAGTAGAAACCGCCGAGGAGGTAAGCGACCTGATCCTCGAAGCGGCACAGATCATCTCCGTTCAGCAGCTCGGCACTACCGATGATTGCGGCTTTTCGCCATTTGGCGATGATACTTCGACCGCGAGGGAAATTGCTTTTGCAAAGATCCGGGCAAGGGTTGAGGGTACTAAACTGGCGGAGAAGGTATTGGGACGGTAGAGAAGAGCTTTTACTAATACTGGTTCAAGTTTAGCGACAGCATAACTTGGACCTAAAACCCTGCAAGCATCCTGCTTGCGGGAGGGGGAGTTGACATTTTTTTGAACAGAATAAGTTAAGCTGAAAGCTTAACTTATTTTAGGTCGAAGTTACGCTATCGCTAAACTTCGACCAGAAAATTATTTTGCCGCTATTTTTTTATCGTATTCGGCTTGCAGCTCATCGATCTGATCGTAATAATTCTTCTTGGCCGCAAAAACTGCCGGATTATAAAGGCTGCCGGGTTTATGCTTGCTGAGGAGGTCAAATTGGATGCCGTGGGATGCTAACCAGATATCAAATTTTAAACCCTTCATTGCCTTCAAGGTATAAGCATAGTCGTTAGCAATGCCGGGATAAGAGGGAATAGCCGAAAACTTTTTATCGGTAACTATAGTAGGCATATTAGCTATCAAAACCCTGTAGCTTCGTTTACTATCCTTTACATCAAACAAATAACTGCACGAACCTTTTGTGTGGCCAGGATGGTGAAGTAAGGTCAGTTTCATATTCCCCAACGTGATACTATCGCCATTGTGTAAAATGCGGTCTACCTTTACAGGTGTAAATGTGCACACATCTCCTTTAAGGTTATAATCAGAAAGGCCCCCGTCGGCTACCACCGCTGCGTCGCCTTCGTCTGCCATCATTTTGGCTTTTGTTACCTTCTTTATCGCCGCCATGGCGCCCATATGATCAAAGTGGGCCTGGCTTGTTAAAAGAATTTTTGTGTCCGAAATTCTGAAGCCCAGGGCCTTGATGTTTGCTATAATTTGTGTTTTGGACGATGCAAGTCCGGTATTGATCAGGATATTTCCTCCTGAAGTGGTGATGAGGTAACAAGCCAGATCGGCAGTGCCCACATAATAAAGATTACCGGCAATTTGAAATGGTGGAAATGGCCGTGACCATTCGGGATGCTTTTCTGCCGATGGCTCGACTACCTTTTGCGCCTGAACAATTAAAATGTTACAGATAAAAAATAGCAGGATGAGCGTTCGTATCATTTTGGTAATCTTTAAAAAGACAAAGAAATCATTTTATTTTCTTATGCCGGGCATTATTCATCTGCAGGCGTCTGTACAATAGCTATCGAGCAACAAAATCTTAAAAAGCTAATTAGTTTAATGGGAAGCCGGGGACGGCTTTTTGTTTAATCAATTCGTGAGTTCTTTATTTGGCTGCAATAAGCCTCGCTTTGTAACTTATGCAGTATCGCATGTTCTTTATCCAACGCGATCCACAGGGCGATGGAGCTTCGTGTTATTTTTGTTTCAGTTTTGAAAAGAACCCTGTAATGGTGCCAATAACCGCGCACAGCGAATTAGCCGGACAGTTAGTAACTACCGGAACATAAAAAATCTTTTTGCTCGCAGATCGGTCGTCGGGGCTTATCTCTATAACATACGTTTCCTCACTAATACCGCCGCAATTACACTCCCGCTTGTTGATGTTTTCGAAGTTTTTGGCGGTCAAATTACCCATGAATTTGGTCATGGCGGCATCAGCTATGTATTTACCGTTTTCGGCTGATAGGGGTTTGCCTATTTTAACATGCGGCACTTTTTTAAAGTAATAACACTTAGCCGCCAAAAATGCTATGGCTTTAACTTTATGGTCTTTTTTGTGATGCGGATTATACCGGTAGATCACCACCTGCTTTGAGTTTATGTTTGATGGAGATTGGCTGCCGGTTTGAGCAAAAGAACTCGCTGTGCTTATGATAAGCAACGCTGTTGATACGATTTTTATAAAGATTGACATTGGCTTAACTTGTATTTGCCGGTACATGCTATCGGGTTGCCTTATGCTAATAATTCTTCATCACCGTAACCAGCATAGCAACTATACACTTGTGCCTTACGCTACCGCAAGCGTCCTCGCTTGTGGGCATCATGCTAAGTTCTACAGCCATGCAAATTTATGACCTGAACGCGGGCCACAAGCGAGGACGCTTGCGGCAGCAGGGCGGAGGCCATTGTAATTATGTTCAGTTTTATAATCGGTTTGAATAAAATTAGTGATTAATTGTGGGAATGGCAATTGTTCATGGTTGCTGTAAGGTGATGGGTACACTACACTTTTTTCCGGCGTTACATTCGCGCGCCAGATGAGGTGCGGCAGCAAAAGCTGTAAGTCACGATAGGATCTCATCTCTACCTCATCCTTTATATCGCCACTGAATTAATGTAAAGTGTATTTTTTATATGTATTGTTAATAAATATTATTTCAAGTCAATAGTAAATAATATTGATTAATTGCTTTTTTTGCTTACATTGTACTACACAAGTTTCACTCATCCATAAACCATAAACCATGAAAACAATGAAAAGCCTAAACCATTTTTTATTAAAATCATTAGCTGTAATAACTTTAATATTTATATCAGTTTCTGTTTTCGGCCAGGCGCCTGATAATCATTTTTTGAATGCAACAGATTATGGTGTTAGTCCATCCCTGGCAGACAATTATAATAAGTTAGATTCTTTATTTATTAATCATCCCAATTCAGATATCTATGTTCCTCCGGGTGTATATAAAATTGTTAATGACAGTGTTACGCACGGAGGGCAAGGCTATCTGAAAATTCAAAACTACCAGGGACATTTGTTATGTGGGGCTAACACCATTTTTCAGTTTCAGAAAGCGCAGGGAGGATTTAACTTTTTGGGCGGCACGGGTGCACGATTAGAAAACATCCATGTTGAGTTTGCGACTCTCCCCAGTACAAGAAATAACCTGCACTCCATTAATGTTGGAATGGCGCAAAATATTGTAGTTAATAATATAACGGTTAATGGAAGCGGAGGTGTTGGTTTATTATTTAATCTCTGCTATAACCCGCAGGTATCCAATATTGTGATAACTAATACAATGGCCGATGGGTGTAGTTTTTATTCTTGCCAGAATGTTCAATTAAACGGGCTGATAACTAAAAATACAGGGGATGATGCAATGGCTTTTTTTCAGTCCTCAGGCAAACTCCCCTTGGAAAGGGCAACCATAACAAATTTAATTCTTAAGCAATCTTACGCCCGTGGTATTGCAATAAACGGCACTTCCGACGTGTATATCACCAATTTTATGATAGACAGTACGAGCGGCCCCGGAATTTATGTCGCGAAAGAATCTTCCGTTACTTATCGGCCAACAAATATATTTATTGCTAACGGGAACGTAAGGCATGGCGGCGTATTGACTGGCCGGGGCGTTGTTGGTACTAAAAACGGTGTTACCGTAACCGGAGCAGGCAGCGTATATCTGAATAATGTCGCGGTAAAACGTTCGCAGGAAAAAGGATTCTATGTATATAACACCAATTTTATAAACGCCGCTCAAATTGCTGTTGATACCAGTGGTACCCTCGGTGTGGCGATAGATACCAATACGATGACCGTATTGAGGAATATTACTTCTAAAAATTCGGGCCAGTACGGAATTAAGATAACGAAGAATAAAAATGCGATTGCGGAAAACTTAACTGTTAATAATGCCTGGAAAGATGCCGCGGTAACCCCTAATCTGCACCGGGCCATATGGTTTGAATCTAATGTGAACTTTTATAGTGATGCATTAACGCTTTTGGATGATGATGCAACTACAACAACTGCAAGGGCCGACACTGTAGGGGAATACAATACGCTGGGGAGTGGGTATTTTGGAGATGTCCAATATGTGATTTCAAGTACTTCGCCGCAAGTATTTGGGTTGGTGAGCAGCAGTACCACCGTGAAAACAGGCTTGATAAATCTTTTACCAAAAGGTGGCGTAAAGAATGGTATAGTTTACCAGGGAGATAAATCGCTTCTTACAACTGCTGCCGGTACATCCGGGCAACTCCTTAGCAATACTTCCGGCACTCCGGGGTGGATAACGCCCACTTACGCTACAGTAGTACAAGGGCCGTCATCAACCAGTTTTACGGGCGCCGCAAGTGTTAATGTCAGTTTTACCAATCCTGGTTTCACGCCATCCAACGTGCTATGGACTCCTACAAATAGTATCGGTACCAGCGGATGGTATATAACGGGCATAACAAGTACAAGTTTTACCATAAATTATACAACTACACCAAGTGGTACAGTAACCGGGAAATACACATTAATAAAATAACAGCTTTAACTGGAACGAGTATGCAGCTTTGGTAAAAGCGTGGCATACTCGTGACTTTTATATCAAGGTTATATGAGCCACTACTTGATTTGGAATGTCACGAGTACCCCCAACAGCTCAACCTCAACCCACATACTCGCGCCAGTAAAAGTAGCCTATTAATGCGTGAGGTTTCAAGATCGATTTTCGAAGCCGGACAAACAGGCTATATCAATAATAAAGATTCGCCCGAAACAAACAATATTATTAACGAAGTAACAAAAATTATCAAACCGGACGATAAGTAAATAACTGATGCCAATGAAGGAACTTAATCCCTCCGCAGGCGCACGCGTGTCGCGTGTGTCTCATAAACTAAGTCTATTTATAAATTAGGCGTACCTTTGTATGCTAAGTTTACGATTATTAATCTAACGATAACCGGCTGTCATTATTTATCGCATGTATGCTCTTCAAGCAGAACACACGCGACACGCATGCGCCAGCAAAGGGGGGCAGAAAAGTTCCTGGGCAACAATAATACAGTACTTTTACAGGTTCGGTATCCTTCAAATCTAAAATACGAGATCTAAAAATGCACCAACCGACCGATCTATAAATTATATAGAAAAATGAATAATCAAATAACACTGAGGTTAGCTCTGATCAATATTATTCCAATTATCTTTTTGCTGTTTAATATTGCTGAATTGTATAATGTTTTTTACGGAAATAGTGATTATCCCTTTGGTAGCGATTTTTTTTCAGCCTATTCAATCTATCAATCTAAAATGTGGTATGTTATTTACTTATCCATATTTATTGTATCGCTTTTAGGCATGATTTCATTTAGTATAGCAAATAGGCGGGTAGCTTATTGTACGCTTTTGGTAGTTAATGTACTGCTTTTCCTTTACCCAATATGTACGAATTAATAATGAGGATTAGTGACAAAAGGTCTATGCAGGTTATTCTTTAAAAAAATAACACGACTACTCTGCTACCACAAGCAAATTCAAGACACAGCACAATGACCACAAGGCACCGCCTTGCGGTAGCAAAAAATCTAAAACGCTGCCGCAAGGCTGCCCCAACTGGCGCGAGTATGCAGCGCTGGCAAAAGCGTGGAGTACTCGTGACTTTTTATCATCAAGGTTATAAGTTATAAGATTAGCCACTACCTGATTTAGAAAAGTCACGAGCACCCCACATCTCAACCTCACCCTGCATACTCGCGCCAGCAAAAGGAAAGTTTAAGACTTTAATTTAATGATTTAAACCATAACAATGGTGTCGCTATTTTGTCGTTGTCCCTTAAACCTGAAGCGCTGATTTCAAAAAAATCGCAAAAATCTTAAAAAATCAAGCAAAATAAACGGCAGGTAAAAGTCTGAATTTTAACGCCGATTTATACCCTCAAAAGTTTTAAATTCTGATTATTAGCTATTTAACTATGTTTCAAGCAAAAAGTCAATTGTTTGATTATCAAAGTGTTTCAAGAAAAAGGTGTCCCGCGTTTTTACATTCAAAATTTGGGACATGCTCATTTTTTTTAAAAAGGACACCGGAGATTTTTTTATTTTTTTTGAGAATCAAAAAATTGGGACAGCCGTTTTGTTACAGTGTATCTGATACTCATGTGAGCGTTTCCCAAACCTTTCGCCTTTAACCTTTTCCCTTTCCGCCTTTTTTCATACTTTTGCGCATCCTTTCAAATAAAACAATATTACATTGGAGCACCAGGAATTAACTACCGTTGAAACCGCTAAAGATCTGGGCCTTTTACCCGAAGAATTTGTACGTATAAATGAAATATTAGGACGTGTGCCCAACTTTACCGAGCTTTCTATTTTTTCGGTTATGTGGAGCGAGCACTGCTCATACAAAAATTCAATCACCTGGCTTAAAACTTTACCTAAGGATAGTCCGCGGATGCTGGCTAAGGCAGGTGAAGAAAACGCCGGTCTTGTTGACCTTGGCGACGGCATTGGCTGTGCCTTTAAGATCGAATCGCACAACCACCCTTCGGCCCTTGAACCTTATCAGGGTGCCGCTACCGGTGTGGGCGGTATCAATCGCGATATTTTTACCATGGGCGCAAGGCCTATCGCACAGCTTAACTCCCTGCGTTTTGGCGACTTAAGTCTCGACAAAACAAAATGGT
Source organism: Mucilaginibacter sp. A5337 (assembly GCF_059690695.1). Classification (NCBI taxonomy): domain Bacteria; kingdom Pseudomonadati; phylum Bacteroidota; class Sphingobacteriia; order Sphingobacteriales; family Sphingobacteriaceae; genus Mucilaginibacter; species Mucilaginibacter sp. A5337. The sequence continues at coordinate 367,783 of NZ_JCAWEC010000007.1, read as the reverse complement.
TAGTTAAAGGTGTGGTTAAAGGTATCAGCCACTATGGTAACGCTTTCGGGATCCCAACCGTAGGCGGTGAATTATTTTTCGACGATTGTTATAATGTTAACCCGCTGGTTAATGCTATGTCGGCTGGTATTGTTAAGGCAGGCGAAACCGTTTCTGCTACATCATACGGTGTGGGCAACCCGGTTTATATCGTTGGTTCGGCTACAGGTAAAGATGGTATCCATGGTGCCGCCTTTGCTTCTAAGGATATTACTGAAGATTCGGTGAACGACCTTCCTGCCGTACAGGTAGGCGACCCGTTCCAGGAAAAACTGTTACTGGAAGCTACCCTTGAGGTAATTAAAACCGGTGCTGTTGTTGGTATGCAGGATATGGGCGCTGCCGGTATCATCTGCTCAAACTCTGAAATGAGCGCCAAAGGCGAGCACGGTATGCGGATCGACCTGGATAAAGTACCAACCCGACAGGACAATATGAAACCTTACGAGATCCTGCTTTCTGAATCACAGGAACGCATGCTGATCGTAGTTCATAAAGGCAGAGAAAAAGAGGTTGAAGCCATTTTTGACAAATGGGACCTGAACTGCGCTATTATTGGTGAAGTTACCGATACCAAACGTTTAGAATACTTTATGCACGGCGAAAAAGTTGCCGATGTACCTGCCGATGACTTGGTATTAGGTGGCGGTGCCCCGGTTTACCAGCGCGAATACCGCGAGCCTGCTTACTTTGCCGAAAACCAGAAATTTAATATCGATGACGTTGCTGAGCCTGCAAACCTGGTTGAGGTTGCCGAGCATTTGGTTGGTCACCCTAATATTGCTTCAAAACGTTGGGTAACCGATCAGTACGATAGCATGGTAGGCGTACAAACCATGACTGCTAACCGCTCATGCGATGCTGCTGTTGTTGCCGTTAAAGACACCGACAAAGCCATCGTATTAACTACCGACTGTAACTCGCGCTACGTATATGCCGACCCATACAAAGGTACTGCTATTGCCGTTGCCGAAGCTGCACGTAATATTACCTGCGCCGGTGGCGAGCCAGTGGCTATTACCAACTGCTTAAACTTTGGTAACCCTTACATTCCGGAAGTTTACTGGCAGTTTGTAAGCGCCATTAAAGGTATGGGCGATGCCTGCCGCAAGTTTGAAACTCCTGTTACCGGTGGTAATGTAAGTTTCTATAATCAGTCTGCCGATGGTGGCTCGGTATTCCCTACGCCAACTATTGGTATGCTGGGTGTAATGGACAACGTTGATAACATCATGACTGCGGATTTTAAACAGCCCGGCGACCAGATCTATCTGATCGGCGAGTCGGTTAATGATATCGCTTCATCACAATACCTTGCCTCATGGCATAAAATAACTAAAGCACCTGCACCGTATTTCGATATCGATAAAGAATACGATATGCAGCAAACCGTTAAGGAACTGATTGCGCACAAAGTGATTGAATCGGCTCATGACGTTGCTGATGGTGGTTTATACATTGCCCTGTTAGAGTCATCAATGCCTAATGGTCTTGGTTTCGAGATTGCTTCTGACGATAGCATCCGTAAAGATGCTTTCTTGTTTGGCGAAGCACAGGGCAGGGTAGTGGTAAGTGTTGCTCCTGAAGAAGAAGAGCGTTTTGTTGAGGTGATGGCTACCAGCGAAGTTGAGTTTACCTTGTTAGGTACGGTAACCAACGGAGCATTAACTGTCGACGAAGAAGCTTTTGGTCATGTTATTGATCTGAAAATGGTTCACGATAATATCCTTCACGGTATTTTAGGAGAATAATGTTAAAACTAAACAGGGTACATCATATTGCTATCATCTGTTCGGATTACGCAAAATCCAAACAGTTTTATACTGAGGTACTCGGCTTAAAAATAGTTCGCGAAGTTTACCGTGAACAACGACAATCATACAAGCTTGATCTGGAAGTGGGCGACCTCTATCAGATCGAGCTTTTTTCTTTTCCCGATCCACCTGCAAGGCCATCCCGGCCCGAAGCTGCAGGTCTGCGTCATTTGGCTTTTGAGGTTGATGATTTGGATGAAGCCGTAGCACATATAGCTTCTTTTGGTGTGGAAATTGAACCTATCCGTGTAGATGAATGCACGGATAAACGTTTTACTTTTTTTGCAGATCCGGATGGTTTACCGCTGGAGTTGTACGAGCGATAGATAATTAAATTTCGACATACCGAATTTATTTCGGCAACCCACAGGACAGGTCTGTTTCGTTTTTCAATAACCTTAGTTGGTATTAATCGTCATTGTCCCGCTCAATTGCCGCGGGAAGGGCTGTTACTTTTGTCTTGACACAAAAGTAACCAAAAAGTCAAGTCAGCAGGGAGGCTTCTTTGCGCCCGCCCGCCCCTGTGCCCATTGCTTGGGCCTTTACCCTGCAAAGCGGTCAGAACCACGGGCTGCAATTATTTTGCCCCGGTTCGCACTTTCCCAACGCTTCTGCAAAAACTTGCTATGCCCCTGCAGCCGCACAGGCCACCATTGTTCTGCCCGCTTTCGCCCGAAGCTTTCCTGCTGACGGAGGGAAGGGAAGATGCAAGAAATCAAGAGGTAAAAGACAAGACTTAAAACCATGGCATTGCGAGCACAGCGTGGCAACCGCACGGAAGTATGGCCGCCCTGTATAGTAAGCGATTGCCACGCTGCACAATGACATATTATTGTTACTAACCCCAAAACAAAAGCGGGCAAAGGCCTGACAAAAAAGCGGGCCTGGGAGTATGGCCTGCGGGGGGAAGCATTTTTTTGTCTTGATTTTTGTTTCTTTTTATCAAGAAAAAGAAAAAGCCCTTCCCGCGGCGAATGAGCGGGCCGATGTTGTTATTTGGCAGAAATATAGTTTATTCCCAACGAATAGATAACTTCGCCCGATGTTTCGTTTTAAACAATTCAGCGTTGACCAAACCGGCTGTGCCATGAAGATCAATACCGATGGAGTATTGCTCGGCGCTATGGCCGGCGAAGGTGAGCCATTAAACATTCTGGATATAGGCACCGGAACAGGTGTCATAGCCCTGATGCTGGCTCAACGATTTACTAACGCGATTATTGATGCAGTTGAAATTGATGAACAGGCTGCTATAACGGCTAAGGATAATTTTAGCAATTCGCCATTTAAAAACAGGTTAGCACTTTACGCAAAAGGGTTTGAGGAATTTTTTGAAGATCATCCTGAAAAGAGATTTGATCTCATCGTATCAAATCCCCCGTTTTATATTAACTCCCTGCAATCGCCGGGGATTAAAACAAATTTGGCCAAGCATGCTGCAGATGGTTTTTTTGAGAGATTGGTATCAACAGTTGCCACACAGCTTACGGAGCAAGGGACTGGTTGGTTAATATTACCCGTAGATACATCGGAATTAGTTAAAGACCTGATCAAGCAGCATGGACTTTTCCTGAAAAAAATAATCACCATACACTCTTTTAAGGAGGACGCAGCGCACAGGGAAATTCTTGCTTTTGGGAAGAGCGATGAACCGCTAACTGCTGATAAGTTTATTATTTACAGCGAACCAAAAGTGTACACGGAAATGTACTGTGAGTTGTTAAAAGATTTTCTGATAATATTTTGAGGCCTCGTCTTGATTCTTAATTTCCTGACTCTTTAATTCTATCTTTACCCCATGACCTGCATAGGCCTAATTTCCGATACCCACAGCTACCTCGACGACGCCGTTTTTAAACACTTTGAAAACTGTAACGAGATCTGGCACGCAGGCGATTTTGGTACCATTGAACTGGCAGATAAACTGGCCGCCTTTAAGCCCCTAAAAGGCGTTTATGGTAATATTGATGATAAGGACGTAAGAATAGTTTATCCCGAGCACCTGCGTTTTAAATGCGAAGACGTGGATGTGTGGATGACCCACATAGGCGGCTATCCCGGCAGATACAGCCAAAATATCAAAGCCGAAATTTATAGCAATCCCCCCAAGTTATTTATCACAGGCCATTCGCATATTTTAAAAGTGATGTTTGATAAAAAGATCAACTGCCTGCACATGAATCCCGGTGCGGCAGGCAAACAGGGCTGGCACAAGGTACGTACTTTGTTGAGGTTTAATATTGATGGTGATAAAATCCAGGATTTGCAAATTATTGAGCTGGCTGGTTAGGAAATAAAAAATGTCATTTCGATTGAGCCGAAGGGGGTTGAGCATTGGGTCGAAAGAGGAATCTTATGCGTTTTGCAAAGCGACCATAATGGCTTAAAGCAGGGCGTAGAAGATTTCTCCTCACCGCCCACGCACTTTCCGTGTTAGGTTCGTCGAAATGACAGATTGTGAATAGGCGATTTAATCACATCATCCCAGCCCTTGCGTTCTCAGCCTCAAAAACAGAGTCGATAAGCAGGGGAGGGCGTTTGCCTGCTGCTACGGCTAACTGATCGCAACGCTCGTTTTCCGGGTGACCGTTATGCCCCCTTACCCAGGTGAATTTAATTTTATGAAGCTTACTGATCTCTAAATAACGCATCCACAGATCTTTGTTTTTTTTGCCCACAAAGCCCTTGGCTACCCAGCCATTAACCCAACGTTTTTCGATAGCGTCAATAACGTATTTAGAATCGGAAAAGATTATTACATCCTGATTGGGAGCCTTCAAAGCTTCCAGCCCTTTGATAACGGCAAGTAACTCCATCCGGTTATTGGTTGTTTTGCGAAACCCTTCGGATAACTCTTTGTAATGTTGTCCCGAACGCAATATCACCCCATAACCACCCGGCCCCGGATTCCCGCTTGAAGCCCCGTCTGTAAAAATCTCGATCATGTAGAATAGTTCATGGTTGATGGTTCATAGATCATAGTCAGGAACCGGATTAATATCAAGTTTCAAAAGTAACAAACTTTAGCCTATCCTCTAAAACTAATAAGACTAAAAAGCTGCCATGAACCATGACCTATTATCTATCAACCCTCTTAATCTTCAACCTCAATGAATTTCCAATGACCACTACATCCGAAAATGCCATGGTCAATGCGCCAACCATGGGATTAAGGAATCCCATGGCGGCTACAGGAATCGCTATAATGTTATAAGCGAAAGCCCAGAATAGATTTTGTTTTATGGTAAGCAGTGTATGCCTGCTGATCTGTAAAAACTTGATCACCGATTGGAGGTCGGTATTAAGGAGTACCACACTGGCCGACTGAATGGCAACCTGGCTTGCATCGTTCATCGATACGCCAACATCGGCGTGGGTTAGGGCAGGGGCATCATTAATGCCGTCGCCAATCATAATGGTTTTGCCCTTTTGTTTATAGATATCTATCGCCTTCAGTTTTTCTTCAGGAAGTCTTTCGCCATGTACCTCGGTAATGCCTAATTGCTTGGCGACACTAAGGCAACGGTCTTTTTTATCGCCACTTAACAGCACAGGAACAATACCCATTTGTTTAAGCTGGGTTATAAGCGTTCCAGCTTCGGGTTTTATCTGATCGTCAACTGCTATTTGGGCCATCAGTACCTGGTTTTTATAAAGCACCAGGTTAAAATAGCCATTATTGCCTGCCTTGGCCGTGCCCAAGAAGTAATGATTGCCTTCTACGTCTTCGGCCCGCATGCCCAGGCCTTTTTCTTCCTTAACCGATTTTAAAATGAGCTTTCGTTGAGGCAGGCCTTTCAATCCGTTTACAAGCGATTTGGCTATCGGATGATTGGAACGCTCTTCAATAGCTGTGATCATCCCCCTGATATGCTCTATATCGACGCCGTCCTCAATACTTATTTCATTAACAATAAACTTCCCGGTGGTAAGGGTGCCTGTTTTATCAAATACTACATATTTGGTATTAGTAACTGCCTCAATGGTATCGCCGCCTTTTACCAGGATGCCATTTTTTGCGGCCCTGCCTAAACCAACCATAACGGCGGTAGGCGTGGCCAGGCCCATTGCGCAGGGGCAGGAGATCACCAGCACAGCAATTGCATTCATCATAGCATGCTGAAAGCCGGCGCTGCCCATAAAATAGGTAAGCATAAAGGTAATCAGCGCTATTAGTATAACGGCAGGTACAAATATAGCTGCAACCCTGTCACCCAGTTTTTGTACTGGTGGCTTTGCTGCCTGCGCTTTCTTCATCAGGTCGATGATTTGAGCGAGGATGGTATTTGAACCAACACGGGTGGCCAGCATATGGAAATTGCCGCTAATCAGTATGGTTCCGCCGATAACCTTGTCATATTTCTGTTTTTCAACAGGGATACTTTCGCCGGTAAGCATGGCCTCATCAACCGAGCCCTGACCTGAAAGGATCTCGCCGTCAACTGGCACTTTATCACCCTGGTTAACCAGCAATGTATCTCCCGGACGAACTTCTTTGGCATTAATTACCTTAATGCTTCCATTTATTATCCGGTTAGCATTTACCTCCTGAAATTTGATAAGGTCTTTTACGGCGGAGGTAGTTTGACTTACCGAGCGTTTTTCAAAAACATTGCCCAGCAGTACAAGGGTAATTATTGTAGCACAGGTTTCATAAAACTGGTATTGTGACCCCAGATTTTGTAATGTGCCGATAAAGCTATATATAAATGCCGATGATGAGCCCACAAAAATGAGCACATCCATATTAGGGATCCCTCCCTTAAGTGAACTGATAGCACTTTTTCCAAAGTGGACGCAACCAACAACAAAAACCGGAAGGCATAACAGCAACTGGATTATAGGCTGATGTAGAAAATGCCAGGGCAATATCATGTGCATTAAAAGCGGGGCTGTAAAGATGGCGCAGAAGATAAATTTATTTTCTATCCGTTCATAAAACGGTACCGAATGGGTGCTGATGTCCTCAACAACTTTAAATCCTAAATTTTCTATGCCTTTTTTTATTTCGGGTAATTTGGCTTCGTCGTTTGTCGAAAATTTTACCTCTTCGCCGGCAAAATCGACCAGGATATTATGTAAGCCCTTTTTTTCGAGGAATTTATGGACAGACATGGCGCAATTATTACAATGCATACCAGTCACATTCAGTTCTATTAATTGCTCAGCCATAGTTACAAAAATACTTATTAACCATAATCATTCTAAATTAAACGGGTAAGCTTAATGTAATTTTAAAAAAGAGTTTGCAATTAACCGGGAGATTTCTATTTTTGCACTCTCGAAAACGAAACGGTAGGCATAGCTCAGTTGGTTAGAGCACCAGATTGTGGTTCTGGGGGTCGTGGGTTCGAGCCCCATTGCTTACCCGCTTTTATAAGGCTCATTTACATACGTAAATGGGCTTTTTTTATGCCCATAGGGTAGTTTTTACATGGAAAATTTGATTTATCCGGGTTATATAAACAAATTAAGACATTGCTGTTTGGTTTACATTATTGCTGCCCACTATGATTTTATCCAGGTAAGCCGTTAATGCTCCATGCTTATAAACCCGTAGGGATTGTTTGTGATCACTACAGACTATCCCGAAGGGATGATTCGCGGATAATCAATTCAGATCGTAGTATAAGCCCGTGCGTTTGCTGAAGGTCCTGTTTGCCGAGTAAATAATTGATCATTAATTTGGCTGCAGCTTCTCCCATTTCATAGCCTTTGTAGTTTACAGTTGTGAGTGCCGGCTCAATTACAGTGGCAGTTGGGTCATTGTTAAATCCGGCAACTGCTATATCATCAGGGATATTTATCCCTTCTTTTTTTAAGGCCTGCATACAGCCTACTGCGCATATGTCATTGGCCACAAACAAACCATCGGGGCGCGGCTGCATCTTTAAAATTTCATATGCAGTCTCAGCACCCGCTTCACTGGTAAGGTCATTAATGATCACTAAATTATGGTCAAACCCGATATGGTTTTCTTCTAAAGCTTTTTTATAGCCCTCAAAACGTTCTGAGTATACATTACGTAACTGATTGCCTCCTATATGGACTATCTTTTTGCATCCTTGTTTTATAAGGTGGCTGGTAATATCATATGCCGCTTTGTAATTGTCGATGTAAATTTGCGGGCACGATGCATGATCAAACACACGATCGAAAAATATAACAGGGATATTACGTTTAATAAATGGCTCAAAGTGGTCGAAGCTGGTAGTATCATACGCTACGGAAACCAGTAAGCCATCTACCCGGTTATTAAGCATCGCTTTTGCGTTGCTGGCCTCTTTTTTCATCGTTTCAAGCGATTGACTTATAAACAGGTTATAGTTGTTATTGTTAACTACCTTTTCAATGCCGGCAAGTACATCGGCCATAAAGTTGCTGTTTAGCCGGGGGACTATTACCCCAATAACATTGCTTTGCTTTTTACGGAGGTTGCTTGCAAATGAATTAGAACGGTAACCCATTTCATCTGCTGTTTTCACAATCAGTTTTTTTGTTGCCTTGCTAACCCTTGGATGATCTTTCAGACCCCTGCTAACAGTTGCAGCCGAAATATTAAGTTTCGCCGCGATATCGTAAATAGTTATCTCTTTTTGCACGCTTTTTAGGGGAATGTGGTTTACCGGTTTAGCTATAAATATATAAATAAAATAATAGCAAAGAACGAAAAATGCAATCGATTGTATTGTGGTTGAATTGTCATATACTCGCAGTATTCCGAATAGGGGAGTTATAAAACAAATTGAGCCTAATAAGTATCGCTTTAATTAGCGTAACTCATTAAAAATAAGTGGTTACGCTAATTGAAAACTTACCTGTCCGTTCTTTTGCCTGAATCGGGTGGACCGAGATAACTTGGTTTAAGTCCGCCTGTATTTAACACAACCCGTTCCAGTACAACGGCCGGGTCAACCATCCAGTATTTAATCGTATGTTTTCCGGCATGGCTGATATGATGTATCGTAGTTAGTTTCCTGATATTGTTCGATACGGTTTCTGACCAATCCCTGCTGTCTACTTTAGGGGCTGTGTTCACCCGTTGCGGTTGCTCATCATCAATCGATACCGCATAATATAAGCCATTGCCATTTTTAAAATCAAGGGTAGGGGAGATGAAGCATGTAATTGCTACTTTACCGGTATCTGTCAAATTAACATCGTATTCTAAATGCGAAGAAGTTCCTCCCGGGGTTAAACGTGGAGCAGTTACCGGCCAGGGCGTTACGCCCGATATCGTGTTGCCAAAATCAGGAATAACTACCCAGGTTACATTCCCTGACGGTAAGGCCCGGTTATAATGCTCCGCTTCTATAGCTATGAACCCGCTTTTTTGGCCGGAGCCAACCTGCAAATTCAGTCCTGATGGCGCATCGGTAGACTTATGTAAAGAGTCCAAGCCTGCGCCAGCCTTAAACAATTCAGGCATCTTATTAGTCTTCGGATCAAACCATGATACATACCCGATATGCGTTTGGTCCATCATATGGTTCCATTTGCCGTTTGCCAGCTTGGTATTGTAATAGTCTGATATTTCCTGGTCACGGTCAAATAGTTTTTTAACGTTTGCTGCTGCCTGATCGGTCGCTGTGGAGTTTCCTGATTGCGCATAGAATTTGTTTTTCGCAGCCTCAAAATACATCTCATTTAAATTTGCACACGCCTGTATGGGATGAAGTACAAGTTCGAAGTAGGCATCTTTATATTCACTGCCAATAACTGTATTGATTTGCTCTGCTTCGGCCAGTAGGTTGCTGTAATCGCTAACCACCCGACCAAATTCATTATAGTTGGAGAAGCTGTATGTGTTTTGATTTAATAGTTCCGGCTTACATCTGGCATTGTAACGGGTATAACGTGTAAGCATGCCTGCTATTTGGGAGGCATATTGAGTGCCAAATTGCTGCGCCGCCCATTGTTGCGCATAACTACCCAGGTTTGAAGCAGACCATTTTTCGGGGTTCCAGGCATAATCCAGGAAAAAGCTGATCGGGTACTCCATGGGTTTCAGATCGCCTACATTTACAACCCATATCTGCCTGGCGTTATACGTATAGGCCAGGTGCATTTGCTCCCAGGTTTTTGATATGGTGTTGGTGTTTAGCCATTTATAGTTTCTTGGGCCGCCAACATAATCAAAGTGGTAATAAATGCCATAACCGCCCTTTCTTGGCTTTGCTGTTAATGATGGTAGTTTACGGATATTGCCCCAGTTATCATCACACAATAAAAGTGTAACATCATCCGGAACGCGCATCCCCTTATCATAATAATCTTGTACCTCCTTATATAAGGCCCACATCTGCGGAACGCTTTCCGGCGATTTTTTTAGTACTTCTCCTATAATGTTTCGCTGGTCTTTAACAATGTTTTCTAACAGTGCTATATTGCTGCCCTCGGTCATAGGTTTATCGCCGTCACCCCGCATGCCAATGGTTACAACTGTTTCTTTGGTACCCATGTTTTCAATTCCCTGCCGCCAGAATGATTGCAGCACCTCCTTGTTATTTTCGTAATTCCACTCACCTTTGCCATATTTCTTCCATTCTTGCTGCGCGCGGTCCATCGGTTCATGGTGGGATGTGCCCATAACAACGCCATATTCATCGGCAAGTACGGGGTTTTGCATGTCGTCATCATTAAAGGCACTGCCCCACATAGCTGGCCACAGATAATTGCCTTTTAACCGTAAAATAAGCTCAAACATTCTTTCATAGACGAGATGATTGATACCTCCAAATTTTTCACGTGCCCAGCCCGAAAACGCGGGAGCTTCATCATTGATAAAAATGCCGCGGTATTTCACAGCCGGACTGCCATCCGTATGTTTGAGTGGGTTAACATAAATTGCTTTTTTATGTGCAGGAGGCACATCTGCCCACCAGTACCAGGGAGATACGCCTATCTGGGCCGAAAGATCGTAGACCCCGAAAATTGTACCACGTTTATCGCTGCCGGCAATAACAAGTGCCTGGTCAACTCCCGGAAAAGGCCGGTTAACAGCCTGTATTACGTAGCTTTCCCATTTGCCTGCTACTCCGTTAACGTTTAATTGCCCGTTTTTTACCATTTTGTCTATAACCGGATTTTTTCCGAGGGTACCTACAATTACCAGTCTTTTTGATTTAGGAGATGCTGCCAAAACCGCGGTTTTACCGGTTACGGCCTGGATGTCCTTCAAAAAGCTGCCAACTGCCAGCCGCACGCCTGGCCATTCGTTTTCACTTAACCATACCAGCGAGCTGCCTGTTTCATTAACGAGAGGAAAATAACCGGCGGTTATTTGCTCACTTATTAAATGAGGGTGCCCCGGTGACTGGGCCATCACAACGCTTTTAAAAACAATGGTGGATAAAATTGCCAGCGTTAAACTGATTGTTTTTCTAAATATCATCTCTTATTAAAGTTTACTATATCCGGTATGCTTGTTTCGGTTCAGGAGATTGTCCTGGCATCCTAAACAAGGGCTAATGATTTCTTAAATGTTGTTATAAATGGCTTAAAAATGGTATGCTTTATCGGGCAATAAATCCCTTACGGCCTTAAAATTGGTGTAATTTATAAAAATAAAATTGCAATCGATTGCACAATTAAATTTTTGTTGTATCTTGCCTTCGCCAATTAAACAAAGTTTTAACCCAAGTTCCTCTTATGGATTGCTTTATGAACCTTATATATGCCATAATTACGCGTTCTTATAATTTTGCCGTAATTGAGCAATCGATTGCCAATAGGGGTAATTTATTACTACAATTGAATAGAAGGGGTGCTGGGTTCTTAGCTAAATAATTATAAACAATTATCAAAATTTTAAAAAAAAGGAGTTTTTGATGCTTTGGTTTTGCAATCGATTGCGTGAAAATTTCGAATATAAAAAAATATAATGATCAATTGATAAACAAAGGCGGAAGTCAGCCAGTCAAGGACCGGGGATTTTCAGGAAGGACTTATTAAAACCTACACTTCTAACCATTATAAAATGAATTATGCGAGTAAAAATTTACACAAAACATGAATGGGGTGCTGACCTGCCCCTTTTTAAAAAGACGGCTGCAATTTTTTTGATTGCCCTGTTAAGTTTTTTTTCTTTTAACCTGTATGCCCAAAATAAACCTGTTAAAGGGCGGGTGATAGATGAACGGGGACAGGGAATTGCCGGGGCCACCGTACGCGTTAAAGGCGTTAAAAGCGGCACAATTACAGATGCCGACGGCGGTTTCCAGATTTCATCGCCGGGAAATGCCGTTTTGCACATAACATCAGTAGGCTATGTTGCTCAGGACCTTACTTTAAATAACCAGACGAACGTTACGGTAACACTGGCATTAGAGCCTAAAAGCCTGAACGATGTTATTGTTGTGGGATATGGCAGCCAGCGAAAGGAGGCCGTTACCGGTTCTGTTGCTTCCATCAGCGGAGCAAAACTTAACGAAGTGCCATCGGCGAATATTGCGCAGGCCTTACAGGGGCGTGTAGCAGGCGTTGAACTGGCACAAACCTCAACAAAACCGGGTGCAACCATGCAAATCCGTATTCGTGGTACACGTTCCATCAATGCTTCCAACGATCCGTTGATCGTGCTGGATGGGATCCCTTTTGGCGGAACAATTGCCGATATCAGTCCTGATGATATCAAAAGTGTTGACATCCTCAAGGATGCGTCGGCCACGGCAATTTATGGTTCACGTGGTGCCAACGGTGTTATTTTGATCACTACCAAAAAAGGCAGCACTGGCCAGGAGCCCCAGGTAGCATACTCGGGTTATTACGGCGCTAAGGACGTATTGAAATATCCGATGATGCAGTCGGGCAAATATCTTGCACTGAGAAAAAGGGCTGGGCTGAACAAAAACCCTGGCGCAGATGAGGATACTACAGGCAACACCAACACCGATTGGCAACACCTGTTTTACAGACCTGCTGCGGTAACTAATCATGACGTAAGTGTTACCGGCGGTACCAATAAAGGAAGCTATAAATTTGGTGTGGGTTATTATCGCGATGAAGCCCCGGTGCCGCTTTCTCAATATAACCGTATCTCGTTACGCGGATCTCTTGATCAGGGGATAGGTAAACTGTTCAAGGTTGGATTTACTACTAACAACAGCTATAGCATTACCGATGGCTCCAGCATCGGTATGTACGGCGTGTTAAGCATGTCGCCGTTGGCAAATCCTTTCAATGCCGATGGAAGTACCAAAAGGGTGGTTACCATGCCACAGGACATTCAGTGGGTGCAAACCAGGAAAACAATGGATGCACTTGGCGATCAGTACGCGAATCGGACAAAAGAATTTGCTTCTTATAACTCCCTTTATGGCGAAATGAAGATTCCGGGAGTTGAGGGATTAAAATATCGCCTGAACCTGGGCGGTAATATCCGTACCAGCTTTAACGGTAGCTATACTGGTGTTGGTGTTTTTAGTTCTGATCCGGCAAATCCTAATGTTGCATCTACCACTAACTCACTTACTACCCAATGGACAGTTGAAAACTTGTTATTTTACGATAAAACTTTTGCGCAGAAACATACCATCAATGTAACTGCATTATACTCTTCTGAGCAGGTAAATTACAACAATCAGTCTATCAGCAGAAGGAACCTGGCCGGCGATACTTTTCAGTATTATAACCTGGGCCAAACCTCAACCGGTAGTAATGATGATATTACCATTGACCCTAATAACCAGGCTTACACCCAAAGCGGCCTGATGTCATACATGGGGCGTATCATGTACTCATATGATGATCGTTATATGCTCAGCGCTACTTTCAGGAGCGATGCCTCGTCACGACTGGCCGCAGGTCACAAATGGCATAGTTACCCTGCAATTTCAGCAGGCTGGAATATCTCAAGGGAATCTTTCATGAAAGATGTTAATTGGGTTACTTCATTGAAATTGCGTGCTGGTTATGGTCAAACTTCCAACCAGTCGGTAGCGCCTTACGCTACGCTTGGCCAGTTAAGTGTACGCCCATATAACTTTGGCAGCACAAACGCCAATGGTTATTACGTAACTGTACTGCCTAACCCGCAACTGGGCTGGGAATATTCAAAAACTAAAAACCTTGGTTTGGACTTCTCTTTGTTCAACAGCCGTCTTTCCGGTACCGTTGAAGGTTATGTTACCAATACAAACAACCTGTTGTTAAGTGTGGGCTTGCCTTCAACATCAGGCGTAAGCAGTTATACCGGCAACGTAGGTTCAACACAAAACAAAGGTTTTGAGATCTCGCTTAACGGTACCATCATAAGCAATAACAATGGCTGGAGCTGGGATTTAGGAGTAAACCTTTACCGCAACGTTAATAAAGTTGTGAGCCTGGCATCGGGCCAAACCAGGGACGAAAGCAACTGGCTTTTTGTAGGCCATCCTTTAAACGTCATATTCGATTATAAAAAAGTAGGTATCTGGCAGGCCAATGAGGCTACTGCCGTTAAGCAGTACGAAGGCAGCGGAGGACAGGTTGGAATGATCAAGGTATTATATACCGGCGGTTATAATGCCGATGGATCTCCGAGCCGCATCATCGGATCTGCCGATAGACAGATCCTGGATGCTGATCCTAAATTTCAGGGAGGCTTCAATACAAGGGTTGCTTATAAGGCCATTGACCTTACCATAGTAGGCGCATTTGTAAGCGGCGGTATCCTGAACAGCACCCTGTATGGGTCAAATGGTTATCTTAACCTTGAAGACGGGAGGCGCGGACAGATTGATATCAATTACTGGACACCTGATAACCCTGGCGCACAGTTCCCTGATCCTAACGGCCCTAAAAACAGTAACAATCCAAAGTACGGATCTACGCTGGGCTATTTTGACGGATCGTACCTGAAAATACGGGCCATTACCCTGGGCTATAACTTTTCAGGAAAATGGATGAACCATATTGGCATGAAGCGATTGAGGGTTTATGCAACCGCTCAAAATCCATTTGTATTCTTCTCTCCTTATTACAAGCAATCAGGTATGGACCCTGAGCCAAATTCATTTGCCAATGACGGCGGAAATATGGCCGTGGCTTATGGATATGGACAAAGAAGATTGTTAACTGTAGGGTATAATACGCCTAATACACGTAATTATCTGGTAGGTCTTAATGTATCATTTTAAAATATGCAACAATGAATCGAGTATACAACAATATATTAAGGTTATCTGTCCTGACTATGTTTACCATGACAGGTTGTAAAAAAATCCTGGATGAAAAGCCACGTGCAATTTTCACGCCCGATTATTTCAAAACACAGGCTGGTGTGGTAGGTGGTATCACCTCGTGCTACGGGCATATGCGTTATATGTATGGCAATGGTTATTTTCTTAATTCGAACGAGATTAGTACCGATGAAGCAACCTGGGGCCAAAACTCCGATGGTAACGTGAAAAATCTCGACTTTTCAGGAGTAGGAACCATTGATCCTGCATCGAGCAATACCGGTATTTTATGGGGCGCTGCATTCCCTAACATCAATACCGCCAGCGGTGTAATTGAAAATGGTGCAGCGGTTGGCGTTTCAGATGCACTGATCGCAGAAGCCAGGTTTTTCCGTGCTTTTGATTATTTTCTGCTGGTTCAAACCTTTGGCGGCGTACCGCTTGATCTTGGGGCCGGCGAACTGAAATTCAATACCTCTACGGTGCGGACATCTAAACGCAATACCGTACCAGAGGTTTATACCAAAGCAGTGTTTCCGGATTTGCTGACAGCTATTGATAAATTACCAACCTCGGGCCGTGTTGTAGGTGGCGTTACCCAAACTGTAGCACGCCTGTTTTTGGCTAAGGCATATCTAACTTACGGCTGGTGGTTACAAAACCCTAATGGCATCCCTACTTATCCTGATGCGCAACGTACAGATCCGGCCGGCCACAATGCTGCATGGTATTTCCAGGCCGCCTATGATACAGCAACAGCAGCAATTCAAAGCCCTGGTCCGTTTGGCTTACAGCCTACGTTTTATGACGTTAGCCTGGCAACCAATGATCGTAATAACGAAACGCTTTTATATGCCGATCATACCCAGTCGAGCAGTATTTACAACGGTGGCGATCTTAGCTATAGCGGCGGAGGTTTCGGAACAGATAGCTTTGCCGCCTGGTTTGAGCAATGGAACTATACCAACATAAAAAGCAGTACTTCCGCAACGGCATGGGCTGCTGTAAGTTCGGTTCAGCGTGCCGCAGTGCAGTCACTTGGCCGCCCGTGGACAATGCTTGCCCCGCCTCAGGCAATATTTAAAAATACCTTTGCCGATAAGACAAATGATTCGCGTTACGATGGCACATTTGTGACCAGGTACCGTACAAATTTTGTGGAAGCTGCTGTTAAGGTTAATGGGGCCGTACCGGCATTTCTTTACAACGCCAATTTTCTGCCCGTAGCAGAGAATGATCCTGTACTGAGCTTTTTAAATGCAGATGTGGGAGGCGTAGATTACTCAAATGCTAAATTCAACAGTACTGTGGGCGCCGGCGTTTTACCCGGAAGAGCTGATTATGTGATAGAGCCGAGTGCTTTCAGCAGGATCTGCTATCCGGGCACCTGGAAACTGGGGCCATACCGTACCGATAATAACGGTGGCCTTGGATCGCCAAATGCCAGCTTAACACGTCCTTTTCCTGTAGCAAAATTCTCTGAATTGTTTTTTATTGCAGCAGAAGCAGCTGTTAAGGGAGCCACAACTAAGGCCGTTAGCGGAACTTATGCAAATGATGGAACTGCAAGAGGCTTGATCAACGTTATCCGTGCCCGTGCCGGCAAGTGGCGCTTTGATAATGGTAATAACGTAACCAAAATTGAAGACAACAGCGCGGCAATGATCGCAGCTACTCCGGGAACGATCGACATCAACTATATTTTGGCCGAAAGGACACGTGAGTACTTTGGAGAAGGCTATCGTTGGTTTGATTTGGTGCGTACGCAAAAATGGACCGAGCTAAGCAGCAGTTTCCAGATTGCAGGCGCTACAAATCCTAACGATTGGAAAGATCACACAGTTTCAACGGTTAGCCGAACCATTACGCCGGCTTATTATCTGCGCCCGATTCCTCAGTCGCAACTGGATGGAATGGACATGAGCGCTGCGGATAAAAAAGCATATCAAAACCCCGGATATTAATCGGGGGAATACCTTTCATCATCAACAAATAATCAGGGAGAGAAGATCTTTTCTCCCTGATTTATTTATAATTGAGTAATCTTCTCTGTCCGGTTTTTATATGAAATTTAAACAGCCCGTTGCACCCGCACAATTAAGTTTTTTTAAAGAAATCCCTTGCAGGACAAAGCTAAAGCGCTTGCCGCTTGTTTCGTTTTTAGTGATTTTGATATCGATCCCTGCTATCGCCCAACAAAAAAAAGAAAAGCTTACAGCGGGGAGGGAACGGATCAATATCAACAAAGGCTGGATGTTTTACCGGTACGATGATAAAGGCGATAACCTGATATACGATGAACGCCCGGCCGTTTATAACAAACATGACGATATAGTTGCCGACAGCCGCCCGGCGCAGGCCGATTTTGAGGGTACATCCGAAAAGGTGTTAAAAAAATGGATCCTGCCATCCGCCAACGATTTCATTGCAGATGCATCAAAACACTACCTCAGGCCTGCGGGAAATCCCGGTGAAAATTTTCCATTTGTACAGGAAGGCTTTGACGACCGCCAGTGGCAACATATAGATCTTCCGCATGACTGGGCTGCAAAGGGGCCTTTTTATACAGATACCAATGCCATTGTAGGCGGAGGAATGGGCAGATTGCCTGTTCAGGGGATTGCCTGGTACAGGAAAAAGATCACTATCCCGGCTGCCGACAAATCCAAATCTATCTACCTTGATATTGATGGCGCCATGTCATACGCCATGGTGTGGTTAAACGGAAAATTGGTTGGCGGCTGGCCCTATGGTTACAATTCTTTCAGGTTGGATTTAACACCCTATGTCAAATTTGGTGGCGCTAATCAGATTGCTATCAGGTTGGATAACCCGCCCAATTCGTCAAGATGGTATCCCGGGAGCGGCCTTTACCGGAACGTTTGGCTTACTAAAACAAACGCCGTGCAGGTAGCACAATGGGGCACAACGGTCCAAACCTCCAATGTGTCCGAATCATCGGCAACTGTGGCGTTGAAAGTCAATGTAGAAAACAAGGGAAATAAAGATCAGCAGGTAAAAGTGGTTACTGGTATTTACCACACTGATAATGCATCGGGAGTAGAAAAGCCGGTAGTTAATTTTCCGGTATCGGTGATCCATATTAGCAATCACGCAAAGCAATCTGTAACAAAACAGGTAGTGCTTAGCCATCCGGCGCTTTGGGGGCCGTTACCGCAACAAAGGCCTAACCTGTATACTGCAATAACACGACTTTACGTTGGTTCACAGTTGGTTGATACTTACAGAACACCGTTTGGGATACGCGATATTAAATTTGACCCCGTTAAAGGAGTAATAGTTAATGGCCGGCAAATCAGGATCCAGGGTGTTAACCAGCATAACGACCTTGGCGCACTTGGTGTTGCTTTCAACGCCAGGGCAACCGAGCGGCAACTCGAATTGTTAAGGGAATTGGGGTGTAACGCCATCCGCCTGGCGCACAATCCGCCGGCACCCGAGTTGCTTGACATGGCTGATAAAATGGGCTTCCTCGTTATTGATGAAGTGTTTGATTGCTGGAACCAGGGAAAAACTCCATTGGACTTTCACCTTATTTTCCCGGAATGGTATGAAGCAGATATCCGCTCGTTTATCCGCAGGGATAAAAATCATCCATCAATTATTACATGGAGTTTCGGCAACGAGGTAGGGGAGCAGTATACCGGTGATGCCGGGGCCGATGTAGCAAAAAAGCTGGCCGGTATTGTCAAGGACGAAGATCCGGCAAGGCCGACAGCTGCATCCATGAACTATGCTCGGCCCAATATGCCGTTTCCGGAATCAACCGACCTTATCTCCCTCAATTACCAGGGTGAAGGAATCAGGGATGCACCTGCCTATGCGGGGTTAAAAGGTATCAGGACAAGTCCTTTATATCCGGCATTTCACAGCAAATTTCCTCAAAAAATGATTGTAAGCAGTGAAACAGCATCTACCCTGAGTACACGCGGTACCTATATTTACCCGGTTACAAAAGGGATCAGCGCTCCTGTAAATGATACCTCGGGTGGCGACCCACATCACAGGTACGTCAGCGCTTATGAGCTTTATACCGCTCAATTTGGTGCCTCGCCGGATAAAGTTTTTATGTCTCAGGATAAACATCCTTTTGTTGCAGGTGAGTTTGTATGGTCGGGCTGGGACTATATAGGAGAGCCGACACCATATTACAGCTCCCGGAGCTCCTATTCAGGTATTATTGATCTTGCTGGGTTTAAAAAAGACAGGTTTTACCTGTACCAGTCACGCTGGCGTCCGGATCTTCCATTCGCTCACATACTGCCTCATTGGAGCTGGCCAGGAAGAGAGGGGAAAATTACGCCTGTCCATGTTTTTTCTTCGGCTGATGAGGCAGAACTGTTCCTGAATGGCAAATCACAGGGGCGTATAAGAAGAGGCGCGTTTGAATACCGGTTTAGGTGGGATAGCGTTAAATATCAACCCGGACAACTTAAAGTAGTAACTTATAAAAACGGACAATTGTGGGCTACTGAAACTGTCAAAACTGCTGGCGCTGCTTCAAAATTGGAGCTTACAGCAGACCGTAAAGTAATCAAGGCGGACGGATATGATCTTTCGTTCATAACAGTAAAAGTGCTGGATGAAGCAGGTAATTTAGTTCCTGAAGCAAATAATGATATTCAATTCTCAATCACAGGGCCGGGCGAAATTGTTGCGACTGATAACGGGGATCCTTCAGATTTGGTAGCATTTCCGTCAAAGAGCAGAAAGGCCTTTAGCGGTATGGCGTTGGTTATTATAAAATCAAAAAGCGGGCAACCGGGCAAGTTGATAATTAAGGCAGAGTCGACTGATCTGAAACCCGAAAGCGTGACTGTGATGACTAAATAGATTCAGATAGGTGGGTATTTGAGTTTCGGCAAATCGTTTGCCAGAGGCTGTATCATAATGATCAGCCTCTTTTTGTTTTTAGATACTTAAGCGATATATAATTTCTATTTAATTAACTTTATTAATAAAATGGGGGTTAACAGGGTTAACATAATTTAGTGTTAATTTTAGCTTAAAATATTTATAATCAGATGTTTAAGTATTTTTTAGGCCGAAAATGTGTTAACCCCCCTTTTTGTAATATGATCGGCTAAAGTTCAATTTATAGGTAACATAACACCCGGGGCCGTCAATTTGATTTTATGATACAACTTCTTAATAACAGGGTATTGGTTAGAGATTAGGACTGAATATCCCTATGTAGGTCGATAATTTTTCTAAAATAACCTCTTTCCAGCCCTGGGAGCAACGTGCATAGGATTCTTTATCAGGGGTTAATCCTTCATGGGTAAAATGCAGTTTGCCGGGTTTTAGTTTGAATATCATTTTAGTGTTAGTCCATTCCTCCTGGTTTCTCAACCAATTAAGTTTGCTTTCGGTAACCAGCCATATGAGTTGCACTCCCGGCTCGGACACTATCACTCGATGTTTGGCGTAATGTGCTCCAGGATGGTGGATAATGAATTCGTCTCCAACCTGCGCAGCCTTACCTTCAAAATCAGTTGTCCACCAATTGGGTACCTCTGTTATTTTCCGGAAGGCTTCGCCAGATGGGCTGCTGATGGATATAGTGGCATTGTACGAATTCATCTTTGTTTAAAATCTCCCTTACCGGTTTCAAAATATGATTTCAGGCTGCGGGTGATCCAGTGTGTCCAGCCGGGCACGCAGTCTTTAAAACAGGCAATTCCTGCTACAAGGCCCAAATGTGTAAAGGTGAGCGTGTTATCATTAATCTCAAAAACCATGTCTTGACCCTTCCATTCCGTTTTATCTTCGTACCAGGGCATATAGCAGTCATCTACGTGCCACACTACTTTTTTGCCGGGCACAAGCTCGACAACTGTATAGTTAAACCAGGCCTCCGGCCCCATTTTAATCACAAAGTGGTCTCCCTGTTTGTTTGCACTGCCTTCAAAGTTAACACCCCACCAGTTTGTCACCTCGCTTATTTTTTGTAGCGCAGCTTCGGGGCTGATGGTAATATTAATCGTGGTGCTGAAACTGTTGGTGATGAAGTTTTGATAAACTTCCATAATGCCTCCCCATCCTTCATTAATGCTGCGAGCCGCTTCGCCCAGGCGTTCCACATTAAAGTGGGTTAGTTTTACGCGCGTTTGTTTATCGCCTTCCGGGATAAACTCTACCCTTACTTCGGTGTGCAGATCGGGATCAAACCGCAGATCGGCATCGGTTTGCCAATCAAGCGCAAACAAGGCGTAAGGATCGAAGATCAAAACTTTGCCCAATTCGCTTTCATCACCGTCTCTGTTATACCCGACCCAGCGCCCGCCGGCTTTGGGCTCCAGGCCAACCCTTATCATTGGGCAGTCATCGGTATGGCCCGAAGCCGGCCACCAAAGCCCCATTTGGTTTACAAATACTTCAAAGGCGGTCTGTTGCGCCGCCGAAACGATAATTTCTTTTCGGATGGTGTTTAATTCGAGCGTTTCCATAATGGTGATTTAAAGTAAGCATATATGGTTGATAATCCTGCCAGCAGCGAAAACGCTGCGGCAAAGGGAAAGAAATAGATCAGTTCGATAGTACCCATAGAAAGCAGAAATAAACCGACGGGCAGGATGAACCTGCGATTGGGTTCGGCCGAAAGAAGCCAAAGCAGTGCGGTGAGCAACAGCAATACGCCAATCATGATGAAACCGTAACCATCAAAGAAAAGCCCAAGGCTAACGGAGCTGCCCATAAAGGGGAAATGGTTATTGTTCATTCCGTCAACCACGCGCTGTATGGTGGCATTTGGCGCTTGTTTCCAGGTCAACGCACCTATGGTATGGCCCAGTGTGTGCAGCAGCATTAAAATGGCGGCAATACGTAAAGCGATTTTAGGCTTCATATTCAACAGTGTTTTTATAAAGGTTCAGTATCATTCCCCATCCTTCATCCATGCTTTCCACAGCTTTGCCTCCCTCTCCCAAACGGTGGAGGTCTTTGTGTTCCATCAATACGCGGGTAGTTTTAGGGCCTTCAGCAATAAATTGAACTTCGACCTCTGTTGTGACGCCCGGGTCATATTGAAAATTGGCATTAATTTGCCAGTTGAGTACCAACAGATCATAAGGGTTCCAGCTTAGTACCGTACCGACATTTACTTCGCTGCCGTCTTCATGTTTGCTGTACCAGCGCCCGCCTTGTTCCTGCTCCAGCACCATTTCTATCATGGCGCATTTTCCCACATGATGTGTTTTAGGCCACCACAAATCCATTTTTTGGGTGAAAACCTTAAAACAGCTTTCCTGACCGGCGGCAATTAATAGTTCTTTTTTAATATTGGGTATCATATTAGTTTAGGTGTTCGTTTTCTTTTTCGGTTTTTTCGGCCAGTGCCTTGAAATTCGCCAAAGCATCATCCCAGAACTTATCCAGATAATTTCTCATAGCAATGATCCCTTCACGATTAAGTTCATAAATATTGTTATTGCCAACCGTTTTCAGGCTGATCAGCTTTGCTTCTTTCAGTACTTTCAGGTGCTGTGATACCGCAGGGCGGCTCACACTCATCCCTTCAGCAATATGTACCACTGATAAAGGACCTTGTTGTAACTTTTCAAAAATCGACCTCCGGGTCGGATCGCCTAATGCGTTAAAAGCCAGATTGCTGTTCATAGTTTAAATAGTAAGTATTTGCTTACCGTAAGTATAAACTTACTAATAAAAATTGATTTTGCAAATTTTTTTTAATTAACCGGATCGCAGGCCTGCAGCCTAAAAGTTTATTGAATAAAATAGGTTATATCAGTTTCAAAATCACCGGGAATAATATAAGCCTGGAATGTAAAAATTCGATATTTGATAGTACCGGCCGATTCCAATGACTTTGTTACAATAGAGCAGGTGGTACGGGGGCATGATTTAATAATAGGTTAATATTGGTGGTCTACTTTTACCCGCACATCAATTGTATGATATGTTTATCAAGTATTGACAATTGAAAAAAATTAATTAAAAGTTATGTCGCTAAAAAAAATATTATGTCTGATTGCCCTGTTACTTATTTGCAGCAGGTTTGTTCGGGCTCAGGATCTTGCTACTATCGAAAATAAGCGGGTGAAATTGCCAAACGGATGGTCGTTAACACCCGTAGGTAAGAGTTTACCTCTCGGCGACCTGCCTTTAAATATCGCAGTAAGCAAAAGCCACCATTATGCAGCCGTCACCAATAACGGCCAGAGTGTTCAAACTATTCAACTGTTAGATGCCCGTACAGATCGTGAGCTTGATAAAGTATTGATCAGTAAAGCCTGGGGTGGCCTGGTTTTCAGTGCAGACGAGCAATCGCTCTACGCCTCCGGTGGTGATAATAACTGGATTATCCGTTATGCTATCACAAATGATAAGCTGCTTGCTGCTGATACCATAAAACTGGGTGAAGCATGGAGTAAAAAGCCCAATTCGGCATCTATTTCGCCTACCGGCCTGGCTATTGATGATAAACGTGGAATTTTATACGTTGTTACCAAACTTGATAATAGTTTGTACCTTATCGATCTTAAAACAAAAAACATCCTTCAGCAGGTTAAATTAGGTACTGAGGCTTATACCTGTCTGCTATCGCCTGATATGTCAAAGCTGTACATAAGTCTTTGGGGAGGTGATAAGGTGGCCATATTTGATACCAAAGAAAATAAGCTAACGAATGCCATTGCGGTTGGCGATAACCCTAATGACCTGTGTATTTCGCGCAATGGGAAATACTTGTACGTAGCTAACGCCAATGACAATACGGTATCTGTAATTGATGTGCGCAAAGCAAAGGTGCTGGAAACGCTAAATACTGCAGTATCACCAACGCCGCTTAGCGGCACTACCAGTAACTCGGTAGCGCTGAGCAATGATGGAAAAACACTGTATATAGCCAATGCCGATAATAACTGCCTGGCTGTATTTGATGTTACAAAGCCGGGTGCCAGTCAGTCGCTTGGTTTTGTGCCTACAGGCTGGTTCCCGAGTGTTGTGCGCGTTATAGATGATAAATTATATGTTGCCAATGCCAAAGGTTTTTCGTCGCTGCCTAATCCGCATGGGCCTAACCCGGCAGCCAAAAACCAAACAGTGGTACTACATGGGGGCGATCCGTTCAGGCCTGCACGTACAGAATACATTGGCGGCGGCTTACTAATGGGGACTTTGAGCATCATCCCGACACCAACAGCCAAACAACTGCCGGTTTATTCGCAGGCTGTAGTTCACAACACACCTTACCATCGCGAACAGGAAACAACAGCAAGCAGTGAAGATGGTAATCCCATTCCGGCTAAAGTAGGAGCGGCCTCGCCCATAAAATATGTTTTTTATGTTATCCAGGAAAACCGGACGTATGATCAGGTACTGTCAGATATGCCGAAGGGCAATGGTGACACCAGCCTGCTATTGTTTGGCAAACGCATTACGCCCAACCACCACGCATTAGCCGAAAAATTTGTGCTGCTCGACAATTTTTACGTAGATGGCGAAGTTAGCGCCGATGGTCATAACTGGAGCCTGGGTGCCTACGCTACCGATTACATGGAGAAAAACTGGCCAACCAGTTATGGCAACCGTGGTCCGGGTGCAGTTGGCCTCACGGCAAAAAATAAATTATACATTTGGGATCAGGCCAACCGGTTTAATGTGACCTTTCGCACCTACGGCGAGTTTATCAATGCCGATAACACGCCGCAGATCCCTATATTAAAAGATCATTTTACAAAGGCCTATCCAACCCATGATTTGCGTGACCCTGACACCCTGCGGTACCAGGCCTGGGAACATGACTTTGATTCGCTGATGCACAACAATGCCTTGCCACGGCTAAATACCATCCGCATGCTGTCTGACCATACCGAAGGCACCAGCCCGGGCAGGCCTACACCTTTTGCCCATGTTGCAGATAATGACGTTGCGGTTGGCAGGTTAGTAGAGCATATCAGCAAAAGCCCTATCTGGGGAAACAGCGTGATTTTTATACTGGAAGATGATGCCCAGAACGGCCCCGATCATGTTGATGCGCACCGTTCGCCTGCATACATTGCCGGGGGATTTGTAAAACGCAACTTTGTTGATCATACCATGTATTCTACCTCGTCAATGCTGCGTACCATCGAGCTGATCCTCGGTTTACCGCCTATGACACAGTATGATGCATCGGCTACGGCTATGTGGCGTTGTTTTAATAAAACGGCTGATACTACTCCTTTCAACAGCATCCGCTCCAATATTAACCTTAACGAGCTTAACCCCAAGGGTACCAAGCTTGCCGGAATGGCTAAGGGGCTTGACTTTTCGGCCGTTGACCGCGTACCCGACGAGATCATGAACAACATGGTATGGAGAGCCATTAAAGGCGAAAATGCAATTGTACCAACGCCGGTTCGGGCAGCATTTGTAAAAGCTGTCCAAAAAGCTGACGACGATGATTAGTATAAAAAAAAGCGAAAGAGGAGTGCCGGCACTCCTCTTTCGCTTTTTTGCCCTCATTTTTAATTGAAAGCTTTCGAAACTGACTTGCAATTAAAATTGCGAAAGCTAAAAATCCGGTTCACATTTTTATAAGTGAAGTTTTGTTCGTTAAACCCGCTGTACTGTTCAAGTTCAAAATTGGTTAATATTTCAGCAGCCGGATTAAAAGTTGGCATATTCAGGTATTGGGAAAAGTCCGGAAGTACAAAGCTGTTGCAATTACCTGCCGATGGTGAATAGAGTTCAACATTTAAATTGCCACCTGCATGTACATTTAAAAAGCTGGCGTGGTAATAATCAAATTTCCCCGAGCAAGTCGATGAAAAATTCGTAAGGTTATTGCCGCTTACACTAAATGATGCATCAAAACCAGGTGCCTGATCGGGGATGGTTTTTCCTGTCAAAACAAAGGAGTATTGAAACTGCCCGATTGTGTAACCGGTATAAATATCGTACTCCGGAAATGTTTCCCTCGGATAATAAATGTCGCCGCTATTGGCAATAGTGCTCATGGTATAAAATCTGTAGCCTTGTGCATAATCAGTATCGGGTTTAGCATTGATACTGTAAAAGAAGTAATTTCCGGGTGCTGTAACATGCTTTACGAGTGGTGTTTGTGTCAGCTGATGCAGGTCTACATCTAAATCGGCCGTGCCTTTGGGTATCGTTAAAAAATTATAAGAATACTGGTTGTTGCTTAGCATTTGTACCCATAGCTTACTTCCCTCCTGGTATACGAGTTGCTGAAGATAGGCCGTGTCCGAAAGCTTGTTTATGTAACGATCAATAGTTGCCGTGCTCATAGCTATATTATCAAACACCGGAACATTTTTTAAATGAGGTTTAAGAATTGTAAAGTTTTTTTGAGGAAGCCCTTGAGTAATGTTAGTATAAACACTTCCTTTTTTTACCTGAAGGTATCCTGTTATGCTTGGGTTAAAACCGCTGATTATCGGATTAATTACAATGAAAAAGTTAAACCTATCCTGTTCAAAAGCGGTTAAGGACGGCAATTTGAAGGTTGAGGTACCATTTATATATTTTACTGCATTAAGTACTTTGCCGTTTTGGTCTGTAGCTATGAAATAAACATTGCTGTTTATAAAATAATAATCATTGGTATTGATATTCAGCGTTAAAAGTGTGCTTGAGCTGGCGTTAACGCTGTTATACGCAAAGGGAGTGAAAATTACCTGCAATGTGCCATTATTATGCTGTACCCCAAGGTTATATTGGTTCAGCGTAATTGTTGATAGCCTTTTGGTTACGGTTTGCCCGGTTGCGTTATCGCTAAAAGTAACTGCACCGGCAATACCACCTTTAACATACAGGTAGTAATAGCCATTGATAAGTGCAAATTTAAATGGCGATGTTATTGAATCTGCCTTAAACGAAGGTGTGTTATTGGCTGCAACCAGGTTTTTATTGATAGTAATGAGTGCATCATTTGTGGTGCCGGTTAATGAAGCAGTCTGTTTTTGGGCAAGCGTTAACCGGGTAATTTGGGCGTTAAAACGTATAAACGTATCAGCAACGCTTGTTTGGTTTTTTGACGATAGATAGATGTTATAAGTTCCTTTGGGTAAGTCCTTAGTGTAGGTACTTAACTGTGTTAAATCTATACTATCTTTTACAGTTGAGGATACTGTGTTATCTGAATTCAAAAGTTCAAACCTGAATAATCCTTTTCCGCCAAAAACATTAACCCAGGTGCTGTTTACAAATGAAGGGCAGTTAACGCTTTGAATAGAGATTTGGGGTACATCTACATTTTGAGGGGCGTTATCCTGGCTTTTTTTACAACTGTTCAGGATCAGCATTAATCCGGCAAAAAGTGGCAGTAAATATTTTTTCATGTGATAAGGCTAATTAATGCGGATTTGGGTTGATGAAGCTATGTTGAAAGGGTATGATTTAATCGATAACTCTCCGTATGAATTGGATACCGGTATAAGATCGTACTGGTTCATTGCCCTAACAGTGAGGTCTTTCATGTATTGATAGCCATTGCTTAAGCTAAAAGTTATTGTGCCGCTCGTCGCGTCCCTGGCATATAAAAAGTAATAACCATTAGCCTTCGCTAAATTATGTGTTGTTTGGTTGCCCGATTTAAAGGTTGGTGTTACTGTGCTGTCGATCAGTTTAGTACTGATTGTAATTACGGCATCTGTTGTTGTTGCCGCCAGATTTATGGTTTCATCTTTATTGATAGGCACATGATCTGCTTTTGATGTAAACCTTATAAAAGTATCAACTGCTGCTGTACTTTGGGTATTAAGTGTAACATCATAGGTACCGACAACTACCTGTTGCTTATACGAGGCCACATCTTTTAAATTTACAGTAGTTGATATTGACGAGAGTGTTACAGAGTCACTGTTTTGTGGCGTTAATTTTAATGTCGCTGAGCCACCCAAAACCTGCTGCCAATTACTTGGTGGCAATACTAAGTAGTTAGGATGTAGTGATACCGTTACTAATTTTTGGGGTGCCGGATTTACTGAATGTTCTTTTGTGCAGCCCGTAAATAATGCGAATAGTATAAAAAAAATGGGTATTGTTTTTTTCACTGTGAAAGGTTTAGCGGTTTTGAATTTAAAAATAAGAAAAAATATTAGTTATGGTCATTGAACTGAAATTTTTAAGAGTAGGCTGGAGGGTTATCATATAGTCAATATTCCAGGTTTTGTATTACAAATTCGCTTATAGCTGTAATTATGATGCTTATCTTTGAGCAGATATGAGCATATTACCGGTTAAATCAAAGATCAGTGCCGATCAGGTATTGAAGATCAGTCCTTTTAAAGAGGTGATAAAGCCTACGGTGCCTCATAAACATGCCGGCTACTTTGAGCTGATTGTTTTGAGCGACGGCGCGGGAGAGCATCTGATAGATGATATCGTTTACGAAGTAAGCCATCCGGTGATTTTTTTTCTTAAGCCCGGGCAAACACATTGCTGGGATTTTACGCGCATACCTAAAGGATTTGTATTGCTTTTTAAAGAGGAATTATTGTCGGCTGATCTTCTGCCTATCATTTACCAGTTGAATACGCAGATCCATCTCTCCGGTGATTCCGGGTATCTATCGCTGTTAACTTTATTTAATGAAGAATATCGCCGCGGAGCGGATGTTAAGATTTTAACGGCCTATCTGCGTTTATTGCTCGAAAAAACAGATGCACTTGCAAGGCAAGCACCACGACCACCGGCCCATGCTTTGTACTATAAGTTTAAGAGCCTCTTGTATACCAATAGTATCCGTTTAACCAGGGTACAGGAATATGCCGATACGCTTGGCATATCCTCCAACAGGCTTAACCTGATTTGCCGGGAGGCTTGTGGAAAAAGCCCGTCAGCCATGCTCAACGAACGTCTGCTGCTGGAAGCAAAAACGCTGCTCACCTCAACCAACGGGTCGATAAAGGAGATAGCGCATACCCTTCAGTTTACCGATACTTCCCACTTTGTTAAGTTTTTTAAGGCGGCTACCAACCTGACACCCGGCGTTTACCGCGACCTGCTCGTTGCTAAAGGTTAAATATACCGTATATCGAGGCAATAGTACCGTATTGCGGCAGCCACCCTCTTTAATTTTACAGCAGTAAATATGAAAAAACTGCTGCTGCTTACCGTACTGCTTTGTTACACAATTTTTCTTTCTGCGCAAACCGCCCGAATTAGGGGGCGGGTAATTGACGGCCAGACCCTGCGGCCTGTAGCGTATGCAAGCGTGGCAGTATTTCGTTTGAGCGATTCTGTTTTGGTTGCAGGAACACTTTCCCTAACCAACGGAGGTTTTGAAATTGATAAGATCAGGGCGGGGGCTTATCGTTTAAAAATAGCTTTTATAGGTTATCATGATGTCATCAAAACGGACCTCAGGTTAAATGAAGAACAGCAACTCAACCTGGGCGATTTTAAATTGCAACCGGCAAATACACAACTGAATGAAGTGAGTGTAAAAGGAAAGCAGGCGAACGCCGTTAACAAGATAGATAAACAGGTTTACCGGGCCGGGCAGTTTGAAGCGGCCAAAGGAGGGTCGGCTATTGATGTGATCAAAAATTTGCCCTCAGTATCAGTTAACGGAGAGGGCAACATCAGCATGCGCGGATCTGAAAGTTTTATGGTACTCGTAAACGGCAAACCCGTTATTACCGACGCACAAACTGTATTATCACAAATACCGGCCAATTCAGTTGAGAATATCGAGGTGCTGACGTCGCCCTCGGCCAAATATGATCCCGACGGACGGGGAGGGATGCTCAATATCATCACAAAAAAAGGAGCCATAGATGGCGTAACTTTAACAGTGAATGCCCAGGGCGGCCTACCCAGTACCGGCGATTTCGGGAATACGCGCGAGCCTGTACGTTTTGGCAGCGACATTACGCTAAACTACAGGAAAGGTAAATGGGATGCATCTGTTAGCGGCAATTATAACCGGAACGATAACGCCGGTTACCGTGAGGGAGATGCTTATACCAAAAACGTTACAGCAGGTACCATCACGAGGTTTCCATCGACAGGCGAACGCAGTTTTAAGAAATATAATTATGCTGGCCGGGCTTCCATCAGCTTTACGCCAAATGCCGCTGATGTCTTTTCGGGTGGCCTGTTCCTGGGGCGCCGTTATCAGGACCGCGTAGCCGATCTACTGTATCATAATACCACATCAAACCTGGGCAACAATGCGCTGATTAAAAATACCACATATTATAACTCAAACCTGCAAACCAAGGAGGGAAGTTTTGCATTGGCCAATTTTGATTATACCCATACTTTTGGCGATAAGTCTACACTGGCTGCCGGGATGGTTTACGAACATGCCGATCTGTACGGAAATACCAAAAACCGTAACCTGTATTATCCAAATACTGCTGATACTATTCAATATGTTTACAATCCTTATAAACGGCCCATTACCAGCTACCGTTTCAGGCTTGATCATAGTGTACCAATAGGTAAAGGCAAACTGGAAAGCGGCTACCAGCTGCGCTATGATACGCAGGATGGGAAGTTTGATTATTTGGTAACACCGCCAGCTTCGCAACCTGATGCAAACAAATTTCAGGGTAGTTTGCATGCAAAAAATATTATCAACTCGGTTTACAGTCAGTATTCCGGTAAATCGGGCCAATGGGAGTATAATGGTGGCCTGCGCTATGAATACGCCACACGGTTAGTGAACCTTTCATATGATGCGAACCCTCACCGGCTTAACCTGTCCAATTTGTTTCCATCGGTATTGCTGCAATACAGCCTGAATAACAATTGGAAACTAAAGGCCGATTACAGTAAACGGATTAACCGTACCACCAACCTGGAGCTAAATCCCATACCCGAACGTGAGCACTCGGAGACGCTTGAGGAAGGCGACCCCGATTTGCTTCCCGAATTTATCGATCAGGCTGAGCTGGGGATAACCCATAGTTTTAGTGCCGGTTCTTTTTTTGTTACGGGCTATTATCAGCATATTAAAAATCCAATCCAACGCCTTAACAGTGTTTATGCAGATACCATTCTGAACCGTGTTTATACCAATGCAGGTTCGGCCAACCAGATTGGTGCTGAAATGGGTACTAATCTTCAGCTAAAAAAATGGTGGAACCTATATGTAGGGGGCAATGCCTTTAACTATCACATCAGCGGGGATATCCGCATCCTGGGGCAGCCAGTTGGTGTCAACAACCGCCGCTGGGCTTACACATTGAACATGAACACGGCTTTTCAGTTAAGTAAAACCTGGAGCACGCAAGCTAATTTTAATTATCTATCCAAACGACCAACCGCTCAAGGAGAAGATTCCCAATATTTTATTCCAAATACTTCTGTAAAGAAAACGTTTATGAATGGCAGGTTGTCGGCCTCTGTGCTGTGGCAAAATATGGGCATATTTAATTCGGCCAGGCAGCGCATTACCACTTCGGGTGTTGATTTTTATACTACCACCAATTATATCTACGAAACCAACGTGTTGTTGATCAATCTTAGCTTCAATCTCAATCGTTTTGTGAGTAAACTGAAATTACCGGGCAGCGAGTTGAATGACCGCGAGTTTTAGTTAGGCGGCTACCACCTCATTTGTAGGTGGCTGCTTTAGTGACGAAAAAGAAGCAAACGGAAAAAAATAACGGCTGTAGAAGTATATTTTAAACAACTTCTCAGGTGTTTCAATGCTACCGTGATCTGATTTTCGACGGTGCGTTTAGAAACGCCAAAGCTGTCGGCTATTTCCTGGTTCGACAGGTTTTTCACCCGGCTCAGATAAAAAATTTCCTGGCATCGCTTTGGCAGCTGTATCAAATATTGCTGTAATTCCTGTTGAAGCTCCATTTCAATTAAATGGTCTTCGCCTTCGTTGTTATGAAAAGGTTCGTTTTTCGGATGGGTATCGCCCAAAACTAAAGTAAGCGGTTTTGCAGCCCGCGTACGGTTATATACCTGGTAACGTGCAGCCGTAAGCATGAACGTTGGGAATGACTCTATTTCAAGCGTTTGGCGCCTGTTCCAGATATTCAGGAAAATATCGTGCACCAGTTCCTCGCTTGTGTCCTGGTTTTTGAGGTAACCTTTTGCCAGCTTATACAACCTTACCCAGTACCTGTCAAACAGGGCAGTAAATGCCACCTCGTCGTTATTACGTACGGCATTCCACAACTCGGCATCTGTTAAGGACGTGTAAAGCATATAATTGGTTAGGTAAATGTATAAAAAGAGGCGCTAATTTTTAAAATTTTAAAGAAAGTGACAGAAAGTTCAAAAAAGTATGTGTGTACTGTGGTAGAATCTACACTTACCTTTTGTAAACCTCAGATCATAATATTTAATGATAAGCAAAGAAGAGTTTTTGGCGCTATACCAAAAGTATCTCGATGGTGAATGTTCTCCTGCCGAGAAAGAATTGCTGGCTGCATACCGTGACGATATGCAACTGCCCGATGACGTATGGACGGAGGATGATACCGACCCTCTGGAGGTACGCACACGGATCTGGCAAAAGCTAAGTGAAAGCAGGCAGGAAACCACTGTTTTAATGCCTAAGCGTACCAGCTACAGGTGGTTGTGGGCTGCTGCTGCACTGGTCGGTATAGCGGTGCTTGCAGGTTTACTTTTCATGCAGCCTGCTAAAACGAATAATATAGCCGATGTCGTCAGTTCAAAAAACGGAACTAAAATACTACCCGGAAGTAATAAGGCTTACCTCACATTGGCAAACGGCAATAAGATAGTGCTTGACGACGCGAAAAACGGTCAGCTGGCAGCAGGGGCGGGTGTAAAAGTAAGCAAGGCCGCCAACGGTTTAGTGGTTTATAAATTTGACAGAAAGCCAAACGAACAGGGGCAGGCAGCCATCCCCCAAATCAATACCATAACCACACCGCGGGGGGGCCAATACCAGGTAGTGTTGGAAGATGGCACCAAAGTACAGCTCAATGCAGCGTCGTCAATCAAATTCCCTGAGTATTTTACAGGGGCCAACCGCGAAATTGAATTAAACGGTGAGGCGTATTTTGAGGTAGCCAAAGATAAAGCCCACCCATTTATTGTTAAGGCTAATGGTACGCAGGTGCAGGTATTCGGCACCCATTTCAATATTAATGCTTATACCGATAATCCCGACATAACCACCACCTTGCTTGAAGGTTCGGTTAAAATGAGTAAAGGCAGTGCTGCTGTGATGCTTTTACCCGGACAGGAGGGAACCGTAAGTCAAAACGGCTCATCGATAAAAGTACAAAAGGCCGATGTAGAAGCCAATATGGCCTGGATAAACGGCTTTTTTATATTTCATGATCAAAGCATAATAAATATAATGAAGCAGGTAAGCCGCTGGTATGACGTGGATATTGAATATCAGGACACCCAGGTTCAGGAAAATGAATTTGGCGGCACCATATCAAAATATAAAGATATTAAAGAATTGCTTGATAATATCAAGCTTACCGGTAGTATCCACTATAAAATTGAAGGAAGGAGGGTTATCATTATGAAGTAACCTCATACTTATATAATGCTATCCCCAAAAAGAAGTAACCAGGAGCGTTCGCACCGCCCCTGGTTCAATGCTACGGGTAGCAATCAGGTCAGTTAACGATCATTTTTCTCACAACCAGTTATTTAACCTAACATTCAAATGTACAAAAATTCTACTGCATTAAAGCGCGGGCAGATACCCCGTGCCGTATCAAAATTATTTCTGATCATGAAATTGTCGTTCTTTTTGTGTCTGGTTTCGATACTTCAGGTAAGTGCCTCAACCACTTTTGCACAAAAGATTAGCCTTAATAAAAATAACGCTTCGCTTGTGGAAACGCTGAAAGATATCCACAGGCAAAGCGGATACAGCGTGTTATACAATTCCAAAATGCTGAAAAAGGCCCAGCCTGTAAATGTCGACCTTAAAGATGCCGGGTTGGAAGAAGCATTGCAGCAATGCTTCCGTGATCAGCCTTTTAGTTATGTAATTAATAATACCACTATTGTAGTTACACCCAAACCCGCCGAAAAGAAACCGGTACAGGCAATAACCATCACCGGTACGGTAAAAGATCAGAAAGGTGTGTCTTTACCGGGTGTTACAGTAAAGGTTAAGGGCACCAACACAGGCGTACAAACCAATATTGATGGTAATTATACCGTTACCGTAAATGACAATAATGCGGTATTGGTATTCAGCTTTGTGGGTTTTGTTAGCCAGGAGGTACCGGTAGGTAATCAAACCAAAATTGATGTAACGCTTAAAGAGCAAACATCTGCACTTAATGAAATTGTAGTGGTTGGTTACGGTACGCAAAAGAAAGCGAACCTTACAGGTGCGGTATCATCGGTATCCGGCGAAACATTGAATAAGCGCCCTGTTGTTAATACGGCTTCTATGCTCGAAGGCCTGGCACCAGGTGTTCAGATCAACACAGGTTCGGGCGAGCCGGGAAATGAGGCTGTATCTATCCGTATTCGTGGTAACAGTACATTCAGTGGTGCTGGTTCCGATCCGTTAGTGTTGATTGATGGTGTTCCCGGGAACTTCAGCGATCTTAACCCAACTGATATCGATAATGTATCAGTTTTGAAAGACGCCGCATCCGCATCTATATATGGTTCAAGGGCAGCTAATGGCGTTGTATTGGTAACAACCAAACAGGGTAAAGCCGGGCAAATGTCTGTTACTTATGATGGTAATTTAGGATACAACAGCCCGACCAAGATGTTTAAACTGGTGACCAACTCGGCTCAATATATGGAGATGTTTAACCAGGCGCGCATCAATAGCGGAACAACAGACCCGGGGTCGCTTTATCCGCAAGACCAGATCGATCTGTACCGTAATGCCACAGACAGGGTAAAGTATCCTAATACCGATTGGCTAAGCCTGATATTCAGAACTGCTGTAACACAAAATCATAACCTGACATTTAGCGGCGGTACAGAGAAAACTACCTATAATGTATCATTTGGCTATGTTAACCAGGATGGTATTGAAAGAGGCTTCGATTATAAACGATATAGCGGACGTATCAACTTAACTTCAAAGATCAATGATCATATAAAATTTGGTACCAACGTATTGTTAAAATCAGGTACCAGGGGTGCTGTAGCCGGTAACCCTTCGTCACCAACACAATGGGACGGCTCTTCAATGGATCTCTTCCTTTCAGCTATGTCTCAGGCGCCAACGTATGGCCCTTACTTATCTGATGGCAGCGGAAGGTATACCTATAAGGCTTATGATTTTGAATACAATAATAAAAACCCTATAGCTGTACTTGATCAAAACTTCAGAAGGGTTACTAATGATTATGCTGTAAACGCCCAGGGTTGGTTTGAGGTTCAGTTTACTAAAGACATCTCGTGGTATACCAAAGGTGCGGTGAACTTTAACATGGACAAGTACAAAGATTTTAAAGCCACACTTGATGAGTATAACTTCAGGACAAATCAATTTGCAACATCTCTTGACCTGGGTAAAGGTTTAACGGACCAGGACGAGCAAACCGTATATACCAACCTGTTCAGCTACCTGAACTACGCGCACAACTTTCATGGTCATAACATTAAAGCGCAATTTGGTTACAGCATTGAACAAAGTAAATATCAATACCTATCAGGATATCGTAAAAACTTTGCCGACCTGGATCTGCAGGAGTTAAACGCAGGCGGTTCTGACATTCAAAACGCAAACGGAACCAGTAATCAATGGGCCTTGATGTCTTATTTCGGTCGTGTAAATTACGATTATAAAGGACGTTATCTTTTAGAGGGCAATATTCGTGATGACGGAAGTTCAAAGTTTGCCGGTAAAAATAAATGGGGGGTATTCCCGTCGTTTTCAGCGGGCTGGCGCGTTACCGAAGAGCCTTTTGTAAAAGCCATGAATTTAACCTGGCTGGATAATTTCAAAGTAAGAGGTTCATGGGGACAGTTAGGAAATCAAAACGTAGTAATAAACGGATATGGCGTTAATTATCCTTATCAGGCATTGCTGAATTTTACCGGTAACTATTCTTTTGATAATTCTACATTGTTAACCGGTGTAGCCCAGCAAAGCCTGAACAATCCGGCCATTAAATGGGAAACCACTACCATGACCGATATTGGTTTGGATGTAACGGTTTTCAAAAACTTTAACTTAACTGCCGATTGGTATAACAAAACAACATCTGATATTTTAAGAACAGCCCAGGTTACCGCGGCCGTAGGTTTAGGCGCTCCGTCTATCAATGATGGCTCGGTTAACAACAGGGGTATTGAGCTTGGTGTATCATACAATAATGTAATAACCGATGGCGCTTTAAGAGGCCTGGCCTTTAACGTAGGTGCAAACGTTGACCATAACCGCAACAAGCTGGTGAAATTTGGTCAAACCGAAATAGGTGATTATACCATCAACCAAAATGGGCTCCCATGGAACTCGTTCTATATGCTGCAGGTTGTCGGCATATTCCAGTCGGCACAAGAGGTAGCCAATTCTCCAAAACAATTTTCTGACTCCACACTACCGGGCGATTTAAAATATAAAGATGTAAACGGCGACGGTAAAATAGATCAGAATGATAAAACCGTGATTGGTGGTGTTTACCCTAAATTAAATTACTCATTTAACTTATCGGCCAGCTTTAAAGGCTTTGACTTATCGGCCATGATGCAGGGCGTTTACGGCGTTAAATCTTATGTGTCAGGCTGGGGTACCATTCCATTTGTACAAGGCTCGTCGCCAACAACCGATTGGTTGAATGCCTGGACACCTGAGCACCCTTCTACTACTATGCCGCGTCTTTATTTTGGCCAAAGCGCACCCGATAAAATTGGTCGCAGGTCATCATACTTCCTGCAGGATGCATCGTATTTGAGGCTTAAAAACCTTGTGTTTGGTTATACTCTGCCTTCGCAACTTACCAAAAAAGTAGGTATCAACCGGTTAAGGGTTTATTTCGCAGGCGATAACCTGTTAACCATAACCAAATTTAAAGGTCTTGATCCTGAACGTTATGGCAGCGGCGACCAGGTGCAATATCCGCAAAATAAAATCTACTCTTTTGGTTTGAACGTTTCCTTTTAATTAGCCACATGAAAAATCGAATTATATTAACCATCATATTAATTACATCGCTGTTTTTAGGCGCATGTAAAAAGGCGCTTGATCTTAACCCTAACGATCAGATTGCCACTTCAACATTCTATAAAACGAAGGCCGATTTTGACGCGGCTTTGGCAGCTGTTTACGCCTCGCTTCAAACCGAAGAATTTTCTTACGGTATGGGCTTTAGGGACGGGTTTACCGATAATGGCTATAACCAATTCAATTCGGGTGCAGCTAAAGATTTTGTGCAAGGTAACTTTAACCCTACCACCGGTGGTTACGAAACCGCTATTTATAACGATAGTTATGTGGGTATTACAAGGGTAAACCTTTTTCTGCAAAATTTAGGTAACTACAAAGGCTCCGATATTTCTGACAGCCAGCGTAAAATTTATGAAGGCGAAGTAAGGTTTATCCGCGCCTTTCTTTATTTTCAGTTATATAGCATTTACGGCGATGTTCCATTGGTAACACAACCACTTGATTTGAGTAATCAAAAACAACCTAAAGTGCCTGCGGCGCAGGTACTTGCCCAAATCACTGCCGATCTGGATTATGGTATTGCTAACTTGAGCACCAATGCTTATTACGCCAATGGTGGTCATGCGGCCGCGTCATCTGCAAAAGCGCTAAAAGCAAGGGTTTTATTGTTTGCCGCATTTGGAAGCACCGGCACCCCTGATGCTACCATGCTCACCCAGGTAAGGGACCTTTGTTTGGATTTAATGGGCCAGTACAAACTAAGCACCAATTTTGAGGATATTTTCAGGGATGTTACCCAGAAAAACAATACCGAGATCATGTTTTCGGTTAACTTTTTGGCGCCAAACAACACAGCCCCATGGGATATGTATTATGGTGACTGGGATGCCTGTGCACCAATGCAAAATATGGTAGACGCCTATGAGTGTACTGATGGACAGCCATATGGTACTTCGCCACTAACTGATACCAAAAATCAGTTCAAAAACCGCGACCCAAGGTTGGCCAAAACAGTATATGCCGATTCGGTATATTTTGGCCCCGGCAAGGTTCACCATCCTTCAAACCTGAGGCCTACAGGCTACGGAATTATCAAATTCCTCGAACCTAATAACATACCTTACGGCTTTTCAACGCTTAGTCAGCAGGATGCAGTTATTTTACGTTTAGGCGAGGTAATGCTGATGTATGCCGAAGCTCAAAATGAAATTTCAGGGCCGGACGCAACAGTTTATAAAGCAATGGCCGATTTGCGCGCACGCGTAAACATGCCTGCTTATCCGGCCGGATATACCAAAGACCAGATGCGCGCACGTATCAGGCACGAGCGCCGCGTTGAGCTTGCTTTTGAAGGCCTGCGCCATTACGACCTGTTAAGGTGGCACATTGCAGGGCCGGTACTTAACGCTGTGGTATCTTCCCTTATCAATTATCATTTTGAGGATAAGTTTTACCATTGGCCGCTTCCGCAAACCGAAATTGACAAGAGCGGCGGGGTACTTATTCAGAACCCGGATTATAAATAGTTAGGCAAATTATATTGGAGTTGAAATAATCCTTTGTAACTGAACTGTATATAACCCCAAACAACAATAGGCTGCCTTTTTTAGGAAGCCTATTGTTGTTTTTGTTATGGTATCAGTTTATACTTTCTGGTTATTCCGCGCTTCGCTTATTGTAATTTCCTTGTTCTTTTTAGTTTAGAAATGGTTTAATTAAAGATTAAATCCGCATATTTGCGCATCTGAGACTTCCTAAGTCTCATTGTGATAAGGTTTAGGAAAAAGTCCCGGCGGCGAGCGCTTTGGGGCTTTTGTTTTTTTACGCTTTTTCTTTTGATTGCTGGAAATGAAGTAGGTATACTGCGTTTATTGCTTAGTATGGCTTCAGGAGATAGTTCATAAAAAAAGCCATGCTCCTGTTGAAGCATGGCCGCAATATTAGTTATTTAATACCCCTATTAAAATAACTTATGCCTCAAAGTTAAATTGATCTTAACAAAAAAATAAATTGTAATATAAAAAATACAAAAGCCCATCGATGACAGGCTTTGGCAGACGTAGGGTCCGTAGGGGTATTAAAGCTCTCTAATTCAGGTAGTACAAATATAACCTTAGGGTTTTGGAGGTGGGAGAGAAAAATAGCGAATTTTTGTAACGACTTTGTTATGTAGTTAAATGGCCGGGGGCATTTTAAATGATTAGTAGAGCTGTCTATAAAGCTTACAGTTTAAATTGAAGTTTAGAATAACGATCTTAGTATACGGGCTAATTAAACAATGAACCAGTTTATTAATTTCTTCTGGACGATACTTGGCTTTGCAGCAGTGCTTTTTTATTGGGTTGCAAACGGCTTATCTGTTTGGTTTTACCTGTTTATAGGTTTAAGCATTATCCCGGCGTTTCTCTCTCAACGTTTTTTCTACAGGATCCAGTTAAGCCATAATACAAAAATTTATGAGCGTTTAGGGGTGAGGGTTATTCGTAAGTTTGTTCAGCATGGAGATTTCGCAAACCGCATAGGAAGAAAGAACAATCCCGCCTACCGGGGCATGCTAAAAAGCGTAGACCCTCAAAGGTATCTCGGCACCATTATGATGTATGAACGGTTTCATTTTATTTGCTTTATATTTTTCCTGCTCACAAGCGGTATTGCGATTGTACAGGGGCATTATCTGTTGGCATTATTAATTGTGATAGGCAATGTGGTCTACAATGTCTTTCCCATCTTACTGCAGCAATTTAACCGGATTAGGGTATTAAGGTGCTCCAATCAAAAATTAGTATAAAGAGTGCTTAAAGAATGACTGGGTGATGGCTCAGCTTGCAATGACATTAAGTTAAGAGTTTTAGAGGCTGCACCAGAGGTGCAAAAGGTTTGTAGAAATAAACACAGATTGGACTTTTTAGTGTGCCAGAGGTACACAGCTCCGGTGTTTCGTACCTCTGGCACGGTTATTCTCGGTATATTATGTGCTACAAACCTGTTCTCCCTCTGGGGGATTTTCTTAATATAATGACACAGCTCCGGAAGATTTTCGATTTGTTGAACGTCCCCCTAAAGCATCTGTGCAGGGGCAAAAAGGCTTTCACCTTTATGCATTCTGCTTTTAGCGCTCATTAAAACGGCTTTATTTCCTCATTAAGCCATTAGTGTATTACTATGAAACAATACTGTATCGCTTAAAAAATGCTGTAAACTAACATTGCCTCATAAACCAATTGAAATTTTATGAGGAAAATTATTTACGCAAAATTTGCCTGTATACTCATGGTTTTGCTTTGCGCCTTTACGGCCATGGCTAAACAAAGAGAGGTTACAGGTGTAGTCACCGATCAGGAGGGTTTTACCCTGCCCGGTGTTTCAGTGGCTGTTAAAGGCAGCACTGCGCAAACCGCTACCGATGCAAAGGGGAGCTTTAAGATCAGTATATCCGGTAACGGAAATATCCTGATTTTTAAATTTCTGGGGATGCAAACCCAGGAGGTGAAAGTTGAGGCAGGAAAAAGTAAGATCAATGTAAGCCTGCTTAACGCCCGCCGCGACCTGAATGAGGTTGTGGTTGTTGGTTACGGTACAGCTAAAAAGCGCGATGTTACTGGTTCGGTAGGATCATTGAAGGGCAGTGATCTTATCAAAACCCCGGCAGCCTCAGTTGACGCATTATTGCAGGGCAAGGTACCGGGTTTACAGGTATTGACCACATCGGGGCAGCCGGGATCGGGCTCAACCATCCGTATCCGGGGGTTGGGTTCAAGGGCAGATGCTAATCCGCTGGTTGTAGTTGACGGATTACCTTTGGGCGATGCCGGTAACCTGAAACAAATTAACCCGGACGATATCGAATCAATAGATGTATTGAAGGATGCCTCTTCGGCAGCTATCTATGGCTCAAGGGGAGCTAACGGTGTTATCCTGGTAACTACCAAAAGAGGTAAAACAGGGCAGGCACATATCACCCTAAGTACACTTACCACGGTATCAACCCTGGGCAATAAGCTCGATGTTTTTCATGACCCTGTTGAAGCTGCTACTATTGACAACCAGGCCCGCATTAACGCCGGTATTGCCCCGCTGTTTATAGGTCAGGTTTATGGAGGTACGTATTATCCTTCATTGGCCGAGCTTAGGGGCATAGATCCTAATAAACCCAAATGGGCTTACAATACTGATTGGGCCAAACTCGTTTACCGTAACCCGGTATCGCAAAATTATACCCTTTCGGCCGATGGCGGGAACGACAAAACAAGGTATTCGATATCCGGTAATTATTATAACGAGCAGGGCCTGGCTATCCAGAACGGATATAAAAAATATACCGGTCGTGTAAACCTGGAGCAAAAGCTTAAACCCACCGTTACGCTGGGTACTAACCTTATTGTTACTTCAACCCAAAACTACGGGCAAGGATTATCTGTAGACAGGAGCATTGTTTTCCCGGCATTTAATCCGGATGGTACCTATTTTCATATCGGCAGTAATGATTTTGGTAACCCGCTGCAAATAGCCAACGAGGTACTTAACAAAAGCAAAACCATCGATCTGCTGGGTACAGCCTATATTAACTGGGAAATCATCAAAGGGCTTAATGTAAAAACACAATTAAGCTATACCCATGGCAACGCTGTTAATGATAATTACCAGCCAAGAGATGCCACCTCAACCGGTTACCTGTTTCAGGGTTATGGTGATATCAACAACTATAATGGCGATCACCTCATTAACGAAAACTATTTAACCTACGACAGGAATATTGGAAAACAACATCATATTAATGTTGTAGCAGGTTATACGCAGGAAACCAATACTGTACGCACATCTGATTTGCAGGGCCACGGTTTTGTAAACGATGTACTGGAAAACGAAAACCTGAAATCGGCCACTACGCAGTTTATCAGCAACGGACTTACCAAAACAGCTTTGCAATCATTTATAGGCAGGGCAAATTATACTTTTCTGGATAGATACCTGTTTACATTCACTGGGAGGGCCGATGGTTCATCGGTATTTGGTGAAAACCATAAATGGGCGTTCTTCCCTTCGGGAGCAATTGCCTGGAGGGCTAACGACGAGGCCTTTATCAAAAACATCAGCCAGATCTCGGAGTTAAAGATCCGCGCCAGCTATGGTTTAACCGGTAATCAGGGTATCAGCCCGTACCAGTCGCTGGCTACGTTGGGCAGTTACAAATATTATACCGATGGCGGTTTCCAAACAGGTTATGGTCCGCCGTATTATAACGATGGCTCAAACACCAACAGCAAGGTATTTAACGGTTTGCAAAACAAAAGTTTGAAATGGGAAACCACCCGGCAGCTGGATATTGGTTTGGATTTAGGCTTGTTTAACCAGCGCTTTACCTTAACTGCCGATTACTACTACAAACACACTACCGACCTGCTTCGTCAAAACCAGGTTGCCTTATCATCAGGTTTTTCAGTGATTGAAGTAAATGACGGTACTATTGATAATCGCGGTGTGGAGTTAGCTGCCAATGCGCAGATCTTTCAGGGGAATAAATTTTCGTGGAGCGTAGGCGGCAACTTTGCACTGAACAGGAATAAAGTAATAGCCATTGGCGGCGGCAACCAGATAGAAGCTAACGGGCAGGACATTGAAGCCATCCGTGCACCATTAAACTACTATATTAACGGGCAGCCTGCCAATGTTTTCCTGGGGTATAAATTTGATGGCATTGTGCAAACAGCAGGCGGCACCAACCCTGTTGATGGTACGGCGGCAACCGTAGGCGATATTAAATATTTAGCCGGCGGTCCTATCCCGGTAGGGCAGGGCGAGTACATTATCGGTAACCCTAATCCTAAGTTTTATTATGGCTTTAATACCTCGTTAAAATACGGTCAGTTTGATTTGTATGCACAATTTTACGGCGTAAGCGGTAACGACATATTCAATTTTCAA
This sequence comes from Mucilaginibacter sp. A5337, assembly GCF_059690695.1. Classification (NCBI taxonomy): domain Bacteria; kingdom Pseudomonadati; phylum Bacteroidota; class Sphingobacteriia; order Sphingobacteriales; family Sphingobacteriaceae; genus Mucilaginibacter; species Mucilaginibacter sp. A5337. Next base: position 324,812 of record NZ_JCAWEC010000007.1, on the reverse strand, counting down.
ACCTTTACACCAAGTGCGCAACTGCAAGCCTGGACTCCTGATAACCACACTAATCTTTATCCAAGTGTAAACGCAACACGTGTTTACTATGCTTCAAACTGGTATGTACAAAAAGGAACTTACCTGCGCCTGCAAAACCTGAACATAGGTTATACGCTGAAACCCAATTTAATTAAAGGGATCACTAATCTGCGGGTTTATTTCTCGGGTACCAACCTGTATACGTTCACCAATTTCAGCCCAAGCTTTGATCCTGAAGTAGGCGAAAACGGACAGTTTGGTGGTAATTACCGCAAGCCACGCCAGTATTCGCTGGGGTTAAATGTTAGTTTTTAATTAAACAGCCATCATCAACATGAACAAATTTAAATACACCATTATAGCTTTAGCAGCAACAACAATGACGTTGTCCTGCAAAAAGCAGCTGGAAGAAAAACCATATGGCTTTTTATCCACCACCAACTTTTACAAAACTGAGTCGGATGCAAATTCGGCGCTTATTTACGCTTATTCCATCCTACCCGATCTGGGCTATTATTCGCGCAACTTTATTGTACTAACTGAGTTGCCTACCGAGGATGTTGCCGCGGCCAGCGGTAAAAGTGCCGACGAAATGCTGCTTGACCAATTGACTGTTACACCAACCAACGGCGTACTGGCGCCTGCCTACCAGTTTCCATATGTAGGGATTAACCGTGCCAACCTGGTTATCAAATATGTGCCTGCTATTACCGGCATGACGGATGCCGCCAAAAATGAGATCCTGGGCGAGGCTTATACACTGAGGGCACTGCATTACTTCAACCTGGTGCGATTATTCGGCGCTGTGCCGATGCATACCGATCCGGTTGATGATATCAGTCAAACCAATCTGCCCAAATCAAGCATGAAGGATATTTATGATCTCATCATTGCCGACTTAACAAAAGCCGCTGGTATGATGGATCAAACGGTAAGGCTTGGCCGCGTAAACCAGGTAGGTGCCGAAGGTATTTTAGCCAAGGTTTATCTTACGCTTGCATCGGCCAAAGCAAGCAGTTCGCCGGGCTATGATTTTGTAAGCAATGCCGATGATATGTACAACAACGCCAAAACCTGGGCTGCAAAAGTTGTTACAGGGCAATCGGTTTACAGTCTTGATCCCGATCTGGTGGCTATTTACGATGTAAACAAAAAGCTTGGCCCCGAGCATTTATTTGATGCCTCGGTTGACAGGAGCGGCGCCGATGAGGGCCAGTACTCTAAACTGCCGCTGTTTTTTATGCCTAACCTTAATTTCCGTTTACCTAATGGCACTTATGTACCCGGTGGCTTTAACGAATTCCTGACCGAAAGCGGTATTTACGATAGTTTTGACGCCAATGATAAACGCAAAAGCCAGCTGATCATCTCCACAATTTATGATGTGGGTGATGCAGGTGGCAATAAAGGCCCAACCCAAAACCTCAGCATTACCGATTCATATTACCGTCCGTTCAGCAACAAGTTCAATGACTCTGGCTGGCAAACCGGGCAGCAAACCAGCGCCAATACGCCTATTATCCGCTTTTCGGATGTGCTGCTGATCTATGCCGAAGCGTGTGGCCCAACTGCTGAGGGGTATGCTGCTGTAAACCGGATCCGTACCCGGGCCGGTTTGGGTAATCTGCCGCCGGGGCTGTCGGTAGCACAATTTAGGGACGCGGTGATCCAGGAGCGTAAATGGGAACTGTGCTTTGAGGGCAATCGTCTGTTTGATCTTCGCCGCAGTCATAAAATGGAATCGGTGTTGAAGGATACCTATGGTAAAACCATCACCGGCGATCCGTACTATTTCCCAATTCCGCAGGCCGAGGTAAACAAGAACCCCAATTTAGGTAAGTGATCAAATAAAACTGAAAATGAAAAAACTAACATATATCATTTTACTGGCGGTGTTTTTTGCAACATCCTGCCAAAAAGACCCGATGAATGGCATCAAAAGCCATGAACGGGCAATCGAATCATTCAGCGTAGGGGCAGGGCTGGTACAAATAGGCCCTGCAGTTATAGATCGCGATGCGTCGACGGTAACCGTGCGTGTATTAGTACAACCAACCAATGATTTCAGCAAGGTAAAACCAACGGTGATCTCCTCATACAAATCAAACCTGCAGCCTGCATCCGGAGCGCAGGTTGATTTTTCGGGCAGCGGCAACACTGCCACTTATACCGTAACCTCCGAAACCGGCGAAAAGAAGGAATGGAAAGTAATTCTGCAACCTTTTTCAGAAGTGTTACTGGGTACGTTTAAAATAAATGGCCTGGTAGTTTACGGCGGTACCGGCCCCGAGTATGGCGGCGGTGCGGTTTTAAAACTTGATGATAAACCCTGGGATTGGCCTGCTACTGATGGCCCTTCGGCAGAGCTGGATAACTCGCTTACCTTCACCTATACTGGTGTAACTGCCGATGGTAATACCTATGGTAAAATAGTGAACGATGCCGGTGCAGATGGTAAGTATGCCAATTTTCAATACATACAAAACCCGGTTACCGATGTAAATAGTTTTTACCGCAAAATCCCGAAAGGTGAAGGCACCTGGCTGCACAATTATTCGGCTAATACCATCACGTTCACTTTTGCGGATGGTTCTACATCAACTGGGACGTTTGAAAGCGCCGGTACAACCAGCCTGGGTAACGGCCTAAGTAAAACCATAACCGATAACGCGTTCAAGTTTACTTTAAATGGCGTTGACGACTGGAATAATATTTATTCGGATTACGACAAGTTTGTGAAACGTCCAAGGGTTTTCTGGATTGATGTGAAGAAGCAGTAAAAATCGACCATCCCCAAGAAAACAAAAACTAAGATGCCGCCGCTCGGCTCCTGCCGAGTGGCAACTAATCAGCGACCTCTGGCCGCCGTAAACAGGCCAGAGGCCTGGAAATAATAACCACTCGGCAGGAGCCGAGCGGCGGCTTTTAAGATGTTTTAGGGGTTAACACTGATTTTGTGTTATTTAATTGATCGTCAACTACTTGTATTAAAATAGCCCTGATTTATGTTAACCCTGTTAACCCCCCTCTGTTGGCCTATGTAAATGGCTGTGGGCTATACTACTATTGAAACGCGAGTTGAATATAAACCCTTATGAAAAAAATGCAAATATCTTTAATCCTGATCACGGCTGCTACGGCCGCTTTCTTTGCCTGCGGTGGAAAAAAGACCGACGCGACACCCGGAGGTGGTGATGGCGGCACAAAACCACCGGTTGATACGCCTGTGGTCACCATCCCTACTACACCATATAAATCGCTTAATTACCTGTATAAAATATCCGGTACCAAAACGGTGGCCGGCATTCATAACCGTGAGCCCAACGCAACCCCCGCGGTGTGGACGGATAAGGTTTACAGTGTAACCGGTAAGTACCCCGGCCTTTGGAGCGGTGATTTCCTGTTTCAGCAGGATAATATTAACGACAGGCAAACGATGATCAACGAAGCTATCGACCAGTGGAATAAAGGAGCGCTGGTTAACATTATGTGGCATTCCTGTAATCCGGCCCTTGCCGAGCCCTGCGGTTTTGACGCCAACGGTGTACTCAGCAAACTTACCAACGACCAATGGACAGAACTCACCACCGATGGCTCGGCTATGAACAATAAATGGAAGGCTTTGGTTGATGAAGTGTGCTTTTACCTGCAGCAACTAAAAGATAAAAACGTGGAAGTGCTTTGGCGGCCCATGCATGAAATGAACCAGGGCAGCTTTTGGTGGGCAGGCAGGTCCGGCCCAACCGGCACCCGCAAACTTTACCAGATGTTGCATGACTACATGGTAAAAACCAAAGGGCTCACCAACCTCATCTGGGTTTGGGATGTACAGGATTTTGGCAGTCTCAATGATGATGTTAACGCCTACAACCCTGGTGCTGATTATTATGACGTTGCCGCGCTTGATGTTTACGATGGCAGCGGATACACACAGGCTAAATACAACACCATGGTAACTGTTGCAGCCGGGAAACCCATTGCTATTGGCGAATGCCAGAAACTACCCACCGTAGCCCAGCTTACCGCCCAGCCTAAATGGACATTTTTTATGGGCTGGAGCGAACTGGAATTTAGCAACAATAGCGATGCCGATATCAAAAATCTGCATACTGCGCCCAATGTGATCACCCTTGATAAAATGCCAGGCTGGAAATAAGCCCATGTTATAAATGAAACTACATTATAAAATATTAACCCCCCTGCTGTTGTTTTTTGCTTGCGCCGCCCAGTCGCAGCAAATACAGTATCATTTGCTGAATACTAAGGTTATTGAGTTTGAAAAAACGGAGTGGGATATTAGCTTATCTGCTCCTTTTGTAAACCCATATGATCAGCAGGATATTAGTGTTGATCTGGAAATGGTTAGCCCGTCAGGAAGGCCTGTTGTGCTGCCATGTTATTTTGAAAAGGGCGATAGCACAAGGTCGAACTGGAAAGCCCGTTTTGCGGCACAGGAAACAGGTGAATACACTTACCATTTTAATCTCAGAAGTAAAGCTGGCGAATTAAAATCAGATGAGGGGAATTTCAATGTACAGGCATCCGCAAAGCCCGGCTTCCTGCATAAAAATAATACCTGGACTTTTAAGTTTGACAATGGCAGGTTGTTTAGGGGAATAGGCGAAAACGTGGCCTGGGAATCACGAAAGTTTGAAAACGACAAATGGACCTATGATCATTTGTTACCTACGCTTTCAAAAAACGGGGCTAACTTTTTCCGCACCTGGATGTGCTACTGGAACCTGCCGCTGGAGTGGAAAAAGGTTTCTTCAACCAAACATTACAGCAATACCAATGAGTACTTTAATCCAGGTGCCCTTAAACGCATGGATGAACTGGTACAGATGACCGATTCTTTAGGCCTGTACTTTATGCTCACGCTGGATTGGCATGGTCATTTGATGGAAGCCGGGGGCTGGAAAAACAGTCCTTATAACGTAATTAACGGCGGCCCGGCAAAAACTCCCGCAGAGTTCTTTAGTCTTCAAAAAGCTAAGGAAAAGTATAAAGATAAGCTCAGGTACGTGATTGCCCGCTGGGGATATAGCACCAGTATCGCCGCGTTCGAGTTTTTTAACGAAGTCGATAATGCAGCTTTCAACAAGGAGGATAGTATTTTAATCCCGCATCAATACATCACCCAATGGCATGATGATATGAGCCGGTACCTGAAAGATGTTGACCCTTATCATCATATGGTTACAACAAGTATTTCGCACCGGGATATTCAGGGACTTAATTCCTTAGCTTATCTTGATTTTAACCAGAAACACATTTATAAGCATACGGAAAAAATCCCGGCAATCTACCCTGATTATATTCAAACCTATGGTAAGCCCTGTGTAGTTGGCGAGTTCGGATACCGTTGGGAGGATGCTGATCCTAAATACGCAAAAGAGGCCGATTTTGATTTCAAACGGGGCTTATGGTATGGTTTATTCAGCCAAACCCCTTTATTACCTATGAGCTGGTGGTGGGAGTTGTTTGATGATGAGAAAATGGCCTGTTATTTCAAAGGTGTACGGGAGATAAGTGATGCCATGCTTAAGGCCGGTAATGGCTCATTTGTACAAATCCCTGTTACTGCCGGCAAGGCCGAAGCTTACGGGATGAAATGCGGTAATAAATATTTCATTTACCTGCTCAATAATACGGATCAGGTAATTTCAACACAGGTGGTTATCCCGGCGACAATTAATAAGTTCTCAGTCCGGTCATTTTCACCCGAAACGGGGAAGTACAGAACAGAAGGCGGCGGCAGGTCATCAGGCAAAAATATAACGATCAGCACTTTGGGATTGCAATCAAAAGAAGCTCGGATCTTAATCGTAAATGATGAAAGCAAATGAAGTTTTCAGGGAAATAACCCCGCTTACCCCGGGCGATTGTTTCCTGCTTTTCGATAGGAATAAAAAGCGGTTCGACTTTCCGGTGCACCGGCACCATGAAATGGAACTTAATCTGATCTTAAACGCTGGCGGTGCCAAACGCGTTGTTGGTAATCATTCGGTAGAAATTACTAATACCGAGTTGGTATTGCTTGGGCCTAACCTGGAGCATGGCTGGCTAAACCACAATTGCAGAGGCGAAAACATCCGGGAGATAACCATACAGTTTCAGCATGATATTTTAAGCGGTGGAATGTTTGACCGGGAACAGATGCAAATGTTAAAAACTATGTTTAAAGCTTCGGCAAAAGGTATAGTTTTCGGCGCGGAGACGATTAGCAAACTCGTCCCTATGATTTCGGCACTATCCGGTAAAAGCGGATTTGATTCGGTGATTGCCTTGCTGAAAATTCTTCATGAACTTTCTTTGTCTCCGTATCAATGCCTGCTCGATCAGAATACTGTCGAAATAAATCTATTTAAAGAAAAAATTCAGGAAGATGATTTTGTTGAACGGGTTTTTTCGTTCATGAACGCCAATTATCAGCAGGCAATCAGCCTAAATGAAACAGCCCAGACTGTTAAAGTGCCTGGCAAACTTTTTAGCAGGATATTGAAAAGGCGTACCGGGTTAACATTTAAGGATTGCCTCACCCAGATCAGGCTTGGACATGTATCGCGGTTGCTGATCGAAAATAGTTATTCGGTGGGAGAAATAGCCTACCGTTGTGGTTTCAGCAATCTGGCAAATTTTAACCGCATCTTTAAGCTGAAGAAAAAATGCACCCCTAAGCAATTCAGGGATAAGTATAACGGAAATAGGGTTGTGGTTTATTGAGTGGCCGTTTTGATGGTGCTGATGTAACAAAAAAGTGGCCGTTTTTTTTATATGCCACGCGTTAATGTTAAAATAGTATTACTCCAAAGCCTGTGTAATAGTTAAGTTTGTTTTACCAATTGTAATAGTCGCCATTATGATACCCCGCGACTTCATAATATGTTTTTCTTTTAAGCAGGTTGAATTGAAAGGTGTTTGCGCATGAAGAAACTTTACTCTTTTTTAGTGTTTTGGTGTTGTGTTTTATTTGCCATTACCGGCAAGGCGCAATATTTGTATCAGCAGATTGATAATAGCAGCGGTCTTTCCAACAGTTGCATCAACACTATTTACCAGGACAGCGAACAACTCATTTGGTTTGGTACCTGGGATGGCCTTAACTTTTACGATGGTAAAAATATTCACGTGTTCAACTATGAACGCACCAGGCCCGGCAAAAATTCAATAGCCAGTAACATCATTTACCAGGTAACCGGCGATAACAGCCGCAATATTTGGATAGGTACTGTTGAAGGCATCTCCAAATTCAACAAAAGCACCGGCGATTTCAGCAATTACTTTTACAATCGCAAAAAGGTGGTATCAAACGGATATACCATTGCGGTTGATAATAATGGGCTTGTGTACACCGCCCGTCGCAATGGTAATGAGATAGACCTGTACAATCAGCAGCTGGATAAGTTCAGCAAGGTTGATATTAAAGGGTTACATAACTTTTTGCTGATAAAGATCTTTTTTGATACGCACAACAATCTGTGGCTCCTGAAGGACGATGGTATTCTTGAGGTTTTTAATAAAACAGCCGCCGGTTTTGTAAAGCAGGTTGAATTTCCATCGATCAATAATATTGATAACGTATTTTTTGTTAACGGGAAGGTATTTTATTCGTCCAAAACCGGCGACTTGTTTAGGGTTGAGGATAATTTCACTGCTCAAAAAATAATGAAGCTGCCTCACGAGGTGCGTTCTATGAGTTATTACCGTCAGCATTATGTTTTTGCCTGGGCATCAAAGGGCATTGGCGAATATGACGCGGATTTTAAACCATGTTCTTTTTTATCGGCCGAAATCCCTGTACTGCAAAATATAAGGATTACTTCATTACAGGATGCCGGTGCCAATTTATTGTGGATAGGTACCGACGGTAACGGGATTTTAAAAGTAACGCCAAAGGAAAATTATTTTGGCATCATTCAAAAGCAGAATAACGGGCAGTCGTTTCACATCCCGGTACGTGCTTTTTGTGCGGTTGATAATGAATTGTGGGTGGGCACTAAAGGCAACGGCATTGTCACTATCAAAAACTTTGGCAAAGGCGACGTGTCTTTTTCTACAATCAAATCCTTTCATACCAATGTCGATCTTTTGGATAATTGCGTGTATTCTATTACCAAAGATAAAACCGGTATGGTTTACATCGGTTCTGATGCGCCGGGCATCACGCTGTATGATCAACGATTAAAAAGATTTATCAAATGGGAAGAAATAGGAGGCAGTCAAAAATATCCTTCATTTGGCTCGGTACATTGTGTGCTGCATGACCAGGACGGATCGGCGTGGCTGGGGTTAAACGAAGGAGGATTAGTTCACCTCAAGCTGGAAATTGATAAGGCGGGCCACGTTTCTTTAAGTTATCTTGAAAAGTTTATCTATGATGGCACTAATGCAGGTCCTGGCAGTTACGTAATTTATAGTCTTGCCGAAGGTAGTAACAACCGGATCTGGATAGGGTGCCGTTATGGTGGCCTGAGCGTGTTTGATAAAAAGCTCAGGAAATTTAAGACTATAAAGGCATTCTCTTATGATAAAAGCCTGTCCAACAATGATGTGCTTTCGCTTTACATGGATAGCCATAAAAAGCTGTGGATAGGTACCAGCTTTGGTTTAAACTGGGTTGATGAAGAACTTGCAGCAAAGCAATTAAAACCGGTATTTAACAAATTGTATATTGATGATGGGCTGCCTAATAACACCGTTCATGCTATTAACGAAGACAATGCAGGTAATATCTGGATTAGTACCAACAAAGGACTGGCCCGGATCAATCCGCAAAGTTTAAAGATTGTACAGTTTAAAGAGTCGGACGGGTTGCAGAGCGATGAGTTTAGCGATAACGCGGTTTGGAAAGATCCTGCCGGGATGTTGTTTTTTGGAGGGATTTACGGGTTTAATTATTTTTTGCCGGGAGGCATTGTCATTAATAATGAACAGCCGCACCTGTTACTGTCTGAGTTGCAGTTTGCAGGCAAGTTTGCAACCGAACGCGGGCTCACCGTGCTTACCAAAAATGGTTCGGCAGTGAACCAGCATTACGAGCTGGCTCCCCAGGATAATTATTTCGAACTCAATATTCAGCCTATAACATACCTGCACCCGCAAAAATGCCAATATGCTTATTTTTTGGAGAACAGCGACAAGGAATGGCATTATATGGGGAATAATGAAAAGATCATTTACAATAATATAGCAGCCGGGAACTACAGGTTATTAATTAAATGGACAAACGGTGAAGGCATCTGGACGGAGGGTATCCCTGCATTCAGTATTACTGTAAAGCAATATTTTTGGCTTACTACATGGGCTTATCTGTTGTATGCGCTTGTGCTGGCAGGTTCCGGCTACCTGTATTTCAGGTACCGTAAAAATAAATTCATGATGAGGCAGCAACTCCATATGGAACATATGCTGCATCAAAAAGATGAAAAATTGCACCAGGAGCAGCTCAATTTTTTTACCAATATAGCCCATGAACTGCAAACGCCGCTAACACTTATTTTAGGATCGCTTGAAAGGTACCTGTATAAAAATAAACAGGATGAACCGATGCAGGATAACTATTTTTTATCAGTGGTAAAACAGGAAGCATCGCGGTTACATTACCTGGTTTTGCAATTGCTGGAGTTTCGCAAGGCTGAATCAGGCTTTTTAAAAAATCATTTTTCATACCTGAATGTTTCCGGGTTACTTAACAATATTGCCAAATTGTTTGAGCCACTTTCTGAACCTAAAAGGCTTGATTTTTCATGTTACATCGAACCCGACATTAGTTTATGGATTGATAAGGACAAGCTTGAAAAAATTATTTTCAACCTGCTGTCCAATGCGTTTAAGCACAGTACCGATGGGCAGTCAGTAATATTTTCTGTAAACAGGCTTGCCGGATCAGATCAATTGGAGATGGTAGTGGCCAACTCGGGCTGTACTTTAACCGGGGATGAAATGCAGCGTCTTTTCGACAGGTTTTTTGTGGCCGATGGAAGTCAGCAAAGCAAGATCAGCTCGGGGGTAGGGCTTGCCTTTACCCGGCAGTTGGTGTCATTGCTCAATGGTACTATTGATGCGCAATGCCATAACGGGTGGATAGCCTTTAAGGTGCACTTGCCGTTAAGCTTTATACCCGGCAAACACGAACTGGTAACCGAGATTGGGGATAAGGTTGAAAAGCCGTCGTATATATTCCAGTCGATAACTCCTGCACAGGCAAAGGACAGGCAGGTTACTGTAGCCGAGAATAATAAAAAGGCACTTGTTAAAAGCTTTGAGCAGGAAGATAAAAAAATGATCCTGGTGGTTGAGGATGAGCAGCGTATCCGTTACCTGCTTAAAGATATTTTGCAGGAGCAGTATATTGTATATGAAGCTGCAACCGGCAAGGAAGCATTGGAGGTGATCAAACGCATTACGCCCGACCTGATCATCAGCGATATCATGATGCCCGATTTTGATGGTCTGCAGCTTTGCGGTGTAATTAAAAGCACGCCCGAATCCTGCCATATTCCATTTGTGATCCTATCGGCAAGGGGAACCGTTGAGCAACAGACCGAAGGCTACGAATTGGGTGCCGATGCTTATATTCCTAAACCTTTCCAAACAGAGCATTTGCTGGTGCGGGTTCAAAAACTGCTTGAATACAGGGAAAAACTGCACCTGTTTTTTAACAACAGCAAACTGGCTAACCAATTGGATATTAATGATATTAAGGATAGCGATAAGCATTTTATAGAGAAGGTTGTAGGTATAATAGAAGATAATCTGTTGGAGGAGCTTGACGGCGCCTTTTTGGAAAACGCATTAAACCTGAGTAAGATTCAGTTGTACAGGAAAATAAAAACGCTCTCCAATATGAGCCCTACAGAGCTGATCAGGCATGTACGGCTGCAAAAAAGTGCCGTACTGCTAACAACATCTGATCTTACAGTATCCGAGGTCTTTTACCGGACAGGCTTCAATAACAAAACCTATTTTTTCAGGGAGTTTAAGCGGGTTTACAATTGCTCACCCAATGCCTATCGCGCAAAGCACAGGTTGCCTGATTTGAATTAACGCCGTCTAATGTGATATAGCTGATTTATACTTTGCCATTCTATGGACAGCAGGCATATTAATTAATGTTCACTTTGTCCAAACCCTGGCCTATGCTGGCTATACTACCGACAGGGTTTACATAAGCGCCTTTTTGTTTATTGTCAAATAACTACAGTATCCTTCATTTTTAGATCATCTGTTCTTTTTACCAAAGTATTTCAAATTCGTCTTCGATAAACACTGCATCAGTGTCACTGCTCTTTTATGGAGATTGACAAGTCGCGATTTTCTTCATAGTTACGATATTTCGTGATTTTACGCTGCTGGGTTGTTTTTAACTGATTGATAATTAGTGTGTTAATTAAATGGCACGGTAGTTAGCTAAAACTGGCAGATCAGTGTTTTACTACAGTAAAGTGTTGATTATGAATTGAGTGCTCCTTCTCAAAATGAATCAATAACCTGATAACACTAAAAACTACACCATGGAAAAGAAAAAAGAACTAACCGCCGGTACTATCATTATTGCAGCAATGGTTTTATTTGCAGCACCTGTTTCGGGCCAAAGTACTGCCTCTGCAAACACGCAGGGCTCTGAAGCTGTTCGCCCGTTTCATGTAAATTTTCCTGATGCCGATCTGGCAGACCTTAAGCAACGCATTAAAGCTACCAGGTGGCCCGACAAAGAAACTGTAGCTGATGAAACGCAGGGTGTGCAATTATCAACCATGCATAAACTCGCCGATTATTGGGCCAACGAATATGACTGGCGCAAGATAGAGGCAAAACTGAACGCCCTGCCTATGTTTATCACTAATATCGATGGCGTAGATATCCACTTTATTCACGTGCGTTCGAAACAAAAAAATGCCCTGCCAGTCATTATTACTCACGGTTGGCCCGGATCTGTTATTGAACAACTGAAAGTTATAGGCCCGCTTACCGATCCTACTGCTTTTGGCGGGAAGGCTGAAGACGCCTTTGATGTAATTATACCTTCTTTACCCGGTCATGGTTTTTCAGGGAAACCCACAGGCACAGGTTGGGACCCGGTTAGGATTGCGCGTGCCTGGGTTACGTTAATGAAAAGACTGGGGTATGCCAAATATGTTGCACAGGGTGGCGATTGGGGGGATGCTGTTACCGAGCAGATGGCATTGATAGCACCGCCTGAATTGCTTGCTATTCATGTTAATATGCCTGCTACTGTTCCCGCTGATATTGCAAAAGCACTAAAATTTGGGGATCCGAAACCATCCAGTCTTTCGGCCGATGAATCACGTGCTTATGATCAGTTAAGCTTCTTTTATGCACATGGTTTGGGTTACGCTATTGAAATGGCCAACCGTCCGCAAACCCTTTATGCATTGGAAGATTCGCCGGTTGGGCTTGCTGCATGGATGCTTGATCACGATGCCGCCAGTCAAATGTTGATTGCCCGTGTTTTTAACGGCCAGTCTGAGGGACTTACGAAAGAAGATATTGTTGATAATATCACTCTTTACTGGCTAACCAAAACCGCCATTTCTTCGGCCAGGCTTTACTGGGAAAATAAGCTTGTTTTCTTTGACCCGAAAGGTATCAAAATCCCTGTTGCGGTAAGTGTATTCCCCGATGAGATCTATGCCGCTCCGGAAAGCTGGACAAAAAAGGCTTATCCTAATCTTCTACATTTTAATAAACTCGAAAAAGGCGGCCACTTTGCAGCATGGGAGCAGCCTAAGGCGCTTAGTGAAGAACTTCGTACTTCGTTTAAGTCCTTGAGATAATTGTTTTTGTATGTCCCATCAGGGTCCTCTGCGAGTTTAAGTTAACCCACGAAATAGTAGTCAAATGGCTGTTGCCAACAGAGTAATCCGCGTGAGTTGAACCCCTCCGGGGTTCAGGAAAGGGGTAACGTGTTATTTCTACAAACCTTTTCCCCTCTGGGGGATTTTTATTATTTAATAAATGGGCATTAATCGGGATCTACCCCAGAACAGGTGCACCAGAGGTGCAAAAGGTTTGTAGCATGAAAAATTATAGAAATATCCTTTGCCCAGAGGGGCAAAACAACACGCCATGCTAATTAAACGGTAACATGTTTTTGTGGATTAACTTAAACTCGCAAAGTACCCTGATGTTTACAAATGCCTTACTTTTTAAGAAGGTTACAAAATTTGATCATGGATTGTTGGCTGATACTCCAATCCGGAGCTTTAATATTGCCCCAGGCTTTAGGATTGTCATACAGATTAAAATAGCAAACGCCAAATACGTGAGGATTGGCATTTATTGTTTTTGCTGCGTCAATAAGCCATTTGTCCTGGAAGCTTTCTGATCCTTTTACACCAAACTCGGTTATAAATAAGGGTTTATCAAGAAATCTCATCCTGAAATATTTTCTGTTGAATATAGTGCTAAAGGCTTCCTGTTTCTCCGGGTCGGTAATGTTTTTATCCGGCAAACCATAAATGGCTATACTGATAAAATCCACGACATCGCTCCCCGGCCAAAAATCAGCAGAACCACGATCGCCGGCAGGTCCCCATACCTTTTTGACATTTTTACCTGGACCTCCATTAAACTGCATAAAATATCTAAAGGCGTTGATATAGGTAACCGGCTCCTGACTTTGCCATGCATACCGGTGTATCGGAATTTCCATCTCATGCATCCATCGCAGGTAAACTGTGGTGTTGGTAGCAGAAATTATGGCAAATAGTTTTTTGATCTGTTCGTTATAGCGCCCCTTTAATATGCTCTCTAAAACGGCAGTGTCGGGTTTGCCGGTTATATCCCGCCAGGGCTCCATGGTTACAATTACCTCGTGGTGGCGACTAATAGCCTCTGTGAATTTTTTCTCAAAATCACCCCGTTCCAGTTCGCCCCAATCGGTAAAAATGTGCTCTACGTTAATTTCCGGTTGGTTAAGCAGGCGTTTGTTTGGGTCAAACACACCGATCTTTAATGAGGTTCGATTGGGTTTTGCCTTAATGCTGTCTGTATAATTGCTTTTGCTATAAATAGTACTGCTGTAGGTTGTAACTAAATTCTTTTGTTCATTTAGCCAACTGTATTGAAAATCCGTTTTGCCCTTATCACTACCCATAATTAACACTGGCTTGCCAATAAATCGCAGGCGGTGCAGCTTGTGCTTTAACATGGCAGCGGTTGTTTGGTCATGCGGGTAAAAGTTAGTAGTGAGTTCAGACCAACTGCCAAGTGTTATGCTCGCATAGTCAACAGTTTTGTTTCCCGGCCAATATTCAGTATCACCAGGATATCCTGAAGGCCCCCAAACAATTTGCACATCTGGAGCGTAGGTTTTTATTTTTCTTGAAAAATAATTGAATGAATTAATATAATCATCAGGAGATTTAAATTGCCATGGGTAAACACCGGCAGGCACTTCCATATCAGGATTCCAGCGAATAAATACTTTGTGGTTGCTTTTAGCTACTATAGCGGCCAATTTATTGAACTGATTATCAAATCGGCCCTTAAGTACTTCCGTTAAAACATTGTTTGCATAATCAGGACCTTTAAGCCAGGTTTCTAAAGTGATCAATACGTCTCCCTTAGTTAACGCTGTTTCTAAATCTCCATAGTTTGACCATAACGCGGTATTTGTTAATACCCCTCGGTAACACGAGATAGGTTTGACAGCTTGGGACTTGTTTAAGTTGGTTGGATCAAATACAGCTAATACCTGCTCGTTGCTACGGTAGTAACTATTCACCAAATAACTCTTAAAAGAAAAACGCATGGTTAGAAGCAGTATAGCTGCGAATAATATGCCCAGGCCTACTGCTATATAAACTTTAGAGGTTGTCTTTTTCACTTAACAATTAATTTTGAAGAGGTGTATTTAAAGTGGTATAGTCGTCGGTCATGTTATTACCTTTGGCAGCAACGAGATATATTCTGTACCTGTCGTCGTTTTGTGGGATTATAACATTTATACTCGGTCCGTCCCCTAACTTTTTCATGTCGGTAGCATTGCCCCAGTTGTCTGTTTTGATCAGGTACCATTCAAATTTCAAGTCGTTTTTTAAATAACCCGCTATATTCCATTTGTTATATGAATAAATGAGGGCGTTGTAAGTCAACGAGGAGCCGGGAGTGGTTGTTAATGCCGGTTTTAATATTTTAACATGAGGCAAATCATAGTCGGTCACATTGCCGTGCCAGCGTTTGCTTATATTATACAGGTAGGGTTTATTTCGGCCCCATATGTCTTTTAAACCGTCAAGTGTAATAGCTACGCCGCTTTGTTGATCCTGCCAATTGGCATAAAAAGCCCCGCCGGAAGGTTCTTTGCCCGCAAGGGCCGTAGGATCGGCGCTGCTAAAGAAAAAAGGAACTTTAAGATCTGCTTTAACAAATTTTAATGCGTGCTTATTACTAATGATCAATCCAAACGCGTCGATTTGGGGTATCTGCTCATGTAATAAGCTCATAGTTGCGCCAAGTGACGACGACGAGAACAGATCGACTGTTAATGGCCTGGTTGGGTCAGCCTGTTTGATTGCCTTTACCAAAGGTTTTAAAAAACTAATATAATGCTGTTGAGCCTGCCGCAGTTGTGCCCCTTTATAATATTGAGCCAGTTGCTGATAGCTATTGTTGCCCAGGTTCCAGGCACTAATTTGAGGATTTGATTTGTTTTTGTTTACGATTTTAAGAATAACGGCAGTTTGCTCTTTTAAGTAGCTGGTATCATTTAGAAAGTTTGGCGGGTCCGGCATCCAGAAACTATAGTGTATTTTTAAGTTCTTTTTATCCGCAGCTTCAAAAATGGAGCGGTCATAGATATTAGGCCCGTATATTTTGATAGTATTTACTCCCGCTTGGCTCATGTCATCAAAGTCGTTGATGATGATCTTTTTTGTGAGCGGAGTTATGTTTTTGTACCAGTGGTTTCCTTTAGAATAGATCACACCTTTAACAGATGTGAAAAATGAAGGGTTTGCCAATATTTGTTCCTGAGCTTTTACCTCATCTTCCACATTGGTTACAGTATCGGTTAGAAGATCTTTTTGAGCAGTATGATAAGATATTAAAGAAGGGCCTTTAACCACGCTGGCCGAATCTTCATCTGAATTTCGCGAGGCGTATATGCTTAAACAGACTGCTAATACTGTAAGAATCAGGCTCAATTTCCTTACACCGCCGTATATTCTTCGTCGCAACAACCAAAAATGTTTTTTGGCATTCTGCACTTGCGAAACCATACTAAATAATGTAGCGTGCTTACCCACGTATCCCTGGAACTTTAGCTCCGAACTTGCTATTAGCATAAAGATCATGAACAAGCAATTGAGGCTGACTATCCCGGCCATGAAAAGCGTAAACGGACTCCAGTCGTCATTAAGGCCGTACGCAATAGCGGCAATGGAAACTGCTAATACTACGATATTAGGAAGGTTGTATCTTAAGTTTTTTTCATCCTTAACATCCTTGGGGGTTGCAATATAAGGTACATCCTTTCTGATGAGGGTGTAAATAAATCCCAAGATAAATACCCACCAGGTACCAATAAGCAATAATCCCCCAACTACGTGAAATCCCCGCTCATTGTCTTCCATTACCCATTGCTGCACAAAATGTCTGATCAGGATAACTGCGGTTATAAAAGGGGCGCTAATAACCAAAAAATCCGAAAAATCCATCCTTAACGGAAACACATCCATAAAAAGGGATATTACAGGAATCAGGAAATTAATAAGAAATACAAAACCTGACAAGTAAAACAATGGTAAAAGACCATAGTGGAGCTTTTGCCGCCAGGTAAATTTTTTAAATAGCTGAACATAGGAAGTAACCAGGAGCTCAAAAACCCCTCTCGACCATTTTAATTGCTGCTTATAATAGGCAGATAGAGTAGCCGGAACGAGCCCCCTTGTCAATACTGCCGGGACATAAATGGATTTCCATTTGTGTGCATGCAGCTGCATTGCTGTATGCATATCTTCTGCGAGCCCGGCGGCGTGGCCGCCAATCGACTCTAATGCCGTGCGCCTGAAAGTACAATTGGCACCTATGGCCTGAACGGTTCCATAGCTGTTCATGCACATCATCATGGGCCCGTAAAACTGGTAGGTTTGTTGTGCCGCGCCTTTAGCTATCCATCCGATTCGCTGGTTATAGTAAGCTTGTACTATTTGCACATAACCAATTTCTGGATTGTCGAAATGTGCGACTATCGGATCAAGAAAATCGGGTGTCGGTACGTGATCCGGGTCAAGGATAACGCACAGTTCTCCGGATGACTGAGCCAATGCATTGTTGATGTTGCCGGCTTTTGCATTTATCTTTTTAGTTCGCGTAATATGGTGAACTCCCAGTTCCTGACACACTGACTTTAAATACGGATCATTGGCTTCGTCACATAGGTATGCCTGATGCGGATAATGTATAGCCTGAATAGCGGTAAGCGTTTCAACAATCATTTCATATGGCTCACCTGCGCAAAAAGTAGTAAATATATCTACCGTATATTGTTTTGTTAGTGGCGGGGTAGTGGGAACGCTTATTGACCAGTAATGGTACCACTCATATAATATTTTGAAAAACGTGTATATAAAGGTCGACATTAACAGCCAGTAAAGCGGCTTATAACCAATAACCGATTTTTTGAACAGGCTGTATGTGAAAAAAAGCATGCAGAACACGCCGATGAGAATCATCAACCTTAAATAAAGCAGCTGTAATTTGCTGGGCGGTTTAATTAAATTGTTCTTCATGGATTTTTTAATACATAAAAAGGTGTATTGGAAGTGGCAAAAACTCCCTTTTGATTATACACATAAACCAATATCCGATAAGGCCCTTCTTTGCCGGGTACCTTAAAGCTTAAATCGGATCCATGTTGCCTGATGATTAAATTCTCTATTTCTTTCGGTTTTTTTTCATTAAAAGTGCCGTTGGGTTTAAACCAGTCCTCATGAAATATTTTCCATTTAAATGTTAAGCCGGCTGTATCAGTGCTTTCAAAATATACTTTGCTGTTAACGGTTATGGCAGGTTGAAATAAAATATTGTCCCTTGCGCCCTTTCCATCTAACAGCATGTATTTTAGTGCAGGGGCGTCGCTTGTTGTTTTCTTCCCGGTCCAGATGTACCGCATAACCTGAACGGCTTCGGTTTCGGCACCGTTTTCGTCAAACATACTGAACCACGTAGGTGTCAGTTCCTGTTTCTGTCCCCAATAAAATACCATCGATCCCAAAAATCCCGGATCATTTGCCGGCATATACTTTTGGTAATTAGTAAGGTATTCTTCTGCCTTTTTTGTACTTGTACTTTCAATATAAGCTCCCCATGCATTTCGGTTTTCTGCAAGCCAGGGACCTTCGATACCCCATTCTGTAATTAAGAATGGTCCACTCCAAAACCACTTGAAATTTTTGAGATCATCTTTCAATGTTTGAATAGAACCGAAAATATTGAATGATATAAAGTCGATTTTTGTACGCAGCCTGATATTGAAGATATTTTTCTTTTGGAAGCTCATAATTGTCGTCGTCACCGGATGATTAGGATCCTTCTCGTGAATCATATCGACGATACCATTGAACGTTGCATAAAATCGGTTGTACTTTGGTTTATTAGGAAATGCAAGTTCGTTACCCAGGCACCAACTCAATAACGCCGGGTGATTTTTGAACCGCTCAACTATACCGGCAATTTTAGCTGCATAAACATTAGCCTTAGGGGTATTATAAAAATCTTCAAGACTTTCGCTTGAGGGCATTGGCAAACCCACTACTACTGCTAAATGATTGGCTTGAGCCGAGTCCAGGACGCTGCCTAAGTTTAATGTGTCCCAAACTCTTATAGTATTGCCTCCTGCCGCTGCCAATTGTTTCAGGTTTGTAGAGCCCGAAGCCCCTTTGATGAAAAACGGTTTTCCATTACGGTACAATTTATACTTCCCATTTATATTTTGAATGCAAACTGTAATTTTTTTAGGATTAACCTGCTGTGGTTGGTAACACGATGAAAGTAAAAAGCAAAATATGGAAAGGTTAAGGATTTGCGTAAATAATGTAGATTTCATAAATGATAGTTCGGCAGCACTTGAAAAACGGATAAAAACTCCGTGTTTTGTTTATTTAAGCCGTAATGCGGTCCCTGGGCTGCATTAGTTTTTTTATATTTAAATCATATAAAATTTCAGTGAACTTTGTATACGTTGAATATCGACAATAGTTGGATTATTATTAAGAGAATAGGGATGTTTTAGCCAATTAAATTCAAAGCTATAAAAAAATACGTTACATCCGCGAAGACCCTGATAGCTGATATATTCGGTAACGCGCCTGAATCTTTGTCAGACTACAATAAGGAGATTTGAAGCTTTTTGTAACCCGCGAAGGCTATTTGAACACCAGGTAAAACACAGCCTCCGCTGCCTTGAGATAGATACTTTACTTGATTATGCAGAAAGAATCTAAATCTCAAGCCTTTGTTTAGCATAAAATTGTGACGCCTGCCGGGATATTAAAAAATGGGAAATATCCCGGCAAATACCTATTAAATTTATTTGAAAGAACGAAAATCCGTTGCTGCCTGATTTAACTGAGCAACGCTGTTGGTTTGCGGGCCATTGTGTATGATGATCCGATACCTGAATGTTACCGATTCACCTTTCTTTAACATAAGGTTTTTTTCTGATTTGCCGTTGGTGAAAATTTTTTCGCCCAGTGGATTAGCCGCAAACAGACCATAACCGCGGGCATGCCAAAAAGTAGGGTAGTTAGGGTTCTGCGGATGATCAATAATAGCAACGCTTACCGAATCGGCCCCTATTTTACCATATACTTTGCACCAAACTCCGCGGGTACTCCAGGCATCGTTACCTGTTTTGCCTTCACTGGTAAGGTAGGTGCCGTTGGCTACTTTATCGGTGCCGCCTTTTACTATTGTTACATTGCCTTTATCATCGGTAAATTTCTGATCGGCAGGGTCGGGGATTTGCAGCTCGTGGGCCAGGCGCAGGCCAAGCATCCCATCTTTGGCATCTTTAAAAAGAGCATCCTTATCTGCGGTAAGTGTAGTTACACGATCAATGATTCGTTCCTGAGCGTTGCCGCTAAATTCAAAACGGGTTTGCTCTTCCAGTATTACCTGTTTTTGCTGATCCGTCCAGTTAGCATGGTAGGCCAGTACTCCTTTTTTGCCATCCTTCATCTCCAAAATTTTATCCGTTCGGATCCATCCATAGCCGCTCTTTTTAGCGGCAGGTATGGCATAGGAGTTATTCCAGAAATCAAGTCCGTTCAGGTTTTCAAAATTAAACCAAAGGCCAATATGGTGCGGATGATCGGTAGGATCGCCCGGGCGCGGAGCCAGTGGAAAGCCGCGGGTTACCAGCGCGCCGTTTGCCGACCGCAAAGGGTATAGCACTGGTTTTTCCAAAGTATCTGGAAACAGGAAAGTGGTAAAAGGTTTGCCACCTATCAGTATATCTATTTTATTTTCTGCTGATTTGACCAATTTTACCGGCTCGGCCTGTTGAGCATGTATTGTCATAGCAAATAAGGTGTTAGCGGCAAAAATACAAGCCCAATTTTTTAATATTTTCATGTATGGGTGATGTTTGTTGATTAGTGTATGAGATTAATTATATAAGGAGGGGGGAATGTGCAATTCCACTCTTAATGGCTATCGCATGGACACATCTTTAAAGAAATGTCATTTCGATAGAGCAGCGGCGGACTGAGTGGTGGAGCGAAAGAGAAATCTTCTACATCAGGCTCTACAACTATACCTGTAAAAACAGGGCGTAGAAGATTTCTCCTCGGCTCAACGCACAAATCCCACCCTTGGCTCGTCGAAATGACATTTTTCTATCAATAATAAGATTAAAAGATGTGTTCACACGACAGATCTCAAAGGGGGATTTTTATTATTTAGCCTTAATATTTAAACACTTTCCCGTTAGCCATTACCTCCTGGGTTGCCTCATCAAAAGTAGCTTTATAGCCCGTATGCACAGCTGCATTGGTCATAATATTGGCTATGGAGTGGCTGTAACCGGCTTCGACAGGTGCATTGGGCTGTTTACGGCTGCGCACGCATTCCATCCAGTTGCGAACGTGGTTTGACGTTAATATATCGCCGCCGGTGTTAGCCGATGCTACTACCTTTTCGGTGTTGGCAAGGCTAATCTCAGGCAGCAGGTTGGCTTTCATATGCATGGCATCGGCCATTTTTTGGGTAAGTCCGCCGGTGGGGGATACCGTGTTGGTAATGAGATTAAGCTCGCCACCGTTTGAGTAGTAAATTTCCGCCGGGTGCTCATCGCCATTATGCATCCGCGAGCCAAAGGTAACCTGAAAGCCGGTAGTTGGATCATTAAGCGGACCGTAATCAAATGCAGCCAATATAGTATCCCAATTGCGACGTCCGTCTTTCCACATATAAATACCGCCATTGGCAACCACGCTGCGCGGGTGCTTTAAGCCGGTAAACCAGTGTACAGTATCAATCTGATGGCTCATCCACTGCCCGGCCAAGCCTGATGAATATGGCCAAAACAAGCGAAACTCCAGATATTTACGCGGATCAAATTCCTCATAAGGGCGGTTCATGATAAAACGCTTCCAATCGGTGTCCTGCTCCTTCAATTGGCTTAACAGTTCGGGCCTGCGCCAGCGGCCGGGCTGGTTCACGTTCCAGGTAAGCTCAACCATCGTAATTGGGCCAAATTTTCCGGAGCTGATAAATTCATTGGCGGCATGATAGTTAGCGCCACTTCTGCGCTGCGACCCAATTTGCACAATCTTGCCTGTTTCCTTTACCGCCTTTAACGCAGCCCGGTTATCTTCCATGGTTTCGGCAAAAGGTTTTTCTACATAGGCATCACAGCCTGCCTTTACTGCTTCAATGGTATGCCTTGCGTGCTGAAAATCAGCGGTGCTTACAAATACGGCATCAACCGTTTTGCTGTCATACAATTCTTCATTATTGCGGTAAGCCTTTACGTCATGCTGCATTTTATCTTTCCATAGGGCAGCACCTTCCTCACGCCGTTTATTCCAGATATCAGATACGGCTACAACTTCAAAATTGAGTTCCTTATAATGGTTCATGAAGCTGGGCACGTGCGAGCTTTTGTGCCTGTCTGAAAAGCCGATTACGCCAACCCTGACCCGGTCATTGGCCCCAATGATGCGTTTATAACTTTGGGCGCTCCAGCTTTTGGGCGTAAGCATAATCCCGGCCCCGGCCATTGCTGCCTGTTTAATAAAGGTACGGCGTGATTTTTCCATATGGTATAGTTTGGTTTGCAGGTTATTTTTCATCAAAAACGCAGGTGCCATTAGGGGTTGATGCCTGTGCTTTTTGTTGATTTAAAGGTAAACTGGTTAAATGCCTGCGCTTATGCGCGGCTAAACCAAATATCGAGGAATTGAACTAAAAAGCAATAGTGTTTTTAACTGTTAATGTAACAATAATACTGTCTTGAGAAGCTGAAAGTAAAATGCATAAAGCAAAATGTTATTAAATCTCTTTTAAGAGACCTGATAAAAACTTACATGATAGCACGATTTGCTCCGCCATCTACCTGTATTGTTGTCCCGCTGATATAGGCTGCCTGGGCGGATGAAAGAAATGCTACCAGTGCTGCAAATTCTTCAGGCTTGCCGATACGTCCAAGCGGGATGCTCTTTGTTTTTTCTTTGATTGCTTCCTCCGGATCTACGTTTTGAGGTAGCGTGTGTTTGATCCGGTCGGTTAAAATAAGGCCCGGTGCTATATTATTGACTGTAATTTCATAAGGGCCTAATTCATCGGCCAGCATTTTCGCCATGCCTACTACACCCATGCGCATGGCGGTAGATAGCACAGAGTTGGCCAATACAGACTTTACTGAGCCACTAATAATGTTGATTATCCGGCCGCAGCCGGCCGTTTTCATAAAAGGTAAAACCAACCTGGATGTCCTGACGAAACTAAGCATATTTTGCTCATAGGCCTGCTGCCACTGGACATCGTCAAAACTCTCAAACTTGGCAAATGGAGGCCCGCCTGCATTGTTGACAAGGATATCTATCCTGCCGTAAACGCCGCCCGCCTGGTTAATAAATGAAGTCAATTGTCCACTGTCGGTAACATCCACCGGAAAGCTGATCACCTCATTGCCGGTTTGTGTCCGGATCTCATCTGCGGCCGAATTCAATTCGGTTATATTACGGGAGCCGATGATGACTTTAGCCCCTTCTGCAGATAAAGCCAAAGCCGATGCCTTCCCCAATCCTTTACTTGCCGCCAATACAACGGCTACCTTTTGATCTAATCCTAAATTCATAAGCAAATTTTCTTAAACGTAAATCTCCTGAATTTTTGGATATCCCGCAGCGATAAAATCTGATGAAATGGGAGAAGTAATAGCAGAGCAAATGCAGACTTACGAAGTTTCTGAAACTTCGTAAGTCTGGTTTCTGCCTAATGCTGTGGATCAGAACGAATACCTAACTCTCTTTAGGATTAGGCTCTCCTTTACCGGTGGTGATCAGTTTGTACAAACTACCGGTAATATAACCTGTCCAGGCGTTTGAACAAACCTCGTAACATTCATGCTGCGGAACTAAACCCTGATGGGTAAAACGGATTTGCGTTTTGCCGTTCTGCCCGGAAATTTCAAAAACTACTTTGGTGCCTTTCCATTCGGTTTGGTCTTCGGTAAAGCTGAAATAATTATCCAGCACAAGCCAAACCACTTTTTGGTTGGGGATAACTTCTATTAACTTCATGCTGCAGCGATGAAGGTCGCGGGCTTTATAGGTGAACTCATCGTTAAGTTGTTCTGTACCGCCTTTAACTTCTTCCGACCACCATCCACGGACATTATTGATGGCGTCAAAGGCTTCTTTTGGCGATTTGTCTACCGTTATGGTTACCGTTAAATCCTGATCTTTCATTTCTTATTCATTTTATCGTTCATTAAAACCCCCAGTTTGTCCAATTTATCGCCCCAGAACTTATCATAATAGGCTAACCATTCATTAAGTTCTTTAAAGCCGTCCTGTTTTAAAACACAATGCCTTTCCCTGCCGATATCCTGGATGGAGATAAAGCCGGCGTTGTAAAGTACTTTAATATGCTTTGAAACGGCCGGGCGGCTCATATCAAAGTTTTCGGCCAGTGCATTAATTGTGCTACTATCTTTTGAAAGCAGGTGCAGTATCTGCCTCCTGCTCGGATCGGCAATTACCTGGAATACATCAAGCCTGGGCTGTTCCATCTTTTTCTGTATTTATAACCTGCAGCATTTTGGTAATGAGTACCAACCAGCCCTTTTCCATCGAGCTAAACATCAACGGATTTACAGAGTCTGCAAAATCACGGTGGACCAGTAAAAGCTCGGTGCCGTTGTCTTTTTCAGTCAGCATCCAGTTTACTGTCGAATTGCTCAATTCACCATTACCCGGCCCGAATTTCCATGAATAGGAGAGTTTTTCAAATGGCACCACTTCCAGGATCTTGCAATAAAAGATTCCGTCGAAATCCATTTCCGGCATTGGTTTAGCCCTTAGTTGAAATTCATGGCCAGGTATAGGCTTCAGATTGCCGGGCATGAGCCATTGTGTTATCAATTCCTGATTGGTAAGAAATTCCCAAACCACTTCGGGAGGGTGAGGGTAAAATAATTGGTGTTGAATGATTTTTGCCATGATAGGTAACTTTTAAGTTACTCAAATGTATGTGTAACTTGTGGGTTACGCAAATTTATTTTCATTTTTTTTCATCACTACTTATCACATGTTATTAATCCGGCAGAAATTATCCTTTGAAACTTCGGTTTATTATGATTCAGGGTATGATCTTTTTCTCCCTGAGTTCATTAAACAAGTTATAGAACATCTGTTCAGTATCAATGAATTCATGAAAGCCCATGCGCCTTGCCTTGGTGCCGTCGGCAAAAAAATCATAATCCCATGAAAATACAAAGTCGCCAAATGCCCATGATGATAGCTGGTGGTAACTATGTGGCGAGAGGTTGTATTTTTCCCGGATCGCATTCCATTGTGGTTCTTTATCTGCCATAATAGTTTGCAAGGGCATTTGGAGCGGCGGCGCAACTTCCATTTTAAAGTAGGCCGCAATTTTAGGCCAAAGCTCGTTCCATCTAAATAAGTCGCCATTGTTAATATTAAATGCCTGGTTAGCGGTCTGTGGGGTAGTGGCGGCCCAAACGGTAGCTTTAGCCAATAAACCGGCATCCGTCATTTCCATCAATTTATCATAAGCGCCCGGTTTACCCGGAAAGCGGAGCGGCAGGCCCAGCTCTTTTGAAATGGTAGCATAAACCGCTATCGTCAGGGCCAGGTTCATTGGATTACCTACGGCCGTACCACCGACTACAGACGGACGAATGGCTGACCATGACCATTTTTTACCTTGCTGCAGTTTCTCCAGGAAAATTTGCTGATCTACATTAAATTCGGGTGGCATGTGCCCTGCGTCACTTTCCTTCGCAGGTGTTTTGAATGGGCCAAGGTGTGCGCCATATACTTTGTATCCTTGCATAAGGCTGATGTGCTGTAGATTATGGGCAATGGGCTCAATTGCTAAAACAACATTCATCAGCATAGCAAGGTTGGGTTGTACCAGTTCGGCCCATGTGGGTTTGTCTTGATAGGCGGCGTAAAATATGTGTGTAACGTCAGTTAATACACTGAGTTTTTGCTTATAGTCGTTTTCATCCAGCAAATCCACTGCTATGTAGCGGATATCCTCATTGTTTGATCCGCCGCGGCGGGATAATGCTATAATGTTCCAATTATTAAGCCCTTCAAGATAATTTATCAGATTAGTACCTATCACGCCGTTAGCGCCGACAACAAGAGCTGTGTTTTTTATAGCTTTCATTTTTTTGTGTTTGATAAAAAATATTTATTGATCAAAATTGGGTAAAAAGCTATAAATCGAAATTGTAATTATCTGTGATAATATGGTATATTTCCGCTATGGAACGTTACCGGCAATTTGAACCTGTGCTGATTTCTGATTTTGAGACAGAAAAATGGCCTCATCCCGAACATAATCATAACCATTATGAATTAATCTATATCAAAAAAGGGGCAGGCTCGCACATCATAAACAGGTTAACTGTTAGTTACCAAGCCGGGGACGTGTTTTTACTGGGGCCGGAAGAATCTCATTATTTTGAGATAGATGAGCCCACGCGGTTTATCTACCTGAAATTTACCGATCTGTATATTCATCAGGCGGGCGACAAGACCAACCATGGTGTCCAAAACCTTGAATACCTCATCAAAAGCAGAGAAACCCATTTATCGGGCTTTGCATTGAATAACGCTGACAGGCACACTATTGAAATGATCTTTAATGTAATAGTTTCCTTAAAGCATGATATGTTTTTAAATGAGCAGCTTATTTGGATGCAGATCATTGCGCTATCGGCTGTTTTGCAAAGAAATATGCCTGAGTTAAAGAAACCTGGTAACGGCAGTAAAGATATGCAGGCCATATTTTGTTATATCCAT
This sequence comes from Mucilaginibacter sp. A5337, assembly GCF_059690695.1. Lineage (NCBI taxonomy): Bacteria > Pseudomonadati > Bacteroidota > Sphingobacteriia > Sphingobacteriales > Sphingobacteriaceae > Mucilaginibacter > Mucilaginibacter sp. A5337. The sequence goes on along the minus strand of NZ_JCAWEC010000007.1, from coordinate 298,257 downwards.
AAACATATTTACGACCCCAGCCTGCTTAAGCTACCGGTAATGGCCGCCAATTTTAATATTGCCGGCGAATATATGGGGCCTTATTTTAAAAGGAATACCGGTGTTACCTTGCGTGATTACATCCGTGACTATCGCAATGAATTAATTAAACAGCGGATAGCCAGCGGCAGGTATAATCTTAAACAAATAGCTGCCGAGTTTGGGTTAACAGATGAAAGTCACGTAAGTAAAATTGTTCATAAGACTTTGTAAATCTGTTTAATATCAATAAGAATCTTAATTTTATTTGGACTAATTCTAAATAAATTGTTTCTTTGCGCCAAATCCTGTTAGCAATGAACATCAACGTACCCCCCTGACGGTTCTTATAAAAACAAAAATCCCGATGCTCCGTCGCCAAACTTTACATCGGGTTAATGTTAACCGATCCTTTTAATCCATTAATCATTTCACTCAAATTTATGAAATCTGTTTTACTCTGCAGTAAACGGTCAAACTTTACTTCACTATTATTTCAACATTTTTACTTTCTATTAATCCTATTTTCTTTTTCAACCGTTTCAGCTAAGGCTGATGATGGTGCAGCCGGCAGCATAAAAGGTAAGGTTACCACAGCCGATGGCCAGCCTGCAATTGGTATTACCGTAGCATTAAAAAATACCACTTATGGCGCCCTTACTGATGCCGACGGACGTTATGCCATCGGTAAGATCAAACCGGGCAGTTACATTATCCGGGTTTCCGCGGTGGGCCTTGCACCCGAAGAGCAGTCTGTAACCGTGGCCTCCGGCAGTACTCAAACCCTTGATTTTATGCTGAAAGAAAATGCCGGTATATTAAAAGAGGTAGCTATTACAGGCGCTAAAAGCCGCTATAAGGCCGATGTGCCTTCCAACTCAATCAGGCTGAACGAACCTTTGCTGGAAGCGCCTCAAAACATCCAGGTAATTACATCACAAACCCTTTCCGATCAGCAGGTGATCTCCATGAGCGACGGTGTTACCCGCAACGTGAGCGGTGCAACCCGACTGGAGCACTGGGGCGATCTGTATACCCGTGTAAATATGCGTGGCAGCCGTGCTGCGGCATTTCGCAATGGCATGAACGTTACATCAAACTGGGGCCCGCTTAGTGAAGACATGAGCTTTGTTGACCGGATTGAATTTGTAAAAGGCCCGGCCGGCTTTATGATGAGTAACGGCGAGCCAAGCGGTATTTATAACGTGGTCACCAAAAAGCCTACCGGTAGAGATTTTAACGGTGAAGCCACCATGACCATGGGTAGCTATGACCTGTACCGCGCCACTTTAGATCTGGATGGCAAAGCCACTAAATCGGGTAGCCTTTCGTATCGATTAAACCTGATGGATCAAACCAAAAACTCGTTCCGTAATTACGAGTTTAATGATCGCTTCAGCATAGCACCGGTGCTTACCTGGAAAGTTGATGATAAAACTTCGTTAACATTTGAGTACACTTATCAGCATGCCAAATTATCAAACCTTGGGTCATACTATGTTTTTGCAACTCAGGGCTACGCCATAAAACCCCGCGATTTTACCATAACCGAACCCGGCATAGCACCTACCTATATAAAAGATAACAGCGCCTTTATTTATCTCAACCACCAGATAGATGAGCACTGGAAACTAACCGGGCAGTTGGCCTATTTCAACTACCAGCAACAAGGCAGCTCGGCCTGGGTAAATAGCGTAAAAGCTAATGGCGATCTGATCAGGAGCGTATCTATCTGGGATGCATCAAACGTGATGAAATTTGGCCAGGTATTTTTAAATGGCGATGTGCAGACAGGTGCTGTACGTCACCGCATATTGGGCGGTCTTGACCTGGGCAACAAACAATACATTGCCGATTGGGGACAAGGTGGCGCTATTGACAGCGACACTAAACCTTTTAACATCAATAACCCGGTTTATAACCAGCCTGCTTTGGGTTTACCGGTATTTGACAGATCGAAACCTTTGGCACAACGAGGGGCAGGTAACCTATCGAGCCAGTCATACACCGGTGTATACGGACAGGATGAGCTCGGCTTTTTTGATAATGTACTACGTGTAACCCTTGCCGGCCGTTATACCTATGTAAAAGAGATCAATTATCTTGCTGGTCGTAATCAGAAAAAATTTACCCCACGTTTTGGCGTAAGTGTAAATATCGATAGGCAAACATCCGTTTACGGTTTATATGATCAGTCGTTTGTGCCGCAAAGCGCCTTGATCCGCGATGGCAGTTTGCCAAAACCTATTACCGGCAATAACCTGGAGGCCGGTGTTAAACGCGACTGGTTTGACGGCAGCTGGAGCACCACTTTATCTGCTTATCGTATCCTTAAAAACAACACCCTTACTGCCGACCCTGATAACAAAGGCTCCGAAGGTTTTGTGATAGATGTTGGCCAAACCAAAACCCAGGGTATTGAATTTGATACCCGCGGACAGATCTTCAGCGGTCTTTCATTAGTAGCCAATTATGCTTATACCGATTCAAAGATCTCTAAAACCGGTGGTGCAGCCAACCTGCCTGCTACGGCTGTTGTTGGTGCAAAAGTGCCCGGCTACGCCAAGCATAACATAAATGCTTCATTAACTTATACCATACAAAATGGCGCGCTGAAAAATAGCGGTATCTACGCCGGTGCAACCTACCAGGGCGACCGTACCACCTGGACATGGAACGCCAGCAGCGGTCAGTTGCAATTGCCGGATTATTACAAGTTTGATGGCGGCTTGTTTTGGGGTAAAGACCACATAAAGATAAGCGCTAACGTGTATAACCTGCTTGATAAGTACCTGTACAGCGGCGCGGCATATGCAACCTATTATTACTGGCAGGCAGAGGCCGGACGTAACTACCGTCTTGGTATCAGCTATCGTTTCTAAAAAAATTATTCACCTGCAGGCCGGGATTCCGGCCTGCCTTTTTAGTTCAATATGCTTAAAACTGCTACCCCGGCACGAGCCGTTAAATCAAAAAAGAAAGGCGATTCATTATTTAAAAGAATCTCTGCGTGGCTGCATTTGTGGCTTGGGCTTTTTTCGGGAATTATTGTGGTGATTGTAAGTATTACAGGCGCCATTTATGTTTTTGAAAAAGAGATCCGCAGTGTAACTGAACCCTGGACACACGTACAGCCGCAAAATAAAAAAATGCTGCCGCCTTCAGTGCTGACAGGCATCGCCGTTAAAATGGTGCCGGGAATGAAACCTACTGCATTAAACTATGGTTTACCCGATCAGTCGGCCGCGGCGGTTTCCTATAGCCGTAAAACGGGTTTGCTGATAACCGTTTTTATAGATCCTTATAGCGGGCGCGTATTGAAAAAAACGACTACAGATTTTGTGGGTAACAAGGGCGACTTTGATTTTTTTAGATTTATACTACATGGGCACCGTGCCTTATGGTTGCCATATCCCATAGGTCGACCGATAATTGGCGTAGCCATATTGATATTTGTGGTGCTTTTAATATCCGGACTGGTATTGTGGTGGCCCAAAAAGTGGACTAAGGCCACGCGCGATAAAAGCTTTAAAGTAAAATGGAACGCCAGCTTTAAACGGGTAAATTATGACCTGCATAACGTGTTTGGTTTTTACAGCATGCTGTTGCTGCTTATCATAGCCTTAACAGGCCTGGTGTGGAGTTTTCAATGGGTGAGTAAATCAATATACTGGGCTACATCGGGCGGAAAATCATTGACCGAAGAAACCGCCATGGTATCAGATACGACCTCGAAGCTGTCATTCAATATGGCTTCTGTTGATAAACTATGGAACCAGATTGCCGCGCAAGATAAGCCGGAAGGTTTTTATATCAATTTACCCGGCCAAAAAGCCGATCTGGTGGAAGTGATAACTTACCTGCGTTCGGGTACTTATTACAAGACCAATATTTACAATTTTGATCAGTATACGCTTAAGCCTGTCAAATCGGCAGGGCCTTACTCCGGGCGTTATGCAGATGCCGGTGCTGCCGATAAATTGAGGCGTATGAATTACGATATCCATGTTGGGGCTATACTGGGTATCCCCGGTAAAGTTGTAGCGTTTTTCCTGGCCATGGTATCTGCCAGCTTGCCTATCACCGGGTTTTATATCTGGTGGGGAAAGCGGAATAAGAAACCTGCTGTAAAACAACAACGGGTTAGAAAGGTTGAGAAGGAGTTGGTTACTCAATAGGAATCGTCATTGCGAGGTACGAAGCAATCGCGAACTATACAGAGCGGACCTGCAAATTGGGGATTGCTTCGTACCTCGCAATGACGATTTTTTTATATGAGCGTTTTTTTAATCAATAATCAACCGTTAGGATGCGCATTCTGATACAAAATCACCCCGATTATTATCAAAACAATTAAAAGCAATACAGCAAGGATGATCTTAATAGCGCTTATCGGTCGCTGGCCAATAACTTCGCCCGTGCTGGCGTTAACCGTAAACTGATAGACCTTGTTATTGTAATTATAGGCACTTACCCAAACAGGCAGCATCAGGTATTTTATAGCTTTGTCAAGATATTGAGTGTCTGTACTATCTATTCTTTGTTCGTCTCCGCCAATGTCATCCCGAATTGCCGAGTGTATTGGCCCTGAAGTTTGCTCTGTAGCTTTAACAAAACCCTGTTCCGGATCTAACTGATAGGTTTCGGAACGGAAGCCGCTCATATAGCGTTCATCAAACTTAACCAGCATATTAAAATTCCAGGGCCCAAGTTTATCGAGCGTTTTCTCGGGCAATGATTTGCTTGCCGGCACCATCAGGTCGCGAAAATCACATTCCACTCTTCCTGAAGCATATGACCAGTCCGTATGGCGTACCTGTCTGGTTCTGGTTTGAGATTTACCGTCAACGGTTTCAGTATATGTTTCGGTGGTGTAGTAGTAATCGCCACGCTCGCCGCTGTAATCTGTTATCGTATAGGTATCATAAGTCCAGTGCGGGACATAAACGCCTTTAAGTGCCGATGATGCGTCGCTTACTTTTTTAGCCAGATCATTGGGAGCCCACCACAGGCTTTTAAGCCATTTTTTGAAAAATTCGATCCCTTGTTGTTGGGTAACGGCAAAGGGTAAAATATAATGCGGCGGTACATATTGCTGCCCGCTTTCCAGGTCCAACACCAGTGGGGCAGTACAAAACGGGCATTTATCTGAAGTTACAAACTGATCCAGAATGGTTTGCGAACCGCAGTTTTTGCAGTTTACTACTTTAAGATCGGCGCTTTGTTTATTGTTATCGATACCGGCAATAAACTCCTCATAGTCATAAGATAAAATGTCGCGACTATCGGGAGCACTTTCAATGGCATTGCTCACACCGCAATAATCGCATAGCAAGTTATGTGTGCCTGGATTAAAGTGCAGTAATGCGCCACAGCCCGAACAGTTTAAGGAATTGTTTATGGCTGATGGATTAACCTCGTTGTTCATTTCAGAAAGATAGGATTAGGAATGATCGCAGGTTAGGCAATTGGCGGAGGTACGTTGTTAAATAGTTCTGCAATCTCTTCAACAGATGATGCGGCAGCCCAGGCAGCCATACCTTTTTTCCAAACCATGCTCTCTCTGCTTAATGCTCCGCTGGCAATCATAGCATTGATGTCGCTGAAAGAGTGCGGCCCGTCAGATTTGCCTTCTTTTACAATATGATATTGAACAACAGGGGGAGGAGGTGGGGGAACATCACCACCAGTGTTATTAGGAGTTACCTGGTTTTGCTGAAAAATATTACCAACCTGGCCCATCATGGCCGCGCCAACACCGAGGCCCATACCGGCAGCACCCAGGTTGCCACCTATAGTATTTTCGGCAGATTTTTCAATGGCATTGGCAGCCTGAAATTGCGCATAAGCGCCAAGGTTGCCTAATATGCCCATCTCGCTCCGTTTATCAAGCATCTGCTCAACTTCTGGCGGCAGCGAAATATTTTCAACCAGTAATTTGGTCAGGGTAAGACCAAGGTCAGCAAAATCGGGCTGGATAGATTCAGTTATGAATTTACCCATTTCGTTATAGTTGGCTGCCAGGTCAAGTACGTTTATTTTTGATTCGGCCACGGCATCCATTCCGCGCGATACAACGGTGTTGCGCAATTGCTCATTGATATCTTCAATAACGAAATCCGGATTGGTAGCAGAGATTTCGGCGATGAATTTCTTTGGGTCCTGAACCTTAAAGTTAAAAGAACCGAACGCCCTTAAACGTACGGGGCCAAACTCAGCGTCGCGGATCATTACCGGGTTTTTGGTACCCCATTTTTGATTGGTAAACTGACGAAGGCTCACGAAGAACACATCAACCTTAAACGGGCTTTGAAAGCCATATTTCCAGCTCATTAAGGTAGTTAACAGGGGCATGTTCTGGGTTTGAAGCTCGTAGGTGCCGGGAGCATACACATCGGCAATGCGGCCTTCATTCATGAAAACGGCCGCCTGCGACTCGCGCACAACCAGTCGGGCGCCCATTTTAATGGCGTTGTCATGGCGCGGAAATTTCCATACAAGGGTGTTTTGAGTGGTATCAACCCACTCTATGATGTCGATAAGTTCGTTACGAAGGATATTGAACAGGCCCATATTTTTCGATATCAGGTTTAAATAATGTTTAAATATGTGAAAAAATCAGATACACAAATGTGCCGGCGGCTAATTATTTTACGCTTTTAAATCCGTAAAAAACAAAAAACCGGACATTAGTCAATTGACTAACGCCCGGCTCAAATGTTACAAATTCAACTAAATTAAGGAACGATCTTATCAAGCGGCGGGATATTGGTTTCAGAACCTGAATATCCTTTGCTTTGGTTAATATGTCCATTTACGTTCAGGTCGATCTCGCTTTGCGGGATAGGCCATAAAACGTGGTACGGCGAAATAGTGAAATGGTTACCAGAGTTGGTTACAACGTTAGGGTTTTTATAAAAGTCGTTCTTCTCCATGATCCTGTCATAAAAGAAGTTGCTTGTTGAGAAATTGGCCACATTGTAGCTTTTTCCGTTATAAGCAGGGATACCTGTTTGCGCAAAGATATAAGCTATACGGGTAAGCTCGGTTTTACGTGGCTCTTCCCAGTACAGTTCCCTTTGGCGCTCGTCGAGTATAGTGCCTATGTTTACGCTACCCGGATCGGTTAACAATTGTGCGTTGGCGCGTGCCCTTACCTTATTGATATCATCCATAGCAAGTGCATTTTGGCCTTTCCATACATATGCCTCGGCGCGCAGCAGGTAGGTTTCAGCTAAACGGAAAACGTACCAGTCGGTATTAGTACCACGTGGCGGGCTCCACCATTTATCGAGCGCAATAGGGCCCGAGCCGATGAACACTTTATAATGCGGCCAACCAAACCATGCACGGATAGTATCTTTTGCACCATTCAGGAAGCGTTTGCTTACATTGGCATCGGTGTACTGCTCCAGGTGTTTGCCGTACCAGGTAGGGTCGGATGTTTTGATAGCGGGGCTATTATAAACCAGATCGGTCATGTTCATCCAGTTTCCGGGCGCGTGCCTTAAGTCGGTATTATCTGTCCAGATGTATTTGGTAGCGTAAGGCGTACCGCGTAAACGGCCAATACCACGACCATACCACAAGGTAAGCGGGAATTCTTCGGTTACTTTATCTGAGATACCCGGTTTAAGCGCACCGGGAGTAAGGATGGTACCATTATGCCACATCGGCACACAGTTCCTCATCACCTGTGATCCATTTGGTGTTGCACCGTCAAGTGTTTCGCGGTCAAGCACTACGTATAAAGCTTCGGCATTCGTTCCCAATGCTTTGTTTTCCGGCCGATGAAGGTCCCAGATGATGTTTTTTGAAGCGTCGCTCGCTACTATACCGAAACGACTGGTCATGAGATGATACGGGCCATTGATTGCAACGTTACATGCCGCGATAGCATCATCAAATAAACCAAGGGCCAGATCAACCTTAGCTAAAAGATGGGCCGCACCGCCTTTTGAAATATCACCTTTAGCATTTGCATCGGTAAGGTTAGCTACAGCAAATTCCAGGTCGGTTTTCATTTGCTTCAGGATCACTATACGTTGCGTGCTGAAGTAGCCTGTGTTTACCGCAGTTTCTTCTTTCAGCAACAATGGTACATCGCCAAATTCATGCACTAAACGATAGTAACGGTACGCCCTGTGGAAAAGCGCGGTAGCTTTAACCAAATTTTTGTCAGCGTCCGAAGGCCATTTGATGTTATCTAACCTCGATAAAATTACGTTACAATCATGAATGCCCTGGTACCATGCGCTCCAGTAGCGGCCAATTTTATTATAGTCATCGCTGTTTAGGTTGGCAGTAGGGGTGATGCGTGCGTTCAAATCCTGTGCCGGTGTGGTTTTATCGGTGGTACCCTCAACGGCTGCATCAGTAAATATCGATTCGGTAAGTAATGGGGCCGAATCGCCGAAATATTCAAACCTTACACTTACGTTCAGCGTAGCCAAAGCAGCCTTAAATGCAGCAGGCGAGGTATAAGTTACGTCGGGTGTAAATTTTGAAGGTGCCTGCGGATACAGATCGGCCCGCTTGGTACAGCCTCCGGTTATAAATATGGTTGCTGCTGTTAAAGCCGCAGCCATGATGTTTTTGTTTATCTTGTTCATGTATTAAAATCCCTTCTTTAAAAAACTACGTTAAACCCGGCTGATAAATATCTTGGCGTAGGACCTCCATTTTGCGGATCCCAAAGCGGCCAGCTTGAAAACACAGCGGCATTGCTTGCGTTCACAAATATTTTGGCGCTTGAGATACCCAGCCGTTTGATCAGTTGCGGACTGAAAGTGTAACCGATAGAAGCTGTTTGCAACCTTACAAACGAAGCTTTGCGCCAAACGTTAATGGTAGTGCCTGATGAGCCTGAATTTAAGCGGGCATAATCATCAATCTGGTTGTCAGGTGTCCAGTAAGGTAATACGTATGAGTTCATACGTGCAAAACCTACGCTGCCTGGATTGTTTAAAGCCTGGTTATACTGTTTCAGTTGACCAATGCTCGATACCAGCAGGAACGATACATCAAAGTGTTTAAGGAAATTGAAATCGTTACGTAACGACCAGCTAAAGCTTGGGTTTTGTGAACCCAGGAATTGCTTATCATCATTGGTGAATTTAAAGTCGCCGTTTACGTCCTGAAGTTTAAAATCGCCTGGTTTAGCACCGTATTTAGCAGCCTGATCAGCCTCGGTTGTTTTCCAAACGCCCTGGATTTTATAATCCCAAACTGCGTTGATGTCATGCCCAATGAACCAGCCGTTACCGATATCATCTTTTTCAACATTGGTGGTAACGCCATTGGCATCCGTAACCGGAAATGCGCCATACAGGTGAACAATTTTGTTGCGGTTAAGAAAGAAAGTACCGCTTGCATTCCAGTTAAAGTTTTCACTTTTCATGATCTTGCCATCCAAGGAAATTTCAAAACCTTTGTTGTTAACCTGGCCAATGTTAGTATACGGGTTTGAGTTGTTAGCGCCGCCAACCAAATCACCTGATGAATTGTAACCCTGAACGTCAAGGATACTGCGTTTTACCAGCAGGTCGGTAGTTTTACGGTCGTAAACATCTATCGAGCCGCTTAATCTGTTGTGCAGTATGGTGAAGTCCAAACCGATGTTTGGTCCTACCGTACGTTCCCATTTTAACTGGGCATTTTGTAAGGTGCTTACATAAATACCACTGTTATTGGTAACGGTACCCGAGTTGTTTGCAGTAGGATATTTAATACCACCTAATACAGCTAATGAGATAGATGGATCGGCGGTAGTAGTTGAGGTACGGTTACCGTTTGCGCCGTAGCTGAAACGTAATTTACCATAGTCAAGCCATTTAAAGGCATCGCCTTTCATAAAGCTTTCGTCGCTGAATACCCAGGCAATTGCTCCAGAAGGATAAACTTCACGCGGATGTTGTAAGCCAAATGCCGAGAAACCGTCACGACGCACAGTTGCTGTCAGGATATACCTGCCTAACAGGGTATAGTTGATTCTGCCCATGATCGCGTCAGCGTTATAAACGCGGTCGTCGCTGCTTTCAACAGGTAAAGTGCCTGCGCCAATATTGTGGTAGCCTAAAATATCTGTTGGGGTTAACTGCGTGTTTGACGCATTGGTATACCAGGTTTGGTATTTTTCTTTGTTAAGCAGGAAAGTTGCATCAAAACTATGGATGCCAAATGATTTGTTCCAGCTTAATATGTTATCAAGATTGTACCTGTAACGGTTTTCCTGTGTACGGATAGCAGTACCACCCGAAAGTTCGTTAGGGTTAGCTACCGGGCGGAAGAAGAAGTTTCTGTACGATTCGATGGTTGGTGCATAATTCACCGTGTATTTGATACCGAAAGGAAGATCTAAACGGGCAAAAAGCACAGAGAATAATGTGTTTTGAACAGCCACGTTTTGATTGTAACGGTTGCCGAGGAAAGGGTTACGCTGGTTCAAGCCGCTGTCGTCAGTATCAATCCGTCGTAATGAGCCATCGGCATTATACATATCACCATAAGGCGATGAGTTGATGATCTGCGTCCAGTCGGCTTCGGTAGCGTCAATAGCCTGTCCGCTCAACGGGGTGCTGGCGGCACCTTCATCACGGCTTGCAAATTGCGCGTTTACACCAAGCGTTAGAAATTTGGCGGCTTTACCTTCCAGGTTCACACGGAAACGGCCGTCGGTGTACTGGCCGCCCTGAATTAGGTTCTGGTTTTTAGTATAGTTGCCCGATACATAGTATTTAACCGTTTCTGAACTACCCGAGAAGCTGCCTGTATAATCCTGGCGGAAACCATTACGGAATACCAGTTTTGACCAGTCGGTCATTTTACCTGCCTGGTAATTGGCAATCTCATTAGGGAATAAACCTAAACGCTGCAGCCAGATAGTAGTTGGATCGCCTGTGGCCCCGTTAAGGAATTGGGCAAGCGTTACGCCATCGGGCAGCTTGTTAGGATTGCTGTAATAATAATAGGGGTTTGAAGTATTGGAACTACGGGCTCCGTCGGCACGCCAGTTAAGGAAGCCATCGCCTGTATAATATTTTTGATTTTGTAATAGTTGTGCTATACCAAAGTTTGCATTTAAGGTGATTTGAGTACCGCCTTTTTTACCTTTTTTGGTAGTGATAGCTACAACGCCACCGGCAGATTGCGCACCGTATACAGCAAGTGCACTTGGGTCGCGCAGTACGTCAACACGGTCGATATCGTTAGGGTTGATATCGGCTAACTGGCCAGGATAAATTACACCATCCAATACGATAACCGGCTGAACGTTGCCCGAAAGAGAGGCTTTACCCCTGATCTGTAAATCGCCTGTTCCGCCGCCTTTGGCCGAGGTGTTCAGGGCAACCGAAATACCCGGAATATTTCCCCTGATAATGTCGGTAGCGCTGGCCGGGTGTTCGTTCTCCAGTTTCTCGGCTTTAACACTGCTGATGGCTCCGGTAACGTCTTTAACGGCACGGGTACCGTAACCAATCACCACAACTTCTTCCAGTTGTTTGTTGGCATCGGCGAGGGTAATGTCAATTGTTGTACGGCCTTTAATTGGTTGCTCTTGTGTGGCCGAACCCACAAAGCTGAATACAAGTGTAGCGTTGCCGTTTGCGGTAATTGAATAGCTGCCTTTTAAATCGGTAACAGTTACGGCACCTGTCGATTTGTTTTTAACAGTGGCGCCAGGTATTGGCAGACCCTGGCTGTCTTTAACAATACCCTTCACGGTAATATCCTGTGCAAAGGACCGTGTTAGTATGGTAATAAGTAAAACAAAAATTAGCGTAATTTTTTTCTTCATAATTAATTGCTGTTTAGTTGGTTAAGCAGCTGTGGCTGCCGGAATGGGCTAAATGCAAACCTGGTTTACACAATAGCAGTGCAGGTAAATACTGCTGCGCGATCTTTACTTCATATAAGCGATTTGTTGGTTAAGCGTATTACTAACTGGTAATTGGTGGGGTAAATTTAACGTGGAATAAATCAATAATGCAATAGTTGTATTGTATGTAAGTTATTGATTTTAAGATATTTAAATGAAATTTGATACGTTTTGATAACGAATAACTCAAACGTTGAAGTTGCGTATTTACAGCAGGTTACATCCTGTTGTTTTTTTCGGGTGATACGCTTGGTGAACAAGAAAAAAAAGTGAAAATATTTTAAAAAATGACAATTGAGGGGATTGAAAGGTGGTTAAAACCTGCTTTATCAGGAGAGAAATGAAGTTTCTGTCTGATTAGGACATATCGCGAATTTAGGTTAACGCATAAAACTAATATTCAAATGGCTATTATCAATTGAGTAATCTGCATAAGTTGAACCCCTCTGCGGTTCGGACAAGGGGGGAGGGCATTATTTCTACAAACCTTTTCCCCCTCCGGGGGATTTTTATAATTTAATAGACAAACATTAATTGAGATGTACTTAAGTACTGGTGCACCAGAGGTGCAAAAGGTTTGTAGCTTATAGTTCTAACAGCATTCCTTTGCTTCAGAGGGGCAAAACAAAACATCTCGCTGATTGAACGACAAGTAATTTTGTGGATTAACCTGAATCTATGAGAGGCTCTGGGGAGATGTGAAAACAAACATGAATAGCCCAGTCCAACAAAGCTATCTCACATCACCAGCACTGTCCACCCTTGCTGATCATTTTTCTTTCGTGATTTTTTCTTTTCCTGCAGCACCTTTTTTATGCGGATGGCATATGTCCAGCAGGTACTTTGCCTGATATCGAGCTTTTCGGAAAGCTGATGCGATGATATCGTTCCGTTGGTGCTGTAAATTAGATAGGTGAGATAAAATGCCTTGTTGATAGGGATGCGGCTGTTTTGAAATATGGTGTTATGCAATGCCGATTCTTCATAACTGCATTTGGTACACCGGCGACTATGCGGCAATCGCCCGGCACAATATGTTGTGTTTGAACAGCGTGTACAAATAAAGCCATCCTTCCATTTTAATGATGACAGGAACTTAAAGCAGGTTTCCTGGTCGGGATAATTAGCGCTGAACTCTTCATAGCCCAGCTCGGTAGAAAGTGCCCTTGATTCAGTTACCTTTTCAATGTTTGTTTTTAGCTGAACATTATCTTTTTCAAGTAAAACGTTCATGCGCAATATTTCGCCTGCCTGTTTTTCCAGTTGCAGGTTGGCCAGCAGTAGTTCTTTGTTTTGATTTTCGATGATCTGGCTCTGCTGTGTTATTTCGTTTGATTTTTCAACCAGTTCATGCGTTCGGGCCCGCACTTGCCGTTCCAGTTCCTCATTAATTGAATCCTGTAGCTGGCTGTTCAGCTGCATTTGCCTTATGGTTTCTTCATGAGCTGCGTCTTTTTCTTTTCGTAGCACCCTAACCTGGTCGCCGATGGCAAATGACAGCAGTACCATCTCAATGATAAAACAAAAGCTAAGGCTGTAATAACTTATAGGAGCAGGTAAAAAATAGGTATAACCAAGGGCGGTGAGCGCCTTAACGGTAAAACCCACAAATAGTACCGAATAGGCCAGCACAAAGAAGCGGGCCGGTTTGTAGCCATTTCTAAATATATACACACCGGTAGCAAAAGCCAGCGATAAAGGGATGACCTCAACAAACTTGTACACAAACAGCGATTTGTTGAAAATAAGGCAATACAGAAAATAAACGGTGCGCAGTAATAAAACGTAATTGATTAACCTGTTAAATTGGGGAGCCTTTTCTTTAACCTGCAACAGCGCTTTACTGAATACCAGCGCACAAATACTGATGAAGTATAAGGAAATGCCGTTGCCATAGTGATTTAATCCCGGAGTTTCTGGCCACAGATACTGGAACGCGATGCCGTCGGCACTCATTTCATAAAGCCCTACGCTTAAAATGTAAAATACATAATACAGGTATTGTTTCTTTTTAACCGCCAGGAACATGAGCAGGTTATGGAAACAAAAAATAAGGATCATGCCATAAAACAGGCCGTAGGTTAAATATTCATTAAGTGCATAATGAATAAAGTAATTAATGGTGCGGTAAACTATAATTACGTTTACGGCATTATGTGATTTTATCCTGAAATAATAAGTATGATAGCCAGGCTGTGTATCCCCAATTAAAAACTCAAAGTTTTTATGATGAAAAAGCCTTTTGCTGAAATCAAGATTAGCGCCCGATTCACTTTTGATATAGCCACCTGCCGAGTCAGGCATATAAGCCGTAACTTCATCAGTTGTTTGATCAAACAGTTCAATGATGCTGTTATTATTTACAGGCTCGCTGAAATACATCCGTATGCGGAACCAGTATGTTGAGTTTTTATGATGATTACTTGGATAGTATGAGCTGTTTTCGGTAAAAGAGGAGCTCATTTTCTGTATGTCCTGGAATGTGAGTTTCCCGGTGCTATCCTGCAGGTATTTTACCTCGTTAAGGGTAAACTTATGCTGCTGAATATTTTTATCAACCCTGAGTACGTTTTGTGCATGGGAAGTAAGCCCCCACAGGCATAAATAAAAAACAAATAAATATTTAGTCAATGCGGGTAAATGTTTAATCAAATGTTTTAATCAATGGTATGACCTGCTATAACTACATAATCACTTGATTACGCGCAATTACAGCACTCCCTTTTTTAGAGGTGATAGTCATTACAATAAAATCTTTATTAAGAACCGGTTTATAATATCCCAAATATAATTAATTGTTAATTATTTGTCGTTAACGGCTGTGCTATTTTCTTTATGTTTTCTGATACGCTTTTGATGTATTGTAATTCCTGTGGTACCAAAACAGGATAAAATTTGCGAATGAAAGCCTGCTGCATTTTGATACCTTTGGAAACAACCAGTTATTGATTATACGGCGAATGTTTCAGCGATTAAAGGCCTTTTTGCTTATTCCCTTTTTATGTTATTTTTTAACAGCCTCAGCAAAAGGCCCTGGTTTCCCGGTTAGGTATTTAGGTATTGAGGATGGCCTTTCAAATAACGCGGTAACCTGTATTACACAGGATAAATATGGTTTTATGTGGATGGGCACTTATGACGGCCTTAACCGTTATGATGGTTACACATTTAAAGTTTTCCGGAATATTTGGGGCGACAAAAACTCGCTGGTCAATAACCACATTAAATCCATTAATGCCAGCGGCGGACGAATATATGTGGGAACTGAAAAAGGGCTCATGTATTTTGATTATGCCGACTCGCGCTTTCATGCCCTTTATTGCTATAATGAAAAGCATCAGCCAGTTAAAATTGGGTTTAATATCAATGAGATAGTAGCCGATCGGTCGGGCAATATTTTTGCCACCAATGGTACATATGGCTTCCTCAAGTTTGGTAAAACAGATACCATTGGTAAAGAGATACTTTATGATGTTAACAAGCAGCGGTTTAATACACTTGCCGCGCGGATGGACAAACACGGCACCGTATGGGTACTGGTAAACGGGGCAGGCCTTGGCAGGTATGATACAGCAACCGACAAAATAAAGATCGTTGCGCCGGAGCTGGCATATGCCGGTTGTATGACCATCGATGGAAAAGGGAAAATAATTGCAGGATGGGGTAACGAACTGTTTTCATATGATCCTGTTATCCGGAAAACGGTAAAGCTCGATATAGGGCTTAATAAAGTAACAAGCAGTAATATTTTTAGTCTGGCCACAACAAAAAACGGCGATATCTGGGTTACAACAAATGGTGGTGGCATCAAGGTCTGGAACCCTGCTACCAATAATATTACCTACATTACTGCCGGCGAAACGCCGAACAGTTTACGTAGTGGCGCTGTTGACTTTGTTTATGAGGATGAAGAGTCGCGGATTTGGATAGCAACTTTAAGGGGTGGTGTAAACATTATTGACCGTAAACCAAAATCATTTCATTTGTTTGCACATGATGCTTTCAATAAAAACAGTGTTATCAATAATTTTATCCTGTCGTTTTGCGAAGATAAACAGCATAATGTATGGGTAGGCACCGACGGCGGAGGACTAAATTACTGGAATACTAAAACAAATACGTTCACCCCTTATGTGCATCAGAATGTTCCGGGATCTATCAGCAGTAATTTTGTTGTAAGCATTTTAAACGATTATACCAACAAAATATGGGTAGCAACTTTTAACGGCGGTATTGATGCCTTCGATAATATAACAGGGCAGTTTAGACACTATAGTTGCTACAACCCGGTAGAAAAAAAGGAAGAAAAGAATTTCTGGAAGCTGTACGAAGATTCGCAGCACCGGCTTTGGGCCGGCAGCACCTGGGGAGGTGCTTTGTTTTTGTATAATCGTGCCAAAGATCAGTTCGAGCTTTTTGATAACAGCCTGGTGAATATTCACGCACTTTTTGAGGATCATGCAGGCAATTTATGGGCAGGTAACTACAACAGCCTGATTAAAATTGATATTCTGCATAAAAAACACCAGACTTATTTTATTGGACAGGCTATCAGGGCCATTGCCGAAGATGCTAAACACAATTTTTGGGTTGGCACCGAGGGCGGAGGGCTGCTGCAATATGACATCAACAGCCATCAGTATAAACGATATACAGAATCGGCAGGGTTACCGAGCAATACGATATTGAATATATTGGCAGATAACAGCGGAAATTTATGGTGCAGTACTTACAATGGCCTTTCCAGCTTTAATGTAACCACAAAAAAGATCACCAATTACAATGCATCCGATGGTTTGCAAAGCAACCAGTTCAATTATAATGCAGCGCTAAAACTGTCGTCGGGTAAAATGCTGTTCGGAGGCATAAAGGGGTTTAACCTTTTCTCGCCCGATAGTATTGCCCCCTACGCGCATCAGCCCCGGCTCATGCTGTCTGATTTTAAAATAAACAACGTGTCTATTGAACTCGACAGTGGTTATGCACAAAAGTTGCCATTAAATGAATTAAAAAAAGTAACTGTCCCATTTAGTCAGGCTACCCTGAACATCAGTTACACAGCGCTTGAGTATTCTTTTCCCGAAAAGATCTCCTACGCTTATTACCTTGAAGGCTGGGACCATGGCTGGAATTATGTAGGCAAACTAAAGTCGGCATATTTTTCACGCCTTAATGAAGGTACTTATACGCTTAAAGTCAGGGCTACCAATACAGAAGGGCAATGGACGGCGGCGCCTATCGCTATTAAAATCATAGTTCTGCCTCCCTGGTACCGCACGTGGTGGGCTTATTTAATTTACCTGTCGTTAATAGCTGCCATAGGTTACGCCTTTTACAGATATCGGTTAAACCAGGCGCGGTTAAGGTTTAAAGTAAAACTGGCCAACCTGCAGGTAGAGAAAGAAAAGGAGCTTAATGAAAAGAAACTTACCTTTTTCACTAATGTGTCACACGAGTTTAGGACCCCATTAACGCTTATTATCAACCCCATCAAGGACCTCCTTAATCAAAGCAAGGGAAATACGGAGGAGTTGAGCACGATTTACCGCAACGCGCGCCGCCTGCTTGGCTTGGTTGATCATTTGCTCCTTTTCAGAAAAACTGAAAGCGAAAATGCTTCGCTGAAGGTGAGCAGGTTAAATTTTGCTATCTTATGTAACGAGGTTTATTCATGCTTTATTCAGCAGGCAAAAATTAAACACCTTAATTATACCCTCGTGGGCGGCTCAGATGCCATTGAGGTATACTGCGACCTGGAAAAAATAGAGATAGCGTTATTTAACCTCATCTCAAACGCTATAAAGTTTACTCCCGATGGAGGGACTATCCATGTTGCTATTGAACAGGATGATGTTTATGTATATTTTAAAGTAATTGATAATGGCATAGGCATCAATACCGAGGCTGGCGACAGGCTGTTTGATAAATTTTACCAGGCAAAGGATAAAAACTATTTCCGTAAAGGTTTTGGTATAGGTTTATACCTGGTTAAGGTGTTTGTTGAGAGCCATAAAGGTAATATCAGCTACTCCAACAATCCTGATGGGGGCACAACCTTTGTGCTTGCCTTGCCAAAAGGTAAAGCACACTTTTCGGGAGATGTTATTGTTGACGATGTTGTGCCGGATTACACCTACGTAAACGAGCTTATCAGCGACGATAACAAAGATATTATACCTGAAGATGAGGGTCTTGCAGCATTGGAGCTATTCAGTTCGGCCAGGCATACACTTATAGTGATTGATGACAATGACCAGATCCGTACGTACATCAAAAAGATTTTTACGCCGGGGTATAACGTAATCGAGGCGCAGGACGGCTCCACAGGCCTTGAGCTTATTAAAAAACATATCCCTGATGTAATTATAAGCGATATTGTAATGGATGGTATCAGCGGGCTTGACCTGTGCCGGATTGTTAAAGAAGATCAGGCTATAAGTCATATCCCTGTTATCCTTTTAACCGGTGACACTACGCCGGATATTATGCTTAAAAGTATGGAGGAGGGGGCCATTGATTTTTTACGCAAACCATTTGATAAAGAATTGCTTATAGCGCGGGTAAAAAGCGTGTTGCGCAATAAAACCGAGCTCCAGAATTACTTTTATA
Organism: Mucilaginibacter sp. A5337; assembly: GCF_059690695.1. Lineage (NCBI taxonomy): Bacteria > Pseudomonadati > Bacteroidota > Sphingobacteriia > Sphingobacteriales > Sphingobacteriaceae > Mucilaginibacter > Mucilaginibacter sp. A5337. Next base: position 279,752 of record NZ_JCAWEC010000007.1, on the reverse strand, counting down.
AGGAGGTTACCAAGAAAAGCACCGGTCGCAGTATCTCACAGGAAAACAAAGATTTTCTGAATAATTGCATTTCGGTCATAGAGCATTACTTTACCGATGATAAGTTTGATGTATATGTGCTGGCTAAGGAGATCGGTATCAGCTATGCAACCTTATTTAAACGTCTTAAAAATATCACGGGGCAATCGGTCAATAATTTTATCCGCTTTGTACGCCTGCGCAAAGCTGCCGAATTGCTCATTCAAACCAATTGTAATGTTAACGAAGCTGCCTTTCAGGTTGGCTTTAGTGATGTGAAATATTTTCGCGAACAATTCTTCAAGCAATACGGTATCAATCCGTCTGACTTTATCAAAAAACATCGTGCCAGCTTTCAAATTTCGTATCGTATGAACGAGTTTGAGAAAAACTCTTCTAAATAAGACTGTCTTTTATTGGTACGATTAATCATTGCCACAAAACTTCTCGCAGTAAAATAAGAGTGAATTTGACACTTATTTTCTCGCGTATTCTACAAAAACTATCAAAAGAGGGTGTTTTTGTATGTTTTGACCCCGGTAATTTATAGTTTTACCCCTCTCTCGCAAAGCCAAATTCCGCTTATTTCGTTTCAACCGGCAGGCAATAATCAGTGCCAATATTTTATTGCCGGCAATTCATAAACTAAAAATTAATGCAATGAAAATTTCAAAAATGCGCAACCGGGCAGCTAATGCCGTGGTGTTAAACCGGCCCGGATAGGCTCAGTTACTACCCAAAATTCCAAATTAAATGAACCCTATAAACCAAATTAAATTATGAAATATAGATTTACTCTCTTAAAAAGTTTTTCCGTATTGCTTTTAATGATGATGCTTACAGGCATTGCTCAACTGGCAAACGCGCAAACAAAAATTAATGTAAAAGGTGTTGTAAAAGATGCTACAGGCAACGTACTGCCTGGCGCAACTGTAAACATCCAGGGTACAACCCAATCAACCACAACTGATGTTAATGGAGCATTTAAAATAGAGGTTGCCGAAGGCTCAACACTGAAGATCTCTTTTGTAAGCATGGTAGCCAAAACCATTGTAGTTACAAAAAATACCACCACATTAAACATAGTACTTGAAGATAGTAACAAGCAGCTTAATGAAGTTGTAGTAGTTGGTTACGGTACGCAAAAACGATCGGACGTTACGGGTGCTGTGGTGTCTGTACCTAAAGCGCGGTTATCGCAATTGCCGGTAACCAATGTATTGCAGGCGCTTGAAGGTGCTGTAGCAGGTGTAAATATCACAACTACATCTTCGGTACCGGGAGCTCAGCCTTCATCAATTGTAAGGGGGCAAAATTCTATCAATGCCGGTACCGGCCCATACATCGTTGTTGATGGAATCCCGCTTAGCAAAAGCGGAGGCTCATTGAATGATATCAACCCTAATGATATAGCGTCAATGGAGGTGCTTAAAGATGCTTCGGCGGTTGCTATTTACGGTACAAACGGCTCAAATGGCGTAATCCTCATCACCACCAAAAGAGGTAATGGTGGCAAGCCGGTTATCCGCTATAACGCTTATGCCGGTGTTGAAAATATAGCTCATTTACTTGAACCGCGTGACCCGGCGGCATACATTCAAAAATATGCCGACTATATGTCACAAACCGGCCAAAAACAGACGAGTCCTGTACCTAACTATACCGAGTTGCCAAACTATAATGCCGGTAAAACTATTGATTGGGTAAAGGAAGTTACCCAAACTGGCGTAATTCAGGATCATAACCTAAGTATCTCTGGTGGTAGCCCGGATACAAAATATTACGTGTCTGGTGATTATCTTAAGCAGAAAGGTGTGGTAAAAGGCTATCAATATAACCGCGTAAGTATCCGCTCAAATTTGGATATTAACGTAACCAACTTTTTAACAGTGGGCATGTCATCTTACTTTGCCAATAACAATTATGATGGAGGCCGTGCAAACTTGTTAAACGCTACCGCCATGAGCCCGTACGGGAACGAATACAATGCCGATGGCACCTACACTATTTATCCAATGGCGCCGGAACAATTGTATGTTAACCCTTTACTTGGCCTGACTACCGACCAGATAAACCGCAGTGTAAACCTTAACGGTAATGGCTATGCCGAAGTGAAATTTGGTGGTGTTTTAAAGGGACTGAAATATCGTTTAAATGCGGGTTATACTTATTTGCCGACAAGAGTTGACAGCTATAGCGGTCGCCTGGCAAACACCCCGCTCGGTAGTGCAAGTGCGGCAAGCTCTGAAACTAACACTTACACAATTGAAAACTTATTGTATTATAACCGTGATTTTGGCAAGCATCATTTGGATTTTACCGGTTTGTACAGTGCACAACGCCGCAGGTATTTTACATCTACTGCTGCTGCAACAGGCTTTGTTAACGATGAACTTTCATTCAATAATTTAGGTGCCGGTGCTACCCAAACCTCATCGTCATATTCAGACAGATATGCGTTAAACTCGCAAATGGGCCGTGTTAACTATACCTATGCAGGTAAATATTTGGTTACCGTTACTGCCCGCCGGGACGGTTCATCGGTATTTGGCGCTAACACAACTAAATATGGTGTGTTCCCTTCAGCCGCTTTAGGCTGGAATATCGACCAGGAAAGCTTTCTTAAAAATTCAACGATCGTTAACAGTTTAAAACTTCGTGGATCATACGGCAAAACCGGTAACGAAGCTATCAGCGTGTATCAAACCATTACTACCGACGGAACGGTACGTTCGCCTTTTAACGGTGTAAGTACAATTGGTGTGCAGGCAAGTAACCTGGGTAATGCTAACCTGCATTGGGAAACCACTACAGGAGCAAACGTTGGTGTTGATTTCGCTTTGCTGGGCAGCCGTATTAATGGTTCGGTTGACGCATACAGTACACGTACTTCGGGCTTGTTATTAAGAAGGAGCCTACCGCTTATAACCGGTTATTCAAATGTTTGGGATAACATAGGTAAGGTAGCCAATAAGGGATTAGAGGTTAACCTGAATACCCGTAATATTGACGGCAAAAACTTTCGCTGGGAATCAAATATAGTTTATGCGCTTAATCGCAATAAAATTGTAAGCCTTTACGGCGATGGTAAAGATGACCTGGGTAACCGCTGGTTCATTGGTAAGCCTATCAGTGTAATTTATGATTACAAAATGACCGGTGTTTGGCAAACAGGCGAGGATGCCTCCAAACAAGACCCGGGAGCCAAACCAGGCGACCTTAAGTTCGCCGACACAAACGGTGACGGTAAAATCACTGCGGATGACCGTGTGATACAGGGTCAAACTACTCCAAAATGGACTGGAGGTATCACTAATACATTTCATTACAAACAGTTTAACTTGAGCATATTCATCCAAACAGCTCAGGGCATGTTGCGCAATAATGCCGATTTGAACTACGCTGACGAGTCTGGAAGAAGGAATACGCCGACCGAAATTGGCTACTGGACACCAACTAATAACAATAATTCGTTCCAGTCACTATCGTATACAAATACCCGTGGTTACGGATATCCGCGCGATGCAAGCTACACCCGCATAAAGGATGTTACATTTAGCTATGTAGTCGGTCAGAATATTCTTGATAAACTACACCTGAATGGCTTAACATTTTATGCAAGCGGTCGTAACCTCCACACTTTTACCAAGTGGATCGGTTGGGACCCTGAAAACAGTTACTCAACCAGGGGCTCGGGCGATTGGACTAACAACTATCCTGTAACGCGCACTTTTGTTTTTGGTGCTAATATCTCATTAAAATAAACTGATAAAACATAAACACATGAAAAAGTATTCGATCATATTGGTTTCAATATCAGTGCTTATTACCGCATTTTCATCCTGCAAAAAGTCATACCTCAACGAAAAGCCGTATTCATCATATACTCCGTTAACCCTTAATGATTCACTGGGTTTTGAGGCGGCTGCAGTAGGTTTGTATAATTATGAAAGCACCATTTTAACCTATTCAAATGCACAGGGCTGGCCAAGTGTTTGGCAGGTAGGAACCGACGTAGCAAATGCTACAGCCAATCAGCAGGGTATTGAAGTGCCTTATTATAATTATGCACAGCTTACATCAACTGATGGCGCTGCATCATACATCTGGGGAAAATATTATTCACTGATCAATAACGCTAACATCATTATAGCTTCGGTTGAAGATCCTTCAAACACCAAGCTTGGAGCAAAAGGCAAAAGTGCTATTGATGCCGAGGCTAAGTTTTTCAGGGCTTATGCCTACAATAACCTGGCAACGTTGTTTGGGAAAGTACCGTTGGTTACAGCTCCGCTTACAGCTCCCAAAACCAATTTTACACGCGCGTCACTTGATGAGGTAAATGCGCTCATTGTTAGCGATCTTACTTATGCAAGTGCAAATCTTTCTGATTTGAATGCCGGCACCTCAAAATTGAATGCTCAGGGTAAACCGGTTGGCCGTGCTAATAAATATATGGCCATGCAACTTTTAGCCGAGGTTTACCTGCGCATGGGTAAAAATGATTTGGCCGAGCAGCAGGCACAGGCAGTTATCAGCAGTGGTAAATTCAGCCTGATCAAAGCCCGCTATGGTGTAAGGGCCGGAGGAACAGGCGATTATTATTCAGATATGTTTGTGTATGGAAATGAAAGACGTGCACAGGGCAACTCTGAAGCTATCTGGGTATTGGAGCAGGAAAATCCAAGTTCGGTAGTTGGTGGTAATACAGATAACGCCCAGCAACGCAGGGTATGGGGTGCCGCTTACTATAACATCGCCGGCATGGTAATTTGTGACTCATTAGGCGGCCGCAGTATTGCCAGGCTCAGGTTGAGTAACTGGGTTTTATATGGCCTTTACCCTGCCGGCGATATTCGTAATTCGCAGTATAGTATCAAAAGACGTTACTACTATAATGATCCAACAAATGCCAACTATGGCAAAATAGTGCCGTTTACCGGTCCGGATACTTTGTATAAGATTTGTCCGAGCACAACCAAATGGGGCGCATTTGATCCTAATGATACCTTTGGCTATGCTATGATCAAAGATTTTATCATGATGCGTTTAGGCGAAACCTACCTACTGCTTGCCGAAGCACAGGTTAAACAAGGCAAAACTGCAGATGCTGCTGCATCTATCAACGTATTAAGGACAAGGGCTAATGCACCGCAGGTAACCGCTGATCAAATGACGCTTAACTTTGTATTAGACGAACGTGCAAGGGAGCTTATCGGCGAAGAAAACCGTCGTCAAACCCTGATGCGTACCGGTACGCTGGTTGAGCGCTCACTTCGCCTTAACTCTGGCGATGCCCAGCACCCGACAACAGGTTTAGCTGATAAAAATCTGCTGCTTCCTATTCCTCTGTCTGAAATTCAATTGAATAAAGATGCTGTGCTGGAGCAAAATCCGGGTTATTAATTAAAACACAAATAAAAAGTAAGGGCAATATCCATTGCCCTTACTTTTACTTTTTATGAAGCTATACCATTTAAGATCACTGTTTTTTATTTGTATCCTGTTTGGAAGCGCTATTGCTGTATCTGCCCAAACCAGCCAAGTAACTACCTCTACTATAGGTTTAGGTTGGGCAAATAACTCTGTCAATACGGTGGTGTTCCGCAAAAACTCATTGGTTACTTTTAATGGCGAACAATATGCCGCTTATTATAACAACAACCAGGTTTTAGTGTTGGCTAAGAGAAAAAGCGGATCTGTTAACTGGCAGGTTGCCGCAACGCAATATAAAGCCGATGCTGCCGATGCCCATAAAGATATCAGTATCATGGTTGACGGCGCCGGCTATTTGCATGTTGCCTGGGGACATCATAATCAGACTTTGAACTATGCTAAAAGTATAAAGCCCGAAAGCCTTGTTTTGTCGGCGCAGCAAAGCATGACAGGCATTAGCGAAAGTAAGGTGAGCTACCCGGAGTTTTATCGTTTACCGGATGGAGATCTGCTGTTTGTTTATCGCGATGGTGGTTCGGGCAATGGCAACCTGGTTATGAACAGGTATAGTATAAACACTCAAAAATGGGTTAATGTACAACAAAACCTTATCGATGGCGAAGGCAAACGCAATGCCTACTGGCAAATGTGCATCGACAAAAAAGGAACAATCCATATTTCATGGGTATGGCGCGAAACACCGGATGTAGCAAGCAATCATGACATGTGCTACGCCCGTTCAAACGATGGAGGTTTAACCTGGGAAAAATCTACCGGCGAAAAATATATTCTTCCAATTAATGCCGCTAATGCGGAGTACGCCTGCAAAATACCGCAGCATAGCGAGCTCATCAATCAAACATCCATGTTTGCCGATGATCAGGGCAATCCTTTTATCGCAACCTATTGGCGCGATAGCAGTTCAATTATGCCACAGTATCATATTGTTTTTAGAACCGGCAGTAGCTGGCGTTCGGAAAGCCTTGGCTTCAGAAAAACGGCATTCAGCCTTGGCGGAACAGGTACCAAACGCATCCCGATATCTCGTCCGCAGATCATTGCCTGGAACAGGAGCGGGAAACAATCAGTTGCAATTATTTTCAGGGATATCGAACGCGGCGATAAAGTTTCTGTAGCTGTAAACAGTGATCTGCAAAATGCAAACTGGCAGGTTAATGATTTAAGTTCTGAATCAGTAGGAGAGTGGGAACCGACTTATGACACCGAACTATGGAAAGAAAAAAAAACATTGAGCCTGTTTGTACAAGAAGTAACCCAGGTTGATGGCGAAGGCAAAGCCAATATAGCGCCAACAAAAGTACAGGTATTGGACTGGAAGCCCTGATAATTAATTACTAAGTAAAGGAAATCACTTTTAAAACACGGCGCACCTAACGGAGCCAATATATGGGATTAAAATGGCTATAAACACGATACTCCTACGGAGTTTAAAGCAATTGATAAGACACTCCGGAGGAGTATCGTGCTTATAGGAAACAAAAATGGAAACTTTGGGGCTCCGTTAGGTGCCTCGTGTCTATTATTGATTTTAAAAGAGATTTTCCTGATTACTAAGTTGTACCTCATTAAAACGTAACAAATAAAAAGCCCGGATGAAAAAGCTTATATTTTACTTCATATTAATAAGTACGCCGTTTTGTGCATCGGCACAAAGCAAAAAAAATACAGTTCAAGTACCTGACCGGAAATTATGGTTAAGCTACATGGATAAGGTAGCGCGGCCAGTGATCAGCAACCTCGCGGCCGATCAGCTTAAGGAAAAAATGCCGATGCAGCTGTCCGACAAAATTGATAATAAGGAAAGCCGTGCCAAAGTAGGTTATCTGGAAGCATTTGGCCGCACATTAAGCGGTATCGCCCCATGGTTACAACTGGAAGGCGGCGATGCTGCCGAGGTAAAACTTCGTGAGCAATACAGGGCATGGTCTTTAAAGGCTATTGCAAACGCGGTTAATCCTCAAGCTAAAGACTATCTGCAATGGAGCGGTGGCCAGCCCTTAGTTGATGCCTCGTTTGTTGCTTTTGCTTTGGTACGGAGCCCATGGCTATGGGAACATCTCGATGAGGTAACCAAAAAACAGGTGGTTGAAGTGATGAAGACTACCCGCGCAACTGTTCCGGTTTACTCCAACTGGATTTTGTTTTCGGGGATGATAGAGGCCTTTTTTTGCAAATATGATCTGGGCTACGATCCGGTGAGGGTTGAATTTGGCATCCGCGAATTTACCGAGCATTGGTATGTTGGCGATGGCATGTATTCGGATGGGATGAGCTTTCATCTCGATTATTATAATAGCATCGTGATCCATCCAAACCTAAGCACCATATTGGAAGAGGTTAACGCCAAAAAGAAAACTTATGCACGCGAGGAGCAACGCGAACTGGCCGTAGGTCAGCGTTACGCCGAAGTACTCGAGCGCCTTATTAACGCTGATGGGAGCTATCCCGCTATAGGGCGTTCAATAGTATACCGGGGCGGCGCATTTCATCATCTGGCTAATATCGCCTACAAAAAACAATTGCCTGCAAGCCTGAAACCGGCGCAGGTAAGATGCGCGCTAACAGCCATGATCAAAAAAACGCTGGGCGCACCGCAAACTTTTACTACCGATGGCTGGCTTAATATGGGTTTATATGGCAAGCAGCCCGGCCTTGCCGATTTTTACATTACAACAGGCAGCCTTTACTTCTGCGCTACAGCATTTGTACCATTAGGACTGCCCGAAACCGATCCCTTTTGGGCAGATACCGACGAACCATGGACGGCCGTTAAAATCTGGAGCGGCCAGGATGCGCCGGCCGATCATGCACTTGATATCAAAAAATAATACAAACATCTTTATATGAAATACTATCGCTTTTTATTGCCGGCCTTTTTGCTGTTAAGCATCATTGGCCGTGCGCAAACTAAATTAACCAGTTTTAGTCCGGGCGCTATTTGGCCTGATGATAAAGGGGTACACATTAATGCCCATGGGGGAGGCATTCTGTATAATAATGGCGTATACTATTGGTTTGGCGAACACAAAATTGCCGGTGATGCCGGCAACCGGGCAATGGTTGGGGTTCATTGCTATTCGTCAAAAGATCTGTACAACTGGAAGGATGAGGGGATTTCGCTGAATGTTTCGAGCGATACTACAAATGATATAGCAAAAGGCTGTATCCTGGAAAGGCCAAAGGTTGTTTATAACAAAAAGACAAAAAAATATGTAATGTGGTTTCACCTTGAGCTATTGGGCAAAGGTTACAGCGCTGCACGCGCCGGAGTTGCTGTGAGTGATAAGGTGACCGGCCCGTACAAGTTCATTAAAAGCTACCGACCTAACCCGGGGCAGATGCCGTTTTATCCGGCGCTTACTCCCGAAGGAGATAAAATAAACTGTGTTAATCCGGCTCACGAAACCGATAAATATTTTTGCCGCGACCTTCCCGGCGGCCAAATGGCCCGCGACATGACCGTTTTTGTTGATGACAACGGCAAGGCTTATCACGTTTTTTCATCCGAAGAAAATTATACACTTGATCTGGCAGAATTAACGCCCGATTATACAGGCCATACAGGCAAATTTATCCGTATTTATATAGGCCACCAAACCGAAGCGCCTGCCTTGTTTAAACGTAACGGAATTTATTACATGATAGGTTCTGGTTGTACCGGCTGGGCGCCAAATGCTGCCCGCTGGTTTAGTTCAAAATCAATTTGGGGGCCGTGGACTTACCACGGTAATCCATGCCAGGGGGCGGATAGTCAAATCACTTATGGCGGCCAAAGCACCCATGTATTGCCTGTGGCCGGCAAAAAAGATGCGTTCATTTTCATAGCCGATAAATGGACACCTAAAGATGCTATTGATGGCCGTTACCTGTGGTTGCCTATCAGCTTTAAGGGCGATGACATTGAAATAAACTGGGTGGATAACTGGAACCTTGATGTTTTTAAGAAATAACATGCGAAATTTCATAAGCTTATGCTGCCTGCTGCTCATTGTGGGTACAGCCGCTGCACAGGATAGCCTCATTACCAATATCCAAAGCCGTAAATCGCTTGAACTGAATGGCAAATGGCAATACATTGTTGACCCGTACGAAACCGGGTTTTATGATTACCGCTACAAGGAGCTTAACGAAAAAAATGGTGATGCATATTGGAACAGCGGTATCCCTGCTAACAAAACTGAAAAGAAGGAGCACGGCTATATTGATAAGTTTAGTATTGATGTGCCCGGCGACTGGAACCATCAAAAGCCGGAGTTTACCTATTACGAGGGGACTATCTGGTATAAAAAATCATTCGACTATGTTAAATCAATCAATGGGGGCAGGCAGTACCTTTATTTTGGCGCGGTTAATTATCGTGCCGATGTGTATTTGAACGGGAAAAAGCTTGGAATGCACAAAGGTGGTTTTACTCCCTTTAATTTTGAAGTTCCGGCCGGGCTGCTTAAGGATAAAGATAATTTGCTAGTGGTTAAGGTTGATAATAAGCGATATGCCGATGAGGTGCCAACCCTCAATACCGATTGGTGGAACTACGGTGGTATTACCCGCGATGTAAAACTGGTTGAAGTGCCTGTTACCTACATCCGCGATTTTGTGATCCAGCTCAAAAAGCCTGCTAATGGTGCAGCTCCCGCTAAACAACCGGAGGTAAGCGGATGGGTTAAACTGAATGATGTTCCGCCAACCGGCCAAAATATCACCGTACAAATACCCGAGCTTAAGCTTAGTAAGCAGTTTGCTGCCACAGGCGCGCTCACGCAGGTGAGCTTTAAATTGCCAAAGGTGCAACTATGGTCGCCCGAAATGCCTAAGCTGTATAAGGTTATCATAAGTGCCGGTGCCGATAAAACAGAAGATAAGATAGGGTTTCGCACCATTGAAGCGCATGGTCCGCAGTTGCTGCTAAACGGTAAGCCCGTATTTTTACGGGGGATCTGTATCCATGGCGAAATACCACAGGATGTACGGAGAGCTTACAGCCAGCAGGATGCCGAACAATTGCTAAATCAGGCGCATGAGCTTGGCTGCAATATGGTAAGGCTGGCACATTATCCCCACGATGAAAAAATAACCCGGCTGGCCGATTCACTGGGTATTATGATTTGGTCGGAGATCCCGGTTTACTGGACTATTGATTTTGGCAATGCCGCGGTGCTTGAAAAGGCAAAAGCGCAGCTTAATGAAATGATCACCCGCGATCATAACCGCGCCAGTATCATTATCTGGTCGGTAGGGAATGAAACACCGGTAAGCCCAACCCGCACAAATTTCATGCATAACCTGATCATTAAGGCCAAACAATTGGATGATACCCGCCTGGTATCGGCTGCGCTTGAGGTAAACTACAGTTCGGGTAAAGATTTGAATGTGGTAGATGACCCTCTGGGCAAATTTGTTGATCTCGTTGCTTTTAATGAATACCTTGGCTGGTATGGCGGCACACCCGATAAATGCCGCACCACAAGCTGGAGTACGCCATATAATAAACCTTTATTTATCAGCGAAACCGGGGCTGAAGCTAAAACCGGTTTTCATACCGATTCATTGACCCGCTTTAGTGAGGAATACCAGGAATGGTACTTTAAGGAACAGGTGGCCATGTTTAAGCGCATGCCTGCAAATTTTGTAGGCCTTTCGCCATGGGTAATGGCCGATTTTCGGTCGCCAAAACGGAATAACCCACTGTACCAGGAAGGCTGGAACCGCAAGGGGCTTTATGATGATAAAGGCAACAAAAAGAAAGCCTTTTATATTCTTCAAAACTATTACAAACAAAAAAGCGCAGAAGCGCTGAACCGATAGCGCATCACAATGAAAAAAATTACAATATCTTTTTTAGCATTATTTTTAAGCCTGAGTATAACGGGCTTTTGCCAGACAGTCAAGCATACCTTTGCCCTAGGCGATGAGGCTTTCCTGCTTGACGGGAAGCCTTTCCAGATGATCTCGGGCGAGATGCATTATCCCCGGGTGCCACGTGAGGCCTGGCGCGCGCGTATGAAAATGGCTAAGGCAATGGGTTTAAATACCATTGGTACTTATGTGTTCTGGAACCTGCACGAACCGCAAAAAGGCAAGTTTGATTTTAGCCGTAATAACGATGTGGCCGAGTTTGTACGTATAGCCCAGCAGGAAGGTCTGTGGGTGATCCTCCGCCCAAGTCCTTATGTATGCGCCGAATGGGAATTTGGGGGATACCCATATTGGCTGCAGAATGAAAAAGGCCTTGAGGTGCGCAGTAAAGAAGCGCAATATCTTAAAGAGTATGAAAACTATATCAAAGAAGTAGGCAGGCAATTGGCCCCACTGCAGATAAATCACGGCGGTAATATCCTGATGGTACAAATTGAAAATGAGTACGGATCGTATGGCAGCGATAAAGAGTATTTGGGCATTAATCAAAGACTATTTAAAGAAGCCGGTTTTGACGGATTGCTGTACACCTGCGACCCTGCCCCCGACCTGGTGAAGGGGCATTTGCCGGGATTATTGCCTGCTGTTAACGGTTTGGATAATCCTGCAAAGGTTAAAAAGATCATTAACGAAAATCACGATGGGAAGGGCCCGTATTATATTGCCGAATGGTACCCGGCCTGGTTCGATTGGTGGGGAACCGCTCATCATACTGTTCCGGCCGAACGCTATGCAGGCAGGCTTGATTCTGTACTGGCAGCAGGGATTTCTATCAATATGTACATGTTTCACGGCGGCACAACCCGTGCGTTCATGAATGGCGCTAATTTTAAAGACACCTCGCCTTATGAACCGCAAACAAGCAGCTATGATTATGATGCACCGTTAGATGAGGCGGGTAATGCAACGCCAAAATTTATGCAGTTCAGGCGAGTGATTCAAAAATACTTACCTGCTGGCGTGCAATTGCCTGATGTGCCGGCGGCTAAACCGGTAGTTACTATACCAGCTTTTAAGCTAACGCAATCGGTAAGTTTATTAAATTCCTTGCCGGCGGCTAAAGAAAACATAAGTCCGCTCACTTTTGAAGACCTGCACCAGGACTATGGTTTTGTGATATACAGCACCGTTTTAAGCGGAAGCAAAAGCGGGCAACTTAAACTTAAAGGACTTAGGGATTACGCCGTGGTTATGATCAATGGTAAAAAAGTAGGTACGCTTGATCGCAGGCTTAACCAGGATAGCCTGTATTTAAAGTTGCCTGCAGGTAAAGTAAAGCTTGATATTTTGGTAGAGAACCTTGGTCGCATTAACTTTGGTAAGTATCTGTTGCAAAATAAAAAAGGGATCACTCAACAGGTGCTTTTGAACGGAAAGGAAGTACAACATTGGACAATGTATTCGCTGCCGTTTCATGATTTAAGCACTGTTAAATTCACTGCGGCTAAGCAAAATGGACAATCGCCGGTGATCAGGAAAGGTGGTTTTAAATTAGATAAATTAGGTGATACCTATCTTGACATGAGCAACTGGGGTAAAGGTGTGGTATGGGTAAATGGCCATAATCTTGGCCGGTACTGGGGTATTGGCCCACAGCAAACCCTGTACTTACCGGTTGAATGGTTGAAAAAAGGTTATAATGATGTTGAAGTACTTGAACTGCTAAAACCGCAGCAAGACCAGTTAGCCGGTATTGATAAACCGATATTGAACGTGGTAAAACCTTAAATAAGCTTAAAGCCGAAGGCTTAAGGCTCAAAGCTTTTTTATGTGTATTGGGAAATAAACTATTAAGAGCTTTGAGCTTTTTGCTTTAAGCCTAAAGCTCTTTTAATAACAGATATAAATACTATTTACAATGGCAAGAGTAGCATTTAAAATGAAGCTTCATGAAGGTAAAGCGGCTGAATACAAGGTCCGGCACGATGCCATCTGGCCCGAATTAAGCAGTTTGCTTAAAGATGTGGGGATCAGTAATTATTCTATTTTTTTAGATGAGGATACGCATTGGCTTTTTGGCGTGATGGAAGTTGAAGATCAGGAAGCACTTGATCATTTGCCGGATACCCCAATTATGAAAAAATGGTGGTTATACATGGCTGATATTATGGATACTAATGCCGATCACTCGCCTGTGAGCATACCCTTGAAAGAGGTTTTCTTTTTGTCATAGATATTAAAAGTCAAAGTTCCATCAGGGGCCTCTGTGAGCTTAAGTTAACCCACAAAATTCACCAACCTGAAATTTTAATAGGAGGCAACTACGGAGTCCCAAAATATCCTCTTTTAAGGCTATAAACACGTGGCCCCTCCAGGGCCGGCAAGGTTTTACAACATAGTGAGGTATTAATTGAGATGCTTAAGGACAGTTGCACCAGAGGTGCAAAAGATTTGTAGCATAAAAAGTACAGAAATACCCTTTGCCTCAGAGAGGCAAAACAAAACGCCATACTGATTAAACGACAAAGCAATTTTGTGGGTTAACTTAAGCTCACAGAGGATCCTGATGGAACAGGAAAATAGAATTAAAAAAAGAGTCATTGCGATGAACCATCAGGCTGCCTGAAAAAAAACGTGATGACGTATAGAGTATATTTTAGTGATGGTGTGCGGTGGCCGCGTTAGTGATAGTAGCGGATACCGGCCAATGTCATTAAGTTAAGAAAATCCCCCAGAGGGGGAACAGGTTTGTAGCACATAATATACCGAAAATAACCGTGCCAGAGGTACGGAACATCGGAGTTGTGTACCTCTGGCACACTAAAAATCCAATTCATTTCTATTTCTACAAACCTTTTGCACCTCTGGTGCAGCCTCTAAAACTCTTAACTTAATGACATTGGGATACCGGCCTTGTGGTTAATGCCCGTGCAGAGCGTATAGCACGGGCCGCAGGCAACGCCCATATTTACAAAATTGAATCAAAAAAATATTATTAATAATCAATCACTTACAATAACGTCCTTATAAGGAACGAAGCAACCCCCGATTAGCCGACCCGCTCTGTATAGTTTGGGTTATTAATAATTATAATTTGATTTTTATAGGTATTAATGAGTTCCCTACGGTTGGTTGCCTTCGTTCCTCGCAATAACGCTTTTATATTATACTTATAGCCATTTCTGTTGTTTTGTGCTTTCTTAACATTAGCCTAACATAGCAGCCTTACATTTGAGCCAAAACAACTCTTTGGCATGTATCCTGCACTTACTGATGAAGCGTTGATGGGGCTTATACAGCAAAGTAATCCTGTTGCCCTTGAAACTCTTTTTAATCGTTATTACAAAACCTTATGCCAGTTGTGCACGGTGTACACTAAAGATTATACCGTTGCTGAAGAAATCACCGCCAACCTTTTCATTAAACTTTGGGATAACCGCGATACTGCCATCCTTAATGTAAAGAGTTATCTGTTTGTCGCCGCCAAAAACCTCTCCTTAAATTATATCCAGAAAAAGAAAGATCCGGTACATTCTATCGAAGATATCGACCTTCAGGGCCATGTATTAAAAGACAGGGATAATCCGTTCAAAATCCTTTCGGGCCGCGAATCATACAATAAAATTTTAAGCCTGATAGATACGTTGCCGGCCAGCCAAAGGCAGGTGCTGCTCATGAGCCGTATCGATAACCTTGATAAAAATGAGATAGCCAAAGTGCTGGGTATTTCTGTTCGTACGGTTGAAACTACACTTTATCAATCTATCAAAAAGCTTCGTCAGCTGTTAAAAGGGCAGCATAATTTTACTTCCGAGAGTTAATGATTTCTTAATATAAACTTAACTTTTTTCGCTACGTATCGGCTACGTAAAATCGGTCTTTAAGTTCAGAGACAGATTTAATGGAAGATAATAGCTACCGCTTAATAGTTGAATATTTTGAAAAAACCATCAGCGACGATGGCTTAACGCAATTGCAGGAGTGGATTGAAGAGAGCCCTGAAAACCTTGCCCAGTTTAGTGAAACCATCCAGATACTGGAAGCATCCAAAACATACTTTAAACAGCCCGAGCATGCCGGAAGCAGCTGGGCCAGGATCAATGCGCATATAACCCAACCACAGATACAGGTAATTAAACACAGTTCTAAATTTAACTGGATGGCTTATGCTGCCGCCTGTTTGCTCATTTGTACTGCAGGTTGGTTTGGATATCGTTATTTCAAACAGTCACCGGTTCTGGTTTATGAAGAGATCAGCAATGTTGATGGCAAGCATTCAAAAATAATGCTGCCCGATAGTTCAACAGTTTATTTGGGTGGTGGCAGCAAACTCAGATACGCCAAAAACTTTAGCGGCGAAAAACGTGATGTAACGCTTAACGGCGAAGCTTTTTTTGATGTGGTTCATCAGGCTAAACCATTTGTAGTTAAAAGCGGCGATATCACCACCATGGTATTGGGTACTTCATTTAATATCAAAGCTTATCTGACCGATCATAAAGTAGCTGTAACCGTGCAAAGCGGTAAAGTAGGGGTGATGGCCAATGTGCAGGGAAAACCTCAAATGGTTAAATACCTTGTAAAGAACGAAGAGATCAGCATCAACACCCAAAACGGTATCTACACATTTAACAACACCGAAGCATCGGCAGTAACTTCATGGATCAACAACGAATTTGTTTTTTATAACACAACTTACAGGGAGATAGCCGCTTCACTTGAGCATCATTATGGCGTTAAAATCCGGTTTACAGAACAGGATTTGGGCAATGTAAGGCTTACAGCCAAATTGAGGGGGATGACATTGACGGATGCCATGGAAACCCTCAGCGCGCTATCAGGATTAGGCTATACGCAAAAAGGCGATCAGCTATTTATTTCAAACAATAATCAAAAAGGAGGAAGTATAATGAAATAGTATTTACCCGGCTATTGGTAAAAGCCTGGACGTTGCTGGTAACAACCCCAGGCTTCAGAATTTTGACAATTTAAACTCACGGTTAGACAAGTATAAATTAAAGTAAATATATGAAAAAGTTATGGTTATTAACCATGCTGTTCTTTTTACAATTGCCTTTTGGCGGTATAAACGCTAAGGCTCAAACAGTAACAAACAAAAGGATCACGTTTGGTGCCGAGGGTACCATGCTAAAGGATGCCTTTCAGCAAATTGAAAAATCAAGCGATATCTCCATTAGCTATAACAATAGCCTGCTTGATGATAAACGCAAAGTACACATAACAAAAGCAGAGCGCTCTTTGGGCGAAACACTTGACCTGCTTTTAAAAGGAACAACCTGCACATACAGAGTGGCAGGCGAACGTAATATCCTCATCATTGCAAAAACACAGGATAGGGGTAGCATTAAAGGGAAAGTGGTTGATGAAAAATCAGAACCACTTCCCGGTGCTACTGTAAAAGTTCCGGGGACCGGGGCCACTGCTATCAGCGGCGTTGATGGTTCATACACATTAAATATAGTGCCGGGTACTTATACGGTTGAGGCAAGCTTTATCTCTTATGAAACTAAGAGGATCCAGAATGTAAGTGTTAGTTCGAATGCTAATACCGTTTTAAATATTACGCTTAGCCCTGCCGATAATAAACTTAATGAGGTTGTGGTAACAGCGCTCGGCATCAAAAGGGAAGATAAAAGTTTGGGTTATTCGGCACCGGTAATTAAGGGGGATCAGTTAACCGGCGCCCTTTCGGGTAACTGGACTGATGCATTATCAGGAAAGGTAGCCGGTTTAAACCTGATCCGTTCAAACAGCGGCCCTGCCGGATCAAACAAAATTATCCTGCGTGGTGAAAATAACCTTACCGGCGATAATGAGGCTTTGATAGTGGTTGACGGTGTGGTAATTAACCAGGGTAGCGGCAGGCGCACAAGCAACTCCGGCGAATCGGCCTATGGTACCAGCAGCGATAACATGCCTGCCGACTACGGCAGTAACCTGAATGATATCAACCCTGAAGACATTGAAACTGTAACGGTATTGAAAGGACCTGGTGCAGCAGCGCTTTACGGTCAGCGTGGTGCTAACGGAGCCATTATCATCACCACAAAATCGGGTAAAAAGCATAGTGGTTTGGGTATTACCTTTAATTCAAATGCGAGCCTTGAAAGCGTAAACCGCTGGCCCGATCTGCAATATGAATACGGACAAGGTACTGCAGGATCACGTTATTACTCATATGGTGCAGGTCCTGACGGTGCAAGCACCAGCTCGACAAGTTCGGCTTACGGGCCTAAATTTGATGGACAGCTTTTTTACCAGCTTGATCCTGTTACGCAAAAACAAAGCACAACACGTACGCCATGGGTACCGTACAAAAATCAGATCCGCGATTTTTTTGATGTTGGCCAAACTTTCACCAACTCGGTAAGTGTTGATGGCGGCAGCGATAAAACAACGGCCCGTTTTTCGGCAACTAACGTAACCAATCACTGGATAACGCCAAATACAGGCTATACCCGCAACAGCATCGCTTTATCGGTTAACTCCAAAATCAATGATAAGTTAACCATCAATGCAAAAGTAAATTACAATAATAAAAATAGCGATAACTTACCCGGCGCAGGTTATGGTAACCAGTCGCTGATGTATTGGTTTATTTTCTGGCAACCCAATGCCGATTTAAACTGGTTAAAAAACTATTGGAGAAACGGCCAGGAAGGTAAAACCATATTTTATCCTTTCAGCTCATTTCCTGAAAACCCTTATGCAGTATCTTACGAGTTTATCAATAAATCAAACCGTAACTCGGTTACCGGAAACGTTGAAGCGCTTTACAATGTAACAAAAGAGTTTAGCGTACAGGTTCGTGCTACTTTAGATATGGGTTATGAGCAGCGTGCGCAGCAACGTCCGTATGATGCTGGTACTAAATACCCTAAAGGCTCATATCGTACCCAAAACATTTATTCGGAAGAGCAGGGTGCCGATTTCCTGTTGAAATACAACAAGAAGGTAACACACGATGTTAACATCACGGCCACAGCAGGCGGTAGTATGCTCCGCAATAATTATAACCGCGATGAGGTACGTGCCGACTCATTGGTATATCCGGGTGTGTACTCGATGGCTAACAATGCTGGTCCGCTGGTTACGCTGCCATATAAATCAAAATATGCTATCAACAGCTTTTACGGCTTGTTATCTACATCTTTTAAAGATTATTTGTATGTGGATTTAACAGCCCGCCAGGACTGGATCAGTACATTGGCTACCGCTAACCGTACCGATCAGGTTGGGTTCTTTTATCCATCGGCAAGTATGAGCTTTTTGCCATCTGAAGCATTCAAGCTGCCTAAGTTTATTGACTATGCAAAAGTAAGGGCATCGCTCGCCGGTGTGGGCAGTGGTACAACAAATCCTTATCAAACCTCATTTAATTATGTATCGGCGGGTAGTACTTATGCAGGTGGTTTGCAAAATCCGCGTACGTTATCAAACCCCGATCTGAAACCATTGCGCACTACCACACTTGAAGTTGGTGCCGAAGCAAGGATGTTCAATAATCGTTTGGGTTTTGACATAGCTTTATATACTGGTAACACCAAAAACCAGATCCTTAGCCGCACTGTCGATCAATCGTCGGGTTATAACCAGGCGGTTATCAACGTGGGTAAGGTAAGTAACAAGGGTATCGAAATTACATTAAATGGAACCCCTGTACGTAAAGCCAATGTATTTAGCTGGAATGTTACGGCAACATTCAGCGCTAATAAAAACACCATTGAGCAGCTTGCCGATAGCGCAGTGGTATTACGTAATGGCCCGACGGGCGGTGGTCAGATTGTGGCGCGTGTAGGTGGTAGCATGGGCGATATGTATGGCCGCGGCTATTTGCGCTCGCCAGATGGGCAGATAGTTTATGATGCATCTACAGGTTTTGCCAAATTAGCTGATAACCTGGTTTACTTAGGCAACACCATTCCTAAATGGAAGGCAAGCATGGGGCACGATTTCAGGTATAAGCAGTTTAACCTGCACCTTTTATTTGATGCCCAGGTTGGCGGCGTATCATATTCGCTTTCAAACTATAAATTGGCCGAGCAGGGTAAAACAACGCTCACCCTGCCTGGTAGGTATAACGGTATCATCGGCAAAGGTGTTATCCAAAATGCTGATGGCAGCTACAGGCCTAATGACGTTATAGCAACCGATATCGATGGCTACTACCGCTCACACTATGGTATTGACAATGCCGAAGGCAACACGTTTTCAACCAACTTCCTGAAATTCCGCGAAGCAAGGTTTGACTATTCATTGAGCCCGCGCCTAGTTAAACGCCTTGGTTTAACGCGCGCTACAGTAGGCGTGTATGGTCGCGACCTGTACATCTGGACAAAGTGGCCAATCTTCGATCCTGAATTTGGTACGCTTTCAGGCAGCGACATTGTGCAGGGATTTGAGATTGCGCAGTTTCCATCAACCCGCACATTTGGTTTTAACATAGTTATTGGCATTTAATAATTAACAATATGAAAAGGAACGGATATATACTTATATCAATGATGATGTTGTTCGTTAGCATAATGTCGTCATGTAAAAAGGATTTTATTGAGCTTAATACCGATCCCAACGGTACGCCTAACGCTTTACCACAGCAATTGCTGGCTCCGGCCCTGGTAAATACCCTGGGGACTAATATGCTTCGCGCCCGTAATTTTAATAACGAGCTGATGCAGGTTACAGTTGATGCAGGCGACTCGGAGGGTAGGGTATTCAGGTATGATATTAAACGTACCTGGGCTGATGTTACCTGGAATGCCTGGTATACCCAGTTAACCAATTTTAAAGATATTTATACTATTGCCAGCAAGGAGGTAACCTACAATAAAACCTATATGGGCATTTCGCTGATATGTCAGGCCTGGTTATATTCTTTACTTACTGATACTTATGGCGATGTACCTTACTTTGATTCTAACAAAGGAAAGGACGGAATCTTTACGCCTAAGTTTGATAAGCAGAAAGATATCTACCTGGATATTTTCAAAAACCTGGAAGCTGCTGATACCCTGCTTAATGCGTCGGCAAACGTAGTTGCTGGCAGCGACCCTGTATTTAACGGCAATGCTTTAAAATGGCGTAAGTTTGGTAACTCGCTTTATTTAAGGCTGTTGTTGAGGGTATCGGGCAAGGCCGATGTTTCGGCAGATGTGATAGCCAAAATCAAACAGATTGTTGATACCAACCCGGATGCATATCCGATAATGGGTAGTAACGATGATTCGGCAGTTTTAAGGTGGACTGGCTCCGGTTCTTTAACATCGCCGTTTATAGGTGGCGTACGTGAGCAGGACTGGCGACAACCCGGCGTTTGCGAGTTTTTTGTAAACAACCTTGCAAAATGGGCGGATCCGCGACTGGTTAACAATCGCTGGTCGATATCAAGTTACCAGGGAGGTATCCAGGGGATTCCAAGTGGTTATGCACCCGGTGAAAATGTTGGTATCAAATCATATTTCCTTTCTACCACATCAACCACTACGTTAATGAACGATCCGCTGATGGGTAACATCATGAACTATTCGGAGTTACAATTTATCCTTGCCGAGGCTGCTGCCAAAGGCTGGATAGCCGGAGATGCATCAGCCTACTACAAAAATGGTGTTCAATCAGGTATTACGTTCTGGATCCCGACATATACGGTACCGATAGACACCTATTTAACAGGTGCTGATATCACCTGGGATAATGCAGCCCCGCTTGATGAAAAGATGGAAATGATCCACGTTCAAAAATACTACTCGATGTTTTATACTGATTTTGAGCAATGGTTTGAGTATCGCCGTACAGGTCACCCGGTATTGCCAAAAGGTAATGGTTTAAGGAACAATGGCATCATGCCAGCCAGGCTGCAGTACCCGGTTTATGTGCAATCGGCCAATCCGGATAGTTACAAGGCAGCTGTAGCAGCGCAGGGCGCCGACGAAATCAGCACACAGGTTTGGTGGCAAAAACAATAATAAACCGGTTTTAAACTAAGATATCCATAAAATGAAAAAGATATATTTATTACTGGTGCTTGTAACGGTTGTCAGTATTAATTCATGTAAAAAAAATAAGTATGCCGAGGGCACATTAAGCCCTATCATCGCTGTTGTTGACCTTCGCAGTATTTACAAGGGTTCGGATGTTGTGCTGAACAGCGACAATATGGGCGGGGCTAAAGAAATAGTGGGCGTAGTAATTTCAAACGCCGCAGCAGGTAACAGTCCGGTCGGAGTTTTGGTTGTGCAAAACAACCGCCGTAACGCAGTTAGAGGTATCGCCTTAGAGATAGGCAACGCCGCAGCTAACTATGTTCCCGGCGATTCTGTGATAGTACAGGTTAGCGGCGCCACACTTACTAAAGTGAACGGCAGCATGCGTGTTAAAGGCCTCACCGAAGCATCCGTAAATAAAGTTACCGCTAACAGGCCCATCAAGGTACAGTCGGTTCCGTCAGCTACCTTGTTGGCTTCTCCTGATGTTTATGAAGAGACGCTGGTTACTATAGCTAAGGCTGTAACTGATCCGGAGCCGCAGCAGGGCGAAACTTACGCTGGTGATAAAACCATTAATGATGGTTTTGGCAAAATAACGATGCATACCGAGGCTAACGCAAGTTTCGCTGCAACTGAGTTACCATTCAGTGCCAATTTTAGTGGGATCCCATTCGCGGTAACATCGGGTACCGATACCAAATTACAGCTTTGGCCGCGTACTATTGATGATGTGTTTACGCTTGCAGCAACCAAGCCATCGCCAATTATTATAACAGGATACCTTACCAATCCTTCGGGCAGTGATGCCGATTATGAGTATGTCCAGTTCAAGGCGACTAAGGATATCGATTTCGCGGTAACCAATTACGCTGTGGTAACGTGCAATAATGCAGGTACTAACCCGGCACCTGCAAACGGCTGGGCACAGGGTTTGGCAAAAACCTATAAGTTTAACCTCACATCGGGCACAGTAAAAAAAGGACAGTTCTTTTATGTAGGTGGCAATAAAAATATCTGGGGCAAAGGCTCAACCGATATCAGTTCATCAACCTGGATCAACAGTACCATGTATGCCGAAGTGCCCGGCGCTGATTTCGGCAATGTAACTACTAACCTGTTAGCTAACAGTGGGAACGTTGCAGGTATTGCCGTATTCACCGGCACTACTGTTACCGCTTCAAGTGTCCCTCTGGACGTGATCATGTATGGTGGCAGCGGTACGGTTTACTCTGCCGGTCCGCCGGAAATTGGTTACCGCATTACCAATACCGATTATTACAGCACTATTAACCCGGTAACCCGTACAGAACAAGGCTTTTATGGCGGTGGCTCCAATACATCAAAACTACCTTTACCAACCGACGGCTTATTCAGTCAGCTGGGTGGTGTTTATGACGCGCTTACCGGTAGATGGGTAACCGGCAGAACCGTGACCAGCGTTCCGCTTACGCTGACCTCTCCGATAACTGCTATTGAGACAGCTACTGGCGTAACAACAATTCAAAATTAAAACCTCACCCCAACCCCCCTCCAAAGGAGAGGGGCTTTACATAGCAGGATAAAAGCATTTATTCAAAGTCCTCTCCTTTGGAGAGGATTTAGGTGAGGTTAAAACATAACCCAATGAACAGAAGATCATTTTTACAAGGCGTAGGCCTTATAACCGGCGGTGCGTTCATCTCGCTTCGTGCCAACGCGCTTACACAAATATTAGCTGGCGATGCCGTAAAAGGCCGCGTTATAGCCGGAAAAAAGGGAATTAAAGGAGTAGTGATTTCTGATGGTTTTTCAGTAGTACTTACTGATGATAAGGGTAATTATGAGCTTACTCCAAATGAAAAAGCCAAAAGTATTTTCATGAGCACGCCATCTGGCTATGAATTTAAAACAGACTATAATGTTGCCAAACATTACGAAAACATAGGCGGCAGTTCGCATTTTGATTTTAAATTGGAGCCTTTAAAAGTTGATGACAATAACCACCACTTTATCATCTGGGCCGATCCGCAGGTGAAAAACAAAAAAGATGTGAAGCAAATGATGGATACTTCGGTACCGGATACCATCGCCACCATCAAATCATTGGGGAAAAATGCACTGGTACATGGTATTTGCGTGGGCGATATTGTATGGGATAATCATGAGCTCTTCCCTGCTTATAATGAGGCTGTTGCTCAAATGGGTATCCCGTTTTTCCAGGCGATAGGCAACCATGATATGGATTACCGGCAGGGAGGCGATGAAACATCGGATGTTACTTTTAAGCAAATCTATGGGCCAACCTATTACTCATTTAACCGCGGTAAGGCGCACTACGTAGTATTGGATAATGTTCGCTACCTCGGTGTAGAGCGTGAGTATGATGGCTATATCACCGAGGATCAGCTAAACTGGCTGGCAAAAGATCTGCAATACGTAAAGAAAGATCAGTTGCTGATTATCAACCTGCATATCCCGGTTTATAACCAGGTAAAGAACAATAAGGATTTTTATAAAGTGCTTGATGGCTTTACCAATGTACACATTATGTCGGGCCATACACATTATCATGATAACAATATCACCAACGGCATTTTTGAACATAACCACGGTACCGTTTGTGGCGGTTGGTGGACAGGCCCTATCTGCGTTGACGGTACCCCGCGCGGTTACGGTGTATATTCAGTAAACGGAACTGATTTGAAATGGTATTACAAATCGACAGGATTGCCTGCCGAAAACCAAATCAGTGTTTATGCTGAGAAACTAACCGATCAGATGCGCCTCATTGCTAATGTTTGGAACTATGACCCACAGTGGAAAGTTGTGTATTATTTAGATGACAAACCAATGGGAGCTTTGTCAAAAGAGCAGGGATATGATCCCTTATCGGTAAGTTTGTATAAAGGCGATCAGCTGCCGGCAGGCCGTCATTTTGTGGAGCCTCATGAAACCGGGCACCTGTTTGTGGCGCACTTTGATCCATCAGTTAAAAAGGTTAGGGTTGAGGCTACCGATCGTTTTGGAAATAAATATTCAAGCGAATTAGATGCAAAATAAATTAAACATAGTTGCCGGAATAAGCCTTATCTTGTTGTCAGGTTTTACGGTTGTTAAAAACATGGAATTTAAAAATGCGGATTTTCCTTCATTCAGCGCCGAAGCACATCGTGGCGGCCGGGGGCTGAGGCCCGAAAATACCATCCCGGCTATGAAAAATGCCATCGACCTTGGCACTGTCACCACGCTGGAGATGGATACGCATATTACTGCGGACGGACAGGTTGTTCTATCGCATGATGAATACGTTAATCCGCTGTTTTCGCTTACTCCGGACGGTAAGGAGATCAGCAAGGAAGAAGCAAAAAATCTGATCCTCTACAAAATGAAGTATGAGGACCTGAAAAAATACGATGTAGGTTCAAAACCATACAGTAAATTTCCGCGTCAGCGAAAGATAAAAACCTATATGCCGCTGTTATCCGAATTGATTGATTCGGTACAGAATTATATTAAGGTTAATCATAAAAAGCCGGTATTCTATAACATCGAAACCAAATGCTCGCCCGAAGGGGATGGTATTTATAATCCGGCTCCGGACGAGTTTGCGGAGCGTTTGATGGCTGTCCTGATCAAAAAGAAGATCCTGCCTTATGTGGTGATCCAGTCGTTTGATAGACGTACGCTGCAGATCATCCACAAAAAATACCCCGATGTGCGAACCTCTTATCTTATAGAAAACAAAAAATCGTTTGAAGATAATATGACCGATCTGGGTTTCACCCCCTTCATCTACAGCCCGGATTATAAACTGGTTAACGCCGATTTGGTTGAGAAATGCCACGATGCAAAGATCAAAGTATTGCCATGGACAGTAAATACCAAAGCTGAGATTGAGCAGCTGAAAAGTTTAGGTGTTGATGGCGTGATTACGGATTACCCGGATTTGTTTTAGGGGCCGATATACATAAAAATATGTCATTGCGAGCGCAGCGTGGCAATCGCACGAAAGCAAATCCGCCCTGTATTGTATGCGATTGCTACGTCGCGCCCAGGCTCATTCCGTTTCGCTCCTCGCAATGACATGTTTTTATGTTCCTTCCTTGCGCTCATTTATAATGAGTGCTTAAAATGGGCTTGCGTTTGTAACGCAACCGGGCGATGCAATCGCCAAACCATGGTAAGCGCTCGTTGGAAACGAGCGCAAGTTTAAGCGGTGGCTAAAAGCTTGTCCACGCCAAATAAGCTGAATGTAATGTCAATTTCGGATAATTCAAACATTAAATTTAAATGTGATATTGCGGTTTGTTAAAACGTTTTATCAATTTAACCAACAACCCAATCATGTTTAAGTTAAGAGCTATATGCTTCATAGCGCTTTGTGCCGCTTCACTCTCACTAAAAGCACAAACAGCCCGGCAGCCTGTAAAACCGCTTGCCCAGCTTCAGCAGGAATTTGTCGACCTGCGCTTTGGTATGTTCATCCACTTTAACATCCCAACCTACATGGATCAGGACTGGGCAGATCCGGATGCCTTGCCAACTATCTTCAATCCTAAAAAACTGAATTGCGACCAGTGGGCGAAGGCGGCAAAATCGGCTAACATGACCTATGGTTGTATCACTACCAAACATCACAGCGGTTTTTGCATCTGGGATACCAAAACAACTGATTATAATGTGATGAACAGTCCGCTGAAAAAGGATGTTGTTAAAGAATATGCCGATGCTTTCAGGGCTAATGGCTTAAAGGTGTTTTTATATTACTCCATATTGGATACCCACCACAGGTTGAGGCCAAATATGATCACGCCAAAACATATTGATATGGTTAAAGCGCAGATCACTGAGCTGATGACTAAATACGGTGAAATTTCGGCCCTGATCATTGATGGCTGGGATGCCCCATGGTCAAGGATCTCGTACGATGATGTACCGTTTGAAGAGATCTATACACTGATAAAATCATTGCAACCAAATTGTTTGGTAATGGACCTTAACGGTGCCAAATATCCTGCCGAAGGCATGTATTATACCGATATCAAAACTTACGAAATGGGGGCGGGACAACGTGTATCAACCCAAGATAACCGCATGCCGGCAATTGCCTGTTTGCCACTGCAAGCTAACTGGTTTTGGGAAACAAGCCATCCAACAACCCCGGTTAAGGAGCCTGCCAAACTCGTTAATGAGATCCTGAAGCCGTTGAATAATGTCGACTGCAATTTTATCCTGAATGTTGCTCCTAACCGTGATGGCTTGTTTGACGATAACGCCCTTGCTGCGCTTAAAGAGATTGGCAAGCTGTGGAAAAATGAAGGCCCGGTGGCTAAACTTTCTAAGTTGGATGCGCCTATTATTTCATCAAATATTGCAAAAAATCAACCGGCAAGCTCAAGCTGGAGCGATGATTCGGCCATTATGGATTTTGCTAACGATGACGATTTCCATAGCTCATGGGTATCAAACCCAACGGTTAAAAATCCATGGTACGAGATAGATTTTAAAAAGGACCAGGCGCTGAACACTATTGTTATAGCTGAGGAAAAACCTAACATTTCACACTACCGCCTGGAGTATTACCTGAACGGGAGCTGGAAGCCATTGTTTGATGGTGAAAATGCCAGTAAGATTAAAGTTCACCGTTTCGACAGGGTATGGGCCGGCAAAGTTCGGATCTTGATAGATAAGGCTGATCACCAGGTATCAATAGCCGAATTCCAGGTTTATAACGAAAGAAGATAATATACTATAACTGACCTACTACTTACTAAGGAAGACCCGCCCGCAAGGCGGGTTTTTTCATATGCTGTACTCCGTTTTGTATATTAAAATGCCAATAAGCATTATTTTTTTATCGCTGTTGCATTGTTATACTTGTAAAAACAATTTTAACCTATTTTATGAACCAGGGCCTGAAAACAACACTCCTGTCTGTAGTTTTGCCACTATGCATGCAATTGGTTGTGCCAAACGCAAACGCGCAGAATAATACTTTATGGTATAAGAAACCCGCAAAAGTGTGGACAGAAGCTTTGCCAATAGGCAATGGCAGATTGGGTGCCATGATTTTTGGCGGTGTTGACGATGAATTGCTGCAGCTCAATGAATCTACGCTATGGTCGGGCGGGCCGGTGAAGCAGAATGTAAATCCGGATGCTTTTCAATATTTGGGGCAAGTGAGGGAGGCGTTGTTTAAAGGTGATTACCAAACTGCGCGCGACCTTACTAAAAAAATGCAGGGCATATATTCTGAGAGCTATCTGCCAATGGCTGATCTGCATATCAAACAATCATACAATGGAGTTAACAGCGCCAATTACTACCGCGATCTGAATATCGGTAATGCTGTTGCCACAACAAAATATACAGTTGGCGGGGTAAACTACAAACGCGAGATTTTTGCTTCGGCGCCTGATAAGGTAATTGTTATCCGGTTTACGGCGGATAAGGCTAAACAGTTAAATCTTAAAATAAATACCAATAGCCAGCTTCATTTTCAAAAAGAAGTGCTTAACGCCAACGTATTGCAGCTAAGTGGTAAAGCTCCGGCGCATGTTGAGCCAAGCTATGTTGATTCGAAAAATCCGATAGTTTATGCCGATGATGATAAGTGCAGGGGCATGCGTTATGAGGTGTTGGTAAAGGCCGTAAGTAACGACGGTAAAATAACTGCCGATACAAGCGGTATCACCGTTAAAGGGGCATCAAGTTTAACGCTGTATGTTACTGCTGCCACCAGTTTTAAAGCCTATAACCAATGCCCTGATGGCGACGAAAAGGTTGCTGCCAAAAATCTTGATGAGGCTACCGCCAAACCTTACGCGCAATTGCTTGCCGCTCACCTTGCCGATTATCACCATTTTTTTAATCGCGTAAACCTTAAGCTTAATGACAACAAAGGGAGTCACACCGAATTGCCCACCGATGAAAGGCTTGGGCTTTATAATAAAAACCAGGGTGGTGATCCGGGCATTGAAGCGTTATATTTTCAATATGGACGTTACTTGCTGATCAGTAGCTCGAGAACGCCGGGTGTACCTGCTAACTTGCAAGGGATCTGGAATAAAGAACTACGCGCGCCGTGGAGCTCCAATTATACCAGCAACATCAATGTGCAAATGAATTACTGGATGGCGGAGGATTGCAACTTATCTGAAATGCACCAGCCTTTATTTGAGTTGATCAGGGGATTATCTGAAACCGGGACCGAAGTTGCCAAAGATTTTTACCATGCTAAGGGCTGGGTAACACATCATAATACGGATCTTTGGGCATTGGCCAATCCGGTAGGCAATCTTGGACATGGCGACCCTGCCTGGGCTAACTGGCCAATGGGCGGCGACTGGCTTACCCGCCACCTTTGGGAGCATTATCTGTATACCGGCGATAAAGAGTTTCTGAAAAATACCGCATACCCTTTAATGAAAAGTGCAGCCGAATTTACATTTGATTGGCTTGTGCCTGATGGTACGGGGCACCTGGTAACCGCGCCGTCTATGTCGCCCGAGAATGAGTTTATTTATGCTGAAGGCAAAAAGTCGGATGTTTCGGTTTCCACTACTATGGATATGGGGATCATTCGTGATTTGTTTGATAACCTGATCTCGGCAAGTAAAATATTGGGCGTTGATGCCGCTTTCAGGGATTCGCTCATTGCCAAAAAAGCTAAGCTGATCCCCTACCAGATAGGCAGCAAAGGCCAGTTACAGGAATGGTATAAAGACCAGGAGTCGCCCGACCCGCATCACCGCCATGTATCGCACTTATATTCTGTTTATCCGGCTAATGAAATTTCAATAGCGGCCAACCCTGAATTAGCTGCGGCAGCGAAACGAACGTTAGAATTAAGAGGAGATGAAAGTACCGGCTGGAGCCTGGCCTGGAAGGTAAACCTTTGGGCCCGGTTAAGGGATGGCAATCATGCCTACAAACTTTACCGAGACTTGCTGCGCCTAACCGGCGAAAGTGGCTATAATTACAGTGAGGGTGGGGGGCTTTATCCAAATATGTTTGATGCGCACCCGCCGTTTCAAATAGATGGTAACTTCGGCGGCACCTCTGGTTTGGCCGAAATGCTGTTGCAAAGTCAGAACGGTAATGTACACCTGTTACCAGCCCTGCCCGACGCCTGGGCTAATGGCGAAATTAAGGGTCTTGTGGCGAGAGGGGCCTTCGTGGTTGGCATGAAATGGGCAGCAGGTAAGGTTATAACTGCGGATTTGTTGTCAAAGGCAGGCGGCACATGTCATGTTATTTCCAAATCAAAGCTTAGTGTTAAAGGTTCAAATGCCACTCCCGTTAAAGTAAAAGATGGGTACGAGCTGGTGATAAATACTCAAAAAGGCAAGTCGTACCAATTAGTGAGCAGTTTATGAGCAACAGCAGGAGAAACTTTTTAAAGAAAGCATCAATGGCCGGGGCTGCAATCCTGGCTACACCCGGATTATCATCAGCATCAATAAAAGATGAGCAGTATCTGCCTGATGATGGTGTGGGAAAAAATTTCCTGTTTCAAGGCGACTCGATAACCGATGGTGGCAGGAGTTATGATAGAGACTGGAACCACGTTTACGGCCAGGGCTATGCGTACCTGGTAACAGCCCGCATCAATTTTGACTATCCCGGCAAGGACTACCAGTTTTTTAACCGGGGTATCAGCGGGAACACCATAAATGATCTTGCAGCACGCTGGCAAAAAGATACACTTGATATTAAGCCCGATGTATTGAGTATACTGATAGGGATTAATGATGTGCACCATGTAATCACGCAAGGGGATAAGGCAACAGCCGATGATTTCGGAGCTGCCTATGACCGGCTGTTAACCCAAACAAAAGCCGCATTGCCCGATGTTAAGCTGATCTTGCTGGAGCCATTTATCCTGCCGGTAGGTATGGTAAATAATAATCCTGATTTATGGGCGTCAGAAGTGCAAAAGCGGCAGGTAATAGTTAAAGCGCTGGCATCAAAATTTAATGCCATTTTTGTGTCTTTGCAGGATGTTTTTAACAAAGCCCTGCAAAAAGCCAAAGCCGATCACTGGATTTGGGATGGCGTTCATCCTATGCCTGCCGGGCATGAGCTTATTGCCCGGGAGTGGATGAAGGCGGTTAAGAAATTATATTAAATCTGCGTTTTGCGCATTTAAAATTACTTAAAGCGTCATTGCGAGTATCCAACAGAAAGCCCCCGGAAAAAACCGTGATGACATAGAAAAAATATATTTTAGGGGATGTGTGAGGGGCCGCGTTAGGGATTGCAGTGAAAAGCCCGCAGCGTGTGTAGGGGGTGCGGGTAGGAAAGGCGAGGACTTGTAACGGAAAGCCCGGGCCGCAGGCAACGCCCATGTTATCAAAATGATCATGGTTTTTTACTTGATAATCAGTAGTTTAAAATCATGTCATTATGGGGCGCAAAGCAATCCCAAACTATGCGGAGCGAACCTGCTAATCGGGAATCGCTTCGTACCAGACATTGACAACACCCAACAACTGAGAAGAAGACAGGCCTGTCTTTTTTTATAAAACTTAATTACTTCCTGCTATCATTTGAATAGCTTCTTCGCGGGTTTTGTGTTCAATGGCCATTACAAACTCAACTGGGCCGCCGCCTTTACCGCAGCCAAAACATTGAAATATGTTTTTTTCGGGCGATACCATGAGTGATGTCGCCTGGTCTTTATGAAAGGGGCAGCGACCTTTTAAATTTCTCCGGCTTTCTTCAAGCAACACATATTTTGAAACAATTCGTACAAGATCGGCCTGTACCGGCGACAGGGAATGAGATGCAGACATGTTGGGCAATAGAATTTTAATTATCAGGCTGCGAAAATAAATTATTACCCGAATTGAATTAACGGTTGTTGAAAAAAAGGCTTCAGAAACTGTATTCACAGCTTTTTCTGAATTTTGTAGCGTTAAATAATTTGCTTTCGTAATTAACTGAAAACCTAAAATTATGAAACAATTACTTGCCTTTATTTTATTGCTGGCTGCTGCTATAAGTTCATGCAAAAAGACTGATAATAACCAGGCGTTAAAACTAAATGGAACTTATGCCGGTACTTTTCAAAGAAAGGCTTCGGGTACAGGTATGGTATCAAACGTAAGTTTCAGTTTTACTGATGATACATGGAATGGCCAATCAAGTGTAGTCAAATATCCGGCCTTAAATCATGGTTCATTTATTATAAACGGCAGTAAGATAAACTTTAAAAATGAATCTGCCTGGACTGCCGAGTTCGACTGGTCGCTGATCCTGAACGGGGGGTATGACATTAAGATATCAGGTAATGCTGTAACCATCTCTAAAACCTACAGCAATGGCACGGCAGATGTTTATACGCTCACAAAGCAATAAACATAACGTAAATATTACAGAGGATAGGTTAGTACTATTGAAAAAGCGAATCGTTAAATTAGCCTAACCAAAATCTGCTTTTATGAATCAAAGAACAACCTTGTTACTACTGAGCTTATCATTGCTAACTGTAGGTGGGCTTGCCTCGTTCAGGTTTATCAGGAATGATCCACATCGTGCAGCTAATGCCGGGCTTAAAATTCCCGATGGCTTTAATGCTGCTATCATAGCTGATAATTTAGGCAGTGCCAGGCACATGGTGGTAACACCGGCCAATGATATTTATGTGCATTTGGAAGGCCTAAAAAGCGGTAAAGGCATAGTTGTTTTGCATGATAATGGTGACAAAGCCGATATCAAAACCAGTTTTGGCAATTTTGCCGGCACAGGGATCCGCATAAGCAACGGTTATTTATACGCATCGTCAGATAAGGCAGTGTTTCGCTTTAAATTGAATGAGAAACAGGAAGTGCTTGATCCCGAACATCCCGAAACGGTGGTAAGCGGCCTGGTATCAAAACGTGCACATAAGCCCAAAGCAATAGCGTTTGATAATGAGGGCAACCTGTATGTGAACATTGGTGCCTACTCAAACATCTGCTCCGAGTTTGATCCGCAAAAAAAGGGCTGCCCGATATTGGACTCGGCGGGGGCTATCTGGAAATTTAAAACTGATAAACTAAATCAAAAGCAAAGCGATGGTATCCGTTTTGCATCAGGCTTGCGCAACGTGGTTGGCCTTGATTGGAATCAGCAGGATAACCAGCTTTTTGTAATGCAGCACGGCCGCGATGCCCTGCACGATTTGTTCCCGAAATATTATACCACCCAGCAATCGGCCCTGTTACCTGCCGAATGCATGTATGCCCTCAAACAAGGCGACGATGCTGGTTGGCCATACATGTACTATGATGATGTAAAACACAAAAAAATGTTAGGCCCCGAATACGGCGGCGATGGCGAAAAGGAGGCAGACGCCAAATACTTGAACCCTGTAGCAGCCTACCCTGGGCACCTCGCCCCCGATGGCTTGTTGTTTTACACCGGTAGCCAGTTCCCCGAAAAATATAAAAACGGCGCATTCATAGCTTTCCACGGCTCGTGGAACAGGGCGCCTGAACCGCAGGCAGGTTATTTCGTGGTTTTTCAACCATTTAAAGATGGAAAGCCAGATGGTAAATGGGAAGTGTTTGCCGATGGTTTTGCCGGCACGGCCGAAAAAACCTCGCCAGGTAAGGCCGAGCACCGACCCTGCGGACTTGCCCAAGGGCCTGACGGTTCCTTATATGTAAGTGATGACGTTAAGGGAACTATTTATAAGATCACTTATAAAAAGTAACAATAGAAGACTTGCGAAGAAGCCCAACTTGTATAAAGCAGGTTGGGCTTTTGTTTTATCCCCATTCGTCGTGCCGAATTTATTTCGGCAACTCACAAGCTAAGTTGAACAATGCCTGGCAACTAGCCTGTCCTATGGTTCCCGATTCGCCGGAGGGCGGACGTGGTGACGTGATTCTTTTCCATATCTACAGAAATAATTACTTTAGCCACCACAAGCAAAATTGCGTCTTCGCGCCTTTGCGAGAGAAAAATCAAATCCCATGAACTATACCCAAATCTGCAAGCCCTTCCATGATCTAACAGTTACCGAGCTTTATCAGCTATTAAAACTCAGGAGTGAAGTGTTTGTAGTTGAGCAAAATTGTGTGTTTTTGGATGCCGATGATAAAGATTACGCTTGTTATCATTTGTTATTATTTGATGATGAACAGGAACTGGTGGCCTATGCCCGTGTTGTACCGGCAGGGAAATCATATGCCGAAGCATCAATAGGGCGGATAGTAAGCAGTAAAAAGGTACGTGGTACAGGCGTGGGCAAAATATTAACCCAGGCGGCTATTGATGCCGCTAAAAATCTTTATGGCGATGTGCCTATCCGCATAGGTGCCCAATATTATGCGGTTAAGTTTTATGAGCAGTTGGGCTTTAAAATGGAGGGCGAAATTTATGATGAGGACGGTATCGATCATATTGAAATGATCAGGGCCTGATAAAACGTTTAAACATCATCTGCATAAAAATACTTTTTAACGATTGCTTTTGCCTGCTCAACGAATTTGGCATATATCTTAAGTGCAGGGCCGTTAATTTTATGTCATAACCTTTAAAGCTGTGCCATGAAAACATTGCAGTTACCACCCGATCCAAGAGACCTTGCTAAAAACAAGACCCACGAAGCAGACACCGAACTGAAGAAAGCTTCGGTACAGCCGACGGCTAGGTATTCACAACCCGTTTTAGATAATTTTTTGAAGCGGTTTTTTCCCGATGATTCCCCGGAAAACCTGAGCACTACAGAGGCAGTGATTCGCGGGGCTTTAGTGTTTACTATGCCCGTACTGTCATCTATTGACTGGAATTATCATACTCATGCCATGATTATCATTGCCCCTGTAATATTTTACCTTGAGGTAACAGCATTTACGCTATATTGCCCAGTGAAAAGGCTGTTTAGTAATTATACTCATCCATCAAAATATGAGTAAGTTATAAAACAAAAGAGCTATCAACCACAAAAAATACAATATCATGAAAACAAACATCGGAATTAACGAAGCCGACCGCCAGGCCGTTTCAGATCAGTTAGCCAAATTATTAGCCGACGAATTTGTACTGTACACCAAAACCCGTAATGCCCATTGGAATATTGAAGGTCCGGACTTTCACTCTATGCACGTTTTTTTTGAGCAGCAATACAATGAGCTTGACGAAATTATGGACAGCGTTGCCGAAAGGATCCGCAAAATTGGTCATTACGCGCCTGCTACTTTAACCCAGTTATTACAACTTACTCATTTAACCGAAAAGCTTGATCATAAAAATGATAGCCTGGGCTTTTTGAAAGAGCTGCTTGAAGACCATGAAAGCATCATCGAGTTTATCCGCGGTAATATCGATCCTTTTGTTAGCAAATATAATGATGCAGGTACCAGTGATTTTATTACCGGCCTGATGGAAACCCACGAAGGAATGGCCTGGATGCTTAGGTCACATTTCAGATAAGATCCCCGTTTTTAAATAACCGCTTTTTGGCTCAAATGATCTCCCGGATGCAAACGGGAGGTCATGAGCGAAAAGTAAAATGATTATCTTAGCAATATTATTCATCCTGCACATGACAAGTTTAATTGTTGATGATAATCCCATTGCCCGCGCTACATTAAGCCACTTGGCCGGCCAGGTTAATGACCTGGATGTTATTTGCGAGTACTGCACGGCCATGGAGGCATATAATCATCTTCAGAACCAAAATGTCGACCTCCTGTTCCTGGATATCGAAATGCCCGGAATGGATGGTTTAGAACTTACCCGTAACCTTAAAAACAAGGATATTGTTGTAATTTTTACTACCTCAAAAAAAGAATACGCGGTTGAGGCCTTTGAGCTCAATGTAGCCGATTACCTGGTTAAGCCCGTTACGCCCGGCAGGTTTTTACAAGCCGTTAACAAAGCGCGTGAAGTGCTGGAAAGCCGTAAAGAAGATGCGCCGCTTAAAAACGACGAGTTTATTTTCGTACGAGATTCAAATATCACCCGCAAACTGATGCTCGATGATATTTTGTATGCCGAAGCTATGGGCGACTATGTTAAATTTTATACCCCCAAAAAAGAATACGCCATACATGGTACGCTAAAATCGGCCGAAGAAAAACTGCCATCATCAAAATTTATCAGGGTACACCGCTCATACATTATTGCACTCGATAAAATTGACACCCTGCAGGACGGGGGCCTGGTGATTGCCGGCAAGTTTTTGCCCGTTGCTGATGCTTACCGCAAAACGCTGAACAACCGGATGAACGTTTTTTAGCTATCGATAGGCTGGTGCGGTTTAACGATTGTTTTGCCTTGTTGAACGATTTGTGTAATTAGAATAAATTTAACACCTGCATATTTACTTGTCACCAATGCGTTCAGCGTCATCAGTAATGGCTAATAAAAAGTTTGCTTATCTCATACTGGCATCATTTGTTGCAGGTACAATTTTGCTGCTGGTTATTCAGTATAATTTTTCACAAAACATGCAGTCGATGCGTAAGGGTAATGAAAGCCTGCTGCGCGAACTGCATACCAGTAACCACCTGCGCGAAATTGACCGCGACCTGCTGGGGGTTGAGGCCCGTATCAGGGCAGCTATTGCAACAGATGATATCTCACACCTGGAAGGTGTTGATGCCAAGATCAAGGCTGTTAAAGACTATCTTGATTCGCTTCGTGGCGGCAACCACAACCCCATGGTTAAACAGTACCTCGACAGGCTCAATATTTTAGCCGATGAAAAAGTAAGGATCAAGAATGATTTACTGAAGCATTACTATAAAACGGGTAATATGAATGATACCAGTTTTATAGCTAACCCGCGTGCCCGCCGCATCTCCAACGAAATCACTGATATAACGCATAAGATTTATGACAATCGTCAAAAAATGATGGATGAGCTTAGTGTGGCTGTTATCCATAACAGTACCCGGGCCCGTATGTATGGCAATATGCTCATGATATTCATGTTTTTAAGCGGCGGTACTTTATGCTGGTTTATTGTAAACCAGTTCAGGCAGCAAAACAGACTGATCAACAGGCTTAATGAATCGGAAAAGACCGCACGTGAAGCATTGCTCATCAAAGAGAATTTTTTGGCCAATATGAGCCACGAAATCCGTACACCGCTTAACTCCATACTGGGTTTTACCAATTTGCTTAAACGCCGTAAAATTGATGCCGATGCCGGCGAATTTGTCGGCTTGATTCAAAAGGCAGGGGAAAACCTGCTGGCGATTATTAATGATATCCTCGACCTGTCAAAAATTGAGGCGGGCATGATGCGCATTGTACATTCGCCGTTTAGTGTACGCGGTTTGATAGATTCTATCGAAACATTGTTTAATGAAAGGATCAAAGAAAAAGGGCTTATTTTTAGTAATAAAATAGCACAGGATGTGCCCGATACGCTTATTGGAGATGCGACACGTTTAACCCAAATTTTGGTAAACCTGATAGGTAATGCTTTGAAGTTTAGCGAGCGTGGTTGTATCAGGGTAGAGGTTTACAACAAACAGATAAGTGATAAAACAATTAAGCTTGGCATAAGGGTGGCCGATGATGGTATCGGTATTCAAAAGGACAAGCTGACCTCCATATTTGAGCGTTTTAACCAGGCCGAAGATTCTATTACCCGTAGCTACGGCGGTACAGGGCTTGGGCTTTCAATAGTTAAAGACCTGGTTGTTTTGCAACTTGGAGAAATAGAGGTAACCAGTGAACCGGGAAAAGGCACCGAGTTTAATTTTTATATCCCATACACTATTGCTGATAATCAGGTTACCGGGCACATTGACGAAGAAGCGTTGGATTCGGAAGTGAAAATAAGCCACGACTTAAATATTTTGGTAGTTGATGATAATATCATGAACCAAAGCCTCATGAAGCATATGCTTACGCAATGGGATGCCGGGTTTGATGTAGTATCAAATGGCGAGGAAGCGATTAGCAAACTAAAATCGGAAGCTTACGATGTTGTGCTGATGGATATCCAAATGCCGAAGATGGATGGATATACAACAACCTATCATATTCGCAACGACCTTAAACTGGAGATACCTATCATTGCCATGACAGCCCATGCCATGGCCGGCGAGCGCGAAAAATGCCTGAGCCACGGTATGAATGAATACATTGCCAAACCGGTAAATGACGATGACCTGTTTAAACTGATCGTGAAGTTTGTACCCGGAGCGTCGCGTTCGGAAAGTCAGGCGGTTGCCAATGTGCATAATTACCAGTTTATCGATCTCAACTACATGAAAGAAATCAGTAAGGGTAATATCGATTATGAGAAACTGGTTACCTCTCAATTTATTGAACTTACACTGGCTGATGTAAATATGCTTAAAAATATGTTCAGTGCTGAAGATTTTACTGGCTTGAAAAGCACCGCGCACAATATGAAAACAACGGTAGCCATTATGGGCCTGCTCCCCGCTTTAGAAGCCGATTTGGACGAACTCGAACAAGCAACCGTAGCCGATACCGAAACTTTAAGGCTTATCAATGATATTACAGCGGTATGCCTTAATGCCATTGATGATGCCAAACATTTTTATGGTACGCTTGTTTAAATCTCATTAATTTGTGCTGTTACACTGGTTGAAGTTTAGCGATAGCGTAACTTCGACCTAAAATAGTGGAAGCATCCTGCTTCCGCGTTTGTAAAGCAAAGCAGTTATATTATTCCTTTTTATCGGGACAAGCTGAAAGCTTGCCTTGTTTTGGGACGAAGTTACGCTATCGCTAAACTTCGACCAGTTTAAGTTAGGGAGAAGCATGTGATGCGTCTCCATCTGTTTTAACATAGCCCTTCACCGACAGTTTTTGCCTGTCCAACGAATCCTATACCA
Source organism: Mucilaginibacter sp. A5337 (assembly GCF_059690695.1). Lineage (NCBI taxonomy): Bacteria > Pseudomonadati > Bacteroidota > Sphingobacteriia > Sphingobacteriales > Sphingobacteriaceae > Mucilaginibacter > Mucilaginibacter sp. A5337. The sequence goes on along the minus strand of NZ_JCAWEC010000007.1, from coordinate 241,621 downwards.
ATTGCCATAACAGGAGCCTTAGTTTTATAATAACAAAATTATCGCTCAAAGCTCATGGCAACATTAACCGCAACCCCACAACAATTAACCAAAACCAACGCCCAGCTCGCTGCATTTGGCAATCCCGGTAATTTTATTGAGCCGATTTTTCCGGGTAAGGTTTTAAATCCCTACGCTTTTTTGGTTGATATTTCCGAAAAGGCACATACCCGCGAAATGGCCATAACCAATATGCTGGCTTCGGCAGGGATAGGTATGTGGAGTTATGGAGTTTACAGTAAAAAGTTTCATTTATGCCCCGTAGCCAGTGGCTTTTTGGGCATGAAGGGAAGCAGCACTTTTGGATTGGGAGTATTGATGAAAAAGTTGATACAATGGAACCAAAAGCATGTTTTAGATACGGCTAAATCGGCATGCCGTACCCAGCGGGAATTTGAAACCGAGCTGCATATAAATACTATCGATGGTTGTCATAGCCGCTGGCTTAAAATAACCGGAAAGCTTTATTGTAGTGATGGATTGGCTATGAAAATGATGGGAACCCTAACTGATATTACGGCGGCTAAACAGGAAGAGCTCCGCAAAAATGATTTGATGGCGTTCCTTAACCATGAATTACGTACGCCATTAAGTACCATTAAGTTATATATTCAAAATACAGCCCGTGTTGCCCGGATGGAAAACAACAAACAGTTGGAGGATAAAATGCTCAAAGCGGATCAGCAAACGGTGAGCATGACGCAGTTGATCAATAATTTTTTAACGTTATCACAGGTTCAGGATGCAAAGCTAACCTTACAAAAAAGCAGTTTTAACCTGGCCGAATTGGTAAAGCATGTGGCAACTGATATGATGGTACTTTATCCAGACCGTAAGTTCAAACTGAAAGTATCAAAAGCTGTTTGGGTTACTGCTGATTACGACAAACTGGCGCAGGTATTAGTAAATTATGTAAATAACGCGGTAAAGTTCTCGCCGGTAAAAAGTGTAATTGCGCTGGCTTGCAGCTCAATTAATGGAGAAGCTATTGTTACCGTGGAGGATAAAGGCAGGGGGATTAAACTGGTTGATCAAAAACTATTGTTCTGCCGCTATTCCCGTATTCATCATGAAAACGCTTCCGGAGCAAAAGGATATGGATTAGGCCTGTACCTTTCACGTGAGATCATTGAAAGCCATGGGGGAGAGGTTGGAGTAAATAGCGAGTATGGTAAAGGCTCGTCGTTTTATTTTAGTTTGCCTTTATAGTTATCCGTTAGGCTGATATCATTTAATTTAAAATCGACTTGATGAAGCCGGCCGGTGCCGCATGTTTTTATATCATTTCTGTATCATTCTTTGCTTTTGGTAATTGCATGTTGTGAAAATTGACATACTATTACTGCCGATTCATATCATCAACATACATCTAACACAATGAGTACCATAACAGAAATTGCCAATCGCTTAGCTTCATTATGCAATGAGCTTAAATTTGTTGAAGCCTATACTGAGTTATACGCTGATAATGCCGTAAGTATCGATCCCGTCAATAAAAATGAGCCGATAACCGGCCTTACGAGTTTAATAGAATATGAAAACCGGTTTCTTGCAAATGCTGAAATTCATAGCGTTAATGTATCTGAGCCCATTTTTGCCGGAAGTTATTTCAGTCTGGTTTTTTCCATGCATTTCACTGCAAAAGGACAGGGAACTAAAACTGTTGAAGAAATATGCGTTTATAAAGTTGAAATGGGAAAAATCGTTAGTCAGCAGTTTTTTATAGGTTAGTTGATGCTGAGGGGTATTCCTTGGTTAGCCTTTTCACCAGCCAGGGTAAACTAAGGCCCTGGCCAATTAACGTAAACAACACCACCACTACCGAAATAAAGATGATAGTATTGCGCTCGGGGAAGGGACTGCCATCGGCTAATGTTGCGGGCAAACCGACGGCAATAGCCAGCGATACTATCCCCCTCATGCCCGACCAACTGATGATGAGGCTGCTTTTGAAATCAAGCAGGGCATCTTCAGTTATTTTATGTTTTCCTTTTTTGAAGGCATTTTGCAGGTTTACTTTCTGAAGAAAAACACGCACCATCCGTAATGCCAGCGCAGCAATAGTGATCAAAAAGGAGTAACCCACATAAGGCCAAACCTGCGCTTTCGGGATGCTTTTGATCACATACGGGAATTGCAGACCGATAAAAATAAAGATCAGCCCGTTTAGTAAAAAGATTATGATATCCCAGATTGATTTGGATTGTTGTTTTAGTTTTTCGGGGAAAACTTTGGCGCTGAAACGGGCAATACTCAACCCTAAAATAACCACAGCAATAACGCCGGATACGTGAACGTGCTCGGCAACAAGATAAGTTACAAAAGGCATCAGGAGCATAAAGCTGATCGTAACCAGATCATTTTTATGCACCCGTTTAATAATGAACGCCAGTATTTTCCCCATCACCAAACCAACCAGAAATCCACCGGCCATCAGTACAAAAAAATCCAATGTTGCCCGCCAGAATATAAAGGCAGCACCCGTTACAGATGCAACAGCAAAACGATAGGCTACCAATGCCGATGCATCATTCACAAGGCTCTCGCCTTCTAAAATGGTATTAGTGCTATGTGATAAACCAAGGCCTTTAGTAATACTCATGGCTGCCACCGCATCCGTAGCCGAAAGGATAGCACCCAAAACAAAAGCCAGCGGCCAGGTCATACCCGGTATAATGTAATGGGCTAATACTGCAATGCCCGAAGCCGTAATAAACACCAATGAAATAGCCAGCGTACCTATGGTATTAATATTTGTTCTGAATGTTTGAAAGGAAATATTGAAAGCGGCATCATACAGCAATGGCGGCAAAAATATCAGGAAAACAATTTCGGGATTAAGCTCAATATCGGGGATAGACGGAACAAAACCTACCGCGATACCTGCTACGATCAGTAAAATTGGATAAGGCAGTTTTACTTTATCGGCCAGGGCCGACAGTCCGATCATCACAGCAAGGATAAATATAACTATAGTGTAGTTTTCCATAAACAGCTACGCTTTTAATAAAATCGGGCAATTTAACGGGATGGTGCTTTTTCAGTCGTTCATCAGTCAACCATCAGGTATGTAAAGATGTTATTTTGGTTCGATAACATCATATATTTTTAAGACAAGATAGTACAGGATGCCAAATCATGATGAAAACTTTAGTATTGTTTTAATTATAAACTTAGCAGCTTTCACGTACAAAGCCTTATCATCCGGACCTGTGGGTTGGGTGGTTGAAAACATTCTAATCTTCCTGATGCAAAATATCTATAAAAAAACCGCAGTCATACTGCTCATGTTTAATGCCCTTGGTTTAAGTACCAAAAGTTTTGCTCAAACCAAAACCATTAAACAAGATAAACTTTACAGCGGTTTTAAAACCACTCCCGATTCTGTTCAAACAAGTGTATACTGGTATTGGATCTCCGGAAATGTCTCTAAGGAGGGTGTTGTTAAAGATCTTGAATCGATGAAAAAGATAGGCATCAACCGGGCATTTATCGGTAATATCGGGTTGGATGAAATTCCTTATGGAAAAGTAAAATTGTTTTCGGATGAGTGGTGGGATATCATGCATACAACGCTTAAAACTGCTACCCGGCTCAATATAGATATCGGCATCTTTAATGGCCCGGGTTGGAGCCAGTCGGGCGGGCCCTGGGTTAAGCCGGAGCAATCTATGAGGTACCTCACTTCGTCATCATTGACGGTAAAAGGTCCGGTTAGCCTTGATAAGAAATTGGAGCAGCCTCAAAAGCAGTTTCAGGATGTAAGAGTAATCGCGTTTCCAGCGCCGGTGGGCTATGGTGAACATATGGTGAGCTCATTTATCAGTTCCTTACCTGTTGATCCGCACGCTAACAACCTGATGGACGGTGATCAAAATACGATATACACTATTCCTAACGATCCAAAGCCCACCGTGACTATCGACGCCGCTTCGCCATACACGGCGCGCAGTTTTGTTTTTTACCCGGCACATAAAGAGCTAAGGTTTGAGGGCGAGATCCAGGCCCGCGATGCTGCCGGCAATTATCAAACTGTTAAACACTTTGTGATTGACAGGAGCAACACCAATTTAAACGTAGGTTTTAATCCTTATTCGCCCGCCGCGGTTTCTATCCCTGCCACAACAAGCCAAAGTTTCAGGATTGTATTTAACAATGGTTCGCAGGGAAGCGATATAGCCGAGCTTAAAATTTCGGCCTTGCCCCATGTAGAGAACTATGCCGAGAAAACTTTAGCTAAAATGTTTCAAACGCCGTTGCCATACTGGAAAGAATATCAATGGAAACCGCAGCCGGTAATTGATGACCAACAATATGTGATCGATCCGCAAAAGGTTATCGATATATCCAAATATATGCAGGCCGATGGCACCCTGAAATGGGATGTACCTGCTGGCAATTGGATCATCATGCGCACTGGTATGACACCAACTCAGGTTACCAATGCCCCGGCGCCGCCCGAAGGTCGTGGTCTCGAAATTGACAAAATGAGCAAAAAGCATATCGAAGAACATTTTGACGCTTTCCTGGGACAGATCCTGAAACGCATTCCCGCGGCCGACCGCAAAAGCTTTAAAGTAACTGTTGAAGATAGTTATGAAACAGGCAGCCAAAACTGGACGGACGATATGCTCAAAAACTTTAAAGCGAAATATGGCTACGATGCTTTACCTTACCTGCCGGCACTAAATGGCAGTGTGGTAGGCAGCCAGGATCAAAGCGACCGATTTTTATGGGATTTGCGGCGTTTTGTTGCCGATAAAGTTGCTTACGAGTATGTTGGCGGGTTGCGAGATGCAAGCCATAAGCATGGGCTTACCACCTGGCTCGAAAATTACGGGCACTGGGGCTTCCCGGGCGAGTTTTTACAATACGGTGGACAATCGGATGAAATAGGGGGAGAGTTTTGGAGCGAAGGTGATTTGGGGAATATCGAAAACAGGGCAGCTTCATCTTCGGCACATATTTATGGTAAAACCAAGGTTTCTGCCGAATCATTTACCTGTGCCGGTGGTCCGTTTTCGCGTTATCCAGCTTTGATGAAACAGCGTGGCGACCGTTTTTTTACTGAGGGTATTAATAATACTTTATTACATGTGTATGTAACCCAGCTCGCCGACAACAGGGTGCCAGGATCAAACGCATGGTTCGGTAATGAGTTTAACCGCAACAATACGTGGTTTTATGATATGGATATGTTCATTAGTTATATCAAACGCTGTAACTATATGCTGAGGCAGGGTAACTACGTTGCCGATGTAGCCTATTTTATAGGTGAAGATGCGCCAAAAATGACAGGCATACGCGACCCCGAACTGCCGCAAGGCTATTCATTTGATTATATTAATGCGGAAGTATTGAATGGGAGGGCAAAAGTAGTGAACGGTAAGCTGGTACTGCCGGGTGGTATGAGCTACAGGCTGTTGGTATTACCAAAACTGGCCACCATGAGGCCCGAATTGCTAAAGACTATAACCAGGCTGGTTAACGATGGCTTAGCTATATTGGGCTCTAAACCGGAGCGTTCACCAAGTTTACAAAATTACGCTACTGCCGATGTTGAGATCAAAAAAATGGCTTCGGTACTTTGGGGCAACATCGATAGTGTTTCGGTGAAAACGCATCAATATGGCAAAGGATTGGTGATTAACGGCATGGATATGCAGCAGGCGCTTGATTTGCTTAAAGTTGTGCCAGATTGTAAGTTTAATACTGTTGATCAGGCGTTGTTTATCCATCGCAAACTAACTGATGGCGACATGTATTTTGTATCCAACCAAACTACGCAAAATATCGATATTAATGCTGCCTTCAGGGTTCATGGAAAAGCGCCTGAGCTTTGGGATGCAACAACCGGCAACTGCCGTAACCTGCTCAATTATAAACAGGACGGAGGTATTACAACTGTGCCTTTGAAACTGGCTGCATATGAAAGTGCATTTATAATATTCAGGAAGCCTGCCAGTTCAAATCCGGTTAAGGGTGAAAACTTTCCTGATCAGCAGGTTTTGGTTGAGGTAAATACACCATGGCAGGTTACTTTTGATGTTAAAAGATGGGGGCCTGTCAACCCGGTTACCTTTGATAAACTGGTAGATTGGACGTTGAGGCCGGAGGAGGATATTAAATACTATTCGGGCTCGGCGGTTTATCATAATACATTTAATATCGCCCGGCTTGAAAAGAACAAACACTTGTTGCTTGATCTTGGACAGGTAAAGGCCATGGCCAAAGTAAGGGTAAATGGCATTGTTGTGGGCGGCGTATGGACGGCTCCTTATCAGCTCGATGTAACCGCTGCACTTAAACCCGGTAATAATACGGTAGATATTGAAGTAGTAAATACCTGGGTTAACCGTTTAATTGGCGATAGCAAATTGCAACCAAATGAACGCCACACCTGGACAACTGTAAACCCTTATAAACCCGAAAGTGCGCTTGAAGCTTCGGGGCTGACCGGGCCGGTGACTATTAAATCGGTTGTGTATTGAGAGAGAATATAAACATAACGATGTCATTGAGGAACCATCAGGGGAATCCTGAAAAAAAACGTGATGACGTATAAAATATATTTGGGCGGTGGTGTGCGGCGGCCGCGTTAGTGATAGGAGCGGATACCGGCCTTGTGGCTAATGCCTTGTGCAGTATAAGCGTATAGCACGGGCCGCAGGCAACGCCCATATCATAAAAATTATCAAAAAAAACATACTTAATAATCAATAACTTACAATTACGTCATTATAAGCGAAGCGAGGCAATCGCACGGAAGCATATCCGCTCTGTATAGCATGCGATTGCTTCGTCGTTCCTCCTCGCAATGACATGGATTTTAGTCCTTTCAATGTCTTTTTATTAGGCAGTTAAGGAGATAAGTAGTATCGAAGAATTTAAAAAAGTATTGTCACGTGAAGAAAACCCTCTCCATACTCATATTAGCCATTGCTGGCGCAATCTGCAAAGCCCAAAAACTGCCGCCGGTTTTTGACGCCAAACGATCTGCCGAAGCACAATCGACAGAAACAGTACGGAAATACTTATCGCCTGTACGCATCTTATGGAAATCACCTGATGCAGCAAGTAATATCACAAATGCCGAAAAGTTGCTGAAACTGGGCACCGGGCAGGCTGATCTTTCGGGTAATGATCTTTGTATCCTCCAAAGTAATGAAAAAGGTAAACCAGGTTTGCTACTTGACTTTGGCAAGGAACTACATGGCGGTTTACAATTAGTAACCGACCAGTCAAGAGGCGGCAAGCCGGTAAGGGTTCGCATCCGTTTTGGCGAGTCGGCAAGCGAATCTATGTCAAATATTGATACCATAAAGGGGGCTACGAATGACCATGCCATGCGCGATATGATAGTGTCACTACCCTGGTTGGGTAAGCTGGAAGTTGGCAATACCGGTTTTCGTTTTGTGCGGATAGACCTGGTAGACGATAACAGCCAGCTTAAGCTGAAAGAAGCACGGGCTATTTTTATTTACCGCGATATCCCTTACCTGGGCTCATTTAAATGCAGTGATACCCTGCTCAACAAGATCTGGCTTACCGGAGCTTATACCGTGCATCTCAATATGCAGGATTACCTTTGGGATGGCATCAAGCGCGACAGGCTGGTATGGGTAGGCGATATGCATCCCGAAACATCAACCATTGCCGCTGTGTTTGGCGATAATGCAGTGGTTCCTAAAAGCCTTGACCTTGCCCGTGATATTACCCCATTGCCTGGGTATATGAACGGTATGGTATCGTATTCTATGTGGTGGATCCTGATCCAGCGCGATTGGTATATGCACACCGGCAACCTAAAATATCTGCAACAACAAAAAGTTTATCTTGTAAAGTTGCTAAACCAATACGCAGTACAGATTGATGACAACGGAAGTGAAAAGCTGGAAGGGGCTGGCAGATTTTTAGACTGGCCATCGAGCGAAAATAAACCTGCTATCCATGCCGGCTTGCAAGCGATGCTGGTAATGACCCTTAATGCAGGTGCAGAGCTTTGTAAAATACTGAACGAACCCGTTACAGCACAAAAATGCGAAGCCGCCGTTGCCAAACTTAAAACCAATGTGCCCGACGCCAATGGTTCCAAGCAGGCGGCAGCTTTACTGGGCTTGTCGGGTTTGTTGCCTGCTCAAAAGGCAAACGAGATCCTTTCGGCAGGAGGGGTGCATAATTATTCTACCTTTTTTGGTTATTATATGTTGTTGGCCAAAGCCAAAGCTGGCGATTACCAGGGCGGTATTGAGGCCATCCGCAATTTTTGGGGGCCAATGCTTAACCTTGGCGCTACTACTTTTTGGGAGGATTTTAATATCGACTGGTTGCCCAACGCCTCTCGGATTGACGAACTGGTGCCCGAAGGTAAAAAAGATATCCACGGCGATTATGGCGCTTATTGTTATAAAGGTTTCAGGCATAGCCTTTCGCACGGGTGGGCATCGGGGCCAACGCCCTGGCTAACCGAATATGTGTTGGGTGTAAAGGTGATAGTACCGGGTTGTAAAGTGATTAAGATCGAGCCCCATTTGGGCGATCTTAGCTTTGCGGAAGGAACTTACCCAACGCCTTATGGCATTGTAAAGATCAAACATGTTAAGCAGGCCAACGGAAAAGTGAAATCCACTATTAGTGCGCCCGCAGGGGTTAAAGTAATTCAATAAACATTACCGATGTGGCTGGCAAAAACGTAGCGTATTGCCATCGGTGTCGGTAACATAAAACTCGCGTGTTCCCCAGGTTTGGTCAGTTGGCCCCTGGTGAACTGGTGATTCTTTTTTTGCAGAGGTATCCAATCCGCACGAAACATAATGTTTAAACCTGTTGTCCACATCCTCTATCCAAACATTCACAACAGAGCCAAACAAACGATCGCTTTCGTATATGGTTAGCTGTAATTCTCCAAATTCGCTTGTGAGGTCAATAACGCCGTCATCGGCTGTGGCTTCCGGGTATTTGAGCCTGAAATCAAGTATATTAGTATAAAAAACTACAGCCTGCCGAAGGTCGCGGCATTTAAAAAGCGGAATCATTTTCATGGCGAAGTATTTTCTTAAAGTTAGCTGTAAATTTTTATCAATCGAAATATCTAAAATACCATAGTTGATATTATTGTACTTTTCACCGTTGCCGGATAAATTTGTTACCCTGCTATTGTTATTAAAATGCTACATTGGTATGGTTATAAGCTGTATACCTGTGTAGGTGAAAAAAAACGTGTACTTATGCAGGTAGAATAAAGCAACCTCAACCTGAATGCGCTGCAATGTAAAATACCTGATAAACTGATATAAGCTGTAAAGCCGCCAATGAAAGAGATTATTGATATAGTTGCCGCTTATGATGAGGCCTATGCGCTTGGCAAAAAAACAGCGCTGGCCACCGTTGTACTGGTAGAGGGCTCTGCCTATCGCCGGGCTGGTGCGCGTATGCTGATCACTGAGGATGGGCTGCTTACTGGTGCTATCAGTGGTGGATGTTTAGAGGGCGATGCCCTGCGGAAGGCCCGCCTGGTAATCATGCAGCAACAGCCACTATTAGTAACCTATGATACAACCGACGATGATGACGCCAAATTGGGCGTAGGCCTGGGTTGTAACGGTATTATCCATATCCTTATTGAACCTATAACCGGCGATTTCAATAATCCCGTTAATTTATTAAAAGATATTATTGCTAATCGCCGCTACTCGGTATTGGTTACGATGTTTTGTATTGACGACAGGAAAGCGCCGCAACCTGGCACCTGTTTGTGTTTAACAGATGATAAATTGACGGTCACTCTGCCCGAAAGTGTACCGTACAGGGCTGCGTTAATCGCAAATGCCGAACAGGTTTTAGGGCAGCAACGGTCTGAAATACGGGTTTACGAAGCAGGTGCAAATTATACGGCATTTATTGAATATATAAAACCGGCAATTTCGTTGGTGATAGTAGGAGCAGGTAATGATGCTGTTCCTTTAACCCGCATAGCCTCGGTTTTGGGTTGGAACATTACAATAATTGATGGCCGGGCCAATTACGCGGTAAGTCAGCGTTTCCCATTGGCTAATCGTATAATCACTGCCAAACCAGCCGAGGTGCTGCAGCATATCGAAATTAACGATCGTACGGCGGTGGTTTTAATGACGCATAATTATAATTACGAAATAGCGCTGCTTAAAGAAATATTGCAAATCCATTTACCTTATATCGGCATTCTCGGCCCTAAAAAGAAGCTGGAGCGCATGCTGGCGGAGATTGAAGGCCCCGGCATTGTTATCAGCAAGGAACAATTGAGCAACATCTATGGCCCGGTGGGTTTAGATATAGGTGCCGAAGGTGCCGAAGAGATTGCTTTATCTGTTGCTTCTGAAATTAAGGCGGTATTATCTTCCCGCCAGGGGTATTCGTTAAAATATAAATCCGCCTCAATTCATACTTCCTATATTAAATACCTGGTTAAATAGCCGTTTTTTATTTCAATTTATATTTTGTCAGCCATCTAATCCGATATTTTGTTTTTCGATTTCGCCGGAAAATACTTTAACTGTTTTTCTTTGCCTATTTGAAATAACTATTTTGAATGGGTATTTGTCATGTGCGGATCATTAATTGTATCCAATAGTAAAATCGGCCAAACTATCAGAATTTCAGTCTTTTTAAACGGTTATTACTTTGCAGTTTTGTAATTGTACCAAGGAGTAAAAACGGTGAAAACAGGCTGTTATTCAAGTGTGTAATAATTACACTAAGATGAAGCCATTTTCCATGAATATCGGTAAATTTATAACAGAAAACGAAAGGCAGTGCAAGCTGGAATAATTTTCAAATCGGGGCCCGATCCTGCGTACCTGCTCATAAACATTAAAGTATCATGACGAGTATAACACCAAACAGCGACAAAAAAAAGATAGTAATAGTTGGCGGCGGTTTTGCCGGCCTTAATATTGCTCAGCAGCTGTATAAAAATAAGTATTATGAAGTTACCCTGGTTGATAAAAATAACTTCAATTATTTTACACCATTGCTTTACCAGGTGGCAACCAGTTTTCTTGAACCCTCAAGCATCAGCTATCCGTTTCGTAAACTTTTCAGAAACAAAGGGTTGAACTTCCGTATGGCAGCCGTTGTTAAGGTTGATCCTGCTGCGAAGATCGTTTATTTAAGTGACGGTGAACTTCCGTACGATTATCTCGTCTTTGCAGCCGGTGCAAGTACCAATTTCTACGGTATTGAAAGCATCAGGCAAAACGCAATCTCCCTTAAAGAAATTGACGATGCGCTTCGCATGCGCAACAGCCTTATCAAAACAATGGAAAAGGCAGCTGTTACCACCGACCCTGCCGAACGCCGGAAGCTTTTAACCATAGTGGTAGCCGGCGGCGGCCCAACCGGTGTTGAAGTAGCTGGCATGCTTGCCGAAATGAAGAATTATATCCTGAAAAAAGACTATCCTGAACTGATAAATGCCAAAGGTAAAATTTATATTGTTGATGGTGGCCCTAACTTGCTTGCCCCCATGAGCGATAAAACCCACAAAGAAACTCGCCAGGCGCTGATTGACTTGGGTGTCGAAGTTAAATTAAATGCTCACGTAAGCGATTTTAGTGATGGTGTGGTAACCTTTGCCGATGGTGAAACGCTTGAGACCAAAACCCTCATCTGGGCTGCCGGAATTATCGCCAATACCTTTGAGGGGATTCCTGCAAGTAGTTTAGGTATAGGCCGCAGGATGATCACCGACGAATATAACCGGGTTAAAGATGTAGAAGATATATATGCTATAGGTGATATCAGTGTGCAAATAACCGATCCGATGTATCCAAAAGGACACCCGCAGTTGGCACAGGTTGCCATACAAATGGGCCGTAATACTGCTAAAAACTTTATAAATATGGCAAAAGGTAAAGCCATAAAGCCATTTAAATATTTTGACAGGGGTGATATGGCTATTGTTGGCAGGCATAACGCCGTTGTTGATCTGTTTAAACACAAAGTACACCTCAATGGTATTGCAGCTTTATTTGTATGGTTATTTATTCATCTTATATCATTGGTAAATTATAATAATAAGATTAAAACCTTATATAACTGGGCCGTGGCTTTTTTAACAAGGGATCAGGCGCTAAGGATGATATTCAGAGGAGGAGAAAACCGGACTGATTAATAATTATTTATTTGAGTATAATATTATTTTAAGTATTAAATCCAGTTTGCTTATTACATTTGTTCCCGAAAAAGGGGCAGGGCCTTGTGTAGGTTGCTGCCCCTTTTTATTGAGAAATGATGTTCGGGTTATTATAGTTTTTGTCTGCTACATAAAATAGCTTAACTTAAGTTTGCTGTTCATTACACGGAACCTTGTCTTTAATATATAAATGAAAGTTAATTTTATTAACGGTTTAATTTTACGCTCGGCGGCTTTGTCATACAGGCAAAAGCTCAGTAAAAAAAACTTGCTTATATTATGGAATAACAGGTTAATAAAGGAAGGTATTTATATAGCAAGTAAATCGCTTTATAATGAACTTGATGCTCTTTTTGCTAACGGGCAACCAATGCATGCTAAAGAGGTACAATTACTTTCAAGTTTTTATAAATATATGGCCCGCATGACAAACCGGGCTACGCCTTTTGGCTTATTTGCAGGTTGTTCGCCGGTTTATTGGGGGACGGAAAGCAAAGTAAATCTTTCGGCAAAATTTAGGAAATATGTTGTTCCTGATGCTGTGGTGAGTTTTTCGCTTGCCAGGCAAATTGAAAATGTCAATCAATTATCGGCGGGATATAAGCTTAATAATACCCTTTATAAAGTTGGCGACGATTTGCGTTTTATCACTTATCAAACTATTGACGACCAAAGAGTTTACCAGGTAAGTGCCATTACGAGTAATGAAGTACTTGATAATATAATTGCTGTTGCAGATGATAAGATCTGGAACAAACATCAATTGATTGAAAAATTCCCGGATTTTGAAGCAGATGATTTTTTGGCCTTTATTAATGACCTCATAGATGGGCAATTGTTTAAACCGGCATTTGAACCGGCAATTGGATTTGATTTTCCTGCTTTTTTGCAAAAAACTGATAATACCGAATTAAGCAATACTATTAATGAATTGATTAATCTGCTTAACGAAGTAAATAATGATGCCCGGAAGAACCTAAACTGGTTTTTCTTTTATACCGCAATAGAAAAAATTGCCAATCACATTGCCGGCAGGGAGTTGAAAGACATGGTTCATGTAACCAGGTTTAACCAACTGGCCGACCGCGAGCTTAATCGGGCTTTGCAATTGAAAATAACCAGAGGCATAATATTACTTAATAATATTTGTGTTCCTGTGCTTAATAAAAGACTTGAGCAGTTTAAAAGCAGGTTCAGAAAGAGGTACGAAGAACAGAGTGTGCCGCTGCTGGAGGCATTTGACACGGATACCGGGATCGAATATGGGCAATGGTTTGAGCATGAAACCCTTTTTACAGAAGGATTATATGGAGGGACTGAAGCAACCCCGGCGTCGGTAGATTATACCGAAATAGACTTCAAAATGCTTAATCTGTTAAACCGCGCTAAAATCGAAAAACAGTACAAAGTTGTTTTGCCCGACAATTTTGTCAAGGAACGCAGTGCTGATAATTTGCCATTTTCCATGTCGGCAGTTTTTCAGCTTTTTGAAAATGATGTATTATATCTTGAAAGAGTTACGGGTCCGGGGGCTTTAACTATGATTGCGCGGTTTGCAGCCGGTGATGCCGAAATATATGACATAGGCTTAGAGATAGCCGCAAAGGAGATTGCAAACAGCCCTGAAGCTATGTTTGCCGAAGTGATTCATATGCCCGAAGAACGGATGTTAAATGTTATGATGCACCCTTCTTTCTGGCCTCATGAGCTGGCTTATATTGACGATGCCAAGGGGAACTCAGTTTTAAGGCTTAATGATATTTACATTAAGCTTGAGCAGGGGGTATTTAAGTTGTTTTCAAAAAAGCATCGGCGGGAGGTAGTTCCCCGGTTAAGCAGCGCCTATAATTATAACCGGTCGCAACATCCAATTTACACCTTTTTATGTGACATCCAGCACCAGATGGGTAATAGCGACTTAAGCTTTAACTGGGGGGCTCTCTCGACAGAATTTGTGTTTTTTCCGCGTGTTGAAACAAGTTATGGCGTTATCCTGCACAGGGCAACATGGAAGTTTACACCAGCTATTTTGGATGAGCTTTATAAAACCGAAAAAAACATCGATAAATTCAACCATTTGTTTGGCCTGTTTAAGGACGAATGGTTGCTGCCCGATAGGTTTTATATTGTAAAAGGTGATAATGAATTACTGATTGATACAGCAAATGAAATTAGTATACAAGTGCTTGCAAAGGAAATAGCAAGGCAGGCCCCGGTTTTGATCTTGTCAGAATGCATCCACTTTGAGCATGAGGCCGTTGTTAAAGACACAGACGGAGCACCATATATGCACCAGTTTGTTGCCCCTTTTCATTTCGACCGGCCCTTAAAACCCCAGTATTTCCAATATATTGAAAATACGCTCCAACGTAATTTTTTCCCCGGCAGCGAATGGTTATTTATTAAATTATACCTCAGCAGTAATATTGCTAACGAAGTGCTGTTAAAGCTTGATGAACTGTTAAATTATTCGGGTACTGTAAAAATAAAGCAATGGTTTTTTATCCGGTATCATGACCCTGATAATCATATCCGGGTTAGGGTTAATTTATTTCAGGAGGCCGATTTTCAGGATGTTTATATGGCTATTCGCGAGGTGCTATCACCATTTTTGACCAGTGGGCAGGTGCATGTTGTACAGCTTGATACCTACGTACGCGAACTGGAACGTTACGGGCAGCAGATTGAACAGGCCGAAGGTCTGTTTTGCATTGAAACTTCATTTTGCTGCAACGTATTCAGGCTGCTTGAAAGCAACCGTTATGATACGGAAGACTGGCTCCTTATTTTTTGGCTTATCAAAGATTATTTAAATCTGATGAGTACAGATATAAACGATCAGCTGCAATTTGTTGAAAGGCAACAGGCTTACTTTTTTGCCGAATTTGATGATAAGGCCGTTAAAATACAGATTGATCAGTTATACCGTAAATATCATAGCAGTTTAAATAACCTGTTGCTGGCATATGATGACCTGCTGCAGCAAAAAAGAATGCAGGTAGCATTATTGCTGCAGCGGTACACCATTAATTGGAATGCGAAATTTTTAGGCAGCGTGATCCATATGGCCGTTAACCGTTATTTCAGCAACCGGCAGCGCCTGCATGAATGTATCCTCTACGGGCTGCTGCTTAAGTTCCTTAAATCAGAAAAAGCGCGGAAAAGCAAAGTATAATTTACCTGAACATTTTATTGTTTAGCAAGGCAAAAAAACTGTCGCGGTAGGTAACCCCAATGGGTATTTTTTCTTTGATCTTATCAAAGATTACCATATTGCCATCAATAGCCTTAATACGTTTTAAAGCGATAATATATGATTTATGGGTTCGCGCAAAATCTTCCTGGGGTAAGGTCTCGGCCAGGGTTTTCATGCTTACCAATGAGATATGCCGTTCATTTTCGGTGAAAACCGAACAGTAGTTTTTAAGCCCTTCTATATAAATGATATCCTCAAAATTGATGCGTACAATTTTACCATGGTCGGTTTTCAGATAAAATGAATCGGGCTTGGGTTGCAGATCAATTATCGGGGCTGGTTTGTTTGATGCAAGCAGTAAAAGCTTATCAAGCGCTTTTTGTGAGGCTTGTAAAAATCTGTCGAATGCGAACGGTTTAAGGAGGTAATCGAGTACATTATTTTCAAACCCAGCCAATGCAAATTCACTAAAGGCTGATGTTATAATAACCTCGATATTTTTAGGCAACATTTTGATCAGGTCGATGCCCGAAAGCTCGGGCATATTTATATCAAGAAAAATAAGGTCAGTTGCTGATTCTTTCAAATATAGCAATGCCTCGATAGGATTAGTAAAAGTTTCGGTAAGATTAATAAAAGGCACCTTCGATATAAAATCGCTTAAAATATCAATGGCATACGGCTCATCCTCAACTATAATACAGTTAATTACTTTCATGATATTTTAAAGGCATTGTTAGTTTGCACTCATAGCTGTTATGTGTTTCATCAATTAATAATTCATATCCTTCCCGTCCATATTCATCTGTTAATCTTTCCCGGATATAATTTAGCCCTATTCCGTTTGACTGTACTTTATTAACGCTGTTATTGTTTTTATAATTGAGTGAGTAAAAATGCAGTTTCCCATCGTCAACAGCAATATGCAAAGCTGCCTCTTTTGTACTTTGGTTAAAAATACCATGCTTAAACATGTTTTCGATAAGGGTAATTAACACCAATGATACAACCTTATACGGAATGGCCCCACTTTCGATATCTATCTTCATAAAAAAAGCCTTGCTGCGGCTTTCATGAATTTTTATAAAATCTTTGATGTAGGCAAGCTCACTTTCAAGGCTGCTATAACCATCCTCATTTTTGGTTAGGGCGTACCGCATAATGTTTGACAAGGTAATAATTGACTGCCCAACTTCCGGGAGCTTTTTATAGGTTTCGGCATATAAAAAGCCGAGGGTATTAAACACAAAATGCGGGTTGATTTGTGATTTAATTACGTTGAGCTCGGCCTGTAATGCTTGTTTTTCGAGTTTTTGTTGTTGTTCAAGCATTTGCGCCTTTTCTATACCATGTTGGGCCACTTCCCGTTCGCGCTGAATCAATTCTCTTGCAAAGCCAAATGCAGCTCCCATTCCGCCGAAATAAATTGTGCGCATTATAAGGCTGGAAATTTTATTGGGGTTGGCCGAAACCAGAAAAGAAGTATGATATATCAATGCATCAACCTCAAGCTTAAATAATACAGTAATAGCTATAATAGCCATGGATGCCACAAATAAAACAGGTACCAGAAAAACAAGATTGGTAATCTTCCTGCTTATGCCCCTTAAAATTTTCCAGGTATTGTAAAATATAATAGCATTTACAATAAAAGCAAAAAAAGTGCTTATATCAATTTTTGAAAAATAGACAACCGCTTCCTCATATACTACATAAATAAGCCATCCCAGCAGGTGTTGAAAAAACACCTTAATCCTGGTTTTTGGCTGCTTTATACTCATTGTCTTAAATTTTTTGTACTGTTTTTTGACAGGTTTAGTCATCTCAAACGGCGCATTGGTACTAATTTTTTTCTATCGTTCAGATACTTAGCCACATTTATCTAAATAATACAGATAAATAACCATTCACACCCTTTTTAAACTTTAAAAGTATGAAAAATTATGGCAAAGCATCTTTACCAAAGATCCAAATTAAACAAGTGCAAATTTTAAACCGGGCGCTTGTAAACAACAGCGGGAAAAATAGTGGTGCAGCAAATTTTAACATAGCTATGACGGGTACTACAACAGAAACTAATTCAAGTTCTACAGGGTTCTAAGGGACAGATATAAATCACATTAGGTATGTCCGTTTTTATAATAAGAACCATTAACGGGTAACCATTATGGAAACAGCTAAATTATCTGAACAATATAAATTTTCATCAGGCCTGATGCTCAGGTTTCCTGCATTTGATTGTGTGAAAGCAGTTGATAAGGAAACCATCAGAGAATTCATTAGAGATGAATTGTTTATGCAGGCGCTTTGGCTAACGTCAAAGGATTTATACGAAGCAGTTTTGCATATAGATAATATTAGCGATGCAAAGAAACGGGAGAAGCTTGAAATATCCCTTGCCAAATTTATTAACAGAAGCGCAACCGGCAGTACCCCGTTAGGGTTATTTGCAGGTTGCGCTCCTGTTACATGGGGTGATACCACCAAATTGCAGCTTGGTGTTGATTATCAGTATGTAAGGCTTAATGTGGCGGCAGCTGTTACTATGAATCGTTGGTTTTTAAACGATGAGGCCATACGTGCATTGCTGAACTACAGGCTAAACAAAACATTGTATAGTTTAAATGGAGGTTACCGCAAAATTGATTATCAAGCTTTAAGTTATGGTAAATATAAGGCCTCATCGGTAAAGTCTTCTGATGATTTGCAGGAGGTTATCAGGTTTTGCGAAAGTGCCAGGTCGTACAATTCAATAAGTTCGTTTATCACGGAAACGCTTGGGAAAACGGAGAAGGATGCTGCCGGCTTTTTGAACAAACTCATCGAAAACCGGATTTTGTGGAGCGAGCTTGAGCCCGGTAACGAAAATGAAGGGTATCTTGATCAGGCCATCGGGGCTTTTACCCGTTTAATACCCGAAAGTTCGAAAGCGGAAGATTATTTGTCAAAACTAAATGCCATAAAGCAGGTGCTGTCCGGCACCGATAGTGTAATTACAAAAAATAATAAAGTTGCTATGATTTTGAAAGACTTATCAGGTGAAGCCCCACAGGGGACACTGTTGCAGGTTGATTATTTTAGGCAAGGGGCTTCAGCTACGCTTGATAAAGCTTATGCTGATAAATTGCTTGATGCCATTGATATGCTTAACCGAATTACACCCAGGTATCAGAGTGAAAATTTAAAAACATTTATCAAGCGCTTCAGTGACCGTTATCATGAACAGGAGGTTGCGCTTACAGACGTGCTTGACCCGGAAAAAGGCATCGGCTACGCTGCAAAGCATTATCCAGGATCAGCAGGTTTTATAGCTGATGAGAAAGAGCCGCAATATACCAGTGCCGTAAAATGGCTAATAGGCCAGATTGTTAATAATCCAGGCCAGGAAACTATTCATATACAAAAGTCGCAATTTGATAACGTTAAGATTAATGACGATGAATTGCCGCCAAGTTTTTCGGTGATGTTCCGTATTTCGGGCCACGATGAGCCTTTGCTTTATCTTGAACATTGCGGGTGGCCGGCAGGAAATGTCATGCTTGGCCGTCTGGCTGGCGCCGACAGAAATTTTGGCCAGATTCTCAATGAAATTGCCGAAACAGAAGCCCGTATTTATGAACCGGCGATAGTAGCCGAGATTGTACATACCCCCGATGACTGCCTGGGAAACTTTACTTCCGCTCCGTATCGTAATAACCAGTTACAAACACAGGCAAGTTCAGGTAACCTGGAAGTTAACTTGATGGATTTACGAGTGTCTGTTAAAGGAAATAACGTTGTGCTGCGTTCGGCCAGTTTGGGCAAACGCGTTATACCCCGTTTAAATACCGCATATAATTATGGCATGACCGCATTGCCGGTATACCAGTTCCTGGCCGATTTACAGTGCCAGGATTCAAAGTACCAGCTTGGTTTTAACCTCGATATATTACCCCAGCTTGGCGTAACCAAAACCCCGAGGGTGGTTTATGAAGGTGTAATATTAGCTTTGAAAACCTGGTATATGACTAATGCCGGTTTGCAGCAGCTTCTAAAAGAAATAGCTGTTGATTATGATAAAGCATGGGCAAAGTTTATTAAATACTGGGATTTGCCCGATGCCTTTATTTTTACAGATACCGACAGCGAATTGGTTGTACACACCAATAACAGGCTTGAAGTTGCTGCCTGGCTTTCATCTTGTAAAAAAAAGAATGAAATTATTTTAAAGGAATATATTGGCGAACGCAATAACATTGTTCTTAAAAAGAAAGATGAAAAGTTACTTGGTAACCAGTTTGTTGCTGTTTTAAAACGTGGCGAAAAAGCAACCGGCCGGTATGCCGGTATGGTGCCGCTTAGTACAAATGCGGCTAAACGCCAGTTTTTCCCGGGCGATGAGTGGTTGTATGTGAAATTATATTGCGGTGTTAAAACTGCCGAACAGGTAATAGGAAATGAACTTATACAGCTAAGCAAAAAGCTTTACCACGAAGACCTCATAGACCAATGGTTTTATGTACGATATGCCGACCCCGAACCTCACATCCGTTTCAGGGTACACCTGGCTTCGGTATTTGCCCTGGGCAGGGTAATTCAGCATATTAATAACTCGTTATCGGCATTAATTAAATCAAAACAGATCTGGAAGATGCAGTTTGATACTTACGAACGCGAACTGGAACGTTATGGGGAAGCATCGATTGAATTGGTTGAGCAGCTGTTTTTTAACGATAGCCTTGCTATAGCAAGCCTCATCTCCAGAACGGATGTTACCGAAAATTTTGAAGAGGTAAGATGGCTTTGGGGGTTATTGTCAATAGACAGGCTTTTGAATGATTTTGATTTTCATCTTGCACAAAAAATTGAGCTTATGGAAATGCTTGCAGCCGTATCACATACCGATGCTAATGATAATAACCTGTTTTCAAAGCAACTGACGTTTAAATACAGGCATTACCGTAGCAAGATTGAGGGGCTTTTTACTGCGGGTACAATGATTGTAGGCGACGACTTACTGAGGTACCGGAGTTTAAATAACAGGCCCGTAACCTCGCTGCTGTCTGAGCTGATTTCATCAGGCACAGTACCACAGGATTTAAACCTGCTTGTTATCAGCCTTATTCAAATGAGTATGAACCGATTGTTTAAAACCCGGCAACGGGTTCATGAATTGGGCGTTTATGATTTTCTGTTGCTTTATTATAAGTCTGTATTCCAAAATGAAGAAGCGGCTTATGAAACCAAATATGCTGCAGGAGGTGCAAACGAATACATAACAGGGAGGCCATATCTGCAATAATTGAAACAGCGGCTACCGCCTTAAAACAATACTTTAACCTTCCCTGCACAAATCTCATTAAGCTTTCCGTTAATTCGGGAAGCTTTTTGTGTGTTTGAATGTTCGGCTTGGATATTCTTAATAAAAGTTTAACAGAAGTTCGGGTGCCCCGTCAATATTATAAATGTATTTTTGAAGCTACAACTGCCTGGTTTTACAGGAGGCTTTTATATTATGGAAAGAAGATCAGCATTAAAAAATATAGGCGGCCTTTTGTTAGCGCCTTCATTGGCTCTCGGTAATACTACATCAACTGCTAAGCCGTCATTAAGGATAGCGCATATTACGGATGTGCATCTCAAGGATAAGTTTGACGCTCCCGCCCGGTTTACCAGGTGTTTGCATCACCTTCAGCAACAAACGCCAAAGGTTGATATGGTACTAAACGGCGGTGATATTGTTTTTGACATGAATAAGGAAAACATCGGCACCATTAATGATCAATGGAAGCTGGTGCAAAATATCATGAAAAACGAATGCAGCCTGCCTGTTCATTACTGCCTGGGCAACCATGATATCTGGTGGTATGAGGATGACAAAGGACAGGCCATTTACGGGAAAAAATACGCCCTTGACAAGTTGCAGTTGGTAAAGCCTTACTACAGCATGGTTAAAAATGGCTGGAAGATCATTGTGCTTGACAGCGTTCACTTAGATATTGATAATACCTGGTACATAGGCAAACTGGGCGATGAGCAGCTTAGCTGGCTCAATGACGAGCTGAAAGCTACGGATGCCAATATGCCTGTGATGGTAATGTCGCACATACCGATTTTAACAGCTTTGCTTATGATAGAGGATGATATTGTAAACAAGTGGACAATGCTTGGTGGCGATATGCATACCGATACTGCCAAGATCATCAACCTGTTTTACCAGCACCCTAACGTAAAACTATGTGTAAGCGGACACCTGCATATGCGGGATAAGGTGGTTTATAACAATGTTACTTATTTGTGTAACGGGGCAGTTTCGGGGGCATGGTGGGAGGGTAACCGCCGTGAAACAGCTCCCGGCTACGGCTTGATTGACCTGTATGCCGATGGTACTTTTGAAGAAAAGTACGTGAATTATTAATGCATAAAAAAGGGGCAGACTAAAATAAATAGCCTGCCCCATAGCATATATATGTTGGTTGTTTAGAGCTGAAGAATACTTTTAAACTTATGGGCGTAATCATTAAGCTGGGCAAGCAGTTGGCCGCTCAGTTCTTTTTGATTGCTGTTGTGCGTTATGGCAACCATATTGTTCAGCAGCGACATGCTGATCTGCACATCGCGGGGGCTTAACCGGCCTGTATCTTTTTGTAATTGATGATAGTTGTAATCAAGCTTATCGGTTAAGTAGCTGTTAACGCTTTTGATCAGTTTATTACCCAGTTTGGCATAGTCAAGCTTATACGAGGTATCGGCCATTGTTATTTTGCCTTGCGCGGTCATGAAATTAGGATTGATGTCGGGCATTACTGTCTCATATTTGTGCAGCGTATTAAGGGCAAGGTTACGACGGCCTTCTTTCAGTAATGCTGCCGACAAATCGGAAAAAGCAGAGACCATTTGTGGGAAAAACATGCTTGTTGATTGCTGATCAAGGTATTTGGCAGTTTTGAAATTGCCGAATTTAAACTTGTCCATCATGTTGCTGTACATTACCAGGCTATTGATTTTTGAAAGCTGATCTGCCAGCGATGAATCAGTTTTGAATGGCAGCATCCGATAGGTAAAACCTTCCTGGTATAAATATGGCTGTAAGCCAACCATACTTGTTTGGCCAATGGATGTAGTGAAACAAATTGGCCGTTTCCAGTCATTATGGGCAAGTATATCTATCATGGCAAGGTTTTCTTTGGTGATATAGTTAGGCGGGAATTTCCATTTCATGGTATCCGTTAGCATCCCCTTTTGCTCAGGTGTAATAACCTTATTTTTCATCACATCATCCGCATTCACTGCCAGTTTGAAATTTTTGGTAGGCAGATAATTTTCGGTTGTGCCGTTGGTGTATTCAACGTGGGTACGTTTATCATCTGACGTGATAAAATCAAAAATATCTTTTACATCAACGTAGCCAGGTATTTTGGCATCATTATACCTGATCACATCACGGGTGCCCAGCTTGTATTTATCAAAGTTCATGGTGATGGGCAGCGCGTCGGCCTGGTTTATTTTGCGTTGCATTTGTCTCACCGACCAGTCGGCACTTAGCAGGCTCAGGTTTACGATGCGTACGTCTGGGCGGATATTTTCCACTTCCTGGTCATACCAGAGTGAATAGGTATCATTATCGCCCAGATCAAACAAAATAGCATTTTTAGGGCACGACATCAGGTAATTGTATGCCATATCATGCGCCGCCATTTTAGTTGAGCGATCATGGTTTTTCCACTCTTTACTGGCCAGCAATACGGGTCCAACAATAGTACATATAACAAATGCCCCAATTGTGGCAAACCGCGGACTGATCTTTTTAGGCACCATATCAATCAGTGCTATCAGCCCCAGGCCAATCCAAATGGCAAAGGCATAAAATGAACCTACATACGAGTAATCGCGCTCACGGGGCTGTATAGATGGCTGGTTAACATATAACACTATAGCCAGCCCGGTGAAAAAGAATAACAGCGTTATTACCAGTGCATCTTTCTTCCTTTTTTTGAAGTGATAGAACATGCCGAGCAAGCCAACTGCTAAGGGGAGGGCATAAAGCGGCGTATAGGTAACATCATTCAATATAAACTTTGGAGTATTGGAGGTGTTGTTGAACAAGCCAGATGTCCAGTTACCGCCAATACCGTTCATGTTAGTTTGGCCTTCCATATCGTCGTCGTTATAACGGCCAACAAAATTCCACATAAAGTAACGCCAGTACATCTGGTACATCTGCCAGCTGAACATCCACCGCAAATTATCCGAAAAAGTAGGGGTGGCGTTATCGCTCAGCTGCAGCCAGTCGCGATAAAACTGCGCGTCCTGTGCGTATGTAGTATTCTCCTCTGTCGACCACATGCGGGGCAGGATGCTGGTATGGTCGTAAACATAGTTGGGCTTGTTATAGGCTACCTCATATTGTTTTTTGCCTTTACGGTAAAGCGGTGTACCGTCGGTAACGTCGGTTATTTTGGCATCAAATAAAGGGCCTTTAAGCAATGGTGTTTCGCCATACTGGGTGCGGTTAAGGTACTCATACATGGTAAAAGCATCGCTGGGATGCGAATTGTTAAGATTGGTGCCTGCCGATGCCCGGATCGGGATATATACAAATGAGCTGTAACCAAAATAAATAAACACGATACAAAGCAGGCTCACATTTAAGAAATGCTTCTGCTTGCGGATGCTGTACCAGATACCGGCTACAAGCAATCCGATCAGCAATAAAAAGAAGAACAAAACGCCGCTTCCAAAACCTAAGCCTATGGTGTTCACAAAAAACAGATCGAACCGGGAGGCAAGGGCAATGGTGTAGCCCCTTATCCCGAACTGAACAAGGGCCAGGATCAGGATACTAACGGCAAACGCTATAAGACCGTTTTTAATATTGATTTTTTTATACCTGCGGAAATAATATACCATAACCAAAGCCGGTATAGTTAATAAATTGAGCAGGTGGATACCGATAGAAAGGCCTATTACATAAGCAATAAAAACCAGCCACCTGTCGGCACGTGGTTCATCGGCAACGGCGTCCCATTTTAAAATAGCCCAGAATACCACAGCAGTGCATAGTGACGACCATGCAAAAACAATGGTTTCAACCGCCGAAAACCAAAAGGTATCCGTAAAGGCAAATGCAAGGGCGCCGGTTAGCCCGGCACCCATTATTTGTAAGGTTTGGGTTTTGTTAACAGGGGTATTTTTAATAGCAAGTAGTTTTTTGGCAAGTGCAGTTATACTCCAAAACAAAAACATGATGGTAGCGCCGCTGGCCAATGCCGAACCAAGATTGGTAAAATAGGCAACTTTTGTCCTGTCGCCCATAGACAGTAGGGAAAAGGCTTTCCCTATCATAGCAAAAAGTGGATAGCCCGGTTGGTGCGATACCTGGAGTTTATAAGCGCAGGAAATAAATTCGCCGCAGTCCCAAAAACTTACAGAAGGCTCTAAAGTAAGGATGTAAGTTAAGGACGCAAGGGTAAAACAAAGCCAGCCCAAAAGGTTATTGATCTTGTTGTAGCTCATGATAAAGTGTAAAAGTTTTTTCAAATAGTTAACACCAAATTAGGGTATAAAAATGGTAACGTATTGAAATTTAACACTTTTAACATTTGTTAACACTTGGCAGACTGAAGTGTTAAATGGATGTTAAAACAGACAGAGTGGGTTCCTGTCCGCACTAATTCTAAAAGGTTGATCTGTTCATTCTCATCCCGGATGGGCAGGAGGTTGGGTTTTACATGGCATTCCCATTAGCCTTTATAACTTCCGCTTAACTTTTGCAAAATTTATAACCCCGTTGATTTACAGGAAGCTGTAATAATCGATATTCGCTTTCATAACGATATCAAGCGGAAGGAAATAAGAAGAGGCTATTGTTTTTTTTAATATTAAAAGATCGTAAAACAATTTAATGCCTTGATATGCCTGTTTTTGGGGTTGCTGGCTGATCAGGAAATCGATGGCTCCCTTCTTCAGCATTTGAATATTATTATCAACAAGATCATACCCGACTACACGGTAATTGAGCTTCTGTTCCGGAGTAATTGCTGCCGCAATCTTATCAATGCCGTTCACAACAAATATTCCTTCCAGATGGGGTTTATCTTCAAAAACCGCAGTAATACCTTTACTAATCGTTTGCTCATTCCCGGTATTGTCAGTAAATCTCCATATTTTCCTGCCGGAGTTTTCAAAGAAAGTTAAAAACCCTTCCTCCCGGGCAGCGAATTGAATGTGATTATCTTCTTCTCTTTCAATGGAGGCAATCAGTATATCTCCCTTTTGAGAAGTTGTATAATCCAATAAGTTAGCTGCCAGGTATCCGCTGTCTTTCGAATGATTCCCTATAAAGCTGATATTGGACAGGCCTGGTAAATTGCTGTCAAAGAAGATAACGGGTACACTTAAATCTTTGCAATGTGCCAGTAACCTTATCGTTTGATCATGAAATACCGGCACCATAAAAATACCGTCATAGTTATCGCCAATCACTTCATCCACACATAATTTAAAGGAAACCTCGTTATTCTGTTCAAAGGTTAGGATACTGATATTGATCCCAAAAGGGGAAACTTCTTTCAATGCCTCCTCAAATCCGGTGCTATGGGCTGACCAAAAGGGGATCATTTCCGTCGCTTCAGGAATTAAAACCGCGATACTATAATCTCTCGCCGATTTTAACCTGCTGGCCAAGATGTTCGGTTTATACCCGAGGTCTTTAATTGCCTGTAAGATACGTTCGTGTGTTGCCTTTGAAACCCCACCACGGTTATTTAATACCTTGTCAACAGGGCCGGTGGATACCCCGGCCCGTTCTGCAATTTCTTTAATACCGATAGTTTTATTTGAACTTGTTTTCACGCAAAGCAATATTACAGTTTTTATCTAAAAAATTTGGAAGTGCAAAATAAAGCATATATGTTTGTCAAATAGTGAACGTTGACTATTTGAGTTTTTATAACCTAAATAACTTGTAATCAATTATAAATAGCACAACAGGCATTTTTAAACCAGGAGCAGATTAAGGTAGTTTAAGCACAAAATACATATAGAAGATTAAAGGAACCCATTGAATTGGGTAGGGGAATACTCATGTCTAAACTCCTTTGAAACTGAGCGAAAAATCAAAATAAACTAAACAAAATTTCATATGGAAAATCTTAAGGAATCCTTCGAAAAAGAGGGGTATGTGATTGTTAATGTCTTAACCCTGGGTGAAATTGACCACTTCAGGTTGATCATGGACAAGTTGTTAAGCCCCCAAATTAAAGCAGCCGACAAGCAGGCCCATAGTTCCTCCTTCCAGCACCTGGGTGATGAGATCGCTTCGTTCGGGCAGGAAGCCCGTCAATATTATTTTCATTTACTGACCAAGGCGGGAACCGAACCGATTCATCATGCCTTTTATAACCCGGTGATACTAAAAGTAGTTGAAGAGATCATAGGGCCAAGATCAGGGGAACAGAAAGTATTTACAAAACTAAGATAGGCTATATGCACGGCCCGGGCGGGTTGGCTTATTATGCCGCTATCTGGGCAAATGATCAGGCTGAATATACCTATCCTTTCTATGCATTCCTGGGTGATAGTATCGGGAATCTCGCTGCCATGACATCTTATCGTTTGTTCGCCAGGTACATGAACCCGGAATACAAAGCCATCCCAAGTTCAATTGTTGCCGAAGGCGATGCTGTGTGGCAAGGTGCCGGAGACAGAGGTGACCAGGCTATGCTTGCTTATGGGGCTTCAAGGTTTGCACTGGCTTATGGCCATCCTGATTCTGCAAAGGTATTATGGCCGCTCATCACCTGGTGCCTGGAATACTGCCACCGGAAATTGAATGATCAAGGTGTTGTCACTTCCAATTCTGATGAACTGGAGGGACGTTTCCCATCTGGTAAAGCCAATATACCAACGAGCAGTCTTTATTATGGCGCGTTAGTATCCGCGGCTAATTTGGGGAAACAATTGCATCAGCCTAAAGCGCAAACAGATGAATATTTAAAACAAGCCGCCGTGCTTAAAGTAAATATCGAGAAATATTTCGGGGGGAGGGTAGAGGGCTTTGAAACGTATAAATATTATGAAACCAATAACGTACTTCGTGCCTGGATTTGCGTGCCGCTTACCATGGGTATCTTAAACAGGGCCGAGGGAACAGTCAACGCATTGTTTTCACCAAGGCTATGGACGGCGGATGGATTGGCCACAGAGGCAGGTAAAGAAACATTTTGGGACCGCTCCACCCTCTACGCGCTTCGTGGGGTGTTCCAGGCTGGTAAAACAGAAAGAGCAATGGATTACCTTCGTTACTATTCACGCAGAAGGTTGTTAGGAGAACACGTCCCTTATCCGGTGGAAGCCTATCCTGAAGGCAATCAAAGGCATTTATCGGCCGAGGGTGGATTATATTGCCGGATATTTATTGAAGGCGTGTTTGGGATACTGCCAACTGGTTTTAACAGCTTTGATTGTACCCCAAGGCTACCAAAGGGGTGGAATGAAATGTCCTTGAATAATATCCATTCGTTTGGGCATGTGTTCGATCTTAAAATATCGAGGTTAAATAATCGGAAACTAAATATTACTATTACCAAGGGCAGTAAAATAATCAAATACAAAATAAATGATGGTAGTACTCAAACGATAGCTTTATAATGTTTTAATACCAATGGCACAACTATCGGCTAATGTAGGTGTTAATGATTTTAAGGTCCCTGAGGTCATTAAAAATCGTAGATAGGATCCTTTAGTATCTAACCGTTTAGCATTTTAGGTTCAGATTGAGTTGGGGCAGGTTTCTTAAGAACCCTGCCCTTTTTATGCGGGGGTATTCACTTGTCTTTCGCTTATCGAACGGGTAAGCTTGCCTAAAGTTTTAAAAGCATCGTCAATGCAGGTTGTCCACAGAGGGCAGTAGTTTATCCGCATAAAATTTTGAATAGGCTTATGAGCTTTATATTTTTTGTCGAGGCCTGTATGACCTTTGGCAAGTGTGGTAATTACGTTCTGCAATAATTGGAAATCATTAAGCGAACGCTTTTTGAGTAATTTTAAATCTTTGAAGAATTTGGTTGAGGTGACGATCTCGAACATGACCGGGTTAGATGCTTTTGAACAAATCGTCCACGTTTTTGAATTTTTTCCCTTTACCGGCTTTCAACTCTCCCATAGCCGCAGTGGTTTCCGTATTAGGGAATTTGCTCTTTTTTTACTTTAATTTTTACACCCAACTCTTTAAGGATGTCCTTAACCAAACGTGTTTTATCGTCAGGAACTATTATCTCGAGTGTCTGCATATACAAAAATAATCAATAATCTGTTTAGTTTATAAGTATCTGTCGTTGGGGTTTAGGTATGGTCTAATCATCGAAGATAAAAACGTATATAGCTATTAAAACAAACCCTTCCTTCATATATGCGTTAAGCTTTAGTTGTTTTTTATTCAGAAGCTAAACAATTGCATTATGAAAATAGAGAAGTTTTACGACCAGGCATACATTTGGATAATTCGTTACGCACCTGGTTTTTTGATAGGGTTATTGGTTTTATTTGTAGGCTTATGGCTTATTAACCTGCTGCTTAAATGGTGGCGGGGGCACATGGAAAAAAAGGAAATAGACCCCACCATAAAGCCCTTTTTGCAAAGCCTTGTTGGCGTTATACTTCGTGTGTTGCTGATATTAGGTGTTGTGCAGATTATGGGTGTGCCTATCACTCTGTTTACAGCGCTTGTTGGTGCTTTTGGTGTGGCAGTCGGTTTGGCGCTTTCAGGTACGCTGCAAAATTTTGCCAGCGGGGTGCTTATCCTTTTACTCAAACCCTTTGTTGTTGGTGATAATATCATAGCCCAGGGACTTGAAGGTACAGTTACCGCTATCCAGATTTTTTATACCATTGTTAAAACCTTCGATAACAGGATAGTGATCATGCCTAACAGCAAACTATCAAACGAGGTGATCATTAACATTAGCAGGGAAGGAACACGCAGGTTGGATATTGAACTGAAGTTTACCAATAATATCGATTTTAATGAGGTGAAGTCGGTGATTAATTCCTCTATCGATAAATCAAAAAATATATTGGAAACGCCCGATCGAAGGATTGGTATAGCCGGACTGGATCCTGATGGCTACCGGGTAGGGGTAAATGTTTGGGTACATGCACACGGTTTTCAGGATACCAAGCTGGCTGTGCAGGAGAACATTTTGCAGGACATAAAATCAGCAGGAATCAAGATTCCCGGTTTATAAAAACAGGTGAGGTATGGAAAATTTAGAAAACAACATCACCGTGATTGTTGAAACGCCCAGGGGCAGCGGGCACAAGTATAATTATGAAGCCGCAACAAAGCAATTCAGGCTTAAAAAACTGCTGCCGGCAGGTATGGTTTTTCCGTTTGATTTTGGGTTTATACCCAATACACTTGGTGGCGATGGCGATCCGCTGGATGTACTGGTAATATCTGAAATAGGTACGTTCCCCGGATGTGTGATAGATTGCCGCCTGATAGGGGCTTTTAAGGTCGAACAGATTAACACCGCTGGACAGCGTTACAGAAATGACAGGTTTTTAGCAGTGCCGGAGGTATCCAAAATTTTTACCGGCCTGCATGATGCCGCGCAATTGCCGCCAAACCTGGTTGACCAAATAGAAGCATTTTTTACCAACTACAGCCGCCTCGAATCCAAAGAGTTTAAATTAATGGAACGGCTTGGTGCAGAGGGGGCTATGGAGCTTGTTAATAATGCGGCTATCAGTAATGAGTAGTACCGTATCAAATTAATAAAACTCAATCGCTTTTTGACTGTTTTAATATTATAAACATTGTTGAATTTAAATACAGTTATTATGAAAGGTCAACAGGATTTTAAGAATAATGCTAATGCACAAGGCAGGCCAACTGCCGACCGCGCTTTTACTAATCATAATAATGCCCAAAAGCAAAAAGGCACAAGCAATGCAGGTGGGCAGCGTTCTGATCAAACATCAGGCGGGGACAGCGCCCATCATCCCGAAAAGAAAAAAGCGTAATATTCTTATTCATAAAAGCGCCCCTGCTTACCAGGTAGGGGCGCTTTGTATTTGATTTTAAAGTAAGCGTATAAAATTAAACTGCTATTGCTTTTCTTGCTTCGGCTTCATCGCGGCTCATTTGTTTAATATGCTCACGGTGTTTCATCCCCCATTCACGCATTTCATTAATGACATTCCCAAGCGAATCGGCATATTCCGTACGTTCATAAATCACAGTTACAGGTGTGGTATCATAAACCGTCCTTTTAATAAACCCATTTAATTCAAGGTCGCGGAGTTCTTTGGAGAGCACTTTGGGAGTGATACTTTCCAGCTCACGCTGAAGTTCCTTAAACCGTTTAGTCCCTGTCATCAAACTTACCAATAGCAGTAATTTCCATTTGCCGTTTACCACGTAAAGTGTATCGCGTACTGCATTTATGGCGGCATTGCAGGCTTCTTTTGTGCGAATGATTGGTTCTTTATTCATGATCGCTATCCTCAACGATACCGGTATCCTTTAGGATAGTAGTATCTTTTTGATAGCAAAGGTAATTAAGTTTGCGTAAAACAAACAACAACAAATGAAAACTACTAAGATCTTTTACTGGATATTGACAGCCATTGTAGCATTGATGATGGCTTTTTCATGCTACTCCTATTTAACAAAACCCGAAATGGCTGCCGCTTTCCATCATTTAGGTTTCCCCGATTATTTTAGGGTTGAACTGGCAATAGCCAAACTTATCGGCGCAATATTATTATTGGTTCCTGTATCTGCAAGGTTGAAAGAGTGGACTTATTCAGGATTTACTTTTGTATTTGTTTCGGCCTTTATAGCGCATACCGCGTCGGGTGATCCGGTTGCAAACCGTGTTATGCCGTTAGTGTTTTTGGGGATTTTGGGAGGATCATATTTTTTGTATTATAAAAAGCAGCAGTAATTTGCGAGATGTGTAGCTTACGTCTTCGCCACCTCTTCATTGCGAGTAGCCATCAGGGAAATCCTAAAAAAAATCGTGATGACGTATACAATATATTTTAGCGATGGTGCGCGGGGCCGCGTTAGGGATTGCAGTGAAAAGCCCGCAGCGAGCGTTGGGTTTGTGTGCAGGCAAAGCGAGGACTTGTAACGGAAAGCCCGGGCCGGAGGCAACGCTCACATTTATCAAATTATTGAAGAGAATACACTTAATAATCAATAACTTACAATCAATTCATTATAAGGCACGAAGCAATACCCAAGAAGCAGAGCGGCTAAGCAAGTCCTCCCTGTATAGTTCGCGATTATTAATAAATATAATTTGATTTTTATAGGTATTAATGAGCTCCCTACGGTCGGTTGTCTTCGTACCTCGCAATGACGGGGAAGAATATTCCTTTAGTCACTTACGGCACCAGCAATTTCTCAAACTCCGTACTATCTCCCTTAAAAACGTTGAAATCTACAACATGGTTGATGCCGTTAACATGTGCCTTATCCGAATGCTGCCAGAATTTCCAATTTGTTTTATTTGATACCAGCAGTTTGGGCTGATAGTAATGGGCTATCCAAAGGGTATAACCATCAAAATATCCTTCCAGATAATCCTGGTAAAATTTAAGGTTGGTGTAGATGATAGGCTTGATTCCTGTATGCGTTTCAATTGTTTTGATAAAGCTTTCTAATTGCTCACGCATCTTTTCGGGACTGGTACGATACAATCTCTCAATATCCACCACCATTGGCAGGTCGCCTTTTTCGGTTTTTACGGTTTGCAGGAAAAACTTGGCCTGCCATACGCCGCTTTTTTGCGGAAGAAAGAAATGATAAGCGCCGCACATGATCCCGGCCTTTGGAGCCTCACGCCAGTTACGTTGAAAATAGGGGTCAACGCTTAATACGCCTTCTGTAGCTTTGATGAATGCGAAGCTGATATGAACATCGCCCTCGCGCATGGCCTTCACCTGTTTCCAGTTGATGCGCCCCTGGTATGATGATACATCAATACCATATACGGTATAGCCGTCGGGGATATGGATGGCAAAATCCTTGTATTTACGATAATGCGTATCCTCGCCGGCGTCCATGATCCATCGCCACGTGGCGCTGCCAAACTTTAAGATATAACCATAATAAAAAGGAGAAAGCAGGATGAGCAGCATAGCGCCTATAGCCACTATCCACTGGGGGGAGAAATTGGTCTGCTGTTTTGCTTTAACTACCAGTTTTTTACGGGCAGGCGCTTTCTTTCTTACAGGTGTTTTCTTTTCAGGAGCAGGCACGGGGTAAAAATACGAAAACGAACCGTTGATTAGGGATGATTACGTTGATTGCGCTGATTTTTTTGATGATCATGGCTAACGCCAATGCTGTGGTTGACGTTGTTGTCAATAACCTCGGAGGATATATAGTAAGTAAGCCAATCAAAATCAACGTAATCAGTGAAATCAAAAAAAACAGCGGTCAGGTTTTACACTCCCTTAACAAAACAACCTCTATATTTGTAAGGTAAACTTACAAGTTTAACTGATTAATTTTATGAGCGACGAAAAAGAGATTCAGCTGGCTTCCGAATTGCGGTTTATTATAGGCCGGCTTAGTAAAAAGATCAGGAAGACATCGGCCACTGCCGAAAAGCTTTCGCTTACCGAGCGGTCAACCATGGCGCTGATTTTTCAGCATGAAGAGATCCTGCCTAATGAGCTGGCAGCTATGGAGAAGATCACCACGCAATCTATGTCGCAGATCCTGAGTAATCTGCTTAATCTTGGGTTGATCAAAAGGCGCATCTCAGCGTTAGACAAGCGCAAGGTGATCATTTCGCTTTCGGAAGAGGGGATCAGCCTCATTCACAAATCAAGAAGCGAAAAAGACGAATGGCTTAACCGTGCGCTTGAAGCTACCTGCACTGCCGAAGAACAGGAAGTTTTGAAGAAAGCCCTGACGCCGCTGGCCAAACTTGTAGACTTTGATTAATAAAAACCGACAGAAAGTGATAGATGAGTAAGATAAGTACATTCAACGCTTTTAAAAGCCGAAACTACCGGTTGTATTTTGCCGGGCAATCCGTTTCTTTACTGGGTACCTGGATGCAGAAAACAGCCGTGAGCTGGGTGATCTATTCGCAAACCCATTCCAAGTTTATGTTGGGTTTAAGCCTGTTTGCAAGTTTGTTCCCCTCGTTCCTGTTTTCGTTTTTGGGTGGTGTGGTTTCTGACAGGTATAACCGCTTTAAAGTACTGCTATTTACACAAGTGGCCTCAATGATACAAGCCATTTTGCTCACTATGCTGGTGTTTTTTGGCTATTATTCGGTTTGGGCAATCATGGCATTGACCGCTGTTTTAGGGCTTATTAACGCATTTGACGTACCTGCAAGGCAATCATTAGTTTATGAAATGGTTGATGATAAGTCGGACCTGCCCAATGCGCTTGCCCTTAACTCTTCTATGGTGAACCTGTCGCGGTTAATAGGGCCGGGGATAGCAGGCCTGATCATCGAAAAATTTGGTGATTCGGTTTGTTTTGGGGCCAATGCGGTAAGCTTCGTTGCCGTAATTGGCTCATTACTGATGATGCGTTTGCCTGAATTTACGCCGAAACCCCATGGTAAAAACGTACTGGCAGATTTAAAGGATGGCTTCGAATACATCCGGAATACACCCACTATCATGTTTATGTTACTGATGCTTGCTTCGATAAGCCTGTTTGTACTCCCTTTTAGTACGCTGATACCGGTTTATGCTAAGGATATATTTAAAGGAACGGCATCAACATTTGGGGTGATTGATAGTGTAATAGGGCTTGGTGCTTTTGGTGGCGGCATTTTCCTGGCCTCATTAAGTGCCGGTACCGATCTTAAAAAGATCCTTGCTGTTAATACGCTGGTATTTGCGGTGGGGCTAATCGCATTTTCGCATATGCACAACTACGCTGTTGCGTTGTTTTTCTCGGCTATTATTGGTTTCGGTATGATGTCGCAGGTTACTATAGGCAATACTATTATTCAAACTACTGCAAGTCCCGAAATGCGTGGCCGGGTAATCAGTTATTACGCGATGTCTTTTTTTGGGATGCAGCCGCTTGGCGGTTTGCTTATTGGTGCCGTTTCGCAAAAAATAGGTGTACCCGATACCGTAATGGCCGAAGGCATGATAGCACTGCTTTTGGGCATTATACATTTTGGTTTTTTACGGCGCAGCAGGCTTAAAAAGAAAGCAATGGCTGCCATGCAACAGCAACCCACTGAGGCAATTTCTTAAACATTAAACAATCAAATTATCATGATAACTACACTTGATCAAAACACAGCACTTGTACTGATAGATTTGCAGAAATACATTGTACAACTTACGGGGGCTCACCCAATGGCCGATATCCTTGAAAAATCGGCTCAACTGGTGGGAGCCTTTCGCAAGGCCGGTAAACCTATTGTTGTTGTTCATGTAGAACCAACAGGTGCAGCCTTTAAAACAAGGCGTGACAACAAAGCGAACAGCATGACCGAACTCCCGGCCGACTGGAATGAAATAGCTCCTGAAATTAAAACCGAACCAACAGACATTTTTATCACCAAAAAAACCTGGGGCGCTTTTTATAACACTGGTTTACACGAAGAACTGCAAAAAAGAGGTATTACGCAAATTGTACTGGCGGGAGTAGCAACCAGCATAGGTGTTGAAGCCACAGCCCGCTCGGCTAATGAGTTTGCTTACAACATCGCCTTTGCCAGCGATGCAATGACCGATATGTTTGCCGAAGCGCATGCTCACAGCTTCAAATACATTTTCCCGAGGATAGGCGAGGTGGGGACTGCTGCCGAGATCATTGAGAAATTGGGGTAGATAATAGTAAGTTTACAAATAAGATACATCTGCTTTGTACCTGACCAGGTAAGTTGAAGAACCCAGACTTACGAAGTTTCAAAAACTTCGTAAGTCTTATTCCTATGGCTATCCATCGCTCGTGCTTTTACTGCCCAGCGCACAAACAATCTCCTTGCAATGGGTATTTATAGCTAAATTAGCAGTACAGTAAGTTGCCGCTGAACATCTATGAAGAAAATCTCCCCGCTTAAATTTCTGGTAGTTTTAATTCATTTGCAGGGCTTATTTATTTGCTTCACAAACAAAGTATTAGCCCAGGCCGATTCGGCGAAAATTACCGTGAACAGCCCGGCATTTATTCCACCTGCAATTCAGCGCTGGGATGATCGTGTGATGATCGATCTCCAAAATCAGCGAACGCCCGGGCAAACAGGCTTTTTCATGTTTCTGAGTAAAAATGTTTTGTATGGCGATATCGGGATTCCGGCAGGTTTATTAGTAGGAGGGATTGTAAGCAATAACAAAGAAATGCGGCAAAACGCGGGCTATGTAGCCAGCAGCACAGCAGTATCCTACGGTTTTATGCTGCTGATCAAACACCTGGTAAAGCGGCCGCGGCCATTTATTCAAAATATCAATATTACACCTGTTTACAGGGCTGGCGGTACTTCCTTCCCATCAGGGCATACCTCATCAAGTTTTGCCACAGCCACAGCCTTATCTGCTGCTTATCCCAAGTGGTACGTGATTGCGCCATCTTTTTTTTGGGCCGGGGCTACAAGTTATTCAAGAATGTATTTAGGTGTTCATTATCCTACCGATGTGGCAGCCGGATTAACATTGGGTGTGGGTAGTGCAGCGGCGATGTCTTTTTTGAAGAAGTAGTGAGGGGGAATCAGGGAGATTCTTGCCGTTTGAATTTTTTTTGATTAATCTGTATCTTTAATTTATCAATTGTTAGATAATATATATGATAGCCATACTTGATTTGTTGTTTGGATTACTGCTTACCGATTGGAAGCGATTAAGGAAGCTGAAATGGAACCGGAAAAGATTAGGTTAAGAGCTTCTACACCCATCATTTTAGTCCTAAAAAACGCAATAGGTTGAATTTCTTTTAGACATTGGTTAAGACCTCTTCACGGTAAACTTCAATGTGAATTTTTTTTCTGTCATTAACAACTACGCCAGTATGATTTTCAATATTGGAGTTTATACGCTCGAACTTATTAAGAGCAAGCATCCTTTCAATTATCTTTACACCATCTGCATAGTGTTCATAAATATCTATAGGTAAGGGAAGATAGTCTTTTGTTGATTTAATGAACCTTGTAAAAAAATAAGGATCTAAATCGCCAAACTCCAGTCCAAATACAAGAGGTACTTCTATAATTTGACCTGACTTTTTGTGTTCGAACCCACAATGAAAACCATGGAGGAAATAACGCCATTCTTTAACTGTTCCCCTTTGTTTTTTATTAGCTAAAAACGGACTAAATGTACTAAGCGGAAACTGAGGATTGATCTCAATATTTAATTTCGACGCTAACTTATTGATCAATATTCCGCCTAATGTACGATAATCCTTTGCGCACTGCTCGAAGAACAGTTGATTTTCGTCAATTTCTTCATCTGTTATCAGTTTTGCAATATTTATTTCAGGCAGAGAGTGATGTATGGAGACTTGAAATCCCTTAAGATCATTTTTTAGTTTGTCACCAATCTCTTTTCTATGGTATTGTAAAGTATGTTCAAAGAGCAACTTTAATTTTTTTTCACGAGGTGTTTTGCTGATTACCTCCAGAGGAGGAATCTGGCTCATTGAACCTACCGTTATTGTTTGGGTTGTTCTATCCACGGTTATCAAATGTAAATAAACAGCAGAAGTATTTAATTATCTGTAGTTACCGACGACTAAAATAGGTAATTTGCCCGATGCAATATGGTACGCCTAAGTAATCCAGCATGGTTAATAGCGGAAATATGATTTGATGGAAAATTTTTCCTTATTTGAATAAAGTAATATATTGACCTCAATGTTCAGGTAGCCTGCCTTGGTTAGCTGTTGATGATAACCTAATACAAAATGAATACAAACATCGATCAAAACGGCTCAAGAAAGATAGGATTGGTGCTGTCGGGCGGCGGTGTACGTGGTGTCGCCCATTTGGGGGTGATGCAGGCGCTGACCGATCACGGTATTAAGTTTTCACACATCTCGGGCACAAGTGCAGGCGCAATAGCTGCCGCTTTTTTTGCAGAGGGATATGAACCAAAAGAAATTCTTAGGATCATTAAAGATAACAGCCTGCTTAAATTGTTGCGCCCGGCCTTTGGCAGCAACGGTTTGATCTCTATACTACATACCCGGGTATTGATCAATAAATATATTCCGCATAACTCCTTTCAACAGCTTAAAACGCGTGTTACCATTCCGGCGGTCGACATTGGAGAAGCAAAACTGGTTTACTTTACCGAGGGCGAACTGGACATAGCTA
The DNA here is from genome assembly GCF_059690695.1 of Mucilaginibacter sp. A5337. Taxonomy (NCBI): domain Bacteria; kingdom Pseudomonadati; phylum Bacteroidota; class Sphingobacteriia; order Sphingobacteriales; family Sphingobacteriaceae; genus Mucilaginibacter; species Mucilaginibacter sp. A5337. The sequence continues at coordinate 203,919 of NZ_JCAWEC010000007.1, read as the reverse complement.
TTTTGGCGTCCTGCTGCCTACCCGGCATCTTCAGGCCTATTATCATTAAGGATCATATGTTTGTTGATGGGGGCATCCTTAATAATTTCCCGGTTGAGCCGTTGGTGGGCAATTGCGACTTTATCATAGGCTCTTGCTGTAATCATTTGCCGGTTGTATCAACAATTAAATCTTTCGGAAGCCTGGTTGACAGGGCTGCCATGATAACGATCAATTCGGGCCTTAATGCACATAAAATGTTGTGCGACATAGTTATTGAACCACATGGCTTGGGTGGCTATGGCATTTTTGACACCGATGCTGCCGAAGAAATCTATATGATTGGCTACGAAGAAGGTTTAAAAACCATCCATAGTAACGAAAAGTTAAAAGAGGTTATTCATAAGCTCAAAGGATAAAATCTACTTGTAATGGATATGCAATGTAGCTTAAAATTGCTGTTAGGAATAGACAAAAGATCTGAAAACAGATTTGATAATGTCTTAAAATAGATGGAAATTGCTCAGGATGTTGTACATAACGAAGTAGTTAGTTACTGTTAAATAATCTTCAAAATGTTGTACCACTTTTCTCTTTGTTATTGCACCTTTAATTATCCAAACATATTTAACTATGAAAAAAGTAACGGGCCTTGGGGGCGTATTTTTCAAATGCGACGATCCGAAAGGTATGAACGAGTGGTATGTCAAAAATCTTGGATTGCCAGTGGGGCAATACGGAACAACGTTTGATTGGCGGCATGCCGATGATCCGTCGAAAATAGGGTCTACATCGTGGTGTACATTTCCGCAGGATACCAAATATTTCAATCCTTCTGTAAAGCCATTTATGATTAATTACCGGGTAGAAAACCTCGTTGCATTGGTAGATGAGCTAAAGAAAGAGAACGTGACCATTATTGATGAGATTGCTGAATACGATTACGGCAAATTTGTACACATACTTGACCCGGAGGGGAACGTCATTGAGCTCTGGGAACCGGGCGATGAATCGGATCCGGATAACATAGCAGGGTAGTTTTAGTCATAAGTCGAAAGTCTTAAGTGCTAAGTCGACAGGGGTAAATCCCGCCTATGACTTAAAACTTAAGACTTTCGACTTCTGACTAAAGATCAAGGGAATTTAACCCCATTATAATTTGATATGTTTACCTGTGGTATTGATGAGTTGTATTTATCATTAATAGCCTTTATAAATTCGTTAGCCACAATAGCATACCCGCGTGGGGTAAGGTGTACCCCATCCAATGAAAACAGGCCGCCGCTGATGTAATTTGAATTAACGCTGACGCCATCAACCACCAGGCCGTTCTGCTTTATATTTTGTAAAAAAGTGTACGCATCAAATACTGCTAACCCCTTTGATGCTGCTACAGATTTTATGGTGGTGTTATAAGAAGTAACATAATCCTCGGTAAGGGCAACTTCCTTTTCGTCGAGTACATACTGGTTGTCTATCGGTGTATAGGGCGTTAAGCCATAAGGCAGATTGCCAACAGGTGTTGCAACCGGCTGCCCGATCTTGCTTGTAGGGAAGGTAAGTATGATGAGATCATTGGCTGTTGCCACGCGTGGGGCATAAGTGCTTCCCGATACCAGCGCGTTAATATATAAAGCCTTTGCATTCGGATTAGCTTTTTGCACGCCGGCCAGTATTGCACCAACCGTAATTGTATTAAAATATGGTATCGAAGTTACATCTGGTACTGTTGCAACCACACCTTTTTGCCCTTTGGCGGTGAGGGTGTTTATCAATACGTTATATAAAGCAGCAAAAGTGCTTTTATCTGTCAGTACGTCGCCCGCTCCGCCAGATGTGGCATATCCCAAAGCGTCATTATTCCCCAGCCAGTTAGAGAAGAAGGTGAACGGCTTAGACATAACAAAATCAAGATAGGTGGTGGAGTTTGTTGGCGCATTACCGGGTAGCAGGCGTTCAAAATACCCATTAAGATTGCCGTATGGCGCATAGGTGATATGCATTAGCTTAATACCGGGCACGCCGTAGTTATTGATATCGCCGGTGTATTTGGTATATAAAGTAACGTTTCCAAAGCCGGGGACAGGCAATATTCCGCGTATGGCAAGGTTGGTAGTTACCGGAGTGGTAATAGGAGTGCCATCAGCATTAAACCCGGTGAGCGATAAATAGCCTGATCCGTTTGCCTGGGCGGTACTGAATAATGGCTGCGAAAACGTGCCGCCGCCAACCGACTGCATTTGCTTGCCTATGATACTTGGATAAGATACCTGCTGGCCCGCAAGATATAAGCCCCCATCGGCATACCCGGCAGTGAGCGAATTACCCAACGCAATGTATCGTGAAAAATCAACAGCACCTGCGGATGGTTTGGGAGTATGTACCTCGGGCTTGCAGGCACCTAATAAAAGTAAGCCTGCAATAATATAAATATGTAGTTTAAACGTTTTCATGAATTGATTTCTTTAAAAGATTACCAATGATAAGCCAATGAGATACCTGGTATATATACATCAGTTTTAAATGTTCCCGATAACTGCGACTCGAAATTTGTTTGAGTACGCTGCATCAGGTGCTCATACTCAAATGAGATATCAATATCGAGGTGCTTAGCAACAGTATAACCTAAACCGAGGGTGCCGTAAACCCGATTGGCATCAGGAGCTTCGGGAGTTACATAGCCATCCAAAACAGCTGTGCTGGCATAGCCGCCGCCGAAACGCAGGGCCAGCCTGTCATTTGCCTTGTATTGAGCGCCTCCGCGTAAACTATACGCCTGCTGGTAATTCCGGGCAGAATGGGTGTCCTGTAATACGGCTGTATTGGTTTTATAATCAAATGATAATGTCTTATAGCTATCCCAGTTAACGAGGTTAACATCCAGCGCCACGATCCATTTACTGCCCGGATAAAATCCGAAGCCGATGGAATTAGTGGCCGGCAATGGTATGGTTGATCTGAAAGTATTGGGCTGCGGAAAGCTGCTTTGTAATGACGAAGGCACAGTAAAAATAGCATCACCGGCCGGAATAGTAGTATTTACCTGCGAGCGGTGCGTAATACCAACGGTGATACCCGCCTCCGTTTTAAAGTAAACGCCGGCATTCCATCCGTAGCCTTTGCCGCTGCCTTTCAGCCGGGCCTGGCCTGGATCGCCATTGCTGTTTGCCAGCGGAATAGCCCTGGTCAAATCAACGCTGCCGTGGTTGTAAACAAATCCTCCGCCAATACTCATCCAATCGGCCAGTTTTACACTCAGGGTAGGTTGAATATAAATGGCTTTCAGATTAAGGCTTTCCAGCACATATTTACCCTGCCAGGTGTTGCCCCAGTCGGTTAACCCGCCAAAAGGGGTATAAACACCAACTCCTAATTTCCAGAAGGACGATTTTGGCCCCCATACGGCATAAGCCTGAAACGGGGTTGCCACTTTATTTGAAGTGTGATTTTGGATTGATGTTCCGGCCGGGTTGAAAACAGATTTGAACAATAGGGGGCTTATTCCTCCCTGTATGTAATTTTCGGGCAACATGGCCATAGCACCCGGGTTAAAAAATACGGAAGCGCCATCCTGTACAATACCCGTACCGGTATGGCCCATGCCAATTTGCTTTTGCCCTTCCAAATTAACCTGGAAACCCTGGGAATAGGCTAACAGCGGTGCCATGGTAAGCACCAGGAGTAGAATTTTTCTCATAAGAATATAATTGGTTCGTGACAGGAAATTGCCTTTAGGTTACAACTTGTAACTGTCAGGGATAAAATTAGTTTGGATTGAAAAGAAAAAAAGGGCTATAATGCGGAGATATTAGTCAAAAAGTCGGATAAAGCTTATTTTTAATAACAAACAAGGAAAACCACATTACAACTGTCTTTTTTATAATTTTTTGACGAATACAGCAGTTGAATTGTAATATTGAATCATATGAATAATAAGGTTGGACAATTAAGCTTATCAAAATTTGCAGATCTTTACGCGGACAAGCTGGCCGGCGCCGATTTTTTTGTTGTTGACGAAAAGCAATTACTGAGTTTGAGCGAATATCCTTATCGTTCGGATGGCTATATTATAGGTATTTGCACCCGCGGTACAGCTAAGGTTGAAGTAAATCTGCAGATCTACGATGCCCGGCCGGATGCCATGCTGTTGGCAACCCCCTTTCATGTTTTAAGGATCTACAACAGCAGTCCTGATTTTTTATGCCGCTTTGTTGTTTTTAGCAAAGCTTTTCTGATCGAAAATAGTGTTAACAGTCATTTTCTCGAATCGTTCAGTTATTTTAACAGTGCATCTATCCCTGTGATCTACCCTGACAGTGCCGACGCGAAAATGATACTGGAGATTTATCTATTGATCCAGCAGAAACTGGCACGTGAAGGACATCCATACCACGTTGAAATATCCAGGAGCATTTTAATGACATTGCTTTATGAGATCCAGGCTATTTACGAAAAGCAGCATACCATAATAAAAGGCAAACAAACCAGGAAACAAGAACTGAATGTACTTTTCCAGGCCCTGGTTTTCCATCATTATAAAGAACACCGCAACGTGCAGTATTATGCCGATGCACTTTATGTTTCCTCCAAGCATTTAACAGAAACCATTAAGGAAGTAACCGGGAGAACCGCCGGCGAATGGATAGATGATGCAGTTATCCTCGAAGCTAAAGTATTGCTAAGAAACCATGAGATCAGCATTGCCCGGGCCGCCGAGAATATCCATTTCCCTGATCAATCTTCGTTTGGCAAATATTTCAAAAAACATACCGGGATGTCGCCATCTGATTACAGGGCGATATCTGCGCATTGATAAAAAACATGTCATTGCGAGAAACCATCAGGGAACCCCTAAAAAAAATCGTAATGACGTATAAAATATATCTCAGCGATGGTGCGCGGGGCCGCGTTAGTGATAGGAGCGGATACCGGCCTTGTGGCTAATGCTTGTGCAGTATGAGCGGATAGCACGGGCCGCAGGCAACGCCTATATTCATAAAACTGATCAAAAAAATATAGCTAATAATCAATAATTTACAATCACGTCATTATAAGCGATAGCGCGGCAATCGCACAGAGGCATGGCCGCCCTGTATAGCATGCGATTGCTTCGTCGTTCCTCCTCGCAATGACATTTTTTGTCGCATCCTAAACATTTATACCATTATCCCCCCACCTCATCCTTCACCCCATCATTTCCGACTTTTTGACTAATATCTCCGCATTGCTGCCCTTTCTTTGGCTTAATAATGCCTCTAATTTTACCCCTGATTATAAACCAGAAAAACTTTATGAATGCCACAGAACCGATGAAAGCCATAAAAGGAGGGGAGTTTCTGATCAGGGAAACTTCCGCGGATAGCATTTTTATTCCCGAAGAATGGAATGAAGAGCAGTTGATGATCGCTGAAACATGTACCAATTTTCTTGCACAGCAGGTAACGCCAAATTTGCAGCGAATTGATGAACAGGAGGAGGGATTAATGCGTCATTTAATGGATGAAGCTGGTGCATTGGGATTGTTAGGCATATCAGTACCCGAAGAATACGGCGGTTTCGGTAAGGATTTTAAAACCGCCATGCTGGTTACCGAAAAGCTGGGCGCTGGTCACTCATTTTCAGTGGCATTTTCGGCACATACGGGTATCGGCACCATGCCTATATTATATTATGGCAACGATGCCCAAAAACAAAAATATATCCCCAAGCTGGCAAGCGGCGAGTGGAAGGGAGCTTATTGTCTTACAGAACCATCTGCCGGCTCAGACGCCAATTCGGGTAAAACAAGGGCGACGCTTTCTGCCGATGGTAAGCACTACCTCATCACCGGTCAAAAAATGTGGATCACCAACGCGGGCTTCGCAGATGTATTTACCGTTTTCGCCAAGATAGATGACGATGAAAACCTGAGCGCATTTATTGTTGAAAAAGATTTTGAAGGCCTTTCGCTCAATACGGAAGAACATAAAATGGGTATCAAGGGAAGCTCAACCCGCCAGGTGTTTTTCAATGATTGCAAGGTGCCGGTTGAAAATCTCCTTTCCGAAAGGCAGAACGGATTTAAGATCGCGGTCAACATTCTAAACCTCGGCCGTATCAAATTAGGCGGCGGAACAGTTGGTGCAAGTAAAGATGTGATCACCTCATCGGTACGTTACGCTAATGAACGGGAACAGTTCGGGCGGGCCATTTCCAAATACGGTGCTATAAAATATAAACTGGCCGAACAGGCCATCCGTACCTATGCCTCGGAATCGGCAGTGTACAGGGCCAGTCAGAATATGGAGGAGGCAACAGAAATGTTAATCGCCTCGGGCCTTGATGAAAACAAAGCCAAACTGAAAGGGACTGAGCAGTTTGCCATAGAAGCAGCGATCCTTAAAGTTCATGCTTCAGAAGTTTTGGATTATGTGACCGATGAAGGGGTACAGATTTACGGTGGTATGGGCTACAGCGCCGAAGCGCCGATGGACAGGTCGTACCGCGATTCAAGGATCAACCGGATTTTTGAAGGTACTAATGAAATTAACCGCCTGTTAACCGTTGATATGATGCTCAAACGTGCCATGAAGGGCGAGCTTGACCTCATGGGGCCTGCCCAGAAAGTAGCCGGCGAATTGGTAAGCATCCCCGATTTTGGTGCCGCTGAAGAAGATGGTCTGTTCATAAAGGAAAAGAAATACATAGCCAATTTTAAAAAGGCGATATTGATGGTAGCCGGCGCAGCTGTTCAAAAACTAATGATGCAATTGAGCAAAGAGCAGGAAGTATTGATGAACCTGGCCGATATGCTGATTGAACTTTATGTAAGCGAATCGCTGCAATTGAGGGTGGAGAAACTGGTTGGTTTAAGGGGCGAAGAAGCCTGCAAAGAACAACTGGATATGATGCGGGTGTTCATCAATGATGCTGCCGAACATATTGCCAAATCGGGTAAAGAAGCACTAAACTCCTTTGCCGAAGGCGACGAAAGAAGGATGATGCTGATGGGCCTTAAGCGCTTCACCAAAACTGAAGACATTAATACCACCCAGGCACGCAGAAATATTGCTGCAAAACTGATCGCCGAAAATAAATATTGCTTTTAATTAAAAAAACTTTTGAGACTATCATGTGGGCACATTTTTTAAATAAAAGAAAATGTCATTTCGATTGAGGAGGGGCAGGGCTGAGTGGTGGAGCGAAAGAGAAATCTTATACACCTTGCAGAGCCGTATGGATGGTTCAGAGCATGATCTATAAGATTTCTCCTCACCCCGCAACGCAACCCCAGCTGGTTCATTCGAAATGACATTCGATTTTATTGATTTATTTTCATTGACAAGATGTGTCCACCCTGCATTGTTAAACGTCCTTCGCTTGGATTTGCGGAAGCCTTCATTTCCCTTAAATAATATCAACCTAAAAAAACGAAAAACTGATAATGAGAATATTAGTGTGTATAAGCCAGGTGCCAGACACGAGCACTAAAATTGTATTGAAAAATAATAACACCTCGGTTAACAGTGATGGCGTTACCTGGGTGATCAACCCATACGATGAATGGTACGCGTTGATCAAAGCTATCGAATTAAAAGAAAGCGGCATCGCAACCAATGTTCACCTGGTAACCGTGGGTAAGGCCGACGTTGAGCCCGTGATCAGGAAAGCACTGGCGTTGGGTGGTGATGAAGCCATTCGCATTGATGCAGAGAGTAGTGACCCTTACGAAACCGCCCATTATATAGCCGAATATGCTGCCGGAGTTGGCTATAACCTTATTTTATGCGGCAAAGAATCTATCGATTATAACAATGGCACTACAAGCGCCATGCTGGCCGAATTGCTGGATGTCGATTACATCGGTTTTGCAGCCGGCATTCAGGTACAGGCTGATACAGCTGTGGTAACGCGTGAAATTGAAGGCGGCGAAGAAACGGATGTTTGTAATTTGCCTGTAGTCATCTCCTGTCAAAAAGGTGTTGCCGAAGCGCGGATACCTAATATGCGCGGCATAATGGCTGCCCGCACCCGTCCGTTAAAAGTTATCACGCCTTCAAAAGTAACGGCAGTAACAGAAATTATTTCCTATGAATTGCCGCCCGCTAAAGCTGGTATCAAACTTGTAAGCCCGGATAACCTGGATGAACTGGTAGAACTGTTGCATACAGAAGCTAAAGTTATTTAATAATGATATCTATTGTCCGTCCACAGGTGGTCGGAAGATTTAAAAAGCATGGGGATTGTGCGATTCCCTCTCCTGGGAGGGTGTAGGGAGGGGTTCATCAATACACCTGTTCGGCTGAAATGGCGAACAAACCCCTCCCTGCCAACGCACATTCCGGCCGCACCCCTCCCGAGGGGAGGGAATTAAAAAATCTTCCGAACACTTATAGTTTGTGCACCGGAGCATCTTATATGGAATCTGATAGTAGTATTTGATCATCAAATTATTGCTTTAAGCTTTGCATTCTGCTTTTAGCTTTTATCTAACTAAAAAAATAAAAAAATGTCTGTAATAGTATTGGTAGAACATACCGGGGGAATCATAAAAAAACAAAGCTTTGAAGCAGTGCAATATGCCGCGCAGGTAGCTGAAAAAATGGGTACTACAGTAACTGCCATTGCTTTGGGCAGTGTTGCCGCTGCCGAAATGGAAGGCCTTGGCCAGTATGGTGCACAAAAAGTACTGCACGTTGCCGATAGCCGGTTAGATGAGCTGCATTCCAGGGCATATGCCGGTGCGCTGATAGCCGCAGCACAGAAGGAGAATAGTAAAGTAATTGTAACCCTTCATGATCTAAAAGGCAGGGCAGTGGCCCCGCGGGTGGCTGTAAAGCTACAGGCAGGGCTTGTGGCCGGTGCGCTCTCATACCCTGATACGGAAAAAGGATTTGTGATTAAAAAAGCCGTGTTTTCGGGTAAAGCATTTGCGTATGCAAATATTTTAAGTGAGGTAAAGGTAATTATGCTGATGCCTAATACATTCCCGGTGAAAAAGCTGGGGGGTAAGGCGGTTGTTGAGCAACTGGATGTAAGCTTTAGCGAAAAGGATTTCGGCGTAAAGGTTAAATCGGTAAATAAAGTAACCGGTGAGGTACCGCTTGCTGATGCCGAACTGGTTGTTTCGGGTGGCCGCGGATTAAAAGGACCTGAAAACTGGGGCATTCTGGAGGACCTGGCAAAAGAGCTGGGTGCCGCCACCGCCTGCTCACGCCCGGTGGCCGATTCGCACTGGCGGCCGCATCATGAACATGTGGGCCAAACAGGCGGTACTGTACGCCCTAATTTGTATATAGCGGTGGGGATCTCAGGGGCTATACAGCACCTGGCCGGTGTTAATGGTTCAAAAACTATTGTAGTGATCAACAAGGATCCGGAAGCCCCATTTTTTAAAGCCGCCAATTACGGCGTAGTTGGTGATGCTTTAGAGATTTTACCACGATTAACAGCGGCTGTAAAAAAGTTTAAGGAACATCATCAATAAAATAATCAGGGCTATGGAGTTTTTTTATGAAGGACAGGTGCTGTGGTCGCAGATAGACTCGAACCAGCACATGAGGCATTCTGCTTATGCCGATTTTGCAGCGCAAGCCCGCATCATTATGCTGGAAAGCCTGGGTTTAAAACTGCCAACACTTTATGAATACAAAATAGGGCCTGTATTATTCAGGGAAGAGATGATCTACCTGCGCGAGATTGGGATCAACGAGCAGATCAGGGTAACCTGCGAGCTTATCAAATCCCGGCCAGATGGATCCCGCTGGGCAATCAGGCATGAACTGTACCGGGGCGATGGTGTTAAAGCTGCTATTGTAAATGCCGAGGGCTCATGGATTGATATGGAAAAGCGCAAACTGGCCATATTACCTGCAGCGTTAAGCCAAATGTTTATGAAAGCACCCCGCAGCAGCGATTATGTGGAAGAAGCCAATCCAGCCTGAAATAATTAAATGGTATTGAATATCAGTTTATAAGCTTTAGGCTTTATGCCTTCAGCTTTTTAGCTTTTAAATAATTTATCTATGACCGATATGAAAGACGCCTTTGAAAAAGCAGTTAAAGAGAGTAAAGAATTGCCTTCAAAGCCTGATAATGAAACATTACTACGCCTGTACAGTTTATATAAACAGGCAACGGAAGGCGACATCAATACAGAAAACCCTCCGGGTATGTTTGATTTTGTGGCTAAAGCAAAGTATGATGCATGGTTAAAACAGAAAGGCATTACTACCGATGATGCCATGCAGCAATATATCCTGCTTGTAGCACAATTATCAAATAAAACCAGTTAGCTTTAATTCCGAAATATTGACAAATGTTTCCGCCGTTTAGACCTTTATAAAGCGCTGCAGAAATAGATATTTGTTATTATAAACCACCCGGTAATTATGCCGGGACTAAATTATTTAACCATTTTATAATTCTACCTGTCTCTTTTTTTAGAAGGCTTCTGATGCCGGATCTTACTATTTGGTGAAATCTGAAAAGCATGTGCCTGCTTTAAAAAAGAGCTGATCTTATTTATAAAAATAATCCTCAGGCAATGTCAGTATCAAAGAAACATTTCGTCCTTTTTGCATTAATCCTGTTAACGGTTGTGGCAGTAAGCATCAACGCAAAAGCGCAAACCGATAAAATTGAAGGTTTATGGTACAATGATGTAAAGAGTGCCAAAATCCAGATCACTAAAGAAAGCAACGGCAAGTTTTACGGTAAGGTGGTATGGCTTAAGGAACCCCTGAAAAACGGGAAGCCTAAAGTTGACGAAATGAATAGCGATGAAAAACTGCGCTCAAGGCCGAGGCTGGGTTTACCTGTATTGGCCGATTTTGTAAAAGATGGCGATAACAAATATACAGGCGGAACAATTTATGACCCTAATAACGGTAAAACGTACTCCTGCAAAATGACCTACAAAGGTGGAACCCTGGATATCCGCGGATATATCGGCATTTCACTTTTCGGGCGTACAACTACCTGGTCGCGGGCCGAATAAATTAAAGAATTAATAAAACATGCAGATACTAATGGATGCTAAACGAATTATAAAGAAGGTTGCAGTATTGGGGTCGGGAGTAATGGGCAGTCGTATAGCCTGTCATTTTGCAAATGTCGGCGTACAGGTATTGTTGCTTGATATTGTACCTAAGGATGCCCCATCGGCAGATAAGAAAGCGCGGAACAAAATTGTGAACGATGCGCTTGATTTTGCTCTAAAATCAAACCCTTCACCCATCTACCTCAAATCATTCGCAAAACGTATCACAACCGGCAATTTCGAGGATGATATGCCCAAAATTGCTGATTGCGACTGGGTGATAGAAGTGGTGGTTGAACGGCTGGATATTAAACAGCAAGTATTTGAAACGGTAGAAAAGTACAGAAAACCCGGAACGCTGATCACCTCAAATACATCCGGCATCCCGATCCATTTAATGGCCGAAGGCAGGAGCGATGATTTTAAAAAACATTTTTGCGGCAGCCATTTCTTTAACCCGCCGCGTTATTTAAAATTGCTGGAGATCATCCCCACAAAAGATACGCTGGCAAGTGTAGTTGACTTTTTGATGGAGTATGGTGCAAAATACCTGGGGAAAACCACCGTGTTGGCCAAGGATACCCCTGCATTTATAGGTAACCGCATCGGGGTTTTTAGCATCATGAGCGTGCTGCACTACGTGGAGCAAACCGGTATGACTGTTGAAGAGGTTGATAAGTTGACCGGGCCGGTAATAGGGCACCCTAAATCGGCCACTTTCCGTACCAATGATGTGGTGGGTTTAGATACGATGGTGCACGTTGCCAATGGCCTTTACAAAAACGCGCCGGATGATGAGGCCAAGGAATTATTCAGGATCCCCGCATTTGTGGATGGAATGGTGAAAAATAACTGGCTTGGCAGTAAAACAGGTCAGGGATTTTATAAAAAAGAAAAGAGTGACGGTGCAAACCAGTTTTATGCGCTCGACCTGAAAACGCTTGAGTACAAACCTTCCCAAAAAGTAAAATTCGCTTCGCTTGAAACTACGAAAGCGGTTGATAACCTGAAAGAACGGCTTAGGATCCTGGTTGCGGCAAAAGACAAAGCCGGCGATTTTTACCGCAGCACCTTTTACCAGTTATTTGCTTATGCCAGTAACCGCATCCCCGAAATAGCCGACGAGCTTTATAAAATAGATGCTGCCACCAATGCCGGTTTTGGCTGGGAACTGGGCCCTTTTGAAAAGTGGGATGCGCTTGGCGTTGAAGAAACTGTAAAAGCAATGGAGGCTGCAGGGAACAAACCTGCCCAATGGGTTTACGATATGCTTGCAGCAGGAGCAAAAAGCTTCTATAAGTTAGAGGATGGCAAACGCCTGTACTATGATATCCAATCGAAAAGCTACAAGATAATTCCGGGTACGGAAGGGCTTATTTTGCTCAATAATATCCGCGAAACAAATACCGTGTGGAAAAACAGCGGTACTACCATTACCGATATTGGCGATGGCATCCTGAACCTTGAATTTCATACTAAAATGAATACGATAGGTGGCGAGGTAATAGAGGGCATAAATAAGGCCATCACCCTTGCCGAAGCAAGTTACAAAGGCCTTGTTATAACAAATGAGGGTGCCAATTTCAGTGCCGGGGCTAACGTAGGCATGATATTCATGATGGCCGTTGAACAGGAATTTGATGAGTTGAATATGGTAATAAAGGCCTTCCAGAATACCATGATGCGGATCCGCTATTCGTCTATTCCGGTGGTAATAGCACCTCATCAAATGGCTTTGGGCGGCGGTTGCGAAATGTGCCTGCATGCCGATAAGGTGGTAGCTCATGCAGAACTATACATGGGCCTGGTTGAATTTGGTGTTGGTTTGATACCGGGCGGCGGGGGTACAAAAGAATTTGCCCTGCGCCTTTCAGACGAACTCCAGGATGGTGATGTTGAACTCAATAATTTCCGCGACCGCTTTTTAACCATTGGCCAGGCTAAAGTATCCACTTCGGCTTATGAAGCTTTTGAATTTGGCTACCTCAAAAAGGGTAGGGATGTAGTCGTGGTATCCCGCGACAGGCTGCTTGCCGAGGCTAAACAACAATGCCTGCAGATGGCAAATGAAGGGTACATACAGCCTATTCCGCGCGGTGATATCAGGGTGCTGGGTAAACAAGCGCTGGGTTTGGGTTATGTGGGTGCCAATACCATGTACAGTGGTAATTACATCAGCGAACATGATGTGAAGATTTCGCAGAAACTGGCCTATGTACTTTCTGGCGGCGACCTGTCCCAGCCTTCAATGGTGAGCGAAGAATATTTGCTGGGGCTGGAACGTGAAGCTTTTGTTTCGCTTTGCACCGAAAAGAAAACGCTTGAGCGGATCCAGTCTATTTTAACCGGCGGAAAAGTGTTAAGGAACTAAATTTTAAATAGTATAAAATCTCAATAAAATGAACGCATATATAGTGGCAGCCAGTCGCAGCGCTGTTGGAAAAGCTACCCGGGGCGGGTTCAGGTTTACCCGTCCGGATACGCTTGCAGCGGATGTTATCAGGCACCTGCTGGCATCGGTGCCCAACGTGGATAAAGAGCAGATAGACGATGTGATAGTAGGCAATGCTACGCCTGAAGCCGAACAGGGATTGAATGTAGCCCGGCTCATTTCGTTAATGGCGCTTGATACTGATAAGGTTCCCGGCATGACAGTAAACCGCTATTGTTCATCGGGCCTGGAAACAATCGCCATCGCATCGGCAAAAATACACAGTGGCATTGCCGATTGCATTATTGCCGGTGGTGTGGAAAGTATGAGCCTGATCCCGATGGGGGGCTGGCGCATTATTCCAAACGCCGATATTGCCCTTGCACACCCCGATTACTATTGGGGGATGGGCCTCACTGCCGAAGCTGTGGCCAGGGAATATCATATCAGTCGCGAAGAGCAGGACCAGTTTGCTTATAACTCGCATCAAAAAGCCATCAGCGCCATTAAGGAGGGCAAGTTTAAAGATGAGATAGCACCGGTAAACATTGTGGAGACCTATGTAGATGAGAGCGGCAAGAAAAAAAAGAGGGAATTTAAGGTAGATACAGATGAAGGTCCGCGCAGCGATACCTCAATTGACGCATTGGCTAAGCTTAAACCGGTATTTGATGCAAAGGGCGTGGTAACCGCCGGCAACTCGTCGCAAACCAGCGATGGAGCAGCCTTTGTGATGGTGGTTAGTGAACGCTTTCTGAAAGAGAATAACCTTAAACCCATTGCCCGGCTGGTTAATTATGCCGTTGCAGGTGTGCCTCCCCGGATCATGGGGATTGGTCCGCTGGTAGCCATTCCCAAAGTGTTAAAAATGGCCGGGATGAAGCAACAGGATATTGAGCTGATAGAATTGAATGAAGCCTTTGCTTCGCAATCCCTGGCAATAATAAAGGGACTGGAGCTTAACCCTGAAATAGTAAATGTAAATGGCGGCGCGATATCGCTTGGGCATCCGCTGGGCTGCACCGGGGCTAAACTTTCCGTTCAACTTTTTAACGAATTGAAGCGGCGTGAAAAAAAGTATGGCATGGTTACCATGTGCGTGGGCACCGGGCAAGGCGCGGCGGGTGTATTTGAACTGTTATAGGAAATTACCATTATCTAAATAATTGCTGCAAACATGGAAAAAGCGACAAGATTGTTTGATTGCATAGCCACCCAGGTCAAAGCGCCCAGGGCAGACTTTTTGAATGCAAAGGAGAATGGTTCCTGGAGATCATACAGCACCGAAGAGGTGCATACCATGATCAACCAGCTATCTGCGGCCTTGTTGGACCTGGGAGTTTCGGGCGGTGATGGCACTACAGAAGGCCGCGATAAAATAGGGCTGATAAGTAACGGCCGGCCCGAATGGGTAATAGCCGACCTGGCGGTGCAGCAAACGGGCGCCATACTGGTTCCGCTATATCCCAACACAGGCACTAAAGAAATTGAACAGATACTAAATGAAGCCGAAGTTAAATACGTATTTGTAAGCACTAAAGACTTATGCGATAAGGTTAAAGAGGTACAGCTAAATATCCCCTCCTTAAAAGCCATTTTTACTTTTGACAGTATCGATGGATGTAATCATTGGTTAACATTGCTCAAACCTTTAAAAGATGGCGATCTGCAAAAAATACAGCAAATAGCTGGTCAGATCACCGAAAACGATGTGGCAACTATCATTTATACTTCAGGGACCACCGGTCGGCCTAAAGGCGTAATGCTTACGCATAAAAATATCATGACCAATGCGATGGCATCCGGCGATATCCTTAACCGGATCCCGCTGAAAGAGAAGCGTGTTTTGAGCTTTTTGCCCATGAACCACATTTTTGAAAAGATGTGTACCTATGTTTATCTGTACTACGGTTTCTCTATTTACTATGCCGAGAGTATGGATACCATTGGGGCAAACATGAAAGAAATAAAGCCTTCACTCTTTACCGCAGTTCCCCGTTTGCTCGAAAAAGTGTTTGAAAAAATTATGGTGCAGGGGCAGAAGCTAACCGGTATTAAAAGGAAGATCTTTTTCTGGTCGGTAAGAGTAGCCGAAGCGTATGAAATTAATAATACCAGTTTATGGTATAAGATCAAACTGGCCATAGCCGATAAATTGGTTTACAGCAAATGGCGTGCTGCCATAGGCGGAAATATAACGGCTATAGTAGTAGGTAGTTCGGCCTGTCCCCTTAAGCTGGAAAGAATTTTCACCGCCGCCAATATTGTTATAATGGAAGGTTATGGGCTTACCGAAACCTCGCCGGTAATTGCTGTGAACTGTTATCAGAAAAGCGACCGGAAATTTGGTACCGTGGGCCGCTTGCTGAGCGGAGTGCAGGTTAAAATCGCCCCAGATGGCGAGATTCTTTGCAAGGGCCCTAATGTTATGCTGGGCTACTATAAGAATCCTGAGCTTACGGCAGAGGTACTGGAAGACGGATGGTTCCACACCGGTGATATAGGTGAACTGGATAAAGATTCGTTCCTGAAAATAACTGACCGTAAAAAAGAGATCTTCAAAACTTCGGGTGGTAAATATGTGGCCCCGCTGCCTATCGAAAATAAGATGAAGGAAAATTATTTTATTGAGCAGATGATGGTTGTCGGGTCAGAAAAGAAATTTGTTGCGGCATTGATCGTACCATCTTACACCCATTTGAAACCCTGGTGTAAGGAAAACGGCATCACTTTTTCATCTAACAGTGAATTAGTTAAAGATGCCCGGGTGATCGAGCTTTATCAATCAATTATCAATACCTATAATCCTGAATTTAATCACGTTGAACAGGTGAAGAAAATTACCCTGCTTCCGGATGAATGGTCGATTGATAGCGGTGAGCTTACACCAACAGGGAAAATGAAACGGAAGGTGATCACCGAAAAATATAAAGCCGCAATAGATAAAATGTATCCCTGCGAAGTGAGCGAGGATCCCACTCTTGTAAACTGATTAACCGGATGAATACATTTCAAACAACCATACAGGGTAAGCTGGTTACAATCTCGCTAAACCGGGGCCGGTCAAATGCCATCAATCATGAAATGGTTAAAGAGCTGGACGCCTGTATAAAAACACTGGAGAATGATGACAGTGTAGGAGGGGTTATTTTAACCGGTAAGGAAGGCTTTTTCTCGTCAGGGATCGACCTGATTGAGGCTTATGATTATAACGAAGAGCAAAGCCGCCAGTTTTGGATCGACTTTTTAGCGCTGCAAAATACTTTAGCAGCTTTCAGGAAACCACTGGTAGCGGCCATAAGCGGTCATAGCCCCGCAGGTGGCTGCATATTAGCCATTTGCTGCGATTACCGGGTAATGGCCGCAGGGACATTTATCATCGGGCTAAATGAAGTTCCGGTAGGTATTATTGTTCCTGATAGTGTTTTTAATCTGTATTCATTTTGGCTTGGTCAGCGTAAGGCTTATCAATATTTAATGGAGGGAAAGCTGCTTAAAGTGGATGAAGCGCTGGAGTCCGGACTGATCGATGAAGTTGTTGAGCCAGGCAAATTAATGAACGCGGCCATAGAAAAAGTAACCACTTACATGAAACTAAACCCGGTTACCTGGACTGAGAGTAAACTAAACCTGCGTGAGGAGCTCACAGGCAAACTAAAGGCCGACCAAGCTGACACCCTGAACAAAATGTTGAAGCAATGGTGGGCGCCTGAAACCAGGCAAGGCCTTCAAATGATGATCCAAAATTTAAAATCAAAAAATACCGCTGTTAAATAATTGACGATGACTGATCCGACAACTCCAAATGATGCTGCAAACTACAATCCCGCAAAAAACGGTGGAATGTTGAGAGATGATGCCTTGAAAGGGAAAACCATCATTGTAACCGGTGGCGGAACAGGTTTGGGCAAAGCAATGGGGACTTACTTTTTGCATTTGGGTGCTAACGTGGTAATCACCAGCCGTAAGCTGGAAGTGCTACAGCAAACAGCTTCTGAAATGAAAGTAGAAACAGGCAGCAAGGTATTGCCGATTGCCTGCGATGTGCGGAAATATGATGAAGTTGAAAAGATGTTGCAACAAGCCATTGAAGCGTTTGGGCAGGTTGATGTACTGTTGAATAACGCGGCAGGTAATTTTATTTCGCCTACCGAGCGTTTATCGGCAAATGCGTTCTCGGCTATCATTGATATCGTTTTAAAAGGTTCAGCTAATTGTTCACTGGCTTTAGGCAAATATTGGATCAAAGAGAAAATGCCCGGTAACATACTGAATATTATCACTACTTATGCCTTTACAGGTTCGGCTTACGTTGTGCCCTCGGCCTGTGCGAAGGGTGGCGTGCTGGCCATGACCAGGTCTTTAGCGGTTGAGTGGGGCAGGCATGGTATCCGTGCCAATGCCATTGCGCCGGGCCCGTTTCCTACAAAGGGTGCCTGGGAAAGGTTGTTGCCGGGTGATATGGCCCAGAAATTCGATTTTAAAAACAGGGTGCCGCTCAAGCGGGTAGGAGAACACCAGGAACTGGCAAACCTGGCCGCCTTTTTAGTATCTGATTATTCAGGATATATCAATGGCGAAGTAATTACGATAGATGGTGGAGAGTGGCTGCAGGGTGCCGGTCAGTTCAGCGGGCTTGAAATGATACCGGATGAAATGTGGGATAGTATTGAGAAAGCTACGCGGTCGGCGTAGGTACGGTGTGTGCACATCTTTTTAATTTTATCAATTAATAAAAAAATGTCATTTCGACGAACCAAGGGTGGCGTTGCGCATCGGAGGTGAGGAGAAATCTTCTACGCTCTGCTTTTACAGCTATAAGTGTACAGCCTGATGTAGAAGATTTCTCTTTCGCTCCACCTCTCAGCCCGCCCCTGCTCAATCGAAATGACATTTTTTTATAAGATGTGTACACACAGTAGGTCGGCGTAGTGGGGAACTGGTATAGCTAAATAAAAAAGCCTCCCGATAACGGAAGGCTTTCCAAAATATGTTTTCCTACAAGGGCTCGAACCTCAATCTTCAGAGCCAGAATCTGACGTGATACCATTACACCATAGGAAAATAACAGAACATCTGCATCGCAAAAATGATGCGTTTTGTCCACTGCAAATATACTAAATGTGCAAATCGATGTAAAGTCCGTTTTTGAAAAAAGCCGTAACCAGGTTAACTGATTACGGCTTTTTTACAGTAGGATTATCTGCGGATTAGTCCTCGTTTACGAAGGAGCGGAGCATCCAGGTATTTTTTTCGTTGAATTGCATGAAACGGTTGATCATATCATTGGTGCCGTCGTCGCCGGCATCAGCAGTGATATTCAATATTTCGCGTTCCATTTTTATCAATGCAGCCAAATCTTCAATAACGGCTTTCACCATCAGGGTATCTTTTAAGCCAATGGTTTGGATCTCTTTGATGCTTGATGTTTCGATATAATCTTTAAACGTGCTGATAGGAGGTTTGCCAAGGCTCAGGATCCTTTCGGCAAGCTCATCAATGGTAACAAGCGCTGCGGTATATAATTCTTCAAATTTGAGGTGCAGGGTAAAAAAGCTTGTGCCTTTAACGTTCCAATGGCAGCCGCGCAGTTTTTGGTAGTGGATATGGTAATTGGCCAGCAGGTCGTTCAGATGGTCAACTACCGGTTTTACTTTAACTTCTTCGAGGCTTATTTCTTTAGCGTTCATAAATAAATGTGATGTTTTTAAGTGTAACATGCCTTTGCGGGCAATGTTTGGCAAAGGTAAACAGTTTTGATTTTAATGAGCATATTTGCAACTTTATGACTTCGCTTTTACCCTTCATCAGCAAAACTTACCAGGCCCCGGTTTGGCGTATGGAAATTGACAAGAGCAGCCAAACGCTGTTCCTCGAGATCAGGGACCATGCCAATAAACAGGTGAGTTTTTCGGCCCTGAACCTGCAAAGCGGTGATATTTATTTTGAAGGTTTAACCACCCCCGAGCGCTGGCTCACCGGTATTGAAGCTGCGTATAATGGGGTGTTGCTGCTGCACAATTATCAGTCGGCCACAGGGCCTGTACATAAAGGCATCACCGCTATTGAAGCTGTATCGGGCAAAGAGTTGTGGAGCAATTTTACTTTGGCGTTTGATCATCTTTCGGTAAACGGGCCAATAGTATATAATGCCCAGTTGCAGCCTAAGAAATTATTTTTAATTGATGTTAAAACAGGCGGCACAATCAGGGCCTACGAAACGGTAATTGATCAGCCCTTGAATAATCAGATCATCATCCCGGAACTAATACCCGCAACGGAGATAAATAAATTATATTTACCCTTCAGTGTACATGCAAATGCGGTTCATTATATCAGTTACAATAGTTTCAGAATTGTATCTTTGCACACGCTTTTGCAGGAGCATCTTGAACAGCACTTGTTTGTATTTAACGAGGAGGGTACCCTTTTGTATCACGATTTGTTAAACAATGCTATACAAAAAATGCAACCCGAGGCGTTTGTACTACATAATAATCAGCTCATCTATTTAAAAAACAGATCGGGCTTAATAGTGTTGAACTTGTAAATTACTGTATTATAATTTATTATGAAATTTAAGATTTTATTATTAGTCACTCCTTTACTCACATTCTCTATATCGCTTTTTGCAAATCCGCTTGTCGATTCGATAGGTGTTGAAAATCTGAACGGTAAAAAAGTGATCGTTCACAAACTCGATCCAAAAGATAATTACTACTCCATAGGCCGCCGTTACAATGTTAGCCCTAAAGCCATCATACAGTTTAATAATAACGCCCCCCTTAAAATCGGTGGTATCGTAAAAGTGCCTACCGAATTACCATTCTCTGGCGAAGCTGCTGCACAACCTACTGTAACTGCACCCACAAAACAAGTAGTAACAACTCCATCTCCTGCACAACAGAAGCCGGTTACCCAAGCTCCCGTTCAGCAAAACAAACCACAGGTTCAGCCTCCGGTTAGCTCGCCGGCACCGGTAGCTCAAGCTGCAGCAGCCAAGCCACAGCAAGCGTCAGCTGATACCGTGAAAAAAGTGAGTATGCTTAACGTACAACAGTACAAAGTATCGGCAGGGGAAACCTTGTTCTCCATCGCCAAACGTTTCAATACTTCGGTTGAGGATATCAAAGCGCTTAACAAGCTAAGCTCCGATTCTGTAACTCCTAACCAGGTTATTAATGTGCGCACCGGTTTACCTCCCGAAGAAGCTAAGCAGCCTGTAATGCAGCGCGATTCAACTTCTGTTGCAGCACAACAGGATACAACAGGCGGCGACCACGGCAAAGCCAACCGTTTTGGCCTGTACGAAAAAATTGAGAAAGGTGTTGCTACCTGGATGGATGACGCCAGCTTAGACCCTAAAAAGGAATTGGTACTGCACCGTACAGCGCCAATCGGTACTATCATCAAAATTACAAACCCTATGAACAATCATACCACCTTTGCAAAGGTTGTTGGCCGTTTTACCGATAACGAAACAAACAAAAATGTTTTGATCATCATGACCAAAAATACAGCCGATGCTTTAGGTGCTTTAGATAAACGTTTCCAGGTAAATATCAGCTACGGCAGCCCGAATGAATAAACCTTATATTATTGGAATTGCCGGCGGAAGCGGCTCAGGCAAAACCTTTTTTTTGAAGTGCTTTTTAGAACATTTTACTGCCGACGAGGTGAGCCTCGTATCGCAGGACGATTATTATATCCCGGTAGCGCACAACATGACCAAGGAGGAGAACAAGGAATATAACTTTGATCTCCCTTCAACTATTGATCACGAACATTTTCAGCAGGATATCAGCAAACTTTTAAATAAGGAAGCTATCCTGAAACAGGAGTATACTTTTAATAATCCCGATGCTGTCCCCAAAATGATAGAGATCAGGCCCGCGCCTATTTTAATAGTGGAGGGCCTGTTCATTCTGCATTTTAAAGATATTTCCGAACTGCTCGACCTGAAAGTTTTTATTGATGCCGATGAAGATGTAGCCCTGCAGCGCCGTCTTAAACGCGACCTGATAGAGCGCGGCTACTCACACGACGATGTGATGTACAAATGGATCAATCACGTGGTGCCGGCCTATAAAGAATACCTGCTGCCCTACAAAGATGAATGCGACCGCGTGATCACCAACAACACCCATGTTGCGGAAGATATCATGGTGATAACCGAAGAGATCTCGGCCGATTTGAGGAAGAAGCTCTTTTAATTTGATAATGTCTTTGTAATTTGAAAATTAGTTGATTTGAAGATTTGAAAATGTTTTTTGAATGATGGAATTTCCTCATTTTCAAATCTTCAAATTCTCACATTTTCAAATCAGCTCATCTTCAAATCAAAGAAATTTCTGGTACATCCCCGTCAACAATAAGCTTACCAGCGGTAGCCTGCTTTATCTCCTCAACACTTACGCCCGGCGCACGTTCTATGAGCCTGAATCCGCCTTCGGGTAAAACGTCAAATACGCCAAGTTCGGTAACTATTTTCTTAACACAATTTACGCCGGTCAAGGGTAGGCTACATTGAGGCAACAGTTTTGATTCGCCGGCTTTATTTACGTGCTGCATAGCTACTATAATATTTTCTGCTGATGCTACCAGGTCCATAGCGCCACCCATGCCTTTAACCATTTTACCCGGGATCTTCCAGTTGGCAATGTCGCCGTTTTCGGATACTTCCATAGCGCCTAAAATAGTTAGGTTCACCTTCTTTGCCCTGATCATCCCAAAGCTCATAGCCGAATCAAATATGGCCGAGCCGGGCAGCATGGTGATGGTTTGCTTCCCCGCGTTAATGGTATCCGGATCTTCCTCACCCTCAAAAGGGAAAGGGCCCATGCCTAACAAACCATTTTCGGATTGTAACACCACATCCATGGTATCCGGGATGTAATTGGCTACCAACGTAGGAATGCCAATGCCGAGGTTAACATAATAACCGTCTTTTATTTCTTTTGCAATTCGCTTTGCGATACCTTGTTTGTCTAACATAAATCAATTTGAAAATGTGTTGATTTGAAAATTTGAAAATGTGCTTATTGCGAGAGCTTTAAGATTTTGAACTTGCGATAATTTTCGAAAGGATTTTGATAATTACACTTAATTTTTCAAGAAGTACTTCGTTAAATGGATAAGTCTTTGAAAACTTACAAAGCAGTAAAAAGTATTCGGTTTCATCAGCCTCTTTGGCGGCGATTTTAAGTTTGTGAATAAAATCATTTTTGCTTTCTGCGTTTTGAGCTTCCCGAACATTTGCGCCTATCGAGGTTCCCGATTTAAGGATTTGTCGTGCGATCACAAATTTTCTTTTTTCTTCTAATTCTTCAGAAAACTCAATTATATCAAGCGCGAATTCAAGAGTTAGTTTTACTATCAGATTTTCTTTGTCGTTTCTCATTATTTTAATTCATTTTCAAATTGTCAAATCGACACATTTTCAAATTATCTTACTGTTTTGTGCTCAATCCGTTTCTCATAATGATCCCCCTTAAAAATCCTATGCACATAAATACCCGGGGTATGGATATGATCAGGATCAAGTTCGCCGGGTTGTACCAGCTCCTCTACTTCGGCAATGGTTATTTTACCCGCCATGGCCATAACCGGGTTAAAATTGCGTGCAGTTGAGCGATATACCAGGTTTCCCATAGTATCACCTTTCCAGGCTTTTACAATGGCGAAGTCGGCATCAAAAGCCATTTCCATTAAATAATCTTTGCCATTGAAATTACGTACCTCTTTGCCTTCGGCTACTTCGGTACCAATACCTGCAGGAGTAAATATGGCAGGCATACCATAGCCGGCGGCCATGCAACGGGTGGCCAAAGTACCCTGGGGGATCAGTTCAACTTCAAGCTCGCCGCTTAATAGCTGGCGTTCAAATTCGGCGTTTTCACCCACGTACGATGAGATCATTTTTTTTACCTGGCGCTGCTTCAGCATCAGGCCGATGCCAAAGTCATCAACCCCGGCGTTGTTGGAGATACAGGTGAGTTGTTTAACCCCCCTTTTTACCAGCGCAGCAATACAATTTTCCGGCAATCCGCATAAACCGAAACCGCCCAGCATCAAGGTCATGCCGTCGGTAATGTCGCGGATGGCCTCGTCGGCACCACTAACTACTTTATTCATATATTATAATTGGTTGCTATAAATTTAAATAAAATAAGCTTAACGCTTATTGTTATGTAGATAACTTCCTATGGGGCGACTGTGTTTTTATGAAAGATGATTTATAGGTTTTATAAAACAAATAGAAATTAATTCTATTAATAGTTAATATATCAAATATTAAAACCTATGGAATTAAGAGATAACGAGTTCAGGAGCGATGAGCTTAAGCGCCCTGAACAGGAGGAAAACAAACCCAACGCTTACCGGGTAGACGACGATAGTAATGAGGAGGAAAAAGACCTGAAAAGAAGTTACCTGTTTGGCAGTTCGGAAATGAAAAGCCCGGACGATGAAGGCATGGAGGGTAAAGGAATGGGCGGTCAAAATTTTGGTCAGAATAACATTACACCGGCAGGAAACGATAAAGACAACCCCTCGCAAATGGCAGGCAATAACAATGAATACTTTAACCGTACCCAGCCTGCCGAAGAGCATCCCGAAAACAGCAATTTTAAAGATCCTAACCAGGCAGGTAACGCCAATTACAGTAATGTGATCAACGCGTCACAAAACGGGCGTTCGGATGAAGGCGAAGGGCAAACAGAAACCAATGATAAGAAACCCAATCCCCAGCAGCAATACCAGGAAGGAACTGCGGATGATGACGGGGATAGCGAAACGAAACAGCAAACTAACATTCCGGGCCCAAATGAAGTACCTGACCAGCAAAAGGTAGGGGAGTAGATTAAACTTTTTTGTCCCCTTTTTCTTGCGCTCGTTTGCAACGAGTGCTTAATCTGGTTAGGCGATTGCATCGCCGGTCGCGTTATAAACGCTAACCCATGTTAAGCACTCGTTGCAAACGAGCGCAAGTTATAGCAGTTTATAATAAAATGATTTTACCTACCATTTAACAGTCTTATCCAAAAAAGCGATCAAATCATCGGCCATAGCTTGTTGCTCTTTTAAACTTGGGTGCCCCGGCGTATTTTTGTATGGAATAAAATGGGTATAAATCTGTTTGTCGTTTAAAGCAGCAACTGCTTTTTCAATATAACCAGGCCATGGCGAACCTGCTTTGGTTGCATCCATACTGCCTAATGCACAAACGATCTGAGCTTTCGGGTAAACCTTGCGGATGTTTTTTATAAATTCTTTATAAGCTTTAATGAGTTGTTCAGGTTCCGGTGCTTTACTACCGAAACGCTCTTTAAACTGCGGGTTATTGGGTTGGTTTACGATCCATGAATCATTTTGGAAGAGGTTAATCACCACCACATCAGGTGTATATTTTTTAAAGTTCCAGATGCTTGTTGGATCTGTCGGATCAAGGCGGTTATACATCTCCGGCATAATAAGTGGAAACCAGCTTACGGTGATGCCAATGCCGCTTTTTGAGGTACAAACATATTGCGCATCAAAATGACGGGCGGTTAGTGCTGCGTAACTCAGGTAGCCGTTTTCGTAAGGGGCGCTGCCGCGATCCTGCCCTGTCGTATCTTCATCGGCATAGCCGCAGGTAATGGAGTTGCCGAAAAATTCGATTTTACGTTTTTTTGCGTCAGGCGGTGGAAGGGCGGTGGCGTCTTTGGCCAAAGTAAACTGGTAAAAAAGGGTTTTGCCTTTGTCCCATTCGGTGCGTTTAAATAATTCAAGTGTATGCTTGCCTGCAGGCAGGTTTTCGGCAAGGGTATAGGCCTGTTTGGTATTATCGAGGTGAATGGTATTGATCACCTTGCCATCAACTATAATGGTATAATAGTTTTCGCCCCGTTCATCCTGCATCACAGCCGATGCGCCTGTTCCGTCGAAGTTAATCTTTAATGATGAGCCAGTCCAGTACAGTTCGGCAGCTTCGTCGGTTTGGTTGATCCGCCCGGTGTAACGGATGCGCTGATCTTTGCTCTTTAAAATAACGCTTTGAGCGATGCAGCTTGTTATCGAAGTGGTAAATGCTATAAAAAGTACAAAGAAATAAAGTTTGCGCATTTTTAATCAGGGTTTGGTGGCCCTAAAATAGGAAACTTATGCTAAAATTAACGCAGTAAAAATCCCGTCTTGAGAGTAATCCCCATGCATTGACAGTTAAAGCAAATTGGTATGGCGCATAGTTGACTCACCCGGTCTACGCTACGCTGGACAACCCTCTCTGTCTTTTGTGCCGTTGTTGGTGTTGTCACCAACAACTTCTGTCTTTTTTAATAAATCATGTTTTTTAATTACGTTACCATTAATAAAACTGGCGAACAAATGTTGTTGGTGACAACACCAACAACGGCGGGGAGGAACACACCCCTCCGTCCCTCTCAAGAGAGGAATAGCTCGTGCCCGGCTTTTTTATCTGGTTTTATTACTCAATCGGCATCCCGAATTGTAGCAGGTAACCATTATAATCAAAAACACCGAACTCGCGCATTCCATAATTAAAATCTTCAATAGGATAGCAAATTACTGCCCTGTCTTTCAATTCGCTCCATAAAAGGTCAACTTTATCTGTCCGTATATAAAATGAGCCTGTAAACTTAGGTATAGTGAATGAAGCATTATCAACAGGGAGTGCCAGCATGATTTCAATATCATCACGACTTACCGTAGCCCATCCCCAGTCTTCATCATAGCCTATACAGGTAAATCCGAGGTTATTTATATAAAAATCAACACTTTCCCGTACCTGCCGGGTGTATAACATAGGAGCAATAGATTTTAAAGACATATTATTTTGAAATAAGTTAGGTTGCACTGGTGTAAAACAAAATGCGTCATTGCGAGGTACGAAGCAATCTCAAACTATACAGAGCAGCCCTGCACATCGGGGATTGCATCGTACCTCGCAATGACGTTTGGTTGGTTGTTAGTTGTTTATTTTAACCTTCCGTTTACTTCAAATATACATAAGTTATTCCATCTCCGCCACGATCAGCATGTTCATCTTCCATACGGTCAACCTGTTCATATTTTTTGAGGTATTGCCTGATCATTTTGCGCAGGATGCCGTCGCCTTTACCGTGAATGATCTTCAGGTTATTAAAGCCCATCATCAGCGCGCGGTCAAATAGTTTTTCAATCGCGTGAAGCGCATCTTCAGTGCGCTGGCCGCGCACATCAATCTCCGGACTAAAACTGGCCAGGTCATTGGTTTGTGAGCTGAAATTACGCCTGATCTCTTTGGGAACCGACGATTTGGATACTTTGATCACCCGTTTCTTTTTAGCAACGGTGCGCAGATCGCCAATGGCAATCACTACGTTCTCCTTAATAATCTCAATCACCTGACCTGTAGTTTCCGAATCGGTAAGTTTTACCCAGTCGCCCGGTTTTAATTCCTCATCAGCAGGGGCTGTAGGTTTTGGGGCTTCAACTTTAACCGTGTTCTTTTTAAGCTCAACGTTCAGGTTTTCGCGAAGCTGTTTGGTTTTTTCTTTATCGGCATTACTGCTCTTAATTTCTGAGATGGTGTTTTCAACCAGCTTATTGGCGTTCAGGATAATGTTCTTGGCCTGGTCTTTAGCTTCCCTGATGAGGGAGCGTTGATTTTCTTCAAGATAGCTTTTCAGTTTCTCGTTTTCGGCCAGTAGCTCATTTACTTTTCGTTGTTGCTTATCCAGCTTTTGTTTGGTTTCAAAAATAGCGCGCTTTTCACGCTCCAAATCAACTAACAGCGTATCAACCTTTTTTTGCCCTTCGCTTATTTTATTTTTGGCGAGGTTAAGCACGTTGGCGGGTAGACCGATTTTCTGGGCTATTTCAAACGCGTATGAGCTGCCGGGCTTGCCAATTTCCAACTGGTAAAGCGGCCGCATCTCAATGTTATTGAACAGCATCGATGCATTTTCAATGCCTTCGGTATTGCTGGCGAAGATTTTAAGGTTAGAGTAGTGGGTGGTTACCATGCCTTTAACCTTTTTTTGATTCAAAGATTCTAACACAGCCTCGGCAATCGGCCCGCCAAACTGCGGATCGGTACCGGTACCAAACTCATCTATCAGGATCAGGGTTTTGCCATTGGCCTGTTCCACAAAATTCTTCATTTTGGATAGGTGGGCGCTATATGTACTCAAATCACTTTCAATCGACTGGTCATCACCAATGTCAACAAAAAGCTGCTTGAATACACCTACGACGCTGGCCTCATCAGCAGGGATCAGCAAGCCTGCCTGCACCATCATTTGTAATAAACCAACGGTTTTCATACAAACTGATTTACCGCCCGCGTTAGGGCCCGATACCACGATGATGCGGGTACCTTCATCTATCTGCATATTTAGCGGAACAACCGTTTTTTTCTCGGCCTTAAAATTCAGGAACAGCAACGGGTGACGTGCATTATATAGCTTAACCCTTGCTTCGTTTACTACCTGCGGCATTTCGGCCTCAATATCAATGGCAAATAAGGCTTTGGCGCGCACAAAATCCAGCTTGGTTAACAATCCATGATAGGAGAGCAGTAAAGGCACATAAGGCCTTAATTCGGTAGTTAAGGCAGTCAGGATCTTTACGATCTCGCGGCGGCGTTCAAACTCCAGGTCGCGGATGCGGTTGTTGAGTACGAACACCTCTTCGGGCTCAATGTAAACTGTTTGGCCTGATGCCGATTCGTCATGCACAAAGCCTTTCAGCTTGCGTTTGTTTTCGGCCAGCAGGGGGATCACCAGCCTGCCATCGCGTACGGTTAGTGAACCATCGGCAGCCCAGCCGTTTGATGTGGCGTTTTTAAATACCATATCAATCTTTTTGCGGGCTTCCTGCTCGGCTTTGGCAATGCCTGTGGTAATTTCCATGAGCTCGCGCGAGGCGTTGGGCCTGATCTTCCCTTTTTGATCAATTATAGCATCTATCTTTTTAAGGATAGCCTTTTCAATTGGCAGGTGTTCAAAAAGCGCTTCGAGGTTGGGGTATAAACCTTCACGTTCGTTAAAGTAAGCTATAACGGCAAATACAGTATTCAGCGAAGCCTGTACCTGGTAAAATTCTTCTTCTGTTAAAAAAACGCCCTCAATCCGGGCTTTATTGGCAAGGGTCTTTATGTCGAAAAAATGCTGGATGGGCAAGGCCTCATCGTTAACCAGGATATTCTTAAACTCGTTTGCCTGGTTCAGGAATTTATGTATCTGGTCGTAATTGCTCATTACCTGGATCTTGTCAACCATTTGTTGACCCATTTCACTCAGGCAATGTGCTTTTATCAGTTCTTTTATCTCGGTAAAACCCAGCTTATCTACACTGTTTTGGGGGTAAAGCATCAGGTTATGTCTTTAGGTTTCTTATCGAATCGGCTTTTCGCTGTGCTTTGCTTTTGCGGGGATGAAATCTCCTTGCCGAATCGGTTTTAAGTTTAGTTTTTAAATTTTCCAATGAATCCGCTCTGCGGGCTGCCGGGTTTTCATGGGGGATCAGTTTTTTTGCCGAATCTGTTTTAGTTTTAATATTTAAGTTTTTCAGGGAGTCGGTTTTATGGGCAACCTTACTTTGTTCGGTTTGTACTTTAGCAAGCGAATCTGTTTTATTTTTAATTTTAATATCTACCTGGTCATAAATGGCCAGTAATTTATCAGGTTGTGTGGCATAATACCGCATGCTTTTGTTAAAGTGGCCTGTATCAGTATGCAGGCGTTGAAACATAGCTATGTACTTGCCTGCACCATACTTGTACAAACTATCCGGAGCCTGCATGGTGTTATACAGGCTTCCATCGATGATGTGTATCTCGGTTAAAACCTCGGCCATAGCCTCCGGCTTAAGCACGTCTCCGGGAACACTTTTGCCATTGCAGGCACATAAAAAAAGTGCTGCAGAAAAAAACAAGGTTATATATTTATGCATTCAGTAATTTAGCGGCTGATTAATTAAGCAAATTTACGGATAAATGAGCATTGCAGATAACATCAAAAGCTTAAAAAAGGAAACGGAAGCAGATAAGGTAATATTATTGGCGGTATCAAAAACAAAACCTGCCAGCGATGTGCAGGAAGCTTATGACGCGGGACAGCGCCTTTTTGGTGAAAATATTGTGCAGGAGATGGTTGAAAAATATGAGCAGCTGCCCAAGGATATTGAATGGCATTTGATCGGTCACCTGCAAACCAATAAGGTAAAGTATATTGCCCCTTTTGTCAGTATGATCCAATCTGTTGACAGCCTGAAGCTTTTGCACGAGATCAACAAGCATGCTGAAAAAGCCGGAAGGGTAATAGACTGCCTGCTGCAGATCTATATTGCCGACGAAGAAACCAAATACGGACTTGGTTTTGATGAAGCGATAGAACTGCTTCGCTCGGAGGAGTTTGCCGCAATGAAAAATATCCGCATCCGCGGGTTAATGGGCATTGCAACCAATACCGATAATGAAAAACAGATTAAGGAAGAGTATTACGAGCTGAATACTTTTTTTGAAGGCATAAAAGTGAGTTATTTCCGGAAAGAGGAAAGTTTTGATATCCTGTCGATGGGCATGTCATCAGACTATAAGCTGGCTATTGAACAGGGCAGTAATATGGTGAGATTAGGCAGCACAATATTTGGCGGCAGGGTGATCAAGCATTGGAAAAATAACTAACCGGAATTTATGGAATTAAAGAATTGACAGAATGGAAATACAATTCAAATAATTCGGTTAATTCGATAAATTCCGGTTCAGACAGACATCTTCCGCCCGTTGTTGGTGTTGTTACCAACAACACGTTTTTTAATAGAAATTTAAGTGTTCAATTTTTAAAAAACGGGTGTTCAGCTTTTAAAATTTCAAAAAGTTAAGTTGTTGATTGTCAGTGCATATGTGTTCATTTTGTTTGAATGGGTAATAATCTGCAAAGTTAACTTGCTGATTATCAATTAGGTTTGTTATGGAAAAAACTGCAAGTGTTCACACTTTAAAAAGTTGAACACCTGTTAAATAGATAGGAGGTTGTTGGTGACAACACCAACAACGGCGAAGATTCAGGTTCAGAGAAAAAGGGAAAATGAGTAATACAGAAAATAAAATAGAAAGTCAGCACCCCCTTCAGGGGGCCGGGGGGCTAATTATAAGAGAAGCGATTCAGACCGATTGCCCGCGTTTGATGGAATTGGTACATGAGCTTGCACTATATGAAAAAGCACCCGAAGAGGTTACCGTTACGCTACAGCATTTTGAAGAAGCCGGTTTTGGCCCCAATCCTGTTTGGAAGGCTTTTGTTGCCGAAGTTGAGGGCCTGATTGTCGGTTTTGCAGTATACTATGTCCGCTATTCAACCTGGAAAGGCAGCCGCATGTATTTGGAAGACCTGATAGTGACCGAAGATATGCGCGGCAAAAAGATCGGCAAACTACTGTTCGACCGCTTGATCCAGGAAGCTAAAGAGAAAGGTTTCAGTGGTATGGTTTGGCAGGTGCTCGACTGGAACGAACCCGCAATTAACTTTTACAACAAGTACGGCGCGAATATTGAGGCAGGCTGGTTAAATGCCTCTCTTTCGAGGGAGCAGTTATTAAACTACTAAAACATATACTTATGAAAAATCTGTGTTTGTTGTTTTTTATCGCATTGGGCTTATCATCGTGCCAGTGGGGAGTTCCCAGTAAGGTTAAAGAAAAATCATTTGATACCCTGCGCTATGCCTATAAAGTAATAAAAGCAAGGGCAGCAGATTGCGGTACAAAGCCTGATAGCGGGTGTACAGTAGTGAAAATTAACTATCCGTTTTTTGACAGCGCTAAAGCTTTAAATGATACTATAGTTGATAAGCTTACATTAATGTTTGCCATGGATGGTAAAGCGGACAGCAGCCTGGAGCTGATGACCAAAAAATTTCTGAAGTCATATGACGATTTTAAGAAGACAGATCCGAGGTCGGGAATGTTTTTTACGCTGGATGATTCTGTTAAAGTGATCCACCAGGATTCGAGCTTAACTACACTTGAAGTGCGTGGCTACTCGTACACTGGCGGTGCTCATGGCGGCACATCTGTCACTTTTATAAACTGGGATACCAAAGCCGGTAAAAATCTCAAACTTAATGATGTTTTTATCATCGGGTATCACGACAAACTAACTGCCGTTGCCGAAAAGATCTTCAGGAAGAATGAAAAACTAAGCGACACAGCATCGCTGAAGGATAACTACTTTTTCAAGGACGATAAATTTGCCATTAACGATAATTTTTCTATTACGCCCCTTGGTATCAAATTTTTGTATAACCAGTACGAGATAAAGCCATATGCGGCCGGCATTACCGAATTATTTATTCCTTACGCACAGATCAAATCATTAGTACAGCCGGGTTCGGTTGTAAGTCAATTCATCAAATAAATGCTTGTTTTTAAATTCGGAGGGGCATCGGTTAAGGATGCCGCGGGTGTTACCAACCTTGCTAATGTTGTAAAACAATATACTGATCAACAATTGCTCATCGTGGTATCGGCCATGGGCAAAACTACCAATGCGCTCGAAAAGCTTACCAAAGCCTATATGGATCAGGCTGATGATATGCATGATATCTTTAACGGGATCAAAGAATATCATTATAACATATTAGAGGGATTGTTTGAACCCGGTCACCCGGTATTTGATGAAGTGGCCAATACTTTCGTGGAGATTGACTGGGCCATTGAGGATGAACCGCACGATAGCTATGATTTTGTATACGACCAGATCGTATCTATAGGTGAATTGGTGTCAACGCGCATAGTTAACGCCTACCTGAACCATGTCGGCCTGAAAAGCAGATGGCTTGATGTGCGCGGGTATGTGCACACCGATAATACTTACCGCGAAGGTATTGTTGAATGGGATAAAACAAAGGTAAGTATTGGTAAAGACATTCCTGCTTTGCTCGAAAAAGGTATCGTGGTAACACAGGGTTTTTTAGGTGGTACTTCCGAAAATTTCACAACTACGCTTGGTCGTGAGGGCTCTGATTATACAGCTTCCATATTTGCAGCCTGTTTGGGTGCAGAGTCGGTTACTGCATGGAAGGATGTGCCGGGGATCCTGAATGCTGATCCGAGATATTTTGCCGATACCGTAAAATTTGATGAACTTTCCTATACCGAAGCCATCGAAATGACCTATTATGGTGCAAGCGTTATTCATCCCAAAACCATCAAGCCATTACAAAACGCTAAAATTCCGTTATTAGTAAAACCCTTTACTGATCCTTCGGCTGCCGGTACCGTGATAAAAGAAGATGGGCATAACCAGTTTACCAAGCCCGTGATCATCCTTAAGCAAAACCAGGTATTGTTGTCGGTATCGGGTAAAGACTATTCATTTATTACCGAAGATCACCTGAGTGATGTCTTTCGGCTATTTGCCCAGAATAATGTTAAGGTCAATGTAATGCAAACATCTGCATTGAGTTTTTCGGTTTGCTTTGATTTGAATGAAGAGCGTTTTGAAAAGCTGCTGAATGGTCTTAAACAGGATTTTAAGGTGAAGTACAATGAGGGCTTAACACTTATTACAGTACGTCATGATGGAATAAATACCATTAAGGAGTTAACAGAAGGCAAAACTATTTTGCTTGAACAAATTAGCAGGAATACGATACAGGTAGTGGTTAAGTAAAAGTCAAAAAAGTCACTTTATCAACATTCGGCTGTGTTTAAATACCCGCCTTTAGCCTCAAAAAGCTATATTTGGGCATGAAGGCAATCAACACCATCAGGGATTCAGCAAATATCGGACTTGGGATTTTATCGGCGGCTTTTGGTCTTAAAGGCTTTTTATTGTCGAGTCATTTTATTGACGGAGGTGCCACCGGGGTATCTATGCTGATATTTGATATAACTTCCATACCCATATCCATATTGATCTTCGTAATCAATGTTCCTTTCCTGTGGATCGGTTACCGGAAGCTTGGTCTTTGGTTCGCGATAAAAAGCACAATTGCAATAGCCTTATTAGCCCTTTGCCTCGCACTGGTTAGCTTTCCCGACGTTACTCATGATAAATTGCTTACTGCTGTATTTGGTGGTGTGTTTATCGGTACAGGCAGTGGCTTGGCCATGCGTGGTGGAGCGGTGCTTGATGGTACTGAAATAGCTGCCGTACTGGTAAGTAAAAAGACCCAACTGCTTAAAGTGAGCGATTTTATTTTGCTGCTTAATGTTTTGATATTTGGGGTAGCGGCATCGGTATTGGGTGTTGAGCCGGCCATGTATTCCATATTAACCTATATGGCTGCCGCCAAAATGATCGACTTTTTGCTGAACGGTATCGAACAATACTCGGGTGTTACCGTCATCTCAACCAAAAGCGATGCTATTCGCAGGGCTATCACAGTTACCCTTGGCCGCGGAGTTACCATTTATCAGGGCAAAAGCGGTTACGGTAAAGATGGCCATGTTAATGATCCCCGTGATATTGTTTTTACGGTAGCTACCCGCCTGGAAATCCCGTCTCTCAAACAAACAATCCTTCGTATCGATCCCAAAGCTTTCATTGTGCAGCAAAGTATCGATGATACAACAGGTGGTTTATTAAAGCGCAAGAAACTACATTAAGAAGCTAAAAGCCGAGGGCTTAAAGCTTTTTTTGCATTTCTTGTTGTTTTTTATGCTTTAAGCCTTCGGCTTTTAGCTTATAAAACGCTAACAGGGTGCTTATGCTCATCAATGGCAACAAACGTAAAAGTGCCGGTGATGGCTTTTTCGCGCACAAAGGAGTACATCTCTTCAATATGAATTTCAACCGAAACTTTAAGGCTTGTATTGCCTATATATGATATACTGCCAACAAGCTCAATAATGGTTCCCGCAGGGATGGGGCGTTTAAAGTCGATCCTGTCTGAAGATACTGTAACCATCCTTTTACGGGTGAAGCGGGTTGCGGTAATAAAAGCTACCTCATCCATCATGGCCATCGCCGAACCGCCGAAAAGCGTGTCGTAATGATTGGTGTCACTCGGGAATACGGTTTTAAATATCCGGGATTCTGCGTCTTTAATTCGTTCTTCAGTTGTCATTGAGTTGAATTTTAACCCCCTCTCCTTTTGGAGAGGGTTGGGGTGAGGTGGCTTATCTCAGCTTGCCCCACTTCAAGTAAGTGGCGCCCCATGAAAAGCCTGCACCAAAGGCAGTGAGGATTACATTGTCATTTTCTTTGAAATCTGCCTTGTAATCCCACAACGCCAGCGGAATAGTTGCCGCTGTAGTGTTGCCATATCGGTCGATATTGATTTTAACGCGGCTTTCAGGTAAACCTAAAGCATCTCCCACAGCGTGGATAATACGGTAATTTGCCTGGTGGGGGATAAGCCAGTTAATATCATCTATGGTGAGGTTATTACGTTGCAGTATAGATGTGCAGCTTTCAGTCATACCCTTAATAGCAGCTTTGAAAACTACACGGCCGTCCTGGCGTATGTAGTGGAGTTTGCCGTCAATGGTTTCTTCTGAAGCGGGGTTCATGGAACCACCACCCGGAACAAATAAATGTTCACGGCCATGCCCGTCTGTTTTAAACACACTGTCAATAACGCCAACATCTTCGGCAGATGGTTCAAGCAATACCGCACCGGCGCCATCACCAAAAAGAATACAGGTGTTACGGTCGGCGTAGTTTACAATAGCACTGTTTTGATCGGCACCGATAACTATTACTTTTTTATAACGATTGCTTTCAACCAGGCTTGAGCCAAGTGTAAAGGCATAAAGGAAACCGCTGCAGGCTGCATTAACATCAGATGCCCAGGCGTTGCTTAATCCGCATTTATCGCAAACAATGCTGGCAGTAGAAATAAGCAAATAGTCGGGAGTTGAAGTAGCTACAATAACGCAGTCAATTTCAGAAGGATCAACTTTGGCATTTTCAAGTAAATTTTTCACTGCGAAGGCAGCCATATCTGAAGTAGCCAGTGTTCGGTCGGCAAGGATCCTTCTTTCCCTGATCCCTGTGCGTGAAACTATCCAATCGCTGTTAGTTTCAACCATTTTCTCTAAATCACTGTTAGTTAAAATGTTGTCAGGAACATAGCCGCCTATACCGGTAATAACCGCGCTACTTTTTAATGCCATAAATGTTAGATATCTCAAAAAACACGCAAAGATACGGAATTTTGCCCGTTTTAACTTGTCATGCAACTGTATGATTATACAATCTTGCCCCCGAACACTGCAATAGTTTGCCATTTGTCGACACAAAAAGGCAACTAAACGACACATCTTTCAATGCCATCGTCGCTGCTTTTACTTTTGGATCAACGATTTAGATTAAACTTAAAAGGAGAACATACAATGGAAAGAAAGAACTTTTTAAAAAGCCTGGTAATCGGCGCAGTGTCATCGTCAGTATTAGTTGAAGCCTGCAAAAAAGATGCCGATACAGCCACAACTACGACTACCACTTCAGGAAGTTCATCTTCCGGTAGTACTTCGGGTTCAACCGATTCTGGCACCTGCAGCGTTGTTCCTACAGAAACAGAAGGGCCTTACCCAACACACTCGCCTGCATCATATGTAAGAAGCGATATTACCGATGGCCGTACCGGGTATAAACTTACCGTGAACATTACAATAAAAAACAGTAATAGTAGCTGCGCCGCACTTTCGTCTGCATTGGTTGATATCTGGCATTGCGATGCGGAAGGGAATTATTCTGAATATGGTGGCAGCGGTACGCAATCAACAAATTATACTTCGGTTCATTTTTTGCGCGGCAGGCAAACTACCGATTCAAATGGCCTCGTAACTTTTACGTCTATATTTCCGGGCTGGTATACCGGCAGGGCCACACATATCCATGTGCATGTTCATAACTCGTCAGGTACATCATTGAAAGTAACCCAAATTGCGTTCCCTGAAGGCACCGGTACGGCATTGGCTGCTGTTAGCGGTTACAGCAAGGGAATGAGCGGCTATACCTACAATGCCACCGACGGTGTGTTTAGCGATGGTTATACCCTTGAACTGGCTACCGTTACCGGCAGTACCACTGCGGGATTTGTGTTAACCATCAGCCTGAGCGTACCTGCTTAAAATTTTCATTTTGTTTTGTAACGGGCGTCGGCTATGGTCGGCGTCTTGTTTTTATAAAACTGTAATATGCAAAAACGTGTGATCATTTTGTGCTATCGTAAAATCATCGATATCCGGTCAATTAAACAGTGGGATAAGCTGGTGTTTGAAAGTACCTATCTTGAATTTAAAATGCAGGCCCAGAATTTTAGTCGGGGTACGGACCATACTTCCTATGCCGAATTGTTACGAAATGTGCCCAATGCCCGGCGTTTAACCGGCATGGTTACACCGTCGGTTACTGGTTACATTCAGCAGCTTGACAACATTATGCCCGATATTTTAAATAATATTGGCAGGCGGTTTCTTACCTTCAGCAAGTTTCAGCTGGAGATCATCAATTCGGATATTAATGACAAGGATAAACACCAGGTTGCTATTAATTTTTATTCCGAACCGTTAGTGTGGCATGATACTATAGATAATTACCTGCTTATATCCGCTCAATCGGTCGAAAATCAATCAACTGTCGAAAATAATGGTGTAGTAACCAACCTTATGCAATTGCAGCCGTATATAAATATAAGTTCATTACAATATCACAATTAAATGGAAAAAATCTCACCGGGACAAATACACCTAGCCGACCAAAGAGGTTTCACGAAAAGCCCAACCTTAAGGCGTTATAGTAGTTTTAACTATGGTAACTATTTTAATGAGTATCGTAAGCCTTTTGGCCGGCTGGAGGTATGGAACGATGAAATGCTGGCGGGAGGCAGCTCCATTGATGTGACCGTCAACAACTCCGGCTGGTTTGTTTTAATGCCGGTTACCGGGGAGGTGCTGTTAAAAAGAGTAAATGGAGACATCCGCTTGATTGACGTAGGAGAAGTGTTTGTAGGCTACGCGGTTGCCGGTGAGCGATTTGAACTAACCAATCTGTACAAAAGCGATTGGATCAATTACATTTATTTGCAATTACAGGATGATGGCATTATAAATCCGCACCGTGATGCGGTTTTTAAGTTTGATTTTGCAGGCAGGCCAAACGAACTGATTGACCTGGTCCCAACCAGCGGAATGTATCCGTTTCGATTGCATATCGGCGTATTTGGTGGTAGGGCAGATGCCCTTTATCAACTTCAAAACAGCAGTTCGCTGTTTTATGCATTTGTGCTTGCCGGGGCTTTTGAACTGCAGGGCCGCCTGATGCATGAGCGTGACGGTTTGGCGCTCTGGCAATTAAAGGAAGCTGATCTGGAAGCGTTAAGTAATAATGCAGTGATTGTGATATTGGAAGTGTTGCAGTGATTTTTGAGGCGTTTGTGAATATATAAAGATTGATATTGTCGTAATCACAAAATCGAAGGAAAGCTGTTTATATACCCCCATACAGTCAATACTACAAATATTAATAACCCATTGAACAAGGGCTTAATCAATAAGTATTTGGTTTAATAAATTTGAAAAATAGCTATAATTAGTTATTTTTTTTATGGCGGAATTACCACAAATTTACTGGAACCAATATGACTTAATCCCTTCCTGCAATGAAAAGGTTTTCCGTTTTGTTTATTGTACTATTAAGTACAACATTTTGTTTTGGGCAGCTTCCCTACAGTGAAAAAGGCGTCACCATTAGCTATGACGGCAATGAAAAAATAGGTACACGATACGAAGAAAAGTGTAAAGCCACATTAGATGTTTACAGAGTAACCGGAACTATAAAAAACAGCAACAGTGATAAAGCGGTTAGATTAAGGGGGGCGGCGTTAACTTTTAACGGGAATGACTGTGGTTGGTATGAGGGCCATTATGGAATTGAAAGTGAGATTTACCACATTAGTTTTTCAAACATTCAGAATTGGCACGGACAATGGGTGGATATTTTACCTAATAAACAGCTTACGCTATCTGCAGAAGTATTGGTAACCCAGGACAGACGCTGTCCTGAACCCGGATATAATTTTCAGTTCGACCTCGTTACTTTACAGGAAAAACCAAGCCAGGCTCAGCAGCAGACCCCGGTCAAAAATTCTCTTCAATGGT
Source organism: Mucilaginibacter sp. A5337 (assembly GCF_059690695.1). Taxonomy (NCBI): domain Bacteria; kingdom Pseudomonadati; phylum Bacteroidota; class Sphingobacteriia; order Sphingobacteriales; family Sphingobacteriaceae; genus Mucilaginibacter; species Mucilaginibacter sp. A5337. Next base: position 165,394 of record NZ_JCAWEC010000007.1, on the reverse strand, counting down.
CAGGCTGGAAATCTTTCAATATAGATAATTGTAACCCTAATATAGAATACAGGTATTTGGTAGAACGGGGCTATGGCCTAAATTATCAGGTACACATGTGGTTTGAAGTGAAAAATAACAATGACAAGGAAGTTTCTTATCTGTTTAATTTGCTGGATGATAAAGAAAAGGTTCAGTTTGGCGACCAGCATGTTACCAAACCAGGTGAAATAACCCGTTTTGTTCATAAAATGAGCGGTGATATTGTCAAAAAATGGAAGCTGGTGAATTTAGTTTATACTAATACAGGAAAACCTGTTTGCGAAAAACAGCAAAGCGCCAATTCCAGCCCCTCGCCCGGCAATAAACAAAATGCCCCGGCGGCCGGCAGTCAAACAGCTAACCAGGGCAGTCAAAATTCAAGTAATAGCGGTAGTGCAAGAGTCGGGATAAAAGGTAATAGCGGGGAATTTACCTATAAGGGGATCAAATACGCCGGGAAATGCACATCTAAAACCCGAGATCAAGACTGTAATGGTGGTAGTATGTCTGTATCAATGGAATCGGACGAGAGAACGGTATGGATCTATAATATGCCCCAGGGCAGTAGCGGAACCTATAATATAGGAAACGGTTTGGGCGGTAATTGTGAATTACATTTTATCTTACCCTTTTTCGATGCCGGTAAATACAAGCCTGAGGGGTCTTCAAGTGGCACGCTCACTAAAACATCATCCAATAGTTTTACATTTATCTGTAAGCTTTCAAACGGCGAAACCATTACGGGTTCTGGTAATTATGGCAGCTCAGAGGTGAAATCTGCTCCTGTAAAACCGGAACAACAACCTGTTGTTACAGTACCCCCTCCTGCACCCGTAGTATTAACTCCAAAAGAGGAAGCCGAAAAGTTTTTAGCCGAAAATAGCAAGAAGCCGGGCATTATTACCACGCCGAGCGGCTTACAGTACGAAATAATTAGCCAGGGCACAGGTTCAAAACCATTATCGTCAGACAAAGTGAAATTCAGTTCCCGGTGGACCACTATAATTGGTAAAGAAATTAAAGATGTAACCGACTGGCGTCCGCCGGCCGAGCGCATTGTTAGCGAAGTAGTTCCAGGTATGGCAGAGGGTTTTAAATTGATGAGCGTTGGCAGTAAATACAGGGTGTTTATTCCGGCTAAGCTCGGGTATGGCGAATCTAAGACACCTGGTTTTACATATATTTGGGAAGTAGAATTGCTTGATATAGTGAAATAAAAGATGTTGTAATTGAGAGGAGTTCGTAGATTTATGAACTCCTCTCAATCAGGATGCTTGCCATTTAAATAGCCATACCTCCCGAAGCTTCTATGCGCTGACCATTAACCCAACGTGCATCTTCAGTACAAAGGAAGGCTACCACGCCGCCAATATCTTCCGCAACGCCAGGCCTGCCTAAAGCAGTTATGCTGCTTACCATTTTTTGTGTTTCTTCGCTGTTGCGTAAATGGCCACCGCCAAAATCAGTCATGATAGCGCCGGGGGCAACCACATTGGCCCGGATACCCCTTACGCCAAGTTCTTTAGCCAGGTAACGGGTGAAAATTTCTACCGCGCCTTTCATAGATGCATATGCCGAAGAACGTGGAACCGATACCCGCGTCAACCCGGACGATACGTTAACAATGCCACCTCCATCTGCCATTAACGTGATCAGCTTTTGAGTTAAAAAGTATACGCCTTTAAAGTGCACATTCAACAAATCGTCAAAAAACTCCTCGGTAACATCAGGGATAGCGCAGTAGCCACCTTGCCCGGCATTGTTAATTAAAAAGTTGATATGATTGGTGCCAAATTTATCTGTCAAAATTTCACGGAGTTTTTCGGTGAATGCATCAAAGCTTTTAATTACTCCGGTATTGAGTTGCAATGCTGCTGCTTTGGCTCCGCTTTGTTCTACAAGGCTAACCACCTTTGCCGCTTCCTCCGCATTGGTATTGTAAGTTATAATAACATCTATTCCTTTTTCGGCAAGCCTTAAAGCCATGTCCCTGCCTAAGCCACGGCTGCCGCCGGTTACCACCGCAATTTTATTTCTGTTTTCCATTTTTTCTTTTTGTTTTGATACAAAAGTAAAACAGACAAGAAGCCAGGTGTTTGAATAAATCAATCCATTATTTGCAAAATTCAAATAATGGGTAAATACAAGGGGCTTTTAATAATTGTATAACTGCTGTTTAAATCTTTTAGCCAGGTAGCCGGTGGCTTTTCCAAGGTCGATATCTGCTATAATTACACCGGTTGTGCCATAAGCCTGGTAAGCCACACAGGTACCATCCGGCGCTATAACCGAACTTGCCGATTCCGGATAAAGCGAACCATAATTGGAGCTGGCAAAATAGATGGTATTTTCCAAAGCCCGCATCATCATAGCCTTTTCATAGTAGGGGTTGGCCATGCTTCCCCATTCGGTAAGCAGCACGCCTTCGGTATTGCTGCCCGAAAAATGAGGATGAAACACGATATGTGCACCATTGCGGGCCGCCCACCTTACCGATTCGGGATAGCGGAAACCTTCGTGACAAATAGTAATGCCGAATTTTAAGCCATTTACCTCAAAAATACTTCGTTGGGTACCTGGTACCCAGATGGCATCTTCCGATGGATCTAACTGGTTTTTGGTTTGATAGCCGATCACTTCACCGGCTTTGGATATAACGTGTGCAATATTCAAAAGGCCATTATCGCTATACCAATCCATTGGTATAACAACTGCTATATTATTTTCGGCAGCAATCCTGCATACTTCATCCAATGCCGATTGTAGTATCTCTGGCGATGTTGGTTCCGGGTCGGTAATCATACCGGGGTATCCGGGTATGTATGATTCGGGAAAACAAATAATCTCTGCCTGTTGCGTTGCCGCGTCCTTAATCAGCTTTTCGGCTTGATATAAACCGTCATTAATTGATTTTGGGAAAGGGGGAGTGGCTATGGCTATTTTCATGCGGTGTTAATCTGCATGCAAAATTAAAGGTTTGCATTTATCTATGTTGGCATAATCATCTCCTATGTCACTTTTTTATTTCAACCTGGTGCCCGGTTGATATTTATAAAAATATCATTGTACATTTGTTAGGGAGATCCTCTCCACAATTCATAAATCATCATTCACACTACTTAACATTTACAACTATGATTGAAACTAAAGCGTATGCTGCGCAAGATGAAAATACACCACTTGCCCCCTGGACTTTTGAGAGACGCGAAGTTGGGCCTCATGACGTGCAGTTTGATATTTTGTATTGCGGGGTTTGCCACTCCGATTTGCACCAGATTAAGAATGACTGGTTCCCCGGCATTTTTCCGATGGTACCCGGACACGAAATTGTTGGTCGCGTAGTTAAAGTTGGCGAGCATGTAAAAGGTTTTAAAGTTGGTGACCTGGCTGCTACCGGTTGTTTGGTTGACTCGTGCCGTGTGTGCGAAAACTGCAAACGTGATTTGGAACAATATTGCCTCAATGGGAACTCTCAAACATATAACGGCCTTGAGCAGGACCATAAAACACCCACTTACGGAGGTTACTCAAACACCATTGTTGTTAACGAAGATTTTGTATTACACCTTAAGGAAGGTGTTGACCTTGCTGCAGTTGCGCCATTATTATGTGCCGGTATCACTACTTACTCGCCGTTAAGGCACTGGAAAGTAGGCAAAGGACATAAGCTGGCTGTACTTGGCTTAGGAGGCTTGGGCCATATGGCTGTTAAATTTGGTGTAGCCTTTGGCGCCGATGTTACTGTATTAAGCACATCGCCTAAAAAAGAAGAAGACGCTAAAAAGTTAGGTGCACACCACTTTGTAGTTACTACTGATCCTAAACAGGTTGAAGCTGCTAAAAACTCGTTCGATTTTATTTTGGATACGGTATCCGCCGAGCATGACTTTAACATGTACCTGTCGTTGTTACGTACAGATGGCGTTCATATTTGTGTAGGAGTTCCTCCTAAACCAGCCCAGATTGCAGCTTTCAGTTTATTGGGTGGCCGTAAAAGTTTAGCCGGTTCGGGCATTGGTGGTATTAAGGAAACCCAGGAAATGCTCGATTTCTGTGCCGAAAATAACATCGTTTCCGATATTGAGATGATTGATATCAAGGATATCCATACCGCATATGATCGCATGGAAAAAGGCGATGTACGCTACAGGTTTGTAATTGATATGGCTACGCTGTAAACAAACTATTACTTATTAATAAAGGCTGTGCGAGAGCACGGCCTTTTTTTGTACGGGCATATTTGCACCCCTTAAACGTCGTTTTAGCCCCCCTGGGTAATCTATGGTGCTCCTTACATTTGAAATGTAAAATATAAACAATGATATTATGAGAAACTTAGTGTTATTTATGCACATTTCGCTTGATGGTTTTGCTGCCCGCACTGATGGTGCTATGAACTGGATAAAAGTAAACAATGAAATGTTTGATTACGCCAATGACCGTGCCTGGGCAGCCGATACCGCTTTATATGGCCGTAATACTTTTGAAATGATGGACGCTTACTGGCCAACCGCCGGCGATAAGCCCAACGCCTCAAAGCACGACATCGACCATTCAATATGGTATAATAAAACGCTTAAGTATGTAGTATCTGAAACTGCCGAACAGCAGGATACAGATAAGACCAGATTTATTAGAGGTGATGTAAAAACACAGGTTGAGAATCTTAAAAAGCAGGATGGCGATGAAATTATCATGTTTGGCAGCCCCGGCCTTGCCCGCTATTTGATGAATAAAGGCCTGATTGATGAATTTTGGCTGTTTGTTAACCCGATAGTGCTTGGTGCCGGTATCCCGCTGTTTGCTGATACAGAAATAAAGCTCAAACTGAAAAAAAGCGACACATTTGCAGATGGTGTTGTGGCATTGAATTATATCAAAGAATAAGCACTTATAGGGTAAATATTTTGCCGTTATAAAAAATCTGCACCCTGAGGCAACGTCAGCCTTAAAATGATAGTAATCATTATGTACACAAAATATCAAAAATGAAATTACTATCAAAGTTAGCGGCAGCGGTCCTCGTAATAGGATTCCTGTTTTTCACAAATACGGTAAAAGCGCAAACTACACCTGCAAATGCGTTCCGTTTAGGTTTAGGAATTGAAACTGGTTTGCCCACAGGCGTAGCAAAACTTGGCAGCACCTTTACGTTAGGCGGTACAGCCCGTTTGCAATACGGTATCAGCGATAGCTTCGCCCTTACCTACACCATGGGCGGTTATCACTTCTTCCCTAAAAAAATCCCCGGAACAGACAAACGTTATGGAAGCTATGGCGAAATCCCTATCAAATTTGGTGTTAAAGAATTTTTTGTACCAAGCGTATATGTTGCCGGCGAAGTAGGTATTGCTTACGAAAAACTTGAGCAAGGCTGGGGCCCGCACAGGCTTGATCTTTCACCGGGTATAGGCTGGGCTAATAAAAGCTGGGATGTAAGCTTCCGTTATGAAAATTTTTCTGGTGCTAACCAGGATCATTTTGGTATGCTTGGCCTGCGTTTAGCTTACGGATTCGCGCTGTAATAACGTACTCATGTAACTATTAACTGATATGAACTAACAAATCCGACTCACCCGGGTTATGTTAGATTGACTGGCCCTCTTTTGGTTGTTACCGGAAGAGGGTTTTTGTTTAATTTAAAATATTGCCTATATTGAAATAGTAAATGAATTGTTACCGGTTTATCCAATCCATCGGCACCCGGTGCAATTAATTTGAAAATAAATTGTGATTTTTACAACTCAAAGTTGTTTTGTGCCGGTGCTGGTATCTCTTGCGTTACTTTTACAAGTCCTGATTAAATTGATTAAATCTTGTTCTGATACCTGCCTTGAAAAACTCAAAGGCATGGTTCTTATTCTCGCCGAATTTAATGGTGACTTTAATGCCGAAATGCTTAAAGAGCTTATTTTCAAAAAAACAGGCCGTGAAATTAGCCCCAATGCTTTAAATATGGTATTTGGCATTATGCCGGCCAAATTTAAGCCGTCGGCTTATACGCTTGATACTTTGTCGATATATTGCGGTTACGCTGGCTGGGAAGATTTTTATAGTATGAATGGATGGATTTTGCCTACCAGCTAAACTTTAAAAATGCTACACCTTGTCTCGGAAGCAAAACCTCGGCGCCCGATAAGCCTGATTTGGCCAATAACGTAACCGTTTTGCTAAACTGCTGCAGCTGCCCGGCTTTTTCCAGCTCTTTAATTTGGGCCGCTGTAGGATTTTGCGGCGATCCCATTTTTTTCCACACTTCATAAGCATTGCTGTGCTCATCATCAATGCGGTATTGGGTAAGTTTAACAAAGGTTGGCGGCAGATGCTCTATCCTGATCTTTACCGTTTTACCCGCATCGTGCTGGTCATCGTCATGATAGTTCCACAACAGTACTGTAAGTTCTTTCTTATCTGCAGAAGCCAAAGCGCCGATATCTGTATGGTTCCCCCTAATACTTGAATCGGCTACCGTTTTAAGCGTGTACATCTGGTCGCCGGTTACCTTTAAGCGTTTACCTTTCATCATGCCCAACATTCTGAAAACGTTGAGCACCGGTTTGTCAACTCCGTTTGTTGCCAAATCGCGGAAGCCATAAAACCAGGGCTGATTTTCAAACTCGAACGACCATGATACCGAGCCCATAAAATTTACGCCTAACGAATCTGCAAGCTGGTATTCGCGGGCAATGGAAGCTGCTGTATAGCTCGAATACATGGTACCGTTACGATAAGCATTTGACGGATTGGTAGCCATGCCGCAGGCCGCACAACCTTCCGGGTCCGATTCGCCTATAACTATCGGCGTGTTTTTAGTTTCGGGATATGACGCCACAATTTTAAAGCCTTCCCTGATATCGCGGATCTGCGGTGCCATGTTCATGCGCACTCTACCGTTAACCAACGAGGGCTGGCCTTTGGCATGGAATGAGATTACGTCAATTGGCGAACCTATTTTGCCTGTAGCATAATTGGTATCGGCAATGCAATGTTTAATAAAGGCATTCAGAAATTTCATCCCGCCGGGGCTTGAGCCGCCTGCAACTTCCGGCCCGCCAACATGTGCAGTAGGCAGGGCCCGTTTTACGCCATGGGCGGCATAATCGTATAGCTTAAAGAACTCCTTCATGGTGCCTTTCCAGTAGCCTATGTTTGGCTCGTTCCAAACCTCCCAGTACCAGCTTTCAACCTCTGCCTGGCCATAACGTTGTACCGAATGCTTTACCCACTGGTAAACAAGTTCTTCCCACTTATTATAATCTTTAGGAGGGTATGCCCAGCCGGTGTAAACATCATCATAATTATCGCCCGGTTTCCAGTAATGGCGGTAAGGTTTGGGGTGAGTTGATAAAGCCTCGGGCATGAAACCTATCTGGGCATAAGGTTTCATGCCCAGTTTAATATAGGTGTCAAAAATGCTATCAACCAGGTGCCAGTTGTAAATCGGGTTACCATTGGCATCTTCGGTATAAGCATTGGTCGATCCCCACTTCAATGCTGCAGTACCGTCACCGCTGGTAAGCAAATTATGTACCCGCATGCGTACCGGTACAGGGCTTAATGCTGCCAGTTCTGAAAGAAGTTTGCGGCCATCTTTCATGTAGGTATAATTAGGTTCATCGTGGCCAAACCATGCCCAAACTGGATACATGTCGCCAATTTTATCATTTAGGCTGATGGTGATATTTGCTTGTTCCTGGGCAAAAATCCGGCTACCGATAAGCAGCAAGAGGCAAAAGATAAGTTTGATGGTCTTCATTCAGGTAGTTTGGTGGTTTATTGGAGGTATAATCAAACATAGGTATTTTTATTTATTGTTAAAAGAACAATTAAAATGTAAACTATCAACCTTAAAATCAATTTGAAAGGTGTACAACATATTGAATATAATTTACGTTAACAGCGTGTTAATTTATTGTTTACGCGCTTCAGAAATTCTACAGAATTAAATTGTATAATTGTGTTTACCAGCACTTAATAAGGGGGATTCTTTGCAAAAGTTTAGGTTTTATTTTATTTCGATGCTATTGGCAGCCTCGTTTTCGCTGCCTGTTTATGCCCAGGTTAAGGATACATTACAAAAAGTTGCCGTAAAGAAGGATTCTCTGCAGAAAGACTCTGCCAGGAATATCCTGACATTGCCGGATACGGTTAAACACCTTCAGAGTAAATTTCCATCATATATACCGCCTGCGGCTTTCATTACCTACGGTTTATTATCGCTAAAAGTGAAGTTTATCCGTAATATCGATTACGATGTGAGGGCTGATATGAATAAAGATCATCCGGGCTTTCACACCAAAGTAGATAATTACCTTCAGTATGCTCCAATCATCTCGGTTTATGGGTTGAATGCTGCAGGGGTACACGGTAAAAATACATTTATTGACCGTACTATGTTGCTTGTACTTTCTGAAGCCATATTTGCCGGTACCACTTTCGGTTTAAAACGCGTTACCCACAGGGAGCGGCCCGACGGTTCAGATAAGTTTTCGTTCCCTTCAGGGCATACCGGTAACGCCTTTGTATCTGCCGAATTTATGGCCCAGGAATATGGTGACCGATCACCGATATACGGAGGTGTAGGTTATGCTTTCGCCACTACTACCGCAATATTACGTGTGTATAACAATAAACACTGGTTTAGTGATATCGTAGCCGGTGCAGGTTTCGGTATCCTGTCAACCAAGGCTGCTTATTATTTATACCCACTAATCCGCAACAGCGTGTTTCGCGGAGGTAATGAAAAGGGCAAAAACAATAACTCATTATTGCTGCCAACTTACCAGGACGGCCGTGTAGGCCTAACCTTCGCCAAGAGCTTTTAAACGACTGATCTTATATTTATAATGTACAACCACCTTAGTATTAGGGTGGTTGTTTTGTTATACAGCAAAATTTTTAAAGAAAAAATAACTTAGCTATTGTAACGTACGTTTTTAATGCATACCTTTGGTTTATGAGTTTGTTTAAAAAGGATATTACTGCTGATTTAACACCAACCAAAACCGAAATGGATGTTTTGCAGGTGCTGTGGCAGTACGGCCCATCTACAGTGAGGTTTGTGCACGATAAGCTTAATGAGCAAAAGGAAGCCGTAATTTATACCAGCACCCTTAAGCTGATGCAGGTAATGAAGGAGAAAGGGATGCTTGATCGTGACGAAACCAATATGAAGCACATTTATAGCGCTGCAGTTGAAGAAAGCAGGATAAAAGGCAATATGCTTGGCCGCTTTGTTGATTCGATGTACAACGGTTCGCCGAGCGATTTGATGGTAGCCCTGTTGGGCAATGATAAGACATCGGCCGAAGAACTCAAAAAAATAAAAGAGCTGCTCAAAAACATGGACGATAAATAATTAAACCTTTACAGATATGTACCTGCTCCTTAACACCAACACCATTTCCAACAGCCTGATTCAGGCGTTTAGCTGGATGCTGATCCATTCGCTATGGCAGGGGATGTTGCTGGCGGTTATCAGCGCGGTGGTAATGCTGCTTACCAAAAAAGCAAGCGCTGCAGTAAGGTACAACCTGGTTTTGGTGCAGTTTTTATTATTCGTGGGCGCCTGCCTGGCCACTTTTATTTGGGAGTGGAACAAACAGCCACAGCGAGGCATGGCACAGTTTAGCAATGCTATTGGTAGCAAGGCATCGGCTTTGTTGGGCCTTAATGCCGATGGGATCCGGGCTTTTGCCAATATCTGTATCGGTTATTTTACAGCCAATGCGCCGATGGTTGTGCTGCTGTGGTTTGTATTTTTCCTGTTCCGGTCGGTACGGATGATGCGCGGGCTTATGTTTATCCATACTGCCAAACACAAGCAGGTATCCGAACCTGTTGGGTATTGGAAAAGCAGGGTTGAATTGCTTTGCGAAAAGCTGCAGTTGAAGCAGGTAGTTAAACTACTTGAATCGGGCTATGTAAAAATGCCCATGGTTATAGGGCACCTGAAGCCGGTAATCCTGATCCCGGCGGGTTTGTTGGCCGGGTTGCCGCCCGAACAGGTTGAGGCCGTATTACTGCATGAACTGGCCCATATCCGCAGGCACGATTACATGGTTAACTTTTTGCAAACCATTGCCGAAACCGTATTTTTCTTTAATCCGGGTTTGTTATGGATCTCGGCCCTGCTGCGCGACGAGCGGGAAAATTGCTGTGACGACATAGCTCTCGCCCAAACAAAAAATAAGCGGGAGTTTATAGATGCCCTCATCAGTTTTAAAGAATATTCCCTTTATGGTACCAATTATGCAGTTGCATTCCCCGGTAAAAAAAATCAGTTATTGCAAAGGGTAAGCCGCATCCTGGGTAATAAAAACAAAACGGTAACTTCGGGAGAGCGGGCATTTTTGATAGCCGGGATTATTGTTCTTTCGGCTATTATAGCCACTGCCGCCATTGCGCAGATCAGGAAAGTTAATTATCCGGAAAGTGGCAGTGCTCATGTATATAAGCAGGAACAACGGATTGTGCAACCTGCCGGCACGCAAGTAGTAGCAATTGCCAAGCAAACTGATAGGTCCAAACGTTTAAAACGCAGATACATTGCTGATGTACAGAAGCCCGTTCATGCTATTGAAAATGTAGTTATGGCTAACGCCGAACCTTTGTCTCCGCAGGAGCAACTGGAGCGCGACGCATTGGCAGTAAAGCTGCGGGCCGAACAGGAAAATCAGCAGACAGTAGCTGATAATACAAAGCTCAACCCCGAACAAGAACAAGCCCGCCGTGACCAGGAACAGGCCAAACGTGATCAGCAGCATGCCAAAGTAGATCAGGACCAGGCACGTCGCGATCAGGAGCAGGCCAAGCGCGATCAGGAACAAGCCATGCGCGATCAGGCGCAGGCTAAACTTGACCAGGAACAGGCCGAAAGGGACCAGGTACAAGCCCGTCGCGATGAGGAGCAGGCAAAGCGTGACCAGGCACAGGCCAGCAAACCAAAAGCAGAACCGGTAAAAAGTAAAACAAACGTTCAGGAGTAAGTAAAACTTTTCTTAGCTGGTTTGTAAAGCAGGTATGCTGCTGCTTTATAGGCCATAGTATGTAGTAATCAATCATTAACAATCAATTTTAAACTGCCAAAAATGGGCGGAATGGAAAACTATTGCCCAATTTTTTAACTCTTAAACCGACAGAAAGATGAAAACAAATTATTTAAGAAGCGCTCTGTTGCTGATAGCGGCAACAGCATTAACAACTGCTGCGAATGCCCAGAAACCGGGAAAAAAAACGGCCTTCAACTCTTATAACAATTACGATACTTTTGATGGTAAGGGTCGCGAACGCATCCAAACTAACTGGAATGGAAAAACTTATCAAATGGAACTGGCAAACAACAAGTTGGTAGCTTTGGCCGTTGATGGTGAAATTATCCCGTCGACTAAATGGGGGGAATACAGCACAGTTATAGCTTCTATCCGTGAGCAAATCAGGAAGGACAGGATCCAGGCAAAAAAAGATCAGGCACAGGCTAAACATGATCAGGAGCAGGCCCGCCGCGATCAGCAACAAGCTAAACGTGACCAGGAACAGGCAGCCCGTGACCAGGAGCACGCAAAAGCTGAACAGGAAGAGGCCGAGCGTGACCAGCAGCAAGCTAAGCGTGACCAGGAGCAGGCGAGTAAAGACCAGGAACAGGCGAAACGCGACCAGGAACAGGCCGCCCGTGATCAGGAACAAGCCAAACGTGACCAGGAGCAGGCGCACTTAGATCAGATCCAGGCCAAGAAAGACCAAGAGCAGGCGGCCGAAGATCAGCGGGTATTAAAACAGATGATCGGCGATTTAATAGCAGATCATATCATCCCTAATGAAGGGGCTTTGCGTGAACTTTCATTTAATGGCGAAGAAATGATCGTTAACGGAGTGAAGCAACCTGAGAGTGTATTTAAGAAATACAGCGCAAAATATCCACGTTTTGCTAAAGGAAATACAAGTTACGAAAATGGAAAACGGCAGTTTAATGGTTTGCATATTCATCGAAATTAAATTATATAGATTACAGCCAATGCCGTGAACTAAGCCGTTATTATAAGGTACGAAGCAATCGCGAACTATGCAGAGTGGCTCTGCTAATCGGGGATTGCTTCGTGCCGCAATGACGCTTTTAGATTAAGATACCTACTTAAACTATCATAAAAGCAAGACATTGCTCTACCATTTACTTCTTCAAATTCCTCGCCCTCAACTTACTCAAAAACTCGGGCGAGATGCCCAGATAAGAAGCTATATAATGCTGCGGTACCCTTTGCGGAATGCTGGGGTAACGGTTAATAAACTCCAGGTATTTTTCCATGGCCGTGGTTGCTATGGTTTTATAAAGCCTTTTCTGAACCACGGTTAAATGCCTCTGCAGCATAAGCCTGAACATGCGCTCCAGTTTGGGTACTTCTGTTAACAGGCGCTCCTTTGAATCGCGGGTGAGGATGAGCAGTTCGCAATCTTCCAGGGTTTCGATGTACATAGTACAGGGGCTTTGATCCTGGAAACTGGCCAGGTCGCTTACCCACCAGTCTTCAACGGCAAACTGCAGGGTTACTTCCACTCCGTTTTCATCGATAATATATTCGCGGATACAGCCTTTGTTTACATAGGCTTCAAAGTTACATACATCGCCAGCAGCAAGCAGGCGGGTCTTTTTGGGTACTTTCCTGTATTCCAATATCTCATTAAACAGCGCTGTCTCTTCTGCCGTTAAATTAACCGAGCGCGCCGCGTAATTATTGATATTTTGAAACATGGCTCAAATATAAGTCGGCCTGTAGGCATCCTTCCAAATATTAGCCGGTAAATAATTTCATTTCTTGTCCCAGTTCAATGGATTTTTGTGATAGATAGGCCAATTTTGGGCTTTTACTAATCAAACAAAATATGACCTATCTACCCAATGCAAATCGCTACCAGGATATGGAATACCGCCGTTGCGGTAACAGTGGTTTAAAACTGCCCGCGGTATCACTTGGCTTATGGCACAACTTCGGAGGTATCGACAGCCTGGAAAATGCCCGTAATATTTTACGTTTAGCTTTTGACAAAGGCATTACCCATTTCGACCTTGCCAATAATTACGGGCCACCTGCAGGATCAGCCGAAGAAACCTTTGGTCGCATTTTAAAAGATGATTTCAAAAGCTATCGCGATGAATTGATCATTTCAAGCAAAGCAGGTTGGGGAATGTGGCCAGGGCCGTATGGCGACTGGGGGTCAAAAAAATATCTCGTAGCCAGTCTTGATCAAAGCCTGAAACGGATGGGCTTGGATTATGTGGATATTTTCTATCATCACCGCCCGGATCCTGAAACCCCTATCGAAGAAACCATGGGCGCGTTGGATCTGATCGTCCGCCAGGGTAAAGCTTTGTATGTTGGTATCTCAAGTTACAGCGCCTCTGAAACTGAAAAAGCGGTTGCTGTATTGAAAGAGCTTGGTACGCCATGCCTGATCCATCAGCCTAAATACTCTATGTTCGACAGGTGGGTTGAAGGTGGTTTGCTTGATGTGCTGGAAGATAAGGGCGTTGGCTGTATCCCGTTCTCACCATTGGCGCAAGGCCTATTAACCAATAAATACCTGAAAGGCATCCCCGAAGGTTCAAGGGCTGCCGCTCATCGTGGCAACGGCGCTATTGATGAAGATGCCATAACAGAGCAAAACATAGCCAAAGCTGCAAAGCTGAATGAACTTGCATTACAGCGAGGCCAAAACCTGGCACAGATGGCATTATCATGGATTCTGAAAGATAAGCGGATTACTTCGGTACTGATCGGCGCAAGTAAACCGGAGCAGGTTACTGATTCCATTGGTTGTTTGGCCAATACATCGTTTACCGATGAAGAATTGAAATTGCTTGACAAGATCCTGGCATAAGTAGGAAGTATCAAGTTAGAAGTCTTTAAGCGTAGCTAAAATTAAAAAAGGAAACGCTGATTATAACTCCTGATTGGAATCTAAGCTTTATGGCTAAAATTTGGCCTCGCGGATGCGGGGCTTTTTTGTTATGAATTTTTTGCAAAAGCTGATTGAAAATTTACATTAATTATTGTTAAAATGACACTTTTTATTTTGATTGGTTGGGTTGAGTGAAGTAAAAAGGATAGTCTATTTTGAAGGTTAATTATAGATAGGAACTTGAATTTTAACTTTAGAAAAGATATTTAGCAATTGTTTTAAGTATGATTTGTTTTTTTTATTAAAAATATTTTAATTGTTTTTTGAACAATTAAAATAAAATATTATACCTTAGATTTTAATTAGAGTAATCACTTTGCTTTAATGAGCCAATTACCAATTATATTGATTTAAACCGTACAGGAACTGTCCCCCGGTTTTTGATGAAAATAATAATAGCAGATAAAGGAGATGTTGGACACTGAGATTAGGTACTTGCTTAATGATATTGCTTTAAACAGCAGCAGGGCTTCTTTTAAAAGGCTCTATCTGGCTTATTATGGTAAATTATTTAGCCTGGCAAAATCATTGGTAAAGCAGGATGAACTGGCCGAGGAAATCACCAATGATGTTTTCATGAACCTTTGGGGGCGCCGTGCTTCGATAGCAGAGATCAATAATTTTACTTATTACTGCTATACATCGGTTAAAAATAAGTCACTTACTTGTCTTGCCAAAAATCAGCTTAAACGTGTGAATATTGATGAGGCCAATGTAGATGTTGCCGATTCAAGCGCTACGGGCGAAGACAAGCTGGTTTATGAAGATCTTACTAAACTGATCAACACTACCTTAAACAAACTATCCGATCAATGCCGCCTTGTTTTTAAGCTGATAAAAGAGGATGGTTTGAAATATCGCGAAGTGGCCGATCTGCTGGATATCTCCATTAAAACGGTTGAATACCACATGGGCAACGCGTTGAAAACCCTTGCACAAGGGTTAAAAGACACCCAAAAAATGGCAATACCAGCCAGTCCCGAAAAAATTTCAAAAAATATTTAATCTGCCCACTGGGGTATCCTTATTATTTACAGTCTTTATATATAGAACCGTAAATAATGATCAACAACATCTGGATACTTATTGGCAAAAAGTTAAATGGTGAAGCTTCGCCCGAAGAGTTACTTGAACTTGAGCAACTGTTGCAGCAACAGGAAGCAGCCGGTGTGTACCCAATGGATGGGCTGGAAGAGATCTGGAAAAATGACCAGCAAGCGGGCCAGGATGAAAAGCTGTTAAACAAATGGGATGCTTTTGAAGCCGAACTTGACGCTATTGAAGAAAAGGAAGCTGAAGAAGCTGCCCAGGTTATCGCAATTCAAACCAAAACAAAAAGAGCCCGGATCATTAAACTGGGATCGTTATTAGCTGCCGCATGTTTAATGCTGGGCGTATTTTGGTTTACCCGCAAAGAAACTATCCCCACTGGGAAATCTAACGAAATAACCGCTCCTAAAAACGGTATCAGTAAAATTCAACTGCCCGATGGAAGCCGTGTTTGGCTTAACATGGGCAGCAAGCTCACTTACAGCAATGATTTTGGTACCGATCAAAGAAGGGTAAACCTTGTTGGTGAGGCATTTTTTGATGTGGTTAAAGATCCTCAGCATCCTTTTGTAGTTACCACGCCAACAATCAGTGTCAGGGTGCTGGGTACTAAATTCAATGTGCGCTCATACAATAACGACAAAACATCTGAAGCGGCTTTGGTACGCGGAAAGATTGAGCTTACTGTTTTAAAAAATCCCGAAAAAAAGATCATCCTCAATCCCTCAGAAAAACTTACGATAATCAACAATCAGGAACCGCAAGCTAAAAGTAATATCCCTACCGATAGGATTGCCGAGGAAACGCCACTTATAGCACTGAGCCGTATTCATCAGGCTAAAAAAGACACGTTGCCATCTGAGGCTTTATGGCTTGAAAATAAACTGGCTTTTGATGCCGAGGATTTTGAAAACATAGCCCAAAAAATGGAGCGCAGATATAATGTGAATATTGTTTTTGAAAATGAGGACGTAAAAAAGCTGCGCTTTACCGGCAAGTTTGAAAAAGAACCAATTAACAAAGCTTTACTGTACCTGCAAAGGACAGCGGCGTTTCATTATAAAATAGACACTAACCAAATTGTAATTTATTAATTAATAAACCTTTATGATATAAGCCTATGCATAGAAAAGTATAAAACCTCTGGCCATAAAAAATGGGAAGATGTTCCCGCATCCCCCCATTATAATGTGGTACAAATTAACTACCAGTCCTTCTATAAACCCAATAGTTAAATAACCTTAATGCTAAATTATGAAAAAAAATGCACACCGCATTAACCCATTGCGGCTGAACCAATTTTTGAAAGTACTTCTTATGTTTAAATTTATCTGTATCCTGGTACTCGTCTCCTCGTTGCAGGCGTTTTCAAAAGGATATGGTCAGACCCGCATCAACGTAAATTTCCAAAACGTATCGCTGAAAAAGGCGCTGAAGGAAATTGAAAAGAAGTCTGACTATCGCTTTTTGTACAACGACGACATGTTGTTAAAAAACGACATGCCCGCCAGTTTAAATACAAAAGATGCATCGCTTGAAGAGGTGATGAAAATTGTACTTAACAATACCAACCTGAGTTATACACTGAGCGATAATAACCTGGTTATCCTTACAGAAAAGGGAGCAGCGATGGCTCCGGGAGCCATTAACGGTAAAGTGACCGACGAGTCTGACTTGCCCATGCCTGGTGTTACGGTAAAGGTAAAAGGTACCAATGTAAGCGCTCAAACCGATTTGCAGGGACGCTATACTTTAAATATTCCAGACAGCAATACCGGTGGTGTAGTGCTCGTGTTTTCGTTTGTGGGCTATGCCTCGCAGGAAATAACAGTTAACGGCAGCTCCCTTATCAATGTGCAGTTAAAAGCAGCTTCAAACTCTTTGAATGAAGTAATTGTGGTTGGATACGGTACACAGAAAAAGGAAAATCTTACAGGCTCGGTTGCTGTGGTAAATCTTAAAGAAGCCAATAAACGTGTAACACCAGATGTTGCCAGGGCTTTACAAGGCCAGGTTGCCGGTGTGCAGGTAAATGGTTCGGGTGTACCGGGTGAAGGTGTTTCTATCCGCATTCGTGGTGTAAGCTCGCTGATCAATAACAATCCGCTTTATATTATCGACGGCGTGCCAACCATGGAGCCCTTTGATTTTCCGACTACAGATATAGAAAGTTTACAGGTAATCAAAGATGCTTCTGCAGGTGCCATTTATGGTTTCCGCGGCGCTAACGGTGTGGTGATCATCACCACCAAAAAAGGCCGTAATGGCGCCATGAAAATCAACTATAATGGTTATGCCGGCTTCCAGAAAAATCCAAAAACATTGTCGGTTACCGATAGGGTAGGATATCAGAAAATTGCCAACGCTGCCGAAACCAACGCCGGTTTATCGCTTGCTCCGGGTAATGATCCGTCATCAAGCAAGTTTATCAGCAATGTAAATACCGACTGGCAAAAATCCGGGTTCAGAACAGGTTACACCCAGAGCCACGATCTGGGTTTATCCGGCGGTAACGAAAATATGAGTTATAGCGTTGCTTTTGATTACTTTAACCAAACCGGTACAACTGTATCCGGCCCTTCATATACCCGCTATAATCTGAGCGGCAACATTCAGGGCAAAAAAGGTATCGTGTCTTTCGGTAGTAAGTTTGCCTATACTGAAGGCGACTATAACAATCTGGCCTATCCTCACCTGCACGGAACCGGTAACCAGATAGTTGACCTTGTCACAGCTATCCCTACCATGCCTATTTATGACCCTAACCGTGTTGGAGGTTATGGTGGTGTTGATCAAAATACCCAAAGAGCAATCTCTTTGAATATCATCGGCGTAAATAACCTGCTGAACAGCACCGGGCAACGTAACCGGATGATGGCATCGGCGTGGATGGAGGTAGAGTTTATTAAAAACCTGAAATACCGTCTTAGCGCAAGTTACGATCGCAACGATTTCAAGAATACTTACTTTGATCCTATTTACGATCTTGGCTGGTTTTATCCAAACACCACCGCTTACTATAGCGATGCGCGCGGCAACTATTACACCGCGCTTGTTGAGAATACGTTAAGCTACAAGTTTGACATCAGCAAGCACCATGTAGAATTATTGGCAGGTACAGCTTATCAAAAAGATAAAAATGATAACCTAACAGGCATTGCGTACAACCTGCCTCAGCCATACTTGTTCGCGTTTGATAACGTGAGCAATACTACCGATAAAACAATATTTGGCAACAGCAACGAGCGTAAATTTTACTCGCCAATATTTGGTCGTGTAAACTATAACTATGACGATCGTTACCTGTTGACTGCCAACTACCGTCGCGACGGTACATCGCAGCTGCCTGAATATAACCGCTTTGGTAATTTTGCCGGTGTGTCAGTTGGTTGGAATATCAACAAGGAGAAATTTCTGCACCTGCCCGAAACCATTAGCCAGTTAAAGTTAAAAGCAGGTTATGGTACATTGGGTAACGTAAATGCCCTTGCATTTTATCCTTACCAGGCAGTAGTAAATGCCAACGCCAGCTATGTATTCGGAAATACGCTCGCATCCGGAGCAACTCAAACACAGGTATTTGATCAAACCAATAAATGGGAGCAAAAACAAACAACTAATATCGGTTTGGATTTGAGCCTGTTTCACGATCAATTAAGCTTTTCATCAGAATATTATATCAACAAGATCAAAGGCATCCTGTTATCGGTACCTATCCCGGTTTCGGTAGGCGCTATCAACACGCCGTTGGTTAACGCTGCTTCATTTACCAATAAAGGTATCGAGTTTACAGTAACTTACCGCAGCAGGGATACCGGTCCGTTCAATTACACCATCAGCGCAAATGCTTCAACGGTGAAAAATAAAGTAACGTCATTAGGCAATGGTGGTAACCCGATATACGGCGCATACAGCAAAACAGCTGTAGGGGGCGAAGTAGGTGAGCTGTACGCTTTTAAAACTGAAGGCATTTTTAAAGATGCGGCTGATGTAGCGGCTCATGCCACTCAAACAGGAGCAGCCCCAGGCGATGTTAAGTTTGTTGATACCAATAAAGACGGTATCATCAACGACGCCGATCGTGTTTACTTAGGCTCGGCCATTCCTAAATTATACTATGGTTTTAACTTCAGCGCTAATTACAAAAACTTTGATGCATCAGTATTTATACAGGGTAACTATGGCAGCAGAATTGCCAACGGCGTGTACCAGGCTTTAATGACAGGTCAGTACACCAATGCCAGCACCGACGAACTGAACTATTGGACTCCTAATAACACCAATACCAATGTACCGCGCCCAATAATCGGCGATCCTAATGCTAATAATCGCAATTCCGACAGGTTTATTCAAAGCGGCTCATATGCCCGTTTACAAACCGCGCAATTGGGGTATACGCTGCCTGCAGGTTTGTTGAACCGTACGCACGTGATCAGGAGCCTGAGAGTTTACCTTTCAGGGCAGAACCTGTACACCATTACCAAGTACAAAGGTTTCGACCCTGATTTTATTAACGATGGTACCATTAACCGCGGTTTTGATTATGGTTCATTCCCAAATCCACGCACCTTACTGGTAGGCTTACAATTAGGATTATAAAAACTGATTAACGATTTAACATTATTTATAATGAAAACGATATATACAAAGGCTGTATTAACGCTATTGTTGGTAGCCGCATTTACCATGGGGTGTAAAAAGAGCGACCTGACTACGGTAAACCCTAACGCGCAAACAACTCAAACATTCTGGCAAAACTCCAGCGATGCTGTAAAAGGGATTAATGCTGTATATGGCAGCTTAATTATAGATGGCTCATACATGCGCTTTTCGCCGATAGTAGAAAACACGAGGGGCGATGATGCTACAAGCTATAGCCCATGGGATCAGATCTATAACATGGGTAAGTTTAATATGCAAAGTACCGGCGATGGCGTACTGTTTTCATGGACAGCCTACTATCAGGGTATTTTACGTGCAAACGAAGTACTGAAATATGTGCCGGCCATCAACATGGATGCCGAATTGAAGAAACGTGTATTGGGGCAGGCCTATTTTCTGCGCGGCCTGTATTATTTTCACCTGGCCGATTTTTATAAAAACGTGCCCATGCCGTTGGTCCCTGCTGCATCAAGTGCCGATTATTTCCAAAAACAACAACCTCAGGATGTAGTTTGGGCACAGGTGATCAGCGATTTTAAAGCAGCTGAAGGCATGCTGCCAACAACGTACGCAGGCTTATCACCCGATGGGCAGATAGGTCGCGCTACAAAAGGTGCAGCAGCTGCATATCTGGGTAAAACATACCTGTTCACTAAAAAATATACTGAGGCAGCAGCCGAGTTTAAATCGGTAATTGATATGGGGCTTTATAGCCTTGTGCCTAATTACTATGATAACTTTTTTGCCAATAATGAAAACAATGCTGAGTCGATATTCGAAGTGCAGTTTTCAAGGGATGCCGGAGGTACCGATCTGGGCTGGGGTGGTGATCCATCATCAGGATGGGGACGTACATCGGCCCGTGCCATCACTTTTGGTGCAGCAAGTTTTGGCTTTACCGATGTGCAGCCAACGCCAGCATTGTATAACGAATATCTGCAGGAAAAAACAACCAGCGGAGGTATCGATCCACGTTTGGATGTAACCATGTACTACAACAAGCCGGGCGAAAAACTGTATAACCAGGATTTTGCAACCCGCTACGCTGGCAGCTCGTCATTAAACGCCCTCTTTTGCCATAAATATGAAAATGGTGATAGCGGTCAGGCTGATGAATATGACTGGAGATCGGGTATTAACGAAAGGTTGATGCGTTACGCCGATGTGCTGCTGATGTATGCCGAGTGTTTGAACGAATTAGGCACTACAAACGATGCTTATCAATACATTCAAATGGTGCGTAACCGTGTGGGGTTGCCCAACCTGGCTACCGTTAAACCGGGTATGAGCCAGACCGAAATGCGTGAGCAGATAGGCCACGAACGTTTCCTTGAATTTTCACTTGAGGGTCACAGGTTTGATGATATCCGTCGCTGGGGCTGGTTACAGGATGCCACTAAACTGGCCTGGCTTAAAGCGCGTGACCCGGAATTTAATACTTATACCCCGGGTAAGGAGTATTTGCCAATACCACTTACAGAGGTACAAACCAATGTTGGTTTGGTGCAGAATACGGGGTATTAACCCCACCCAACCCTCCCCTGAAGGGGAGGGCTAAAGAGTGAGTATAAAAAAGTGTCATTTCGATACAGCAAGAGGCCGGATTGAGGGGGGGAACGAAAGAGAAATCTTGTACGGCATACAAGGCAGATATGCAAAGTTTGCTAAGCATGTTGTATAAGATTTCTCACTATCGTTCGAAATGACATGGTTTTAGATAAGCAAGAGATGATCAAGATAATGACGAAAAAGAAAAGTTTACCCCTATACTTAATCGTGGCGCTGGCTGCGGCCATATTTTCCTGCTCAAAAAAGGAAACACCTGCGCCAACAACCACAAAAACGGATACTACCACCACCACACCGGTAACAAGCACCTTTGATATCAACAGCATCAGTGATACGTATGCCGATATAGCCGCTTTTACCTATTATCCTAAGTGGACGGTGTACAACGTGCATGATCCATCCATTAAAAAGTTTGGCGATTATTACTATTGCTATAGCACGGATGTGGCTTTTGGCACCGATGTAAGATCTGGCCTTCAAATTCGCCGGTCGAAGGATCTGGTGCAATGGGAATATGTGGGTTGGGTATTTTCATCATTACCCGCACAGGGTTCTGCTTATATTACCGGAAAGGGCGGCGCGCCTTATAATGCTTTGTGGGCTCCATATGTAATGAAGGTGGGTTCTGAATATAGGTTGTATTATTCGCTTTCATCGGCAACGGCACGTTTAAGTGTTATTGGCATGGCGACGGCTTCAGCTCCGGATGGTCCCTGGACAGAGAAAGGCATTGTAGTAACATCTGCCAATGATGCCAGTATCCAAACCAACGCTATTGATCCAACGGTGATTACTACAACCAGCGGCGAGCAGTATATGTACTACGGCTCGGCCTGGGACGGAATCTATATCTTGAAGCTTGATCCTTCAACCGGTTTGGCTGTTTCGCCAGGTGATAAAGGGAAACGCATAGCCAACCGCGGTTTCACCGGTGGTAAATATAACGGCAATATTGAAGGCGCCGAGGTGATCTACAATCCTGATCTGAAAAAGTATTTCCTGTTTATCAGTTATGATTGGCTGCAAACCAAGTACAACGTGAGGGTAGGGCGGGCCGATAGCCCGACAGGGCCATTTTATGATTATAACGGGCACGACGTTAATACCGATGAAGATCATGGTCCAATGATCGTGGCTCCGTATCAGTTTACCAATCAAAGCGGCTGGCAGGGCACAGGTCACTGTGCGGTGTTTGATAATGGCAGCGGGCAATATTACATGGCACACCAGGGCAGACCGGGGATCAACTCGTACTTTATGGATCTGCACGTTCGCAAAATATCCTGGACACCCGATGGCTGGCCGATAGTATCGCCCGAGCGCTACGCCAATGTTGCCCAAACAACCATAGCCTCAACCGATGTGGCAGGAACCTACGAAAAAATTACACTGAATTATCATGTTGTACCGGGATATGGTACCGAGCAAACCAATCCGGATTTCCAGGTGTCAACAACCTTTAAACTGGATGCTGCAGGTACTATTGACGGCAATGCGGCCGATAAATGGACCTTCACCACTCCGTGGCTCGAACTTAAATACAGCAGTGGTGACACTTATAAACTAAAAGTAGAGCGCGAGCGCGACTGGGAAAATAAAATAACATCAACGCTGATATTTACCGGTTTGGATAACCATGGCACCGCCATTTGGGGAAAGAGAAAACAATAGGTTTGTTTTTATATAGGTTGGTAGCCCTTCGGTTTAATTACTGAGGGGCTTTTTTGTTCGAATGGTAGTTTACCGCCTGTGTTTTTTAGTTGGGAGGTGTTGTTTTATCCCTTTGAATTGAAAATATTTTTCAGAATCCATTGTTTTTCTGTTACTTATTCGTATCTTGAAAATACCAAATTAACCTGAGTACTCATGAAAAGTGTAAAGCATATCCTGGCCCGTAAGGGGAGCAATGTTACTGCCGTACCTGCCGAAACTACTGTGTTTAATGTGTTAAAGTTGATGGCCGATAAAAATATAGGATCGGTAGTGGTTACCGAAAACGGCAGATACCTGGGGTTGATGACCGAGAGGGACTACTCCCGCAAAATTATCCTGATGGGCAAACACTCCGACGAAACTACCGCCGGCGAAATTATAAGCACCAACTTCCCGAGGATTACCCCAGAATCGTCTGTTGAAGAATGTATGCTGATCATGAGCGAAAATAACATCAGGTATTTACCGGTGTTTGATGTGACCGATCAGTTATGTGGCATCATTTCGATGAGTGATGTGGTGTACGAAACTATCTATTCGCAGAGGGAAACTATCGAGCAATTGCATAGCTACATTCAGTCAACATAAGCTGCTGTTCACCAGGCTTCATTAAATTTAACCCAATAAATATCATCCCATCCATTGCCGGGGCTGTTAAGCAGTGCCTGTAGTTGTTGGTATGTTTTGGGTTGCCCGTTGCTAAACTGACTATTAATGCGGTTACTGGTAAAGATCAGGTGCTTTTTGTTGGCAGTTACATAAGGGCAATAATCAAGTGCTGTGCTGTTTATTGGTGCAGGCAGATGTTTGGCAGGTAACCATTTGCCTGATTTATCTTTATGGCTTATATACAGGTCTCCATGGCCTATGTCATCGGCCCGGCCGTAGCAGCTAAATATAATAAATTGTTCATCCGGATCAATAAAAGCATTAAACTCATCGTATTTGGTATTCACATCTTCGGGAAGGCTTTCGGGCTGTGTGTAGCCCGTTGCTGTTGGTTTGCAAATAACAATGTCCTCGCTGCCTTTACCATAATCAGCTTCTACCGTAAAATACAGGTTGCCGTTTTTAGCCACGCTTGGGTAGTATTCGCTTTTAGCAGAGTTTACTTGCGGACCGAGATTTTCGGGTTGTCCCCAATCTCCATTTTTACCGCGCTTAACCCGCCAAATATCAAAGTCTTTTTTGGCGACAGAGTCATTCAATGGCCTGTCTGACGAGAAATAAACGGTTTGGCCATCCGGCGAAAAGCTTGCCTCTAAGTCGCGGTAACGGCCGGAGAATGGTGCAACTTCGGGCTTGCCCCATTTGCCGTTTTTCTTTTGGATATGCAAAATTGTACTGGTTATAAAACGAGGCTGCTGCAGGGTAAAGAAAATTTCATCGCCTTGTGGCGAGATGGTAAAATCGCGGTTGCTTAGTCCATCGCTCAGGATGCCTTGCGCAAATAAACGTGGGGTATCGGCCGGAAGTTTGGCATCGGGATAGCTTACCTGTGCAAATCCATTACAGCCAATCAGCATAAAAATACAAAGCGAAATTAATTTGCGATACACCATGATTATCAAATTTATACGGTAGGGATTACAGGCTTATCACCCCAACAGGGGGATATTGGGCTTTACATAAGTAAAATACAGTTTATTATTTATGTTTGTTAATCAAGATTCAATTTATGAAGGTTTTTATCGTGGCTATCGGTACGTTGATGTTGTCGGTATTGCCGGCCAAAAAACAACAATCGTTTGATACTTTTTGCAAAGATTTTGTAGTCGGCTACAACAGTTTGCATCTGCCGCAATTGGAGCTAAGCTACGTAAGCGGTTTGGAGCATATTGGTACCGTCGCCGACGTGCAAAAGCAACTGGACTTTTTTACAAAAGTTAAAACGGGTTTATCGGCTTTTAAGGCAGATCAATTAAATGAATCGGAAAAGGTAGATTATGAGCTGATCAATTATGAAACCGGTCTCAACCTGGAACGAATTACTCTTGAACAGGACTGGTTGAAAAACAGACCGGTAGCTGTTCCAACAAACGGTATCATCGATATCCCCAACGGAAAAGCCTGGTATGCCTACCTGCTTAAACGATGGACAAGCGCCAATGCTACTCCAGATGAAATTTACCAGTTTGGATTATCTGAAATTAGTCGCGTTCAAAAACATATCGAAGCTATCCGTCTGCAAACCGGTTTAAGCGAGGAGAATTTTTATAAACACCTCAATGATCCTTCCTTTTTTATCAGCGATCCGAAAGTGGTGCAGCAATCGTTCGAAAATACCAGGGAGATCATTTATACTGGCCTGCCCCAACTGTTTAATAACACCAATATCGCTCCGCTAAAAATTGAGAAAGGCGAAAGCCGGCAATTAGCTCAAACGCCCGGCTATTATGATAGTAATGTATTTTACTACAACCTTTTTGATAAGCCCTACAATAAACGCCAGGTCGACTGGCTTTTTATTCATGAAGGTGTTCCCGGGCATCATTATCAGGCCAGTATCGAGGCTCAAACCAAGACATCGGCAGTACAACAGCTGTTTTATTACATGGGGTTTGCTGAAGGCTGGGGGGCTTATACAGAAGAGTTAGGCAAACAACTTGGTGTATACAAAACACCTTATGATGAACTGGGCAAATGGGAGTGGGACATAGTGCGTTCTGTTCGCGTACCGCTGGATGTTGCCCTAAATTATTACGGCTGGACAGATGAGCAGGCACTGGCCTTCTGGAAAAAGAATATCCGCGGACAGGATGACATTGCCATGCGCGAGATAGCCCGCATGCGCCGCTGGCCGGCACAGGTTGTTACCTACAAATATGGAGCATTGCAAATATTGCACTGGAAAGAAGAACTACAACAAAAGCAAGGGGCCAAATTTAATATCAGGGATTTCCATTCACGCGTACTTGACCACGGCTCGCTGCCACTGTTTATGGTGAAGGAAAATGTGTTTAAAAAAGGTTAAAACCCTTTGTTCAATAACTCCTGGTAACAATCAATATACTGGCCTACATGAATACCATCAACCAAAGCATGGTTTACATGGATAGATACCGGCATGGTGCGCTTGCCATGATGTTCGGTCATTTTACCAAAGGAAATTTTTGGGCAGCTATCCACAAATGAAAATATACGCGCGTGTGACAACGAGGTAAAGTTGATCCACGGCAGTGACGAATAACGGATTACATTGTTTAAAGCTTTACGCTCAAGCAGGTTGTTGCGTTGTACGCGCTCAATTTCTTTGTTTGCGTCGCGGGCGAAATCTTCAAACAAAGGATGAAAAGGCCATTCGCCAAAGCCAAATGTGCCGTTAGCCCTTGGAACTGTTGAACTGGCGTCAATCCGGTCGTAAATAAAAACTTCGTTGTCTTCCATACGGTATTTAAACGGCTCAATAATTTGCGATGCGGCTAACGACTGGTACATGGTGTAAAGGAAAAACGAGAGACTGTTATCCTTTACAAACTTATAAGCGGCAGTTACGTCAATATTTACGTTTACGCCGTAATAGGGCTCTTCAAACTGTTTAAAAAAGTTGTAATGCTCTTTTCTGATCCAGTTTTCAATATCTACTTGTTGTTTCATAACTATTGCAGCTGCAATATTAAGGATATTAAGTTGTAAGTTAGAAGTACTAAGTTTTAAGCTAGAATCTGCTTTTTGACTTAAGGCTTATGACTACGGACTAATTTTTAACTTAACTTAGGGAAATACTAATCTGCCTTCAAATGTCATCTGCAATAAATAATATCCAAAATCAAAAAGCTGAAGTTTTTAAAGTCCTGCATGAGCGCGATGGTTTATTTATTATCCCCAACCCCTGGGACGCTGGTTCGGCCAAAATTTTAACCGGCTTAGGTTTTGAGGCTTTTACCACTACAAGTGCCGGGTTGGCTTACGCACTTGGCCGTCCGGATGGGCACGCCCTGGTTAGTCTTAACGAAACACTTGATAACGCCCGCGCTATTATCAATGCCACTCATTTACCGGTAGCTGCCGATTTGGAGAATGGTTTTGGCGATACACCGGAAATCTGTGCCGAAACAATTTTAGCCGCGGCCGGCGTGGGGTTAGTTGGTGGTTCGATAGAAGATGCCACGGGGAATGATCAGGATCCAATTTACAATTTCGACCTTTCGGTTGCACGTGTAAAGGCTGCTGTTGAGGCGGCGCGAAGTCTGCCTTTTCATTTTACGTTGACGGCCAGGGCCGAAAATTTGATCCACGGTAAAATAGACCTGCAGGATACCATCAGGCGACTGGTTGCCTATGCCGATGCCGGGGCCGACGTGCTTTTTGCGCCGGGACTTAAAACAAGAGAGCAAATAAGTGAAGTAGTAAAAGCTGTTGCACCTAAACCTATAAATATTGTGCTTGGCTCGGCCGGTTTTGATATCAGCT
The DNA here is from genome assembly GCF_059690695.1 of Mucilaginibacter sp. A5337. Lineage (NCBI taxonomy): Bacteria > Pseudomonadati > Bacteroidota > Sphingobacteriia > Sphingobacteriales > Sphingobacteriaceae > Mucilaginibacter > Mucilaginibacter sp. A5337. Next base: position 138,013 of record NZ_JCAWEC010000007.1, on the reverse strand, counting down.
TTAATGAACTTGGCGATCTGGGCGTAAAAAGGGTAAGCCTTGGTTCTGCATTGGCGAGGGCGGCTTTGGGCGCTTTTCAGCGTGCTGCTATTGAGATTGCACAGGGCGGTTATAGTTTTGTGGATAATGCCATGCCTTATTCGGATTTAAATAGGATTTTTGGGAAATAATTCAATCCACTTATTTGCTTCAATATCGATGGTTTTTGAACTGTTTTGACTTTTGGTCATGCCATAACCTGGTAATTTTCAGCATGTAAAACCGGTTCGTATCGAAATATCAAAATACCATTTGGTATATTGTTATATCTTTGCGCCGATTTTAATAAAACCATCATGTTAAACAGAGTAGTTATAACAGGTCTGGGCGCATTGACTCCGCTTGGAAATAATGTAAAAACTTATTGGCAAAACTTAATTGCCGGTAAAAGTGGTGCCGCAACTATCACCCGTTTTGATGCATCATTGTTCCGTACGCAATTTGCCTGCGAACTGAAAGATTTCAATATTACAGATCACCTGGATAAAGCCGAACTAAAACGTACCGATACCTTTACCCAATATGCACTTGTGGCAGCCGATGAAGCTATCAAAGATTCGGGGTTTGATTTGAGCAAAATGGACCCCTTTGATGTTGGCATCATCTGGGGCAGCGGACAAGGCGGTATGGAGACTTTTGAGGAACAGGTAACTGAATATGCGAGAGGTAACGGACAGCCAAGGTTTAGCCCTTTCTTTGTACCTAAGTTCATTTCTAATATGGCTTCGGGCATGATCTCTATCCGTAATGGTTTTATGGGGATCAATTATACCACCGTTTCGGCCTGTGCTACCTCTAATACTGCTATTATGGATGCTTTTAACTACATCCGTTTAGGTAAGGCTAAAATCATTGTTACAGGAGGTTCGGAAGCGCCTATTACGCCGGCTTCTATTGGCGGATTTAGCTCGATGAAAGCGATGTCGGGCCGTAATAACGACCCGCAGCATGCCTCAAGGCCATTTGATATCGACCGTGATGGTTTTGTTATGGGCGAAGGCGCTGGTGCCCTGGTATTGGAAGATTATGATCATGCCGTTGCCCGCGGCGCACATATTTACGCAGAGGTAACCGGGGCATCAATGACTGCCGATGCTTACCACATGACTGCAACACATCCTGAAGGTCTTGGGGCTGCCCGTGCTATGCAACAGGCGCTTACTGAATCAAGCTTAAGCATTGAAGATGTTGACTACCTGAATATGCATGCCACCTCGACCCCGGTTGGCGACTTGTCTGAGATTAACGCTTTGCTTGCTGTTACAAAAGGTAAAGAAACAAACACCATTATCGGTTCAACCAAATCAATGACCGGTCACCTGCTTGGTGCTGCCGGTGCTATTGAAGCTATCGCTGCTATAAAATCAATCGAAAACCAAATTATACCGCCAACAATCAATACCACAACTTTGGATCCTGCGATTCCGGACACATTGAAGTTTGTATTGAAAGATGCCATCGACCATAAAGTAAAAGTAGCCATGAGCAATACTTTTGGCTTTGGCGGGCATAACGGAATAGTAGTATTTAAGGCGGTTTAAAAACCGTTAAAGACTTACGAAGTTTTTAAAACTTCGTAAGTCTTGTTTATACTGTTACGGCAGCAGTTTCCAGGTTTTAAGTTCGCCTTTTATCACTACCATAATTTTGTTGGTTACCATCCGGTTCAGGATCACCTTGGCGCCTATCCACAACAGGCTTTTGGTAAGCCAGCCAAGGTCTGCTACATTGAGCATAATGGTCTGGATTCTATCTTTTAAGCCACCGCTAAACCTGTCAATATCCTGTTCTTTAATAGTGGGCCAGTTGTTCCCCGAACTGAACTTGATATCGGGGAATTTAATGTCATTCTCAAATACAGGGATGATCTGGTAGCTATCACTTTGGGTTGATTTATACTTAGCTTTATCAGCATTGGCATAACCATCAACAAATATCGGATTAGTTGTAAGCGCCTTAGCCGGTATGGTAAAGTAATCGCGTAAAAAGATTTTGCAGTTGTGCCGCCCTAAAAAGAAATCATGTACCCTGAACTCTTTATTTAAAAATCCGCTAAACCCGCTTAGCGCACCGCATGCTATGGCTTGTTCGCCGGTTAGGTCGGTTGATTTACCATCCGGCGTATCTACCCTTCGCGATGGTGTGATCAGGTACTGACCTGCGCAATCTTCGTCCATAGCATCTTTAATGTTAACAGCCTTTGAGCGCATTTGCGACAGCATGGACGACAGGGTTAAGCCCACTACATTTGATATAGCCCTTGATTGCGAGATTGGGGTTGGTGCCTGGGTAGGGAATGGCTCAATCATCAGCACCGTTGAAATAAACTTGTTAAAGTTATTGTAATCTGTATCGGGCTGGCCGGTAAGGTCGTCCAAAACGCTTCTGACTTTATCAAAAGGTTCGTTATTGATCATACCGCCGTCAACATTCAGCGTTTGATATGCGCCGGCATCAATAGGGCTATTAGTAAGGTAATTGCTTAACCATGGGTTATTGTTTACATATTGGGCATCACGTTTAACTATGCGCGATTGCAGGCCAACAGGAAAAGCACCGGTAGCCATGGCGGCGTCGGCAGCTATATCAGTGTTGACTTTATTTTTCAGATCCAGCGGCATCCAACCGTCGTTATGCCCGGCAATAGCATTTTCGGTTAGCTGAAAACATGCGTAATCATTATGGATGCGCATATTATATTTGGTACGCTGCAGCGATGAGGTGTTAAACGGAACGTTGTAGGCGTAGCCTTGAAGATTGGTAAGCGTAGTAAAGATCTTTAAACCAGGTTTGATATAGGCCGGTGTAGGCTGCCATTGTTTCGGATCGGCAGAAACAACGCGCTTAGCAACATCATTGATAAAATCGGAGTTGAGGGCCGATATTACGCCAGAGTTTTTGATGTCGGATGTATCAAGCATTTTCGAGAACATATCAGCCTGAACAAGATCGACCCAGGAGTGGTAAAGTTTATTTTCAGGGTGTTCGGCTAAAATATCGCCCGATGGTTTGTCGATATGGGTTATAGGGTTATTGAGCGATGAAGCTGCCATGATACTGGTCATACCACCTGCCGATGCGCCGCCCATTACCGGAATCTGCACCCTATGAGATGGAACGCCGGGCTGGCCGCGACGCTTGTCCCATTCGGTCAATGCCTGTAGAAGATAATCGATAACACCTGCTGTATAAGCTCCGGCAGATACGGCGCCGGCCATACAAAGTCCTACATAAAATACTTGCTGATCTGAAGTTTTATCTGCTGCCATGAGATAGATGTTAGGTTGGGTTGTGAAATTTATAAAAAGGATGCTGTAAAGCGGTACGTAAAAATACGTTAGTTGATAGCGGGTTTTACCCAATTACATAGCTTTATCGGCCTTTTGCGGTTTAGGTTGTTCCCTGGGTTTAAGTTCCTGATCAATAAGTTGTTGTTCAAAGTTTTTTTCGTCTTTGCGGTCGGTTTTAACTATCCATACTATTAATGTTATTAACAGGGCTATTACAATGCCTACTGTAAAATAATTGACTTGCATGTTTATATGTTTGGTTAACTAAATTTAACCGGGCTGTATTAACTGGCGATTAAATTTGAGTGTGTAATGAAACCTGTTGATCCTGAGTTTTAAGAGAAATAATGGCAATTAAACCAATTACACTATGCAAACTCAGGTAGCGGCTGTTACTATTGCTGTTAAAGATCTCGACGCTATCAAAGCATTTTATATCCAGAAAATTGGGTGGCAAATTCTTGCTGAAAACGAAAGGCTGGTAATGTTAAAGCTTGATAATTTGGTACTCACACTATGTAGTGAGCTATTTTTTGCAGAGTATACAAATATAAGCAATAATGATGGGAGTAAACGTTTTTATCTTACCATAAATCTTGCCTCAAAGACCGATGTTGATAGAACAATAGCCCAATTAGATCAAGCGGGCGTGCAAATACAAAAGCAGCCTGCCGAAACATTTGGGGAGGCTATGCCGGTTTTATTGCCGATCCGGAAGGTAATTGCTGGGAGATCTGTTATAATCCCTATACGCAGGTTTAGCCAATCGGGTTTTGTTAGATTCCATTTAGAGGTAATGTAAACCAAAAAGTGCTGCCTTTACCAACTTCGCTTTCAACACCCATTTGGCCACCATGGCGGTCAATGATCTCGGCACTGATGTATAAACCAAGTCCGAGGCCTGAGTACTGAATTCCTGAGGTGTCAACCCTATAGTACCGCTCAAATAAATGCGGGATTTTATCGGCCGGAATACCTTTGCCGAAATCCTGAATAGATATTTTGGCTTCGCCATCCTGTTTGGTAATGTTGATGATGATATGATTGCTTTCGGGTGCGTATTTAACTGCGTTGTTCACGAAATTAACAACAACCTGGTCAATTCGTTGCCTATCGGCAAATAGCAGAAGTTCGGTATCTCCGGTGAGCTCTAATTCATGCGTACCTGCAAGCCTGATATGATCACAACATTCATTGATCATTTGCGCAGCGGGAAAATGTGTTTTATGTAACGATAGCTGTCCGGCCGTTATTTTTGATACATTGAGCAAACTATCAACCAATTGCTGCATCTTATTTAAGCTGCTGTTGCCGCGGTTAATAAACTGGGGGATCTTATCAGATGAAGGATCAACCTTGATCAGCCTGTCCAGCAATTGCATCGATGCTTTGATCGATGTCATTGGCGTTTTTAGCTCATGGCTGGCTACGCTGATAAAATCGTCTTTTTGCTGTTGCAAATGTTTAAAATCGGTAATATCCAGCAAAGTGCCCAAGATACGTAATGGCTTGTTTACTGAACCGTAATAAACCTTGCCCTGCGCCCTTATCCAGCGTGTAGAGCCATTAGGCCAGATAATCCTTGCCTCATAAAACAACTTTCCGGTGGTGAGAGCCGTTTTATGTGCGTTATTGCGCAATTCAACATCATCGGGATGCAGCGCTTTTAAAAATAAATTGCGCGGTGCATCAGGACCAACACCAAAAATAATGTTAAACCTTTCAGATGTAAGGATCTCATCAGTAACCAAATCGAGGTCAAAGGTGCCAATTTCGGCGGCTTCAACTGCAAGCCTTGCCCTTTCTTCGGCTTCTTCAATTTTACGCCGGGCAAAAAACTTTTCAGTTACGTCAATAGCGATGACCATAATAGCGCTGATTTCGCCGTCAAAACCTCTGATGGGCTCGTATACAAAATCAACAAACACCATTTCTGGTATCCCATTGCGTACCAGTAATAATTTATGTTCTTTGGCAGTAATTGGCCGGCCTGTTTCAATAACATTGTCCATTACGGGGCCGTATAGATCTGCAGCCTCCGGTATGGCGTCCCAAATGCCCCGGTTTTCCATTTCTGCACGTTTTCGGCCAACAAGCTCAAGGTATGAATCGTTAACTACTTCAATTACCAGGTTATCACTGTTAACAATGCAGATGCCTATCGGCGCCTGTTTCACCATGTTATACAAAGTATGCCGGCTCTCTTCCATAGCCTGCCGTGCATGCTCTATTTCGGTAACATCGGTCGAGAAACAAATAACACCCACAATTTTTCCCTGTGTGTTACGCACAGCCTGAAAGGTAAACTTGTAATAACTGATTTGCCGCTTTCCGTTAATTATAAATTCAGCCGGCTCATTGTTACCGTAGTAGGTTTCGCCGGTATGGTACACCTCGCTTATCTGGCTGCTGAATGGCTGGCCATCGAGGTCGGGCAGTGCTTCATCAAACGGTTTTCCAATTACTGTTTTGTCCTTCCCCCATGCTTTTAGGGCAGCTTCGTTGGCTATGGCTATAAGCTTATCCTTACCCATACACATGTATACTGGAAAGGGTGATGCCTCAACAATACTTCGGAAAAAGTTTTCGGTAGGTTCCAAGTTGCAGTGGGGGTTTTATAGGTGAACGACGCTCTCAAAAATAAAAATATTTTCGTATAGATTTAAATATCCATGCAGGTTCTGGTATTGTTTATCGATAATTAAAGAATTATCTGAAAAAGGCTTGCGATTAGATATTCACTGCTAAAAATGTGCGAAAAATGAACTTGATAGGCGAAAAACACCTGCTTGCTGTTTAGGTAGCTATGAGCCCCTGCAACCGGGTTGCTTAGGTGTGATGTGCATATTTTTTTGATGAAACCCTGCCCACATTTGATCAAAAAATATCACAGATGAAAAATAAATTTTTATTGGCATGTATAGTAGGGTTATTATCTGCCAGCACCATTTATGGCCGGCCAACAGCCGAAACTGAGTATACCAGTGTGATCCGCGATTTCATTGACAGCCATATGACCTCTAACTTCAAGAAATTAAAATCAATAATGAGCGAAAATTCTGTATTGAAGATCCCCCGCGGTGAAAAGGTACTTGTACAGGAAAAAGACGACCTGGTAAGCATGATGAAAAAGGACGCTGGCACACAACAAAACTGTGCGTCAAGCTATGAGGTATTAGCCAAAAGCGATGCTATGGTGATTGCCCGGGTTGATTTTAATTATGAAAACTGTTCGCAGCATGATTACCTGATCATCGAAAAAAATGATAAACAGGACTGGAAAATTACCCAGGTTTGTAAAATGTTTGAGGATATAAAAACGCCTTTAACCAACGATAATTCTGTTGTAGCTAAAAACTAAATTTTACTTCCTTAACTCATAATAATTAATCACCCTATTGGGGTGATTTTTTTTATTTTAATTAGCTTTAATTTAACTTTTTAATTGTACCCCCATACAGGTAATTTAAATTACGTTTTTAATTGAATAAGCTATCCCGTTTCCCCGTTTTTCTGTTTTTGTGTTTGCTGGTTTGTATGGTGTTGTTTACAGGCCGGACCTACGCACAGAAATACATTTTTGCGCACTATGATATTGAGGATGGGCTCATCCAGTCGCAAATCAATAAGCTATCGATGGATACCGATCATCGGTTATGGATAGGTACGTTTGGCGGCGCCTGTCGTTTTGATGGAAAGGATTTTACGGCTTATACCCGTTTAACCGGTTTACCTGATAACTACGTTGCAACCATTTTTTCGGATAAAGGTGGCTGTACCTGGTTTGGTACAATGAATGGGCTTGCAAGGCTTTACCATGGGCGCATTATAAAGTATAAGCCCGATACCCCCCTGAAGCGCTATTTTGTAGGTAATATAACCCAGGACGGGGATGGAACTATCTGGGTAACATCTGCCGGCGCACTGTTCAGGATTAAAAATAATAAGATGCAGCACGTGCCCATCGGCGATGATCCTGATATTTTTATTACCAGTTTGGCCGTTAACAGCACAGGCACACTTTACGCAGCTGTTTACAAAAAGGGAATATATCGCCTTAAAGGGCAAAAATGGGAGCACGCAATAGACGTAGGCCCGCAGTATGAAGAACAGATTATTAAGCGCATTTTTTTCGATCGTTTTGATAAAAACAAAACTTACCTTTTAACCCGCTCAAGTTTATTGTGTGCAAAAGATGGGGTTGCTAAGCCACTGGATCAAAAAAACATCACCGAAAAAATAAAAGGGCAGCTTTTATGTATTGAACAGGATGCCGATGCCAATATCTGGTTGGGTACCGACAATGGTGCCTATTGTATTATGGACGATGATGAGGTGATCCACTACAACTCATCAAACGGGCTTACCGATAACTCTATCCCCGATATTTATTTTGATGCCGATAAAAACTTATGGTTGGGCAGCCTTGGTAATGGCCTTTACCGCTGTGAAGGCGACAGATATACCGTATTTGATCGTACACAGGGAATCCCGGATTCAAAAATTGTAATGTCGGTTACTGAGGATTGGAACCACAATGTTTTAATGGGGATTGATGGGGCTGGTCTTTTGCGGTATGACGGAAAAAAGACCAGTGAAGTACCGGTACCAACAGGTTCGCCATATTTAAAGGGGGTACAAAGTTTATATACCGATAAAAATGGTACTGTTTGGATAGGTACCGGTCAAACCGGGTTATGGCAGTATGATAAAAGCGGTTTCAGGCAGATAAAAAACAGTTCGGGCTTTGCTTACAACTTTATTACTGCCACTGATGACGGCACTATCTGGCTGGCTACTTCCATGGGCTGTTTTTATTATCAAAATGGCGAATTGAAACAGCTGGAGGGCATTCCTTCGTATTCGGCTTCAATGCTTGGTATGGGGCGTGATTCGGTTTTGATAGGAACACAAGGTGGGGTCATGCTTGCCGTAAATAAAAAAATAGTTCCTTCGTTCAAACTTAAATCATTTCCGGCTACTGCGGTTTACAGCATGATCCGGTACCGCGACCTGCTGCTGGTTGGTACCGACGACAGCGGCTTATATACCTGGGATATGACAACCGGGGCGGTTCATATTTATAATATAGATGACGGCCTCAAGGCCAACAGTATTTACAGCCTTGTTGCCGATGAACGCGGTAGGCTTTGGATGGGTACAGGCCGCGGGATCAACCGGATGCAGTATAATCCGGCAAAGAAAACTTTTTGGGTAATTGACAATATAGGCTCAAAAGAACCTGTGGTTGAAGCCAATCAAAATGCCATTATGCACCGCGGCCGCCAGGTTTGGATCAGCACAACCAAAGCCGTTATGGTGTATAATACTATGACAAAAATGGTTGCGTCGCCACCGCCGCATGTGTTCATTAAATCGGTACAGCTCATGAAAGAGGACGGAGAAAAACGTTCTTCAATTGATCTGAATGACTGGGCCGAGTTAAAGCATAACCAAAATCATTTATCAATATCTTTCTTAGGAGTTTATCTCAAAAACCCGGATGCCGTATCTTACCAATATAAACTGGTTGGGCTTGATAGCGCCTTCAGTTCGCCTATGCGTAATAATGTGGTTAATTACCCTTCGCTGCCGCCGGGTACATATACATTTAAGGTAAAGGCAATAAGCCCGGATGGGCAGGTGTCTCCGCAAATGGCCAGTTTTAGTTTTGTTATAATTCCGCCTTTTTATCAAACATTTACGTTCAGGCTATTAGCTATCGTATTGTTGGTGTTTCTTGGTTTTGGAGTGCAGAATTTGGTACATCAGCGTAAAATAAAACGTGAAAAGGCCATTGAAGCCATGAAGCGTGAAGAGAAGCTAAAGATTCGCCAGCAAACAGCCGAAGATTTTCATGATGATCTGGGTAACAAATTAACCCGGATCACCGTCTTATCAGAGATACTGAATGCTAAAATAGACAAGGAGCAGGCGGATCAGCGTGGAATTGTTGATCAGATCAAACAAAACGCGGCATCATTATACAACGGCACAAAGGATATCCTGTGGGCACTTGACCCTAAAAGCGATAACCTGTATGAAACCCTCAACCATATCCGCGAGATTGGGATAGAGGTTTTTCATGATGTGCCTGTTGATTTTGAGTTTGCCACCCTTGATGAGGACATTCAGCTGGTAAAGTTACCTATGGAGTATAGTCGTAATATCACCATGATATTTAAGGAACTGTTAAATAACATCCTTAAACATGCCGATGCAGGGCTGGTGATTTTTGAACTTGACCAAAGTGATAAAAACGCGATTGCAATGAAGGTAACAGATGATGGTAAAGGGTTTGACAGCAACGCAGCCCATCGCGGGCGGGGCATCAATAATATTAACGCCCGCGCTAAACGTATCAATGCGTCATTGCTTATTAACTCACAAGCTGGTAAAGGCACGTCAGTGACGTTAAAGTTTAGTAAAAATCAACTAAGTAATTAAATATGGGGCGTACCATTAAAGTAAGTATTATTGAGGATGATGAAACCCTGCGCGATGGCTATGCCTTTTTAATTGGCGCTACAGAGGGTTATGATGTGATCAGCACTTACTGTTCATATGATGAGGCTTCAAAGAAAATAGCTACAGATAAACCAGATGTAATACTGCTGGATATAGAACTGCCCGGTGTTAATGGCATTGATGCTATTCCTAAATTAAAAAAGTTACTGCCCAATTGCTATATCCTGATCCTGACCGTTTATGAATCGGAAAAGCAAATCTTTAACGCATTGGCAAACGGTGCTTCGGGATACCTTACTAAAAATACCCCTTCAACCAAAATCATCGAATCCATAAAAGAGGTGCGGGAAGGTGGAGGCCCGATGAGCATTAATATTGCGCGCCTGGTAATCCGCTCGTTTCAAAAAAACCAGGAATCGCCTTTATCCAAGCGTGAAACTCAGATTCTTGAACTGATAGGTGAGGGCAAAAGCCGCGGCCAGATTGCTAATGAATTGTTTATTGATCTTGAAACTGTTCGCAGCCATATCAAAAATATCTACCTTAAGCTTGACGTAAACTCCCGCGCCGATGCTATTAAACTGGCAAGGCAGAATAAATTGATATAAGGAAAAACCATGTCATTGCGAGCGTAGCGTGGCAACCGCATGCTATACAGAGCGGCCAGGCTTCCGTGCGATTGCTTCGTGCCTCGCAATGGCATGATTTTATAGCAATTCTGCCCTTTTGGGTATTGTCACCATGGGGTTCGGAAGATTTTTCAATTCCCTCCTTGGGGAGGGGTGCGGCAGCGTTGTGTAGTGGGAGGGAGGGGTTTATGCGTCGTTAAGCAGATAAGTCTGCCGTCGAAACCCCTCCCTACACCCTCCCAAGAGAGGGAATTGCACAATCCCTGCTTTTTTAATCTTCCGAACACTTGTTGTTACCAACAATTCTGATGATCAATCCAAACGCTTATTTTCATTAATTCACAAATCCCCCAAATAGGGGGATACTATCCCCCCGCCGGTAAAGTACCTTTGATATGTTAAGTAGTTTTAACTGACCGGCTACTGTAAACCCGCTTCAAAAAATTATCCTGTACGCTGCCCCTGGCCAACAGGTTGATTTCCATTATTAAATCTGGTTTCCGTTAATAACTACTGTAACATGAAATTGAAATATATACCTGTGCACACTGCCGATTTTGAGGGACAATTAGACTTCTATACTCAAAAGTTAGGTTTCAGAATAACAGGTACAATGACATTTTACGAGGGTAGGGAAAGTACGGTGATACGGTCGGATAAATTAAATGTGGCTTTGCTTGTAACTAATAATGACAGCAACAGTGATAAGAGTAATATTATCATTAACACAACCGACTGTTTGAACGATTATCATGTGCTCCGGACGGCAGGAGTGTTCTTTTGCAAATCGCCGGCCTATTTACCGGCAGGATTGGCAGCCGAATTTTTAGACCCGGCGGGCAACAAATTTATGTTACTGGAAGAAAGAAATTATAACGAACAATAAAATCATATCACAATGGACTATTCAAAAGTATTACGCAACAACAATAAGATTGTAAGCCGCACCGGCGGCCAGAGACAAGGGCCGCAGTATACTTCAGATTTAAGCCTTCGCTTTGTTTTAAGCGGTAATGAACGTTATGATATTGGCCGCAGGCATTTATCTATTTACCCCGATTCATTTTTAATCCTGAACAGGGGCACTCAATATTCAACCGATACTGACCTTGATCAGCAGGTACAGTCGTTTGCCATTAATTTTGATCAGCAGTTTTTGCAGGATTTTAAAGATTGCTGGACATTTGGTGATGATAACCTGTTAAATAAAGGCTATGGCAACAGCAAGGCACAGCCCGAATTTAATGAAACCATATATCCTTTTGCGGGTGATATAAAATACAATGTATTTCACCTGAAACAACATCTGGACAATGGAATGCAGGACGAAATGCTGATTAACGAATACCTGCACCACACGCTCATCAATTATTTTCATATTTATAATGACGAGATCTGCAGAAAAGCCGAAAAACTCGACTTTTTAAACCAGGGCACCAGGGTTGAGATCCTGCGCCGTCTCAATCTGGCTAAGGAGTACCTGTACAGTAATTATAATCAGAATATTAGCCTTGAAGATCTCGCCGAGCATGCCTGTCTTTCGGTTAACCATTTGCTGCGCACTTTTAAGCAGGCTTTTGGTTTAACACCGCACCAGTTTTTGATACAGCTGCGTTTAAAACGCTCGTTGATGTTGCTTAAAGATACCCGCTACCCTGTAAATGAGGTAGTTGGCATGGTGGGTTTTGAGTGCCCGAGTTCGTTCATCAGGTTATTTCGCACGCATTATAAGATAACGCCGTTAAAGTACAGGCAATCAGCATAATAAGAGTTTTCTTTTTGTGTTAGGATGGTGCTTTTCACACATGTAGCACGCCTTTAACACCCTATGTTTGTAGTACCAGATAGTTTTTTGTTAAGGATATTTGGTCAGTTAATAGTTAATGAAAAAGTCAGTAACGCGAGGTCACTGACTTTTTGCTTTTAGGGGCAGATGGATGAATAGAACATAAAAACTATGTCATTGCGAGGAACCATCAGGGGAAAACCTTGAAAAAAAACGTAATGACGTATAAAATATATTTCAGCGATGGTGTGCGAGGGCCGCGTTAGTGATAGTAGCGGATACCGGCCAATGTCATTAAGTTAAGAAAAATCCCCCAGAGGGGGAACAGGTTTGTAGCAATATCATTTACCGAAAATAACCGTGCCAGAGGTACGGAACACCGGAGTTGTGTACCTCCGGCACACTAAGACACACAAATCTCTTATTTCTACAAACCTTTTGCACCTCTGGTGCAACCTGTCAATCCCTTAACTTAATGACATTGGGATACCGGCCTTGTGGCTAATGCCCGTGCAGTATGAGCGGATAGCACGGGCCGCAGGCAACGCCCATATTCATAAAACCGTTAACAAAAACATAGCTAATAATCAATAACTTACAATCACGTCATTATAGGCGTCGCACGGCAATCGCGTGTTATACAGGGCGGCTATGCTTCCGTGCGATTGCTTCGTCGTTCCTTCTCGCAATGACATTGAATTATGGTTTTGTCCGAAAATATGCGAAAATCAACATTTGGCTTCTTTACTGTAACATTCTCCAAAAAATATCGTCTCTTAAGTTAAAACCTACTGCTATGAAATTTTTTACCATATTGGCCGTCACCGGGGGATTGTTTTTTTCTTCGCTCCAAATAGAAAAAAGCAATGTGGCAAGCATGAAACACAATAAAAACAAATGCTGTATAAACGCCAAAAAATCAAAATGCCCGCTTGCATGCAAACGGGCAAAATCAGTTAAGCTAAACAGTTAAAACGATACAGGGTTCATCCCCTCAAAAGGCGTCCGGCGATTAAAGGGGAATCTGTTGCCGGCGCCTTTGCCGTGTTTATTTGTTCAGATCAAATTTTAATAATTCAGCATCTCCTGCTTTTACTAAAACGACTTTTGTATTTACGTTAGTACCTTTCAGTAACGACTTCGCATTTGCTGTTTTCCCTGGATCAAGACCAATCCTTTTCGGGTCGATAGTATAAGCTTTATCGGTATCACCGTAATTGAACAGCGCCAGGTAAAAGCTATTGCCAATATTGATTGAAAACTGCTCCGTTGTTCCTGTTTCAGTATTCCCCTCAACCGGTCTGAAAGCTTTTCCGTTTTGTACAATCTTTAAAACTTCGGGGTTTTGATACATAGCTTTTGCCCGATCGCTCCATTGACCATGCGTAGAGAAATCATCGCCTGTTATGAACGTTCCTGTAACAATTGCCGAGAGCATCCTTGCCCTGTTTGCGCCTTCGCTTTCGGTTGAAAGTACAACATGGTCGGCATCAATATAATTGTATAGATAAGTTTGCCACCAGCCATAGTTTACGCTGTTTAATGTATAACGGGTATCCTTTATGGTTTTAAAGGCATCGCATGCAATGCGCCGCATGTGGGCGTAACGGCCGGTTGCCAGGCTGGGGGAGATGGCCGCATAAACCAGCATCTGATCACCCAACTGATCAATCAGGTGTTCCATTCCTTTTTTACAGGCCTGCATACCCGTGGTGATCTTCGGGTCATAAAAATGACTTGATTCGGCTGCCGCATGGCCTAAAAAGTCTATCTTGATCATTTTAAAGCCGCAGGCTTTTAGTTTGCCAATCACATAGTCGATATGTTGCAAGGTACCCGGATGGGTTGGATCGGTTGCGCGGGCACCGTCAATGTCATGATAGCTGTCGCCAACCTTTGTCCACGTTTCACCATAGGTGTAGTTGCTTCCTAAAACTTTGCGATCGGGGCCGCCCTGCCATCCCCAATCGGTAAATGGAGCCCAGTACACGCCGGGTTGTAAGCCTTTTGATTTGCAGTAATCGGCAAATGATTTCAGCTTGCTAAAATCTCCTTCCCAGCCACCGCTGATCATATTATCCCAAAACGAATCCAGATCAATAAATGCAGTATTGCCATTGCGGAAGGCCGGAATGCTATCGGCAAAAAAGTCGGTTACTTTAATGGCTTTGTCGTAATTCAGTTTTTCCTGCATAACACCCCAGCTGTTCCAGCCAACAGGGGTAGGTTTTGTCCAGTTAAAGATGTAAGGAGGCTCGGCAATTCGGTTGGCTTTCCCAAACTCCTCCATACCGTTGCGCCAGTCGGCAAAGCAGCCAACAAATACCTTAGGCGATTTAACTGTATTGCCGCTGATAAAACCATGAGCAATTTTATCACGGTTTACGGCTTCTTCGGTATAACCACCCCATACTTCAAACGTATTGGCGCTGTCTTTTTTTGCAACGGTGCGCACGCCGGTTTTCCAGATCTCGTGTTCCACAGATCCAAACACTAAGCCTTTGCGGCTTTTGTTATCAAAAACTGTCCCTACCTCGGCACTGGTATTGGTTAGCGGTGCTTTGAAGGTTTTTGAGTTATAGCTGATGAATGTATCGTTATCAAAAGGTACAAAGAGGGAACGGGTATCGCCGGGGATTGCAGCCATATTTCCGGCTATCGGCTCCATGTAATTTGTTTTCAGGTTTTTACCCTCAACATAAACCTCTACTAAAAAGTAACCTTTATGCGATGGATAGGTATAAAACACTTGTACCATGTTAGGTAAATTATTACCGGTTAGAGTAAAGCTATGTTTTACACCTTTCCCAAAGCCATCGGTTACCAATGTTTTATTGTAAGAAATGTTTTTGTACTCCTTTGAAGTAATAAGTTTTCCGTTGATGCCGGCTTTACTAAAACAATTGCTGAGTATAATTTTGCCGTTTTCGATAATAGAGAAGGTGCCGCCTTTTTGATCGTAACGGATAGTACCGGCAGGGCCATATGAAAACGATACATCGCCTTGCTGGGTTGGTTGATTGTTAATATTGGGGGTTGATGCTGAAACAATTGCCGGCCGCCAAACGCAAAGCAAGCCGGACAACTGCACAGCAATTATAAAACGATTAAGAAATTTTTGCATGAATTTAAGGTTTATTAAATGTCTAAGTTACATTTTATTTATTGTGCACAACAGCTTTTTTTAATCATAACGTTTTCGTTACACAGACCAGAATTTGTTTTAATAAAGAGTTGATAGGAGGCACCTATGGAGCCAAATCTTTATTTGTTTAAGCTACAAACATGATACTCCTACGGAGTTATGGTCATAATTTTTGTTGAACTCCGGAGGAGTACCATGTTTATAGAAATTTAAGTGAACGTTTTTGGCTCCGTAGGTGCCTCCTGTTTAAAAGCTACTCCCCTCGTGCGTATTTTGTATACACTTTTTGCGCCATCACATCTTTTATCACGCCGTTTATCTTCACTTTAACCTTCCGTGGCTGAGCCGAAGTGATGCGGTAACTGGTTATTTTACCATCGTTCCATTTAAAATCGACAGTAAAATTGCCTCTTGCCCTTAAGCCTTTAACCTCGCCGGTTTGTTTCCAGTTGGCGGGTACGGATGGCAGCAGTTCAATAAAACCTGCATGACTTTGGATCAGCATTTCGGCCAAGGCGGCTGTAGCTCCAAAATTACCGTCAATCTGGAACGGTGGTCCGGCCGAAAGCATGTTGGGGTAAATACCGCCGCCATCTCCATAATTCATATTGGTGGCGAGGGTAGGGTGAATGAGGTCGGTAAATAGCTTGTATGCCCGTTCGCCGTCATGCAGTCTTGCCCACCAGGCAATTTTGTAGGCTATGGCAAAACTCGGACCGTCATCACCACGGGCTTCCAGCGTTTTTTTGCTGGCCTCGGCAAGAGCGGGGGTAGCTTCGGGCGTAATGAGCGATGCCGGGTACAAGCCGTAAAGGTGCGAGATACAACGGTGGTGCGGTTCAATTTCGGTATAATCTTCCAGCCATTCCTGGATGCGGCCATCTTTGGCTATGATACCCGCAGGCGGTAGTTTTTTGAGCTTTTCCTGCAATGTTTTACAGAATGCCTGATCCCTGCCCAGCACCTTGCCCGCAGTGATCACGTTGTTGAACAACTCACGGATGATCTGATTATCGATGGTTGGTCCCATACAAATACTGGTGTGGCGGCCGCTGCCATCTGGCATTAAAAAGCCGTTTTCGGGCGATGAGGATGGCGAGGTTACCAGCCAGCCCGTTTTAGGATCATTAATGAGCATACTGCTGTAAAACAGGGCCGAACCTTTCAGTACCGGGTAAATATCTGCCAGGTATTTTTTATCGTTGGTAAAATCATAATGCTGCCAAAGATTATCACAAAGCCAGCCTGAGCCGACCTTGCAAATTCCCCATGAGGCGGCTTCGCCGGGTTCTGTCCAGCCCCAGATATTGGTTATTACGTGAGCCACCCAGCCATCGGCATTGTAATAGGCTTTGGCTGTTTTTTCGCCGTTTTTTACCATCCCTTTTACAAGCTCGGCAAGGGGCAGGTTTAATTCAGACAGGTTGGATACTTCAACCGGCCAATGGTTCATTTGTACGTTAATGTCAAGATGGTAATCACCAGTCCACGGAGTGACTATCTGGTTAGCCCAAAGGCCCTGCAAGTTAGGTGGTAACAGGCCAATCCGGGTGCTGCAAATGCTCAGGTAGCGGCCAAACTGGTAGTACAAAACCGGCAAGGCATTATCGACTTTAGGATTGTTATGAAAGTTGGCTAACCGAAGATCGGTAGGAATGGTATCCTGGTAGCTACCACCTAAATTTACCGTAACCCGGTTAAACAGTTTTTGATAATTAACGATATGCTGCTGCTTTTCCTGGTCATATGGCTTTTTCATGGCGGCAGCCAGTATGTTAGCTGCTTTTTGAGTATAGTTAGGCTGTTTGTAGTCGGTGCCTGCCGATACATAAATGATGGCCTCGGTGGCATTTTTAATTATCAGCGAATTTTCTGTAATGCTTTGGCTGCCTCCTTTTAAACTGGCTTTTACTTTGGCCAGGTAACGCATTCCTTTGCCATTAATACCGTTATCCAACTGTCCGTACATTTCAAGCTGATTGTTTTGGGCAGTGACGGCAAAATGCTCCGGCCTGTCCATAGTAAGGCTAAGGTTTAGCATGCCGGGCTTATCTGCGGTGAGTTTAATGATGCTGATATCATCACCAAAACTGGTGAAGTATTCACGCTTGTAGGTAACGCCGTTCACCGTATAGCTGCATTTAGCTACGGCCGTGTTTACCGATAGCTCACGATGATAGTTGGTGTATTTAACATCTTTTGGATCAGTTCCGGCATAATTAAATGCTATGTTCAGGTTGCCCATGGTTTGATAACAGCCATAATTAACCCCTGCTGATCCTGGGCCTTTGCAAATAAAATCTTTATCAATGATCTCCTGTGCATCAGCATTTTTGCCCGCCAGCAATAGTGCCCGGATTTGCGGAAGCTTTTTATAAGCCTCGTAATTGTTGGCATCCTGCGGCGCACCCGACCATAGCGTGATATCATTTAGCGTGATAGTTTCTTTTTTAACACCACCATCCGGCATCATACCCAATCTGCCATTACCAAGCGGCAGTGTTTCTTCCCATTGATTGGCCGGCCGGTTAAACCAGATCTTTAATGGTTGTGATTGTGCAAGACACAGGCCGGGCCAGCAGGCCGCTATAATGTTTAGTTGGAGCAGGTACTTTTTAAACATGGGATCTCCTGTTTATAATGTTTTATTATAACTTCAAAAAATCCCCTCTTGAGAGGGGGCGTGGTGGAATGTGCGGCTGTAGGGGTGTGTTTCATCGATATTTTATTGTCGCTTAGTTAAACACACCCCTGCACCCCTCTCAAGAGGGGAATCGCACGATCCCGCTTCTTTAAGAGGATTTAGCTTTTAGCGGCCATAATGTTTTTAACCTCGCCGTTAACTTTCACTTTAACCATACGCGGGTTAGGTGAGGTTACTTTGTAAGCGGTTACTTTACCATCTTTCCATTTCATGTCAACGGTAAAATTGCCGCGGGCTTTGAGTCCTTTTACTTCGCCCTGTGCTTTCCAGGCATCGGGGATAGATGGTATCAGGTCGATAAACCCTGCATGGCTCTGGATCAGCATTTCAGCGATGCCGGCTGTTGCGCCAAAGTTGCCGTCAATCTGAAACGGCGGGCCTGCTGATAACAGGTTAGGGTATACGCCGCCGCCAGCGCCATAATTAATGTCTGTTTTGATGGTTGGCTTCATCAGCTCTTTAAACAGTTTGTAGGTACGATTGCCATCATGCAGCCGCGCCCACCATAGTATTTTGTAAGCGATAGACCAGCTTGGCCCGTCGTCGCCACGCACTTCCAACGTTTTCTTAGCGGCTTCGGCAAGTGCAGGAGTAGCTTCTGGGGTAATCTCAGATGCCGGGAATAAACCGTACAAGTGCGATACATGGCGGTGTTGCGGCTCCGTCTCTTTGTAGTCTTCCATCCATTCCTGGATGCGACCATCCTTAGCTATAACACCCGGAGGGGGGAGCTTTTTTACTTTGGCAGCCAGCGTTTTGCTAAACGCTGCATCTGTACCCAGCACTTTGCTTGCGGTTATCACGTTGTTAAACAACTGGCGGATGATCTGGTTATCAATAGTTGGGCCTACGCAGATACTGGCGTGTGTGCCATCGGGCAGATAAAAACTGTTTTCGGGCGATGACGAAGGGGAGGTAACCAGCCAGCTTGTTTTAGCATCACTGATTAGCATACTGTTATAAAACTGCGCAGCGCCTTTCAATATCGGATAAATTTGTTTCAGGTAGTTTCTATCTCCTGTAAAATCATAATGCTGCCACAGGTTGTCGCAAAGCCAGCCAGAGCCAACTTTACAAATACCCCAGGAAGCGCTTTCGCCCGGCTCGGTGAAACCCCATGGGTTGGTAATTACGTGGGCTACCCAGCCATCAGCATTGTAATAGGCTTTTGCTGTTTTTTCACCATGGGGCACCATACCTTTAACCAGGTCGGCAAGGGGCAGGTTTAATTCCGACAGGTTGGAAACCTCAACCGGCCATTGGTTCATTTCAATGTTGATATCCAGGTGGTAATCGCCGTTCCATGGAGTATGCACTTCGTTAGCCCATAAACCCTGCAGGTTCGGCGGCAGCAAACCTACACGCGTGCTGCAGATGCTCAGGTAGCGGCCAAATTGGTAGAATAAAACCGGCAGGCTTTTATCCGCGTCAGGATTATTGCGGAAAGCGATAAGCCTTTGATCTGTCGTTAATTTTTCTGCTTCTGAGGTACCAAGGTCAATGTTCACCCTGTTAAATAACTTTTGAAAGTTGGCTATATGCTGCTGTTTTTCTGATGTATAAGGCTTTTTCATGGCAGCTTTCAGTGCGCCGTCCATTTTGGTGAGATACTGCGGATTCTTAAAATCTGTACCTGCCGATACATAAATGATCACCTCGGTCGCATCTTTAATAACCAGCGAGGTTGGGGTAGTGCTTAATGAGCCGCCGGTTAGTTTTGCCTTTACTCTCGCTTTGTAAGCTACACCTTTTCCATCGGTACCATTGTCCAGCTGGCCGGTAAGATCAAGTTCGTTACCCTCAGTACTGGTAACACCACGCTCCGGCCGACTGATATTGATGCTCAGGTTAAGCATTCCCGGTTTATCAGCGCTTAGTTTTATTATATCTACATCATTATCAAAACTGGTAAAGTATTCGCGCTTGTAGGTAACGCCATTTACTTGGTAAGTAGTTTTGGCAAGGGCATTGTTTAATGAAAGCTCGCGTTCGTAATTTTCATATTTTACATCTTTATCTTCAATCCCTTTATACTGATACTTAAGATTCAGGTCTCCCAGCATCTGGAAGCAGCCGAAAGGTACGCCGCCAGATCCTTTGCCCGTGCATACAAACGATTTATCGATAATGGCCTGTGCTTCTACGTTCCTGCCGGCTGCAAGCAAGCTTCTTATTTCGGGCAGTTTTTTATAAGCCTCGTAGTTATTGGCATCCTGCGATGATCCCGACCACATCGTTATATCATTCAATACCACTTTTTCGGCAGTAACA
The DNA here is from genome assembly GCF_059690695.1 of Mucilaginibacter sp. A5337. Lineage (NCBI taxonomy): Bacteria > Pseudomonadati > Bacteroidota > Sphingobacteriia > Sphingobacteriales > Sphingobacteriaceae > Mucilaginibacter > Mucilaginibacter sp. A5337. Next base: position 117,681 of record NZ_JCAWEC010000007.1, on the reverse strand, counting down.
CCACCATCGGGCATCATTCCTAAACGGCCGTTACCGAGAGCAACAGTTTCTTCCCAGCGTTGGGCAGGTTGCTTGTACCAAAGTTTTAATTGTTTTGTTTGTGCGTGAGTAAACGTTGTAATACCTGTTATTATTACGGTTATTAGCAGGGGCGTTCTTTTTAGCATGTTTATGTTAATTAGGTTTTCTGTTTTTATTTTATTTACCCGCTGCAATTACAGGTATCTCCTCGGCGTTTTTGTTCAGTTCCAATACAATCACATTGCTGTTTGCATCGGGTAAAGTTTGCGGTAAATCAATGCTATAACCTGTTGTATCCTGTTTATAATTTACTTTGGTCCCGCCGAGCACATAGGCGTTGGTTATGTTAACACCCGGCATATTAGGCAATGCAATTTTATCACCTTTTTTCTGAAATACGTGCAAATAGATCTTGTTTCCCTTACGTGTAACAGCATAGTTATCATTCGGAGGATAGGGACCGCCTTTGGTACCATAGATACTTTCGCCATATTTTTTTAACCAGGCCCCCATTTGCTGCAGGGTTTCAACCTGGCGTGCTTCGATGCGACCGTCGGGCATTGGGCCAACATTAAATAGCAGGTTGCCATTGCCGGCAGCGGTTTTAACCAATGTTTGGATACATTCCTGCGCGGTTTTCATTTTGTCGTTAGGTTTCCAGGCCCATTGCTGGCAAATGGTGATGCAGCTTTCCCATGGCTCGTTCATATTAAGCTGACCAATGCGCTGCTCTGGGGTAAGGTAATCTCCTACCGATTGGTCATTCAGCTTTTCGCTCTCTTTACCCAAACGGTTGTTTACGATAACGTTGCGATCAATGCTTTTGATAAATTTATAAATCTCCTGCCCATCGGCGTTGGTCCATGGTTTTTCCCAGTAACCGTCAAACCAAAGCAGGTAGGGGTGGTATTTGGTGATGAGCTCTTTTAACTCATCCTTCATTTGCGTTTTAAAGGCTACCATATTGCCCTTTACGTTTTTGGTGCTGTCGTAAGGGTTGTGAATAGGGTAATTGGGATCGTGCCAGTCGAGCACGGTATGATAGATACAAAACAGTATACCCTGCTTTTTGCAGGCTGCAGCAAGTTCAACCACCATATCGCGTTTATAGGGTGTTTTGCTGATGCTATAGTCGGTATATGCGGATGGCCATAAAGCAAAGCCATCGTGATGTTTGGCGGTGATCACCAGGTATTTCATGCCGGCATCTTTGGCTGCTTTTACAATGGCATCGGCATTAAATAAAACCGGGTTAAATTCCTTATACAGGTTATCATAGTCATCCTGCGCTACTTCTTTGTTGCGGCTCCAGCCTATTTCGGTGCCGCGTAAGGTCACCGGCCCAAAGTGGATAAACATGCCGAAACGTTTGGTCATGAAATCATCCAAAACTGCTTTTGGGGTTTTTACGGGAATAGCCTGTTGGGCAAAGCCGATTTTGATTATAGAAAACAGGTAAAGGAAAATAATTGCCGGTTTTTTCATTAAGGTATTTTTGATGTGGATATTATTAATAGAGGTCTTCGTCTTTATAATTTTATAAGCTATGACCAGGCCGCAAGGTGGCCCGGTCATAGGAGTATTGTTATAGCAATGCGTTGTTCCAGAAGGTAAGCTCGCTCATATTGGTGTAGTTACCCTCGTTGTTTGAATTGTGTTTGATCCTGATACGGATGTAGCGTACCGGCGGCGGATTAGGATCAAAGTTTACCTTTAATGGGGCGCTGCCATCATCAGTCCTTTTGATCTCTTTAAGCAGTTTCCAGCCTTTGGAAATTGCTTCCGCAGTCCAGCCGGCATCATTGGCTTTTAAGTTGGTGGTTGCATTAGTCAGATCAGCTATGCCCCATACTTCAAAGTCATCGGGGTTGTGGCAGCAGTTACGGCCTGTTTCTTCAATGGCTACCAAGCCTTTGTAAAGAGCACCCATATCAAAAGTGATAACTACCGGCAGCGGGCCGTTACCATCACTGTGGAAAATGTTAGGGAAACCCTGCGGGCCAACACTGCCATCCCAAAGTCTGTCAATATCTGTATCTCCTTCATAAGGTTTGGCGTCATTAGTTAAATACACTTTTTTGAAAAGCTTTTTATCGCAAACAGCAACAGAATTAATGGTGGGGAAATCCTCGTAATTAGCTACATAAAATGTATCAAGAGCATTCACAGCAGGCTTGAAGGCCGATAAAAACTGGATCTTTGTATCTGCCTTATAATCTGCCAGGGTAACCGACATGCTATCGGCGCTAAGTTTTCCAAAACTTTCTTTACCAGCTTTATTGGTGTATTTTATGTTTGTGAACACATTATGGGTACTGGTATCAACTTTGAGGAAATTAAGCGTAAGCTTGCCATCGGCACTGATACCATATGGATTGCTAACGTTATAGCCTCTGTTTGACAAGCCCGATTGATAGATAGGTCCGTAAACCCTGACATTATTGATATCGAGCGGGATGGAACGGTTACCCTTGGCATCGTACGAGAAAACAGTGAACGAATAAATATACTCGTTTAAGTTTGGTACGACAACTGTTAGGCTATCTGACGGATTGTGGTTGGTAGAATTAAAAATTATCGAATCGGCCTTATTGTTCCAGTATATTACGTAGCGCGTTATGCTGGGATCGGTACTGGGGTTCCAGGTGATGGCGGCACGTAAGTTTCCGGGGCGCGAGTGTGCATTGGCCACCGTACCCGGATATTTAACTTCATGCCCGTTTAAGTACGATTCAAACTGTGTGTCTTGCTTGCTGCAACCATACAACAGGTATCCAAGCAAACAGAAAGCAGCTATTCTGACAATATTTTTCATGTTCGTTTAATCTAAATGAGTTAATACCTATTGTGGGTTACCATAAATTGAAAGCTCCATCATGTGGGCAAAGTCACCGTTCGACCAGGTGTCATGCACCATGAAGCGGAAATATTTAATCGGTGTTGAACCCGGAGAGATATTAAAATTAACCCCTGCCGCAACAAAGGCAGCATCGGCCGCATTAGTGAAGCCCGGTGTAAGGCCCGATGGCGGGTTTGGATAATGATAATTGCCGATATTAACCCAATCACCAACAATGGTTCCTACAGGAGCATAGTCCGGCAGTCTTACATCCTGCGGTGCATTAATGTTCGATCCCCAGATGCTGAAATCTTTGGGATTACCGTGCGCATAAGCATACTGATCCGGCCTTTCCCATAAAACAAAGCGGCTTAATTGTGCCGATACGCCAAGGCTGAAGGTAACCTGTATTGGCGCAGGCGCTCCCGGAGCAGTGTGCCAGCCGTTTGAGTAGCCATCGGTTTTATTATCCCAAAGATATGGCACTTCCCAGCCGTAGGCGGTAGGGCTGTCGGTAGGGGTTTTGTATACTGAAAACTTGCTCTTATCCAGTAGTGTCTCAAATATCGGGGTGAGATTAACGATAGTAGTATCTGAGATATTGCCAAACTTATCGGTTACATATACACCAAATTTTTGTGGCACCGCCGGATAGCCCCTTATGGAGTAGTTAATGGTATCAACTTTGGTATAATGCTGATCCACAACCTCCAATGCCTGGGTTGATTTATCGAAGGCCAGTAAAATTACGCCTATATCTTTTTGATCAGGGTTCATGGCTTTGATATTTACACCGCCAAAATCAGATGTGATGGTTAATGTCGGCTTTATCAGCTTATAAAAAGGAGTATCAGGATGTACCTTAACAATCAGCGGATCAGATTTTACGTTAGCCCGGCTTACCGAATAAAGTGTCACCTCGTACTCCTGGCTTTTGGCAAAACCGTCAACCGTAACCGTGTCTGAGTAATAGCTCGATTTGGTTTGACGGGTGGTTTTATCGTTGATGCGGTATTCGGCCTGCACATATAGCAGGTTATCTGAGTTGGGCAAATCATAAGTGATATAAGCACCGCCGTTAAAGTTTTTAACCTTTACGTTGGTAACCGAGGCGGGCTTGCTCAAATCGGTCGAAACCTCCTTAACGTACCCGTCGTTCTTTTTGCATGAATTTAAGCACGCCATAAACAGTACCGCCGCAAGCGCCAGTGCCGTTACCGAATAATTTTTAATGCGTTTCATAATTCCTATTTATATTGAATTAATTCATTTTGAGTTGAAGGGACGCCTACCAGTAAGTAGTTTGCACCAAATTGTTGTTAACGATCAGGTCGTTGTCCTTTATTGGCCAGAAATAGTTTTTTAACCCGAAAACAGGTGTTAACACGGTATGTGGCCTGTAATAGTTACCGGCTTCAGATTCGTATATATTCCAGCCCTGCAGCGGTACGCTCAATACACTTTGTATCTCTTTCCAGCGGCGAAGGTCCCATCCGCTTTGCGCCTCAAAACAAAGCTCAATGCGGCGCTCGCGGTGTATGATATCGCGTAAACCTTCTTTAGTTGTTGGCTTGCCAGGGGTTTTTGAATAGGTTGACCATGACTCCAATACGCCTTTTAAACCTGCCCTTGCCCTTACTTTGTCAATGTAATTGTATACATCGGCGGTTGGGCCGTTTACCTCGTTCAGGGTTTCGGCATATAAAAGGTATAAACCGGCCAGTCGCATTAACGGTAGGTGATATTCAATAGACTGAAAACCATCGTCATAAACGGAAAGATAGTTAGCTAATTTTTTAGGCCAGTAACCAGTGATGTTAAGCGTGTTCAAGTCTTTTGGACCTGCCAGTGAACCTGAACCTCGAGCCTCAACATGATAGGCCTGGTCCTGGTTGTAAATGCCGTTACCATACCAGATACTGCCATCGAATGCAATGTTGGCGTAAAAGCGGGTTTCGCGGCCGTAGTGCTCATTAACAGTGGTATAGCCCTGGGCTATATAATATTTATCGGCATCCCCCGCTGTTTTAAGTGCGAAACGGTTAGTATAATCATAGTTTTTATCCTCGGTTAACGGTACCCCGTTGGCTGTATAAAAAAGCTCCTGCGTTGAAATTGGAACGGCAAACGTTGATGGATTTGAGAAGATATTAACTGCCGATTTTGGCGTTAATCTTGGCGTTGCGTAACCCTGGCATGGAAAAGTTGGGTTTAATGCCCAGATCAGCTCGGGGTTTACATCCCATTTTTCGGTAACCGCGTTTTGAATAGTTAGCTCGTTACGTAACTGAGCTGAAAGAGATCCAACCGTAGGCGGCGCAACAAAGGTATAAAGCTTAAGCCCGTTGGCTTCGCAGGCATCAATGGCTGCCTTACAGGCATCAGCCGCTCGTTTCCATTTCTGCGGATCGACAGTGCTTGAAAACAGCGCCTGGCCATCTTTGTTTTTCATGCTGGCATAATCGGGGTTGCCGTTAAATAAGGGGCTGGCCTGGGTGGCTAACATTTCGGCTTTAATTGATAGCGCCGTTAACTGGGTAATACGGCCAAGCTCTTTTGCCTGGTTGGTGATAACCGGCGGCAGGTCTGGAATAGCCTCATCCAGTAACTGTACGCAATAGTTAAATACCGAATCAACCGGCGAGCGTTTTACCCTTACCTCTTCGGTGCTGGCCGTAATGTCGATATTGGTCTTTACCAATGGTACAGGGCCATATAAACGGCACAGGTAGTAATGATAATATGCTTTAAGGAATTTTACCTCGGCAATCCATCTTGCTTTTTCAGATGGCGAAAGATCAACAGGCTTGTCAATGTTTTCGAGCATGATGTTACATCTGCGGATAGAACGGAATAGTGCCTGCCCGCCATTTTCACCATCCCACCAGTTTACACCAGGGCTGCTGCTGTTTTGCGTGCCGCGGATCAGGTTAAACCCATTTTCATTAAGTGGGTGATTGGTGAGGTTGTTTGGATAAATGATCTCTGATGATGTTGTAAAGCCTATGTTTGAAGTAGGGTCATAAAATTGCTGTAAGGTTGCATAGCAGGTAAACAGGTAGTTTTCGGCCTCGTTACGGTTCCTGAACGCGTACTCAAGGGTACCGGTGTTATCAGGCGTTACATCAAGATATTTTTTACATGACGCGCCCGAAACCAGGAACCCAACCAGTAATAAAAGTTTATAATATTGTTTCATAATACTAAGTATTGATCTGTAAAAAATTATAGGTTAACGTTTATGCCTAAGTTGAATACCTTTTGTATAGGGTAGGCAAAGCCGTTACCGCCAAGCTCAGGGTCCCAAAGTTTAAAGGCGCTCCAGGTATACAGGTTTAAGCCGTTAAAGTAAATGCGGCATTTGCTTACGTTTAAGCGCTTTAAAATAGATGGCGGCAATGAGTAACCAATCTCTATCGATTTAAGCCTCAGGAAACTGCCGTCGCGCATCCACCAGGTGCTGTTTTGGCGGTTGTTTTCGATCTGGTTACCGGTTACACCTAATCTTGGATAGGTAGCATAAAGGTCCTGGTTTTCCTCGCTCCAATGACTGTCGGCAAACGCCTTGATCAACTGAGTATTACCGTATATATATGGGTCGGGACTTTGAATGAACGGACTGGTACGGTTAGGGTCGATAAAGAACGACACACGTGCCTGGCCCTGGAAAAAGCAGGAGATATCAAAATTTTTAATACCTGCCGATAAACCGTAACCGTATACAATTTCGGGTACCGTTGGATAGCCGATAAAGGTTTGATCTGCGCCATCGATTTTACCGTCGCCGTTTAAGTCGCGGTATTTGATATCGCCGCCACCCGGAGGAATGCCGTTGGTTGAAAAGATCTGTGAAGGAGAGTTCTTTGCTTCGTTATCGTCAACAAATAAGCGTTCAGCAATGTATCCGTACTGACGATTTATTTCCTGGCCTTTATGGTAGCGGTAGGCTTCCTTGTACTGCGGCTCTTCGTAGTTTCCATATTTACTGCTGGCAAGGGTGAAGTTACCACGGCCCTGCAGCCAAACATCTTTGTTTATAGTCGCCTTATAATCCATTTGAAGGTCGATACCTTTGGTATCAGCAGTACCTATGTTGGCTGTAACATTGGGATTGCCGTATTGATCAAGTGCCTCAAGACCAAGTGTTGTAGGCAGCGAAGTACGTGTTTGAAGAATGTTGTAACGGTGGTATTTATAAACCTCGGCTACTACATTCAGGTTTTTAAACATAGTAAACTCAAGACCAAGGTTTAGCTGGCGCGATGTTTCCCAGGTTACGTTAGGATTTTCATAGTTGTTGATGTAAACACCGTTGCGGGTATAGCCATTATAAGTACCAAATGTGGCAGGGTTGCCGCCGTTAAGGTTAACATCCGACAGGAAGAAGAAACGTTGTGAGCCAATGGCGTCATTACCTACCAAACCATAGCTGGCCCTTACTTTCATGCGGGAGATAACATCATAAAGTCCCGATCCCCAGAATTTCTCGTCAGATACGATCCATGAACCACCGATAGTAGGGAAGAAGCCAAACCTGTGATTGGCCGAAAAACGCTCGGTTCCGTTGTAGCCGAAGTTAAATTCCAGGAAGTAACGGCTTTTAAATGAATATGTGGCACGGCCTGCGAGGGTTAGGTTACGGTAAGGCAGCGAGTATTGAAGGGTTGGCCGATCAAGTACCGGATCTTTCGCTGCAGAATAAACTGTTTGCTGGCGTGTACCGATCAACGATGCACTCAGGTTATGATCGCCAAAGGCGTGATTGTAATCCAATACACCCTGAAAATAGATATACGTATTCAGGTTATCAGTGCTCGGGTCGCGGTAATAGCTCAGGTACTCAGTGGCTACGTTGTTGCCGGTTGGCTGCGGGTTAAGCCAGGTTAACGTGTACTGGTTAGTGGCCTTATCGTAGGTATTCACATTATAATAAAATGGAGAATACCCCATTTGTGACTGGAAGTAGGAATACCTGTTGGTATGGAATAAACCATGAAAGTTAAGCCCGTCGGTTATGAAATTCAGTTTTTGGTTTAACTCCAACTGGGCCGATAGCCTTGATTCTGAATAGTTTTTATGGCCGCGCAACAAGGCTGCATATGGGTTATTGTATGCGATGGCATTTGATGCAGAGCCTGCGTTGGCAGGTGCGGCGTTACCAAACAAGATATGCTTAACATCGCGGTTAGCCGAGTCGGCAGGGAAATATGCAGGGAACAATACCGGGCTGGTATGCACGGCAACGTTATACAAATCGGTAGAGAAGGAAGCATCAGCAGTAAGAGGGCCGTTATACTCATTGAATGAACCAGCAAGCCTTACAATAAGTTCGGTGCTTTTACTTAAGTTGATATTAACGTTTGAACGCAGTTGGTAATTTTCAAACTTTACGTTGTTGTTGTTATTGTTGGCGATGTCCTGGCGCAGGATCCCGTGGTCAACATTGTATGAGCCTGATACATAATAGCGGGCTACATCGCCGCCGCCGCTTACGCTCATATCGGCGCGCTGGGTAGCGGTACGTTTTTTGAAAAGCATATCCAGCCAGTCGACAGCGGGGTAAACGTATTTATTGCTGCCGGGCGCATTGCTAAGTGTTGCTTCGGTATTTAATATTTTATTTTGAGAGAAGGGGAGCGGGCTTAACGGGTCGCGGGTGATGGTGGCTTCATTAAACAGCTTCATGTAAGTGATCGGGTCGGCAAGCTGCAGTGTTTTGGCCGATTGCGAAATGGAATTTTCCACCCGCACATTGATCTTAGCCTTGCCAACTTTACCTTCTTTTGTGCTTACCAAAATTACGCCGTTGGCACCACGCGCACCGTAAAGCGCAGTAGCGCTCGCATCTTTCAGTATCGAAAAGCTGGCGATGTCATCAACCTGCAAACGGGCAAGATCGGATGTGGAAAGCTCAACGTTATCGATCAGGATAAGCGGATCCTTTTTATAGCCGAAAGTAGTTACACCACGAATAAAGAAGCTGGAATTATCCTGCCCCGGCTGGCCGCTTGGTTGAAAGGCGATGATACCTGCCACCTGGCCGGCAAGCGCATTGGTTAAGTTACTGGCGGGTATTTTCAGGTCGGCGGGTTTAACGGTTGTTACCGAGCCTACTACAGCTTCCTTGCGTTCTTTTTTGCCATAGGCTAATACCACAACCTCATCAAGGCCGCGTTTTGATTCTTTAAGTACGATGTTTACAACCAGTTTACCTGCCGAAACGGTAAAGGTTTGATCGATAAAAGTTACGTACGATACTTTAAGGATAGTACCGGGCTCGGCATCGATCACAAATTTGCCGTTAACATCGGTAGTAGTGCCCAGGTTTTTGCGGTTGATAGCCACAATGTTGGCACCTGCAATTTTACCGCCCAGTGTGTCGGTCACGAGGCCGGTAATAGTTACCTTACTTTGTGCGTGAGTAAATTGTGCCGGGCAAATAAAGCACAGCAGTAATAATACAAAGCAATAAAAACCCGGTGCAGGCTTGTGAGACTGTCTAAGCTCCCGCCGGGTTTTGATCCGTTGGTAAAATTCTTTCATAAAAATTGGTTTGATAATGGTTCTTTATTTTTGAGATTTGGTTGATGGGTTTATTGGTTTGGGTGCCATTTAAATGCGCAAATGGTAAAAGGTTTTTCCAGTAGTAAAAGGTTTCATCATTTTTTAAATATGTTAAGTTGACAATTAAAAGTTTTGAGCTGCGTTTACAGCATATCGCTGTTCTTTAAAAAAATCAATTGGTTAAAAAATAGATTAGCTGGCACGTGTTCCCCTTGCTGTTTTTATTCTTATCGGTGTCAATTTTCAGGCTCAGCGTGTGCGGGCCTTTTTTTAGGTCGGTACTAAAGGTTACATACCAGGGCAGGTAGATCCATGAGCTGAACTCTGTGTACAGGTCCATTTTTTTCTCAGCACCGCCGTCAATGCTGTAGCTGATAATACCCGCATCCGGGCCTGATACAATGGCCATTCCAATAGCGGTGCCGGTAAATGGCAGCGTTAACGATGAGCCCGGTTTTGTGCCAATAAGCATCGGTTTGTGTACAAAACCCTGGCGGGTGCTCAGGTTATTGTTTGGTGCCCAATCGGGGTTAATGACCCAGCCGTTCAAATTTTTTGCATTTTGAATGTTGTAATAATGGCCATTGTTCAGATTAAACGCGTTGACCGGTTTGGGCAATGGATTGGCTTTAGACACGGTTGCCTGCTGTTGGTCAAAGCATGAATTAAGCAGGCTTTTTATTGTGGCAAAGTAAAGTTCCTGCCCATAAATAGCCGGGTGAAGGTTTTTAAAATCATATTCCCATGAAAACTCATGGTTATTAAGCTTATCAGTAACTTCTTTAGCCAGGTTGATGGATGGTAAGCCGTAATGCTCTGCGATCAATTCGTGATTTTTGATTTGCAGCGGGGTTTTACCATTGTTATAATCCCTGATTTTATCAGGATCAACAAATGACATCATGACAATGTCCATTTGAGGATTGGCTTTTTTTGCATGCCTTACAATTCCTTCCAGGGCCCGTACTTCGGTAAGGCTGTCCAGCCCGTTCACGTTATCGTTTACCGCGGCTTCAACAAACATCAAGTCAACTTTGCCCGAATCAAGTACGTCCCGCTGTAAACGGAATGCATGCGGCACACTACCTAACGAGGGGATCCCGGCCTGTATAAAGTGAAAACTGGTTGAAGGAAAGTGTTCGGTAAGGTAGCGGCTTATCTTTTCGCGCCAGCCGGGGTTATATGTAATTGATCCGCCTAAAAAAGCTATAGTAGCTTTTTTGCCCGCATTGAATATATTGAGGCTGTTAGTAAGGCCTTTACGGGAAATAAAATAATCGGCATACGGCAATGTCTTTTTTACAGGATAGCTGTAGCCCATGATCATATTGGCCCAATGTTCGGGATGTTCAATAGGGAAGTGGTGTCCGTCCAACTCCTGCGGACCGGCAGTTACCGGGTATATCATCATCGGCCCGCCTAAAGCGGTATAGCGTTGAGCAAGAATGTTGGTGTTTTCGGCATTGGGCACTACTTTATCATTGATACCTATGATATGGATAACCGGTACCTTAAAAGCAGCAAGGCCATCAAGGTTATCAACAGGGTTGTCTTTATAATCAAGCGCTTGTTGTTCGGTAATGTGATACGCCTGTTGCAGCTGTTTCCATAAGCTGGAATCGCCCGGAGCACCTAACTTGCCACCTGGCCAGCTTTGAATATTGCAAACGGGGGCTTCATTATAAATGCAGCTAATTTTATCAGGGTTGCGTTTGGCCCAACCATATACATATAAACCGCCACGACTAACGCCTTCAAGGGCAACTTTAGTTGCAAAAGCTTGCTTGCCGGTTAAATATTGATAAAAAAAATCCCAAACCTGCAAAGCATAGGGACTGCCGTATTGATCGTCAACATTTATGAAAGCTACATGAAAGCCTTTGGTTAGCAGGATACTATCAATGTCAGTATGCCAATCAGGAAAGGAGGCCCGCCACACCCATGGATTACCTTCAAGCGCCTTTTTAGGATTTACATAATAAGCTTTGTGAGGGCCTATGGTGATATTGATCCGTTCAAATCCTTTCCAGCTATCGTTAGCTGTATGTTGAACAGTATATACGGCTGGGGCATTGCCCGCACCGTCATTTTCATGATTTTGTGCAGAGGCAATACCGGCCGTGAACCCAAATAATAGCGTAATAAGTAAAGTTTTAATCATTCAGTATTGGTTATAACAATCCCACTTCAAAAACTTCGTCCTTTTTTTGGATTGCGGTTTCTGATTAAAAAAATATTATGTAAACCTTAATTGCTGGCGTTTATAATTAAGATAAAAATATGGAGGGCATTGGCAATAAATTGCACTTAAATTGATTTGTTTCGATACTATTTTGACATTGGTTTTTGGGTTTTGAGTAAAAAACGCATTGCTGAAACAATTTAGTTGTATTAAGTGTAGTTTTCACAACAAAATAATATTGAAAAGGACAAAAAGTTGCGCAATATGGTATTGGTTGTTTTGTTAGTTCCACTGCTGATGGTTCATGGCAGCATCCAGTGGAGTGAAGGTTCAGAAACTTACGAAGTTTTTAAAACTTCGTAAGTTTAACAGGTGGGTTTAATGTCCTATTGCTGTCAACAGTGGTTCTTCGGGCCCGTCCGAATAAGTTTTGTTTTTTACCACATAGCCTTTAACCCCGTAAAATAGTACGTATACATAGCAAGCGAGCGGCGCAATGAATGCTATTTTGATACCTGAATGGTCTGATATCAAGCCCATTATTGGTGGGATAATAGCTCCGCCTACAACACCCATAATGAGTAATGACGAGGCTACTTTGGTGTAGTCACCTGTGTTTTTGATGCTGAGCGTAAAAATAATGGGGTACATCACTGAAGTAAACAGCCCCACTATCGACAGTGAAATTATGGATACATAGCCACCCGTAAGTACCGATACTAATATCAGCGTAAACGCACCTATACTGCATAAGGTAAGCACTTTATTGGGTTTTACCTGCTTAAGCAAAAATGCTCCCAGCAGGCGCCCGGCTAAAACCAGTGCCATATAAAGCGTGATAAATAAGGCCGCTTTTTGCTCGGTAATGCCGGCAATATTTAATGATTTTGTATACCGGATAATGAAACTTACCACGCCAACTTCGGCACCTAAATAGGCAAAAACCGCTAATACGCCAAGCATAGTATGCCTGAATTTAAATACTCCCGATAGTTTTTGGCGATTATTACCCTCGTGTATAACCGGCAATTTTAAAAAGTAAAGTACTAAACATAAGGCTATAAACAATCCCGCCAGCGTTAGGTAAGGAGGAATCACCAGATGCGCTTCGCTGCTTAAAAACGACTTAAGTTGCTCTGGATTAAAAGATTGGATGAGGTTTTCCGGGATATCTTTTTCATGCAGCAAAAATTTGGAGCCGATGAATGGCCCTATGGTAGCCCCCATGGAACCAACGGCTGCCGCCAGGCTTAACCGGCTTGAAGCATGATCCGGATCGCCAAGTTTTGAAATATAGGGGGTAGCGGTAACCTCCAGTATAGCAAAGCCCGATGCCATGGTAAACAATGCCAGCAGGAATACCGGATAAAACCTGGTTGTGGCAGCCGGATAAAATATGGCTGCCCCTATAGCTGCCAGGATAAGGCCCGTGAGCATTCCAGCCCTGTATCCCATTTTTTCAATGAAACGCCCCGCAGGTAAGGCCATCAAAAAATAAGCCCCAAAAAATGCCGACTGGATCAGTGACGATTGCAGATCGGTTAGCTGGCAGGCCCGTTTAAGATGTGGGATAAGTACGTCATTGATGTTGCGGCTCAAATTCCAGAAAAACATCAGGCTCATTACTATCAGCAGAGGCGCCAGATACTTTGATGCATTACCGTTGGTTTTGTTCATGGTTAATATCTTGTTTTATCGTCTGTATCCCAGTTCGGCGCCACCGCTTACGGGCATAATGCAGCCGGTTACAAACCGGGCCGCGTCCGAAAGCAGGAAAACTGCGGCATCGGCCACTACATCACCCTCGGGGCAGTAACCTAAGGCATGGATATCATTCAGGTATTTCTCTATCGATCCGGGATCAGGCTGTTCGGCCGCCCATTGTTTAAGTAAGGGTGTCCATACACCGGCAGGCGAAACGGCATTTACCCTGATGCCATATTGCGCATAATCAAGTGCCATTGATTTGGTAAGCGCATTGATGCCGCCCTTTGTTGCGGTATAGGCAGCATGCAGGCTTTGACCGATATCGCCGGCCATACTGCTGGTATTTAAAATGCAGCCTTTTGATGCTTTAAGTAAATCAATACCGTATTTGGTTGTCCAAAACAGGCTTTTGAGATTAACATTCATCAGAGCATCCCATTCATCCTCTTCGGTTTCGTCAACAGGTTTTGAGGGATGCGCAATAGCTGCATTGTTATGAATAGCATCAAGTTTGCCATAATGTTTCCGTATCGCGTCAAAGGCTGCTTTTACATCGGCTGCCTTTGATACATCGCCGGGAATACCTTCATGGCTGCCACCAAAACGGTCAAGTGTTTTGTAAAGGGCCCGTTCATTTACATCCATTATAAAAACAGTTGCCCCCTCACGGATGTAAGCCTCAGCGCAGGCCAGGCCAATGCCCGATGCACCTCCGGTAATAAATATTACTTTGTTTAATAATTGGTCCATTTTGGGTTTTAGCTGGTTACAAGGTCGCTGCTGTTGCCTGCTTCGGCAGGTACGGCATAATAGCCCCCGCTAATATTGGCCGGATTTTTAAAATATTTGGCCAAATGCGGTATATGTTCCAAAAATAAGTTTTCGTGCCCAATAGCCACATGGTTAAATAATACCAAATGCTGATGGATCTGCCCCATATCACCTACATGCGGCACCACCGGGATATTGAATTTTTTTGCCAGCAGGCTTATCGTCAAAAATTCGGATACGCCACCAACACGCACGCAATCAACCTGGCAAAAATCCATGGCCCTGGCCTGCAAAAAGTTTTTAAAGATGATCTTATTGGGGATATGCTCACCCGCTGCAATTTTAAGCGGAGCAATTTCCCTGGCCAGCGTTTGATGGGCCAACACATCATCGGGGTGGGTGGGTTCCTCTATCCAGTAAGGGTTTATGCTACTCAGTTCTTTACAAATGGAGATCGCCTGCGGCAGGTTCCATTTTTGGTTAGCATCCAGCATAATGGTTGTTTTATCCCCTGCTTCGGCCCTAACCAGCTTTGCCCTGCGGATATCGCGCTGCGGATCATTGGAGCCTACTTTTAACTTCATGGCTGTAAAACCGCGGTCAATGGCACGTGCCACGTTCTCTTTGATCTTCTCATCGGAGTAGTTAAACCAGCCTACTGATGTATCGTATGCTTTATAGCCTGTTTGCAAAACGCCATTGCGTAGTAAGCGGCCCGAAAAATTCCCGCTTAAAATGTTTTCGGCTTCTTCAGCGGTTAACACATCTTCAAGGTAATTGAGATCAAGTGTAGCTATTAATTCTTTCGGGCTCAAATCGAGCAGAAGCTTCCAAAGCGGTACCTGGCGGCTTTTGGCCCAAAGATCGAAGCATGCGTTTACTATAGCTGCCAGTGCCAGCTGCATGACGCCTTTGTGCGGCCCCAGCCAGCGGTAAGTGGGCGAATCAAGTATTGACCGGTAAACCGAACCGAAATCGGCCATGAGTTCCTCAATTTCGCGTCCTTTTAATGTTTCAGAAAGGTATTGTATGGCTTTGCATACCAGGTCGTTACCGGCACCGAGGGTAAAGGCTAAACCAATTCCTTTTACGCCGCTATCAGTATGCAGTTCGCAAATGGCATAGGCGTATTGCGTTGAATCGTTTACGGCATCGGAGCCGGCGCCATTGCCTAAATTAAAACGCTTGTCGGTAACTTCAATTTTATTAATGTACATGTAAGTAAATATATTTTGCAAATAATTTCAGGCTGTTCTCAATAGCAAAGCCTTGATGAAAATCTTGTTTCCTGTGTTTATAAATCGGTTTATTATATCTTTTGGGGTAAGGTATAATGCTGTAAAATTAGCTCGGTTTGATTTTTTACTTTCACTTTAATTGGCAACTTTCAATAGTATTTTTGCTTATGTTTAGTTTTTTTTATGAGATCCTGTTAAAATGAAACCAATTTTAGCTGTTCTGTCTGATGGTGTACAGTCAGATGACCTGTTTGTTGCCCGCGAAGTAAAGCTTCCTTTTTTTTCAAGTGAGTTTCATTTTCATGAAGAATGCCAGTTAGTGCACATCGTAAAAGGTTCGGGTAAACGCATCATCGGCGACCTGGTTGATTATTTTGAAAGCGGGGAGCTTATCTTTCTTGGGTCAAATATTCCGCATGTTTGGCACAATACACAGGAGCAAACAAATGAAGATGCTCCTGAACCCTATGCGCACTCGCTATCCATTCATTTCAATCCGGCAAAATTGCTTATGCACCTCTCTGCATTTGGTAATATCCGTAAAGTCGAATCCTTTTTAACTAAGGCCCAAAGAGGGGTGGAGCTGAACGGCAAAAGCCGCGAACAGGTGGTAAAGCTAATGTACCGGATACTGCAACTGGATGGATTGCAAAAGATCATCACCCTGCTCGAGATTCTCAATATTATGAGTTCGGATACCGAGTATAGCCTGCTTGCCAGTATTAATTATATCAACTATTATCAATATCATGACAGCAAGCGTATGGACCAGGTGTTTAAATATATCTTTGATAATTTCAGAGAGGATATCTCGCTCAATACAATTGCTGATGTAGCTAATATGAACACTTTTGCATTTTGCAGGTTTTTTAAGGCCCGAACCCAAAAATCATTTACCCAGTTTGTAAATGAAACAAGAATAGGCTATGCCTGTAAGCTGCTGGGCAATAAAGAAGCCAGCATTACAGATATAGCCTATGAATGCGGTTTTAATAATGTATCAAACTTTAACCGCTTTTTTAAAGTGATCAAAAAAGTAAGCCCGCGTCAGTACCGGAGCCAGATCTTATCTTAATTCTGGTTTACAGTAAAACTTTTTAACCTGTTCGATGAATTATTTACCGGTACAGTCTCGGCCCATTTAATTTCATCGTTCATAAAATGCTCTGTACGACAGCCATTATTCCGGATGCTTTTTATAAAATCAAAGTACAGGTCATTAAATACATATACGTTTTCTTTTAAAATAGCATAATTACTAAGTATAAAACCAAGCGTATTAACCTTCACTATGATCTGTTTTGAATCGTCGCATAATTTAATAAGGTTTTTAATATTGTTAACAACAGCAAGATGATTGCTTACCGGCAGTGCCAGTTTTATTTTTAACCCCTCATAAAGTACTTTCATAAATGTTGTAAAGCCGCCATCCTGCTCGCTGTATGTATGACTTATCTCATTAAAAATATCCCTTGCCTTATGTTCATAGCCCGATGCCAGATACGACTCGGCCATAATTGTTTTTAAGATAAATGAATATCCCATAGAACCCTTGTGCACTTTATTTAATCCATTAATGAACTTGGCCGCTTTGTTGTGCTTTTGACAAATTGTTGAGGTGTATAAGGCCAGCAGGTAAACCACTTCGGTAAAACCCCTTGATACCCCTGTACTTTGAACCGGGTTGAAGTAAAATTTGGTTATCTCGGTTAAAGCCTCTTTTTTGATAATACCATATTTCAGATAAAACAGAATGGTTTCGATACAGTTTACCGGGTTTACAGGCAAATTCTGTAAAGCTGTTAAGTTATACTGCTTTAAATCGGTAAGGTGCTTTTCGATCTTTATTAAATCAAGCTGCATTACGGCAATAGCAGAAAGGCAGGTTTTTATCAATATTTGTTGTTGGGTTGACAGCCGGAAATTCAAAAACGTTTCGAGCACTTCTTCATAAGCTACATCAATAAACTCAAGACTGATAAAATAGTTAAAGAAATCCTCGCTGCATACCTGTTTAAACAAATCTTTCATCCGTTCGGTCATGTGTGTATTTACATGCTGAATTTTAAGCAATTCGCCAATGAAGCTTATGATCTCAGATTTTTCGTTTGGAAGCAGTTGTACGTTAAGCAAGGCTTTGAGGTCAAATTTATAATCCTTATGCACAGCGTTATAAATAAACCATTTTATGATAGGGAGCTTTTTATCGCGGGTAAATACCAGATCGGTTAAGTTTACGAGATTATCGTCAAATACATAGTTATTATTGTACATGAGGATCATAGCTAGGGCGTACTCAAGGGTAGCTTCATCAATCATTTTAACAATGAAGTTCAGCTTGTTTTCGCGCGACAGGTTTAACTCCTCAATAATGCCTGCGCTAAGCATTTCCTGGTAGGCAGATCCGTATTTTTTGATGAGCTCGTATACCCTGATCTTGCTAACTTCATACACCCTGTTGTCGGTATCCATTTGATTGATGATGCCTGTAATCAGTAGTACTTTTTCAATAGCATAATGTCCTTTATAAACATTATGATAATAGTTTGCACCTACAAGATCATAATAGGTAAGGTCATTAAAATGAGTTAAACTAAAGTTATCAGTGTAGCGTTGGTAATAGTATTGAAAGTATAATGGATGGCTTAGTTTATCAATAATAGGTAAAGTTATATCATGGGTAATATTGGGGTTTATATTATCACAAAGTTTTTTGATTTCTTCAGAAGTGAACAGCGGCACATTAAGTTTTTGATTAGTATCCATCATAAAACCAGTAAACCATATGTCGGGTTTTGCTATAATATCTTCCCTGAAATTGCTCCAGGTAGATGAACGCATGGTTAGTATAACCTTAAACCATGCATATTTGTGATACATAGCTATAATATCGGCCAATTGATTAAATACAGTTTCGAAAGTATTATTTCTGAAATGAAATTCGTCGAAACCGTCAATAATCAATATAAACCGTCCGTTAAAATCTTCAGCTATTTCGGCCAGATCTTCCAGGTCATCATCGGGCGACAGTCCGATAAGGCCCATCAACCAGTGATTAAGGTGAATATTTTGAAGAGATGAATTGAGTGTGTTCCCGTTAAAAAACAATATCAGGTCCTTTTCATCCTTTTGCATATTGGATTTTATCAAATCTTTAACCCAATGGCATAACCCGATTGTTTTGCCATAACCAGCTGGCGCTGTAAAAACGGTAGCCGTATAAGGTTGCTGCATAAATATGGACAATTGGTCGTCGATAAACTTTCGCGGCGTGGTGTATTGAAATGGTATGCCAGAGTGATTAACCTGGGTTTGTAAAGTGAAATTGGTAATGCGCTCGGCTTTGGCTGTTACCTTGCCGGGTTTATGGGCATGATCCTCTTTTTTGACAATCGTTTTTTGTGTGCTTTGGCAAAATGCATCCCATCCGGTGTAACCGCAAAACTCGGCAAGTGCATTCATCGTGAATAATGATGGGGTAAACTTGCTGTACGCAAATCCAAAGATCCGTTTCAACGTGGTTTCACTAATGCTTTTTTGAGTTTTATTAAATAACATTAATGACAAGGCCCGGCAGTCGGCAGGGGTAATATAAGCCATGCCGGCTTTTTCGGTCAGTTCTTTTTTTAACAGATCAAAATGATAAGTCGAAAATAGATGCATTGGTAAAGGTTTAAAAGTGAATATTATTAACCACTAAGTCAGTCAAAACATAAGTCAGTTAAAACAAAATAGCACTAACACAATTAGCGAAGACTCTTAAAGTAAAATGTTATAAAAGGCTCAAGTAACTCCCTGGGGTAACGGGATATTGTTAATACATGGCGAAACAAATATTTTCACATATTTTGTTTAGTCAATAATACGTATGTTAATTGGAAATAGATTTATGTTTTTGGGAAAATGATATTCCTTTGGGTTGTATTTGACGAATGAATAAAATGAACAGAAAATGAATATAGAAAACAGAATGAACGGAGATGGATAAATACTGAACAATATGGCTGGAATGGTTTTTAATGAATGAAAAGCCCTTTTCGTATTGCAGAGGCTTGATTTAGCTTTACGGAGTCTATTTCAAATATCTATGCCTTATGAGAAACCCCGCCTTTAACAGAAACGCTTTTTCAGTGTTATTTATTTTATTGGCATTGTTTAATATTAAATATGCGCAGGCGCAGCGAACATATGCCAATACCGAGCAACATGGGGTAACCGGAGTTGCCTGTGTAAACTGCACAGTGTTAAATGCAGCAAATGCAGCAGATGGTAATGTACAAACATTCTCCTCTTTAAATGTAACAGTTGGTGTTGCAGCACAAACCTACCAGGAATTAATATTTCAAAGCTCAAGGCCGTCAGGCACCCCGGTCACTGTTAAATTGGGGTCGGGTGATAAGTTACTGAGTTTAACTGCGCTTGGAGGCGTTTTTTTACAGGCATATAACGGAAGCACTGCTATCGGTACCCCGGTAGCCGTTGCTACATTGCTTACCGCCGTGAGCAATAACAACCAGGTTGAGGTTAGCATTACTCCTGCGCAGGCTTATGACCGCATCAGGGTAACCGTTAACGGAGGCTTAGCCGGCGTTTTGGCAAATACTTATTTATATGATGCTTTTACAACCGGTACAGGTGCCGGTGTTTGCGGTTTGGCCGTAGATGAATTACATGGCATCTCATCAGGCTTATTGGGTTTGGGTGTTGATGTAGGAGGGGTAGCAAATCCTCAGAATGCCATTGACGGGAATCTTAATACAGCATCCACCTTAAATGCAGGTGTGGGTTTGCTTGGCGCATATGCGCAGCAAACTATTATATATGGCAGCCCTTCTGTAATAGGCGATTCTGTGAGGATGACCTTATCGATACCGCAGTCATTAATAGATGTGGGGCTACTGTCAAATATATCGGTAGCAACGTACCTTGGCAATACTTATAATAATGATCAAAGTGCAATAAACGCGTCGCTTTTAAATCTGCGGCTGCTTGACCTGACTAACAACAGGCGAAAGGTTACCATAACCTTTGCGCCTGCTCAAGTTTTTGACCGGGTGCAACTCACCCTTGGTGGTGTTGCCAATGTATTATCGACCCTTGACCTTTATGAGGCTGTTAGGTTGATACCAAGGCCTGTTACAAAAATCAATAATGTATTGGGCGTTACCGCGCAGATCAATTCGGGCTCAACAGCAACGCTTACTGCTAATGCTGTCGCCAATACTACATTTAACTGGTACACACAGGCAACTGGCGGATCGCCGGTGGCTACGGGGCCAAGCTATACCACACCTGCACTTACAGCATCTACTGATTATTATGTATCTGCTTCGCGTACTGGTTGTACCGATGAATCAGAACGGACAAAGATTTCGCTAACTGTAGGTAGTACCTCAACTACGCCACCGGTAAATCCGTCGGGAGTGCGCACTTATGCCAATGCCCAGCAACCGGGCGCAGGCGGTTTATTGTGTCTTGGCTGTACAGTAACCAATCCGGGTAATGCTGCTGACGGCAATCTTCAAACATATTCTACCTTAAACGTAACCGTGGGGGTTGCTGCACAAACTTATCAAACCCTTACATTCCCTGGCGGAACCAAACCAGCCGGAACTCCCGTTACGGTTAAATTAGGTACGGGGGATAATTTACTTAGTTTGACAGCGCTTGGCGGTGTAACGCTACAGGCTTATAATGGTAACACGCCTGTAGGCTCACCAGTTTCGGCGGCAACACTGGTATCGGCATTGAGCAATAATAACCAGGTTGAACTGAGTTTTGCACCAACACAAGCTTATGATGGTATCAGGGTAACGCTTAACGGGGGCTTGGTAGGGGCGTTAAGCAGTTTGTATCTATATGAAGGATTTGTGACTACTGCTGGCCCGGCTGTGTGTAACACCGCTATCGACGAGCTTCATGGTATATCTTCAGCGTTGCTGAATTTAGGTCTTAATGTAGGAGGGGTAGTAAATCCGCAGAATGCTATCGACGGAAACCTGAACACAGCATCTACCCTAAATGCCGGTGTAGGCTTACTGGGAGCATACGCGCAACAAACAGTAATATTTTCAAATCCATCGGTAATTGGTGACTCCGTGAGGTTAACCCTTTCAGTGCCTGAGGCCTTGCTGCAGGTTGGTTTGCTGGCAGGTTCATCAGTAAACACATATTATGGCAATACGGATAATAATGATCTTACCTATTTAAGTTCGTCATTATTACAAGTTCGTTTGCTTGATCTTACCAATAACAGGCGCAAGGTGGTAATTACTTTTGTGCCGGGTAAAGTTTTCGACAGGGTGCAGCTAAGGCTGGGGGGCGTTGCCAACGTATTGTCAACCCTCGATTTATATGAGATACAACGATTAATTGCCAAACCGGTAATTAAAATAAATAACGTAGCATCAAATGATGCCCAGATCTGTACAGGTACCACAGCTACATTCACAGCCACTGCGGTACCAAATACCATATTTCACTGGTATACACAAGCAACAGGCGGATCACCAGTATTTACCGGGGCTGCCTTTACAACACCTGTTTTAACAGCTTCGGCAACCTATTACGTTGCCGCCATGCGGAGTGGATGCACCGACGAGTCGGACCGAACTAAAGTAACTGTTACTGTAAATGCTGTACCGGCATCACCGGTTATAGCCAACAATACTGTTAGCGTTTGTTCAGGGCAAACCGCTACGTTTACCGCCACCAGCGTAGCCGGCGTTACCATAAACTGGTATAGCGCCGCTACCGGCGGTACATTATTACACACCGGCGATAGCTTTACTACACCGGCCTTAACTGCCGCCACAAGCTATTACGCCGAAGCAGTAGTTGCAGGCGGAAGCTGTGCAAGCGCAGCCCGTACCAAAGTAACTGCTAATATTACAGCGCCACCAGTTGCGCCAACACTTACTGCTGCCAACGTAACCATTTGCAGCGGTGGCGTTGCTACTTTATCGGTAAGCGGAGCGGTTGCAGGTACTACTTATAACTGGTACGCTGCCGCAACCGGAGGCACCCCGGTATTTACCGGAGCTACTTACACTACCGCGGCTTTAACCGCTAATGCAACTTACTATGTTGAAGCTGTAAATGCCGGCGGATGCAGCAGCGCCGCGCGTACCCAGGCGACTGTTACCGTTACGCCGCTACCGGCTGATCCGGCGGTATCTGCGGCAAACAGCTCAATAGCGGCGGGACAGAAAACAAGTATCAGCGTAACCAGTCCGCAGGCAGGTATTACTTACAACTGGTATACATCTGCAAATGCCGGTGCTCCGGTATTTACCGGCACTACTTTCCAAACGCCTTTATTATATAATAATACAACTTACTATGTAAGCGCTGTAAACGCTACAGGTTGTGCATCAGCCAATCGCACTGCAGTTACCATTACCGTAACCATCAATACTAATGCACCTTGTACTTTTGCCAATCAGCAAACATCAACTGTAAACGGGCTTTGTTTAGGTTGTACAGTTACTAATGCTGCCCTGGCTACTGATGCGGATACAACTACCGCATCAACTATTAACGTATTGGCCGGGTTAATCGGCGGTAACGTTCAGCAGGAATTGCGCTTTCAACAGCCGGGTTTTGCAGGCGACACTATCAAGCTGGTACTGCAAAATCCTAATGGTTTATTAGGCGCCGCTGTTTTGGGTAATATCGGTGTGACACTGGCTAATGGAACCACCACAACTGCAAGCTATCAGCTTAACAATGCGCTGATAAAAGTGTTCCTGCTTGCAGGTAGTTCAAATAAATATGCGGTTTATATCCCGGCAACAGGTGCTTATGATCGAATTACGATAAGCATTAACTCGGGCCTTGCAAGTGTTTTAACACCGCTTAACATTTATTACGCTTCGCAACAATTCCCTAAGCCAGTATTTAACCCAACCGCTCCTGAAATTTGTAAAGGCAGTAGCGCAGTTATAAATATTACTTCACCAGCTAACGGTACATTCACCTGGTACAACGCGCCAACCGGCGGAACCGTTGTACATACAGGTACCTCGTTTACAACTCCGGCTTTAAATGCCAATACAACTTATTACATAGAATACACCCGTGGTACCTGTACCGGTACTGTAAGGTTCCCTGTTACTATTTTGGTTGATGATGTTCCGGCAGCGCCAACTGTTACTGCTCAAAACGTAACCATTACCAGCGGACAACCAGCTACTTTAAATGCCACTGCCAGCAATGGTGCTACCATACAATGGTATGATGCAGCAACCGGCGGTAACCTGGTACATACAGGAAATCCATTCGTTACACCAGTTTTAACTACTAATAAAATTTACTATGCTGGTACTGCTTTAGGCAGTTGCGTATCGGCTACCCGTACACCGGTTAATATTACCGTTCAGCCTATAGTTATCCCTACCGTATCGGTAACACCACCAACAGTAGCGCTTAATGCAGGTCAAACAACTTCGTTTACTGCTTCGTCAACTACACCGGGGGTAACCTTTAACTGGTTTACTACGCCAACCGGCGGTACAAGCATTTTTACCGGTGCTACTTATACTACCCCCCCTCAGTTTGCCAATACTACTTTTTACGCCGAAGCTATGGTGACTGCCACAGGTGTAAAATCAGCTACAAGAGCGCCTGGCGCAGTAACTATCAATCAACAGGCGTCAAGTCCTGTTCCTTGCGATGCTGCTATCGACCAAACCAATACCACAAGTGGTTTACTTTGTGTGGGTTGTGGGGTACTCAACGCAACAGGTTCGGTTGATGCGGACAGGAATACTTTCTCACAGTTAGCAGTACCGGTTGGATTACTGAATGCGTATGCCAGCCAAACATTAAGGTTTACCAATACAGGTCTTGCAGGTGATAGTGTTATTGTAGAATTAGGTGTTCCGGGAACACTGGCCAGTGTAAGCGTACTTTCACAGATTCAGATTGGCACTTATAACGGTGCGACATTCAATAATGATTATTTCAATGTAAACGGATCATTGATCAATATCCAATTATTAAGTGGCACAAGCCGTTTCAGGGTAGCCTTTAAAGCAACTCATAACTTCGATAGGGTAGAAGTAAGACTGAACGCTGCTCTGGCAGGAGTATTCAGTGCTCTTAACGTATATGACGCTTCACAATCTGTAGCGGCTCCGGTTATCGCGTTAACTCCTGTTACAACTTGCTCAGGCGCTCCGGTAACACTTTCAGCGACAGTTCCGGCTAATGTTACTGTAAAATGGTATACCTCAGCTACCGGTGGTACCGCTGTTGGCACAGGTGCTAATTTCACTACACCGGCCCTTAGTGCATCAACAACTTATTACGCCGAAGCAAGCCGTACCGCTGACGGTTGTACACAGGCTGTACGTACACCGGTCACTATCAATGTAGTAACTATACCTGCGGCACCGGTTGTTGCGGCAGCAAATGTAAGTGTGTGTGCAGGCCAAACAGCAACATTTAATGTAACCCCGGTTAGCGGGGTAACCTATAACTGGTATTCGGCAGCGACAGGCGGTACACTGGTTCATACAGGTAACAGCTTTACAACCGCTGCTATCAATGCAACCACCAATTATTTTGTTGAAGCCGTAGCGGGCACAAGCTGTGTAAGTACAACCCGTACACAGGTAACAGCCACCCTGGCTCCGCCGCCAACATTTCCCGCACTTAACGCTACCAGTGTAAGCATTTGCGACGGCAGCGTTGCAACCCTTGCGGTAACAACTCCTGCCGCCGGGACCACCTATAACTGGTACACCACAGCAACCGGTGGTACACCTGTATTTACCGGCCCAACTTATACAACAGCTGCCCTGCACAATAATACAAGCTATTATGTAGAAGCAGTAAACGCTGGCGGCTGTACAAGTGCCCAACGAACCCAGGCTGATGTTACCGTTGTTCCACTTCCGGCTAATCCAACTTTATCAGCAAATAATAGCTCGATAGCTGCCGGTCAGCAAACTACTATCGGCGTTACTAATACACAAACCGGTGTTACTTATAACTGGTATACATCGGCAAATGCTGCTTCGCCAGTATTTACCGGTACTACATTCCAAACCCCGGCATTATACAACAATACTACTTACTATGTAAGTGCGGTTAACAGCACCGGTTGTACATCGGCAAACCGCACCGCTATAACCATCAATGTAACTATCAACACTAATGCCCCATGTACCTTTGCTAATCAGGAAACTGTTACGATAAACGGCCTATGTATTGGTTGCGGTGTAACTAATGAACTACTCGCTACTGATGCAGATACTACCACTGCATCAACCATAAATGTGCTGGCTGGTTTATTGGGTGGATATGCTCAGCAGGAGCTACGGTTCCAACAGCCGGGTTTTGCAGGCGATACTATTAAACTGGTACTGCAAAATCCTAATGGATTATTAAGTGCCGCCGTTCTGGGTAATATCCAGGTGACATTAGCTAACGGTACTATTCCAACTTCTACGCTTGCACTTAACAGTGCTTTGATAAAAGTATCCCTGCTTGGCGGTGGCTCAAATAAATATGTAGTTTTAATTCCGGCAACGGGAGCATATGATCGTATCACCATAAAAATAAACTCTGGAGTTGCAAGCTTGCTTACGCCTTTGAATATTTACTACGCGGCACAGCAATTCCCGCAACCGGTATTTAACCCAACTGCTCCTGAAATTTGTAAAGGCAGCAGCGCAGTGATCAATATTACATCGCCTGCCAACGGAACATTTACCTGGTACAATGCACCGATTGGTGGTACTGTTGTACATACCGGCTCATCGTATACAACTCCGGC
Organism: Mucilaginibacter sp. A5337; assembly: GCF_059690695.1. Taxonomy (NCBI): domain Bacteria; kingdom Pseudomonadati; phylum Bacteroidota; class Sphingobacteriia; order Sphingobacteriales; family Sphingobacteriaceae; genus Mucilaginibacter; species Mucilaginibacter sp. A5337. The sequence continues at coordinate 91,576 of NZ_JCAWEC010000007.1, read as the reverse complement.
CTTAAATGCCAACACCACTTATTATGTAGAATATAGCCGTGGTTCATGCGCTTCAACAGTAAGGTTCCCGGTAAATGTTATTGTTGATGATGCTCCGCCGGCACCAACAGTTACCGCTCAAAATGTAACCATCACTGCCGGGCAAACAGCTACTTTAAATGCAACCGCCAGCAATGGTGCTACTATACAATGGTTTGACGCGCCAACAGGAGGTAACCTGGTATTTACCGGTAACCCTTATGTCACCCCGGTTTTAACAGCTACCAAAACCTATTACGCAGGTACTGCGCTGGGCAATTGTGTGTCGGCCACACGTACACCTGTAATCATTAGCGTACAGCCTGTTATAATCCCTGATGTAAATGTGACCCCGCCAACCACTACGGTTAGTCCGGGACAGACTACTGCATTCACCGCGTCATCAACTACGCCTGGCGCTGTATTTAACTGGTTTACTACACCAACAGGTGGTACAAGTATCTTTACAGGAGCTACTTACACAACTCCACCTGAATTTGCTAATACCATTTACTATGCTGAGTCATCAATCCCCGCAACCGGCGTAAAATCGGCCACAAGGGCAACCGGTATAGTAACTGTAAATCAGCAGGGTTCAAATCCTGTACCTTGCGACGCCGCTATCGATCAAACCAATTCCACCAGCGGCTTACTATGCGTAGGCTGCGGTGTGCTGAACGCTACCGGATCTGTTGATGCAGATCGCAACACGTTCTCTCAATTATTGGTTCCTGTGGGATTGGTTAATTCATACGCCAGCCAAACCCTGCGCTTTGCCAATACAGGTATAGCAGGCGACAGCATAATAGTTGAATTAGGTGTTCCCGGAACGCTGGCCAGCGTGAGCGTACTATCTCAAATTCAGATTGGTACTTACAATGGTGCAACCTTTAATAACGATTATTTCAGCGTAAATGGCTCACTGATCAATATCCAGTTATTGAGTGGTACAAGCCGTTTCAGGGTAGCCTTTAAAGCCACCCATACATTTGACAGGGTAGAAGTAAGGTTGAACGCCGCCCTTGCGGGTGTATTCAGCAGCCTGAATATTTATGATGCCTCACAATCGGTTCCAGCCCCTGTTATAGCGGCTTCACCAGTTACTGCCTGCTCCGGCACACAGGCTACATTAACAGCTACTGCTCCGGCAAACGTAACTGTAAGGTGGTATACTTCGGCTACCGGTGGTTCACCAGTATTTACCGGTGCAACCTTTACTACCCCGGCTTTAACCGCATCAACAACTTATTACGCCGAAGCCAGCCGCACTGCCGATGGCTGTTCGCAGGCTGTTCGTACGCCTGTACAAGTAAATGTTACTACTCCACCGGCAGCTCCGGTTGTGGCGGTACCTAATACAACCGTTTGTGCCGGTCAGCCTGCTGCCTTTGCTGTAACACCGGTTAATGGTGTTACCTACACCTGGTATGCTACTGCAACAGGCGGTACACCTATAACTACAGGTAACAGCTTCACTACTCCGGCTTTAACTGCTACTACTTCATATTACGTTGAGGCATCAAACGCAGGTCAGTGCAGCAGCAGTAGCCGTACCAAAGTAACTGCAAATGTAACCGCTACTCCTGTTACTCCTACAGTTTCACAGGCCAGTACACAAACCTGCTCTGGTTCAACGGTTACCTTAACGGCTTCATCAACTCAGCCTGGTGTTACTTTTAACTGGTATACTACTGCAACAGGCGGTACCCCCGTACATACAGGTGCACAATACGTTACCCCTGCTTTAACTGCCAACACATCATATTATGTTGAAGCTGCTACCGGCACCTGTACAAGTGCCAGCCGCGCCAAAGCCGATGTCATCGTAAACCCAACCCCGGTTGCACCTACTATTACGGTGGTTCCGGTTGGCGGACAGATCACATCCGGGCAAACAGCTCAACTTTCAGCCAGTTCAACAACTGCTAATGTTACCTTCAACTGGTATAGTACTGCAACAGGTGGTACACCGGTTCACACAGGTGCTACCTTTACTACTCCAGCTTTAACTACCAATACAACCTACTACGTTGAGGCTGTATCAAATACTACAGGCTGTATCAGCACAACCCGTACGCCAGTTACAGTAATCGTTAACCCGGTATTCTCTACTTCGTGCGATTTTGCATCGACCCAAACCAACAGTACCAGCGGTGTTGCCTGCTTGCTGTGCGGTGTAACAAATCCTGATAATGCTGTAGATATTGATACAGTTAACTTTAGTCAACTTAACCTTGGTGTTGGAGCTGTAGGTTACGTAGGCCAGAAACTGATTTTTGGCGATGCTGGCCTTGCCGGTGATACTGTAACGGTGAAAATAAAAGTACCGGTTAACCTGGCATCGGTAGGTGTATTAGGTCAGCTGCAGATAGGTTCATTCAATGGCAATACTGATAATAACGATAGGATTGCGCTAAGCAGCACATTGATCAAGGTAACCATACTTGCGGGCGGTCAAACTGCTTTGGTAAAATTTGTGCCTAAAGCTGTTTATAACGCCATTGAGGTGAGGTTAACCACAACAGTATCGCTGTTTAACTCGCTAAATATTTACTACGCAACCAAGCAGGTACCAATACCTCAGCTTACAGCTAAAACAGATAATATATGCGCCGGCGGAACGGCTACATTTACAGTAGCTAATCCTGTTGCCGGAGTAACTTATAAATGGTACTCCGCAGCAGTTGGCGGTACATTGCTCCATACCGGTAATAATTACACCACTGCGGCATTAAATGCTACCACTAATTTCTACGTAGAAAGCAGCCGTACATCAAACAGCTGTCCTAACCCTAACAGGGTAGCGGCAACTGCAAATGTTACCCCTGCTCCGGTAAATCCAATACTTGCACAAAACGCGGTATCTGTTTGCTCGGGCGATGCAGTTACCTTGTCGGTAACCAATGCCGCAGGTGCAACCGTGAACTGGTACGACGCGCCAACCGGCGGTACCTTAGTATTCACCGGTGCTAACTACCAGGCAACACCAATTGCAACAGTTAGCTATTATGCCGAGATCACCAATGGCAGCTGCGTAAGCCCATCGCGTACAAAAGCTACAATTACGGTAAATCCCCGTCCGGCGGCACCGGGCGTGCAATCAGCCAATGTGCAAGTTTGTCCGGGCAGCACCGCTACTTTAGCTGTACTTAACCCGGTTGCGGGTGTTAACTATCAATGGTTTGCGACTGCAACCGGCGGCACTGTGTTGCAGACTGGCAACACTTACACTACGGCGGCTCTTACACAAGATGCAACCTATTATGTGCAGGCAACCAGTGCTACTACAAGCTGTTCAAATAACGGTGCACGTACAGCCGTTGATGTAACGGTAACCAATTCGCTTACAGCACCGGTATTGAGTGCGGCTACCACTAATGTATGCAGCGGCGGTAGTGCTACACTGAGTGTTAATAACCCGGTTAACGGCTTAACCTATAAATGGTACACAGCTGCCACAGGCGGTGCTCCCGTATTTACCGGGCCGATATTTACTATAAATAACTTGACTGCTGATGCATCATACTTTGTTGAATCATCAAACAGTTCAGGATGTACAAGCCCAACCCGCGCCCGTGCCGATATTACCGTGCAGCCCATACCAACTGCTCCGGTTATACAAGCCAGTGCAGGCGGCCTTAATGTGTGCGAAGGTGAATCAACAAGCCTGAGCATCGCCAACCCTGTAACAGGTGTTGTTTACCGCTGGTATACCGCTGCAACCGGAGGAACCTTGTTGTACACCGGTACACAGTTCAATACACCGGTATTAACTGCAGATGCCACTTATTATGTAGAGGCCGCACAGGCCGGTAACTGTAATGCATCTGCGCGTACGCAGGTTAAAGTAACGGTTAATCCATTGCCTGCCGATCCAATATTGGCCAGCAACAACGTACAGGTTTGCTTGGGGGCTCCGGCTACATTGAAGATCCAGTCGCCAGTTGCGGGTATCACTTACCAGTGGTTCAGCACAGCATCACAAACTACCAAACTGTTTGAAGGTACAACCTATATAACAGGACCGCTTACTGCTAACGCAACTTATTACGTGGCTGCGGTAAATGCTTCGGGTTGTCAAAGCGCTAACCTTACCATAGCACAGGTGAGCATCCAGGCAGCGCCATCAGCGCCTGTAATTGCCAATGGCAGCGCGGTACAAACCTGTATCAATAGCATTGTAACGCTTAATATCTCCAACCCGCAGGCAGGCTTTACCTATAACTGGTACAGTGCAGCTACCGGAGGTACACCATTGTTTACCGGTACAGGCTTTAATACACCGGCGCTTGCAGGTAACGTAACTTACTATGCCGAGGCAGCGAACAGTACCGGTTGTACATCAACCGGTCGCACTTCCGTAAGCATTAATGTAAATCAAATACCAACCGCGCCTACGGTAACAGCACAAGGCGGTGGAAATACCACCGTATGTTCGGGCGGTACTATAGCGCTTACAGCTACCAGTACTACACCTAATGTAAGCTTTAACTGGTATACAGCTGCAACCGGAGGTGCGCCAATATTTACCGGTGCAACCTACACTACGCCTCCGCTTACAGCAGCTACAACTTATTATGTTGAAGCCGTAAGCAATGGAAGTTGTGCTTCAACTACGCGCACGGCTGTTCAGGTAACCATCGGCAATACTACAACGCCAACACCACAGGTAGTAGCGGCCGATCTGTCTGTATGTCAAAACAGCGCAGCTATAATTCACATCAGTAATCCGGATGCCGGTACTACCTACAACTGGTATAACGTAGCAACCGGAGGTAGCTCGCTATATACAGGTACAGCATTTACAACGCCTGTATTATCTGCAAATACAACTTATTACGTGCAGGCTTCAAATAGCCAGAGCTGTAATGCTTCGGCGAGGCTGGCCGTAAATGTGGTTATTGTTCCGCAGCCAAATGCGCCGGTGCCAACATTGGCTAACGTGCCTGTGTGCAGCGGAAATACAGCGACTTTATCGGTACAATCGCCGCAGGCAAATATCATCTACAAATGGTATAGCAATGCAGCCCGCACCAACCTGTTGTTTACCGGTTCAACCTATACCACTGATCCTATCCAGGCAAATACTACCTTCTACGTTGACGCCAGCAACGGATCATGTGCCAGCTCATCGGCAGCAACTGTTCAGGTGACTATTTCGGCACCGCCATCAACACCGTTGCTGGTTAACAGCAGCCCAACGGCTTGTGGAGGTTCGCAGGTATTGTTAAGTATCTCAAACCCACAGCAAGGCTTTAGTTATAACTGGTATACAGCAGCTACAGGAGGTACACCGGTTTATACAGGTACAAACTTTACTACGCCTTCGTTAACAGCCAGCACAACTTATTATGCAGAAGCTGTGAATGCTGCAGGATGTAGTTCACCAGCAAGAGCATCTGCCGCAATAACTATACTTGGCGCTCCAACTGCACCTGCAGTGAATGGGCCAAATGCAGGTATTTGTCCGGGCAGCACAGCTACACTTACTGTTAGCGCTACTGCTAATGTTACCATCAAGTGGTATGCTGATGCAACAGGCGGAACAGCATTGGCTACAGGCAATAGCTTCACTACACCGGCGCTAAACCAAACTACTACCTACTATGCTGAGGCTTCAAACAGCGGTGGTTGTAATTCAGGCACACGTACTTCTGTAACTGTACAGGTATTGCAAAAGCTTGCAACGCCGGCAGTTAATGTTACAGAAACCACAGCAACAAGTATAACCTTTGGCTGGGCAGCAGTAACCGGGGCAACCGGATACGAGATCAGCCTGAACAATGGCTCAACCTTCAGCAGTGTTGGTACAGCGCTAACCTTTAAGGTTGATAACCTGCAGCCGCTGCAAAGCGCCACCATTGTGGTGAGGGCGCTGGGCACTTCAGGTTGCGAATTGAGCGATAACTCGGCAGCAGTAACGGGTACAACAACCAATCCGCTTGGCAACAGCATATTTATCCCTAACGCCTTCAGTCCTAATGGCGACGGCAATAACGATACGTTCCTGGTATTTGGTACCGTGATCAAAGGCATGAATATGTCGATATATGATCAGTGGGGTGGATTGCTCTTCAAATCTACCAATCAATCGGCCGGATGGGATGGAACTTATAAGGGCAAGGCGCAGCCGGTGGGCGTATACGTGTACTACGTTGAGGCCACACTTAACGACGGACAAGTGATCAAAAGAAAAGGAACTATCAATCTACTACGATGAGAAATAAAATCACAATTGTTACCCTGCTGCTCCTCATTGTAGTAGCAGGGCGGTTATCAGCTCAGGTTGATCCGCATTTTTCACAGTACTACGCTTACCCGTTATGGCTCAACCCTGCTTTGACCGGAGTTATTAACGGCGATTCGCGTGTGAACGCAAACTTTAAAAGCCAATGGGCAACCATCAATAACGCCTATCAAACGGCGGCTATTTCTGCCGATATGCGTACAACCGATAAACTAAGCCTTGGTGTAAATATCCTTGATCAGTCGTCGGGTGGGCATAGTTTCAATTACCTGAGTGCTTATGGTGCTTTGGGCTATGCAATCTCTATTTCTGCCGATGGAAATCAGCGATTGAGCTTCGGCGTACAGGCGGGTATCATCAACCGCAGTTTTGATATGAACAAGCTGCAGTTTGGCAGCCAGTACACCCCAATAGGCGGCTTTGACCCCAACATGCCAAGCTTTGAAAACTTCAATACCACCAACAGCACCGTATTTGACGCCAACGCCGGGATCTTTTATTACGACGGTGATCCTTTTAAGGATGTTAATGCCTTTGGCGGTGTAAGTGTAGGGCACTTATCAAGACCTAAAGATGCTTTTTCCGCAACATCCGGTGGGAAGATTCCTCTACGCTATACCGTTCATGGCGGTTTAAAGATCAAAGCTTCTGATTTCTTCGACCTGACACCAAACGCGGTTTATATCAAACAGCAAGGCGCAGATATAAAAGGTTTGGGCGCTTACTCTGAATTTAAATTTCAGAACGATAATGGCCTCATCCTGGGTTTCCTGTACCGCTTTAAAGATGCCGCCGTTGCCGATGTTGGTTACCACGTAAAAAGCCTGATCATAGGCGCCAGTTACGATGTAAACACTTCATCCTTAAACCGTGCCACAGGTGGTAATGGTGGTTTTGAACTATCGCTGAGCTATATTTTCCGCAAACGTATACAGGAACCTGAACCTGTTTGCCCAAGGCTTTAATCGCTTAACTATGAGAGCTATAATTATATCTATTTTCTTATCGGCCATCACCCTGACATGTTTTGGCCAGTACGGTAAGGATTTTCGTAACCTGGGCGATAGGGCATTTGCAGATAAGGATTATTACGAAGCCGCCTTTTACTACCGTAAGGTTGCCGAAGGTATGCACTTGCTGCAAAACAAAGAGGTGCCGTTTCAAACCATGAATAAGGCACCTAAAAAGGATAAACCGTCGGATGCTACTTATGTGAGCTACCGATTGGCAGAATCGTATCGTTTATATGAAAATTACATTGAAGCCGAAGGCTGGTATAAAAAGACCATCGATGCGCCGGACGCGGCTACTTATCCTTTAGCCCGGCTTTGGCATGGCGTATGCCTTCGCGCGATACAGCGCTTTGATGATGCTATTACAGAATTGCAGCAGTTTAACGCCGGCTACAATAAAACCGACGAATACAAGGCTATCGCTAACAAGGAAATAGCTAATTGCACGTTCGCCAAAGAGCAATACAAATATCCGCAACTGCTTGAAGTTGTAAAGTTAAAAGGCGATTGGAACTCGGACGGATCTGATTACGCCCTGCTTCAAACAGGCGATAACTTTATGTTTACCTCATCGCGTTTTGCAAAAGATGATAAAAAACATATCAACCGCATTTATACTGCCAAAGCTGCCAACGGTTTAAAACCGCAGGTGATCACCTTAAAAGATAACGATGCCAAAAAGGAAACAGAATATGGCACGCCTTCGTTAACGCCGGATGGTAAACGGATGTACCTTACCCGCTGGTATAAAGAAGGCAGCAAGGTTTATCATAGCATTTATTTTACCCAAAAGCAGGACAGCACCTGGCAGCCGTTACATAGGCTCGGTAATAATGTTAATGCCGATGGCTATAACGCAATACAGCCGTTTATCACTGCTGATGGGAAGAAGCTGTTCTTCGTATCAAACAAGCCTGGTGGCTTTGGCGGTGATGATATCTGGGTGAGCGATTTGGGGGATGACGGTGACGCCACGAACGCTGTGAACCTGGGTAGTACCATTAATACTGATCGTGACGAACAGTCACCTTATTATAATGCTGATGAAAAAAAGCTGATCTACAGTTCGAAAGGTTTTATTGGTTTAGGTGGATTTGATTTTTTTGAAAGTAAAGGTGACATAGGCAACTGGAGCGCACCGGTAAACATGGGTTATCCCATGAACTCAGCTAAGGACGACCTGTATTTTATGCCTGATAGCAAGGATGCCAACAAATGGTATATAAGCTCGGACAGGGAATCAGATTGCTGTTTGAACCTGTTTGAGGTACGTAACAAGAGCTTTATTCTGTCCGGTATAGTTACCGATTGCGAAACCCATAAGCCATTAGCAGGTGTAAAGGTTAGTTTTATCGACTCGCTGGCAAAGCAAACCCTTAAGGAGCTAACTACCGGGGCCGATGCCAAATATGCTTTCAAAGTAACCTCAAAACGGCCATACAATTTAAAGCTCGAAAAAACAGGCTATTTCACCAAGGTATTGCCTATCCCTGCGAGTGGCCAAATGAGCAACGATACACTTTACAACGCAGAGATCTGCCTGCAGGCTTTTGAAAAAGATAAGCCTATAGTGATCAATAACATCCTATATGATTTCAACAAGGCAACCTTAAGGCCCGAATCTAAAACGGTGCTCAATAGCCTGGTTACCATTATGAAAGATAATCCTAAGATCATTGTGAGGCTTGGCGCGCACACCGACTCGATAGGTAGCGTAAAATACAACATCAAACTGTCGCAGGCCAGGGCGCAATCATGTGTGGACTATATTATAAGCCAGGGAATAACCAGTGAGCGCATCTACGCTAAAGGATACGGAAAAAGTATGCCTGTTGCACCAAACTCGCTGCCTAACGGCAAGGATAATCCAGCTGGACGACAACTTAACCGACGCACAGAATTTACAGTAGTAAAAACAGAATAATCATGGATCTATTAACCTAAGCTATTTTTTATGAAAGAGTCAGCAACATTTCACCGCCCGTTTTTAAGAACAAAAGGATTTTCAACCTTTCACATTCACATTTTTGAGCTGATACTGCTTGGTAAAGCCAATCGCGAGATCAACAGACTTATGGGATATACACCCAAATCGCACATGGTAGTTGACCATTCGCGCCAGGTTATGAATAAACTGCTCTCGTACGAGGGCTTGTGTAAACGTGATTATAAGGATAGGGTAGTATACCCCCGCAAATACCAGTTCTGGTGGAAAAAGCTGCTTGAAAAACATAAGAATACCCTGATCCAAAAAGCCATAATACCGGAGTACTACGAAGATGTAGCACCCGGAATTTAAAGATAAAGGGCATGCTGTTAGGTGACGTGCCCTGGGTTGTAATGGTTAGTACGAGCCCCGCGGATAAGTGTCTGTGGGGTTCGTTGTTTTTATTATTTCCGTAGAGACGTATCACATGCGTCTGACGTAGGATAAGGCACTTTCCCAATTTGGCAAATCCAATAATTTGCATGGGGGAGACGCATGTGATGCGTCTCTACATTGAATTTAATAGCCGTAACAATTCAATTACAAAGCCATCTCCACCTAAAATAAAGTGTATTTAATACACTCTGAATGTTTTAAATAGTTATTATTGTGTAAGCCAATTGTTTGAACAGCCCTTTTAGCAACACTGCATTTTATATTTTTTTGCCTTGTACATAAATCCTTTTAGCAAGGCGTGGGATAATGCTGCTTTTATGGCTGTTCATTAAATGTAAATCAATAATAATCTCAAACATGTCATTAAAAACAAAACTCACCTACGTTTTTTTGACAGGATTAACTTTCCTGCTTTATTCCTTTAAAAAACCGTTTGACAAGCCGCGCGTGCTTGTATTTTCCAAAACTTTAGGCTGGCACCATTCGTGCATCCCCTTCGGGATAGCGGCCATTCAAAAATTGGGTGATGAGAATGGATTCGATGTAGATACAACCACCAGTTCGGCTAATTTTAATGATGATAACCTTAAAAAATACCAGGCGGTAATATTTAACTGCACTACTGGCAATGTGCTTAATGCCGTTGAACAGGCGGCTTTTGAACGCTACATCCAGGCAGGGGGCGGCTTCATGGGCGTACACTCTGCTGCCGATACCGAGTATGACTGGCCATGGTACGGCAAACTGGTTGGCGCTTATTTTTCAAGCCACCCCAATAATTCCAATATCCGTAAGGCAACAATTGATGTAACCGATAAAAGCCAGCCGGCTACAGCCAATTTGCCCACAAGATGGGAGCGTACTGATGAATGGTACAATTACAAATCTATTTATAGCGGCATTCATGTGCTGGCAAGCCTTGATGAAAATACTTATGACGGCGGTACCAACGGTGCTAATCACCCTATAACCTGGTATCATGAGTTTGATGGCGGCCGGGCATTTTATACCGGTTGCGGCCATACCGATGAAAGCTACAGCGATCCCTTGTTTTTGGGACAGCTGCTGGGCGGCATTAAGTATGCTATGGGCAGTGGCAAACCGCTTGATTATAACAAATCATACTCCAAAGTAGCTCCGGATCAAACCCGGTTTATCAAAACGGTGCTGGTGAGCAATATTGCCTCGCCAATGGAACTGGCTGCTGCCAAAGATGGCCGCGTGTTTTTTACCCAGCTGATGGGCAATTTTTCGGTTTACAATACCAAAACCAACAAGTTTAAGGTGATCCATAAGTTTCCAATTACTTATGAGGGAGGTACAGGCGTAATTGGTTTGACGCTTGATCCTGATTTTGAAAGAAACCAGTTTGTTTACATTTATTATATGCCCGCCGGGCAAACCATTGAACCGCTTAACTTTCAGCTTTCAAGGTTTAAATTAAGCCCGGCGGATGTACTCGACCTAAAATCAGAAAAGATCTTATTGAAAGTGCCTGTTCAAAAGGTGAGCGGTGCGCACCACGGCGGTTCATTAGCCTGGGATAAAAATAAAAACCTGTATCTGTCTACGGGCGATAGTTCAAGCCCGTTTCCCTCTGATGGTTATGCGCCGTTGGATGAACGCCCCGGTACAGAACATTATAGTCTCGATGCGCAACGCAGCGCAGGCAATACCAATGATTTTAAAGGCAAGATTCTGCGCATTCATCCGGAAGCTGACGGTACATACACTATCCCCGAAGGAAATCTTTTTCCGAAGGGCACAGCTAAAACTAAACCAGAAATTTATGTAATGGGTTGCCGTAATCCGTACCGTATCGCTGTAAACCCTAAAACTTCGGTTTTATATTGGGGAGAGATAGGGCCGGATGCAGGTAATGATTCACCTCGTGGTCCGCGCGGATATGATGAGTTTAACCAGGCAAGGAAAGCCGGGAACTTTGGCTGGCCATATTTTGTGGGCAATAATTTTGCCTACTCGCATTGGGATTTTGTGAACGCCAAGCCGGGGCCAAACTTTGATCCTAAAGCGCCGGTAAATAATTCGCCTAATAATACCGGTTTAAATGTGCTGCCTCCGGCTATGCCTGCCATGATCTGGTACCCTTATGCTGCTTCGGATGAGTTTCCTGAATTGGGTATGGGAGGCCGCTGTGCCATTGGTGGAGACTTTTACGAGTTTGATAAAAATGTAAAAAATCCCAATAAGTTTCCCGAGTATTATGATGGTAGTTTATTTGTTGCAGATTGGATGCGTAACTGGGTGATCAACCTCCGTTTTGACCAGAACGAAAACTACCTGCGTAACGAGGCCTTTATGCCTGCCAACGGAGATTTCAGGCGGCCAATTGATATGCAGTTCGGCCCCGATGGTGCTTTGTATATGCTGGAATACGGTTCGGTTTACGGTGCGCAGAATGAAGATGCCCGTTTGGTCAAGATCGAGTATAATACAGGTAACCGTGCGCCGATTGCTAAAGCCAGCATTACGGATACGGCCGTGTTTAACAAGTTTGCCAAAACCAAATTTTTAACGGTGGAATTAAAAGAGTTCCCTGCAAAAAAGGAAATAGCAGGCCAAGCTCCACTTAAAGTAAGCTTCAGCAGCCAAAACAGTAAAGACCTTGACGATGACGACAAGATCACTTATCAATGGTTGTTTGACGGCAAAACAGTTGGCGCCACCACATCATCAGCCAGTTATACATTTACTAAGCCGGGCGTTTATAAAACCATTTTAAAAGTTACTGATAAAGGTGGCTTATCCAGCAGGGATACAGTAACTGTAAGGGTGGGCAATACCAAACCTGAAGTGACCATAGCGAGTGCCGATAATAAATCATTCATCTGGAAAGGCAAACCGTTCCGCTATCATGTGGTAGTTAGTGATAAGGAGGATGGTAAGATAGATCCTAAAAAAGTGAAACTGTTTTACATCTATAATCCCCAGCCATCGGCCAACAGCACTACCCAAAACCTAACTGCTTTGTCAACTACCGAAGTTAGTTATCCCGGCAAAGGTTTGATAGCTAACAGCGATTGTAAATCGTGCCATACTATTAATAAAACTGCTGTAGGGCCAAGCTTTTTGGCTATTGCCAATCGTTATAAAACCCAAAAGGGGGCTCTTGATCAGCTGTCTAAAAAAATAATTGCGGGTGGTGCAGGGAGCTGGGGAACAGAGCATGTGATGAGTGCGCATCCTCAACTATCAAATGCCGATACAAGGGAAATTGTGAAATACATTTTTTCACTAACAGATAAAAAGAGCCCTGTATTGCCGCTGCCTTTAACTGGTACGCTCAACTTGAAATTTAACGATGCCGAACCGCGCGGAGAGTACACACTGCTGGCCTCTTATACCGATAAAGGCGGTAAGGTTGTTGGCCCGTTGAAGGCTACTGATATGGTGGTTTTGCGTAATTCGGCAATTAAGGCCGTTTATGCCGATGAATTGAAAGGTTTCAACAGGTTTAAAGACGATCTGTCGGCAGGTAACCATAAATCATATGTGCTGTTCAGAAATATTGACCTTACCAATATCAGCAAGTTTGCATATAAATATGCCTCAAAGGATTATGACGGCGAGATTGAAGTAAGGATCGACTCGCAGGCCGGACCGGTGATTAGCTCCGTAGCCTATCAAACAACAGGTGCCTGGGACAAAATGGGTGAAGTAACCGGGACTTTAAATAAGCCCGTGAACGGAAAACATGATGTATATTTCTTTGCTATAAAACATGCTAAGCCAAGTGACGGTATTTTAAATCTGAAGAATATTCAGTTTGTTGAGTAATTCTATTTACATAACGTCATTGCGAGTAACCATCAGGGAAAACCTGAAAAAAATCGTAATGACGTAAAATATATATTCCAGCGATACTGTGCGGGGGCCGCGTTAGTGATAGTAGCGGATACCGGCCATGTGGCTAATGCCTGTGCAGTATGAGCGGATAGCACGGGCCGCAGGCAACGCCCATATTCACAAAACTGATAAAAAAACATACCTAATAATCAATAACATACAATCACGTCATTATAAGGTACGAAGCAATCCCCAATAAGCAGATCCGCCCTGCATAGTTCGCGATTGCTTCGTACCTCGCAATAACGCCTTTTTTAAATCCTGATTAAATCATGAAAAAATCAATCTTATTTATAGCCCTTTTAGTCGCCGTGACCTTGGGGCAAAACGAAGCATCGGCACAAAATGAACCACTATTTACTAACGCCATAGGTGTACAGGCCTACACCTTTCGCAGCAGTATGCCCAAAGCAACAGCTGCAGTACTGGATACAATCAAATCATTAGGTATTACCGAAATTGAAGGTGAGGGCCCCAAAGGAATGCCGCCTGAGGAGTTCAGGAAAATGTGTGATGATAGAGGCATAAGTATCCCATCAACAGGAGCAGGATACGATGCCATTGTGAATGATCCGGGCAGTGTGATCAAGCTGGCCAAAATATTAGGCGCTAAATACGTAATGGTTGCCTGGATTCCGCATGGTAAAGAGTTTACTTTAGATGACGCCAAAAAAGCAGCAGCTGACTTTAACCGCGTTGGCAAGATCCTGAGTGAAGCAGGTTTAACTTTCTGCTACCATAACCACGGTTATGAGTTTGGTCCTTATAACGATGGCACGCTGTTCGATTATATCGCCCAAAATACTAATCCCAAATATGTTTCATTTGAGATTGATATCTTATGGTCGTTCCATGGCGGGCAGGATCCGGCAGCCCTTATTAATAAATATCCTTCGCGTATGAAACTTATGCACCTGAAAGACATTCGTAAGGGTGTTGCTAATGACTTAACAGGTGGTACCGATACCAAAAACGATGTGGCCTTGGGTACCGGCCAAATTGATATTCCCGGAGTGTTGAAGGCCGCGAAAAAGGCCGGGATCAAACATTATTTTATTGAGGATGAAAGTCCGTCGTACAGCGAACAGTTACCGGTTACCATTGCTTATCTGAAAGGTTTAAAAGATTAATATATGAGCAATTTAAACCGCAGGCAAGTGTTAAAAGCAATAGGTTTAACGGCAGGTGCCGCTGTGTTGAGCGAAGCGGGTGCAACGGCTACACCAATTGCCCCAAAAGCAGGTAATGGCTTTGTTTACTCGTTAAACATAAGTACTATCCGCGGGCATAACCTTGGTTTTGTTAAGGAGCTTGAAGTAGCTGCCAAAGCGGGCTTTACTTCTGTTGAGATCTGGATAGATACGCTGCAAACCTACCTGCAGGGTGGCGGCTCATTAACCGAAGCCAAAAAGATAATAGATGGGCTTGGACTTAAAATTGAAGATGCAATAGGCTTTGCCCCCTGGCTGGTTGATGATGAGCCAACCCGAAAAAAGGGTTTAGAACAATTACAGCAGGAAATGGAAATGCTGGCAAAACTAGGTTGCCACCGCATAGCGGCGCCACCTGCAGGTATGACCCAAGGCCCCGTAATCGATCTGGATGTGGTTACTGAACGATATCTTACCATCCTGAAAATGGGCGAGCAAACCGGCGTTATGCCTCAGTTAGAGATGTGGGGAGGCTCACAAAATCTCAAACATATAAGTCAGGTACTTTATGTGGCTACGCAATGTGGTAATCCTAATGCCCGCATTTTGCTTGATGTATACCACATTTTTAAAGGTCGGTCGGCGGTTGAGGCCCTGAATTATGTTGGCCATCATGCACTGGATATTTTGCATGTAAACGACTATCCCGGAGGTATTAGCCCAGAACAAATTTCTGAACCGGACAGGGTTTATTGCGGCGATGGTATTGCTCCGCTTAAACAGATCCTGCAAATAGTTAAAAACCCCGAACGGCCGCTGGTGATCTCGTTCGAGGTTTTTAATAAAAGTTATTATGCACAGGATGCCCTAACGGTAGCTAAAACTGCATTGGCGAAGATGAAGGCGGTGACCCCCTAACCCCCTAAAGGGGGAATTACTTGCAATTGTTTATGTATTGGGTGTTTATTCCCCTTCATAAACAAACTCAACACTGTCTTTTACCGTAAGACCGCTCATATTTTGCCCTACGTAAATTACAGTGTATTTTGATGGCTTGGTGATCTCATAGGCCTTCAACAGGTCAACAGTTGCTGATAGGCTGTCCTTCGGATTTACTTTAATATAGCTGCTGGCGGGCGGCGGCATCATTCTTTTGGCCATAGCTCCTTTGTATAGCATTTCTTGGCCGTTTGCATCTTTTACGTCGAGGTATTTGCTCATAAGCGGCTCAAATGGGGTATGCCATTTACAAAATTGACGGGCGGTGTCGGCATCGTTATAAACGGTAAATTTTAGTTCAACCGGATGTCCAATTTTGATGGCTTGCTTTATTTGCATTTTGGCAAACAAGCTTGCACTTGCAGCAGGGGCAACGTTTTGATTTTTAGCAGAATCAGAACCGGCAGATGTGTTTTTTACTTTGTTAACACCACATGCCGATAAGGTAAGCAGCGTTGCAGATAAGATTATTTTGTAGTTTTTCATACGCAAATGTAAGTACTTCAATAGTCATCAGACTGATGAATTATCTTATGAGTTCTTTTGACAACCATAAGCTGAAGAGAAATCGCTTTTAAAACACGTGGCACCTAACGGAGCCAATATCTTGGGGCCAAAATGTCTATAAACACGATATTCCTACGGAGTGTCTAACTAATTTTGCTTTAAACTCCGTAGGAATATCGTGTTTATAGGAAACAAACTGAAACTTTAAGGCTCCGTTAGGTGCCAAGTGTTTACTATTGATTTTAAAAGCGATTTTCCTGTCATAAACAGGCTTAAATAAACAATGTTGTAAATTGCTGTAAGCATGAAACCTCAATTTAATCCTGCCTTAATATTAGGTTGCGTAATTTTGTGGGTATTATGGAGCAAATGGCTTTAGTTTCGGCATTAAAACATACCAGCCCGGTTGTCAAGAAAGATCAGCCGGACGACAGCTATAAATTTCAGCCCCTGCCAGAGCCCACTGGTAACTATCCTTATCATTTATCTGTACATGATGTGTTATCGGGTGTAGCTGATCATAAAATGGTTTTTCATATGGTAGGGGATACCGGCAGTATCCGCAACCCCGGATCGCAGCGGCAAATAGCCGGTTTGATGGCCGAACAATATAAAATGTTCTCCGGCGCTGATAAACCAAAGTTTTTATACCATTTGGGCGACGTTGTTTACAATTACGGAGAGGCCCACAACTATCACGACCAGTTTTTTGAACCATATAGCCTCTACCCGGGCCCAATTTTCGCGATAGCCGGCAACCATGATAGCGACGTAAATCCGGCTGCTGAAATGCCCTATCAAAGCCTTGACGCGTTTACAACAGTATTTTGCGATACTGTTTCGCGCCCGGTAATGCTGAGCCGGAAGATCAACCGCAAAAGCATGCCGCAGCCCAATATTTACTGGACAATGGAAACACCGCTGGCAACTATCATCGGTTTGCATACCAATGTGCCTAAGTATGGCGTTGTTACCCGCGAGCAACGCGATTGGTTTATGGAAGAGCTAAGATCGGCAGATATGCAACGTCCCGAAAAAGCTGTTATCCTTTGTATGCATCATGCTCCCTATTCAGCCGATATTAATCATGGGGCCAGTTTGCCGATGATTGATTTTTTAGAAGGAGTTTTTGCGGAAACCGGCATCCGGCCCGATATCGTTTTTAGCGGGCACGTGCATAACTACCAGCGTTTCAGCAAGCAATATGATGACTTAACAGTGATGCCTTATATTGTTGCCGGTACCGGGGGCTTTGACGAGTTGCATCCAATTGCTTTGACTGATAACGAAGGTTTTACTGCCGGAGATTCGCGATTTGACGGTGTAAGCCTTGGATATAGTTGTGATACCAGGCATGGCTTCTTAAAAATAAGCATCGAACGCGATGACAGGGGGCTTACGCTAACCGGAGAGTATTATACCGTAGCAGATGAAGATGAACATATCTCTGAATTAACAGATAGCTTTGTTGTTAAAATTTAAAACTCAAAAACATAAAACACGAAAGGGAAGTAATTGCTTCCCTTTCGTGTTTTAATATTAAAGCTCAATACCCTGTATCGCTTTATCTAAAGCTGTTTCCTGTAACCCCGGCACTTTTATACCTTCAACTCTGAAAGCTTTGATATCTGTCATACCCAAAAAGCCTAAGGCCGCTCTTAAATAAGGCTCGGTAAAATCATAAGCTTTCATAAACCCCTCAGAGTAAACACCGCCCGATGAGATAGCCAGGTACACTTTTTTGTTTTTAACCAGGCCTTCAGGTCCTTTTTCGCCATAGCTGAAAGTTTTGCCGGCACGGGCAATATGGTCTATCCACGTTTTTAAGGTTGATGGAATACCGAAGTTGTACATTGGAGTATCAATAACTACGGCATCAGCATTCAATAACTCGGCAATAGCTTCGTCCGAATGTTTAACGGCTTCAATAAGCTCTGGCGTCCTTTTTTCTTCGGGAGTGTAAAAAGATGTTATGTGTGCCTCTTCCAGATGCGGGAACGGTGTGGCAGTTAAATCATGAGTGGTTAATGTATTATCCGGGTGGGCAGATTGCAACTCGCTAACAATAGCGTTGCCTAATTTTACGCTGAATGATGCTTCGCCCTGTGGGCTGCTGATGAGATGTAATATTTTCATTGTTGTTTATTTTGTAGCAGCAAAATTACCTTGCTTAACTATCAAAAAGATACTACTATCCTAAAGGATACCGGTATCCTTTAGGATAGTAGTATCTCGGTCTTTTAATATCTGTTTGAACATCAAATAGATGTGGGTTGTGCGGATTTTGCCGTTGTTACGCGGCGCTTAAATTATGGAGTTTGAAGAAGAGCGCGTTCTGACAACCGATTAGCCTTTTTAAAAAGTTCGTTTTTGCTGGAATTTGCAGGTTTTTTGTTGTTTTAACCCGTTCATTACCACGTATTTATACGTGCTTTAATTGCGTATAAATACGTGGTAATTAGCGTGCATACACTTGCAGGTTACTAAAGCCGGATGCCCAACTTTGGTATAACATCAGCAGCCAAACTGCAACCACCTATAAACATCTAATTATCATGATTTACCAAACCTTAAGCTTTTTAGCTGAACAGTTAAATAACTATCTCAAAACAACAGATGGGAACAGCGGGCTTAGTTCAACCTTTACCCAGCTTAAAAACGTAGCCCATTTGAGCGAAGATGAGATCAAAGGTTTGGAAAATATCCTGGTTACGCTGGTAAATATCTCCGAAGAATTTACCATGAAAAACATCCCCAACTATGTGCGTAATGGCGACGATATCAACTACCGAAATGCACCAATGTACCTTAACCTGTATGTGCTGTTTTCGTCATGCCTCTTTAGCTCCTACGAAAAGTCACTGATCTTTCTTTCACATATAGTTGAGTTTTTTCAGGGCAAAAACACGTTTACCAAACAAAACAGTCCCACTACAAAAGTTGGCCTCGGCGACTTCCGCCTTATACTTGATATCTACTCGCCCACATTTGAGCAGGCCAATTACCTGTGGAGCACGCTGGGCGGCAAACAATTTCCATATGTACTATACCGCGTTCGCCTTGTTGAAATATTACGCGACAATGTAACCGAAACACGCGGCATCATTAAAAAGATAGAACTGAGCGATAAACTGAGTTAACGATTAGTGCGGGCAGTAAACCTATAAATTATAACCCGATGGTACTTGACCTGAATTACGAAACGCTTTTTGAGATTGACATCCGTCATCATTATCACCTTGATGACGGCGTCACGCTTTTTGATACGCTGAGCGCCGATGCGCGCCTGGCTATGCTGGAGCGGTATGACATAGGCAGTTTCATGAGCGTAACACCTACCAAAGCTACAAGGGCAAAGTTTGCAGGTTTGCATATAGTTTATAAACAAACCGAAACCGGTGTTATTACCGGTATTCCGTATACTTTGAACGGTACTAAGGAGCAACCACAGATAGTTCCGGCAGATGACGAAGTATTCAGCTTTAGTTTAGCCATTAACGATGGCCTTTTTGCCAACTATAGTTCATTGCCTTTAAAAGCGCCCGACGGAATGGTGTATTTTTTTACCAACGATCCTTCATTATCGCCGCGTGTGTCTCCGTTTATAACTGCCACACCAGGTGTATATAAGGCGGCTACCGATTATTATCCGGGTGATATGCTGGTTGATAACCAGGCTACGCCAACCAAATTGTTCATCGCGCAGCAAAAAAATAGCCTCGACCCAACTGCAGGGGCCACGCCTGCAGGTAACTGGATCACCGACCCGCTGGTTGGTGGAAAACCTTTGGCTTATGCCGGTAACAGCGATCTGATCCGCCAGTTTGGGCGGGTATTTAGCTACCAGGTAACAGTAGCAAATAAAACCCCGGCATTAACGATAAAAGACAGGGCCGGTAACGTGGTGAATGTAGTTACCAGTGTAGAGACCGGTCCTCTGAATATTATAAAAGCCGACATAAGCAGTTTGCCCGAGGGCTTGTATACTGCCCACCTGGCTGATACCGGTTATACTGATGATTTTCCTTTTTATTATAGTACAGATGCATCGGCATGGGCTTTTATAGATATCTGCGTTAAAACCAGCGGCGTTGCTTATAATCTGATGCAGGCTGATACTACCCTGAAATCGCCGGTGTTTAGCTTACGGTTCAAAAACAGGGCTACTTACTGGCGGTATATAGGTACAGCTTTCGGGGCCGCATCGGTAAGTGATAATGCGCTGCCGCTTACAAGGCAGGGTTTTATAACCGTGAAAGTGAAGGATAAAAATAATAATCTGACAACTGTCGATCTGCCTAACGCAACGGCATCGCTCATAAAACCAGAAACCAACCAGATTTTTTCAGACATATTTTTTTAGCAAGTAAAAAACAGTAATATGGCAACAACATACAAAACTCCGGGTGTTTACGTGGAAGAAATTCCGCTCCTACCTCCATCGGTAGCCGAGGTTGAAACGGCTATCCCGGCCTTTATAGGCTACACACAAAATATTAGCTACAACGGGGCGTCATTGCAGTACAACCCTGTCAGGATCAAATCGCTTAAAGAGTATGAGCAGATCTTTGGTTTTGCCGAAAATACTTTGTTCACCACTGCCGGAACTACAACCGGTATCAAGATCAAAAAGACAGCCGGCGTATTTTCGTTTGATGCCGCGGTAGATGATCCTTATCCAGCCCTGAAATTCAGGATGTATTATTGCCTGCAGCTTTATTTTGCGAATGGTGGCGGGCCGTGTTATATCGTGTCGGCCGGCCAAACCGGTGCGGCTGTTAATGTAGATAAAACGCTGCTTACCAATGCGCTTGCTGCAGTGCAAAAAGAAGATGAGCCTACCATCCTGCTGTTTACAGATGCGGTAACCCTTACTGTTGCCGCAGATTACTACGGTTTATATACCGCGGCATTGGCCCAGGCCGCATTTTTACAGGATAGGGTGGTGCTTATTGACCCATATGTGGCCGTTGCCGATAAAGGCAAAAAAGCATTCGGCGATATAGCTACAGCCTTCCGTACTGCTATCGGGGTTAATAACCTGAGCTATGGTGCCGCATATTATCCGTGGCTGCAAACCAGCATCAATTATTTCAGCAATGAAAGCAAACAGCTGATTGTTTCCGGAACAGGCGTTACTGCAACTGATTTTCCGGCTACTGCGGTGCTGCGGGATGATACCAATACCGCCAATTCTATCTATCACATCAACAGCGATCTGTATAACTATATCACTCAGCAAACCAACCTGTTCTCGGTTATTTTACCTCCGGCAGCGGCAATAGCAGGCGTGTATGCGTCTGTTGATAACACGCGCGGTGTTTGGAAAGCGCCGGCAAATGTGAGCCTAAACCTGGTATCGGCCCCAATGGTTAAAATTGACGACAGCGACCAGGAAGATATGAACGTAACCAGCACCGGTAAATCGGTAAATGCTATCAGGGCATTTTCAGGCAAAGGTGTATTGGTTTGGGGCGCGCGTACACTGGCCGGTAATGATAACGAATGGCGTTACATATCGGTAAGGCGTTTCTTTAACATGGTTGAAGAATCGGTTAAAAACTCAACCCAGCCCTTTGTATTTGAGCCAAATGATGGCAATACCTGGGCAAAGGTGCGCGGCATGATAGCCAACTTTTTAATACTGCAATGGCGTGCCGGTGCCCTACAGGGAGCTAAGCCCGAAGATGCCTTCTTTGTGCACGTTGGCCTTGGCGAAACCATGACCTCTTTAGATATTCTTGAAGGCAGGCTCATTGTTGAGGTAGGCATGGCAGTGGTTCGTCCGGCCGAGTTTATTATTCTGCGTTTCAGTCATAAAATGGTTCAATCTTAAATCAAATAGTCATGGCTTATAAAACACCCGGAGTTTACGTGCAGGAGATTGCACTGTTTCCGCCATCAGTTGCCCAGGTTGAAACCGCTATACCTGCTTTTATTGGCTTTACCGCCTTTGCCCTTACCCCCGAGGGTAAATCGCTGGTGAACGTTCCAACCCGTATAAAATCGCTATTGGAGTTTGAAAGCTTATTTGGGGGCGATTATGTACCAACAACCGTTAAGGTTACCGTTAACCCGGCTACAAACCAGATCCTGAACGTAGTGCCTGATAAACGCTTTCAGTTGTATGTATCACTCAGGCAATACTTTGATAATGGCGGCGGGCCATGTTATATCGTTTCTGTTGGAGATTTCTCAGCAGCGGTAACAGCAGCTCCTATATCAGGAGGTATTGATACGCTTTCGGCCGAAGATGAGCCTACGCTGATCCTTTTCCCCGATGCGGTTCAATTGTTAGCTGGTGGTAATCCCGATCTTGTTGGCTTTAGCGGTTTGCAAACCCAGGCATTAGCCTTGTGCGCTACCATGCAGGACAGGTTTTCGATACTTGACCTTTTACAGGGCGATAAACGGCAGGATACAACCAATAAGCCGATAGATAATTTCCGAAGCTCAATAGGGATCAATAATCTAAATTATGGTGCGGCTTATTATCCCTGGATAATTACAAGCTATGATGTTAATGTTGATTTCAGGCAGCTGGAGTTTTGGAACAATGCCGCCACACCGGTTAAGATCACCAACTACGATAGCTTTTCAAAAAGCCCTGCCGAAAAAACGCTTGTGACCAATCTGCAAAATGCTATAAAAGATACCGACAAGGTAATAGGTTCTGTATTTAGCGCAGCGGCGGATGCAACCGCCCTAAGGGTAAGCGGTGTTGATGCCGTGAAAGCTAAATTAACCGCACTGGCAAATAACATTGCCCAAAACGTAACTCCCGATGTGCAGTTAACTGCTTATCTGGATTTATTAGCCGCAATTGTCACCGCCGGTAAAAAGGCAAAGGATGCACCGGCTGTTGGCGCGCTTTACGGCAAAGATATTGACGCGTTAAGCAAAGATGCCAAGCTTGAAGCCGCCATCACCAACCTGATTGCCTACGAAAAAAACAACAAGGTTGCTGCTAATACAACTGCCGGTCGTAATCCGGCAACTGTTTATTCGGTATTGGATAATACGCCCTGGGTAGCCAATTCAACCTACGCGGCAATAATAGCCAATGGTGATCCTTTTACTAAGGATACAGCAGGAGCGCTTTCAATTGTTCAGGCATTGCAGGATACTGTTGCCACTATTTTAACAGGCCTGGGTGCATTAATAAATGGTGCATTGTTTTATGAAAACCTGGCTGAGCAGGCACTGTTTTCGGGTAACGTATTTTTCGGTGCGGCAAACTCGGCAGTAACGCTTAAAATGAGTACCATCCCTCCTTCGGGGGCAATTGCCGGGGTTTATGCCAATGTTGATGGCTCCCGCGGCGTTTGGAAAGCGCCTGCCAATGTAAGTCTTAATAATGTAATTGGCCCCGCTGTAAAAATTGACAACAGCGATCAGGACGATATGAATGTTACCGCAACCGGTAAATCAATTAATGCCATCAGGGCCTTCGCCGGCCGCGGCACTTTGGTTTGGGGGGCGCGTACTTTAACCGGTAATGATAACGAATGGCGCTACATCCCGGTAAGGCGGTTCTTCATCATGGTTGAAGAGTCGGTTAAAAAAGCTACCTATCCTTTCGTTTTTGAAAATAACGATGCCAACACCTGGACAAAAGTAAGGGTGATGATCCAGAACTTTTTAACCCTGCAATGGCGTGCCGGTGCATTACAAGGCGCTAAACCCGAAGATGCGTTTTTTGTACACGTTGGCCTTAACGAAACCATGACTGCGCTTGATATTTTAGAAGGCCGCATGATAGTTGAAATAGGTATGGCTGCAGTAAGGCCTGCCGAGTTCATCATCCTCCGTTTTTCACACAAAATGCAGGAGAGTTAATTAAATCAAATCTGTTGAATTTCATTTAAAACAAATAAAATGGCAAATTATCCTCTACCCAAATTCCATTTCCAGGTTGACTGGGGTGGCACACGTATCGGTTTTACAGAAGTAACCGGCTTACAGATAGAAACCGAAGTGATTGAATACCGCGAAGGCAGCAGCAAGGAATACAATAAGGTAAAGATGCCTGGTATGCGCAAATATGGTAACATCACCCTAAAACGCGGCACATTTGCTAATGATAACGAGTTTTATGACTGGATGAACACTGTGAAACTAAACCAGATAGACCGTCGTGACCTTACCATTAACCTGCTTAATGAAGAGCATCAGCCGGTTGTTACATGGTCGGTTAAAAATGCTTTCCCGGTTAAGATCCAGTCGGCCGATTTGAAGGCAGATGCCAACGAGGCAGCAATTGAAACGCTTGAGGTTGCTCACGAAGGTTTAACTATCAAAAACGGCTAATCATGGCCTTCGACGCTAAATCAGGTTATCCGCCTTTAGGCTTTCACTTTAAGGTGGTGTTTACGGGCATCGGCGATGAAAATATCGACAGCAGGTTTCAGAATGTATCAGGCCTATCCATGGAGATGGAAACAGAATCCAAAAAGGAGGGTGGCGAAAATCGTTTTGAACATGCGCTGCCGGTGAGGGCCAAGTTTCCGGCACTGGTGCTGAAACGGGGGCTCATTACCGAATCAAAACTGCTGATGGATTGGTGCAATAACGTGTTCAATAATTTTATTATTGAACCTAAAGACCTTACCGTAAGCCTGCTTAACGAAGAACATGACCCGCTTTTGACCTGGAATGTAGTACAGGCCTGGCCCAAAAAATGGAGCCTGAGTGATCTGAATGCCGAGCAAAACAGCATCGCAATTGAAAGTTTTGAGCTGCAATACCAGTATTACACACTTCAAACCTGATGTTATGCCAATCGAGATCAGAGAATTGAACATCCGCGTGAGCGTAAACCAAAGCCCGGCCGAGCAGGATTCAAAGCCCTCAGGAGGGGGGGGCGGACAGGGCGGCGGAGGCGGTGATAAAGATGAGATCATTGCCGAATGCGTGGAGCAGATATTGGAGATTTTGAAAAATAAAAACGAACGCTGATGGCCGATAATGTAACCAAAATGAAGATCGTAGCCTGGTCCGATCCGCAGAGCAAAAAGGAAGAAGGCTCCATGACGGTACAGGTGAACCCCGAAGGCTACAGCCAGAAGATTGAGATCAAATATTCTGACAAGCAGGCGCAGGGAACATCGGGCAAGCTGCCCAAGTTTTCCAAAATCGAACCGCAGAAGATGGATTTCGAACTGATGTTTGACCGTACCGGGGTTATCAATGGTGCTACAGCCGGTGATTTAGGGGTTGATGAAGATATCGACAACCTGCAAAAGCTCATCATCGAATACCAGGGCGATAAGCACCGGCCAAGATTTGTGAGCATTTATTGGGGTACCCTTCAGTTTGATGGTGCATTGGAAACAATGGACATTAACTACAAACTCTTTGATAGCCAGGGTCGCCCGTTGAGGGCCATCGTAAAAGCTACATTTATTGGCTCTGTTGAGGACAAAAAGCGTGTGGCTAAAGAAAATGCCCAGTCGCCCGATTTAACCAAAGTTAGGGTGATTAATGAAGGTGATACCTTGCCGTTACTCTGCTACCAGATCTATGGCGATTCAAAGTATTACATCGAAGTAGCCCAGGCAAACAACCTCAACGATTTCAGGTATCTCGCAACAGGTACAAAAATCAAGTTTCCACCATTAAACCAATAACCAATCATGGCAGATAGCCGCACCATAGAAACCACCCGGCCAAGTACCGTTGTTACCCCCATTGTAAAAATTGAGGGTACCGAGATACCGCGCACCTTACGGGTGGAAGCTATAGTGATTGATAAAGGTGTAAACCGTATTGCCGCCGCCAAACTGGTGATTATTGATGGTGATACCTCGGCCCAAAAGTTTGATGCCAGCAACGGCGACTTATTTATACCAGGAAAAAACATCGAGATACTGTGCGGTTATGAGTCGGATAATTATACGCTGTTTAAGGGTGTGGTTATTAAACACAGCATCAAGTTACGCAATAGCGGATCACAACTGGTTATTGAATGCCGCGATAAGGCCATTGCCATGACCCTTGCCCGCCACAGCAAATACTTTGGCGAAAATGTGAAAGACAGTGATGCTATAACCACCCTAACAGGTACTTATAGCGGTTTAACAGCCGATGTTGCAGATATGAACATCACCACCAGCGACCTGGTACAATATGAAGCTACCGATTGGGATTTCATAACCGGTCGCGCAGAACTAAACGGGATGCTGGTTTATACCGATGATAATACCTTATCCATTAAAAAACCCGAAATAAGCGGTACAGCGGTTGTGGAATTATCATTTGGTGCTACCATGCTGGAGTTGGATGCCGAGATTGATTCACGCATTCAGTTCCCCTCCATAACCGGCCGCACCTGGAACCCTGCATCGCAGGAAATTGAAAAGGTTGATGCCAACCCGCCATCCGGCGAGTTGAATGGGAATCTTAGTTCTGATGATCTGGCAGGCGTATTCAATGAAAATAAATATCAGCTCAATCATGGCGGCAAGCTTTCGCAGCCCGAACTGCAGGCCTGGGCAACAGCGCTCAAGCAAAAGCAGGTACTTTCAAAGGTACGGGGCAGGGTAAAGTTTAAAGGTATTCACACGGTAAAGCCGGGCATGATTATCAAACTCAGCAACCTGAGCGACAGGTTTAACGGCAATGCCTTTGTTAGTCATATTCAGCATCATGTATCTGCCGGCGACTGGCAGCTTGAGGTGCAATTTGGCTTAGACCCGCAATGGTTTACCGAAAAGTTTGATACCAGTATAAAGCCGGCTTCAGCTTTGATCCAGGCGGTGCCCGGTTTGCAGATAGGTGTGGTAACCCAACTGGAAAGCGACCCTGATGGCGAATGCCGGATCCTGGTGCGCATGCCGGTGATCAGTCCCGATGATCAGGGGATCTGGGCACGCGTGGCCACCTTAGATGCCGGTAAAGATCGTGGAAGTTTCTTTTTGCCCGAAGTTGGCGACGAAGTAGTAGTAGGCTTTTTAAACAGCGATCCGCGCAAGCCGGTAGTACTGGGCATGCTTAACAGCAGCAGTAAAAACGCTCCGTTAACGGCCGCCGATGCCAATAACCAAAAGGGCTTTGTAACCCGCAGTAAAATGAAACTTGTTTTTGATGACGATAAAAAATCGGTAACCATTGAAACGCCTGCCGGAAAAAAGATAACCATGGATGAAGATGCCGGGGCGATAGAACTAAAAGACGAGAACAATAACTCGATAAAAATGAACAGTGATGGTATAACCATCGAAACCCAGGGCAAACTGGTGCTTAAAGCCCAGCAGGATTTTAATGCCGAGGGCATGAATTTAAGCCTGAAAGCCAATACCGCGCTTTCGGCCGAGGGATCGGCCAGTGTGGAAGTAAAATCAAGCGGAACAGCGGCGCTTAAAGGCTCAATTGTACAAATAAATTAATAACAAAAAATGGCAGCAGCAGCACGGATAGGCGATATGCACGTATGCCCTATGGTTACAGGCGTAGTGCCTCATGTAGGCGGGCCGGTAATAGGGCCGGGGGTACCAACGGTGCTTATTGGCGGCATGCCTGCGGTATGCGTAGGCGATATGTGTACCTGTGTTGGTCCGCCCGATTCAATCATCATGGGTTCGGCAACGGTGCTGATAGGGGGGAAACCCGCCGCCCGCATGGGCGATAGCACAGCCCATGGCGGATCGATAGTGTTAGGCTGCCCAACAGTAATAATCGGAGGTTGATCAATGGAACCAAAAATACCTTTTATAGGCCGGGGATGGAGTTTCCCGCCAAGTTTTGACAAGGCTGCCGGCAAAGTTGAGATGCTTACCGACGAGGCCGATATTGAAAGCAGCCTTGGCATACTGTTTACCACCCGGCTGGGCGAACGTATTATGCAGCCAACCTTCGGGTGCGATTTGCAAAATATAGTTTTTGAGGCTGTGAACCTCACCCTCAAAACCTATATCAAAGATTTGATTGAAACAGCTGTGCTGTACTTTGAACCAAGAATAACGCTCAACAGCACCGAGGTTGACAGCAGTATGGATAGCGAAGGGGTTTTGCTTATTAAGCTTAATTACACGGTACGTACCACCAATTCACGGTATAACTATGTGTTCCCTTATTATAAAAATGACATTACCAGCATAACTACCAACCAATAACCAAACCATGGCCTGTAACGATAAAAATCCGCTTCAACGTGATGGCTCAAGCCAGTCACAGCGCTTTCTGAAAGCGCTTGACCCAGCCTACGCCCCAATTGAGGAATTGGGCATGGAAGACTGGCTAACGTTTGCGGCTGCTTATGCCGATAAAATAAATTACTATACCCCGAAAGACAGCAACTACCCGCAAGGCGACTGGAAACCGTTTTTTATCCAGGATAAAAAAGCGCTGCAGGATTTTCTGAAGCAGGTTGAGGTAAAAATGCAAAATGCAGGTTTGGGATTTCCCGACTCAAGCATTAAAAGTGATGTTGAACCACACCTTGCCTTGTTCATGTGCTTTATTATGCTGCTGCAGCACTCAGAAGATGCGCTGAACCAGTTTACCGGCCGTCATCTTGATTTTTATTTTAAACGGGTATTGCAGTTGCGCAACAGGCCGGAGGTACCGGATAAAGTGCACATCATATTTGAACTGGCCCGTAACCTCACCGGTTTTTTATTGCCGCAGGATACAGCACTTGATGCAGGTAAAGATAAAAGCCCTAAACCTAAGCCCGTTGTTTTTAAAACAAATGCCGAGCTGGCAGTAAACAGCGCCACCATAGCTGCTATGAAAAGCTGGTATCAATCGCCTGCAGATAATAAAGTTGCTTATGCCGATGTTACCTTCTCTGCCGATGGTTTGGGTACACCTTTTAAGGATGATGTACCCAAATGGAACCCCTTTGGCAGCAAAAGCTGGCCAACGGCATCAATGGGTTTTGCTTTTGCTTCAAGCGTTCTACTTCTGGGTGAGGGCGACCGTACTATAACCCTTACACTTAATTTTACCGGGCTCGATGCCTTTGATCCTGCATTAATAGCGCAGTTGTTTAAAGTATTTCTGACATCTGAAAAAGATTGGCTCCAGGCCGATTTTCCTTCAACCGCGCCCGCTACGCTGAGCCAGCAAAAACTGATTATAACTGTAAATGTACCACCTAAAGCTAAAGCGGTAGTACCCTATGATCAGGCTATCCACAAAGAGAATTACAAAACCGATTTTCCGGTTATTCGCCTGCTGATGACCGTACAGGACAACGCTTACCCTGTTTACCAGGCATTAAGTAAGGCCCGGCTTGATAGTGTGCAGATTGACGTAGCCGTAACCGGCATGAAAAACCTGGCGGTTGAAAATGATAACGGTAAGGTTGACCCCTCAAAACCATTCCTTGCTTTTGGGGCAGTACCCAAAATACATTCAAACCTTTATATTGGTAATGCTGAGATCTTTCAAAAACAGTGGACGGAGATCAAACCTCAAATTAACTGGAAAGGAGTACCGAGCCCGATAGAAGATTATTATAATGCTTACCGCGCCGATTTTGTAAGTCCTTCGTTTACACCGAGTGCTTATAAAATTACTTCCAGTTCAGGGCTTAGTGATTTCGGCGGGCGGGTTATTGCCGATAAAGATAGCTTTACTGCAAAGGTATCGTTTATCAAAGATGGAAAATGGTTCCCTGATGGAGGAAGCTCGATCAGCGTGCTCGATGACTCATTTACCTTAACACCGGATGGTGTGCCCCAGCCGGTAAATCAGGCCCCCAGTTTTATTAACCAATATCTTTACTTTAACGTATCCGGGGCATTTAATTACGGCTGGGGGGCACAGGCCGAAAAAGCACTTGTACAGCAATATGTACAGCCCATGCAGTTCTTTTTTCCTACACTGGGATTTATAGGCTTCCAGCAAACTGCCACACCGGTGCAAACACAAACCGAAAATTTTTCGGCCGGGGTTAAGGATAACTATATCCGCATCAATTTAGACCGCGACTTTTTGCATACCGAGTACCCCAAATTATTTGCGGCAGCCATGATTAAAAAAGAAGGGGACGCAATTATACCGTCGGTGCCTTATACGCCTGAAATAGCTTCGCTTACCATCGACTACAAAGCAACGGCTTCAAACGATATTGATAAGCTTACAAGCAGTAATAATAATGCCGGTCTGCTGGCCGACTATGTGAACCACAACGTTCAGTTTTTTCATGAAACACCATTTGGCCAGGCCGAGCAGCATGCTTTCCTCAAAAAACAATTTCACGGTTTAATTGATGGCAACATTACAGCCATACCACAGGCACCCGATCTTGCCGCGTTTTATATAGGCATCTCGGGTATTCAGACAGGATCGGTAGCCAGTATTCTTTTCCAGGTGGCCGAGGGGAGCGAGGATGCGCTTGCGCCATCGTTCTCTGATACCATCCAACCTAAATGGTTTTACTTATCCGGCAATGAATGGATTGCACTGGATAAAAGCAATATCATCAGTGATGATACCAACGATTTTTTACGCTCGGGGATTATCAAATTCTTAATTCCCGAAGGCGCTACAACCAATAATACATTTCTTAACCAAAGCCTAACCTGGCTTGGGGTTGAGCTACCAACTTCAGTTACTATCGATTCGGTTTGTAAGTTCATTAATGTACATATCCAGGCAGCCGAGGCTGAATTTGCCGATAATGACAACGAACT
This sequence comes from Mucilaginibacter sp. A5337, assembly GCF_059690695.1. Taxonomy (NCBI): domain Bacteria; kingdom Pseudomonadati; phylum Bacteroidota; class Sphingobacteriia; order Sphingobacteriales; family Sphingobacteriaceae; genus Mucilaginibacter; species Mucilaginibacter sp. A5337. Next base: position 60,749 of record NZ_JCAWEC010000007.1, on the reverse strand, counting down.
TTCACATCTGGACGCAGGCCTGCCCGCGGGTACAATAAGTAAGCTAATTGACAGGCTGCCGCAGATTAAATCGGTTACGCAGCCTTATGCCTCGTTCGGCGGTTTGTTGCCCGAGGATGATGGTGCCTTCCGTTTACGGGTAAGCGAACGCTTAAGGCATAAACACCGGGCAATTACCATTTGGGATTATGAACACCTGGTAATGGCGCAGTTTCCGCAGGTGTTTAGGGTTAAGTGCCTTAACCATACTAACGATGACATAGAGGTGGCGCCGGGTAGTGTAAGGGTTGTGGCTATCCCCGATATCCGTAACCAGATCAGTTTTGACCCATTTAAACCCCGGGTAAGCAAAAATACCCTGAGTGAGATCACTAAATACCTGTCGGGTTTAAACTCCATGCACGTTGATCTGCTGGCTATTAACCCTGATTATGAGGAAGTGATCCTTGATTTTAAGGTGAAGTTTTACTTCGGGCTGGATGAAAACCTGTACGCCATTAAGCTGAATACAGATTTGATCAATTACCTGTCGCCCTGGGCTTATAACCGCAATGCGGATATTGATTTCGGCGGAACATTGTATAAAAGCGTGGTGATCCGCTTTATTGAAGAGCTACCTTATGTTGATTATATAACCGATTTTAAGATGTACTTCACTGCATCGGGGCCCGCAAATCCCGATGTTTTGGAGGCAGGCAATTCAAAGGCCATTCTTGTATCGGCAAAGCAGCATTTAATTGATATCCAAACCATACCTACATGCCCATGATTGATCAGTTAACCATACCGAAACAAATTGATACCAGCCTTGGGCCCGAGTACAATACCCTGCGCACCGAAGGCATGCAGCATATCCGCGATCTGGCGAGCGCCATCTGGTCGGACTATAATGTGCATGATCCGGGGATTACCACGCTTGAGATGCTTTGTTATGCACTAACCGATCTTAACTATCGCATTACCCTGCCGGTGGAAAATATCCTGGCTGTTGACCACGATAATACCACCAGTATGCATGAGCAGTTTTTGTCTGCCATAAAAATACTGCCCGGTTACCCTGTTACCCCCGATGATTACCGCCAACTGTTTGTACGGATAGATGGTGTGCGGAATGCCTGGATCAAGAAATCGCCCCACAGTATTATTGCCAACTATAAACAACCGGATGGTAAACCGCTTTTGCGCTATGCAAAACCCGGCGAAAATGCCCTGACAGGCAAAGAGGTTAAATTCGATTTAAAGGGCATAAACGATATCCTGATTGATTTTGAGGACTTTCCTGAACTGGGCGGCGATGCCGCCAAGATCAAAGCCAAACAGGACGATATCATCAAACAAATAAAATCGGTATACCATTACTTCCGTGAGTTGTGTGAGGACCTTGACCAGGTAAAGGCGGTTGAAAACCAGGAAATAGTTATCTGTGCCGAAATTGAATTGCAACCCCAGGCCGATCCTGAAATGATCTGGGCACAGATCATGTTCAATATTGAGCAATACCTTACACCCGATATTCAATTTTACCTGTTGCAGGAGCTGCTTGACAAAGGCATGCAGCCCGACGAGATATTTGAAGGCCCCGTGCTTGATTTTGAAAACCTGCAGGGTATTGATGCCAAGTTTGCCAAACAGGGGTTTATTATCCCCGCTGAGCTTGCGGCCTCACAATTGCGTACCGAAGTGCGCCTGTCTGATCTGTACCGCATCATTATGGAAATTGACGGTGTGCGGCTGGTGAAACGCATTTCCTTTGGTTTTTGCGGCTGTACCGCACCTCAGAGCGAGGTTGCCGATAAGATCTATAAATCGAACCAATGGTTGCTTTGTATCCAGGATGGTCATAAGCCTGTTTTGTGCGAAACCAATTCGTCATTCACCTTTTATAAAGACGTGGTGCCTATCGAACTGAAACAGTCAGAAGCCCAAACCGATCTTAACCAGTTACGTAAAGACTGGCAAGACAGCGTTGAGGCCAAGAAGATAGTCGACCTCCCCGTACCCGAAGGTGACTACCGCGACATCGGCCACTATGAAACCCTGCAAAACCAGTTTCCTGAAAACTATGGCATTTCGCCGCTGGGTTTGCCCGATACCGCAACAACCGAACAACGTTCGCTGGCTTTACAGCTTAAAGGATATTTGTTGTTTTATGATCAGGTGCTGGCCAATTACTTCGCCCAGCTTTCAAACGCCCGGATTTTGCTCACTGCCGATGATAGTATCCGCAAAACCTATTTCAGCAATACGGTAAACGGTATCAGGGATGTAGAAAAACTTGTGGATGGCTATGCCCAATGGGAGCAAACAGTTGATGATGTAATTAAAGAAATTGGGCAGGATAACTATCCCGAGCGGAAAAATAAATTCCTTGATCATTTGCTGGCCCGCTTTGCAGAGCAATTTAACGAATACGTGTTTTTAATGTACCGCATTTACGGCGAAGATTACCAGCGCAATATCATCAGGCATAAGGTTAATTTTTTAAAGGATTATGATCAGATGAGTATTTGCCGTGGCAGCGGGATGGACTTGTATAACGCTAAAACGCCCGATCAGCAATTGGTGAATGTATCGGGCATGGAAAAACGCATCTCGATGCTGCTGGGTTTCTCCAACTATAAAATGCAGCAGCTAAGCGTGGAGGATTACCTTTTGTTCAAGGCCGATGCCCTGCATTACAACTGGACAATATCGCAGCTTGGTGTAGTGAAATTTAAAGGCAATGCCAATTATCTAAAGGAAATTGACGCCTATGAAGATCTCGGCCTGGTATCTGTGCTGGCCTGCGACAGGGAAAACTACCGCTTAAGCCCTGGACCTACTGCCGGCAAATATGTGTATAACATAGCCAACTCGGCCGGTACGCTGCTTACCCTTAATGATATGGAGTTCAGCGCCGCTGCCATCGAAACCGAAATTGCATTTATCATCAAGTTTATGCAAAACGATTTTAAGATGGAGGGTATGTACGTGATAGAAAATATCCTGCTGCGGCCTCCATTTGATTATACCGGCGATGACAGTACCCATCACCAGTTTATGCCGGTTTGCCTTGATCCTAACGGCGTGTATTGCGAGCCGCTTGATCCTTATTCGTTTAGGATTTGTGTGATACTGCCCGGCTACAGCGTAAGGTTGCGTAATACAGCTTTCCGCACCTATGCCGAGCGGCTCATCCGTACAGAAACGCCGGCCCATATTTTACCGCGGATCTGCTTTATAGGCCATGATCAGATGGTTGGTTTTGAAGCGGTTTATAAAGATTGGCTTGCCGCCAAACACATAGCGGTAAGTACAGATACACCTATTGACCCGGTATTGAACAGCAAATTCATAGATGTGCTTGAAAAACTGTACACCGTTTATCAGCAGGGGCAGTTAAGCGATTGCGACGACGACACCCAGGAAACCAACCCGATTATATTGAATAAATCAAGCCTTGGCACCTTGCAGGGCGGCACAAATAATAACAGTTAAAACCTAAATAAAAAAGCCATGCCACCAGTAACCAACATAAAGCTCACCGATATAACTTTAGAGTATAACTCCTTTGTTGACAGCCAGGTGCTTACAGCCAAGCAACTGAACGATATTGTAGAGTTTTTTGAAGATCAGCAGCGCCTTACCCGTACCTGTTTAATTGGTGTTGGCCTGGTATGCGGTCTTAGCTTTAAAGGCGATGCCAACGGCATAACCATAGGTAAAGGCTGCGGTGTAACTACCGACGGTGATTTGCTTTACATGCCCGAAACAACCTATAAAAATTTCAGGGCCTATGATAATTCGCTGATTAAATACCCGCCTTTTTACCCTTTAGGGACAGATGCCGCTCAAATGGCTTTATGGGAACTGGTAACCCCGGATGACAAGGGCGTTTTCCCTACCGATAGCTTTGCCCTTACCAATTTTAAAGCAAAAGCCGGTAAAGATCTGACAGAAATGTACGGTCTGCTTTATTTGGAATATTACTCTAAAGACCCAGATGCCTGTACCGCTATTGATTGTGATAACCAGGGGCGTAAGCAGGTAGCCAAGCCAAAAGTGCTGCTCGTTGCCCAGGCCGATATGAACCAGATCATCGAGCAAACCGGTTCGGAGGTTATTTATGATGATATCTACAAAAAGTATTTCAACGCTTACAACGCCTATTTTGATGCCCCGGTGCTGGCTGCGAAACGGGTGTTCTTTAACACGCAAACAACCGCATCATCATCTGCACTTACCGCTGCTTTTTCAAGTATCGCAAACACGGGGGCAGCAGGTTTATCAGCAGCCATTCAATCGTTATACAATACTTTCAAATTCGCGCTTGATCCGCAATCTGCTTACCCTATTACCAGTATCGTCGCCAATATAAATACCACGTTAAGCAAAGCTACGGCCCCAATGCAGGCACAATACCTGTATGATTTTTACAAGGACCTGCTAACCGGATACAATGAATTACGGGCCATACTTTCGGATATTATTTACCAGTGCTGCCCCAATATTTATGCCTTTCCAAAGCATATCATGCTGGGGGCTTTAAATGTTACTCTAACAGCCAAACCAACGCCTTATCGCCATAAATTTTATGCTTCGCCTGCTGTAAGCGCTAATAAGGATAAGCTGAATATTGCTTTGAATTTGTTGGATAGGCTGAATATCATGAGCAGTGGGTTCACCCTACCTGCAAACCCTGTGGTGAAGGTAACGCCATCTACAGATAATAGTAAACCTTTAGAGGCAAGAGCTATCCCGTTTTATTACGGCAAGCCGGTTGACCTGGCTAAAAAATGGAGTTATGGCCGATGGCTGCAGGGTACAGATAAGCTAATCCTTAGTTATAATGCTTCCGCCTATTCGCCTGCAAATGACGTTGTCGTAAATCCATTAAACTATTCCATTGATGCTAATAATTTTTTCAGAATAGAAGGACATATCGGCAAAAAGTATACTGATGCGCTTGCTGCGGTTGATAAGATCAGGCAGGATGCCAACCTCCCTTTTGATGTGGTTACCATCAGGCTGGGGGATGTTACCCTTAGCGATATTAACATAGATGACTATGCCTGCCAGTTTAATGACCTGGAGGCTACGCTAAGAGCTTTCCAGGCCGAGCAAAACTGCCTTTACAGCGATGTAAGTAAGTTTTTTTCAAGTTTTAATACCCAAACAGGCTATACGGTGGCAAATCAGGTTCTGGCCCAGGCTGCGCAGCAGCAACTGTCGTTCGCTAACGAAGAGGCAGCGGCGGCACCTGCGGCTGCAACACCCAAAAGGAAGATGGCTGCAGCTACAGCAGAAAAAACCGCAGGCCTATCAATCGGGAGCAGTATGGAAGCAACCAGCGGCTTTGCAATCAATAAAAGTATTGGCAGAGTAGCGATTGATAGTGGCTTTAGCGCGGTGGATAACAATATCAATGTTGCCCAAGGCAGCATAGGTTATTATGTAGATCAGATCCGCAGGCAGGGTGATGCTGTAAGTATTTCGGACTATGCGGACGCCGCAGTTAAAAATATAGATACTTCGGCAACCGGCTCATATGAACAGGCCATAGCTGTCGATATCCCGGTGCGTGTGATTGCCGGTACCCGAAATATAAGCCAGTGGCTGCCCGACAGGCTGGTTGATATTGACGATGACACTATTACTAACTTCTCGGCCCGGGTAGATGACCTGTGCAACGAGGTAAAAGCGGCAAGTGTAAAAAGCCGCCAGATTTTTGCGAAGGCTGATTATGTGCGTAAGGGGTATGAAGATGATTACGAGCTGCAATTGTGGCGCTTGTCTGAAAACTGCTGTGCAGGCCAGGCGCTTGCCGTTATTTTAAAAGAAATCCAGGACCGCAAGGCTAAGTTGTTGGCTCAGCTTACTTTTTCGGCTTATGCTGCAAATCATACTGGTTTGGAGCATCTTGCAGGTGTACCTGCAGGCGGAACCTTTGTAATGGTATACGCCACTACCATGACTACGCCGAGTCCAACAATACCTCCAAATACACTTTCGCTCGATGAAAGGTTAAAGGCACTCCAGGCTAACCCTCAGTTCGTAAAAGGTTTTGCAAGTGATGCCGACGCGATGACTTTTATAGCTCAGAATACCAACTTTGATGACATTTCTGCCGCTGTGAAATTTTACCAGGTGCAGTCGCCGCGTAAATTTACACCAACAATTGAGGCCGATGTTATCAGTAAAACCCAGGCCTTAGCTGTTGATCTTGGTAAAGTAAGGTCAGTGGCCACAAATCCCGATGTGCCGGAAGATATTGTGTTTGCAGATTTTTGCCTGCCTTACATGTGCTGCTCTGATTGTCCGCCGGTGGCATTCATTATGCCTAAGCCACCGGTAGGTTTAAGCTTGCCTAAAGCCGTAGCCTGCTCAGACGAAGGCCTGCTGCAGTTTAAAGTTAGTCCGGCTGATGGGGTTATTAAAGCCGCTGCCGGTTTTGAAACTACCGTTGTAACTAAAGCAGCGGTAACCTACTTCGATACAACCAAGGTTAAAGATGGCACATTTGGCCAGCAGATTAAATTTACTGTCAATGATCAGCCTACAGAATGCACTATCACCGTATTTAAACACCCGTCTGTTAAACCTGCGGCCAGCATAAGTGATACAACACAGTTTGCCGTATTTATTCAGTTAACGGCTACAAGCAATCAAGCGCCTGGCGATACATTTGCCTACACCTGGACAATGCCCGACGGACAGGTGCATGCTAATCTTATCACACCGATTGATAACATTACCTTTCAGTATGCCGATCTTCGCGCAAAATTCCCTGATGGTAAACTAACCTTCACCTTATCTGCCAATAATCATGATTGTACCGATACACAACAGGTTGTTATTACGGTAGACATTCCTGAGGAGCCTGTAGACCTGCAGTTAGCTGCCAGCGAAGTTTGTTCGGACGGAGGTAATATAAACTTTACAACCGTACAACCTGCAACAGGTATCATTACCTCAAAATTAGCGGGAGACGCTGTGAAACTACTCGGCAGCCAGTGGGTTGTTGATCCTTCAAAAGGCCCTTATGATGTTAGCATCAACGACTTTATGGTGAACGGCAAGCCGGTTCCTGCTTGTACACTGATGATCCACGAGCATCCGCAGGCCTCGTTTGATTATAAAGTAGATGGTGATCCGGCCAAAGGTACTGCTACTGTTACGCTAACCAATAAAACACCTAATCCTGGCAGTTTCAAATTTACCTGGACGTTTGATGATGGCACTACCAGTAATGATGTAAATACTGTAAAAGTATTTAACATGGGGCAGTTTCCACGCGGTCGTAATACGGTCATCACACTTACAGCAGTGAATGCTAAGTTTGATAAATGCCGTGCGGTATTTACACCTACTCCGCCTGTTGCTTTACCTTCTACGATTACTACACCGATATTTACCAACCTGCCACCCTTAGGCACAACCACAACTACAACAACCCCACCGATACTTGTTGTTAAAGATGCACCTTCGGCTGCTGCGGTGACACCTAAAGTAGATCCGGCTGTGATTAAAGAAACCCCGGCAGTAACACCTTCGGTGACACCTAAAGTGGATCCGGCTTTGATTAAAGAAACGCCCTCGGTAACACCGGCGGCAACACCTAAAGTGGATCCGGCCACGACTAAACAGGACCCTGTTGTAAAACCAACGATAACACCTAAGATAGATCCGAAGATCATCAAAAAAGATCCGGGTACTACAGATCCTGGTACTGTTAAATAAGACTGAATTATGGCAGGTAGCACACATATTATCCACAAGCTGGTACTTGATATCGAAGTACCGCACCGCGATGCTGCCCGAAAGGCGCAGGATGAAGCCGTGCGGTACTTTGAACTGGTATTGCTTAAAAAGCTGGAGCAATTGCTGGATGATATGGATGTGCCTGCCCATGTTTTGATAGATAAGATTGATCTTAACCTGGGCGCGGGTAAACTGGAGGATGTTTTTGAGCAATTGCAGGCAAGCCTGGCTAAGGCGCTTGAGCCGGTTTTAAATCCTGCTGTATTACCCGGAAGCGACGAACCCGATAATGAGATCAGCTATTCATTGCTTACTGAAGAGCAGCAGGCTTTTAGCGTATTTGTCTATTTTCTTGATACGGGAAGGCTCCCGTGGTATGTGGTTGCCTCAGCAGAATGGCTGCAGCACGAAGATATTTGGTTAAGTAAACTATCAGGGCTGTTAATAAATGATAAAAGCTACCAGGTAAAGCTCATTAAGCTTTTTAAAGGCTCGCAGCTTATACTGAGCAGATTGTTTAGCCAGTTCAGTATTACATTTATTAAAAAGTTGGCACCGGTTCTGCTGAATATAGATGCCCGTGAACTTCAAGAAAAACTCGATGCTGCTATAGGTGAAATCAGGGCTTTGGCAAGCGGCCAATCAACAGGTGATCAAGCAGCTTTGTCATCAGCAGAACTTACCGGGAAAACGGAGCATATTATCGAAAAACTTTTACTGATGATCTTTCTGCGCACAGGCAACAATGACTTTCCTGGTAGTAGTGCGGCCCATAAAAAGTTAGCTGCTTTATGGTATGAAAACTTAAATGGTTCTGGCGCAATGCCAACGTTGAACCTTATTCAAATTGCTGAAACGGTTATTCAATCAGCAGAAAATAAACCTGCACTGCAAGCCAGTAAACCTATAGCAACACCTGATAATACTTCTGAAGCAGGCTCAGAAAGAGAAGAGAAGATTGGTCCTGAAACAAGCTCAAAAAAAGAAGAAGAGGTTGGTGGCAGGTATGTAAATCAAGCTGGTTTAGTGCTCCTGCATCCTTTTCTCGAATATTTCTTTAAAGATTTTGGCTTGCTGGAGGATAATGATTTTGTTGATCTGCCGGCAAGGCAACTGGCCATTCACCTGCTGCATTATTTAGGCACTGGTAATGTAAATGGCTTTGAGTATGATCTTGGTTTTGAAAAGTTTTTATGCCGTTGGCCTGCCGGAGAACCCTTGGAACGTGATATTGAGATCCCCCAACGTATGCTCGACGAAGGTGATAATATGCTTCGTACGGTAATCAAGTATTGGAAAGCGTTGAAAAGCACGTCGCCGGGCGGCTTGCGCGAGGGCTTTTTGATGCGCAAGGGAAAGCTGATTGAAGTAGAGCAGCCTGTGCGCCTTATTGTGGAGCGGATGGACCTGGATATCCTGCTTTCATCATTGCCATGGGGTATTGGCGTAATTAAACTACCCTGGATGGATGAACCTTTTTACGTGGAATGGCAATGAAAACACCTCAAAAGGCAGCACCCGCAAATACCAAACAGTATCAGCCCGCCAACCGGCAGGCTGCAGGGAAAGATCCTTTTTTTGCAGCCGCTCATGATATAGAGCGTGCACCAGAATCGCCTTTTTTTGAGGGCAATAAGGTTCAGCGCAAAATGACGGTGAATGAACCTGGCGATCATTTTGAAAGGCAGGCCGACCAGGTAGCCGATAAAGTTGTTCAACACATTAATCAGCCTAAAACCGTAGCTAATGCTGCAACTGCTCCTGCAACAGCAACCGCTCCTGCCGCTGCAACTACCTCCGCTGTACAAAAGAAAGAAGATAAAAAGGAAGATAAACAGGAAAAAGAACAAAACGGAGCTGACAAAGAATTACAGCGCCGACCCATTTTTGAAAGTGATGGCGATCCTAACGAAGGTAATACCTTAAAACGCAGCAGCCAGTCTGCAGTACCGGATGTATCTCCGCAAACTCAGCAAAAGATAGAAAACAGCAAAGGCGGCGGCGAACCATTGCCTGATAATACCCGCGACGAAATGGAAAGTGCCATGGGGGCCGACCTGAGTGGCGTGCGCATCCATAATAACAGCGAGGCCGCCGGTTTAAGTAATGATTTGCAGGCACAGGCTTTTACCCATGGTAATGATATTTATTTTGGTGCGGGCAAATATGATCCGCAAAGTCAATCGGGGCAACATCTATTGGCGCATGAGGTAACGCATACCGTGCAACAGGGGGGTAACGGGGTTAAAAAGAAAGGGATTATTCAACGCGCTGCAACGGCACCTACGCCGGGGGCTATAACTGCAAGTACAGGCGAAAAAGCTACCAAAGAAGATCCGATAGATACCAAGAAAAAGATCATATACATACCTTCCATAAATATCCCCACTGTAAAATATAACATGATGCCGGCAGGGTCAAAGGCTAATTATACTTTTGATAAGGTTGAACGGTCTGGTACCCACTTAGAAAAATGGAACAATGCAGCTAAAGCATCAAGTACCTTTACATCTGAGTTCAATAAGAAAAAAGCCAAGGAAATACCTTCTGATAAGGATAAGCCAAATTTCTTTTTAACGCTCGATTCAGAAAAAAACCATTCCAGTTTATCGCATATCATAACCGGCGACGCGGCTGCAATTCAAGCTAATATCACCCGGCCATTTTGGGATGAATCGGGTAAAAATATTGAGAGCGGGTATGATGTTGACCATAAAGTTGAGTTACAATTAGGTGGTTTGGATGATACACCTAACTTATGGTTGCTCGAGGCTGCCACAAATCGTTCGTCGGGTGGTAACATAAAAACAGAAATAGAGAATAAAATAACGGATACGCTTAGCAAGATCAAAACCATGCCCGATGGTCAGAGAAAGCCGAGCGCCGACAGCGTTCGCGCAAATTACACCATAACTGCAGGTAAGATACTCGGTACGCTGGGCGTTGCCGGCGGCGGTAAGGGATGGGAGCTTTCGGATATTCAGGCCAGTAAGCACCTTGCAGGATTGGCATTTATTTCATCTGCTGATCAGGCCAAATTTAAGCTTGCCAAGGATACCGAGTTAACCTTGATCACGAGCGAACGTTTTGGCAAAACTCTCAAAATACCAAACTGGGAGCCGGGTAAAACACCAGGGGCAAAGGGTTCTAAAACAATAAATCATCCCATTGGCGCTATCAAGAGTCGGGGCGCTGATCTGGAAATTAAAAAGATAGACTATATCCATCAGGACAATCCAACGATATTAAGCACAGGTTCAGTAGGAACTGCGTATATCGATGTTTTAATGAATGATAAGCACGTTAAAGGCATCAAATTGCTGCCGCAGCCTATTGAAGCTATGCCGGGTTTTTACGGTGGTAAGTTAAATAAGGCCGCTATAAAAACTGCACTTAGCGCTCAGCTTGAAGCAAAAGGTTTTAGTCCGATAAAAATTGAAGAAATTGATATAGACCCCAATACCGGTTTGGTTGGGTTTGGTAAAATTAATACCGATGTCCCCTTTATAAAAGGTTCGGCTATTGATATCATCTTTGATGCAGATGGCATCAAAATAAGCAAGGTATTTAATAGTGGCGAGCTTAAGGTACCTCCGCCGTTCAAGATCACCAATACCTCGCTCGAAGTTTATGCCGCAACATCGGGTATCGGTGTAAAGGGTATTGCCGATTTTGAAATAAAAGGATTGGGTAAGGGACAGGTAGGCGCCAAAGCCAATTCGGCCGGTGAGTTTGCGCTTGACGGTACTTTTGATTTTGATTCAAAAACCTTTAATCCGGCACAAATTAAAGCCTCTTATGCCAATGGCGAATTTAGTGCATCGGGCGAAATTGGCATTCCCGCAGGTAAAATAAAAGGACTTAAATCAGCACATATTAAAATTGATTACGCAAAAAGCGTATTTAATGCTTCCGGCACAGCCGAGCCGGATATCAAAGGTGTAAAAAGCGCCGAGATCCACGTTACTTATGGAAACGAAACCTTAGTTATCGGTGGCAGCTTCGTGCTTGACGAAAATATGCCGGGCATCCAAAGTGGTAGTGGTAATGTTGAGGTTACCCGCGGGCCGGATGAAATTTACCATGTAAAAGCCAACGGTAAAGCGATCCCCAAAATACCTAAGATCAATACCGAGCTGTCAATATCTTATGACGATGGCGCGCTGACCATTGAAGGCAAGGCATCTTATGCTGCTGATAGGGTATCGGGCGAGGTAACTGTTGGGGCAACCAACCGCGCTATTGCCGCAGACGGTACACCATCGGGGCCGGCAGGCGATAAGTTTACGGCTTATGGTTCGGGTAAGTTAACGCTCAAAGTTACCGATTGGTTACAGGCCTCTGCAAGCGTAAGGGTTACCCCGGCGGGCGAGATAGAAGTTGTTGGCCGTTTGGACCTTCCTTCGGCAGTTGATGTTTTTCCTAAGAAGAGCATCAATAAAGAGCTGTTTAAAGTACCAACCATCCAGATCCCAATATTTGCCATCCCGCTTGGGCCTAAGAGTATTGGTATCGTGGCCACTATTGATGGCGGCCTTGATTTTGATGCTGCTGTAGGTCCCGGCCAGTTGAAAGACGTTTTTGGACAGATAGAATTTAATCCTTCACATCCCGAAAATACACGCATTAGCGGCGGGGCAAAATTTGTGATCCCTGCTCATGCAGGTTTAAAATTGAAGGCCGCATTAGGTATTGGTTTGAGTATTGGGCCCGCCAGCGTTACCGGAGGCATCCAAATAGTTGGCGGATTGGGATTGGAGGGGGAAGCCAGCGCTGCCGCCGATCTGGCATGGTCACCAACAACAGGGTTTGAGTTTAACGCTTTGGGTGAAATAGAGGTACATCCTAAGTTTACGTTTGATGTAAATGCCTTCATTAAAGCTGAGCTTGATCTTTGGGTTACGGATATCTCAAAAGAATGGACTAAAAACCTGGCATCATTTAGCTATGGCCCTGATTTGCAGGTTAAAGTTTCCCTGCCAATTCACTATAAAGACGGTGAACCATTTGATGTGAAAACTGATGATATTAAAGTTACCTATCCGCAAATCAGTATCACTGATATAGCAGGTGGTATAGCAGATAAAGTTAAAGAAGAAATGTTATGAGCAACCGAAGCCAAATAACCGAACTGATAAACCTTGGTGCCATACAGCAGCTTAATGGCAATTTTGAAGCTGCCGAAGCTTATTATGCAAAAGCTGCCGATTTAAATGAGCCCAATGTTACCCTGCTCAATAACCGGGGAATGTTGTTTTATCAACAAAACAAATTTGCCGAAGCAAAGCCGCTTTTTGAACGCGCTTTAGAAATTGATAGTCAAAATGCCTCGGCATGGCTCAACCTGGCTAATACAGAGGTTTTGCTGGGGCAGTATGATAAGGCTTTAAACGCTTTCAGGCAAACGATCATGCTTAAGGCCGATCAGTTTGAGGCCTGGGAAGGACTGGCTAAATTGTATATGCTATCGGCAGATATGGAAAGCGCAGAAACATGCTGGCTAAAAGCAGTTGAGCTTAACCCCACCAATTTAAGTTTATTGATGGGGTTGGCGCAGGTTTACCTCTCAACCGGCAGGTATGATGAAGCATTTGAAATGGCTGATTATGTTTTATCCGAAAATCCGCAAAACAGCAGGGCTTTACAAACAGCAGGTCTGTCGCAGTTGATGATAAAGAACTATGCATTGGCTACCGGGTACCTGATCAGGTATTTGATGCTGTTTCCTGGTGATATTGCTGTACGCAACCACCTGGCAGTTGCCTATTTGCAAAGCGGTCAGTTAAATGAAGGGGCCGCAGAATATGAGCGGATCCTTGAATATGATCCCGAAAACGAGGAGATAAGGTTAAATACCGGGGTGCTTTGTCTTGGGCTTAACCGTTCTGAAGATGCTTTTTCACATCTGGAACTATTGCTTAAACAGTATCCCGGAAACAAAAAGGGGAAACTATACCTGGGTATAGCCCTGGCTAACTTAAATCAAAAAGATAAAGCCAAACAAGTTTTTGAAGACCTGCTGCATGAACCCGGAGAATGGGCTGCCCATGCCAAAAAGCAATTGGACCTGTTAAATAATTTAAACTGAACCACCTATGAAATACATCCATAACACACGCCAGCCGCTTAGCCAGAAACAGGCGGATAAAGCCGAAAAGCCTTTCTTTAACGGTAGCCGGGAAAAAAGCAAACAGGATAGTGATGCCTTTTTCCAGGCGAGGAAAATTGACGGTAACCAGGACAGTGCCCTTGAACAGGAGGCCGATGCTGTAGCGCATAAAGTAACCACGGCACAACAGGCAACGGCTAATTCATCGCAACGGATGGGACAAATGAGTGTTCAGAAAAAAGGAGCCGACGAAGAGAAAGATGCGAAAGCCGGCCAGAAGAAAGAACAAAAGGACGAGAAGGAAGGCAAGCCGCAGAAAAAGGACGAGAAGAAAGAAGAAGAAAAGCCAACTCAAAAGAAAGAGGAGGATAAAAAAGATAAAGAGCCGCAGAAAAAGGAAGAGGATAAAAAAGATAAGGAAGGTGTTCAGAAAAAAGAGGAAGAGAAGAAGGATAAAGAACCACAAAAGAAGGAAGAAGATAAGAAAGACAAGGAGCCACAGAAAAAAGGCGAAGAAGATAAAAAGGATGAAGGTAAGCCGCAGAAAAAAGAAAAAGGCGAAGAGAAAGATGATAAAGCTGCGGCACAAAAAAAGGAAGAAAAGGGTGGCAGCGTAGAGAAAACAGAAGGTAAGCCCGAAGCTCCCGAAGCAAAGTTCGACAGGTTACTGAACGAAAGTAAAGGTGGCGGCAGCCCTCTGCCGGCAAAAGTGCGTGCGCAGTTGGAACACCAGATGAACGCTAATTTTGAGCAGGTAAAGATCCACACCGGGCAGCAGGCTGTTGAGCTTTGCAACCTTTCAAAGGCACAGGCGTTTACACATGGTAACGATATTTATTTTAATGCCGCCAAGTTTGACCCCGAAAGCACCGCCGGTATGAACCTGCTGGCGCACGAGTTAACACATGTTGTACAGCAAAACGGTCCGCGTAAATAAAATGGATACTAATATTAAGCAATTAAAAGCGCTGATGCAGTATACAGCCGGTTGTGTTGAGGCCAGGCTGCAAACTGTATTTGGAAATGGCACAACTTATTTGCCTCCGCTGCTGCCCCAGTTGGAGCGAAATGGCAGCGTACTCGAGAAATTAATTGATGATCATGGCCTGAGCAGTAATGAGATCATTATATTGATGATGGCCCTGGCGCCGCATTTGCAGGTTGAGTTTTTTGATGAGATCATTCAGCCATACATGCGTGAATCGGGCGACTTTCAGCAGATTGGTGGCGTTAGGAGCCGCAATGGGCGCAGCTTTTTACCAACTGGCCAAACAGCAGTTTTTGTTTTGGCGGGCGATGATCTTGAAAAACGGCTGGAGATCGCAGATCTTTTCCATCATCATAGCAATTTGGCGAAACAGCATATTTTACATCTGGAGGATGTGCCCGAAGGAGAACCTGCTTTGTCCGGAAGACTGATATTGCAGTCTGAGTATGTTGAACTTTTGATCAGCGGTACCGAATCTATCCCTAAACTGAGCATGAACTTCCCTGCCCAGCACCTCGAAACTACGTATAACTGGGATGACCTGGTACTTAACGATACTACAAGAAAACAAATTGCCGAATTGGAAAACTGGGTAAACTATCAGCAAGTACTCATGACCGACTGGGGCATGGAGCGAAAACTGAAGCCCGGCTATCGCGCCTTATTCCATGGCCCACCGGGAACCGGTAAAACGCTTACCGCATCTCTGCTCGGTAAGTATACAGGCAAACCTGTTTTTAGGATCGATCTGTCGATGATCGTGTCTAAATTCATCGGCGAAACGGAAAAAAATCTCTCCAAACTATTTGAAAAGGCCGATAATAAAAACTGGATCCTGTTTTTTGATGAGGCAGATGCACTTTTTGGTAAGCGTACTAATGTAAAAGATGCGCATGATAAATATGCCAACCAGGAAGCATCATACCTGCTGCAGCGTGTGGAGCAACACAACGGCCTGGTAATACTCGCTACCAATTTTAAAAATAACATTGATGAGGCCTTTATGCGCCGGTTTCAATCAGTTATAAATTTCCCGCTGCCTAATGCCGATGAACGGTATACCATCTGGCAAAAATCATTCCCACCAAAAGCTAACCTTAACGGGCATATTAACCTCGAACAAATCTCGCGTAAATATGAACTTAGCGGCTCTGGTATACTCAATGTTGTACAATTTGCCTGTTTACAGATGCTGGCCCGTAAGGAAAGCCGCATTTCATCCGAACTGATACTGGAAGGAATAGAAAGAGAATACACCAAGGAGAACCGCGTTTGGTAGCAGCCGTCCGGCACATGAAGCTCTCATTGTAAATATCGGCTATCCGTAATTTGTACAACTGAATCCATGATCCGTGCATTGATTGGTTCGATCGGGTTAAGCATTTTTATGTTGGCCTGGATCCTATTTAAACTTCAGCGATAAAGGAAATTTAGCTTCGTACTTATTCGTGCGGTTTGCATAAAATTGAATAAATTTAGCAAGTCATCGCCTATCGCAATTCCGTGACTTTCACAGGAGATGATTTTGTTATGGTTTTGTTTGTAATTATCTCTGGGGCAATAAAATACTAAGTGTATGTTTAAATATATAGCGACATGTTTTATTGTTTTAATTTTTGCCTTAAGCGCGTCAGGGCAAAAAAAGATGGACATTGCTACCATTAAACTAAACCTCGATAATCAAAAAAACAAAGCCGACACCAATACCATAAAGCTGCAAATACAATTAGGCAACTACTATCTCAACAAACAGGGCGATCACAAAGACGTGCTGGATAGCGGAATCACCGCCTTCAATAAAGCCATACAAATGAGTGTGACTATCCATTCGGCAAAATGGCTTAATGAAGCTATGATGCTTAAGGGGGCAGCATACCTCAAGCAAGATAACCTGAAGCAGGGCAAAGCGGTTTTTATGGAAGTGGTTGATTATTACCGTAAAATGGCTGATAAATACCAGGAAGGTAAAACTTTGGCCCGTTTAAGCGATAATATATCTATAGACAATGCTGCTGCCATTCCTGATAAAATAAATAGTTATGAGCAGGCGAGGGCTTTATTTCAGCAAACAGGCCATAAACTGGATGAGGCTGACATGAACAAGAACATAGCCGACATCCATCTTAATCAAAAAAAACTTGACCTGGCCGAAACGGAACTGCTGCAGGTGCTGGCACAATACAAAGCAATAGGATATAAAAAGCTTCACTATACTTACCATTCCCTTGCCGAGTTAAGCAAACAAAAGGTTGATCTTCATAAAGAGCTTTTATATCGTCATGAGGTAATAAAAAGCATGACCGCTACGGCCGATACCGCCCTCGCCGATTTTTACTACGCCAAACTTGCATTGGTGTATGCCGACCTTAATAAATATGATCAAAGCCTTGTTTACATCCTTAAATCGGCCGAGATATTAAAGCGAAGAAAGCAGTACGAAGATTTTTACGGGTACCTGAGCCTCATTATTTATGATTTCATAACAGCTAAAAGGCCTAAAGAGGCCCTGGCCTATTTAAAACAGGCCGTAATTGACGTACCGCCAAAGATCCTTGCACAACAGGTAGATATGTATGAAGCGTTTGGCAATATCTACGTTGCCCTGAAGGATTACCCTAAAGCCGAGCAATATTATCTGAAAATGATGGAGGTATATAAAGTAACAAACTTTAGTAAAGACTTTTATACCACCAACGAGCAAATGGTTACCGATTTTGTGCATTACAACGAAACCATGGCCGGTTTTTATCTGCTAACCCGGCAATTTAAAAAAGCAGGGATCTATACCCAGCAGATCTTATCGTTACCATCAAATAAAATAAGGCCTATTACGCTTACCAAGATCCATCGCATGCAGTTTAGGGTTGATTCGGCGTCGGGTAACTATATAACTGCGATAAAACATTTCGAGATCCATAAGCGCCTTGACGACTCGCTGTTTAACGCCATTAAGAACAAGCAGATTGAAGAGCTTGAGATCAGTTATAAAACCAAGGAGAACAAACAGTCGATAAGGTTTTTGCAGGAGCAGAGCAAGAGCCAAAAAAATGAGATCCAAAAGGCAAACATGCAGCGCAATATAACCTTTGCCGGGATAGCCATGCTCATTATCATAGCTGGGCTGGCATTTAATGGTTACCGGCATAAGCAAAGGAGCAATCAGCAATTGCAGTTAAAACAAATGGAGATCAATAACCAGAATCTATCCCTGCAAAAATTACTTAACGAAAAGGATAACCTGCTTGACGAAAAGGACTGGTTATTAAAGGAGGTGCACCACAGGGTAAAAAACAACCTGCAAATTGTAATGAGCCTGCTTAATACGCAATCGGCATTTTTAAAAAATAATGCTGCGCTTGCCGCCATTCGCGAAAGTCAGAACCGGGTGCAGGCCATAGCACTTATTCATCAAAAGCTGTACAGTAATTCGGATGTATCATACATCGATATGTCGGTTTATATTAATGAACTGATCAGCTACCTGGCCGATTGTTATAATCCCGGCGACAGGGGGATCCGTTTTGAACAGATCGTACAACCTGTAAAACTTGATGTTGCCCAGGCAGTGCCGGTGGGCCTTATATTGAATGAAGCTATTACGAATGCTATTAAATACGCTTTCCCGATGCAACGGGGCGAAATTAAAATAGCCCTGCAATTGGCCGAAGAAACCATTATACTCACTATAGCAGATAACGGGATAGGCCTGCCTCTTGATTTTGATATCCAAAAAGCAAGCTCGCTGGGAATGGAAATGATGAAAGCCCTAAGTAAGCAACTGGGAGGCTATTTTAAAATGGAAAATTGCGGTGGCGCTGTGATCACGGTCGAATTTAGGGCCGAGAAGCAATTAAATAATATTGAACAAAAAACTTTTGCAGCTAATTAATTATATGAACAAAAAGATATTAATAGTTGAGGACGAATCGCTGGTAGCGTACGACCTGAAATTAATATTAACCCGTGCCGGTTATAAAGTTTGCGGCATTGCCGATTCGGTACCGGAAGCATTGGAGATCATTGAAGAGCAAAAACCGGAAATGGTACTGCTTGATATTTTTTTAAAGGGAAATCAAACCGGTATTGATTTGGCAAGGATCCTTACTTCAAAAAATATTGCATTTGTATACCTGTCGGCCAATTTTCAGGAAAGCATTTTAGAACGGGCTAAGGCTACACAGCCTTATGGTTTTTTGGTAAAGCCATTTCGTGAAAAGGAGCTTTTGATAACCCTTGATGTTGCTTTTTACCGGCATCAAAACAGTATCGAATCCAAATTGCGCCAGGAGCAGGCATTGGAACAGGTATTTAAAAATATTGTTGCCGAACCTATAAACTGGAAACAGAAATTGTTGAAAATAGCAATGAGTATCCAGCCGCATGTGCCGTTTGATTATTTAACTGTTACCATGAAAAATGGTGCGGGTTTTCCCGATAATGCCATTTCATTTTTGCGTACAGGATTTGATGAATACCAGGTTATAGGCCCGGATGAATTTGTAAACATCACAAAAACTAATAAAAAACAGCTGAACCAGATGCAGGATGACAGTCCGCGGATAACCAAGGCTGATTTTTATAATGCTACTAATTTTGTCAAGATCTGGCCGCAGTTTCCTGTTAAGAAGCTTATTGCCCAGGTTTTTAATATACAATCATTTTTGGGGGTACCTTTGCTGTCCTCAAATGGCGATATTATTAACTTTTCGTTTTACAGCCGTAAAACAGATTGTTATACCAATGATCACCTGATTTTGTTAGACCGCCTGCACAGGTCGTTATTGAGAACGATTGAAGAGGTTATCCCATTTGATGCTCCCGAGCCCACAGCAGCCAGAGTTGATAAATTAGCCCCAAATGAATTAAGCGAAAAAAATAAAGCTGCAGGCTTTAAAGATATCATAGGCAAAAGCCATCAGATGCTTACCGTACTTGACCATATTGGTATCGTAGCCCCGCTTGATACCTCGGTACTGGTTTTGGGCGAAAGCGGGACGGGGAAAGAGCGGATAGCTAAAAGCATCCATTACCTGTCGCCTCGTAAAAATAAGCCTTTAGTGGTAGTGAATTGCGCCTCTATGCCGGCTACCCTGATCGAGTCGGAGTTGTTCGGTCACGAAAAGGGAGCTTTCACCGGAGCTGTTGAAAAACGTACGGGCAAATTTGAGCTGGCCGATGGCGGTACCATCTTCCTGGATGAAATAGGCGAAATGCCCGCCGAGCTGCAGGTAAAACTGTTACGGGTATTGCAGGAGCAGGAAATTGAACGGATAGGAGGTAAAGGCCCGGTTAAAATCAATGTACGCATAGTTGCGGCTACTAACAGGAATCTCGAGAAGGAAGTTGAAGAAGGCCGTTTCAGGCTCGATTTATATTACAGGCTATTTGTTTTTCCGATCACAATTCCTCCATTAAGGGAACGTAAAGATGATATTCCTGTATTGGCCAATTATTTTTTAGGAAGATATGCGCAAAAAACTGGTAAAACAATAACAGGTATATCGGCCGGTGTAATGAACCAATTGCTTGATTATCATTGGCCCGGTAACGTGCGCGAGCTTGAGCATTTTATTGAACGCAGCATCCTGTTAACTGATGGGCCGGTGATAAAAGATGCATATCTGCCCAAATTGCAGGGTAAAAAAGAAAGCCCTGCATTTGCTGAAATAGCAACCGACAGACTGAAAACCATTGATGAGCATGCCCGCGACCATATTTTAGAAGTACTGAAACGTTGTAATGGCAAAATAAGCGGCAAGGATGGGGCCGCATCTAAATTAGGATTGCCGCCGTCAACCCTGCACTCAAAAATGCAAAAGTTGGGGATCAAGAAATGGGAGTAGGGTTGCTGTATTTCATGGTAACTTGCTGATTTAGAGTGTGTTTTTTGTTGTAATGTGCTTGAGGTAAGCGCCCTTTAGTGACGGCTTTTGGGGGTTAACACTGTTTTTTGTTTAATTTTCTGATTATCAGTGATATGTGTGTGAATAAGACGAATTTCTGTTAACCCTGTTAACCCCCCCCGGTGCAGACCTAAGTTAGCGGTATTTTATTGTGCCGGAGGTAACAATTTCTTAATAATATAGGCTTGGTCTCAATACTTTATCATTTTGATAATTTATATCTCCCAAAATGATATGGGGTGGTTGTGGGGTAATGCCTGCTTTAATGCAGTGTGTGTACTTTGAGGGGTTTTATAGCCTTTTGGCATACGTTTGGTTTACTATCGGCTTTTAAATAAAGTTAAAAGCCATGGCAACATTTTATATCATACTTAAAATAACCGCTTTAATAGCAGTCATTATTGTTTCTATCACCGGCCCCAAAAAGAAAAAAGCATTGCCCAAAAAAGAAATGAGCAAGCTTGCTGTAAACGCCGACGGCTATCTGGAGCATTTCGAAAACAGCCCTGAATACCATCAGCCGGTTCAATAATTATCAAAATAACTTGTTTTGAAAATAGAAGCCTTTCATTTTGATAGGCTTTTTTTATGCTCCAACCATTTGCCAAAAACTAAAATCTTCATTTACACAGCCTAAACCTATAAATGGTACATACGTGCCACAACGGGCATTCTTTTGGCATTGGGGTATGTACAGTTATTCAACAAATCCGTGCTGATAGCTGAAATAAACATATAAAATGGAAGATGAACGAATTATTGTGAGGCCGGCTATCCCGACCGATGTGGTGTTCGCCGATCAGATTATCAAAGAGATGGAGAGTTCGGCCATGACAAGGGGCTCAGGTATTTCCAAAAGATCGGCTGCCTCAGTAATAGAAAAGATCGACAGCGGAAAGGCTATAGTTGCCGTGACCGAAAATGGCGAATGGGTAGGTTTCTCCTATATCGAAACCTGGGATGACGGAAAATTTGTATCAAACAGCGGTCTTATTGTTTCGCCGCAGCACCGTAACCAAGGTGTAGCCTCCGAAATTAAGAACCGCATTTTTAACCTTTCGCGCAGTAAATACCCAACAGCAAAAATATTCAGTATCACATCCGGTTTGGCCGTTATGAAAATGAATACCCGTCTTGGTTTTGAGCCCGTAACCTATGCCGAAGTAGCACGTGAGCCACGTTTTTGGGATGCCTGCAAAAGTTGTGTAAACTATGATGTGCTGCAAAGTAAAAATCGCTGCAATTGCTTGTGTACTGCCATGTTATTCGATCCTCAACTAAATTAATTAGCTATGATAAAAACATTGAATGAGCTGCCCGCCACCTCCCTGGTGGGACATACACTGCCTTTAAATCCGCATTTCTTCAGCGAGTCTGTTGTGCTGCTGCAGCATATGATCAAAACCTCATCGCTCAGCGGCGATGAAAGTGCGGTTGCTGATATCATACAGCAACATCTGCTTGGTTATTCGGTAAAGGTGAAACGGCAGGGGAACAATATCTGGTGCTTTAATAAATACTACGATGAAACTAAACCGACAATACTGCTTAACTCTCATCTGGATACGGTTGTGCCAAACGAGGGGTACACAAAAGATCCGTTTTGCCCGGAAATAACAGATGGAAAACTTTATGGACTTGGAAGCAATGACGCAGGTGGTTGTGTGGTATCGTTAATAGCCGCTTTCCTGCATTTTTACAGCTACCACGGTTTAGGTTTTAACCTTTGTCTCGCCATTACTGCCGAAGAAGAGAACTCTGGCGAAAATGGTATCAAATCAATCCTCCCGTTGTTAGGTAACTGCGAACTGGCCATAGTTGGTGAACCTACTTTATTACAAATGGCCATTGCCGAAAAAGGCAACCTGGTTATTGATTGTATTAGTAACGGTCGCCCTGGTCATGCTGCGCGTGAGGAGGGTGATAACGCCATTCATAAATGCCTGCGTGATTTGGAATGGTTTAGCCTGTATCAGTTTCCACAACAGTTAAAAGGGATTTCGCCGGTAAAAATGACGGTAACCACTATCAAAGCGGGTTCGCAACATAACATTGTGCCCGGCCGCTGCGAGTTTACTGTTGATATCAGGCATGATGATACCTTTTCACAACATGAGATTGTTGATATTATTAAACGTAATGTATCCTGCCAGGTAAACCCGCGCCCGGGTTCGCTGGGGGCTTCATCGGTATCTCCTGAGCATCCTATTGTTAAAACGGGGATTGCCGTTGGTTGCAAAACTTATATCTCGCCCACCACATCTGATCAGGCCTGGTTATCTATTCCTTCGGTAAAGATTGGTCCCGGCGATTCGGCACGTTCGCATTCGGCCGACGAATTTATCTACCTCGAAGAGATCAAGAAGGGGATCAGTTTATACGTACGGTTGCTGGAAACGCTACCGCTGATGCTCATCAATAATCCAAACAAATACAAAAATGAAATCAAGCATATTAATAATTGATGACGAGGTAAAGCTCAGCGAACTGATGGCCCGCATTCTGGTATTGGAAGGCTATCATGTGATTCAGGCTGCCAATGCAAAAGCAGGTTTGCGCCTCATTGAGCGCGAGGATATAAGGGTAGTATTAAGTGACGTAAAGCTGCCCGACGCCAACGGTGTTGAGCTGGTACAACGCATCAAACAAATAAAACCCTACATCGAAATCATTAACCTAACGGCTTTTGGTACTATCAGCGATGGGGTGTTGGCTATCAAGAACGGGGCTTTTGATTATTTAACCAAGGGAGATGATAACGACAAGATCATTCCGCTGGTAAGTAAAGCGCTTGATAAGGCCAACCTGCAATATCACATTAACGAGCTGCAAAATGAGGTTGAAACTCAACATGGTTTCCCGATAGTGCTTGGCCAATCACCGGCGATACTGGAAGCGGTTGAACTGGCAAAAAAAGTAGCCCTCACCGATGCCACCGTTTTGCTTTTGGGAGAAACAGGTACAGGTAAGGAGGTATTTGCTGAAGCCATCCATTATGAAAGTTTGCGCAAAGACAAGCCTTTTGTTGCTGTTAACTGCAGCGCTTTTAGCAAGGAGCTTTTAGAGAGCGAATTATTCGGTTATAAAGCTGGTGCATTTACCGGCGCGCTGAAGGACAAGAAAGGCTTATTTGAAGAAGCCAACGGCGGTACCATATTTTTAGATGAGCTTGGCGAAATGAGCCATGACCTGCAGGCTAAACTATTGCGGGTATTGGAAAACGGAACTTTTATTAAAATAGGAGAAACGAGGACCGTAAAGGTAAATGTACGTCTCATTGCAGCTACCAACCGCGACTTACAAAAAGAATCGGAAGAAGGCCATTTCAGGCTCGACTTGTTTTATCGCCTTTCAGGATTTTCAATTGTGCTGCCTCCGCTAAGGGACAGGATGGGGGATATCGAAGTGTTGGCAAGGCATTTTATTAAATTGTATTCGGCCAAAGTGAAGAAAAAGCAGCCCGACGTGGATGAAAACTTTTTTAAGCTACTTAACCAGCATAAATGGAACGGTAACATCCGCGAGCTTAAAAATGTAATTGAGCGGGTAATTATCCTGATGGATGAGCCGATGCTGACCCCAAAACTGTTGCCGAATGAATTTCATAACGGCGGATATTATGACCTGGTAGCACTTGACCTGGACAGTGTTGAACGCCACCACATCCGCAGGATACTGAAGTATGTTAAAGGGAATAAATCGGAGGCTGCAAGAGTTCTTGGAATTGGCTTAGCTACCCTGTACCGCAAAATTGAAGAGTACCATATTATTATGAACTGATAAAAATGAGCAATCAAAATTAACTTTTTCAGGCGCAAGTCTTGTGTGGTGGCCATGAGGGCGGTTGACTTGTGACTTTAGGAAGGCACAAGTCAGCCCTACAACATCCACCACACAAGACTTGCGCCAGAAAAAGGAGTCGCTTGCATAGTTTAGCATAAAGTCCACAAGCGAGGACGCTTGCGGTAGCGATGAGAGGTCAAGGATTTTCAAACTCAGCATGAGAAAACCACCATCTCAAAATGAAAAGGATCATTCAGATACCCACAAATAAAAAATAAAGTAAAAACTAATAAACTGCTGATAATCAAATCGGCCAAAAACATTGCAGCTGCTTTGGTATAGCAATTGGCAGGCGTGCCATAATTAACGCAGGTCGGGACAATTAAACTAAACACTGCAAACCGTCCCGGCCGCGAACAAATAATCTCATATTCGAAATGAAAAAACTTCTCTTATTTATTGCCTTAGGTCTTACACTACTTTTAGCCTATGCCCAGGCAAACGCTGCATCTTTACAAGACAGCACCATTGTTAAAGACACTGTAAAAACAAAACCCGAGCCATTTGCCTTTGGCGATTTTACCTGGCTTAACGGCAACGACCACCGTCACAAGGCGCTGCTTGATACTAAATATTTCACCGGTCGTTTCCTGCTTGATTTTAATTACACTGCATCAAATAATAACCCCATAGACCATACAGTAGTTGGTTCAACCGCTTTAGCCCGTGATCATGAGTTTGAAATTTCAACTGTTGCCTTAGGTGGCGATTTCCATTACGATAACGTTCGCGCCAGCGTACTTACCCAATTCGGTACGCGGTCGACAGTTGTACCCCGCAATGACTTTAGTGTTACCCGCGGGCAGTTTGATCTTTCTACCGCTTATCGCTATCTGAGCGAGGCTAACGCCGGTTATCACTTCAATGTATTGAATGGTATTAACGTTGATGCGGGTATATTCATGTCGTACGTAGGCTTGTTCTCGTACTATAATGCCGAGAACTGGGCTTACCAGCCATCCTTCACAAGTGATAATACGCCATGGTTTTTTAATGGTATCCGCGTTCAGATCTTCGTATCAGATAAACTGAAAATTGAGCCTTGGTTGATCAACGGCTGGCAATCATATGGTATGTTTAACAGCAGGCCGGGTATTGGTGGGCAAATCCTTTGGCGCCCAAAAGAGTGGCTGCAATTGCTAACCAACAACTACTACGGCGCCGACACCCAGGACAAGCCAGGCCGTAAACGTTTCCATACTGATAACAGCGTAGAGATGCGCTATTACAAAAACAAAAACACTTTTGTAAACAGCATGGCATTCTCGCTAACCGGCGACCTTGGCTTTGAAAAAGGCGATGGCGTTAACGGCTTTAAATCAGACCCTGTTAAAGGCCCTGCCCAATATTTTGCCAGCGCTATGTTTTACAATCGTATGGTGATGGCTAACGGTCACTTAGGCTGGACTATAGGTGGTGGCGTAATGAATAACCCGGGCCGTTACCTGGTACTTTATCCAACAGGTGATGCAAACCCAATTCCGGCGGTAGGTACCGGGGCAATCGGCACACATCCATTCTCGGCTAATCCTGGCGATAAGTTTCATGCTTATGACTATTCAACCACTGTCGACCTGATGCCTAACGATTACCTGACTTTCAGAATGGAGGTAGTTCACCGCCACGCCGATGTGCCTTATTTTGCCGGTCATGGTGGCGTTACCTCGCCCGATGGTTATAATACTACACCGCTCGGCGGTACCAATTTTACGCCCGATCTGGTGAATTCTGAAACAAGATTTATAGCTGCCTTACTGGTGCGTTTTTAAGCGCAGAGAGGCGTACAGTATAAACATACTTTAAAACCGCGATAACTTATCCCGTTTGGATTGTAAGGGTAGGTTTAGTAAAGGTTGGAGGCCGGGTTTTGCCGCCCGGCTTTTTTATGCCCTTAATTTCAAGATTAAATAGTAAACAAAATGAAAACTTCAATTAAAATGATCATCATCATGATGGTGATCGGTATACAGGCAAACCGCCTGATGGCACAAAACGAAAATGTAAAAGCGGGGATTTATCTTACAGCTCAGGATTATAAAACCGGTAAGCTGAGCTACGTACCCGAAGCGGGTAAAAAACTAAAGCTCCATGAATTTTTAGGAGGAAACCATATCAGCGTTACTTCCGGAAGTAAAAAGATCAGTTTGTTAAAGGGCAATGTTTTTGGCTACCGCGATGGAGGTAAAGATTACAGGTTTTATCAAAATGAAGCATATCAGATAATTGATACAGCCGGTTTTCCGCTTTATGCACATGTACAATTGATACCGCAGGGAAAAGGTTATTCCCGAGCCGAAACTTACTTCTACAGCACTGGTACTGCAACACCTGTTTTAAACTTAACTGTAGTAAATGTGTACAGGAGTTTCCCGGAGCAGAATGACTTCAGGTACAGCATCCGCAATTATTTTCATGGCGATGCCGATCTGATGGCTTATGATAGTATTGTCAGGGAGTACCAGATCAAATACCTGTATTTTGAGCATCAGCATGCAAAAGGCACCCAACACGCATCCTTATAAATAAATTAACTATTGATTTTCCAAACCAAACAGTAATCCCGGCGCGAGGCCGGGATTGTTTACTTTTCTAAAGCTTGCTTAATATCTGCTATTAAATAATGAGGATCTTCCAGGCCAATGTACATCCTGATCAATTGGTGATGGCCGTTATCGGTCGAGTATTCAGCCTCACTAAATGAAGCAATGGCCGGAACAGCAAGACTTTCGTGCCCTCCCCATGAAACAGCAAGGAGGATATGTTGCAGGCTGTTGCAAAATTTTTCAATCTTACTAAATGAACTGTTTTTTAAGATAAGGCTAAACAGTCCCCCGCAGCCCTGCATTTGCTGGCTAACTAAATCAGCCTGGTTAAATTGCGGGCTAAAAGGCCAGATCACATCCTGCACCGCCGGATGGGTGGCAAGCCATTCTGTAATGATCCGGGTACTTTCAAAACTCCGCTGCAAGCGAAGCGGCAACGTTCTTAATCCACGGAGCAGCAGCCATGCCGAGTTTGGTGACAGTGCCGGTCCGGTATTCATAAATTCATGTTCAAAGATCTTTTTTAACAGGGCTTTACTGCCCGTAAGCACACCTGCCACAACATCTGAGTGACCGCCGATGTATTTGGTAGCCGATTGCGCCACCAGGTCAACCCCCATTGATATGGGTTGCTGATAAAGGGGACTACAGTAGCTGTTATCGATCATGGTTGTGATTCCCTTTGATTTGGCAAAGCCGGTCACTTTTCTGATGTCCTGCAATGCATAGCAAAATGTGTTAGGGCTTTCGAGGTAAATTAAGCGGGTTTGGGGTGTTGCCGCCTGTTCAAAATTTTCAAAAACTGTTCCATCAATAAACGTTGTGGTGATACCCAATTTGGGTAGAAAATCTTTAAATAACTTAATTGTCCAGCTGTACAGATTATCAACAGCGATAATATGATCGCCGGTTTTTAAGAGTGATAAAATGGGGACACTTATAGCACTGATACCGCTACTGAATAAAAGGGCATCTTCGGCCCCATCTAAAGCGGCGAGTTTTTTTCTGAGTATATTGAGTGTGGGGTTTTGCCCCCTTGAGTACAGGTTGCTTTCAAATTCATCACTCATGGCCTCCCTTAACCCGGCAACATCTTTAAAACAGAAATTGCTTGATTGCATAATGGGCGGTGAAACGGCGTTAAAGTAGTTTTCTCTCTCCTCCCCAAGTTCATTTAAAATAAATGACAAATCCATAGTTTAAAGTGTAGTAATAGGTTTTTGGCTTCGTTTTGTGATATAGTAAATAACAAGGCCTGCAATAAATGCGCTGATGCATATTAAAGCTGCCTGCGGATTTTCGATAAAAATGCTGATAGTGACAAACCAATACGTGGTAATAAATATGACAGGGATAAGCGGGTACCACTTCATAATGTATATGCCGGTATTGTTAAGCTGTTTGGTTTTGCGCCGTAAAATGAAGATTGTGATAGCAGCAGTTGAAAGGCCAACAGTATCAAAAAACATCACATAACTTAATATTGTTTGAAACGAATTAGCGAAAAACAAGATAACGAGCACTGCGCCAACAAAAAAAGTAAGACCGAATTCCTGTACCTGGGTTTGGCTGTTTACGCGTTTAAAGCGGGCAGGTAGTATGCCGTCTTCGGCCATAGCATAATAAACACGGGGATTGGCCATGATATTAACGTTTACAAAGGCCAATACGGAGACAAACATGAGCAACGATACAATTTTATAACCTGCTGCACCAAATAAAACCCCGGCAAGTGTCGCTGCGAGCGTGGTTTTGTGCTGAAGCCCGCTGATACCTAAAACCGAATAATAGGCAAAGTTGATAAGCATGTATAATGATATCACTGTTGCTATTCCAAAAAATATAGCCTTGGGGATATTGATTTTCGGGTTTATAATATCGCCTCCAAAATTTATAGTTTGCTGATAACCG
This sequence comes from Mucilaginibacter sp. A5337, assembly GCF_059690695.1. Taxonomy (NCBI): domain Bacteria; kingdom Pseudomonadati; phylum Bacteroidota; class Sphingobacteriia; order Sphingobacteriales; family Sphingobacteriaceae; genus Mucilaginibacter; species Mucilaginibacter sp. A5337. The sequence goes on along the minus strand of NZ_JCAWEC010000007.1, from coordinate 31,712 downwards.
CCATAGGTAAAAAATACGGCCACCAAACTTAATCCGAACGCACTTATGTTATTATTATTATGATAAGCAATAACTTCCTTGGTGGTAGCTATATTGCCTTTGAACACCGCGGCGCATAAAATGAGGATCATGCCTATTTTAAAAAGTGTAAGTACGTTTTGGGTGCGTGCACTCATTTTAATACCCAGGTAATTGATAATATATAGAATAAGTACTGAGGTTATGGTCATGATCTTGATGCCTGTATCGTTTTGCAAACTTTGGGGCATAATAACCGGATTAATATATTCCGCACCTATAAGCGCTACGGCAGCCACCGAGGCTGCGTTGCTTATCACCAGCACCCAATTAATCATAAAAGCAAAAGCAGGATGGAAGCAATATGAAAATACTTTGTAGAAACCACCGGTGGTAGGGTAGCGGGCGCCAATTTCGGCAAAGGTGAGCGCACCGCACAGGCTTACTGCCCCCCCAAGCAGCCAGGCGCCGAAATATAAAAGAGGTGTACTTGAGTTTTTGGCTACTTCGGCAGGGGCTGCAAAAATGCCCATGCCTATCACAAGGCTCACAACGATCATTGAAAGATCAAAACGGTTAAGTTTTGGCGTTATGCTCATGTAGTTTTAAAATGTCAATTAACCAGGGAAAACACAAAATCTAAATTTAGCATTAATTCGTTATCATTTGATAACATGAAGGCTTTTATTGAATGCGTCCTTGGTCTCACCGTAAATTATCCCCGTTTTGAGCGTTTTGTAACAAATTGTTGCGAAAAAGGTCGAAAATGGAAGTCATGCACTATATTTACCATTTCGGTTCGAAATCTTTTGATCGTGTGGACAAAATATTGGCAGTTAGTAGGATAAATTTGCCATTTTTGACCAAAAAAGAGACAGAAATCCGGGTTTTGATAGAAATTTCCCTATTTTGACTGATTATTGATTGAGCATAAAATTGACAGAATTTTTAAAACGGCGGGCGTACTAAACCTTAACCTGAATTTGAGAAACAATGATGAAAAAAAAGATATCCATTAAGGATATAGCCAAACTTACCGATACCTCAATAACCACTGTTTCATTTGTTTTAAATGGTAAAGGCCGTATTAGCAAAGAAATAAGCAAAAAAATATTAGATGTAGCACAGAAGAACGGCTATGAGCCCAATCGTATGGCTGTGGGGTTGCGTACAGGTGTTTCAAAAGTTATCGGGCTTGTGGTTGAGAGTATTGGCGGGCCTTTTTTTGGAGAGATGGCCAAAGTGATAGAAGAGGAGGCCGAAAAAAGCGGCTACCGTATTATATATTGCAGCACCAACAATAACCTGCAAAAAGGTAGGGATATGATCAGGATGCTAAGCCAGCAATTGGTTGATGGTTATATCATCACCCCAATGAAAGGCCTGGAAAAGGATATCCAGAACCTGGTTGATAATGAAAAGCCGGTGGTGTTGATTGACGGATATTTCCCCGGAACAAGTATTCCCCATGTACTGGTTGATAATTTTGCAAGCGCCTATAATGTGGTGGATTGCTTTGTACGTTCGGGCTATAAAAATATCGGGATGGTAACGGCAGATTTGGGCCTGATTCAGCTTAATGATCGGAGCCTCGGCTACAAGGCGGCGTTAAAGGATCATAAACTGAAAGACACCAGTAAGCAGGTTTTAAAGATCCCGTTTGACATGGATAAAAATGAAGGGGTAGAGGCCATTAAAGCATTTATTGAAAAGCAAAAGCAGATGGATGCCGTTTTCTTTACTACCAATTATTTGGGCACCATGGGCTTGCAAGCCATTAAAGACCTTAAGCTCCGAATCCCCGAAGACCTTGCCGTAATTAGCTTTGATGATAATGAGGTATTTAGTCTGTATCCGCCGGGTATTACCACTATCCAGCAGCCAACTTATGACATTGCAAAATCAGCGATTGATATTTTGATGGCGCAGATCAATACCCATAGACTTGATGCTTCCAAAATCGATCTCCAGATTCCCTCTAAACTGATTGAGCGGGGATCAACGGTATCCAGGACTTCAGCGTAAAACTGAGTTTAGTATTGGTAAACAAAAAATGTTAAAACAGGTTGGTAAAACGTTTTATTTATTTACATTTGAATAATGTACTGTCCAAATCGGGTGGTAATGCAACAGGAGAGTGGGATCTCCAGTGATTCAAATGCTTCATAGTTCTTTTTTACTAATATTGTTTAATTAATAAAAGCGCCTGTTGTTTGAAGAGCAACAGGCGCTTATTTTGAATAAGCAAAGCAGAAACTATTAATAATATTACATAAGATTGTGTTTTAATGATAAAACGTTTTATCTATATTTGAACGGTTTTACCACTATCACAATCGCAAAAACCAAAACTATTCATGAAAAAAATATTTATTTTCTCACTCCTCTTAATTTCGGGTTCACTCGCCAACTTTAAAGTTAATGCACAGGAAGTTTTTAAGCAAAAGGGTTACGAGGTAACTTTTATCAATAAAGATGCAGCATTCAGCACCGGTTTGAAAGACAGGCTGATTAAAACATTTTTTGAAGTATACCCTAAACTGGCAAAGGAGTACAACAAAAAAACATCTAAAAAAGTGACCTTTGTTATTGATACTGCCTATGATGGCGTAGCGGCTACCGGTAATGATACCGTAGTATTTAGTGCAAAATATATGACCAAGCATCCCGGTGATATTGATGTGGTTACACACGAGGTAATGCACATTGTACAGGCCTATGGCAACAGCGATGGCCCGGGATGGCTTACCGAAGGGATTGCTGATTATGCACGCTTTAAATTTGGCGTTGATAACGCCGGAGCTAAATGGGCATTGCCGGCATTTAAGTCGACCCAAAACTATGATAATGCCTACCGTGTAACTGCGCGCTTTTTGGTTTGGGCAGAGAAAAATATAAAGCCTGATCTGGTGAAAATACTTGACAAGCAACTGCGTGAGCATACTTTTACCAACGATAGCTGGAAAAACCTTACCGGCAAAACAGTAGATGAATTGTGGGCTGCATATGCGGCTAACCCTACTGTTTAATTTATATATGTAACAAATACAGTTCAATCATATTGGGCGCTGTGTTTTATATAAATTAGCCAACTTATCACAAAAAAGAGCTAATGGCTGAAATAATAGTAAGGCCGGTGACGATGGATGTTTTCCTGCGCAGCCAGAAGCAATGATATACTAAAAGTACAAATGAAAAGATTTCTTACAGCATTATTAATAGGTTCGGCCGTTTACAGCCAGGCTCAAACCAAGACAGAAAAGCTGGTTGATTATGTTAACCCTATTATAGGTACTCAACGCATGGGGCATACTTATCCGGGTGCTACGGTGCCATTTGGTATGGTACAATTAAGCCCTGAAACGGATACCGCCAGTTATGAAAAAGACGGTCACTATAATCCTGATGTGTACAAATACTGCGCGGGATATCAGTATGACGACAAAACCATAGTGGGCTTTAGTCATACACACTTCAGTGGTACGGGGCACTCAGATTTGGGGGATTTTTTAATTATGCCTACAGTTGGCCGGTTGAAACTTAATCCAGGTACTGCAGACAAGTCAGGAAGCGGTTACCGTTCGGCATTTTCGCACCAAAATGAGGTAAGTGCTGCTAACTACTACAAAGTAAAGCTTGATGATAATAACATAACTGCCGAACTTACGACCACAACCAGGGTTGGTTTTCATCAGTATACTTTCCCTAAGTCTGATCAGTCGCACATTATACTTGACCTTATGGCGGGGATCTATAACTATCCCGACAAAAATATATGGACTTACCTTAAGGTAGTTAATGATTCAACCGTTGTTGGTTTCCGTCAAACCAATGGCTGGGCCCGTACCCGTACGCTATATTTCGCTATGAGTTTTTCAAAACCTTTTTATCAGCATGGCTATAAAAAGTATGATAAACGCGAGGTGTATGGCGGGTTCTGGGGTAAATTCAATCAAACCAAAAACTTCCCTGAAATTGCAGGCAGGCAGATCCGCAGCTACTTCGACTTTAAAACTGAAGAAGGGGAGAAGATCAAGATCAAATTTGCGATATCTCCTGTAAGCATGGACGGCGCTATGAATAATATGCGTACCGAAGCACCGGGCTGGGATTTTGATAAAGTAAAAAATGACGGTCAGCAGCTTTGGGAAAAAGAACTGCATAAAATTGAGATTGCCGGAAGCAAAGAAACCAAGCAAAACTTCTACACTTCTATGTACCATACCATGATCAACCCTACGTTGTATATGGATGCTGATGGCCAGTACAAAGGGCTCGACCAAAATGTACATAAGGCAGATGGCTTTACCAACTACACCACGTTTTCACTTTGGGATACTTATCGCGCATTACACCCGCTGTTCAATATCATAGAGCCAAAACGTAATGCTGATATGATCCAGTCGATGCTGGCTCACTTTGATCAAAGCCCGGAGCATATGTTGCCGGTATGGTCAAACTCGGGCAACGAAAACTGGTGTATGAGTGGCTACCACAGCGTTGCTGTAATTGCCGATGCTGTGATAAAAGGCAATGTAAACTTTGATGCTAATAAAGCGCTTGATGCCTGCGTTGCCACAGCCCGCCACCGCGATTACGAAGGTATTGGCGAGTATATGGATAAAGGCTACATTCCTGATGAAAAAAGTGGCGTATCAGTGTCTTCAACCCTGGAGTATGCTTTTGACGACTGGGCCATAGCTCAGCTTGCCAAAAAGTTAAACAGGAACGACATTTATGAAGAGTTTATCAAACGTTCGGAAAACTATAAAAATGTTTATGACCCTGCTGTTGGTTTCATGCGCCCCAAACTGGCTAACGGTAGCTTCAGAACCAAGTTTGATCCGTTGAGCACTATTAATGAGGGTTTTATTGAAGGTAACAGCTGGAACTATACGCTATTTGCGCCTCAGGATCCTGAAAGCCTGATCAAACTGATGGGTGGCAATAAGCGTTTTGTGCGTTATCTTGATTCATTATTTACCATGAACCTGCCCGATAAATATTTTGCCGAAACAGAAGATATTACACGTGATGGTATTATCGGCAACTATGTACATGGTAATGAACCATCACACCACGTAGCGTACCTGTACAACTGGACGGATAAACCGTGGAAAACGCAGGAGCGCGTACGCATGATTTTGCCGATGATGTATAAGCCAACCCCTGATGGTTTGGGCGGTAACGATGATACCGGCCAGATGAGCGCCTGGTACATTTTCACCTCGCTTGGTTTTTACCCGGTAGCGCCTGGTTCAGATCAATATTCAACCGGCAGCCCGGCTGTTGACCATGCGGTTATCAACCTGGATAACGGTAAAAAGTTTACCATCAACGTGAAGAACCAAAGCGCTAAAAACGTTTATGTGCAAAAGATGGTATTAAATGGCAAACCGCTTGATAAGTTGTTCATCAGCCATGATGAGATCATGAATGGCGGCGAGATCACTTTTTACATGAGTTCGAAGCATAAATAGTGATTGATTTCGGGTTCGGGTTTCCGATTTCGGAGTTAAAAAGGGCTTTCCGCATTGGAAGGCCCTTTTGTTTGAAAATGAAAAATTAAAGCTGTGTATATTTATCTACCTGTAATGATAAAAAATGCCCCTGTCAAACGGTGTCCATACGCAGGCAGTTTGCCCGCATGATTTTAGCGCGTTATTGGCCCAGGTGTTGCAGGTGTAAAACAAATTGTATCTACGATGTGCTTCATAAAAAGCGTCGTTTTTATCATAATTGGCATTTGTTTTTATATTGATGATGTTGCCCGCGGTGTTTCTTTTAAAACTGCTGTCCACATAGGCAATCAATCGCTTATACTGTTCATTGCTGATCATTATTTTTTTGCAGTCGTTGCTTTCAGGCATGGCTTGGTAGTAAGTAGCATGGATAGCGGATGTACTTAACGCGAACGCCGCTTTCAATGCTGTGCTAAATTTCAAATCGGCCCAGTTAGGCGTACTGAGGTAGAAACCTTTATCGCCCCAACCTATGGCCAAATATTGGTTTGTTGTATCCTTGGCTATCGTGTTTTGGTAGCTGATCTCTTTGCTCCAATCGGTAACGGCATTTTTTACCGGTACAACGATATCTGTATGGTCGCCATTGGTTAGGATATAAATGGCTACATCATTTGATGTTTCTGTCTCTTTTTTAACAGTCCATACAGAAAATACAAAAGCCGCAAAGATGTAAAGCAGTACAAATGCTACAAAGCCCAGTACAAGCCTTAAAATTACTTTTGCAATTTTTTTAATGGTTTTCATAATTAAGGTTTTTAGGTTTGGTTTACCTTAATTAATACCGGAATTAGCAGAAGGTGACCCTGCCGCAGATTTTGTCTGTTAAACGCGCTTGAGGCTATAAAATTCTGTTCTTATTTGCAATAAGATAGCTTCAGCTTTTTGCACGTCCGGTTTGTCGGGCAAGGTCGAGGTTCTATATAGTTCATTGATGTGCTGCATTTTTTCGTCAACCATTTTCATTAGCCCATCAAACTCAAATTCACCGTTACGGATCTTTAACAGGAAACCCCTGTCGGGCCGGTTTACAATTACCTGCCCGTATTGTGCTATCTCACCCGCCATATTAAGCAGACGAAAAGTGTGCATCATGTTTTTAGCATCATAGCTTTTACCGTGCGACAAAGTGCTTTGATAGCGTGCCTCATTTCGCTTGGCTTCCCAGTCGCGATATTCCTTGTACTCCTTGCAGTATACCGAATAGCCATCCTTATTAAAATTTATTACGGCTAAATGTTCTATCCCTTTTGGTACCGAGCTCAGTTGTATATCATCGGCATCGGCACCGGATATGATCCCCCTGAAAACCCCGCCTGTTAACTGCTTTTGATGATATAGTAAGTATACATTCCTGAAATGATCCAGATTTACCAGGCCGCACTGCTGCTGCGTGAAGTTATTTTCCTTAAGCCAATCTTTTAACGATATACTGCTGTTATTATGGATCACGTAGCAAAAATCCAATACCGACTTGCGTTCCTCATCCATCGGTCTGTTGATCTTTTTATTCAAACCACGCGCCTTTTTTATCTGCGAATGTGCGTAACCGGCAAAAGTATCCAGGCAAAGTTTTGAAAGGAAATCTTCCGGTTTTATCAAATCCATCAGCGGATGGCGGTATAATACAAATTGTCTGGGTGTACTTAACAGCTCCAGTATGTTAGGATTGTTTTTGGTAAGCAGTTCCAGAAAACGCCTGATTTCAAAATAAACCTCATCGTTAGTATTATTGGCAACCTGATCGGTTTGGGTAAAGCCATACAATTGCATTTGAGGCATGATAAATATGCCCTTCTTATCCGTGTCAGATCCCTTAACGTTGAGGTTATAAGCAGTGCTCCCGCTGATACAATCAAGCAGGAGCAGTTGCCGGTTTTGTTGCAGATGATCAAAGGTCATTATAGTATGTGTTTTCTGAACAATTGGTTCAATTCATCCGGTTGCTTTCTTTCCGAAGGAAACAATGCTATCCGCTCTTTGCAATAAGTTAGCGTATCCTGCAACCAGGTTTGTATTAACGGCAGCGGACTTATCAATTTTTTTTCATCGGCTGTTTGCTTTTGAACAAGTAAATCATCTACAGTATCCTGGAAACTCAGGTCGGTTACCAAACGTCTCAATTTACTAAACTCCATTGGCGGTACTGTTTTAAGGTCAACTATCCAAAGGCAGGCCAGTGTTGACCTCAGCGCATAAAAGTAGCGTTTCAATTTAACTTCGCTGCCCAGCAGATCATCGCGCAAGGTATTAAATACCAACGACGAATAGTGGTTGGCTGAGCCCCTCGGTGAAAAATATTCCGGCATGATGTTTCTTATCTCAGCCGCAAAGTCATTGTCTTCCCTATAAACTATGGGCGATTGTATCCATTCAAACAATGATATGTTTGATTTTAGGAAAAGCTTCAGCGCTTTGCGTATGTCCCAGCCGCGTATATCCAGTACGTCATTTATAGGTAAGTCTATAAAATCGGGTCTGTCAGTTATGCCAAGATAATAATCTAACGGGCGCGCATATATAAAACGCACATCGAAATCACTATCGGGTGAGGCAAAGCCCCAGGCCCGGCTTCCCGATTCGCAGGCGTAAAGTATTTTTATGTTTTCGGTCTGCTCCAATTCAAGCAGTTTTTGTTGTATAGTTTCAGTCATTGTTTTTAATGTTAAAAGTTAAAAATGAAAGAGCAAAAGGCAGCGGGTGGCTTTCAGGATTCGAACCTGGCTACATGTATTTCTACATGTTTTCAACCATCGAAGTAACACCTGCTTACGGCATCTCTCATTATTCTTTCCCGAAAGAAAAAATGCTTAGTTTAAAAATCAGGGAATAAAGAGCAATAAGCAGCAAGTGTTGTAATTTTGCGTGACAGGCGAAGTAACGCTTACCAACGGCATCTTTATTCCTGATTGCAGCAGGTTTAGGTAAAAGAAATTTATGAACAACAGGCTAAAGGCAATGGCTAACAAGTGGTTCAGTCGTCCCATGCTCCAAACTGTCTGAGCTACCTTAGCTTGTGGCTAAGGGCCGGATTTTTACCGGCGACCCTGGGGTTAAAAAGCGAAGTAATACTTGTTTACGGCACTTTAACCTGTTGCTCATTTTTAAAAATAAGGGCAATGGTCAACAAATCTTCTGCATTATGCTCTAACCAACTGAGCTACCGTGGTTACCAGCGGGCCGGGTTTGAACCGGCGACCCTAACGTCCCAAATCGAAGTAGTACTTGTTTACGGCACCTTATTTTATTTTTAATATTTTAAAAGAAGGGTAATAGGCTATAAGTGCTTGCTTACTCTGCGTTTTAACCATCTTAACTACCCTTACGGGGCCGGACTCGAACCGACGCCTCAGTTTTGGAAATCGAAGTAACACTTAATAAACGACACCTTCTTTATAAAGAGCAACAGGCGGCAAGAGACTTAGGGGACCTGCATGGCGAGGACTCGAACCTCCATCACAGCTTACGCTACAATGCCCTCCCCCGAAATTGGCTGCGAAGTAACTCTCACCTACGGCATCTTTATTTTTAAAATGCAGGGATGTTAGCCTCCCTGCACGTTTTATAAATCTATATTATTAATGATGTTCAGTGCCGGGCTTCCGTTTTCAATTGCCGCTAACACATCAAAAACTTTATCGCTCCAGCCTGCAATTAAATACACATCGTTTTGCAATAGCTGCAATGGTGCCTGGCCATAACCTGCCAGGTCAAACAGGTACAGTTTTGCCTCTGGCGCAATGTGTTGTTTATAATAAACCCATTGCTCCTGTATGTGATTGCTACCTCCGTTACTGTTCCACAGTTGGCAATCAGTAAACAGCATTATTTTATCCATTTGCACACGGCGGGTACTCAGGTCATAGATAACCAGGTAACCGTTGGTGGAGTAACCCACTTCACCTTCGCGGCGGTAAAACTCCTGCACGTTGCCTAAAATGTTACCGCGTGGTACCGTAATGGTTTTCCAGAAGTTACCGAACATACCCACTTCCACATTTTTACAGCGCGATTGCAGCAGGATAGCCAGCATCAAACCAATATCATATAACAGCACTTTTGACTTTGCCGATATGGGCTTCTGCATTGAGCCGGATACGTCGCAGGCCAGTAACACGCGGGTATTTTCGTCAAATCCCCTAATGTTGGAGGCGCTTGCCTGTACCGCTTTTTCCAACGCATCCAGCAGCTCGCCGGTGTAGCCTTTATTGCCGGTTATGGCTGCTTTGGCTGCCCTCGCAATATTTTGTACCGCCGATGCAGGTGTTATCAACTCGCGGTAAGCCGCCAGGTACCGGAATGGGAACTGTTTGGCTTTAGCCACCTGTCCGCCATCGGCTAATGTTGCGCATACTTTTTTAAAGTGTGCATAGCTTACACCGGCATCCTGTATGTTACGCAGGTTACGCAGCAAGGCCATATAACCAACTTTATCGCTGTCAATCAATTCTTCCCATTTGGCGCGGAAAGCAATTGCTTTAGCTTCGGCGCTGTCAAAATTCAGCTGACCAAGGGCCGAGAGTTCTGTTTCCCAGGTGTAAGGCGTTTGCAGTTCATTTGCCGCTATCTTGTTAAAGATCAGCTGTTGCAAATCGTCTTTGGCACGTGGGTGCACCAGGAACAAAGCGTCGCGCATTTTGATAGCGCCGTCGCGGTTATATTTAGCAAACTGGTATTCATCAAAGCGGTTAAATGCTTGTGATAAACCTTTTTGCATTTGCTTTGATAAGCGGTTGAGCTTTTTAGCGCCCTTGCGCTGGTTTAATATTTCATAGCAAGCCAGTAACTCGGTGATCTCATCGGCGCGACCTATGACCCCGTCGGTAACCCGGGCAACCAGATTGTTGCCCGAGTGCAGCTTAGCCAATTCGGTAACCAAAACCAGCGGTACCGAACGCATATACATTTTGGTACGTGCATAAACTGCCAGTTTACCAACAAATACCGGGTTGCATTTAGCTATCAGGTTGCGCAGGCGTTCCATACGTGCCTGGTCTTTTTCGTAAAAGGTGTCGTTTAAGCTCCAGGTTACTACCGTGGTGTATAATTCCATTTCGGCACTCATGGCAAAGGCTTTTGCACCTTCATGATTTGTCGTTTTGGTTTTTACTCTGCTTAACAGGTTGAATTTCATTTTGAACCTCCTTTATTTCGTTTTGTTGATACAAAGGTTGGAGGCTACTGCGCAGTGTATTTGCGCAGTGGGAAAATATTTTATTTTTTTTTAAAATTGTTAACACGCCGGGGTAGTTGTGAATATCTCATGATCTTTAAAAAGTCGGTAGAAACGGAATATATTTTAGGTTTTGAACTTTCGGTGCGCAGGGCAGCGTTAGGGATGGCAGTGGAAAGCCCGCAGCGTGTATTGGTATAGCGAGGAGGCCAGGCGAGGACTTGGAACGTACAGCCCGGGCCGCAGGCAATGCCATTGTCCGAATCAGAATTTACAGAATCTGAGAATTGAATGAATGCTTAACCAATAGAAAACATTCCTTAATTCATTTAATTCAGTATGATATAAATCGAGAATCCCAACTCCGAAATCAATAATGGCGTTACCTGCGGCCCGCGCTATCCGCTCATACTGCACAGGCCTTAACCACGGGCCGGTATCCGCTACTATCGCTAACGCAGCCTTTGCGAAGAAAAAAAATATTTTAATAATTATTTTTTAATTTAAATATTGTTTGTATAATTGCATCATGAAAACAACAATATGTATACAGTGCCCATCACCCATACTGATTTATCAGAGGAGATAGCTATGTATATATAGTAAGTATATAACAACATTGAAAAATCCTCTTAGATAAAAACTAAGGGGATTTTTTGCTTTACAGGGTAGTATATCAATTGGTCAGATTACCACATTTGGGATGTGGAGGCTCCCGGTTCGAGTCCGGGTTACCCTACTGATTTACAGCTGGAAATATAGCTCAATGGTAAGAGCAGCACCCTTATACGGTGTTGGTTAAAGGTTCAAGTCCTTTTATTTCCACCACAAGGCCGGTTGCCCGAGTGGTTCAAGGGAGTCCTCTGCAAAAGGAATGTCCGCAAGTTCGAATCTTGTACCGGCCTCTTTTATTTATTGATGCGTAATTGTATTACGCTGCGGAGCTGATTGCCGGGTATCCTGATCCGGGATTAGGGTTTTATTGTTATTAAATACTTATTAATTTGTATTTATAATGATATTTTTATATTTTTTATTTTGTAATAGTTGTTTTGCTTGTTTGAATAATATCTTTCATTGTTGAACGATCTGCAGGCATTATTGCTAAAGTGCCAAAAAACACCGAAAAGCTTTATATCAATATATATCCTCAAATACTTAAAAGGATAGCAAGCCGACTTCATTTTTATAATTGACATTGGATTTGTACTTTTATTTTGATGACCGCAGAGGAAGTAGATTATATTATTTGGTATTTCAGTGACCTGATTAACAGCAGGGAAATGATTGCTTTAAGCCATTACAATTTTTCGGATGAATATAAGACCGGGCCAGATAGCAAAGCGAGGAGGTGGTTGATAAAAAAATGAAAGATTACGGACGATCCTGAGATATTGAAGTTACTTGATAACGGTTATGAGCAACTGCGTTTATCAGCTGCCGAAAATGTATTGAAAAACCATCCCGGCAAGGTGTTTTTTAATTGCTGTAAAATATGTGGTAAACTTACCCGTACGCCACGTGCTAAACAATGCCGATTCTGCGGGTACGACTGGCACTAAGTTTACTCGCTGTCCTCGTTCTTTATACCCTTCAACAGTGCATAAATAGCCATGGCGTGACCATGTCCCAATTCAAAATCGGTCTTGAGCCAATTAGTGATGTCGCCGGCTTTGGCAAGCAGTTCGCCATTTTTGGTAAAGCCCTTTTCTTCGGCCAACCGGCGAAAATCAGCGGGGCCATTGCCTGTTTTTTCTTTTATTGTTTTTAGATATCCCTGGAATGACATGGTTTGCAAGTTTTAAGTAAATGTAGTAAGCGTTAACAAAAATTAAGCCCCTTTTTTGCCCTTCACAAAATCGAGGATTTTTTTAGTTTCTTCGGGATAAATGCCAATGTAGTGGCTCCTAACCATATAAGGTACCTTCATTTTGCTTTGTGCCGATTCAAGCCTGATCACGTTTGATGCTTTATTTGGCATATGGCAATCGATACAGTATGTTTTAATAGCGCTGCCCATTTGCGGGGCCAGTTTGCAGAAGTTGTGATTAGTCTCGCTGTGGCAGCTCAGGCATTTTTGTGTATAGGTTGCCATACTTTGGGGTAAGCTTACATGCGGATTATGGCAGTTGCCGCAATCCATTTTACTCATGGTGTAACATTTGCTGGCAATGAGCAGGTCGTATTGGTTGCCATGAACATCGGGCATATTGCTGCCCGGCGTAACGCGTGGCTGCGTGCGGTCTTTTAGCAGGGTGTCGCCCATTTCAAACTCAAATGACGAGCGCTGAGGGATGTTTTTATTGCCCGAATGGCAAACGGCACAGGCATCCATTTTTTGCGCGCGCGACAGGGAGGCATACGTAGCAATGTATTTGGCCTTTTTATCGTCCGGGTTATCGGTGTGGTAATTAACGTGATTGGCAGCAGGCCCATGGCAGCGCTCACAGTCGATTCCATAAATAAGAGACGCTTTTTCAAAACCGAAATCTCCGGCCTGGGGAGGGGCTTCTTTTACGTACGAACTGTGGCATTCCAAACACCTGCGTAAAATAGGGCGACCGAAATTCATATGATCAGGTAGATAGCCGGGGCTATTTGCCCAGTTATGAATAGCTGCAAAGTAGGATACTGGCAGTTCGTACAACATTTTGCCTTTCCAGTACATATAAGTTTGCGCTTTTCCGTTACCTATGGCAACATCAAACGGCTCGGCCTCAGTTTCCTTGCCATCAATATAACCCACCTGGTACAGGCTGTCATTCCGTTTTTCCATTTTTATTTTCTGGCCCATACCAAACTCAAAAGTATTTGAGTCATTGGCAAAACTGCCCCTGATATTATGGATGTTGGCTAATTGCGATGTTTGAAAATGCGCGGTATGCAGAAATGAGTTGTAAACATCACTGTGGCATTTTTTACAACTTTCGGATCCGGCATAAATCTCGCCACGAGGATCAGCTGAAGTTGATGTATAGCACTGGGTTAAAATGAAGCTAAAAGGTACAAGAGCGATAAGAACTAAAAAAAGATATCTTTTTTTGAGCATTGTTTACGGTTATATGGCTGGTTATAAACTGGTTTTGAATTTGGGTTAACCCCGAAAAATCCAAATCCAATTTAAACCAATAATTATATAAAACAAATGCCGAAACAGGCAGTAGAGGTAATGTAGGGGATAGGGGATTTCGGAATTGGGAATTTTGATTTCGGTTTGATGGATCAGGGTGCACAAAGACTTACGAAGTTTTAAAAACTTCGTAAGTCTGGGAAGAATGATCAAATCTGAGAGTATATTGTAGGCGCCAGCATGGTTGATGTTATTTTACTAACCAACAAAGCATCTGCGTATTCGGGCACAGCGCTGATCTTTTTCCATTTCGGGTCGCTGCCGAAAGCTTTCCAATGGGCGCTTTTGGCCTCAAGATCATCAAAGGTGATCATGTAAGTTAGATTAGGCCTTTGCGGGCCGATCACCGTTTCGCCCCAAAAAACAGGTTTGAAGCCAAGGCGTTTAAATACATCTATTTCGCCTTCATCATTAAACATTTCTATTTTCTTTTTGCCCGCCGCTTCGGTGGCGCTTTGATATTGCCTCAACTCAAAAATCCGCGTTTTGTTTTCGGGTGCTTCGAGGTGTGGCATATGTACAAATGCTTTTAACAATGAGCTTTCAATGCGTTCATAAGCCGGTGCAGCGGCAGGGGCGTTAAGATAGGCAGCTCCTTTTGTCTGCAATTTAGTATCGCTGTCAAAACTTTCGGTCACCGTGCTGAAATGGTTAAGGCTGTTAAACTGTATTAACACAAAAAGCCTGGTTTGGGCATCGGGCTTAAATTCGTTAAATACGCCCACATGTTTTACACCCAAGTTATTAAGTGCTGGTATAGCTATATCTCTCCAATAATCCTCAACTATCTTTTGCTGTTCAACGTTTTTAAGGCTATATACCCTTAGTTCATAGTATTCAGCGGTTTTGGGGGCGGGTTCGGTAGCTTTGCTCATAGCAGGTAAAACAGTTGCGGTAACGCCGGTTAACAGAGTTGATTTAACAAAGGAGCGCCTTTTCATAGTAGGTTTGATTGTTTGGCTAAGATAAGTTTTTAGTTAAGAATGCGATAACCTATTTATGGTTTTCGGATACAGGTGCATCATTTGAATGTAATACAACTGCAACTGATTTTGGCCGGGTTGCAAATTTCTCTAATTTGGCCATCATGCTTTTTGCAGATCACCTTTTACTATGAGCCAGCTATTATTATCAGCCTCCTGCTTTGACTTTATGAGGCAACTTAAACAAAACAATAACCGGGAGTGGTTTGCACAAAATAAAGAAACCTATCAGCAGCAACTTGAACTGGTGGAAGTATTCGCTGGCGGGTTATTGAATTTGATGAATACGCATGATGTTATTGAAACGCCGAGTGCAAAAAAGGCTTTACACCGCATTTACCGCGATATCCGTTTCTCGAAGGATAAAACGCCTTTTAAAACTAACTGGAGCGGTAATTTTAAACGGGCGGGCAAGCATCGTCGTGGCGGTTATTATTTTCATCTGGAACCGGGTAATACCTTTATAGGAGGCGGCTTTTGGGCACCCAACAACCCGGATCTGAAGCGTATTCGTGACGATATTGCTTTTGATGCTTCTCCCTTACAAAAAATCATAAGCAGCACGGAGTTTAAAACAACTTTTGGTGTTTTGGAAGGTGAGCAGCTAAAAACTGCACCAAAGGGCTACGCTGCAGATCATGAAGCGATAGAACTGCTACGCTATAAGCAGTTTTTAGTGAGGAGACGTTTTACAGATGCTGAAGCTTTAAAGCCGGATTTCCTGAACCGGGCTTCTGATACGTTTAAAGCTATGCGTCCGTTTTTTGATTATATGAGCGATGTGCTCACTGCAAATGTAAACGGCGAGGAAGATTGATTAAATATTTTTTTGGTTGATTTATTCATGCCCGGTTGAACCATCATTAGCCTCGGTGATTTTACTGAGATTGTAGTGCATCTGCCCGTTATGTTCTTCGCCCTTAAGCAGTCCTTTGTTGTATAAATTAGCCAGTGTAGCTTTAACCAGCGCAGTAACCTGCTCATCAACAATGCCCGGTTGCAATACTTCCATCTCCTTCAATACACTGTTTACGTTACCCTGTCCAATCTGCGCCAGCGCATAAATGGCCTTGTTTTGCTGGGTATCCTGCGGATCAAAATGTGATGGGATGTGCAGTGGTTTGTACTCTTCTCTGAATTCTTCGTCGCTTAATGTCATTGTAATACATCTTATTGTGTATTAAACAAATGTTATTAAAGTTTGTGTGATGTTTTTAGCTAAATCCTAAAACAAAAAACGCGGGCTTATGGCCCGCGTTCTGTTCTTTATAAAAATGATTTTTAAACTGTTGATGGGTTTCTGATAACACCCAGTAAAAATGAAATTACGGCTATTACCAGTAAAGCATGTATTAAACCTGTTGCCGAATAAGCAAACACACTGATCGCCCATCCTATTATCAGGATAACTGCGATGATATACAATAGTGATCTCATAGTTTGATGTATTTAGTTTGTTATGTATATCACTTTAAAAATCATGCCATAAATCAATCTTCCTTGAAAAATATTATTTATTTCGATATTTAATTAATTTTATCGAAAGTGGATTTGTGGCATTGCGCTTGTTGTATTTTGCAATTACGAATCCGGATATGAAACCATTCTTTATTACTACAGCCAAAAACTTAACACTTATAATTATGCCCGAAAGTGACGCTCATATGGACGGGCATCCGGTGTTAACTTACTCATACAGTATTTACCGCCGCGATGCTTACACATTAAGCCAGCTTAATCAACCCGACAAACTTTTGCAGCTCAGCAAAAAAAATAATCCTGATTACCTGGGTTACATCACATTTGAGCAGCCCGGTAAAGTATTTAATTACGTTGCCGACGGCGAAGATGCGCTATCGGCAGATGAAGTAGTGGAGGTAATTGAGGAGATAAATCA
Source organism: Mucilaginibacter sp. A5337 (assembly GCF_059690695.1). Classification (NCBI taxonomy): domain Bacteria; kingdom Pseudomonadati; phylum Bacteroidota; class Sphingobacteriia; order Sphingobacteriales; family Sphingobacteriaceae; genus Mucilaginibacter; species Mucilaginibacter sp. A5337. The sequence continues at coordinate 14,989 of NZ_JCAWEC010000007.1, read as the reverse complement.
TTTTAGAAATACGCCGCAATTGTGGACTATTTAGTGTTAGTGCAGATTATATTTTATGCCTGCGACCTAACTGACTTTAATAATGTTTAACATTAATAAGTTTGATTGTGTAGGTTTGCTTTATAAACTAAATCAATGCACAATAGCGAGGATGTTATAAACAAACTTATTTCATTTCAGAACATAGATAAATTTTCAGAATCGGCTTGGGAAGAGCGGGGGTTAAATCCATCGTCATATGAAATGTGTACATACTTGCAGCGGTTTTTTAATGATTGCGCCGCCGAACTTATTAATGCTGTAAGGAGTGAATCTTCTTTAAAGGTGCTGAAATCAGTATTAAAAGACAATCTTCGCAAGTTAGATAAGTTTGAATATGACACTGAAGAGCGGGAGTTTATATGCGATATGTTCGATCAACTGCAAAAAATTGTAAATGTTGAATTTTCGGATAGCTTGAATGATTGGCTTTATGGCCGGACGTTTAATACCTTGCAAAGATTAGGAGATTTATTTAACAAACCGAGCAGGACAGAAGTGCAATCAGAACCCTGTGTGCAATGCGAAGTTGAATTGGAAACCCACATTCTGCAAAAAGAGGCAGGTATAGACAATGCAAGCTGGATGATTGTTCGTTGCCACAATTGCAAGGGAATCAATTTATTAAGCCTTATGGAGGGGGCAAAGCGAGTACAGTTTGCCAACTACGAGTGCATAGAAACATTGTTAAAGGCGAAGTATAGTTATGAACAGGCAGTGATGAGGCTTGAACAGATTCGGCTATACAGGAAATGAAGTGAATAAGAACAAGAGGCCCTATGAATTGAGCCCCTTGTTAAAGCCATAGAATTATTTGGTTGGCGGTATCAGCTGCATAAAGGTTACAATGCTGCTGGCTTCGTATGATTGAATATCACCGGTTGGGGTATTTACTGCATAATTACGATAGGTGAGATTACGACTGTCGCGGTTTTTCCAGCCTGTGTTAACGTTGGTTTGGATCCAGCCAAGGTATTGGCTTTGGCTCCCATCGTTGATCAGTTGTACTATATACTGGGCAAAAATAGCCTTTAATACCCCCTGTTCATTAAAATCACCTTCGGCAGGGAGGATGCCGTTGGTACAAAGGTTGTTTTTTACGTAGTCGGCATATAGTTTGGCATCATTGAGATAAGCTACATCGTTTGTTTGCTTATAGAGCGCCATCGCTGCACCTATAGCTGTGCCTGAATTATAAGTGTAATCCTGACCGCCCGGAGGGTTGTTGCCAATTTTGTTATCGTTCACTTTGCCCGAGGCGTCAACCAAATTAGTTTTGGACCAGGTATAGATAGATTTGGCTTTATCAAGGTATGAGGCATCTTTGGTGATGCTGTACAATTTCATGGCTGCTATAATGGTAGGGAAGTTGATACATGAATTTTTGCCGCTGTGCTGAAAATCCCAGAACATGCCGCCATTTACAGGGTCGTATGAGCCGTTCCAAACCCTGTCGAACCCTGCTCTGGCTTTTTCAAGATAAGTGGCATTGCCTGTAAGCTGGTTAGCGCGTGCCAGGGCAATAACCCACCACATCATATCATCATAAATAAACCAAACGGTAGTGTTGTTCCAGTTATAGCCATCGTAATGGTTGTAATTGCCCTGGTATATGTCGGCTATTTTGGTAAGCTGAGCCGGGGCTTTGGTGCGTTCATACACATTCATAGCCATGTCCCAGTAAATGGCCTGTGTCCAAATGGCGGCTACACCATCTTTTTTAGAGGTGCTGAAGTAAAGTTTATTGTTTGGATCGTAAAAGGCATTGTTGAAGGCGGTATAAGCAAGGTCGGCATCGGCGCTGCTAAAGCCTGTACTATTATCGGTTGGGGTGGTGGTATTCGTATCAGGCTTTGAGGTAGTGGGTGTAATCTCTTTGCCCTTGCTGCAGCTTACAATGGTAATAAATAAGCTTAGGGCTAAAAAGCAGATCGGTTTTTTCATAATTATGGATGTTGGTTGGAAATTGGCCTGGTTTTGATTGGTGGTGTAATAAGGTTATTTAATTATTGGTTAATTAATCACCGGTGGGGCAATTATAGGCTAAAAACGCGCGCTAACTGAGGTTTTAACCAACAAAAAATCGTTAACCCAATTTTTAACCGTGATTTTAACCGGGAGCTCTTGTGCTATCTTATGTTTAGCGAATGTTTTTCTCGCAAAGGCGCGAAGACGCAGTGTTTTTTAGCATCAAGCGTATGTATTACTGTAGACAACTAATGCAAAGCTTTAACCCTGTGCGGGTTTACGCTTTGCAGCATGTACTTTACTTTCTTTTTTCTCTGGCGAAGGTGCTGAGGCTGGCGTTGCCGGGTGCTGTGGCTTATGCCCGTGCACCAGTCGTTCATGCATAAAGTGTGTAAGCTTATGATGAAAAGGTACCAGTACCGAGGCCAGGCATACCAGGATCACCAGTTCAAGTACGGGTAAATGATTACTAATGCGCTGCACAAAAGGATGAATAAACAGGGTAAGAAACTCGAAGGCCAGCAAAAGGGCCAAAACGCTCATGAACTCAATTACTTTGCGATGGGTGCGGCTCTTGCTTAATAATAATACAATCAGGAAAAAAGTGGGTATAAACACAGCGATGCCAACCATTTGCAGGTTAACTATCCGTGCTTCTTCTTCGCGGTGCTTTTCTTCGGCAATTTCTTCCTGCCGGGCGGCTTCGTTAAAGCTCAGGGTTTGGATCTGTTTTATTTTTTCGGCATTGAACATGCTGTCTTTTGCAGCGATAGAAGTTTTCAGATATTGCAGTTCGAGATGATCGTTTTTGCCCCTGTAAACGTCAGTAAGCAGGTTGCTGGCATGAAAAATCCCTTCCGGGTACACAGCAGTTTTTGCAGCATTAAGGGCAAGCGTTGCATAATAGATACAGGAATCTGTTACGCCGGTTTCTTTGTAGAGCTGGGCTATGCTGTTATAGCTATCTGCAAGGCTGTTTTTGTCGTTTATTTTGGTGGCATAGTTTACACTAACTCGGTAGTAATCAAGCGCCAGCGCAGTGTGCCCCATTTTATAGTTAATATCGCCTAAAATGGAGAGTGTATTGGGCATGGTAGCCGTATCTTTCAGGGTTTGCTTTATGGCATAAGCCTGCATCTCATAGTTTAAAGCAGAATCTACTTTATTAAGCTTAATATAACAGTTGCCGATATTGGCCAGAATAATACCCAGGCGTGCGGTTTCATGCAGTTCTTCGGCTACAGCTTTGGCCTTAAAATGATAGGATAGGGCTTTTACATTATCCAGTTGGTCGGAATAAACAATACCTATATCGCTCAGGCTTTTTAAGATGCCGAGACGGTCGTTAATCTCCTCGCGTATTTTTAGTGAGCTGAGTAAAAAAGAAAGCGCCCGATCGTACTTGCCATTTTTCCATAAAACTACGCCCAGCCTGTTCATGCAATCGGCTTCGCCTTTTTTGAACGAAAATTTACGGGCCAGCTCAAGTCCCTGTTGGGCGTACATGAGTGCACTGTCGGGCCGGGTAGCTTGCAGTTGCAAGCTTAGTTGCCGTAAAGGTTCAACACCTGCGGTATCATTTTTATGCAGTGCTGCCTGTGCCCTTAATTCGTTTAGTGGTTTTTTTTGAGCGTAGGTATTCGAGGCGATGCCGGTTAAAAGGCATACGCAAACCATTCCCTTTAGTATGTGGTTAAGCATAATTATTAAATAAAACAAAGCCCCATTTTACAACGGGGGACAGATATACAGGGTAATGGTACCGGCCGGGTAAAACAGTTACTAACTATCCATCGACGGTTCTTCGGTTGCATCATCTGGCTCAGGAGAGGCTACAAATCCGTCGGCAGCTTCAATTTCGGGCTCCAGGCTTGTTTCATTTTCAGCAAATCCCATGGAGGTGTTTTTGTCCCTAAAACCCATGGAGGTGTTTTTGTCGAATGCTTTGGTTGATGTGCTCATGGCTTTAACGTTAAAATCAGTTTAAATTCAGTTAATAACTCAGCAGGCAGGTATATAAATATACAATTATATTTTATTGATAGTCAAATTTTTACGAATTATGTGAAGCAAATGTGATGCTTTGAGGCCTTATTTGCCCGGCAAGCGATATGAGTGGCTGTGGAGAGCCGAAAAAGGAAGAAAAATGAGCCTGTAATATGGGAGATAAACAGAAGTTAACCGGCAATAAAGCTAATTTATAATTGCGGAGGGCCCTTTTTTTGGTGGAGTAAAGCAGCCTGTACATATTCGCCATGGTTTTTATGCCAGCTGGTTATTTCGGCCGGGTCAGCAAATTTAATTTCGAGGCTTTCTATAGATGTTTCGATGTTGCCGCTGATGTATCTGCATAAGTAAAGCACAACTACCGAGCTGTGTGGCTGTCCGAATTGTCCGGCTGGCACGGAGAAAAATTTAATGATCTCGATAGGTTCAACAACCAGCCGGGCTTCTTCCCAAAATTCGCGTTTCATGGCTGTTTCCGGATCTTCGCCAACATCAACCCAACCGCCGGGCAGTCCCCATAAAAAATCATCACTGCGGTGCTCAACCAGTAAGCGGCCCTGCTCATCAAACAAAATGCCGTTAACCCCAACTTTGGGCGTAGCATATCCAAGGTCTTTATTAAACCGTTCCTTTAATACTTCAGTTTGCAGACCGGTAAATTCGCTATACTCCTGTGTGGCTATATCCAACAGTTTTTGATAGCGCTCCATATCGAAAGGACTTTTGGTGTACCTGATGCCGGTTTGCGCCAGGGCATAAATATTTTCAAGCAGATCGATATAGTTCTTTTTCATATGGAGACCGCAATATAACTAACAGCTGATATAACCGGGGTAAAGAAATTATAAAATCATTGTTTAAGTGTTTTGCGGATGGAGGGGATTTGTTACTTTTTGTACCTCGTCAACGAAATCGTAACAGCTTCCGGTGGAAAAATTATCCTAAAAAGCGAATTGGGTAAAGGAGCAGAATTCCAGGTTTATTTATCGGATATTAAAAAGCCGGCCTCAAATACAGAGAAGCCGGCTTGACGCTTGTGTAGCGGAGACCCGAAAGTTCCTTTTAGGGCAAAATCAAATTAGTGTTAACGCCTGATGCGGGCCGAATTAAATGCAACTAAATATTCGTACAATGGCTCAGGCGCGAAGCGGTCCAGAATTACTGCACTCTGAATCTTAACCACCTGGTTCAATCGGGCCTTAACCAACGCAAAAGTTTCGTTCAATAGTTCAGGTAATACCCTTGTTGCTACCGTTGGATAATACTGTTTCTCAAACGCCTTTTTCTCAGCGGCAGTAGCTATTTGTACGTCCCAATGCTCCTCGGGTTTAAATCCATTTTCCAGTGCTGTATTACCCAGGTCATAAATATATTCACTGGCTTTGTAGTTTGCGGTTTGTTTATCGTTAGTCATAGTTAATCTTTCCATTTTCTTCTAATTATACCAGGCTCCCATCATCGAGGCGCTCAAAGCAAAACAATCGTAGTTCAGCGTAGGTAATTCTATTTACGGCCTTCGTTCTTAATTGGCTACTCCCTATTCATAATTAATTAGCTTTCGTGACTTTGACGGCGGTAGGCCCTTTTTGTCCGGCTTCTACCTCAAAGGTAACTTTATCATTTTCTTTGATTGCGAATGCTAATGAATTGACATGCACAAAGATGCTTTCCTGGGTTTGAAGGTCTTTGATAAAACCGAAGCCTTTGGATTCATTGAAGAAAGTGACCGTCCCTTTCCTTATAACCTCCACTTCGATATCTTCCTGTTTTGGTGTACCTATCCGGATATCCTCTACGGATACTTTTTGCCGGTTACCAAGCTCCTGCGGCACTGAAGTAATATTGCCGTTAGCGTCAACATACGCCATCATATCTGCTAAGCCCAAGCCTTTTACCGAATTTGTTTTACGATCTTCGGACTTTTCTTTCTTACCCTGTTGTTTTTTGAGCTTTTTCTTTTCACGCTCTTTTTTATTGAATGTTTCGGTGGATCTACCCATGCTTTTGATTAAGTGTAACAAAAAAAGCATCCCCGAATAGAGGATGCTTTTACAATGATGATATAGTGTATTAAGCTATTTTTACATTTACTGCGTTAGGACCTTTACGGCCTTCCTCTACGTCATAACTAACCACGCTGTTCTCACGAATGTTGTCAATCAGACCTGTAGAATGAACGAAGATCTCGCTGCCACCGCTATTAGGTGTGATAAATCCGAAACCTTTTGTTTCATTAAAAAATTTTACTGTTCCTTGTTGCATTATATTTTATTTAATAAGTCTGCAAGGTAAGTATAAAAATTGATACATTTTCCTTTTGGTAAAAAAATTTAACAATAATTATCAAATGCTATATTTGAAGTGTTTTTAATAATTGTTCATAATAGAATGAATTGGCTTATTCATTTCTCATTCTTATAAGGCTGAGATGTAAATTTTGCGGTTAATTCTGCAGTGAAAAGAATTGTTAAAAGGTGGTTTTAAAGTATGGGTTGCCATCTATAAGCTCTCGTCTTTCAGTTTTCTATTTTATATTTTTTTCCGTCGCAATCATCCTATTATTTGTCGCATACACACCGCAGGTATTATCGTTCTGTTATGGAGATTTGTGTCATCACCAAAGCAATAACTTAAACATTAAATTAAAATCTTATGAGAAAGATAATCGTTTTAACATTCATGACATTAGATGGCGTAATGCAGGCACCCGGTGGCCCGGAAGAAGATCAATCAGGTGGTTTTAAATATGGCGGCTGGTCGGCACCTTTTACCGATGAAGTTTCGGGCAAAATGATGCAAAAACAAATGGAAGCGACAGATATTCTGCTGGGGCGGAAAACGTTTGATATTTTTGAGGAGTATTGGCCTAAGCATGCAGATTATTGGCCAGGTATTAACGAGGTAACCAAATATGTGCTATCCAACACAAAAGACAAATCCGACTGGAACAACAGCGTATTCCTTACAAGCATAGCAGATATTAAAAAGCTTAAAGATTCGGAAGGTGCAGATATTAAAGTTTGGGGGAGCGGAGAACTGGTTAAGTTGTTACTGAAACATGATTTGGTAGATGAGCTCTGGCTCAAAATATACCCGGTACTGCTTGGTAAAGGGAAAACTATATTCAGCCAGGACACCGTACCAACAACATTGGAGTTAACAGAAAGCACCGTTACGCCAAGCGGAGTGATCTTTGTTAATTATAAACGGGGCGGAGAGGTTAAGACTGGTAATATGGGGGCTTAAAACGGCATGACTGCTTATAGGCGAAAAATTTTCACACGAATTTTTACGTATTAATCGAATTACACGATTTGAGCCAAATTGGAGATTCGTGTAATTCGATTAATTGTGGCAGGTTTGAAAAGCATTCGTGTAGAAATTTCAGAAATAGGTTTTACTCATACCGGATTATTTTAGAAACACTCATTCTCCAAAAAGAATCCTGGTCATTTCGGCATGGTTATTCAGGAAATGTCTGGTAACCATGTAGTGTTCTGTTTCTTCGTAGCGCACTTGTTTGATGCCCGAATCGTCCAGCTGGTAAATGGTTGCGCCCGGATAGGCTAATAAAATAGGGGAGTGCGTGGCAATAATGAATTGTGAGTTTTCATTCACCAATGTATTGATCAGCGAGAGTGCTGCCATTTGCCGGTTGGGCGAAAGCGCGGCCTCGGGCTCATCAAATATATAAAGACCGTTGCCGGTAAGCCTGTTGGTGAGCGTAGCCATAAACGATTCGCCATGCGAGCATTCATGGAGCGACCTTACTCCATATTGCCTTTCAAATGTACCTTTATCATTTTCATAAACATCTTCCATATAAGTAGCCAGGTTGTAGTAACTTTCGGCGCGCAGAAAGAAATAATCGGTTGGCTTTTTAAAGCTTTTGATGCTTGTTAAATAATTGAAAAGCTGCGACGAATTATTATGCGTTTGAAACTGTGCATTTTTTGAGCCGCCCTCGGTACTAAAACCCATATGTAAAGCAATAGCCTCAATCAGCGTTGATTTCCCCGAGCCGTTTTCTCCGATGATAAATGTAACATCGGGGTGAAACTTTAATGAGTTTAAACTCCTGATAGCCGGGATCTGAAAAGGATAGGCGTTGAAAGATGGCACCATATCGCGTTTTAGCTGGATCTCTTTGAGAAAGGGTTTGGCTTGCATGTTAAGGACTGATATTGTAGTCGGAGGCTATGAGAATTAACAAATTTAGGTTGGTTTTCGAGTGTTATTCCATTTGTTAGGATATTTGACCTTTGCGTTATAATAAGTTGGGTCTTGTACTTTCGACGCAAAAAAGTTTAGGAAAAGAGCTACAAATATTAAAAAAACAATTATTTGGGAAATGACCAAATATTGTCCAAAGGAATTTTTGACGTATAGGTCTCCGTAACCCACCGTTGCGGAGGTAACAAAGCTAAAATAAATAGCCTGTAAATGTGTTGTTAATGTAGAGTTGAAAAAATTAGGATTAGAAAAATTACAATAGCTATAAATTACAGCATAATCAAGACATATCTCTATGTAATTTATAAAGAGACTTGTAAGAGAACGTCGATAAGAAATTGGAGCGGCAAATTCATTTGATAAGAAAATCAATGCAGCTAAATATACGAGCGTTTCTAATCCCAGATATCCAACAATTAAAGCTGTGGCCGGATAATTTGTTAAAGTTAACTTGAAAAATAAAATTGGCAGGAGAAGTTTTAATATTACATAGAACTCAACTCCAAGTTTTCTACCAAGTAAACCTAATTTGCCAAATAAAGAACGAATATATAGTCCTGGAAATACAAAGATTAGTAATGCTAAAGACAGCCGAATTAATCTTTCAATTCCAAAGTCTTTGTAATATTTATTGTTCCATATTCGTTTGACATTTAAACAATGATTTTTTATTGCCGGACGTAAGTTGTTGGTCGGACGAGCGTGATCCTGGCCTAATAGTAGTATCGTAAAAAATAACAGTATTTTATCGATTGTTTTTTTTATAGACCGCCATCTTTTATTTTCTGACATTTGGCTATGGTTATCGTTTAGTAAGAATCTTTCTCCGTTAATCAACGAATATCATTTGAGATTTTCTAATTCATTATCCGTGGACTGAGTCTACGGATAATGAATAGCAGCTTTATAATATTATGACGGCATTGCATTGATCATCTGATCAGTTAGGTACTCGGTTTCTATCCAATGGGTAGTCAATTGTATTAACTGTTTAAGATGTGTCACATCCATGTTAATCCATTTTCTAACATAATGGGTTTCATCATTGCCTAACCAAGCCGCCCTACTTGCAATTTCTTTTATTTTCTGGCTGTCGATATTATTTTTAATACAATCACCAAGCAATTTCTTTTCTACTGAATCTTTTTTGGTAGGGTCCTTAAATATTATATAATCCTTAATTAGAAATTCGAGAGCTTTTCTAAAACCCATCCCACAAATTTCATCTAAACCACCTTGTTCTGATATTTCGGCTTGATTATATAAATTAACAAAAGATGGAGATATTTTGTTAATGATATCAGGGTGTTCCGTCGGAAGAGGGCTTCCTAAAAGATATCTCGAAAGGTGATGAGTGTTTCTAAAGTCAGTTTCGTATTTCACGACAAAGTATTTCAAACATTCATTTCTCACGCATGTAAAAGATGCGAATAGCGCATCATGATTTACGTATCCAAAAATATAATTGGGAACCAAAGAATAGTGACAATGTGGGCAATAATCTGGTAAAGTTGATACATATATTTCTACGATTCCATTAGGAGAACTAACTCGAATGTCCATTTGAGATAAAATTAAGATATTAAAATACTTCGTTTGTTGTTTAGTATATCTGGTAATAAAAATAACAAAAATAGCCTGAAAAAAGGGGGGGATACCAATGTCATCCCCGCTTCTGCAAGCGTCTAAATTAAAATACAAACTCCCCCTTTAGGGGGCCGGGGGGCTTAATCCTCCGGCTTTTCCTTAGCATCCGCCATCCTCACAATCCTCGGCTGAAAGCTTGCCAATATATCAACCAGATCATGCTGGGCGGCCATTACGGCATGGATGTCTTTATAAACCATCGGTGCTTCGTCCAGGTCGCTGCCCATCAGGGTGATACGTTTATCTACGAGATTAGCAGCCACCGCTTTTGGATCGATAGTTTTAAAGGCGGCGCTTCGGCTCATTAAACGGCCTGCACCATGCGATGCCGAATTGATGGAAGTCGCGTTACCCTTACCACGCACTACAAAGCCCGGTGTGCTCATGCTACCAGGGATGACCCCTAATACACCTTCACCGGCCGGGGTGGCGCCTTTCCGGTGCACCATTACTTCGGTACCATCGGCAAGCTGCTCTTTCCAGGCAAAGTTGTGATGGTTCTCGATCATCATTACCGGTTTAAGGTTGAGGGCACGGGCAATCTTGTTGTGGATTTCGTGGTGATTGGCGCTGGCGTAATCGCCGGCCAGGTTCATGGCAATCCAGTATTCCTGCCCCTCGTCGTTATCTAAATTTAACCATGCCAAATGTTTGGCTTCCTGCGGAAGTTTGGTTTTGCTCATGGCTATTTTTGAGTAATGATCGGCAATGCTACCCCCAAATCCGCGTGAACCCGAGTGCGACAATAAAGCGAGGTAACTACCGGCCGGGATGCCTTCAAGCGCACCTTCGGTAACGCTAAGCTCACCCCATTCAACAAAATGGTTACCGGTTCCTGATGTACCTAACTGGGCATAAGCTTTGTCTTTCAGGTTCCGGATCGCTTTGGTTTCGCTCCAGGTAGGGCGGTCGAACAGCGAGGTATCAAAATGCGTTTTGGTAACTCCGCCAATGCCAAAGTTGGTATGATCAAGCAAAAGCCCTTTAAGCATGTCGGTTTCGGTATCAACCACACCTGCAGGCAAATCAAAAATGCTCAAACACATACGGCAGGCAATATCTACCCCAACTGCAAAAGGAATGATGGTATTGGCAGTTGTAGCCAGTACGCCGCCGATAGGCAGGCCGTAACCCTGATGTGCATCGGGCATTAAAGCTCCTGCCACGGCTATCGGTAATTTAATCGCGGTTTTCATCTGCGCAAGCGCACCTACCTCAATATGCTCAAGACCGTAAACCGGGAAATCGGCAATCTCCTGTTTCAGGGCAAAAGTAGTTCGCGGTTGTTTCAGGAATTTTCCTTCTTTACGCAAATCGATAACCGCTTCGGCCAGGTTTTTAAATTTACCGCCTTTTTTAAGGGCATAAGGCATAGGGTCGTCAATAAGGGCTTCCAAATTAGCCAGGATCTGTTCCTTATCCATTACGCCATGTTTTAACAGGCCATTGGCCACACGGCTAAAGTTCTCTAATATTTTTACGTCGTTAATACCTAATGCGGTTAATTCGTTGTTGCTTATTTTTATCTTTTCCATAAACCTCACCCTAACCCTCTCCAAAGGAGAGGGGATTGATTAATTTAATTGTTTTTTACTCCCACCTTTTCTAAAGCCCTCCCATTTAGGGAGGGGGGCGGGTTAACGATACAAAGTAATATCACAACTGCGCAATGTACTTGCGTAGTGAAAAATAATTTAATAATATTATAAAAAAAATGAGGAACCCTGGTGCCGACTCACCCCGACATCGCTTCGCTTGTCGCCCCTCTCTCCGGCTTCGCCGCAAAGAGGGGAAGAAAAAACAGGGAAAATTCCCTCTTTTCGCCGCAGGCGAAGAGAGGGATGTCCAGCGCAGCGCAGACAGGGTGAGTAAACACAGCCATAAATCCGAATTAAATAAATCCGAAATCGAACATCCCACATCCGAAATCAAAATATGCCTGTAAACCGCAACGCCCTTATCCGATACCGAACCATTGACAGTTGCCTGCAAAACCGCCGCAAACAATGGACGCTTGACGACCTGATTGAAGCCTGCTCCGAAGCTTTGTATGAGTACCAGGGGATTGACAGTGGTGTAAGCCGCCGTACGGTACAGGCCGATATTGAAATGATGCGCAGTAATAAGCTTGGTTACGAAGCCCCCATTGTAGTGATCGATAAAAAATACTATACCTATTCGGATAAAAATTACAGTATCAACAACATTCCGCTTAACAACCAGGATATGCAGGTGCTCAGTGAGGTTGCCGGTTTGCTGGGCCAATTTAAAGGCCTCGGCCACTTTGCTGATCTTAACGAAATGGTTACCAAACTGGAAGACAAGATCTACAGCCAGAAAACACATAGCGTACCGGTGGTAGATTTTGAAAAAAATGATAACCTGAAAGGGTTGGAATGGATAGAGATTATCCGTAAGGCAATTGTGGCTAAAAATACAGTTTGTATTACCTATCAGTCGTTCAAGGCCAGGGAAGCCAGCACATTTTGTTTCAGCGCTTATTTGCTGAAGGAGTACCGTAACCGCTGGTTTGTGCTGGGCGTAAAGAATTTAGGGAATAAACAATTGCTTACGCTGGCACTCGACAGGATCCAGACTGTTGAAGTACACACAGATGAATATATTGAAAATAAACAGGTTAACCTCGCTACGTATTACAATGATGTGTTGGGTGTAACTAAGTCGGCAGGACAGCGCGATGTTGAGGTAACTTTTTGGGTAGATGATAAAAATGCCCCGTATGTTATTACCAAACCGTTGCATCACACGCAAAAAATATTAAAGGTTACAGTGGACGGGACAATATTCAGTATAAAAGTGGTCATGAATTTTGAACTGGAACGCGAGCTGCTTGGTTTTGGGCCTAAACTAAAAGTGCTTGGTCCGCGGATATTGGTTAAGCAAATGAAAGACCTGTACCGGAGATCACTGGAGCATTACACAGGCGATAGCCCGGTTCTGCAGGGAAAGAATTTGAGTGGTTTGTTGAATTCATGATATAAAATTTATCTTAGTACTATTATGATAAGTGAAAAAGAAACTACCTCCCTAAGTAAATTTTTAAGTCTTGTATTGCGTCATCAGCCCGAAACAATTGATATCAAACTTGATGAACAAGGTTGGGTAACAGTTGATGAGCTGCTACGAAAAGCGCAGGCACATGGTAAAAATATATCCCCGGATGTACTGAACCATATAGTTGAAACTAATGCAAAAAAACGTTTCGCGTTTGATGATACCGGGAAGAAGATCCGTGCCAGCCAGGGACATTCGGTTGAAGTGGAGCTTGGTTATGAGCCGCAAACGCCCCCTGATATATTGTATCATGGAACCGGGAGACAGTCGGTCGAATCTATTTTGAAAACAGGGCTCGAAAAACGAAGCCGGCAACATGTGCATCTGAGCAGCGATATTGATACAGCTGTTAAAGTTGGGCAGCGTCATGGCAAACCTGTTATATTAACCGTTGCGGCAGGAACAATGCATTTGCAAGGTCACAAATTCTATCTGTCAGAAAACAAAGTGTGGCTTACTGATTTTGTACCAACAGATTTTATCGGAAAACATTCCTCTTAAGCTTAAATAAATCCGAAATCGAATATCCGAATTCCGAAATCAAAATTGACTTTTGTACCAAATTAGTCGAAACTTTATTTTTCAAAACACTTGCAGCACATGTAGCAAACCTGTTACATTTAGGAAATTATAAACTGAAATGCCAAAACACATCCTGATTATTTACGTATTGGTTGCCTGCTGTATCCTGGGCATTATGATTAACGCATTTGTAAAATGTTGGTTAAGTAAAAGAGCCGAACAAAGGCGGATGCTGAAATCCGTTAACCGTTCCTGAAGTTTTATCGTTAACATAGCAGGTCTTGTAATCAAAGCGGGACCTGCTGCAAAACACTATCCGGTTTTTGGCTATCCTTCGGTGATGTTTACAAGATTTATCACCCTAACCCCGAAAATATCCGCAATTAATATAAGCCGCTCAAGCGTTAAGGCTGTATAACCAAGTTCAAGTTTACTATACGTATTTTGAGAAATATCAAGCCTGGCCGCCATATACTCCTGCGAGTAGTTTCTGTTTTCCCGTAGCTTTCTGATATTATCTGTTATCAGTTTAAGCTTATCCTTAATCTCCGCATATGGTATGTTTATTTTCTTCATTATTTCATAGTAGTATAAAATATATCTAATTACGAAATTTTTATCGGATTGGATTTTTGAACCTGAAAATAGTTTATGAAACTACAGGCTTCGTCTTGTTATTTGAGGAGGGGTATGGTTACACCGGCACCGTTAAATAACGTAAAACCCGCATTTCGAAAGCGTATAAACACGGTGCCAACCGGGGATTTTTATCCTCAATTTTATCTTCTCTAATTAAAACCGGCTGGCCGTAACATCAATTTGCGGTTTTCTTAACCGATGAGATGGCTTGTTGCTGAATATCTGTGCGAACTAATCAACATCAAATTATATAAACCTTAAATTACAACCTATGTCTTTTTTATCAAACCTTTGGGACCATGTAAAATCCCTGTTCCACAACGCTTCTGGCGCTGTGCATGAAATTATCACTGTGGCCGATAATGTTGCCAATACCCTCAAAAACCTTGAAGCAAGTCAGGCTGGTCAATTCCTGGAATCAACACTTGAAACCCTGGTGCCGGCATCTGCCGTGATTGTAAATGGTATTAAATTATGGCTGCCTAAAGTGGTTACAGACTTGAATTGGGCTGTGCAGGAAGACGGCAAAACCGATGAACAAAAGATAGCCGATGCTGTGGCTTATCTGGCAAAACTGAAAGGCGTCAATCCAGATGCTTACGCAGGTCAGCTAAATACCTTGAATGCCCTCATCCAAAAATGGATGTCGGACCAGCAGGGTGCCGGGCTCAATATTCAGCAGGCCCTTACTATAAGCCAGGTAAACCACAATCCAGATCTGGTTTCGGCCTAATAATTATGCTGTAATGAACACTTACGAAGTTTGAAGAACTTCGTAAGTGTTCACCTTTCACCTTTCACCTTTCACCTTTCACCTTTCACCTTTCACCTTTCACCTTTCACCTTTCACCTTTCACCT
>NZ_JCAWEC010000006.1:0-545397 GCF_059690695.1 Mucilaginibacter sp. A5337 | reverse complement strand
ATCTCAGGACATTATCAAACCTGTAAATACATAACAGGATTATCTTAAAACCTGTAAACTTTTTTTAGGACGAGACATTCATTACCGAAAATATAAACTACAAACCTTTTGCACCTCTGGTGCAGCTATCCTCAAGCACATCTCAGTTAATACTGTTTATTAAAATTGTAAAAATCCCCCAGAGGGGGAAAAGGTTTGTAGAAAATAATGTCCCACCCCTTATCCGAACCCCAGAGGGGTTCAACTTACTTAAACCCGCAGAGGCCGGTGAGAAAATCATAAAGCAATCAACATAATCAAAACCAATGAGGGGTACTGATTACGATTTGTAATAGTTACCTTTGCGGCCAATATTTAAGTTGACGATGAAGAATACCGCATTAACCGATATCCACGTAAAAACCGGCGCTAAAATGGTTCCATTTGCCGGTTACAACATGCCCGTTCAATACGCAGGAATTAACGCCGAACACGAAACCGTGCGCAAAGCTGTTGGCGTTTTTGACGTGAGCCACATGGGCGAATTCATTTTAAAAGGCGAGAACGCGCTTGATTTAATTCAGCGTGTAACCAGCAACGATGCCTCAAAATTATACGATGGCAAGGTGCAGTACTCATGCCTGCCAAATGAAAATGGCGGCATTGTTGATGATCTGCTGGTTTACCGTATCGACGAAAAGACCTATATGCTGGTGGTTAATGCCTCAAACATTGAAAAAGACTGGGACTGGATCTCCAAATACAACACCAACGGCGTAGATATGAAAAATATCTCCGACCGTACTTCACTGCTGGCTATCCAGGGCCCCAAAGCTGCTGAAGCTTTGCAAAGCCTTACCGAGGTGGATTTGGTATCGATGGAATACTACACCTTTAAAAAAGGAACGTTTGCCGGCGTTGATAACGTGGTGATATCTGCTACAGGTTATACCGGAGCCGGCGGGTTTGAAATCTATTTTGAAAACCAATACGCGGAGCAGATCTGGGATGCCATATTCAAAGCAGGCGAACCCTTCGGCATTAAGCCAATTGGTTTAGGCGCACGTGATACCCTGCGTCTGGAAATGGGTTTCTGCCTTTATGGTAACGACATTGATGATAACACTTCACCGCTTGAAGCCGGCCTGGGCTGGGTAACCAAATTCAATAAAGAGTTTACCAATGCCGAAGCCCTGCAAGCCCAAAAACAAGCTGGTGTAAGCCGCAAGCTGGTAGGCTTTGAAATGATTGACCGCGGCATTCCGCGCCATGACTATGTTATTGTTGATGTGGATGGCAATACCATTGGCAAAGTAACTTCAGGCACACAATCGCCATCGTTACAAAAAGCTATTGGTATGGGTTATGTAGATACCGCTTTCGCCAAAGAAGGCACCGAGATCTACATCAGCATCAGGGATAATAAAATCAAGGCACAGATTGTAAAACCGCCGTTTTATAAAGCCCCCTAACCCCCTGAAGGGGGAACTACCTGTAAAGCTTTAAATAAACTACACAACAAATGTCCGAAACTACAACTACCCAAACTCCCCCTTCAGGGGGCCGGGGGGCACACGTTTGCCTAACCCCTGCATTACTGCCGCTTTTTAATGTGGAAGATTATATTGTAGTGGTTATTGATATTTTCAGGGCAACATCATCTATATGTTATGGTATTGAAAACGGTGCTGAGGCTATTATACCGGTATCACAAGTTGAGGAGTGTGCCGCGTATAGAGAGAAAGGGCTGGATTACCTTCTTGCCGCCGAACGCGACGGATCGGTAGTGGAGGGTTTTGATTTTGGCAATTCGCCATTTTCTTACACAAAAGAAAAAGTAGCGGGCAAAACCGTAGTATTAACCACTACAAACGGCACACACGCTCTGCATTTATCGCGCAGCGCTAAAAAAATTGTAATTGGTTCGTTCCTGAACCTTACCGCACTAAGCAACTGGCTTAACACGCAAAATGAAAATATTCTGCTGGTTTGTGCCGGATGGAAAAACAATTTCAACCTGGAAGATACCCTGTTTGCAGGAGCTGTGGTTGACCAGTTAAAAGACAAAGGATTTGTATTGGATGATGCCGCTATAGCCGCCAATGATCTTTTCCAGGTTGGTAAAAGCGATATCAATACTTACCTCAAAAAAACATCACACGGCGAACGCCTGAAGAAATTAGGTATCGAAAAAGATATTGAATTTTGCTTACAGATTGACCTGACTACCGCTATTCCGATTCTGGAAGGGGAGAAGTTGGTGAAATTGGTGGTGTAAAATAAGTTATGTCATTGCGAGCGCAGCGTGGCAATCTCGTAGCCATGCATATTCGATGTGCATAGCTACGGGATTGCTTCGTCGTTCCTCCTCGCAATGACATATTTATATATCAGGCGGTAAACTCTACCAAAGCCTTTTCAATCCTGCTGATGGTTTCTTCTTTACCAAGCAGCGCAACAATATCAAATACATGCGGGCCAAACTTACCACCAACCAGCATAATGCGGAATGGCAGCATCACATCACCAACTTTTAAACCTTTTTCTTCGGCAAGGGCTTTAAATTTAGCTTCCAGGTCATGCGCTTCAATAGCAGCCTCATTATTTAGCAAAGCGATGAATGCATGATAAAACTCCGTTTTGGTATCATTCCATTTAGGCTTTACCGCGTTAAGGTCATACTCTTTAGGCTGTTCAAAAAAGAAGCCTGCCTGCTGGTAAAAATCTGGCAACAGCACGCAACGGTCTTTGATCAAACCAATAACTTTTCCAAGATAGTCGTCGTCTTCAACTATAACGCCTTTATCAGCAAATACTTTCTTAACTGCCAACTGCAAATCGCCTACTGCCAACTTCTTAATCCACTCGGCATTGAACCATTTGGCTTTTTCAAAATCAAACTTAGCGCCTGATTTATTAACACGCTCTATCGAGAATTTTTCAATCAGTTCATCCAGGGTAAAAATCTCCTGCTCGGTACCATCGTTCCACCCTAAAGTAGCCAACAGGTTCAAAAATGCCTCTGGTAAAAAACCAAGCTCACGGAAACCCTGTGTTAATTCGCCCGATTTTGCATCGAACCAATTCATAGCATAAACCGGGAAACCCAAACGGGCACCATCGCGCTTACTCAGCTTACCATGGCCATCCGGTTTCAATATCAACGGCAAGTGTGCCCATTGTGGCATATCGGCTTTCCAGCCCAGGTATTCCCAAAGCAGTAAATGCACAGGGGCCGATGGCAGCCACTCTTCTCCGCGGAAAGCGTGGGTAATTTTCATCAGGTAATCATCAACTACCACAGCCAAATGGTACGTAGGCATACCATCAGCCTTTAACAATACCTTATCATCAACCTGGCTGGTTTCAAAGCTCACATACCCGCGGATCATGTCGTTAAAAGTAACGGTTTCACCTTCGGGCATTTTGATACGGATAACGTGCGGCGTACCGGCAGCAAGCAATGCGTCAACCTCATGCTGCGGCAACGAAAGCGAGTTTCTTAATGTATGGCGATAAGCTAATCCGTATTGAAAATTAGGGATCTCTTTACGATTTTTATCTAATTCTTCGGCAGTATCAAAGGCATAATAAGCATGGCCTTCCATCACCAGGCGTTCGGCATACTCACGATAAAGCGGTTTACGTTCGCTTTGGCGATAAGGGGCATAATGCCCTCCTGCAACCGGGCTTTCATCAGGGTGAAGGCCGCACCATTTCAGGCAATCTAAAATATATTCTTCGGCACCTTCCACATAACGGGTTTGATCGGTATCCTCAATTCGCAAAACAAAATCGCCGCCATGTTTTTTGGCGTATAGATAGTTGAACAACACGGTGCGCACGCCACCAAGGTGTAAACCACCGGTAGGGCTTGGCGCAAAACGGACTCTTACTTTTTTATCGGTCATGATGGGGCAAAGATAGGTTTTAAGTCGGAAAGTCCGGAAGTCCGCTGTCCGAAAGTCGAAAGGACGGTACAGGTCGAAAAGCCTGTAATCTGAAAGTTTGACCACGTACAAATTCGAACTTTTCAACTTACGGACTTGCGGACTCTCCGACTTACGGACTCCCTCCCCAACAAAAATTATATTTTACAAAGCAATTTTACGTTATTTGGACTGTGCCTAGCATGAACCCATATCAACAGAAAAAACGTTGGAAATATTTACTCCTTGCATTTGCCGTGGTAATTGCAATTGGCTCATTACTTTATACCCGTTACCTGGTAAAAAACATTGAGCGTTCGGAACGTACCCGCGCCCAGGTTTGGGCCATAAGTATGCGCCAGATCCTTGCCTCAGATGATAATGATTTTTTAAACTACGTAATAGCTGTGCGCGATAGCCTCACCGTACCCGCTATCGTAACTGATGGGAAAGGTGAAATAGTTTTACAGCGTGGCTTAGACACAACAAAAACCTTCATTAAGCTGGAAGCAGAAAGCAACAAAAAGAAAAAATACGATCCAGTTTATTTTAAAGAAGAGCTTGAATATATGAAGGGGCAGCATGCTCCTATTAAACTCCAGGTTTTGGGCGAAGAAAATTTTGTTTATTATAAAGACTCACCGCTGCTTACACAATTGCGCTTATTCCCTTATATCCAACTTACCGTAATTGCTATATTTTTATTGATGGCCTATACCGCCTTCAGCTCGTCCCGAAAATCGGAGCAGGACCAGGTTTGGGTTGGTTTAGCTAAAGAAACAGCACATCAGCTGGGCACGCCTATATCGTCGCTCATTGCCTGGATTGAGCTAATGAAAGAGAAGTTTAATGCCGAAGATGATGTGCTGATTGCCGAAATGGAAAACGATGTAAAGCGCCTGGAAATAGTGGCCGATCGTTTTTCGAAAATCGGCTCCAAATCCGTGTTGGAAGAACATGGCGTGTATGCTGTAGTGAAGGATTTTGTTGATTACTTTAAAGTTCGTGTAAGCAAAAACATCAGTTTTGAGCTTACCGGCAACCCTCATTTAAAGGCCGGCCTTAACATTCCGCTGTTTGATTGGGTGATAGAGAACATATTAAAAAATGCTGTTAATGCCATTGAGGGCAAAGGCAGTATTAAAGTTGAAATCAGCGGCAACAAGGTAAAAAACCAAATTTTTATCGATATTACCGATACCGGCAAAGGCATCCCCCGCTCTAAATTTGATACTGTCTTTCAACCCGGTTATACTACGCGCAAGCGGGGCTGGGGGCTGGGCCTGTCGCTCACCAAACGTATTGTGGAAAATTACCACAACGGGCAGATCTTTGTAAAAGACTCGGAAATAGGCAAGGGAACAACATTCAGGATAATACTAAAAAACACGCGCAATGATAACAAAACCAAAACCAGGTGATTATTCGCCGTTTGCTGCGGGATATGTAGGGCTTGTTGGCGACAATGATGTAATTAACATGCTTGAACAGCAAATGAATATCAGCTACCAGCTGCTCAGCAATTTAACCGACGAAGAAGCTTTGCACGCCTATGCCCCCGGTAAATGGACAGTTAAGCAGGCTTTGGGACACATGATTGATACCGAACGTACTTTTGCTTACCGGGCGCTCGTATTTTCGCGCAACCACATTGAGCTACCCGGTTTTGACCAGGATGTTTACGTTAACAATACCGATTTTAACAGTCAAAATATAAAAGATCTGGCCGAAGAGTTCAGGGCTTTACGCCAGGGCAATCTTTATATGGTTAAAGCTTTCAGCGATGAGCAATTAGCCCGTACTGGCATAGCCAGCAGCCATTTGTTTACTGTAGCGGCATTTGTATTTATGCTCGCCGGGCATGAGCGCCATCATTTAAACTTATTTAAAGAGCGGTATGGTATAGGGTAAGCCTGCCGCTTATTTTAACCGATTAGCCTCCTGCAAATTATCGGATGCAAAAGGTCAAATCAAACAGAATATCATACACCAAAACAATCTCTCCGACATACCCGGCTTTTTGTACAACCGGCTTGGCTGCAAAAAAAGCCCCGCCAAAATGCCGGAGCTTTAAATGATATTGAATAAATCGCTTATAATTTTTCGATATGCTGATCTTCCTTATCCAGCACTTCCCTTTTTTCGATGCGGTATGATAAAAACAAACCCGCTCCTCCAAAAATAGCGATCAATGCTACGTACAAAAAGAAAACATCGTCGTCAAAACTATTGAATATACCACGATTTAAAACATAGGCTAAAAACAACCCGATACCTGAACCAATGAGCAGCAAGCCCCATTTTAAATTTTGGTAAGGAGCCGATTGTGGTTTGTAACTCCTTGGATCCATGTTTCTTTCGATCATAGCTAATTTCTCCCGTTTGTTTAAGTAAACGATCCCGAAGATCATTGCGAATAAGCTGAGGGGTATTATAATTCCTGCTAATACACCCAATTCACCTGCGCCCATAATATTTGTTTTTTTAATTAAGTTAATATTGTTTTTTCTCTCTGTAAATACGCCGTTGCGGTGTATTTGTAAGCTATGACCACATGTTTTTTAAACAGGTTACACCCTGATTGAAAAAATATTTTCACCCCCCCTTTAGGGGGCCGGGGGGCTTGTGTACCTTTGCCTTAATGATAAGTGCGGCTACTCCATTTAACCTGCTGGGGCAGGATCTTTTATTATTACCACAAAAAGCCATTTACTGGCATCAACAAAAGGCGCTGATAGTTGCCGATGTGCATTTGGGTAAGGTTGGGCATTTCCGTAAAGCGGGGATAGCCATACCTCGCGATATGGAACAAAGCGACCTGGCTGTACTTTCTGATCTTATTTATGAACATAAGCCAGAGAAAGTAATTTTTTTAGGCGATCTGTTCCATAGCGATATGAATAACGACTGGGATTGGTTCATCCTTTGGCGCAGCCAGTTCCCAGCATTGCAGGTCATCCTCGTCCGCGGCAACCATGATGTAATCGATGATAAACATTATCACAACCTAAATATCGAGTTGCATGACGATTTATTGATAGGCCCATTTCTGATGATGCACCATCCGCTTGCTGATGATAAACCGGCGGCAGGCTATGTTTTTTGCGGGCACATCCACCCCGGCGTAAATCTGAGCGGCAGAGGGCGGCAAAGCATCACGCTGCCATGCTTTGCTTTCGGAAGCCGGCAGGTTATACTGCCGTCGTTTGGTAAATTTACGGGCCGGGTTGCTATCCGCAGCCTTCAAAACGACAGGATCTTTGCTGTATTGAAAGATAAAGTAGTTGCTATCGCCTGATTTTTCATACTGCACCAACCTTTATTACAGCGCATTAACTGTCATAGCAGTGTATTTACACCTTAACAGCCAGCCCATTGCTTTAGATTGATTCTAAATAGATTTTTGATCTTCAATAAGCCAAAACCTCTTCTATGTTTTGTTATTTAATAAATACTTTTGCCTAACAAATCCAATTCATAATGAGCGAATTCAAACAAACCTTAAACTCGTCGCTGGGCAAAAAGCTGATCATGGCTTTAACAGGCTTGTTTCTGTGTACCTTTTTAATTGTACACGTAGGCGGCAACCTGCTGTTGTTTAAACACGATGACGGTTTCAGTTTTAACGTGTATGCCAACTTCCTTACGCATTTTCCGCCTATCGAAGTAATTGCATACCTGTTGTACTTTTCCATTTTAGTGCATGCACTATACGGTTTGATCCTGACTGTCAAAAACCGTAAAGCCCGTCCTGTACGTTATGCAGTAGCGGCAAAATCTGATGCCTCATGGTCATCAAAAAACATGGGCCTTTTAGGTTCAATCATGTTCCTGTTCATCGTTATCCACATGGGCGATTTCTGGTTCCGTTACCACAACGACCAAACCATGGGCTTTAAAGAGTACCGTACCGATCTGGCTACCGGTGTTACCACTGCTGCCGAATACAAACCGGTTAACGCTGATTTCAGCCACTCTGTATCAACCGAAAACAATGTAGAGGTTGTAAGGGTAAAAGACCTGCATGCACGCGTTGTTTATAGCTTCAGCAACCTTATTTACGTTATATTTTACGTAATAGCCATGGGCGCTGTAGCATTTCACTTGCTGCATGGTTTCCAGAGCGCATTTCGTACGCTGGGCTGGGTACACCGCAAATACACCCCGGTAGTTTACTTTATTGGCACATGGCTGTTTGCGGTTATTATTCCGCTGCTTTTTGCCGCCATGCCGGTTTATTATTACTATTTATCAACCCAGGGAGCTCACTAAGTTAGCTGGCCAAAAGCCACAAACATAAACATATAGAAGAGATGACATTAGATGCTAAAATTCCTCAAGGCCCATTAGCCGAAAAATGGAGCAAGCATAAATTTGATCTGAAGCTGGTTAACCCCGCCAACAAGCGTAAATACGATATCATTATTGTAGGTACCGGTTTGGCAGGCGCTTCGGCAGCTGCCACTTTAGGTGAGCTGGGTTACAACGTCAAGGCATTTTGTTTCCAGGACAGCCCACGCCGTGCGCACTCTATTGCTGCACAGGGTGGTATCAATGCTGCTAAAAACTACCAAAACGATGGCGACAGCGTTTTCCGTTTATTTTACGATACCATTAAAGGTGGTGACTACCGCGCACGCGAAGCCAACGTTCACCGTTTGGCCGAAGTTTCGGTAAACATCATTGACCAGTGCGTGGCACAGGGTGTACCTTTTGCCCGCGAATACGGCGGCTTGCTGGATAACCGTTCATTCGGTGGTTCGCAGGTATCGCGTACCTTCTACGCGAGGGGCCAAACAGGACAGCAGCTTTTATTAGGCGCTTACTCTGCCCTTAACCGCCAGATCCATGCCGGTAAAGTAAAAATGTATACCCGCCACGAAATGCTTGACGTGGTAACTATCGATGGCCATGCCAAAGGTATTGTTACCCGTAACATGCTTACCGGCGCGATTGATACCCATGCTGGTCACGCCGTATTATTGTGTACAGGCGGTTACAGCAACGTGTTCTACCTGTCAACAAACGCTATCGGATCTAACGTAACGGCAGCTTGGAGGGCACACAAACGCGGTGCTTTCTTCGGTAACCCTTGCTATACTCAAATTCACCCAACCTGTATCCCGGTAACCGGCGATCACCAGTCTAAGCTTACGCTGATGTCTGAGTCGCTGCGTAACGACGGTAGGGTATGGGCACCAAAAACGGTTGAAATTGCCGAGCAATTGCGCAAAGGCACTTTGAAAGCCGACCAGGTTAAAGAGGACGATCGCGATTATTTCCTTGAGCGTAAATACCCGGCTTTCGGTAACCTTGTTCCGCGCGACGTGGCTTCACGTAACGCTAAGGAAATGGTTGAAGAAGGCAGAGGTGTAGGCGGTTCGGGCTTCGCTGTATTCCTTGACTTTGCCGATGCTATCAAACGCCTGGGCGAAGAAACAGTTAAAGCCAAATACGGTAACCTGTTTGATATGTATATCCAGATTACCGACGAGAACCCGTATAAACAGCCAATGCGTATTTACCCTGCGGTACACTATACCATGGGCGGCCTTTGGGTTGATTATAACCTGAGCACTACCATCCCCGGTTTATATGCCTTGGGCGAGTGTAACTTCTCAGACCACGGCGCTAACCGCCTTGGTGCTTCAGCGTTGATGCAGGGTTTATCTGACGGTTACTTTGTAATCCCTTATACCCTTGGTGACTATCTTGCTAAAACCGGCCCTAAAAAGGTTGATACAAGCCACCCTGCTTTTGAGCAAACCAAACAGGATGTAATTGCACACGTAAATAAATTGCTGGCCCTTAAAGGCAACAAAACTACTAACGAGTATCACCGCGAACTTGGCCACATTATGTGGGAGTACTGCGGTATGGCCCGTACAGAAGAAGGCCTGAAAAAAGCCAAAGGTTTGATCCAGGCTTTGAAAGCCGATTTCTGGAAAAATGCTATCGTAACCGGCGAAAACGAAGAAGTAAACGCTTCGTTAGAAAGAGCTGGTCGCGTGGCCGATTTCATTGAACTTGGCGAGCTGATGATCGACGATGCTTTAATGCGCAAAGAATCATGTGGTGGCCACTTCAGGGTTGAGTCACAAACTGCCGATGGTGAAGCACTGCGCGATGACGAAAACTTTGCATTTGTTGCTGCCTGGGAGTTTAAAGGTGAAAATCAGCCGGAGGAATTGCATAAGGAACAGCTGACATTTGAAGCAGTTCATTTATCACAACGTAATTACGCATAGTGAATGGTTAATTAGATGAGTGGTTGATTAAGTTAACAACCATTCACCTAATCAATCGCTCTCTCAATCAACAAAAAATAACGATAACTCAAATCTAAAACAAAGATGAGTAACGGAAATATGAACCTGACGCTTAAAGTATGGCGTCAAAAAAATGCTCAAACCCCGGGTAAATTTGTAAGCTACAAAGCTGAGAACATTTCGCCTGATATGTCGTTCCTTGAAATGCTCGACGTGGTAAATGAAAGCCTGACCCACAAAGGCGATGAGCCAATAAACTTTGACCACGACTGCCGCGAAGGTATTTGCGGTATGTGTTCATTATATATCAATGGTCACCCACACGGACCAAAACGCGGTATCACTACCTGCCAGCTGCACATGCGTACCTTCCACGATGGTGAAACCATCACTATCGAACCATGGCGCGCGCAAGCATTCCCAATTGTTAAAGACTTAGCGGTTGACCGCTCCGCTTTCGACAGGATCCAGCAGGCTGGTGGCTATGTTTCGGTGAATACCGGTGGTGTACCTGATGGCAACGCTATCCCAATTCCTAAGGTTATTGCCGATGAAGCTTTCAACTCGGCTACCTGTATTGGTTGCGGAGCCTGTGTTGCAGCTTGTAAAAATGCTTCGGCTATGCTGTTCGTATCTGCTAAGATCACTCAGCTTGGCTTATTGCCACAAGGTCAGCCAGAGCGTTACCGTCGTGTGCAATCAATGGTTGCCCAGATGGACGAAGAAGGTTTTGGTAACTGTACCAACACCGGTGCCTGCGAAGCTGAATGCCCTAAAGAAATTAAGCTTACCAACATTGCCCGCATGAACAATGATTATTTCAGCGCGAAACTGTTCAGGGAAGAAGAAGTACACGAACAAAATCACTAATTGAATTGTTTAGGATATAGCAAACGGCCCGGTTTTCACCGGGCCGTTTTTGTTTATAAACCATCTCAAACGGATAAGCTGGTTGATGTTTTTGTTTCTACCCATGACATAATTCACAAAAAAACTGTCATCCTGAGGTACGAAGGGATCTTCTTCAACAAGCATGGCCGCTATACACGGGCGAAGAAGATGCTTCGTACCTACCCATGACATAATAAATGAAGGATGTTCCCGTCAGCAGGTAAGCTTCGGATGAAATCGGGCAGAACGATGGTGGCCTTGAGCGCAGGAAAGGGCATAGCAAGTTTTTGCAGAAGCGTTGGGAATGCGGATGCGGAGCGGGGCAAAATAATTGCAGCCGTGGTTCTGTCCGATTTGCAGGGCAAAGGCCTGTGCGCAAAGAAGCCTATCTGCTGACTTGATTTTTTGGGTACTTTTGTATCAAGACAAAAGTACCTGGCCCGCGCGGCCAGGAGCGCAACGATGTAAGTCCATAGAACAAAGATCGTTACCTGCCTGTTGGGGATTGCTTCGTGCCTCCCAATGACGTGATGAAGATGTCATTTTACCTTCAGAATCCACCGGATTTAACACTCAGCATGACAAATGGCGAATGGCATTTTTCCCTTCAAACTCCCCGGACTTAAACACTGCATAACATGATTCGGGCAGCTTCAGGCTACATCAACCACCAGTTTACCAACCGATTTACCGTTCTCAATAATGTCATGTGCTTCGTTAGCTGTGGCCAATGTAAAACGTCTTTCATCAACCAACGGAACAAGCATACCTGCTTCTGCAAGTTTAGTTGCTTCCTCCATAATTTCGCCATGATGTTTGCGCCCTCTGCCACTGATCATCGGCATCAAAGTAAACACCCCTGAATACGTTGCACCACGAAATGACAAGGGAGCCAGCTTATGTTCGCCCCAACCCAAACAGCTTACCACATGCCCGGTGTAATAGCGGGCGGCAACAAATGAGGCATCTAACGTAGCACCACCCAAAGTATCATAAACAATATCAAATCCCTCACCATTGGTATATTTGTTCACATATTCTTCAACAGTTGTGGCGCGGTAATCAATAAAAGTGGCTCCTATACTTTCAATATATTGCTGTTGTGCAGCACTGCCGGTAGCATAAACATCGGCTCCAAATGCCCTGGCTATTTGAACTGCTAAATGACCAACGCCGCCTGCACCGCCATGAACCAGTACTTTTTGACCTTCATGCACATTTGCCCTATCCACAAGGCCTTCCCAGGCAGTAATGAAATTAAGGGGCATAGAGGCCGATTGGCGCATACTTAAATTTGAAGGCTTAACAGCAAGCAAATCCGCGTCAAAAGCGGCATATTGCGCGTAAGTACCTTGCAAGCCACCAATGCCGCCTGCAAGTCCATATACTTCGTCGCCTACCTTAAAACGGGTAACACCAGGACCAACAGCTTCAATGATACCGGCGAAATCCATCCCTAAAATAGCTGGTAACGGCTGTTGGGCATGCCCGCCTTTTCCGGTGCGGATCTTGTTATCCAATACGCTCACACCACTTGCTATAATGCGTACCAGTACCTGACCTTCTGCAGCGAGCGGACGTTCTATTTCGGTTATGGTAAAAGGGGCATTTGCTTCGGTGGCAATTAACGCCTGCATAGTCGGTTTATTTTGATTTTCCATTTTAGTAATTCTGAGTTGTTTTATTTATAGTGCAAAATTATACAACACATAAACCACCTGCCTTGTACAAACCCTCGTAATAATTGTACATTTACACTATGGTTAAAGATAATTTATACCAGCCGTTCGAGATCGTATTACGCGAGCCCCTTAATGCCTGCCCCCGCAGCGAACATTCGCACAGCTTCTTTGAGTTTATTTATATTGTAAGCGGCACCGGGAAGCAATGCATCAACAAAAGCAAATTCAACTATAAGCCCGGGCACTTATTTCTGCTTACGCCCGATGATTCCCATTATTTTGAGATAGCAACCTCAACGCAGTTCCTCTTCATCCGTTTTAATATGGCTTACGTCAAGGATTACAAACTGCCCGGCGATGCAGCTAAACACCTCGAGTTTATCCTCAAAAATGCTGCCCAGGCCCCCGGCTGTGTATTAAAGCACCACGAAGACAGTGCCGTTGTAAAACCTATTATGCAAGCCATTATCAATGAGCAAAATAAAAACAGCCTTTACAGCAAAGAACTTTTACAGCAATACATCAACACCGTTATTGTAATAGTAGCGCGCAATATTGCCATGAGCATGCCTGATGGGGTTGATGAAAATACAGAGGAAAAAACAATTGATATTTTGCAATACGTCCAGGCCAATATCTACTTCCCCGAAAAGTTAAGAGCAGAGGTCATTGCAGATAAAATGGGGATTTCAGAAACCTACATAGGCCGCTATTTTAAAAAACACACCGGCGAAACCCTGCAGCAGTATATTATCAACTATAAACTTAAGCTCATCGAAAACCGATTGCTGCACAGCAATATGCGCATGGTTGAAATTGCCAATGAACTTGGCTTTAATGATGAAAGCCACCTCAACCGTATTTTTAAAAAGTACAGACGTATGAACCCTTCAGATTTCAGGAAAGCGGCGAATACAATTTAGAGTTAATACTTGCAGAACAGCGCCTTATCATTTGTACTTTCAAATCAACAAAACACAGTTTTTAATTATACAAATCAGTACAAATTGAAAATTTGATTAAAATATCTTCAAAAATTTCAAAATAATTTGCTTTTTTATCAAAAACACTTCATAAATTACAATTTCTAAAGATAACTGATTATCAATTTTTAAACTATTGTAATTTTTCATGGAAGAATCAGCTTATTTTGACAAATACAACCCAATAAATAACGTTTGGGATGAAATGTATGGCTTAGATGCTAATGTTCGAGAACATTACCGCAAAGTAATTGACTACATTTCGAAAGAATCGGCCGACGACCTGAATAAAAAGGAGGAGCTTGCCAAACGCCTGTTCATGAGCCAGGGCATTACCTTTACTGTTTATAACAGCGGCGAAGGCATTGAAAAGATCTTTCCTTTTGATATTATTCCACGCATTATCACTGCCGATGAGTGGGCTTTTGTTGAGCGGGGCATCAAACAGCGCCTTAATGCACTTAATCTTTTCCTGAAGGATATTTACCACAACCAGTTTATTGTAAAGGATGGCATAGTACCTATTGATATCATTTATTCGTGCCCACATTTTTTGCGCGAAATGTACCAGCTCCAGGTACCATATGATATTTATGTGCACATTTCGGGCATCGACCTCATCCGCGATGAAGATGGCACTTTTTACGTACTGGAAGATAACCTGCGCACCCCGTCTGGCGTAAGTTACATGCTCGAGAACAGGGAGATCACCAAACGGCTATTTCCTGATCTGCTGCCGCAATGCAGCGTGCGTAGTGTTACCGAGTATCCATCTATATTATATAAAAACCTTTTGGCGCTTTCGCCAAGGCAAATTCATAACCCAACTATTGTTTTACTTACGCCGGGCATTTATAATTCGGCTTATTTTGAACATACCACGCTGGCCCGCTTAATGGGGGTAGAGCTGGTTGAAGGGCGCGACCTGGTGGTGAACAATCATAAAGTTTACATGAAAACCACTACCGGCCTGCAGCAGGTGGATGTGATCTATCGCCGGGTGGACGATGAGTTTTTAGATCCGCTGGTATTTAATCCGGCAAGCATGCTGGGCGTGGCAGGTTTGATGGGCGCATACCGCAAAGGCAATGTAGCCATTGTAAACGCTACAGGCACCGGTGTTGCCGATGATAAGGCAGTATATGCTTATGTGCCTGACATGATTCGCTATTACCTGAACGAAGAGCCAATACTCAAAAACGTGCCAACCCACCAGTTGGGCAATCCCGACGAGCGCGAAATGGTGTTTAAAAACCTCAATAAAATGGTGGTTAAAAAAACCAACGGCAGCGGTGGCTACGGTATGTTGATGGGGCACGCGGCAAGCGAACAGGAAATAGATGAATATAAAAAGGAAATACTGAAAGATCCGCGTAACTTCATTGCACAGCCAACTATCAGTCTTTCGGCGGCACCGTGCTATATGCAGGGTGAGTTAAAGCCGCGCAGGGTTGACTTAAGGCCTTACGCACTTTATGGCCCCGATGGCATTGAAATTGTACCGGGCGGTCTAACGCGAGTGGCCTTAAAAGAAGGATCATTGGTGGTGAACAGTTCGCAGGGTGGCGGTAGTAAGGATACGTGGGTGTTAAGCCCCCCGGCCCCCTAAAGGGGGAGGAAAAGAAGCAGAATAAAGAAGTTAGGACAAAATATAAATAACAAAACACCAGAGGATTTCGTCTCTGGATAATCATTCCCCCTTTAGGGGGTTAGGGGGCACTATGTTAAGCAGGGTTGCAGCAAGTTTTTATTGGTTAAGCCGTTACATTGAGCGCAGCGATGGCATGCTGCGGATGTTAAAAATTAATTATGCCTCATCGCAGGATACAGTGCAGGAATTTACCTGGGAGCCGGTAATGCGGATTTTTGCCGGGCTCAACGCAGGTGAGGCCGAAAAGCTGGACAATGACAGCCGGTCGGTTTTAAAGTATATGGTTACCGGGAAAAGCAATCCAAACTCTATACTCAACATCATTACCCTGGCGCGTGAAAACGCGCGTGGCGTACAGGAACACATCACCAAGGATCTTTGGCAATGCCTGAATGAATATTACCATACTGTAAAAGACCCACGACTGGAACGTGCGCTGCACCGTGAAGACCCGATAGGGGTACTGGACGTGCTGATAAAACAGGTAATGCTTTATTACGGTACTGTGGAGATCACCATGGAGCGCGGCGAAGGCCGTGCATTTATGAATATTGGCAAGTATCTTGAAAGGGCTATCCAGTCGGTTGATATTTTGGATACTAAGTTTAGTTCGATAAGTGACAACCCCGACCTGCTTACTGATACTACGTACTGGAAACACCTTTTGCTTTCATTGGGCGGATATGAGCTGTATTTAAAAACCTATCGCGAAGGCTTTGAGGCCGAAAACGTACTGGAACAGGTTGTGCTTAATAACGATTTTCCACGGTCGGTTATCTATTCGGTAAATAATATCCAACGCTATTTCGACAGGTTGAAGAACGACAGCAATGCCGACGACTACCGGGAAATGTCGTTCCAGATAGGCAGGTTGCAAAGCCGTATCAAATACAGTTCGGTAAAAAGCATTAAGCAGGAGGGGTTACACCTGTTCCTCACCCAAATCAGGAGTGAGCTGTACGGGATTGGTAATTCACTTAATCAGCACTATTTTGCTAATTCATAAACTTAATTTGAAAACCGCTTAATTTGAAAATTTGCCGATTTGAAGATTTGAAAATTTGAAGATGTTCGGCCTAATTCATTTTCAAATCTTCAAATCGCCACATTATCAAATTATTCAATTAACCAATTAAATAGATTTTGTTTTGAAGTTTTGAAAACCTCTTTTCTCATTTTCAAATTTTCAAATCCTCAAATTAAAAAATTAAAACAATGCCTGAATTTAAGATCCAACATATTACAAAATATACCTATGAGGGCCCTGTGCGCGACAGCGCCAACCAAATCATCTTGTTCCCGATAAAAGACGACTACCAGGAAGTAATTAAGCAGGAACTCAACATAACCGGAAACCCGGTAGTTGATACGCACACCGACTATTACGGCAATGAAGTTGGCAGTTTCACGTACAGTAATCAGCACAATATGCTGGTCATCAACTCAAAACTGGTTGTTACTACCCGCCAGCGCCCCTTGCCGGTAAATGATATTTTTCCGGAGCAGCAATGGGAAGATCTTAAGCGCCTTCAGTACATGGTGCCATATATTGATTTTTTAAAACAGGAATATTTTGAGGGGCTGCCCGAACTGCAGGAAGTAGTTGAACAGGAGCGACGTAAAGACGAAACGCCTTTCCAGGTGGCGCTTCGTTTTTGCGGCTGGGTATACAAAAACTTTGAGTACATCAAAGGGGTTACTACGGTTGAAACAACACTTGATGAAGTATGGAAGCTCAGGGCCGGTGTTTGCCAGGATTTTGCCCATATTTTGATGGTCATGCTTCGTCAGCTTAAAATACCATCGCGCTATGTAAGCGGTTACATTTGCACCCACAGCAGTGCTATGCGCGGCGAAGGTGCTACCCATGCCTGGGCCGAAGTATATGTACCCGATTACGGATGGCTCGGTATCGACCCTACCAACAACTGCGTTGCCAACGAAACCCATGTACGCCTGGCAGTAGGCCGCAATTTTTCCGACTGCTCGCCGGTTAAGGGCGTTTATAAAGGCGCTTATGGCCACAAACTGGAAGTATCCGTAGTAGTTGATGACGCCGATGCCATCGTTTTTGAGGACAAAGCCCACGAAACACCTGCTATACATGCGGTAACCGAATTTTCAAAAAACAGTTATCAGCGTTATATGGAGATTATTCAGCAGCAGCAACAACAGCAGCAGTAGGGAAGTTGGCAGTGGCAGTTTTCAGTTGGCAGAAAAAAAGAATAGAGAAGATATGTCATTGCGAGCGTAGCGCGGCAATCTCGTAGCCAATGCATAGACCAATAACCTTTTTTGATTACAAGAGCAAACGGGCAGGAAAAGTTGTTGGTGACAACACCAACAACGGCATTAGTTTAAAACAGGGCGTATAAGATTTCTCCTCACTCTCCCTCACTTCCCCACCCGGTTCGTCGAAATGACAACGCTGGGCTGCAAATCAAGGTTCCACGCTTTGATAAAAAGCAACCAGGTTTGGCGCTATCACATGCACATCGTGCTGCTCTTCAATCAGGCGACGGGCGTTGAGGCCTATGTTCCGGCAAAATTCCTCGTCGGTAATGCAACGCTCAATGGCATCATAAAACTCCTGTCGGTTATTGGCAATAAGAATATTGGCTCCATTGGTAAAGTTGATCCCCTCGGCACCCAGTGAGGTGGAGATGATACACTTTTCCATAGCCATGCCCTCAACTATCTTAACCCGCATACCTCCACTCGAAAGCAAAGGCACTACCATGATAGCCTTACTGTTTACAAACTCCGAAGCATCATCAACCTCGCCCTGGATAAAGATCTTTCCCATGGCTTCATAATCATCAAAACTATCGGGGATATTATGCCCGGCGACATAAAATTTTACGCGGAGATCGCCCTCTGTAAGGTCTTTATAAAAGTTTTCGATAAACCACTCAATACCCTCCCGGTTGGGCATCCAATCTAACGAACCTAAAAAAAACAGGCTCGGAAACTCCGTTTTATTGTAGTCGGGCTTATAATCGGGCAGGGAGATCCCTACCGGAAAAATATCAACCGGAATGGTAACGCCGTATGATAACAGTGTTTTTTTATCCTCGTTTGTAAACACGGCAATACCATCAAATTTATTGAGCTGCTGCAGTTCATAATCCTTAACCCTGCGGGCCAGCAAATGCAGGTACCATTTCTTAAACAGATCGCTTTTTTGTTGCGCTAACCTCATCCATACCTGGTGTTCAATATTGTGCGACCGGTAAATTAACCGGGCCTGGGTATGCTTGCGCATGGCGGCCAGGTATGGCGTTACAAACAAGCCTTCAAACTGAATAACATCATATGTAGTTTGGCGCAGTTCGCGTAGCAGAAGTTTTTCAAATTCGGCATCATAATAACGGTCAACATCGTTCGCCTTTTTGTTGAACAAGTTAGTGATAGCGTCCAGCACGGATACGTTGATGTTGATATCGTAGGATGTGTACTGAATTTTCTGCAACAATTCATCTTCTGTTGTTTGTACACTGCCATTATATCTTTTACCATTCAAAGCCACCAGTGCAACCTCGTGCCCAAGCGCAATTAAACCTTTAATGGTATTGCAAACCACAATGGCGTAACCGCCATTTTGCGGAAATGGTACACGATGTGTTAAAATTAGGATCTTCAAACGGTGGAATGGGTTTTTAACAAAAATACCATCCTGAACGTGGTATTCAAAACTTCATTAAAAAATACTTAACTGCGGATCGGTAACCCTGAAGGTACGGCGATGATAGGGCGTAAAACCTATCTTCATTACTGTTTCGCGATGCTTGGTAGTAGGATAACCCTTGTTGGTATGCCAGTCATATTCCGGGTGTTCGGCAGCTATTTGCATCATATAATCGTCGCGGTAAGTTTTGGCCAATATGGATGCCGCCGCAATGCTAAAATATTTTCCATCCCCTTTTATAATACACTCATGTGGGATGTTCCGGTACTTTTTAAAGCGATTGCCGTCGATGATTAAAAACTGGGGCTCAAGATGTAGTTTTTCAATAGCCCTGTGCATTGCCAGGAATGATGCATTGAGGATATTGATCTCATCTATTTCCAGGTTATCAACAGATGCAACGGCATAGGCAATGGCTTTCTCTTCAATTTCGGCACGAAGCTGATACCTTATTTCCTCGGTAACCTGCTTTGAATCATTCAGCAGGTGATGGTCAAAATCGGGAGATAAAATAACTGCGGCTGCAAAAACCGGCCCGGCAAGGCAACCTCGCCCGGCTTCATCGCATCCTGCCTCTAAAAATTCGTACTGGTACCTGGCTGATAGCATCCGGCAAATATAATAAGTGTTGTAAACGTGTTAGTGAAGTAATTAGTATGATTAGTTTTTCAACAACGAAGATTACGCAGCTTTTACGCTAAAAAATCTTTAGCGTAAGCAAGGTGATATCATCGATCGGCTTGCTTTTATGCACATTACTCAGGTAATCCATCAAAGCCTGATTAAAATTATCGGGCGATAGCTCGCCATGCGCCAGCACAAAATCAAGCAATTTATCCTCATTCCATACCTTTGAACTTGGCGACTCAAAATCCATAAGCCCATCGGTATAGTTAAAGATCAGGCTGCCGGGTTCAACGTCAACTTCGCCCTCGTTTAAAAAAGGCAGGTCTTCAAAAACACCGATCATCGTAGTGCCCAATTTAAGCGGAATAGCCCCGCCTTCCGAATAAAGGATGGTTGGATTGTGGCCCGCATTGATATAATTAAGCCGTCGCTTTTTTTGATTGTAGCGCGCAAGAAAAAGGGTAATAAACCGCTCGCCCTTGGTATTGCTGAGCACAATTTTATTTAATCTGTCAACAATGTTGGTCAAATCACCATCAACCGCTGCCCAGGCATGCAAACTGGCCTGAAAGTTGGCCATCAGCAATGCTGCCGAAATTCCCTTGCCCGATACATCGGCAATGCACCATAAAAACTCATGATCATTTAGGCGGATGAAATCAAAATAATCGCCGCCGATGTTTTGGTGCGGAAGATATTTAGCACCGATCTCCACACTATCATCTTTATGCTCCCGCATGGGGATCAGCATATTTTGCACTTCTACAGCAAGCTCCATCTCGCGCTGAAAACGTTCGGACTGCAGCCGCTCGCGGAAAAGTTTCTTGTTTTCAAGCGCCACAATAATCACATTCATCAGCGTTTGGATGAAGTTGAGATCATTGTTAAGCATCTCGCCCGAGGTATTAAAATCGCCGATGAGGGCGTAAGCGAGGGCTTTACTTTTATGATATACCGGGATAAAGTAATTGTATTTTTTGAGGACTGGGTCGCGGTGCCCGGCGATGGCTGTAGGGGCTTTAACCTTACTCAGTTTTTTACAGGCACGGGCTAACACCACGGACGATTCGATATCGCCGCCATATTTGGCTATACAGGCAAATTTATTATCCTTCTCAATCAAAAAACGCAGTTTGCCTACCTGCAAATAGTTTTGCAGAATAACTTCCAGCATTTGAATGAGGATAGGAGTAGCGGTGTTTTTGTTTATCGCCCGCGTAATTTCCAATAAAGAATTTAATTCCGACTGCCGTTTGAGCAAAAGCCTGATCAATTCGTCTTCGCCGGAACCGTCGTCTATATTCAGCATATTGATATAAGTCCGCTGACTAAAATAGAAGAAATAATTTTTAAATACGAGTACTTTGTGATTTTATATCAAAGGCATCGCGCAAGCCAACAGTAACCAGGTTAAAAGCATAAACCAGCAGCATGATGGCCCCCCCAGGAATGATAGCCAAAAATGCCGAATCCATAACAATATACCCATAATGCTCCTTGATCATGCCACCCCAGGTTGGCATAGGCGGCTGTGCGCCAAAGCCTAAAAAACTAAGCCCGGCCTCTAAAAG
This sequence comes from Mucilaginibacter sp. A5337, assembly GCF_059690695.1. NCBI lineage: Bacteria > Pseudomonadati > Bacteroidota > Sphingobacteriia > Sphingobacteriales > Sphingobacteriaceae > Mucilaginibacter > Mucilaginibacter sp. A5337. Next base: position 524,127 of record NZ_JCAWEC010000006.1, on the reverse strand, counting down.
TATAGCCGATGCAAAATTTGATGATGCCAATACCAGCACAGGCCCGGTGATATTGGGCAAAATATGTTTGGCAATAATGCGCTTATTACTAAAGCCTAAAGCCCTTGCCGCTTCAATGTACTCTACCTGTTTAAGTCCCATTACCTGCCCGCGCACCAGGCGCGCAACCTCCACCCACATGGATAGGCCAACAGCTATAAATATTTGCCATAACCCCTTACCCAATGCAAACGATATGGCAATCACCAGCAGCAGCGCAGGCAGCGCCCATAAGATATTCATCAGCCAGCTTAAGGATGCATCTACCCAGCCTCCGAAGTATCCGGCTACAGCCCCAACGGTTACCCCAAGCAGCATACTGATAATAACCGACATCAGGCCCACGGCAAGTGAAATTCGGGTGCCCAGCAGCAGGCGGCTCAACATATCCCGCCCATAGCCATCGGTACCCAGCCAAAAAGTTTTAAAACCGATATTTTCTTTCCTGATCCTGGCGTCGAAACTGTGATAAAGAGCTGCTGAAGCAGTCGCTACAGTTGTTTGGCCGTTATCGTTAAAAATAACCTTGCTATGTTTATAAACAGGCTTTTGCCCCGTTACCACTTCAAAAATATTGAATGCTTTTTTTTCGGGTTTATCTTCATCGCCAATGTAACCGTTAACATAAATGGAATCTTTAACAAAATGATAACCGGTTATAGGGATCTCTTTATAAAATGACTGCTGGCCGTACAGCATCCTTGAAAATACATTTACAGTATCAACAGGCTCTGCTTTCCGGAGTTTTAAAATCATGTAGGTTGATCCCGGCTTTTTTATACTGAGCTGGATGATCATATTATTGGCCAATGGTGTGTCATCGGGCATAATAAGATAGCCCATGATGGCAACAAATAACGTAAGCAGGATAAACGCCAGCCCGGATACGGCTATTTTATTACGCTTAAAAACACGCCAGGTGCGTTTTGCTGGTGTAATTTCGGCCAATGTGTTAACAGTTCATGTGTATTGGCTAAATATCGTTTAAATAGGCGCAATTAGCAATAATGAAGGGTTTCTTTACAAACGCATTATGAAGCCGAAATCTTAAGGCTCAAAGCACATAACCTTTTACAAGCCCGGAGTAGATTTCCTATACCTACGTTTGGTAGCTTTATGCTTTCAGCCTTCGGCTTTTAGCTTAATTATAGCTTACTTAACTATCCTGCCTTTCCAGGCGTATTTTTTGTTTTTTCCTAAAAAGCCGATAACAACGAAATAGAGGACATTAAGCGGCAAAACAAAACTTACATACAATAATAGTTCGCGCCGTTTTAAGAAGTTCATGATCGGTGTCATGTACAACAAGTCTATCGCATATTTAATGCCGATGGTAAGCAAAAACAGCTTCAGGAAATAGATATCAAAAATCCCTAACACCGCTGTAAACAGCAACATAAAATTGCACAGCCAGACACTAAGCGCAAAAGCAACCATTTTTTTGTTTTTGTACTTGGTTGATTTTGATGCCCAACGACGCCTCTGTTGCATAAACTCCTTTAAGTTTGGTTTTGCGTGAGTATATACAATCGCTTCGCGCCGTTTTAAAAAGCCAATCCGGCCGGGATAGCGCTCTGCTACTTTATGCAATAGAAGTTCGTCATCGCCCGAGGCCAGGTCGTCTATGCCGGCAAAACCGCCTACTTCGTAAAATACATCTTTACGATAGGCAAAATTTGCCCCGTTGCATGTTGCAGCAAACCCATGTCCTAAAAAAGAGCCTCCCATGCAAATAAGCGACGAAAAATCGAGTGTTTGCATCCGCTCAAATACCGATTGCTCCTGGAAATATGTTACCGGCGAAGAGATCATCACCAGGTTATTCTGCTCATAGAAACCAACAATAGTACGCAGCCATTGATTGCCCATACGGCAATCTGCATCTGTGGCTACCATTAAATCGCCTGTTGAAAGCTTGATGGCCTCTGCAATTGCCTTCTTTTTATAGGAGTTAAGCGTTTCGCCAAGTTTGAGCTGAAGCAATTTAACTCCTTGTGGCGCATAGCTGCTGATAATGGCAGCAGTATTATCTGTTGAGTGATCATCAACAATAATAACCTCCGTCAGGTGTTTGGGATAATCCTGAGCTAAAATATCTTCGATAGTTAAATGAATTTTTTCTTCTTCATTACGGGCCGCTATAAGCACAGTAACTTTGGTATGTACCGAATTAGCAACAACTGGCCCCATCGTGACCTTTGCCCAGCCTATGCGCAGATAGATCAGCAATACCACATAAAGCCCAATAGAAAATAACGAAATAATACTAATCAGCGCGGTCAAAGAATTTGAGTTTTAAAACGAACAACGATCCTAAAATAGCAGGAATAAATAAATTAATGAGCCATATTGATGATACACCGGCTATTACGGCAATATTTTGATCTGTTACATAAACAAACAGGTGCGAAGCTGTAAAACCACGCACCCCGATATCAAACAAATCAAGCGATGGTATGGCAGATGATACCAGGAAAAACAACGTTAGCATCATCATCATTGGTACAATATTCATATTGGGCACCAGCATCTGAAAAACCAGGAAATACTGGAATGAAAACGTGAGGTAACGCGCAATACTGAAACCCATGATCTTGATAAGCTCATGCGTACGATAACGCCCCATCACCTCAAAAAAACGATGGTATTTTTTGATAAACGGAACCTTATCGAGCAAAGTAACTGCCCAATTGATGTTAAAATAAAATATTAGTTGTATAGCTACTATTATTGCACAAACCGCAGTTACGCCCCAGGCCAGCGCCAAATTGGTATGAATATAATTAGCAACAAACCATATCATGGCTATTACCCCCAAAACATTAGTTACCGAGCCCTGGCTAAACGAGCCTACCCCCATGGCAAAAATGCCCGGAACACGTTTGCGCGGCGGCAAAAACATTACACGGCCGCCATATTCGCCCAGCCGGTTAGGGGTGGTTACTGCCCAGGTAAGCCCGCAAAAAACAGCCTCAACTGCCTCCCACAAACTAATATTAATAAGGGTTTTGGTCACGTACCGCCACTTAAGTGCTTCCAGGAACCAATTCAAAAACATCAATAAAACAACCAGCCCCATCACAATAACAACATGGATAGTACTTATTTGCGATGCGAAATGCTCAAACTGCTTTAGGTCGTTATTCTTTTTATTGAACTGCCGGTAAATAAACCACCCTGCAACAATTAATATACCGGCCTTAAGTAAATACGAAACAACCTTTTTTGCAGAACGTGTCAAGTAGATAAATTTTATGCAATGTTACAAAAAAATGGGGCATGCTAAAGCTTGCCCCATACAACACTACACCGTTAGTTTTGTTTACTTCAATCGTGCTTTTAAAAAAAACAGCGTATTTGCATAAGCATCTTTAGTGGCATCGCTGTTATAAATAGGATTGCTTGGATTTGCAAAACCATGATCGGCATCATATTGATGCAGGTAAACCTTTTTTCCGGCGGCTTTCATGTCGGCATCGAATTTGGCTACCACTTTTGGATTAATCCACTGGTCTTTGTTGGCAAAGTTTCCCAGTACGTCGGAGTTTAGCGTTTTTAGCTTGTTAACATCCTGCTCGGGCATACCATAATACATTACACAAGCCACGGCTTTTTTGCCGGCAAGCAAACTGGTTTGCAGGCTCCAGCCACCGCCAAAGCACCAGCCAATTGTGGCGATATGGGCATTAGCACCGGCGTAAGCTATGGCGCCATTTACAATAGCACGCGCCCTGTCGTCATTTACACCCTGCATAAATTTGCCTGCATCTTCGCGCGTGGTTGCTACCTTACCATCATACAGGTCAAGATCAATGATATTTACATTGCCCAGGTCATTATACAGCTTTTCCGATTCTTTTTTTACATAATCATTGAGGCCCCACCATTCGTGTATCACCAATAAATAATTGTTGGTTGGCTTTTTTGCTTTCATAAAAAACGCCGATGCCTGTTTCCCATCGGGTGTTTTGTAGGTAATGGCCTCACCGATGCTGCTTTGAAAATGCATTGGCAGCGGATTTTTGTGCGACATTTTAAATTGGGGGTTTGACGCCAGCATGGCAAATTGCTGCGTTGCTGAAGGGTTGCTGCAGCAAACTACTTTGCGCTGTGCAAAAGTCATAGTAGCTAAACCGATAAATAGCGTTACCAGGAGCAGTTTTTTCATGGGTTAAAATTTTACGTTAATAAAAGCTGATGTGTAATTTAAAACAATACGTTGGCAATGTGGTTTTAGTTGTTAGGCTTATGTAATTAACCTGCATAAATTTATGATAATGTAATATATAATTACCTAAAATTTAATGCAACGTGTTTATGATCCATACAACCTTATGGATTAAAAACACGTATATAATAATTACCAATATATAATATAATATGCCTGCCCCACCAATTCCTGATAACGAAATGGAAAGGCTTTTAAGCCTGTCAGAATTTGATTTGGATTACGCCGAACATAAAGATAGTTTCAAAGACCTCGCCAAACTGGCGGCCAAGGTTACCGGAACTGAAATATCGCTGGTTAATCTTATCGATTCTTATACGCAATGGAGCATCAGTGGCTACGGGCTGCAGATTGAACAAATGCCCCGTGAAGATTCGGTTTGCCAGTATACCATTATAAACGGCGAATATTTTGAAGTAGGGGACCTGCAAAACGACGAGCGTTTCAAGGATAAATTTTATGTAACCGACGAGCCGAAGCTGAGGTATTATTATGGCATTCCGCTTAAAACAAGCGACGACCATAACATCGGCGCTTTATGTGTGCTGGATAAAAACGTTAAGGAACTTACGCCCGAAAAGGTTGAGCTTTTAAAGATCATTGCCGATGAAATAGTAAGTCGCTTAAAAGACTTGAAGGTAATCGGCAAGCTTAAAAGTAAGCTTTCTGAGGCCAACGAAACTCAAAAGAAGGTAGCCCACGATATCCGCGGACCATTAAGTGGCATTATTGGCCTCGCCCAGCTTATTAGCGAACAAGGCGAAGCAAACCAGATTGAAGAGGTGCTTGAATTTATCAACCTGATCCATAAAAGTGGTCGATCAATACTGGAGCTCGCAGATGAGATTCTGAGTGCCGATAAAAAAGATTACAAACCGGTATCTAATGGTGCGGAATTTAATTTACTGGTTTTTAAAGACAAAATAGAACGCCTGTTCATCCCGCAGGCCCGTAATAAAAATATCCTGCTTACCGTAAAAACATCATCCCAGTCGGAACGGATCCCGTTTGCCCGAAATAAGCTATTACAAATAACCGGCAACCTGATTTCAAATGCCATAAAATTTACACCCAGGGGTGGTCACGTTGAAGTTGACCTGAGCCTGGAAGTAAATGACCATATCAGCACATTGCAAATCCAGGTAAAAGATAATGGAGTTGGCATTGATGAAAACGGCATAAACAAGATACTGAGCGGTAGTTCCACATCATCAAGCGGCACAACAGGTGAAGCCGGTTTTGGCTTTGGACTGGCTTTAGTAAAACATCTTGTTGAAACCCTTAAAGGTACAATAAATATCTATTCAAAACCGGCAGAAGGAAGCGTGTTTGAGGTAAGGCTACCGCAAAAAGTGCAATAATGAAAGTCTATCTGACAAGGAAATTTTAGGAAATAGAAGTTTGCGTAAGGCAATATATCCTTAAATAAAAAGTTTCCGGAAAGGTAGATTTACAGATGCTATACATAAAGTAAAATACCGGCCTAAAGAACCCGGTATTTTACTTTAGATTATATTTTTACCAGCTTTTGCCGCCGCCGCCACGGTTATCTCTTGAGTAGCCGCCACCGCCGCCGCGGTTACCGCCACCATAACCGCCACCACCACGGTTGCCACCGCCGTAACCACCGCCACTGCTTCTGCGATCGCCGCCTGGTTTTTTCTCTTCTGCCTGGCTTACTGCAATTGATCTTCCTTTAACTTCAGAACCGTTTAGGCCGCTTATAGCTTGTTGTGCTGCCTCATCATCTGCCATTTCAATGAATCCGAACCCTTTACTTCTTCCTGATTCCCTGTCAATAATAATTTTTACGGAGTTAACTTCACCATAAGCTTCGAAAAGCTGCTTTAAATCGGCTTCCCCTAAAGAAAAAGGAAGACTTCCTACGAATATGTTCATTAATATTTAGTTTTTAATGGGCATGCTTTGTTAATTACCCACGTTTTGTTAACATCAAATATAGTAATAGATATTTGATGATTACTGCATGTTTATGTGAATGAGTGCTTTTATTTTAAAAAAAATATTTTTTTTGACGATTTTGGGAAGATAAATGAAAAAAGCCAATCCATTAATACAAAGGCCAATTGCTTTTGTTTTAAAAATATGGTGTTTTTGTAAAATAAATATATAAAGAAAGCACCGCCCTTATTTTTTTAATATTAACGTAACAAAAATTTATTTTCCGGAGATAAATCAGCAGTAAAAACCTAAACTACCGATTCAATTTTGTACCGTTTCCCATTAAGCGCAAACTCTTCTCCTGCTTTTTTGCCACCAAGCAGATTTCCCACAGGCGATGCCGGCGATACGGCGAAATACGTTTTGCCATCAAGTACTAAAGTACCAGCACTTATGGCCAGGTAAAAATTACCATTATTGGTAACTATTACACTTCCCGATTCGGCATGTATCGAGGTGCCTGATATATTAATGCGGTTTAAGGTCACCAATAGCTTATTGGCTTCGTTTAATTGCGCCATATTACGGTTGGTTTCCTGCTGCATCATTTCGCGCCCGGTTTCATATTTATCGCCCGCGCTGCTTTTGGTATCGTCGGTTGAGGCCTTTTGTGCATCGGCTATGGCAAGCTCTGCGGCTTCCATAATTTTACGCACGTGATTAACACATAATTGATGTAATTCTTTCTTCAGATCGCTCATTCAGGGTATAAAACAAAAAACTAAAATAGGAGGAAAGATCAACATTTGTTGCGAAGAAAACGACTGATAAAAATAAAAGCCCCCTTGCACTCGCTGCTTGGGGGCTTTAAACCTAAACCTTATCACTATTTGCAGGCGTTAACCTACAAAGTAGATAAACGTTACTAATAGTGATAATGGTATGTTCGACTAATCAAAACTGACAAAATAATGATATTCGCACATTATAAGCCAACGGTTAGTTTATATTAACCGCCTTACTTACAGCTTACCGGCAAAAAACTTAAGGGTTGATAAAATATGCTTTGCCCAGTATGACCACTCGTGCCCGCCGGGGTTTTCTTCATAAATATGCGGGACCTTCTCCTTTTCCAGTTTTTTATGTAAATCGCGGTTGTAGTTGATGAGCAGGTCATTAGTACCGCAGTCAAAACGAACAGGCGGCAACTGATCCCTGTATTTTTTAAAGGTGGCAAATACGTCTTCATCGGCCACAATATCCTGGGCATATGTTTTCAGGGGCTCGCCGGCAAAAAGTTTGATTTGCGGCAGGCTTGTTATTGATGAAAGCCCGGCAATAGCTTTAAACTTATGCCCATATTTTGCACCAATCCGCAAAGCGCCGAAGCCCCCCATAGATAAGCCCGCTATAAACAACGGTGAATTTTGTTTTGCACCCGGGATATTCTCCATTACAGCAGTAGGTACATCCTCGGCTATCCATTGCTCAAAATTAAAGCCGCTGTGCGGTAAATAGCCTGAGCCATCGCCCCAAAGCCCGTCAGACGGCATGGCTAATATCATTCTCGGCAATTCGCCTTTTTCAATGAGTGCATTGGTTTTTAAATGAACGCCCGCGCTCATGGCCCAGCTCCAGGCACTACCGTATACACCGTGCAACAATATTACAATAGGCAAAACCTCATTTTTATGAGCGCCAGGCGGTACATATAAACAGATATCGCCACGACCTTTAAGATTGGGCGTTTTTACCGTTATAAACCGCAGCTGGTTACTTTCATATTGAGGATTGGAGATTTCTGTAGTTTTAAATGGCATGAGCTTGTTCAGTCGAACACGATAACACCTTTTGCGTTTTTGCCTTTCAGCATATCGTCAAAAGCCTTATCAAGTTCGTTTATAGGGTATGTACGTGTAATCATTTCTTCAAGTAGTATGTGCCCGCTGGTGTAGTGTTGTACTATATCAGGAAAGTCGATTTGTGGGCGGCACTTACCATAAAGCGGGTTAATGTAAATTTTGTCCCACTCAAAAAGGCGCATATCAATGGTGATATCCTGCTCAATACCGCTTACCTGCACCGCTGTGCCTGCATTGCGCACCATCGCTAACGGGGCAGCGCCTAATTCGGGTATAGCAGTACATTCAAAAGCATAATCGGCACCGCGGCCTCCGGTAAGCTCTTTTACTTCTTCGGCCGCTTTAAGCAGACCTGTATCATCTTTCGCAGCCAAAATAGTGTGGGTTGCGCCAAACTTAACAGCCATTTCAAGGCGGATGGGATTAATATCAATGGCAATGATCATGCCTGCGCCTGCAACTTTTGCACCCTGTATCACATTAAGGCCTACGCCGCCGGTACCCAATACCACTGCCGATGACCCGGCTTTTAGTTTAGCTGCATTTACAACAGATCCATAGCCCGCCATTACCCCGCAGCTAACAATACTTGCCGCCGGGAACGACATGATATCAGAAGGATTTTTCACCACTGCTGACTCTTTTACCAGTGTATACCCGGCAATAGTGCCAATATTGAAAGACCTTAAAACTGGTTCGCCATTATACGTTGTCCCATCAAGATCAGCATGGCCCGGGGTGTAGCCGTTACCTCCCGCTGCAACCGGCGAGGCTACTTCACACAAATGCTGATTACCCTCAAGGCACTGAAAGCATTTGCCGCAGTGCATGGCCCAATTCAGGATCACTTTATCACCAGGTGATACACTGCTAACATTTTTCCCAACCGAAACTACAACGCCTGCACCTTCATGGCCTATAATTAGTTGTTTCCCCCAGTTCAGGGAATCGTGATCTGTATGGCAAAGCCCTGCCGCCTTTATTTTAACCAGCACTTCATCATCCTTCGGCTCATGTACCACTATATCCTGTACAGAAAAACCTCCTTTACCATCGGCAATTGCTGCCTTGCACGTTATTGCCATAATTGAGGTTTTTTCATCGGTTGTTAAACTTTATAGGTGTTATCAAGCTACACTTTGGCAGGGCCGAAATATGTTTAACCTATATAACAAAAGTATAGTAACACATGGTTTTAAAACTTTAGCAAATTGTCCAAAAAGTGGCTTATTTTATCCCGGACATTGTTTTTTGGTGATTTTCCCATGCGTTTAATCTTCGAAAGGATAAAATATACCATTTTTTCACACTTACAGTTATTGTTAGTTATCAACACTTTACGTTACTTTAATCACCAGTTACAACTATTATGAAAGCAAACAAGCTAATTATTCTGATGTGCATATCGTTTGGATTAATTTTCGCCAGGGTTAATGCAAAGCCGAATACGCAGGCTAACAACGAAATTATCTACCATATATTTCAGCGAAGCTTTTATGACAGTAATGGTGATTATCATGGCGACCTGAACGGCATCCGCCAAAAGCTTGATTATTTGCAGGAACTGGGGGTAACCTCTATTTTGGTTACCCCCCTTTATGAATCTGCTTTTTATCATAATTACTTTGCCATTGATTTTGAAAAGATCGACCCAAAATACGGCTCTCTTGCCGACTATCTTAAACTGATCAAAGAACTCCACCGCCGGGGCATGAAATTTTATATGGACATGGAAACCCAATATGTTACAGAGGATTCCCGCTGGTGGAAAGAAGCTTTCGGCAATCCCCAATCGCCGTACAGCGATTATATTTTATGGGATGATAAGGACAACAAAAAACCATCAACCATAGTATATAACCTCACAAGCCTCACCGGTTACGACAGCGTAACCCGAAAAATTACTACCGCAAACCTTAACAGCGAAGCATCAAAAGCATACAACCTCAAACTGTTCAGTTACTGGGTAGATCCTAACGGCGATGGTAAATTTGACGATGGGGTAGATGGTTTCCGGCTTGACCATATGATGGACGATTTGGATAACAAAGGCAGGCTCCCGCACTTATTCGATACTTTCTGGAACCCCTTGCTCACTAGACTAAGGGCCATCAACCCTAAAATTAAAATAGTGGCCGAACAAGCCAATTGGTTTAGCCTCGGCACCGAATACCTGGAACATGGCGGCGTTGACCGGGTATTTGGGTTGCGGCTTTGCTTTGCTATCCGGTCGTTTGATAAAAAACTACTGTTGGCCAATGCCGATTCTACCCTGGCTATGCTGCCTCCCGGTAAGCAGCAGGTGGTTTTTATTGAAAACCATGATGTGCCCCGTTTTAGCTATGCCGTTAAAGGCGATTTGGCGAAACTAAAAGTTGGCAGTGCTTTTAACCTGCTAATGGGCGGCATCCCCTCTATTTACTACGGCCAGGAGTTGGGCATGACCGGCACCACGGCCAATTTTGGTGCTACGGATGCTAACGAAATCCCCGGCAGGGAAGCTTTTGAATGGTACAAAAGCGATACAGGCAAAGGCATGGCCTTATGGTATAAACAAACCGGCCCATGGAAAGACCGCTTTAATAACGATAAACCAAACGACGGCATTTCCCTGGAAGAAGAAAAACAGGATCCCAATTCGTTATGGAATTACTACAAACAGATAATCGCTATCCGCAGGGCAAACCCGGCATTTGTTGATGGCCGTTATAAAACTATCAGCAATGATAATGATCATGTTTTTACATTTATGAGAAAAGATGCCGGGCAAATGATACTTGTAGCGATAAATCTGGCAGACAAAGAAACGAGGGTAACTATCGATGTTAATGGAAAGCCCGTTAATATTATTGGAGATGCAAAACCAGAGATAAAAGGAGAGAAGCTGGCGGTTAATTTGCCTGCGTTTGGGATAGGGGCGTGGGAGCTTCACCCCCTCTAAATCTCCCCCGGTAGGGGAGACTTTAAAATGTTTTAAAAGTTGCTCTAAAACTTGCGCTCGTTTGTAACGAGTGCAAGATCAAAAAACCCTCCCTTTCGGGGAGGGTTTGGGAGGAGCTTACATCGAAGCCGAAGCTTTCACATTCTCCATTCCGTAATGCTTCAGGATATCATCAGGTACACCTGTCCATTTACCGGGTTGGTTACCTGCGTAGCCGATATCTTTTACGCCGATTTCGCTGGTGAAAAAGCCTGATGCAGTAAGATCCCGCATGCGGTTGAAGAAGGCTACACCCTGGGCCATTTCTGGTTTGGCTTTGTTGGGGTAGGCAATCATATCTATCAACTGGATCTGCTGATCTTTGGTGCAATCGGTAAATGGCTTACCAAATCGGTTAAGACATTGTAGATCGAGCCAGCGCAAACCACCGCGCATCGGGGTTTGATGATCTGGCATATCTTTTACAATAAACTCAATGAAATCAGGGACCTTGGCGTCAGATGCACTGCCCGATTTATCATCCTTAGGGATAATAATATCTGCCAGCACGGTGATTGTTGCCATCTCCGCAGTGGTGAAAAACTTATCAGCGTGCAATTTCTTGTCACGCTCAACCTCAAAGGGCTGGCGACCAACCTCGTCGCCGGCTGCTGCGGTGGTTGTTTCTTCTGCGCCTTTTTTAGTATCGGTTTTACAGGCCTCCAGTAATAATCCTGCTGAAAGTGTACCCAAGCCCAGGGCTTTGAGGGAGTCACGTCTGTTCATAAAATTGTTATGTTAGCTTGTTAAACGTTTAATTTTTTTCTTTCCTGAATAATGTATTCTGCGGTACGCATTGATAACGCAAGGATTGTCCATGTTGCGTTTTTATCGCCTTGCTGCACAAATGGAGCGGCGTCAACCACAAACAGGTTTTTACAATCATGCGCCTGGCACCATTTATTTAAGGCCGATTTTTTAGGATCGTTACCCATACGGATAGTACCAACTTCGTGGATGATCTTACCCGGGGCTTCCAAACCGTAATTGGTTTCAGGACCTTGCGGACCGCCATAAATTGCGCCACCCATGTTATGCATAATTTCCTGAAAGGTTTCCTGCATGTGCTTAGCCTGTTTAATTTCTTCAGGAGCCCATTTGTAGTGGAAACGCAACACCGGGATACCATATTTATCAACCACGTTTGGATCTATTTCGCAATAGTTATCATAACGGGCAATGGCAGTACCACGGCCGGCCATACCAAACTGGGTACCATAAAAACGACGGTAGTCATCTTTTAACGAAGCACCGTAACCGCCTGCTTCTTTCATTTTACCGTCGCGGCCAGGCACAACACCATTCATATTTTGGATACCACCGCTAAAGCCGTATGATGGCATGTGTAAACCACCACCGTATTCGATATGATAACCGCGTGGGAAATCCAGTTTTTTATTATCTAACCACCATGGCGAGTAGATGTGCACACTACCAACACCGTCTTCGTTGTAACGTTTACGGTCCATCAGTTGCGGAAGGAACCCGCCGGCACTTGAACCGGTAGAGTCGTGCAGATAACGACCAACAACACCGCTGCTGTTAGCCAAACCACCCGGATGCTGGGCTGATTTTGAGTTAAGCAGGATCCTGGCCGATTCGCCCGCACTTGCACCAAGGATAACCGTTTTGGCGTTAACCTGGTACTCCTGTAAATCCTCTTTATTAATATACGATACGCCAACGGCTAAACCTTCGGCATTGGTAATTACCTCACGCACCATGGCGTTAGTAATTACTTTTAAGTTACCTGTTTTAATAGCCGGGATCACCAAACATGATGATGCAGAGAAGTCGCCGTAAACTTTACAGCTGCGACCGCACTGTCCGCAGAAGAAACAGGCGCCACGATCTTTATTGCCCGGTAAAGCTTCTGTTAATACCGAACCACGGCCCGGAATAATTTTAACGCCTGCTTTTTGAGCACCTTGTACAATGTACAACTCGTTAAGTCTTGGTTTTGGCGGAGGCAGGAAGATACCATCCGGTTCATTCTCCAAACCTTCTTTGGTACCGTAAACACCAATCATGCGGTCAACCTTGTCATAGTATGGTTTTACGTCATCATAGGTGATTGGCCAATCGTCGGTAAGGCCATCTTTGGCCTGAAAATCGCGCGGGCCCATCCTTAACGAGATCCTGCCCCAGTGATTGGTACGGCCACCCAGCATTCGCGAGCGGAACCAGAAAAACTCGGTTTTATCTTTGGTGGTGTAAGGCTCGCCATCAATTTCCCAGCCGCCAAAGGCAGCATCAAAATCGCCGAACGGACGGGTTGTACCCGCACCACGGCGTGGCGACTCCCACGGCCATTTCAATTGTTGTGAATCTTTAGCAGGGTCAAAATAAGCACCGGCTTCAAGCATTAATACTTTTATACCGGCATTGGCCAAAACGTAACCGGCCATACCCCCGCCGGCACCCGAACCAACAATCACCACATCATAGGTGGCTGATGATTTTTTAATTTGCAGATCGCTCATATTATATCAAAGTATCCTTCTTTCTTATAGGGAGAGGAAATTACACATGCCAGGAGCATGTTAAAACACAATTTAAGTTATGGTAAAGATATGAACAGGGTGCTATATAAGCACCCTGTTCATGAAAAATATTAAAGCTCTTTCAATTTGATATTGCGGTAGCTAACCAGGTGACCATGATCCTGCAGTGCGATATGGCCTTTAGGATAAGAGGCAAAACCTTTCCAGTTTTTAAACTTGCTATCAGCCAATAACTTGTTCCATTCGTCGCTACCAATTTTTACATCTACAATTTGGGTACCATTAAGCCAGAAAGTGATCTGACCATCTTTTTTGCGCAATTTCACTTTGTTCCATTCGCCGGCCGGTTTGCATACATCTTTTGAAGGTGCAATCATATCATATAATGAGCCGGCAAGGTGGTTGGCTTTTTTGTTGTCACTTGCGTCTTTATTATCAAGCACCTGCATTTCCATGCCAGTTAGGTAAGTTGCGTCAAATTGAGGATCTTCATGCACGCCAAAAATAATACCGCTGTTACCTTCTTTGCTGATGTTCCACTCTAAGGTAAGTTCGTAGTTTTCGTATTCGCCGTCGGTAACCAAATCGCCATGACCTTCGGCTGCTTTCGGATCGAGTTGTAAAGCACCGTCAACAACTTTCCAGCCCACAACATCTTTTTTTAAGTAGGTGTGCCAGCCGTTGGTGGTTTTCCCGTCGAACAGTTTGGTTTGAGCCGATACCGACAGGCAAAAGACAGGGATGGCCATAAGGCCAAGCATGATTTTTTTCATAAGTTATAATTGTTTTTAATAGTATCAGAACCGCCATTTAAATAGCGTTGGTTGGTTGTGGCGGCTCCTGTTGGTTTCATTGTTTTGCTTTGTACAAGGTATGTGACTTAAATAATGTAAAACTGTTTAAGTGCCATGTTTTGATAAAACGTTTTAATTGCAAATTAAGCGAACATTTTTTTAGGTTGGGCTAAATATATTGGCTTTTTTTCAATGCTAAAACGATTATCGCAAAAATAAAGTATAAGCCTGCGAAAACAGAGGTAAAAGCTTGGTTACAATGGACAATTTACGGTAGATGGATAACAGCGTCGGGGCATCCGATTGTAACAAATGGGGTGTCCCATTTTTTTGATTCCCCATAAAAAAGCGAAAAACCGCCTGCTGTAATTTTCTTTTTAAAGCCGTAATGTTCCATTTTTTGAGAATGAAACAGCGGAACACCTTTTTCATGAAACGCCCTGATAATCAAGCACCTAAAAAACACAACAAACACATATAAACAATTGATTATCAAGAGATAAAACCTGAAAGAGTAATTAAAAAGCGTTTCATATGCGGAGACGGAGACGGTGAATATTTCAGCTGTTTTTATAGATTTTTTTTTTATTTTTTCATATTAACGGAATGAATCATGCCCGGTACTGACAAAATCCCGCCACCATAATTTCGGATTGAAATCTGTTGTTTTGCCCAAAGGGCAAAATGAGCCCCGCGTTTAATAAACATCATCAGCTAAGTCACGGGCACCAGACCTGCGGGTCAACGCTGCATATCCGCTTGGTCGATATTTGCAAATCGAGGTAAGAAATTTTCACACGAATTATTTTGCCGACTTGCCACAATTAATTGAATTACACGAACTTCAAATTTATGTAATTTAAAAATTAGTGTAATTCGATTAATTTGAAAAAATTTGTGTAAAAATTTCTTATTCGTTCGCGCCGCAGCAACAGCCAGCAAACGTTCATAATTTCCGGCTAATGTCACAAGATGCCGATTACCGATACATTTACTTAATGCTGACATATGCCCGATTGCAAAAAAGCTTATAATAAGTAATATTGCGCCGTTATAATTAACCGTACGTTAACACATATGGTTAACTATAATTAACTGCAACCCAGACATTATCGGTAAAATAATACTTACTACATTGATCAATTTTTATTTTATAGAACCGGCTTTTAAAGAGTCGGCTTCAACACCCCGTTTCAGATTCGCGTTTGCATTAAAAGCAATTTGTGCCCTGTTTATTTTTATTGCTGCTGATAATTTAAAGGCGACTGCCGGCAGTCGTAATACCACCCCGGCGGATACACTGGCTGATAGCGCATTGATGAAAAAGCGCCTTATTAACCAGGCTTTCGATCATATTTATGAGCAAAACCTGCGTGTATCAGAAGGAGGGAACGACTACTTTAACAAAGTAAAAACCCAGCTTACCGCCGATCTGGCGCCTAACTTTATTTTGTTCAGCACTCCAAAATCACGTTTCTTTTTCGTGTTTACCGCAAGGGTGAAGATCCGTCTGCTGGCCTCTCAAGGTGCACCTGTGAAATCGCCAAGCTTTATGCCGGGTGGTACGTTGTACTTCAGGGTCAACGAGGATACATACAATCCCAAATTCTTTTCGTTCGGTTACTCGCACCACTCAAACGGGGTACGCGGGCCATCACTTAATCCCGATGGCAGCTTTAACCGTGATAGCGGCAAGTTCACCACCAACTTTTATACCTTAACTTACTACAGCGGTAAACGCTTTGATAAAAAAGACCTGATCATTAATCGTTATGATAACCTGGGCTTAGAAGTTCATGCCGGCTTATTTAACCTTGGTTTATCTGAAGGTTTGAAAGATCATTATGGCTTTATCCGCATTAACGGAAGCCGTATGTACAACTTTGCCAAAGCCTATGAAGATCCAACTGACAAGAGCAAAAAAGTATACCAAAACTGGCAGCGCATCCGGTTCGACTTTACTTACATTGCCGATAAGTATGATAATTACTCAAGTTTTGATTTCAAGAAACGTTTAAACGTAAGCCTTAAATACTATTACCAGTTTCCGTTTATGCCCGATGCTGCCCTCATGATCGGCGGCGGCTACCGCGGCCAGGATGATTACAACCAGTTTTTTGAAGATAGCTATGGTTATGTTACCATTGGTTTTGCCAGTAGTTTAAGCTTTCACACGCATGGGCGATAAGCTTAATGTCATTGCGAGCGCAGCGGGGCAATCGCATACCGTATAGAGCAGCCACGCTTCCGTGCGATTGCTTCGTTCCTCGCAATGACATGATGAAAAAAAAGAAAAGCGGCTTCGCATGCGAAACCGCTTTTCTTTTTTAATCGCAGCCGCAAGCCTGTGGCTTGTGGCCCGCATGCTAAGTAACACGCAAAGACGTTCATCCAACACGCATAACCCTCTTTTTTGTACATTTGCCGCATGGCATCCATTAAACCATCAGTACCCAAAGGCACCCGCGATTTTTCACCGGCCGAAATGGTGAAACGCAATTATATTTTCGATACTATTAAATCTGTTTTCCGCAAATACGGCTATCAACAGATAGAAACACCGACAATGGAAAACTCATCAACCTTAATGGGGAAATATGGGGAAGAAGGGGATAAGCTGATATTTAAAGTATTGGACAGTGGCGAGTTTTTGGAAAAAACGATTACTATTAAAACTTTAAAGGACACTTTGTTGGTTGCAAAGGAAGCGCTTGAACAAAGACAACTTGCTGAAGAAAATTTTAAAAATATCCCTCCCGAAGACAAACCTCTCCTGGCTCCACTTACATCAAAATTGGAGTCGCAACTGAATGACTTGGAACAGAGCCTTATTGCATCTATAAACAGATTAACTTCAAGAAATCTCGTAAGAGAAATTTCCGAAAAAGCCCTCCGCTACGACCTCACCGTACCTTTCGCACGTTACGTAGTGCAACACCAGAACGAAATCACATTTCCGTTTAAGCGTTTCCAGGTGCAGCCGGTTTGGCGTGCCGACAGGCCCCAGCGCGGCCGTTACCGCGAGTTTTACCAATGCGATGCCGACGTGGTTGGCTCTGATTCATTATTGAATGAGGCTGAATTTATCATGATCTATGACGAGGCTTTAACTAAACTTGGCCTTAAAGATTTCAGCATAAAGATCAATAATAGAAAAATACTATCCGGAATTGCCCAAGTTATAGACAAATCCGACAACATCATTGATTTAACCGTAGCCATCGACAAGCTGGATAAAATAGGCCTTGATGGCGTAATCAAAGAACTACTTGAAAAAGGTTTCACAGACACCGATATCGACAAACTAAAACCAGTTATCCTGCTTGAGGGCAATAACACCGAAAAACTGGCTAGCCTCCGCGAGGCCCTTGCCCAATCAGAGATTGGCTTAAAAGGCTGCGATGAAATAGAAACCGTTTTTGGATATATAGAACGCTGCCCGCTGCAAACAGCCAAGCTTGAACTGGACATCACCCTTGCCCGCGGATTAAACTATTACACGGGCGCTATCTTCGAAGTGAAAACCAATGAGGTGAATATGGGCAGCATCGGCGGCGGCGGTCGTTACGATGATCTTACCGGTATGTTCGGCCTAAAAGGCCTTACCGGTGCAGGCATCTCATTTGGCGCAGATAGAATTTACGATGTACTGGAAGAACTAAACCTGTTCCCGGCCGGCAGCAATCAAACCACACAAGTACTTATATGTAATTTCGATAAAGAGGGGGAGCTTTATAGTTTACCTCTATTACAGGCGCTTCGCCGCAACAATATCAACACCGAACTTTACCCGGCAGGCGCTAAAATCAAAAAGCAAATGGAGTATGCCAACAATAAAAACATCCCTTATGTGGTGGTTGTAGGTGGCGATGAAATGCAAACGGGGCTACTAAGCTTTAAAGACATGACAAGCGGCCTACAGGAGAAACTGACTGCAGATGAGATTGTGGCCAAACTGAACCAGGATTTGGGGGGATTAGCGGATTAACCGGGAGTTTTTCCGCCCATTTCTCTGCTCCGTCATTGAGAGTAACCACCAGGACAATCCCGAAAAAAATCATAACGGCGTTTAAAATATATTTTAAGGTAGTGTGCAGGGGCCGCGTTAGGGATTGCAGCGGAAAACCCACAGCCCGCCCCGGCCTTCGCGCGCATAGGCCGGGGCGAGGATTTGCAGCGGAAAGCCCGGCCCGTTAGCTAACGGGAACGCCCATATTCATACTTAATTTAAAAAAAGCTTAATAATCAACAGCTTACATTTACGTCATTATAAGACACGAAGACAACCGATTTGAGGGAGCTCTTTAATACCAATAAAAAAACAAATTATACGTATTGATAATCCCTAACTGTACAGAGAACCCTGCATAGCCATTCTGCAAATAGGGGATTGCCTGGAATGCGTAGCAGCAGGGAAGGATTTATACACTATTTAAGCGGATAAGCCTGTCGATAAAACCCCTCCCAGGGGAGGGAATCGCGCAATTCGGCCCTCGTTCTCCTCTTCCCAACACTTGTGGTTTGCAAACGCATAATTATCGCGGCCGGGCTATTGTGTCGATCTTCGCATTTTAAACGCAAACTGCTGTTAAACACTTGTTGCAAACGAGCGCGGGAAGAATACTTCTAAAATGTCGCAATCATAACGGTATAATGTCGTGATCACGCCTTCTTCTGCAGCCGCCGGGCCTGTAACTTTGGAATATCAATTTATCCTAAAACAGATCGGCATGAGAAAGTTAAAATTACAAATGAACCTTGCACTCAACAATAAATGGGACAGTGGGATGTCTGATTTTAGTATCGACAATCTTAAGAGTGTGGATTGTATTTTACACGGACGAAAAACAGGTGAAGGTTTTATTCCCTATTGGACAGAAATTGCAAACAACCCCAACGATGCTGAGTATAAGCTTGGAAAGCGTTTCGCGGATATTCCAAATGCTGTTTTTTCAAACACTCTCAAAGTAAGCCCATGGGACAATACAACAATTATAAGTGGCGACATCAAGGCAGCAATAGAAACTTTGAAAAAGGAAAATGGTAAAGACATCCTTGTTTATGGAGGAGATTCGTTTGTATCATCCTTAATTCAACATGACCTGGTTGATGAGTTTTATTTGCTGGTAAACCCTGTTGAGATTGGTAACGGACAACAAACCTTTAACCCTTTAAAAAATGATTTAGCGTTAAAACTGGTGAGTTGTAAACCATTTGCCAGCGGTGCGGTTTTGCTTCATTATACAAGAGTGCAAGAAGAAGTAGTATAAAAAAGGGCTGCCTCAACTTATGAGACAGCCCCTTCTCTGTTTATAAATAAAACCCTTACTCCCCCTTCAGGGGGCCGGGGGGCTAACCTTTCACACGCTCAACGTAAGCACCGGTAGCGGTATCAACCTTAACTTTATCGCCAATATTGATGAATAACGGTACACGGATCTCTGCGCCGGTTTCAACTGTAGCATTTTTCAATGCACCGCTTGAAGTATCACCTTTAACAGCCGGTTCGGTGTAGGTAATTTCCAGCTCGGCAGAGCCAGGGATAGACCCCATGATAGGCTCGTCGCTTTCAAAGGCAACAATTACGTTCATGCCTTCTTTCAAAAATTTAACTGCCGGGCCAAATAGTGCTTTGGGTACGTTATGCTGATCGTATGTGGTGTTGTCCATTACTACTAATGAATCACCTTCGTCATACAGGTATTGATAATCGTTAGTTTCAACGCGGGCTATGTCAACCTCTTCATCTGTACGGAAACGGTATTCAACCAGTTTACCTGATTTAACGTTGCGCATACGGGCCTGGTAAAACGCGCGTAAGTTGCCCGGGGTGCGGTGTAAAAACTCTTCAACCTGAACTAATTCGCCGTTGAAGCGAAGTACATTTCCATTTTTAACATCTGATGCCTTAGCCATAAAATAATATTGAGGCGCAAACTTAGGAATTTGATTTGAGATTTGAGACGTTAGATTTGAGATTTTCTGGCCATAGCGACTGTTTAAAGAACTATGTATAAAACAGATATGAGATTTGAGACGTTAGATTTGAGATTTTTTTATCGGGATCACTGAAATAAGTATGCGATTTGTTCAGTCTCAAATCTCATATCTAACATCTCAAATCTAAACCTTATAATCTACAATACTCAACCGATGATTGCAAAAACCATACTCATGCTCCTGGTTAGAGCATACAATGGTAAGGCGGCCTTCGGCGAATTGTTGTACGAGGCTTAAGTACCAGTCAACGCCCTGGGCATCCAGGTTGGAGGTGGGCTCGTCCAGCATAAGCATAGGGGTATCGGCGCAAAAAGCAAGCGCAAGCTTAAGGCGCTGCTTCATTCCCGACGAAAAGTATTTAATAAGCTTATTGGCGCTTTTGGGTAGATTGAGCAGTGCAATAACCTGTTCTTTATCTATGCCCGGCTTAAAGCTTTTGAATTTAAAATGAAAATCGATCATTTCGCTCATAGTAAACTCTTCTATCAGCTCAAGATAGGGGGCGGCAAGACTTAAGTAGGTAAAAACGGTTTCTATTTCAACCGGCTTGCCATCATCAGTAAAATCAATTTTACCAGTTGACGGCGAAAGACTGCCATTTAAAACCTGCAGCAACGTTGACTTCCCGGAACCGTTGGGGCCAAGTATGGCGTATGATTCACCGGAAGAAAAGATATAATCCACCCCTTTAAAAATCCAGTCGCGGTTAAAGCGGCGGCCGATGTTTTGGAGGGTGATGATCATAGGGAGCTTATGGTTGATGGTTCATAGTTCATAGCCGAAGAACCTGTTTATAGTTTATGGCTGTATGCTGTTTTGGAATTATAGTTCATGGTGATAGATCAAGCCAACAAGCATCCGGCTATGAACCATGAACTATAACCCATCAACCATTTAGGTATTCCCAAAACCTTTCATGATACCTCGTTGCGAGTTTTGCAGGAAGTTGATGATCTCATCGCGTTCCACGCTTGGGGTAAACTCGGCCTCGATGATGTCGAGCGCTTTGGTTACGTTATATTTTTTCAGGAATATGATCCGATAGATCTCCTGGATTTCGGCTATGGTAGTGGCCGAAAAGCCCCTGCGGCGTAAGCCTACGGAGTTGATGCCAACATATGACAATGGCTCACGACCCGCTTTGGTATACGGAGGCACGTCTTTACGCACCAATGAACCACCCGAGATCATACTATGCGCACCAATCTCAACAAACTGGTGTACGGCAGATGAACCGCCGATAAAAGCATAATCATAAACCGTAATGTGACCGGCCAGCTGCACCGCATTGGCAACAATAACGTTATCGCCAATAACACAATCGTGTGCTACGTGTACATAAGCCATCAACAGGCAGTTGCTGCCTATGGTGGTTGTGTTTTTATCAAGCGCAGTACCACGGTTAAGGGTAACACACTCACGTATGGTAGTGTTATCGCCTATGGTTACGGTGCTTTGCTCGCCTTTGTACTTTAAATCCTGCGGCGGGGCAGATACTACCGCGCCGGGAAAAATACGGCAGTTTTTACCTATCCTGGCGCCGTCCATAATTACGGAGTTGGAGCCGATCCAGGTACCTTCGCCAATTTCAACATCCTTGTGGATGGTAACGAAGGGTTCAATCACCACATTATCGGCAATTTTGGCCTGTGGGTGGATGTATGCTAATGGCTGGATCATGCTTCTGTTTCTTTTACTTTAACAATTTGAGCCATCAGTTCGGCCTCAACAACAACGCGGTCTCCTACCATACCCACGCCTTTCATGGTAGCTATACCACGACGGATAGGAGCGGTAAGATCGCATATATAAATAATGGTATCACCAGGTACTACTTTGCTTTTAAAGCGGGCGTTCTCAATTTTCAGGAACAGCGTAAGGTAATTTTGCGGATCGGGTACGGTATTTAATACCAGGATCCCGCCGGTTTGCACCATACCTTCAATTTGCAATACGCCTGGGAAAATTGGCGCGCCCGGGAAGTGGCCTTTAAAAAACTCCTCGTTAATAGTTACGTTTTTGCAGCCTACCACATGGTTTTTATTCAATTCAAGGATCTTGTCAATCATCAGGAACGGCTGGCGGTGTGGCAGCATATTCATGATATCAACCGTGTCAAAAAGCGGTTTGGCATTCAGGTCGTACGTTTTTACCTGCTTACGGCTTTTTTCTTTTTTGATAAGCGCTTTGATCTTTTTAGCAAAAGCAACGTTAGCTGCGTGTCCCGGCCTTGCAGCCATGATATGACCTTTAAGCGGAACCCCAACCAGTGCCAAATCGCCAATCATATCCAGCAATTTGTGACGTGCCGGCTCATTTTGGTGGCGAAGTTCAATATTATTTAAAATACCTTGTGGCGCAACATTGATATCCTTTCGGTTAAACAGCTTGGCAAGGTGGTTAAGTTCTTCCTGGTCAACGTCTTTATCAACAACAACAATGGCATTGTTTAAATCACCACCTTTAATAAGGTCATGCTTCAACAGCATTTCAAGCTCATGCAAAAAACAGAAGGTACGGCATGAAGCAATTTCCTTTTTAAACTCGCTGATAGTTGAAATACTGGCATGCTGGCTTCCCAATACCTGCGAGTTATAATCAACCATACAGGTAAAACGGTAGTCATCTAAAGGCATGGCAACCATTTCTACTTTGCGATCAGGTTCAGAGTAGTGAATGTTATAAGGGATATGATAATATTCGCGGTCTGCGTCCTGCTCAAGAAAACCTGTTTCGGTTATTACGTCAACAAACTGGATCGAACTGCCGTCCATAATGGGCGTTTCGGGGCCATCAAGGTCAATCAGCACGTTATCAATTTCAAGGCCAACCAGGGCTGCCAATACGTGTTCAACAGTATTTACTGTAGCACCGTTTTGACTGATAGATGTTCCGCGCGAAGTATCGCTTACATTATCAACATCGGCATCAATAATTGGCTCACCGGGAATATCAACCCTCCTGAATTTATATCCGTGGTTTTCAGGGGCAGGATTAAAGGTCATTGTAACGCTTTGTCCGGTGTGCAAGCCTGTTCCTGATACCGAAACCGGCGCTTTAATAGTTCTTTGTTTAACGTTCATATTTAAATTTACCGGCTAAGGCTATTCGCTTGCCTTGCCTTTACGTAGTTCTTCAATCAATTTTTCAAGCTCGTACACCTTACGGTCAAGCTCCGGCAGCTTTCGCAGCTTAGCGTGGGCACGAAGGTAATCTTTATATGGCATATATGGAGAGCCTCCCCATGCCTTACCCTCTTCTGTAACAGAGCCGTTTATTCCTGTCTGGGCCGAAAACTGCGATCCGTTGGCGATATTGAGGTGCCCGGCAAAACCAACCTGGCCACCAATTACAACCCTTTCGCCAATTTTGGTACTGCCCGATATACCCGATTGTGCTGCAATTACAGTATGCGCGCCAATCTCTACATTATGAGCTATTTGGATCAGGTTATCAATCTTTACTCCTTTACGTACTATGGTGGAACCCATGGTTGCCCTGTCAATAGTAGTATTTGAGCCCACTTCAACGTCATCTTCCAATATTACGTTACCAATCTGTGCAATTTTGGTATAAGTACCATCGGGGTTAGGGGCAAAGCCGAATCCATCGCTGCCAATAACCGCACCCGAGTGCACGATGACGTTGTTGCCGATAACACAATCAAAATAAACTGTAGCACCGGCAAACAGGGTTACGTTGTTGCCAAGGATTACATTATCGCCAACATTAACATTAGGATAGATCTTACAATTATCACCAATAGTTACATTTTGGCCGATATAAGCAAATGCGCCAATATAAGCCCCCGCACCAATCTGTGCTGTTGGATGGATAAAACTTGGCTGCTCAATCCCCTTTTTATCAAGTCTGAAGGTGTTATATTTTTCGAGCAGCACGGTGAAGGCGCTGTAGGCATTCTCCACCCTGATCAGCGTAGCTTTTACAGGCGCTGTTAGCTGCTGATCATTATTAACAATAACAATTGAGGCGTTGGTGGTATATAAAAACTGCTCATACTTAGGGTTGGCCAAAAAAGAAAGGCTCCCGGCTCCCGCTTCTTCTATCTTGGCAAGCTGACTAACCGTAGCTGCAGCATCGCCCTCAACAGTTCCGTTGAGCAGTAAACTTATATCATGTGCGGTAAATTGCATCGGGCAAATTTAAATGTTAAAATTGAAGCAACAAATTATTAATGAGTTATGAACACGCGTTAAAAAGTTTTGACTGTCAAAGCGTTTTGATTTTCATTATATCTTCATTTGTCGCAAGTGTGTATCGGTTTTGTTTTACTATTGGTTAAAATCCAATGTATAACGTCATTTTTGATCGTTTTCTTTATAAAAACACCAACAACTAATCTTTATTCCCCAATCTCTAAATATGGGCGTTGCCTGCGGCCGGGCTTTCCGTTCCAAGTCCTCGCTTGCCCAACCCGCAATTCCAGCCCTCGCTGTGGGCTTTCCACTACAATCCCTAACGCGGCCGGTGCACATTTCCGGCATTTATCTATAATGCCTTTTATGTAGAGACGCATAATTGCGTCTCTTTTAGGACAAGCCGCCCAGCCAATCCCAAACTACAGTAATCTGCATGCGAGAGACGCAATTATGCGTCTCTACAGGGAAAACCGCTTCCTAATTCAACAACTCCTTATTATAACAAAGGATATACTTTTTCACCGTTTTGGCCAAAGCCACCAGGTTTGAGTTATCACTGGCGGCCGCAATATCCTTCACCTGGCCGTTCTTCATCAGTATGCCAATGTTACCATCATTTTGGTTATAAGCATTATTACGGATAGATGTGGTAAACACAAAGTACGCCGCAGCATCCTCATAACTCACGCCATATTTTTGCATTGCTTTTTGGCGGAGCTGTTCAACAAAAACCTCATCCGGACACTCGTTGGTGATATCAACCCTAAATAAATTACGCTGTACCAGGTTTTTGCAAAGATGGGAAAGCACCTGGTCGGGGTGATAGGCCCATACTTTCACCGATGCCATAATATCGGTATCATCCAGGCAGGCAAAAGTTTCCAGGTGATGGTCTTCATTCATGAACGCGTCACGGCTGATCCGTCTTTTCAAGAAATGCAGCAGGGCTGGGGTCGCAAATAATTCTTCGCCCTGTGATATCAGTTCGCGGCCACGTCTGAAGATCTTGGTCAAAACTTCCTCGCCGGCTATTACTGTTTTATGCAGATAAACCTGCCAGTACATAAGGCGGCGGGCTATTAAAAATTTCTCTATCGAGTAAATGCCCTTTTCATCAACAACCACATGATCATCTTTAACATTAAGCATTTTAATGATCCGCTCGGAGCTGATCACCCCTTCAGATACACCTGTGAAGAAACTGTCGCGGTTAAGATAATCCAACCTGTCCATATCCAGCTGACTGGATACCAACTGGTGCAGGAACTTCCGCGGGTAAGTATCATTAAAAATATCAATGGCCATGGTAAGCTTACCCTCAAACCGGGCATTAAGCTTATTCATCAGCATTGAAGAAATATCTTCATGGGCAATGCCATCAATAATTGTATTTTCGAGGGCATGTGAAAAAGGGCCGTGGCCAATATCATGTAATAATATAGCAATGGTAACCGCTTCTTCTTCTTCGGCTGAGATCTGGTGGCCTTTGCTTCGCAATGTTTCGAGCGCTGTATCCATCAGATACATGGAACCCAAAGCATGATGAAAACGGGTATGCAATGCGCCGGGATATACCAGGTGCGTCATGCCCAACTGCTTGATATAGCGTAACCGTTGAAAGTATGGGTGGGATATAAGGTCAAATATCAGTTCGGTTGGGATACTGATAAAACCGTAAACCGGGTCGTTTATTATTTTCTTTTTATTCAATGCTGCTTATGTAAGTGCAAAAATGTAAAACAAAGGTAAAATAAGCGCGTCAGGTTTGTTAAATTTTGTTAATACCTTTACTGTGTAACAACAAAAGCATCTATTTGGGGTTTACTGTCATAATCAGAACTTGTCTGAATCAGAATTTACAGGATTTTAGGATTTACAGAATGTCGGGTAAAAAAACCGATATTTGAATTAACATTTAACCTTATACTGAATCATTCTGAAAATTTTCAAATCCTGAAAATTCTGATTCAGAAATTTAATATACATACCATGCAAGACACCACCATTTTATGGGCCGATGACGAAATTGACCTGCTAAGACCACATATACTTTTCCTGGGCGAAAAGGGCTACAAAGTAACCACCGTTACCAATGGCTACGACGCTGTCGACTCTTTTAAGAGCAATTATTTCGACCTGGTTTTTCTTGACGAAAACATGCCCGGCCTTACAGGTCTGGAAACCCTTCAACAGATCAAGAACATCAATAATGATGTTCCTATTGTACTGATCACCAAAAATGAGGAAGAGTACCTGATGGAAGATGCCATCGGATCGAAGATAGACGACTACCTGATAAAGCCGGTGCACCCTAAGCAGATATTGCTTACCATCAAGAAACTGACCGAGAACAAACGCCTCGTTACCGAAAAAACCACCATGGCTTACCAGATGGATTTCCGTACCCTGGGCATGACACTTAACGAAAACCTAAGCCACCAGGAATGGGTTGATGTTTACAAAAAACTGATCTATTGGGAGCTTGAGCTCGAAAAGCTGGAAGATGCCGGGATGCACGAGATCCTGACGCTGCAAAAGGCAGAAGCCAACATGCAGTTTTGCAAATTTGTGGAACGCAACTATCTGAACTGGATCAAGAACCCTGATCTGGCGCCTACCTCATCTCCGCAATTATTTAAAAAGAAGGTGTTCCCTAAGCTGGATGGCAAAGGCCCTTTGTTTTTTATATTGATAGATAACCTCCGTTATGATCAGTTTAAGATCATTAACCCTATTATCTCCGAATATTTCAGATTGGAGGAAGAAGATACTTATTACAGTATCCTGCCAACAGCTACGCAATATGCGCGTAACTCTATTTTTTCGGGCCTGATGCCTTTAGATATGGAAAAACGCTATCCATCAATGTGGCAAAACGATGAAGATGAAGGTGGCAAAAACTTGTACGAAGCCGACTTTTTAGCCGATCACCTGAAACGGGTGCTGCGCAAAGATTGCAAACACTCCTACCACAAAATCCTGAATATTGACGAAGGCCGGGCACTGAATGAGTCGGTGAATAACCTCATGAACAACGAGCTTAACGTGGTGGTATATAACTTTGTAGATATGCTATCGCATGCCCGTACAGATATGCAGATGATCCGCGAGCTGGCAAGTGACGATGCCGCTTACCGCTCATTAACTCTGTCGTGGTTTGAACACTCGCCGCTGTATGACCTGTTGAAATACCTGGCTCAAAAACAAGTAAGAGTGGTGATTACTACCGATCATGGCACCATCCGCGTAAAAAATCCAAGCAAAATTGTGGGCGACAGGAATACAAACACCAACCTGCGCTATAAACAAGGCAAAAACCTTAACTATAATGCCAAGGAGGTTTTCCATATCCGCAACCCGCATGATGCCATGCTGCCGAGGCTGCACATCAGCTCAAGCTTTGTTTTTGCGAAGGAAGACAGCTATTTCGTGTACCCGAACAATTACAACCATTTTGTGAACTTTTATAATGAAACCTTCCAGCACGGAGGGATCTCGTTAGAGGAAATGATTGTTCCGGTGGTTACGTACGGGCCAAAGTAAATCCCTTTAATGTTTCTTTTAAAGTCTCCCCTTCAGGGGAGATTTAGAGGGGTTAAAACTCCAGCTCCAGCAATACCGGGCAATGATCGGAGTGCTTAGCTTCGGGCAGTATCGCTGCCCTACGGATCTTATCTTCCAATGGGGTGCTGGCCATAGCATAATCAATACGCCAGCCTAAGTTTTTACCGCGGGCTCCGGCACGGAAACTCCACCAGGTGTAATTATGCGGCTCTTTATTTACGTGGCGGAAGGTATCTATAAAGCCGCCCTCAATAAAATTCTCCATCCATTCACGCTCTTCCGGCAAAAAGCCTGATGAATTGGCGTTTGATTTAGGGTTGTGGATATCAATAGGACGGTGGCAAATATTATAATCGCCGCAAACCACCAGGTTAGGGTGTTCTACTTTAAGGAGAGTCAGGTATTTACCAAACTCATCCAGAAAACGATATTTAAAAACCTGCCGCTCATCGCCGCTTGAACCCGACGGAAAATAAACACTCATCACCGATACCTCGTCGAAATCAACCCGGATGCAGCGGCCTTCACGATCAAAGTCGGGAATACCGCAGCCGTACTCAATATGTTTGGGCAAAATTTTGGTAAAAATGGCGGTACCGCTATAGCCTTTCTTTTCGGCCGGGAACCAGTAGTGCTGATAGCCCATCTGGTCAACCAAACCAAGATCGGTGAGTACATCAGGCGTTGCTTTAATTTCCTGCAAACAAACAACATCAGCATCAGTAGCCTGCAGCCAGGCCAGCCATCCTTTGTTTATTGCCGAACGGATACCGTTAACGTTATATGTAAGTATTTTCATGCCCCCTAACCCCCTAAAGGGGGAATTTCTTTTATAGTTTAAACTGCAATATTAATAATATCTATAATAAACCCTTCGCCACTCCATTATCCGCTTAAGCTCCCCCTTCAGGGGGCCGGGGGGGAAAGAATCTTATCCAACTGCCTGCATTCCTTTTTGCTCAGCAACTCAACGGTCATAGGCACATCGGCATTTGGGCGATCATTGGCATCTTTTTTAACAGCAGCAATCCTATCAACCATATCGATACCCGAAACTACCTCGCCAAAAACGGTATAGTTTTGATCAAGGTGCGGAGAACCACCAACTGATTTATACCAATCGCGCTGCCATGCCGGGATTTTGCGGCCTTTAAGGCGGGTGTTTTCCAGCGTATCCAGTTTGCCATCGGTAAAGCGCTTGCCTTCTACAATATAAAACTGGCAGCCGCTTGATTCTTTTTTGGGATTATCATCCCGGGCTGCAGCAAGTACCCCACGTTTATGAAACAGGCTGTCACGAAATTCGGCCGGGATGGTGTAGCCCACATCGCCATTGCCCAGCTCGGCTCCTGGTTTAGCTTTTACCGGATCTTTTGAATCAGGGTCGCCACCCTGGATCATAAAATTCTGGATCACCCGGTGAAACAGCGTACCATTATAAAATCCTTTTTTGGTAAGCTTGATAAAGTTATCCCGGTGCAAGGGAGTTTCATTATACAGGCGAAGGATACAATCGCCATAAACCGTATGGATGCGCACGTACTGGTTTTTAGGCGGGCCGGCAAAGGCAGCACTAAGGGTTAATAAAAGAATGCTTAGGGTAAAAAGTTTCTTCATAGACCGTTGATTATTTTTGATTTCGCTGATTGCGTTGCTTTCTTCCTTATTGATGAAGATAGTTAATTGTTCAAAATGTTCTAATTCCCTCCCGGAGGATCATAGCTGCCGATTTAAGGAGTAAAAGCTGGGAACCGAGCGATTCCCCTCTCAAAAGGGGAATTATAAAGCCCTGTTATCAACTCAATAAACCACTCACTATTCTACCCCATCCATCTCCTCAAAGTAATTTACAATGAGCGATTTCATCATCATTTCCTGTTCAAGCAGGGTATAGTTAGGGATCACTTTTATACGTTTCCAATGTGGCCAGCCGTCCTGGTCAAGGCCTTCGAGCTCGTAAAAACCCATCATACTCATTAAGCGGCAGGTGGCAATATGCATCAGCTCCTCTTTTTGGCGCTTGCTAAACTTCCGCGGACCTTGCCCCAACTCCTGCACACCAATCAAAAAAAGCATCACTTTTATATCGGGCTTCTCGTTGTCAAACTCCTCAGCTATCCGCTGCTGCAGCACTTCCCATTTTTTATTGATCTCGGCAGGTGTCATAGGGTGCAAAGATAGGTTCATTGGTTCATTAGTTCACTGGTTCATTGGTGAAAAGTTTGACAACCCTATTTTAACAGCGCTATACGGGGGAAGGACAAATGAACTAATGAACCAGTGAACTAATGAACGATCGCATTATTGTTACAATGTTGCATTAATATTCGCGTTTTAATACTTACTTTTGCTGTATTCCGTTATATGGAATGTTGACTGTGAAAAAAAACCGCCTACATATTGTATTTGCATGGCTGCTGCTTGTTTGCTTTGTGGCCGGGCAGTATATGGTTTATTCGCACCAGCATACACTTATTAAAGGGATCACCAACCACAGCCACTTGGCCCAGGGGCAGCAAACCGTCAAAGAAAAATGTTTGCTGTGCGATGCCATGCATCACACCGATGCTGTAGTTGTTAGCAATAACACATTTTTAATACCCCTCGTAACATCCGATCATGTTTTTAAAGCCGGCGATTACGATTTTATAAGCATTGCGCTTATCCTTTCTGCCGGAAGGGCGCCGCCGGCTATGGCATAACTCCGCTTTATCTTTTCCTTAAAAACAACGCCGTTGTCATTAACGGTATCTATCGATTTTCTTAAATTTTCATCATGAAATTAAAGCTTATAAGCTTCATTATATTATTAGTATTTGCTCAATCCATAGCATTTGCCAAAAGCACTGTTATCACCATAAACAATAACACCGACGATGCCATTGGCAGCCTTTCGGGCACTATTACTGATAAGGCCGATGGCAAACCGATCATTGGCGCAACAGTAAATATTCCGGATTTACGTAAAGGGGCAATTACCGATGTAAACGGCAAATACAGTTTTGGCAGTGTACCTAAAGGAGTTTTCCTGGTGCAGGTAACATATATAGGTTATTTAACCGTTAACCAAAGGGTCGACTTTTCAAAAACAAGCGTGCTGGATGTTAAAATGCAAACCTCATCGCTCGAAGCCGGCGAGGTTGTGATTACCGGTGTGAGCAAAGCCACCGAAATAAAACGCAGCCCCGTACCGATGGTTGCAGTAGGCAAGGCCTATTTGGAGCAGCGCGCAGCATCGGGTAACATCATCGACCAGATAGCTACATTGCCCGGCGTAAGTGCGGTTACTACCGGCCCTAACGTATCAAAACCCTTTATTCACGGCCTCGGCTACAACAGGGTGATCACCCTGCAGGATGGTATCCGCCAGGAAGGCCAGCAATGGGGAGATGAGCACGGTATCGAAGTGGATCAAAACTCTATCGACAGGGTGGAGGTGATCAAAGGCCCGGCAAGTTTAACCTATGGTTCGGATGCTATTGGCGGTGTTGTAAACCTGATCACACCGGCACCGGTACCCGAAGGCAAAATCCTCGGATCGGTACAAGGATTGTATGGTACTAACCAGGGATTATATAACGGCTCATTCCGGTTGCAGGGTAATCAGAATGGCCTTATCTGGGGTACAGTGATCTCGGCTAAGGGCAGTAAAGATTATCAAAACGAGCATGACGGTCGCGTTTATGCCACCAACTACCGCGAAAAAGATGCCCGTGTAATGGTGGGCCTTAACAAATCATGGGGTTATTCATATCTGCATGCCTCGCTGTTTGACGATGAACAAGCCATTCCCGACGGCAGCCGTGATTCACTTACCCGAAAGTTTACCCGTCAAATTACCGAAGATGATGCCTTCAGACCAATTGTTCCGCAGTCTGTTTTAAACTCGTACAGCATCCCTACGCTGCATCAGCACGTACAGCTTTACCGTATCTACAACAACAGTAACTTCATTTTAGGCAACGGGAACCTGGCAGTTAACCTTGGGTACCAATATAGCCACCGTCGCGAATATACCCACCCCGAGGCCGGCGATATTGCCGGGCTTAACCTGCACCTTACTACTTATACTTATGATGTTAAATATAACTTTAACATCGGCAATGAGTATGAAACCACCTTTGGCGTTAACGGACAGTACCAAAACAATACCATTGGCGATGCCACCGATTTCCCGATACCGGCTTATCACCAGTTTGATATCGGCCCGTTCTTTGTTATCAAAAAGAGCTTCGGCAAGCTTG
The DNA here is from genome assembly GCF_059690695.1 of Mucilaginibacter sp. A5337. Taxonomy (NCBI): domain Bacteria; kingdom Pseudomonadati; phylum Bacteroidota; class Sphingobacteriia; order Sphingobacteriales; family Sphingobacteriaceae; genus Mucilaginibacter; species Mucilaginibacter sp. A5337. Next base: position 491,850 of record NZ_JCAWEC010000006.1, on the reverse strand, counting down.
ACCTTTCGGCTGGTGCAAGGTATGATACCCGCTCGTTCAGCAACAGCGCAGCCTATGTTGATACCCTCGGCCGGAATGGGTTTCCGCAGTTATATACCGGCAGCAATCCCGAAACCGCAGCAAACGTTACTAAACAATTCGATTCGTTTAACAAAAGGTTCAGTGGTTTTTCTGGTAGCTTTGGGGCAACCTATAATGTATCAGACGCGTTCCTGATCAAGGGTAATATCTCACGCGGGTTCAGGGCACCAAGTATTGCCGAAATCTCGGCCAACGGACCGGATCCGGGTTCACAGATCTACCACATCGGCGACAAAAACTTCAAACCTGAGTTTAGCTTGCAAGAAGATATCGGCACATTCCTTACGCTGCCCAATATTTCGGCCAGTGTTGAGGTGTTTAACAACAACCTGTCGAACTACATTTACCAGCAACAGGTGTTAGCTTCAGACGGTAGTCCGGTTTATACACAAGGCTACACTACGTTTACTTATGTACAAAGCAAGGCACGCATTTATGGCGGCGAGGTTAATGTGGACCTGCACCCCATATCATGGCTGCATTTTGAAAACGCACTAAGCCTAACTTACGGCGAAAACAAAGGCAACGGCGGCCCGGTTGCCGACAGCTTAAAATATCTGCCATTTATCCCGCCATTGCACACACATTCAGAGTTACGCGGTACATTTAACGGTGGCTTCGGCAAAGTTAAAAGCATTTATGCCTTTGTTGGCTTTGACCATTACAGCGCACAAGACCGCTTTTTCGCGGCATACGGAACAGAAACCTACACAGCAGGCTACAACCTGTTAAGCGCGGGCTTTGGCGGCAATATTGTTAACAAAGCCGGCCAGCCGGTTATTAAGCTTTTTGTTGAAGGCACCAACCTTGCCAATGTTAATTATCAATCAAACATGAGCAGGCTTAAGTATTTTGATAACCCTAATGTACCCGAAGGTGTACAGCGAGGGATCTTCAACATGGGCCGCAACATCAGCTTTAAAGTGGTGGTTCCCTTTGGATTTAACAGCAATAAAAAATCCTGATCTGGGTTAAACTATTAAATGAAAGTCCTGCCGTTTGGCGGGACTTTTTTTGTTTAGATGATTTTCCGGCTTATACACTATTTCTCGCAAAGGCGCGAAGGCGCAAAGTTTTTTCTTAGCGTCTTCGCGCCTTTGCGAGCTTATTACTGCTGGCTATGTAATCGTCACCATCAGGTCAAACTCCTCCTTTAGGAACCAAGTGACAAACATTTAATCCCAACTCCTGTATCTTCTACATGCGTAAAATACTAATCTTTCTTCTCCTGATATCCGCAGCCCTTGCAGCTCGCGCCCAGTCCGATCCCCTTTCCATCACGCTCGAAAATGTAAAATACCCATACCCGGTAAACTTTATGCCAGTAAAAATAGAAGGGCAGGACATCCGCATGGCCTATATGGATGTAAAACCTGCCGCCCCCAATGGCAAAACTATCGTGCTTTTCCATGGGAAAAACTTTGGCGGATATTATTGGAAAGATGTAATAAAGCTATTAACCGATAAAGGCTACCGGCTAATCGTCCCCGATCAAATAGGGTTTGGTAAATCGTCAAAAGCATTTATTCATTATAGTTTTCATCAGCTGGCGAGATTTAACAAAAACCTGCTGGATAGTTTGGGGATACAAAAAATTACGCTGATGGGGCATTCTATGGGTGGGATGCTGGCTACCCGTTTTACATTAATGTACCCCGACAAGGTTGAAAAACTACTGCTTGAAGACCCCATCGGCTTGGAAGATTACCGCACCTTTGTGCCTTATAACAGTGCAGAAGATGACTACAAAGCCGAGCTGAAAACCAGTTACGAAAGCGTCAAGAAATATTACCAAACATCGTATTTCACTTCATGGAAACCCGAATACGATTATTTGGTAAACATTGGCGCAGGGGTAAGTAAAAGCGCTGATTTTCCGCGCTATGCTAAAGTTGCGGCACTCACCTTTGAAATGATCTATGAGCAGCCGGTTTGCTATGAGTTCGGGCTCATTAAAGTGCCTACGGTACTGTTCATCGGTAAAGAGGATAAAACCATTGTGGGCAAGGCCTTGCTTAGCGACGAAGAAAAAGCCAAACACGGTCAGTATAAGGTCTTAGGACCCGAAACCGCCAAAAAGATCCCGGGTTGCAAGCTCATTGAGTTTGACAATTGCGGGCATATCCCGCATATTGAAGCTAAAGAAGCCTTTTTTAAAGCGTTGACAGCTAATTTATAATTTAGGGATTTTGAGTATTTTTGAATGTAAAACATATGCCATTGCAAGTAACCATCAGGAAAGTCGCGAAAAAACGAGATGACGTTTAAAATATATTTAATGATGGTGCGCGGGGCCGCGTTAGGGATTGCAGTGAAAAGCCCACAGCGCGGGCTGGATTGCGGGCAGAAAAGGCGAGGACTTGTAACGGAAAGCCCGGGCCGTTAGCTAACGGGAACGCCCATATTTATAAAACGATCGAAAAATATATTTTAATAATCAATAACGTACAATTACGTCATTATAAACGAAGAGAGGCCGCCGCACGGAAGCATATCCGTCCTGTAAAGTATGCGATTGCCGCGCTACGCTCGCAATGACATTGGTATAGAATAACATCATTACACTGTGCAACTATCTGTAAATTCACTATCCCAGTTACCGCAGGCTGCCGAAGCCATATTGGCCAGCTCGGCGGGAAATAAAATTTTTCTTTTTTATGGCGAAATGGGGGCAGGGAAAACCACCCTTATTAAAGCACTATGTGAGGCTTTGGGTGTAACCGAACCGGCTACCAGTCCAACGTTTTCCATCGTGAACGAATACATCGGCCACAAAAACAGGATCTATCATTTCGACTTCTATCGCCTCAAAAACCAAACGGAAGCTTTGGATATGGGCTACGAGGAATATTTTTACAGCGATGCCTACTGCTTTATCGAGTGGCCCGAAAAGATTCCCGACCTGCTACCTGACCACTACGCCAATATCCGGATCCAGGTTTTGGACAGCAATTCGCGAAGCATCAGCATCGAAAATATTTAGTTTTATCATCCGTCGTTTTTTATTATCTTCAACAGCCTTTAAAACAATACATCATGAGTTCAGGGATATACAGCGGGTTTTCGGATATTGCCAAACAAGCAATGATGCAACCCCAGGAGTCGTTGCTGGAGGTAAAAAGTAAAAAGAACAAGCTGTACATCGGCATTCCAAAAGAAGTTTCCTTCCAGGAAAACCGTGTGCCTTTAACCCCACTGTCGGTGGCCTTACTGGTTAATAACGGCCACGACGTATTGCTGGAAAGCCATGCGGGGCAGGCTGCCAATTTTTCGGATAAGGATTACAGCGAACAGGGCGCGCAGATAGTGTATGATACCAAAAAGGTATATGAAGCTGATATCATCATCAAAATAGCGCCGCCTACTCCTCACGAAATTGAGATGATGAAACCAGGGCAGATCCTGATCTCTACCCTGCAAATGGCTACGCTTAAAGCCGAAAGTATCCATGCCCTGATGGTTAAAAAAATCACCGCACTAAGCTTTGAGCACCTGCGCGATGAGGGCAATATACTTACCGTAGTAAGGGCCATGAGCGAAATTGTGGGCGCAACATCCATACTCATAGCCGCCGAATATTTAAGCAATGTTTTTGAAGGCAAAGGCCTGATGCTGGGTGGCATAACCGGTGTTCCGCCTACCGAGATTGTGATTCTTGGTGCAGGTACGGTAGGGGAGTACGCCGCACGCACCGCCATATCCCTGGGTGCCGAAGTTAAGGTATTTGATCCTTCGATATACAAGCTTCGCCGCCTGCAAAACAATATAGGCAACCGTGTTTTCACTTCGGTGGTGCAGCCCATTGTTTTGGAAAAAGCCATTACTACATGTGATGTGGCCATAGGCGCGCTTCGTGCCGAAGACGGCCGCAGCCCCTGCATTATCTCTGAAGCTACTGTTAGCCGCATGAAACGCGATTCGGTGATCATTGATGTAAGTATTGATCAGGGCGGTTGTTTTGAAACATCCGAAGTTACCAACCACACGCACCCTGTTTTCCGTAAGCATGATGTTATTCATTACTGTGTACCAAACATTGCATCGCGTGTAGCCCGCACCGCTACTTATGCACTCACCAATATTTTTGCGCCAATACTGCTTGATATCGGCGATATGGGCGGCATTAAAAACCTCATATGGCAAAAATCGGGCGTGCGTAACGCGGTTTATATTTATCAGGGACAGCTTACCAACAAACACATTGGCGAACGCTTCTCCATCCCCTGCAAAGACCTCGATCTGCTTATCGTATCGCACAGGTAATATGGCCCGGAAGTTTTTATTGCTGTTGATATTTATTGCCGCAACATTTCGCGTTAGTGCCCAGCATTATAAATACATCGACAGTACAAAAATTTGCGGTATTGCCCGCTATAAACTACAGGTTAAGGCTAACCCCGATAAACAACTGGTTGAAATAAAAAAATACATTCCAGAGATTGCCTTAGACCTGCGGTATGCCACTACCAACAATTTTATGCATCGCCGTATGTATACAACGGCCAAAGCTTATGCAAGGCTTCCGGTAGTGAAGGCCTTACAGCAGGTTGAGGCCGAATTAAAAATGCAGGGCCTTGGTCTTAAAATTTACGATGCTTACCGTCCGTATTCGGTTACTGTTAACTTTTATGAAATGGCGCCCGATACCAATTTTGTTGCCGACCCGCGCAAAGGATCAAAACATAACCGGGGCTGTGCCATCGATCTTTCGGTCATTAACCTTAAAACCGGCAAAGAACTGGATATGCCAACCGGCTTTGACAGCTTTAGCCGCAAGGCCGGCGCAAACTATATTGATTTACCGCAGCAGCAAATTGACAACCGGGAGCTCCTGAAAACAGTGATGGCCAAATACGGCTTCAGGGTGATATCAACAGAATGGTGGCACTATGACTTTACCGGCTGGGAAAAGTATGAGCTGTTGGATATTCCGGTTCAGGGGCTGTAACCCTTTTGATACTCCATTAAAATTTACAACTTTTATTACAGGCTGCTTACAAAAGGCATCAATATTGCATAATCATCCACAAACAGATGTCAACCTTTAATCTACACGCATGAAGTTTTTTAGCAAAGAATATTTTAAACAACTATGGAAGGTACTCCTGGCATCCTTCACTGGCTTTTCAAAAGATAATGGCTTAAAATTAAGTGCTTCCCTTGCTTATTATACTGTTTTTTCAATCGCTCCCTTATTAATCATCGTAATATCAGTAGCCGGTCTTGTCTTTGGACAGGATGCGGCAACCGACCGCCTTTACCCAGAAATTGTTCGCTACGTTGGAAAAGGGCCGGCAGCCCAAATCCAGGATGCTTTAAAACACCTTGCATTGTCCGGAAAATCGGGCATTGCCGTTGTTATTGGTGTGGTAACGCTATTATTGGGAGCAAGCAGTATTTTTATCGAGATCCAGGACTCGCTCAACATGATCTGGCGGGTTAAGGCTAAGCCGAAAAGTGGCTGGGTGCAGCTGTTAAAAAATCGCTTCGTATCATTTTCGCTCATCATAAGCCTTGGTTTTTTATTATTGGCGACGCTCATTATCAATATCGTTATAACCGCTGTTCAGGACCAGATCCAGCGCTTTTTCCCCCAGATAGACGCGGTAACCAAATTCCTTGTTAAAGGCATAAACCTCGGTATTACCCTGGTGGTGATCACTACTTTATTCGGTATCATATTCAAGTTTTTGCCCGATGTTAAGATCAAATGGAAAGATGTGCGCAGTGGTGCGGTATTTACGGCTATCCTGTTTATGATTGGCCAGTACGCTATCAGCCTTTATATTCAATATACAGCACAGGGTTCGGCTTATGGCGCTGCGGGCTCTATCATTGTGATTTTAGTCTGGATTTATTACACATCGGCTATTTTATACATTGGTGCAGAGTTTACCCAGGTATTTGCCGAAGCCAGCGGCAGCCACATCGAACCGGCCGATTATGCCGTTCACATCCAGCAAACCGAGATTGAACACAGGGTAAAAATTCTTCCCGCACAAAACCCACAACTTGAAGGAAATTTGAAAAAAGAAGAGGACAAGGGGAAAGGATAAAGACCTTTTACCGGGCAGGCATCTTTGGCGCCATCTTGAGCAGAGAAATGTGAGGGCGGAGACTTGTGCTTTATCGAGCCAGCACAAGTGACCAGGCCCGCAACCAATCACACAACACTTGCGCCAAAGTTATAAAGGGACATGGAAACGTAAAACCATGTCATTGCGAGCGTAGCGAGGCAACCGCACGGAAGCATAGCTGCCCTGTATAGCATGCGATTGCTTCGTCGTCCCTTCTCGCAATGACATAGATCTAATATCTATTTTAAAACTCTTCATGTATATACGTCATGATCCTCACCATCTCATCCCTTATTTCGCGGGTTGAGCGGGTGAAATTGTTGTTCATGAATGCAAAAGCCAGGCGTTTACCCTTGCGGGTAACAATGTACCCGCTTTGATTATGGTTGTTGCTCAACGACCCGGTTTTAGCCCATACAAATGGCTGCCCGTTATCGGTTTTATAGGCGCTTTTAATTGTACCTGCCACGCCACCTATTGGCATCATGCTATGCAGCAGGTTTTCATCTTTCACTTCATCCCGAATTTTGATCAGCAGGGCCACCAGATCCCGGGGCGTAAACAAATTATAGCGCGATAAGCCCGAACCATCTACCCATTGCGGCGCATCGGGCAAATCACTCAAAAAATGTGCTTTTGAATAGTTGATCACCGAATCGGCGTTGAGCGTATTAAATTTCATCGATGAACATACCAGCAGTAATTGTTCGGCAATAAAATTATCACTTGGTTGCAGCATCCGCCGGTAAACCGAATCGGCATTGGCGTTGTAAATAATTTTGGCATCAGCGGCCATAGGCTCCTGCAATAATGATACGGGCTTTTTCAGCGTATCCTGCAACAGGGCCATGGTCAATTGCAAACTTGTTTTCCAGGGAATTTCCTGCTTGTAGTTTTTAGGGATCTCTCCGGCAGGGTATACAAAATTATTACTGATAAAATCGCGCTTTACCTTAAACTGAGCGGGGCGATAGTTGATATCGGCATTTAAAAACCGCTTTAAATAATTTGGCTTCACCTGCATGTTACCGTCATTATCGGCATATAGCTGAGCTACATTATCTTCGATTGGGAGGGCGGTTATTTCGGCCTGATAGTAATCATTGTAATCGTCCCAGCCCCAGCCTGCTCCAAAAAACTCACCGGTATAATTTCCGGGTGAGTAAAAAAGCTGTTTGCTGCTTCTCTTCAAAAAGTTAAGCCCATTTATCCCTTTCAAATCGCTGTGCAGAAAGGAGGGATCGCCGGTGCCCCAAAATACCAGCGAATCGCTGCGGATTTGATAGCGCAATGCGGGGACCGAATCGCCCAGCATTTTCAAACAGGTATAAAAAGTGAAAAGCTTAGTATTAGACGCGGGGGTAAAGTATTTATCGGCATTTAACTCATATATCATTTTATGCTCATCCAGGTCATAAAGGGCAAAACCGGTAAAGTGGTCATTAACAATCTGCGAATGTTTAAACAGCTTTTTAACCTTCCTTTTTTTTATTGAACGGGCATAAATAGTATCATGAAACAGGGATAAAACACAAACAATTAACAGAAATGAAATTGTTGACTTTCGCATAATAAAATAATTATTTAACAAATAAATCTCGTAAATTTAATATACCAACTATAACCACTTTGTTACACAAGCTATATTATAATTTACGCCATCCGGGAGCATTGTGGCTGGCATTTGTGTTAACATTTTGCTTTACAACCACAGCCCGGGCCCAGTACTTTGATCTTGATGTACATAAAAAAAAGGTGAATATTCCGTTCAAGCTGGAGCGAAACCTGATGATCATTCAACTCAAGATCAACCATAAAGGGCCCTTTAATTTTATATTGGATACCGGCGTAGGGCTCATGATCATAACCGATCCTAAATTAGTTGATTCCATCAGCATTCCTAATAAGCGTACATTAAAAATCCCCGGCCTTGGCGAAGGCGACGATTCTGAAGCCTATGTAACTTCAACCTTAGATATTGCCATACCCGGATTAGTTAGCTATGATGTTGCTGCCGCCATTTTAAAAAAAGATGTCTTTAACCTTTCGGGGTATGCAGGCATGCCAATTCACGGCTTGTTGGGATACGAATTTTTTAACAACCTGGCCGTAAAGATCAGTTTCCAGGACAGCGTAGTTACCGTATGCCGCCCTAAAGACCTTAAACCTTTCAGAAAAGCCAATAAAATCCCTATGTTGGTAGAGGATAGAAAAGCATACGTTTATGCTAAAGCCTTTATGCCGGGCATTGCACCTATAAAAACTAAACTGGTTGTTGACCTTGGAGCCGGGCATCCGGTATCAATTGAGCATTATATCGAAACTTATGGCCTTCCGCAAAAGTTTATTGCTTCGGCCAATCTTGGCATCGGCTTAAACGGACCTATAAACGGCTTTATAAGCAGAATGGATGAATTTGACTTAGGTAAATTCAGGATGAAGAAGGTATTGGCCTCCTTTCCCGATGACAGGAACAATCAAACCAATTTGATGGTGAAGCGGGATGGAAACCTGGGTGTTGGTATATTAAAGCGGTTTACTGTTATCCTGGACTACCCCGACAGCGCCATGTACTTAAAACCAGGTTCAACCTATAATGATCCTTTTGAACATGACATGAGCGGCCTTGAATATTATGCTGCCGGCGATCACCTGGAAAGGATCGTGATCAGCAGGGTAGAGCCAGGTTCCGCAGCCGATGAGGTTGGCCTGGAACGTGACGACGAGATCATATCCATAAACTTTAAACCGGTTTCAAGAATGAGCCTTCAGGATATCGACGAACTTTTTAAATCAAGGGATGACCGGAGCCTGCTGCTTGAAGTATATCACGATAAGCGTGTTGATAATGTTGTGCTGACATTAAAACGACGCATATAATTAATAATATCTGTTATTTATTGCTGATAAACCGCTTTATCACTAAAAAAAGACCTGTTTTTTATATAAGTTTACGGTTAAAACTATTGTAATAAATGAAAAAACATTCGCTGCCGGGTATTTATTTGCGCGGCTCAGTACTGGCACTTGCTGTTTTGGCTGGCTCATGTGCCACAAAAAAGCAAACCGCAAACCAAAGCCTTACCTTAAAAACAACCACTACCGCTAACGGCACCGTTGCGACAGCAACAACCGGGGCTCCCAAAAAAGAGGGCATTAAAAAGTTCAGTGATCTTATCCCGGCCAAAACCAAGGCTGATAGCGGCCTTTTCAACACTTATAAAGTTGATGGCAAATATTACTACGAAATACCCGATTCATTAATTAACCGTGAAATGCTGGTGGTTACCCGTTTTGTAAAAACACCGGGCGGGCTAAAAACCTTTGGGCAGCAATATGGCGGCGAAGAAATTAACGACCAGGTTTGGAAATGGGAAAAACACGACAAGCAGGTATTTATCCGCGTGCCAAGCTATTCGTTACGTGCCGATAGCACCAGCGACATGTACCAATCGGTTAAAAACTCAAACCTCGATGCTATACTGGCCTCTTTTGAGATAAAGGCCTTTAATAAAGATACCACCGGTGTTTTAATTGATGTTACTGATTTTTATAACGGAGATATTGCAGCCATCGGTTTATCTGACGATATTAAAAAGGCATATAAAACCATGGGGGTTGATAATTCGCGTTCATATATCGATACCATTAAAAGCTTTCCGATAAATATTGAGGCACACACGCTAAAAACCTATCGTGCCGGCGAGTCACCTACCGATAACAGTATTGCTGCCGTTACATTTGAGTTAAACACCTCAATGCTACTGCTGCCTAAAACGCCGATGAAAGCAAGGATCATGGATCCGCGCGTGGGCTTTTTTGGCCAGCGCCAAACAGATTATGGCACCAATGCTCAAAAAGCCTTAGTTACAGCCTACATCCACCGCTGGAGGTTAGAACCTAAAGACCCTATTGCTTACGCAAAAGGCGAACTGGTTGAACCTAAAAAGCAAATTGTATTTTACATAGACCCGGCTACGCCTAAAAAATGGGTGCCATACTTAATACAGGGTGTAAACGACTGGCAAAAAGCCTTTGAAACCGCTGGCTTTAAAAATGCCATCACCGCTAAGGAAGCGCCAACAGCCAAACAAGATCCTCAATTCAGCACTGAAGATGCACGGTACAGCGTAATCAGGTATTTCGCATCGGATGTTGAAAACGCCTACGGCCCTCACATTGCTGATCCGCGCAGCGGCGAGATCCTGGAAAGCCATGTTGGCTGGTACCACAACGTAATGCAGCTACTGCGCGACTGGTACCTGATCCAAACTGCGGCCGTAAACCCTAATGCCCGCCATGCACAGTTTACCGACGATCAAATGGGCGAACTCATCCGCTTTGTGTCATCGCATGAGGTTGGCCATACCTTAGGTTTGCCACATAACTTCGGCTCAAGCTACGCTTACCCGGTTGATTCACTGCGTTCAAAAACATTTACCGATAAACATGGTACCGCACCATCTATCATGGATTATGCCCGTTTTAATTACATAGCGCAGCCCGGAGATGGTGTTACACACCTGTACCCGCAAATAGGAGAGTATGACGACTGGTCGATTAAATGGGGGTATACCTGGTTCGCCGGCAATAAAACTCCAGAGCAGGAAAAAGAGATCTTAGCTGTATGGACCAACAAAAACGCCGGTAATCCAATTTACTATTTCGGCCGCCAGGGCACATCTATTGATCCTCGCTTGCAAAATGAGGACCTGGGCGATAATGCCATGAAGGCGAGTGCTTATGGCATTGCCAACCTGAAACGCATTTTACCGAACCTTGAAAAATGGTCATATAAAAAGAACGAGGATTATAGCGACCTTAATGAACTATATAACGAGGTTTTAGGTCAGTATTACCGTTACATGGGCCATGTAACCACCAACATTGGCGGCATGAACGAAAACTTTAAAACTTATGATCAAAAAGGCCCGGTTTATGATTTTGTGAGCAAAGAACGTCAGCGCGAAGCGGCCGTATTTTTAAACCAACAACTATACACTACGCCATTATGGCTTATTAATAAAGCCGAATTGGCAAAGTTTGATAATGGTGTTATCATAAACCGTATTAAAGCCATGCAGGTATCATTGTTAGGCAACGAATTAACAGCCTCAAGGCTTGCGCGTATGTATGACAACGAAGCCAAAAACGGCGCTAATGCATATACCGTTGCCCAGCTATTAACCGATCTGCACACGGGTATATTTGGCAAAAGCAAACCCGATAGCTACCAGCGCAACCTTCAAAGAGGATATATCGAAAATCTGAAAGGTTTGTTAAATACAGATGCAAGCTTTTCGTTTCCGGGTGTATCAAGTGCACAGCTGGCAAGCTGGGGCTTTACACCCATCAACATTGTGTTGTCAGATATCAGACCGATGGTACGTGCCGAGTTAAAGAAAATTGATGCCGGTTTGCCCAAAGGCGGCGATGCCATGACAGCAGCACATTACGCCGATCTTCACCTTAGGATAAAAGAAGCCCTTAACCCAACAAGGCCAATTGTAAACGTTGGCGGAGGAATGGGCAGAGGCATTAACGATAGCAAACCAGCTATACTGAATGAAAAAACAGGAAGTATGAACTGCTGGCCACGAACCACTGTTGAAAACTAATTTGATGTAACAGTCAAAAATTATTCTTGAAATCCTGCCTTATTTTAGGGCGGGATTTTTTATTTCGTGGCCATATTAAAAACCCCGCCAAATTGTCTTAATACAACAAAGTATTGATTACAGAAAGTAACCGGCTATTACTTAAGCTGGCTTATATTGTCAAAAAAAGCAACCTGCAAATCAAGCAGCGACTTTACATTTATCTTTTCGCCGTAGGCATCAAAACATAAAAACTTGGTTAACTCGGGCCTGTTTTTCTTTGATTTTTCGAAGAAATTAAAGGTTTCAAAAAAATAATGATTGGTTGTAATATGGCTTTTGCTGTTTGTTTGTGATGTGTTAAGCCTGAATCCGATCGCATCGATCCAATCGTGCACTTTAGCATGCAGCGAGTTTTTAATATTGTTCATAGGTTAATGTTTGGTTAAGTATTACGAAAATCCATGCCACAATGTTACTATCGTATAAAATCATTTTAAACAATAGTTTATTTCTTGTGTGGATTATTTAAACGAATTGTTATCATTATTGGTATCTGATGCAACAATTATTGAAACTAATTATCCACACATCCGTAATAAACCGGGAAACCCAAAACGTAGCTCATTTAGCACAATTCTTAACTTATAAATTGACTGACTGATTTTTATAACAATCACAAGGCCGGATTTTTCCGGCCTTTTTCATTTAACAATTTGTAACAATAATATGATTGATACGCCTTTGCTGCCCTTATGTGTAACAATAATATATTGATTAGGCTTTATGTATATTTTAAGTTGAACATTTGTAGTTTATATTACGTCTATATACCCAAATACAACAATCGTACGCTGAAAAAACATTTATGAAACCCCTACTTCTTATCTTGAGTTTTATCCTTTTATCTGCCTTTGGTTCCTACGCCCAAACGGGGCGGGAAGTAAAGGGAACTGTTGTCGATTCCACAAAGCTTTCGTTGCCCGGAAGTAGTGTGAAACTGGTTTCAAACAGCGGCGACAGTACCATCGCCATTGCCGATGCTACCGGTAAGTTTTCGTTCCCGGTGGTGAAAGGCAGCAAACTAACTATCACCATTTCGTCAATCGGTTTTACGGCAATAAAAAAACATTATTCGCTTGATGCCGGCACACAGCCTGTTGACCTTGGCCCCATTGTTTTAAAGGCCGAAACCAATATGCTTAACCAGGTTACTATTGTTGGTGTTAACCCGGTAATATTAAAAGAAGACACTACCGAATATAAGGTAAGTGCATATCCCGTACGTGAAAACGCCCCTGTTGAAGACGTATTAAAAAAACTGCCCGGCGTTGATGTGGATAAAGATGGCAACGTAACGGCACAGGGCAAATCGGTTACCAAAGTAAGGGTTAACGGAAAAGACTTTTTTGGCGGCGATGTTAAAACAGCTACGAAAAATCTACCCGCTGATGTAGTAGAAAGCATCCAGGTAATTGATGATTACGGTGATCAGGCCAACCTTACCGGCATCAAAACCGGTGAGCCCGACAAGATCCTGAACATCACCATTCGTAAAGATAAGAACCACGGCTACTTTGGCCAGGCCACAGCTGGTGATGGTGAAGACTTTTTACCAAAAGACCAGGGCATCGCCAACGCCAACCGATACATTGGCGATTTGAAGTTTTTCAACTTCAACAATGAGCAACAAATAGCCGTGTTGGGTACTATAAACAATACCAACGTAAATACATTTACTTATGGCAGCGCTACATCCGGCGGTGGAGGTGGTGGTGGCTTTGGCGGCGGTGGAGGCGGCAGGGGCAACGCATTGCGCGGTTCCAGCAGCTCAACTACCAGCGCAAACGGTATCACCAATGCACATGCCATCGGTGCCAACTTCCGCGATCAGTGGGGTAAAACCTTATCTGTTTATGGCAGCTACAGCTATACCGATAATACAACCAACACACTTAGCTCATCTATCCAAACCAACAACGTTCAAACGCCAAGTATCAGTACTCAAAAAAGCGATCAAACCGACAACCCGATCAACCATCGCTTTAACTTTAACCTGGAGTGGAAACCCGATACAATCAACTATTTAAAGGTTGTACCAAACTTTACCTACTCAAGTACCAATACCAATGCAAATGAGTCTGTATCGTCAACTATTGGTGGCATAACAAATTCATCGTATACTTCATTGTCCCACAGCGACGGCACAACGCCAAGCTATGGTATCAATGCCTTGTATAATCACCGTTTTAACGGGCATGGCCGCAACTTAAGCATTAACATCAGCGCCAATACATCAAAAACGTCACAGTTTGATAATCCAACATATGATTATGCCGACGGCGCGCCACACCAGGCACCGGCAAATCAGCAAACCAATACAGACAGCCGTGTAACCAGTTTTGGTACAAACGTATCATACATTGAGCCTATAAGCAAGCGGGGGTACCTGGAATTAAATTATGCTTTTAACCGTTCAAACACCACGAGCGATAAGGAAACCGATACGCTTAGTACGGGCAATACCTATGATCATTACGACAGGTTGAGCAACAACTATAAATATAATTTCACCACAAACCGGGTTGGCTTAAACTATCGCTTTATCGAAAAAAAATACAACCTTACCCTGGGGGTTGGCGTACAGCCGGCTACCTTAAATGGCTTGAACCTTAAAAATGATTCGGCTACTCACGTAACCACCTTCAACGTGATACCAACAGCTCGTTTCAGCTATAATTTCTCAAGAGGAAAGGCCTTAAACTTTTTATATAACGGATCAAGCAACCAGCCTTCATTCACCCAGCTGCAGCCGGTTATTGATTTTACAAACGCGCTTTACCCGGTTCAGGGTAACCCTAACCTGAAACCTGAGTTTGCCAACAATTTTTCGTTGAGATATAATAATTTCAGTTTCCAAACCGGCGATATTTTCTTTACTAACTTCAATTTTACTGCAACACAAAATAAAATAGTACAAAACACTATTTCTTATCCCCGTGCATTTAGCAAAGCCGTATTAGCTGCAAATCCGTCATTAAAAAGCTTTGAGGGTACAAACCTCACCAACTATTTAAATGCCGGCGGCTATTATACCGGCGGTGCCAATGTAGTATATGCTAAACCTTGGGCCCAGCGTAAATTTACCTTGCAATTTAATGGCGCTTTAACGTATACCAATGGCGTTGCATTCTCTAATACTATCGACAGTAATAATGTTGCAGCATCGGCTGCGCCTTTAAAAAACATTGCTAAAAACCTCAACTTTACCCCGGGCTTAAAATTCAGGGTAAATATTGTTGATATCATTGATGCAGAGGCCAGCAGCAGCTATGGTATCAACAAAACTACCAACTCTATTCACAGCACGCTTATTGACGGCAGTTCAAACTTCCGTACATTGAATTTAGGCCTGGCCGGTAAAAACTATTTCTGGAAAGACTGGACATTAAGCTACGACTTTACCCGCACGGTAAACTATGGTTATGACGCAAGCCTTGGTATCAAAAACCCCAACATTCTGAATACTTATGTTGAACGCCGGTTCCTGAAAGATCACCGGGCAACCATCCGCCTTGCAGCATACGATTTATTTAACCAAAACACCGGTTATACCTCGGTTGTAAACGGTAACATCACCACGCAATCTACCGTTAACAGATTGGGACGTTATTACCTGTTAACATTTACGCTTCGGTTACAAAAATTTGCAGGGAAGGCGCCAACACAAGAGCCCGGCCAGCGCAGGTTTAACCGTGACGGCGGTGGCCCGGGCGGACCAGGCGGAGGCCCCGGAGGCGGTGGACCAGGCGGTCCCGGTTCTTTTTAATTAAGAAACTCATTCAACCAATAAAAGAAAGCCCCCGTTGCAAGATGCAACGGGGGCTTTCTTTATTCCCTCTTTTTACTTAGTGCTTAACTTGTTAAACTTGATGCTATAAGTAACAAGGAAATACCGCTTCAATGTATTGTTTTGTACATCGCTTACCGAATTGTTGTTGATGTAGCGGTACACGCTCACATTTTGATTAAAGATGTCATAAACAGAAAACTTGAGCTCGCCGCGGTCTTTTTTAAGCATTTGCAGGGCAAGGGATGAACTCACCACATTAACACCCTTTTTAAAGCCGGCGGCCACCTGGCTATTGTAATTAAAGTCCTGCTTTGTTTCCCAGATTATCTTTTTGGGAAACCTTACCACCTGGCTGTTACTGATATTATAGGTGCCAACTTTTACGTTCCTGAAATCATCATAATTGTATTTGGTGTTCGACTGGTTAAAACCAACACCGGTGTTCAGGTCAATTACATCTTTCCAATTAACGTTAATATTTTCATGCACCCCATATGAAACCGTGTTTTGCCAGCCTTCTACATTGTTCAGCAGGTTAAGGTTTTGATAATAGTTGCCGTAAAAGTTGGTTGATGAGCCCAACTGCCAGTCTTTCATCTTTTTGAACCGTTTAAAAACCCCTAACGAAAAATTATAGCTTGGCCTTCCGTCTCGGTTAACGGTAGTGTTAGTCTGCGCCCCGTCCGATCGGATGGTTTGCTGTGCAACAGCCATATTTTTTTGCGACGAAATATTGCCGTAGGAGTAAATACCCAGCTGGCTGTCGTTGAAATATTTAAAAAAGTTGATATAATATGTATTGCTTATACCGGGCACCAGGTTGGGATTACCCGTATAACTGTATAGCGGGCTGTAAATAATAGTAATGGGTTGCAGGCTTGATATGTTAGGCTGGTTAACCCTCCGCTCATAGCTAAGTGATACACCATAAGCCTCAACACGAACAGTTGGCAACAGGAAGAAATAATTTTGAGCAAGCCTGCTGGTCACGAAATTGTTGTCGATCTGTTGCCATTGGGTATTAAGCCCCGCTATGATCTGTGTTTTTTTGTTAAGCTGATAAGTGATACCCGGTTTGATGTTTTCTGTCCATTGGTCTCGCTTAAGATCGGAGCTTTGATTGCTGATCAGCGAATCGAGGCCGGTTTTACGGTCGTAAGTAAAAACCTGGTCGCTGGTTTTATTGTAGATGCCCGATGTGGTCACATCAACGATCAGTTTCTTCGTCACCGGAAACCTGTAACTGAAATCAAGATTACCCGAAGCATTTTTTGATGTGCGGACAGACAGGCGGTGCAGACTGTCGGATAAATCGGGGCGCTGATAATTAACCACATCATTGTTGTTAAAGTTGCTATTATGATTGGGGCTAATGCTCAGGTTATGCGAGATGGTGAACGACTCCTTGCTTTTGTTCTTGGATCGTTTATGGAAATAAAAGCTTTGATTAAATTGTGTTGAATGGCCGCTACCGAAGGAACTGGATACCGACTGGTTAACCGGCATATCAAAATTGTTTGATGTGCTGCCACTTGATGCCGAGGTGTTACTATTTGAATTATAATTTAATGATGGGTTATAACGCAGGTTCCGGATAGTATCCGGCTTCCACTCCACAAGACCGCTTACTGTATGGGTATAACTATTAGCATACCTGTTGTTTGACGACCGGGTAAGCAGGGTAGTATCCTTCAAAAACTGCTGCTGAAAGTTGGCAGATTCATTCACGTTATTACGTTGGGTATAAAAGTACTGCAGGTTAAGCTTTAACTTTTCGCCATAGTTTTGGTTAACATTAAATCCTCCCGAGGTGATCTTTTCGATACCGCCGCCCCAGTTTCGGCCGCCGTTAAAAGAGGTGTTTCCCCCGCTTCGGTCAAAACCTCCTTCCGAGTTAAGTTCTTCGCGCGAAAAAGCCGTATGGTTAAGGTTGTTGCTTAAGCCAATAACACTCACCTGCAGTGTATCCCGAAACATGTTGAACAAACCGCCGGCCTCATATCTGTCGCGTGAGCCGACACCTCCGAATACTTTACCAAAAATGCTTTTCTTAATGGCTTTTTTTAGTTTGATGTTGATGATCTTTTGTACCTGTGTTTCGCTCACGAGGTGATCGGGGTCGTTTTCGCGGTCATCGTAAACCTGAACCTGCGCAACAATGGCTGCATCCAGGTTTTTGGTGGCGATTTTGGGATCGGAGCCAAAAAATTGTTTACCGTCTATCAGTAATTTGCTTACCTGCTTGCCGTTAACGGTGATGGTACCGTCGCCGTCTACCTGCACTCCGGGGAGCTTTTTAAGTAATTCTTCAACAGCAGCATTGGGCCGGGTTTTGAAAGCAGCCGCATCAAACTCAATGGTGTCCTTTTTCATTTTGATGGGGACCCGCTCGGCACGTACCACAACCTCTTCAAGCATTTTACTGTTGAGGGCAATATTCCCCAGGTCAATTACTTCGCCTTTCTTAAAATCAAAGCGACGGATATAACTTTTGTAACCCGCATAGGAAACAACCAGGCGTACCTGTTTATCGGGTGGAAGACGTTGTAATTCAAATTCGCCCGTTTTTTTACTGAGCGTATAGGCAATGAGTGATGTATCTTTCAGATCGACAGCAGCAATTGTACTCAATTCGAGGGGTTGCCGGCTTATCGAATCAATTACTTTGCCCTTAATATTTACACGGTTTTGGGCAAAGGATACAGAAAAAAGGCATAGTAATATTAATGAAAGAAAAATTGTTTTCATCCAGGTTTAGGTGCAGGCGGTATAAGGTTAGATAAATTGTGTAATAGGTGGTGATGTAGGGCCGTGGTAAGTTTTGAAATTAAATCATGTGGTAGCTATAGGGTTTAGATGTTAGTGTAATTGTTAGTTGTTTTGATGATAAGCGCGTGTTAGACAAATATCAACAGTAAAGGTTTAAAGCATAAATAAGCGCCCCTCTACTTAACCACTACACTATAACCCCCGCACGGCAGTATTATATGCTATAATTTGCTCCTATAACACATAACCTGTATAAATATTGCCCTATATGCTTTAAAAAGGGCCATATTTGGGCATTGTAACATTTGTTTTACCAAAGCAGACCGTATTTCCAGATCAAACCTGCGAATGAATGGGGATAAAAAATTTTACACGAGTTGATTTTCAAATCGACATCAATGAAAAATTCGTACAATTAGATTAATTAGGAAAAGTTTGTATGAAAATTTCTTACCTACCCCTCTCCAATGCTTAAACCCATTTTATAAAGCTATTTCCCTGATGTTCCCGGGTTGCTTCGAAAATGAAATTGTTCATTTCGTTTTATTGCCTTTATTACAATATCGGTAGTCAACCAAATAAATGAATATAAATACGATAAAAATCACGCATAACCGCAATAAAATTTTGCCAATTTCGTTTTTAAACTAATATTGCGCAAGTAATATTAGTTTACGCCGAATTAATTACCTAAAACCATAACATTATGAAAGCAGCAGAAACCTACAAATCCATCTATGTAACGTTTTACCGGTGGAATGTTAAAAACTTTGGTCACGGCGGATTGCCAAAAGCAAACGCCCTTTTTGGAGCAAGCTTTTTGATGATCATTTTACTTGCCGTTTTAGTAAGTGTTGTACAGTTATTTTTAAACTCAGGCTGGTTTGAGTTAAGTCCGATTTCCGGCCTGATGATATTGCTTGGAGCAACCGGGGCATTTGTGCTTAACTATTTTGTATTGCTCAACAGCCGTTACTTCAAAAAAGTTAATGCTGCGTTCGCCCGTATCAGCAAACATAACCCCAATACCTGGTCAATAATGCTGATGGTTTGCGTAATTGTTTCCTGCACCATGTTACTGGTGGTTTGCGAAGCCGGGGCATTTTTAAGATAAGATTAAACTACGTGATTATAAGAAAGCCCGCCGGTACCGGCGGGTTTTTTGTTTTATGGTGTCGCTTTATCACCTCATTAAAATTCTATATCTTTCGCTTCAAATAAACTTTTATCACAGTGTTGGTTAAAACTTTTGGAAGCGCAGTTTATGGGATACAGGCGATCACCATAACAGTTGAGGTAAATATAAGCGGCGGCAAATTAGCTTATTTTGTTGTTGGGTTACCCGATAATGCAGTTCGTGAATCGATGCAGCGCGTAGAAACTGCTTTACAGACCAACGGCTTTCGCATGCCTCGCCAGCGTATTGTGGTTAACATGGCCCCTGCAGATATCCGTAAAGAAGGCTCAGCATATGATCTTACAATCGCTGTTGCTATTATGGCAGCATCAAACCAAATAGACGCCGAACTATTAGATAAGTTTATCATCATGGGCGAACTTTCGCTCGATGGAAGCCTACAGCCCATAAAAGGTGCTTTGCCTATTGCCATACAAGCCCGTAAAGATGGCTTTAAAGGTTTCATCCTGCCCAAACAAAACGCCCGCGAAGCAGCCATTGTAAATGATCTTGAAGTTTACGGCGTTGAAAGTATTAAAGATGTTGTCGGGTTTTTTAATGGCACATCCGTTCTTAAGCCCGAAATAGTAAACACCCGCGAAGAGTTTTACGATAGCCTATGCAATTACGATAGCGATTTCAGCGAGGTAAAAGGGCAGGAAAACATTAAGCGGGCTTTGGAGATAGCCGCAGCAGGCGGCCATAATGTAATACTGATCGGTCCCCCGGGGGCTGGCAAAACCATGTTGGCCAGGAGACTGCCATCCATTTTACCGCCCTTAAGCTTATATGAATCTTTGGAGACAACCAAGATCCATTCGGTAGCAGGCAAGCTTGCCGCTGCAGATGCGCTGGTAACTATTCGCCCATTCAGGAGCCCTCACCATACCATCAGCGATGTGGCTTTGGTAGGAGGAGGGAGCAACCCGGCTCCCGGCGAAATCTCTTTAGCGCATAACGGCGTTTTATTTTTAGACGAACTGCCTGAATTTAAGCGCAGCGCATTGGAAGTGATGCGCCAGCCGCTGGAAGAGCGCCGTGTTACCATATCACGTGCCAAATTTACGGTTGATTACCCAAGCAGCTTTATGCTGGTGGCCAGCATGAACCCCTGCCCATGCGGTTACTATAACCATCCCGAAAAAGAATGTATCTGCCCGCCGGGTATGGTACAAAAATACCTGAGTAAAATATCCGGGCCATTGCTTGACAGGATTGACCTGCACGTGGAGGTAACACCCGTTAACTTCAGCGAATTATCGTCAGACCGCGCGGCCGAAAAAAGTGAGTTGATCCGCGATAGGGTTATCAAAGCCAGAGAAATCCAGGTAGAGCGTTTCGGCAACCGTCCCGATCTGCACGCCAATGCCCAGATGAGCCCTCAAATGGTCCGCGACCTGTGTAAGATCAACGTAGCCGGCCAAACCCTGCTTAAAAAAGCCATGGAAAAACTTGGCCTATCGGCAAGGGCGTACGACCGCATCCTCAAGGTATCCCGTACCATTGCCGATCTTGCCGGAAGCGAAGAAATTAAACTGGAACATTTGGCCGAAGCTATACATTTCAGGAGTTTGGATAGAGAAGGTTGGGCGGGGTAATCCGTTTGAGGCAAAGTCTCTCGGCATAATGGACCGAAATCAGAGACTTCGATCAGCATGGTTGGGTGGTTGCGTCGGTGTTAGTAATATGATTGGTCAATAAAATAAAGAATATGAAAAAGTTTTTTTTCATAGGGGTTTTTATCTTACTATTATTTGTAACGGCGATTTATTATTATAATAATTTAGTTCGGAAAAACCACAGCATAGAATTCAACGGGAAAGTGGAAAAAGTTATTTACAGTATTAAAGGCGAACCAACTGTTTCGATCAATGGTAAGACATTTGACCTTCCAGTGAATCTTTGGGATTTCAGTCACAAAATCGAAAAAGGAGATTCGTTGATAAAATCTAAAGATTCCATGGTTATTAAATTAATAAAATATAAGACTGGACAAGTAATTTTTTTTAAATGATTTGTGTTTTAAACCTTACGAGTCTTGCCTGGGGACGAAATTTAGGATTAATATATGTTGTCTTGCGCTCCGGCACAAGTATGAAAACCTAGCGCGTTGTACCTTTAGCCTATATCCCGCACTATTGCCGGTCTTTCCGGGAGTGAATAGATTAAACTGGAACATTGGGCGGAGGCTGTTCATTTCAGGAGTTTGGACAGAGACGGTTGGCGGAATAATTTGTTTGAGGCCAAACCTTTCGACAGTATCTAACATCTCTCCCCCATTTAATAATTACATTATGATAACCAAACCTTTATTACTTATCACTATCGCAGCTTTAACAATCTTTTCAAGCTCCTGCAAAATGTATTACATCCCCGTTGATAGCTTCAGACAGCAGATGCCAAGTATAGAGACCGTAAACCTAAAACAGGTTACTACTAAAGATCCATGGGGACATAGAGAAACTTACAGCACCTATCCAATCGACTCGATAAAATGTTTTGATAAAGATGGGAAAGGTTATAAGTTAAAGAACAGCCCTTCTATAGAAATCCGATTCACATACGACGATAATAAGCGAACTACTTTTTACTTCGATCGTATTTGGGTAGTAAAAGATTCCGTTACAGGCATCCGGTCGCATTTTCTGATTATGAAAAAAAGTATATCATTAAATACAGTAAAACTGATTGAAGTGCAGGATGGGCACAAAAAATACCGGTATGTTAATTAAAACCTCAGTTCTTTTTTAAAAACCAAAGGAATAAAATATGTGTGCCCGCCTTATCTGATTTAATGACCGGATCATGCGAACAATGGATTTGAATTTAATTTTGATATTTCTTTGCAAATAGAGCCAATCAGAAAAAATACTTTTCAATAGTAAGGATTGCCGCACTTAACGAATCATTACCCGCGGAAGGATTTGCCATAATGGCCGATAACATTGCCCTGTATGAAAACAACACACAAATCTACGGCACGCATTTAAGGCTCAATAACGGTCAATATGAAGCATATGCCATAGCCGACGAATCTGGTGTCGATACCCGTCGCAACCAAATTGGCTTATGCAACTTAGCTGTTTACCTGCAAAACTTTAAGCCCTACAACCAACTATATTATTATATTAAATAGTTTGGTTGAGTCCCTTAAAAGAAGCACGGCCCCCGGCTGCTACCAATAGGAAATTTGTTAACCCTGCCATACTGATGATCGCAGTGTGTATGGTCGCGGTACATTTTTTGGTGTTGTGGCTGGCAGTTTACCACTAATGGTTGGGTAGTTTCAGTCTTATCAGGCTGACAAACTATCGTAGCTTGTTTTTTCATAACGAATCCCCCTGTTTAGATTATACTGATAATTGGTATAATAAATTTAACTATAAAAACACTTATTTACAATAGCTTTTATCAGAAAAATAATATTAACAGTTGGCTGCTTTAACTTAAGTCATTTATTGAACAAAGGATTTTAAAATCCCCTCTTGAGAGAGGGCGCGGAGGAATGAGTGGTAGCAGGGGTGTGTTTCTGCTACAAGCTTATCAAAGCAGAAACACACCCCTGCTACCCCTCTCAAGAGGTGAATCGCACATCCCTGGCGTTTTAATCTTACTGGAATTAAATAAAAACAGCCGGAGTATTATAATACCCCTGGCTGCTTAATAAGTGTCGCGTAATTATATTTTATTTACCCCTCCAAAATTGCAGGTAATGCAAGTTATACCCACCGTTGTTAGCCAATATTTTTATCTTATTAGTACCGGCTTTTAAAACAATGTTTTTAACAGCGATAACCTGCCATTTTTTTAACCCGCCGGTGTTGGGTACTGCCACTTCTTTTGCCTGGGTTGTATTGTTAACCAAAACAGATAGTTTGGCATCGTCGGTAGCAGAAGCCACTTTTAGGCTTATAGAATATACCCCCGGGGGTTTAACCTGTATAGTATACTGTGTCCATTCACCGGTTTCAATATGGTCAACATAATAGCTGTTGTATTGGGTAGAGTCCTTACTGATATCAACACCGTCATTACGGTAAACATGCCCCTTGTTGCCTACACCGGGTTTACCTGAAGTATGGTAGTCGGCGGTGTCGGTATCAAAATAAGCGTAACCGTTGCGGCCCAGATCATAGTCAACAGCATTGATCACTGTTCCGTTACCAATTTTATTGGCTTTAAATGGCCTGGTAACCATTGTGTGCGGCTGCCTGAAAATAGCATCGATCACATCATGGTGAATAATGGTATTTTCCAGTTTGGCATAAGTAGCCAGTTCGAGGGTGCCGCTATATGTATTGCTCTCATTAGGCTTATGCTTGCCGGTGTTGAGGTACCTGGCAACATCATCATAATTTAAATTTGAACGGATCTCCATCGGGTTGTTATTGCCCAGTTTTTTCAATGGCCATAACGACCAGCCAATATTGTTTTTCTCTAACAAACCAATAGCTTCGGTTAGCCAGGTATTTGAGTTTTCGCCGGTTTCGCCAAGCCATACAGGTATATTATACTGGTCGCGGGTTTTTACGATATGTTCAACCGATTTTTGATCATTAAAATTCCAGTATTTATGGAAGCTCAGCACCATGTTTTTATCCCATTGAGGTAAAATGCCGTTATAGTTATTTCCCCAGCCGTTCCCTTCAATAATGATGATGTGCTTTTTATCCACCTCGCGAATAGCCGCGGTAATATCAACCATCAGCTTTCTTAACGGCCCGTTCGTTTTCTCCTTTAAGCCGTTCTTATCATTTTGCGGATCATCAAAGCCCCAGTTTGGCTCGTTGATGATATCATAAGCGCCAATATTGGGCTCATTTTTATAACGCTCGGCCAGTTTTCGCCAAAGGGCGATGGTTTTTTGTTTATTGGCTTCGCTGTCCCATAGCGATGGTTTGTCGGGATCGCGATCGGAGATATTAAGATCATTGCCTTGTCCACCGGGAGTGGCATGCAGGTCAAGGATCAGGTACATGTGGTTGGCTTTACACCAGGCCAGCAGATCATCGGTCATTTTAAACCCCTTATCCAGCCAGGTGTTTTGTCCTGCTACCGGTTCTTTATCAACCGGCAGGGTATACAGGTTATAATGCATCGGGAGGCGGATGGAGTTAAATCCCCAGCGCTTCATCGAGTCCACATCTATTTTGCGGGTATTGTTGGCCAGCCAGGTATCGTAAAACTCTTTGGTTTCGGCAGGTCCCATTAATTCTTCCAGGCGCTCGCGGATGCGGTACTGGCGGCTGTCTTTATTAATGTGCAGCATGTAGCCTTCCTGCAGCATCCATCCGCCTAAACCCATACCGCGCAGCAATACATTCTGCCCTTTTTCATCAACTATTTTTTTGCCGTCGGCTTTTAAAAAGCCTGTTTGCGCATTGCCTTGCAGTGAGCAGAACAGGGCAGGGGCGGCGGCAAGCAATACCTTAATCCCTGTGTTTAACTTTATATTTTTTATTAACGATGTTAACATGTTGTTGTGCATTTAATTTTTTTGAAACAGTTCGTACTACCAGATATATGTTCCTACCGAACCTTTGTCGAGCTTAACAGCCAATATTTTTCCCTGGTATTTAATATTGAATTCCTGCGCATTATCGCCGGTATTGGCAACGATCAGTACTTTTTTGCCATCGGGGGTTTTGAAAGCTACATTAGGCAAAGTATCAGAACTGTTTGATGCGATACGAACCGAACCGGGGCGTACAAATTTGGAAGCATGGGCAACCGAATAGTAAGCCACATTTTTCTTAACCTCATTTTTATCAATGGTAACTGCACCCTGGCACATCGGGCAGCCGCCTCTGTCTGTATATGGTTTATATTCCGGGTCGGCAGCAAGGTTCCACTCTAACACATTACGGCTCCAGTTACGGGTAGCGCCTATGATGAGTCTTTTAACCGGCCATGCAATATTGATGGTGCTTTGATTTTCGGGCTCAACGGTCATCTGCTCGGTGAAGTAAATGTTTTTATCAGGATGCGCGTTGTGTACATCGGTAAGCGCTGAGATATCGCCGCCATACAAGTGGAAACCCGAGCCGTCTACATATTTGCGGGCGGCTGGATCGTTCAAGATGGAGATAGGATAGTCGGGCCTGTCGGCGTTATGATCGTAAACAATGATTTTTGTTTTAATGCCTGCTGCTTTAAACGCGGGGCCAAGATTATTTTTGATAAAGTCGGCTTCGTCCGGCGCAACCATCAGTAAGCTGGGGTTATTACCGGGATGTAATGGCTCGTTCTGAATGGTGATGGCATCAATATTAATTCCGTTAGCTTTCATACCCTGGATATATTTAACCAGGTACTCAGCATAAACCGGGTAACAATCGGGTTTTAAACGGCCGCCGCGGGTATCGTTATTGGTTTTCATCCATGCCGGCGGCGACCATGGTGAGCCCAGGATCTTAATAGCCGGGTTGATAGCCAATA
Source organism: Mucilaginibacter sp. A5337 (assembly GCF_059690695.1). Lineage (NCBI taxonomy): Bacteria > Pseudomonadati > Bacteroidota > Sphingobacteriia > Sphingobacteriales > Sphingobacteriaceae > Mucilaginibacter > Mucilaginibacter sp. A5337. Next base: position 465,858 of record NZ_JCAWEC010000006.1, on the reverse strand, counting down.
TCTGCTTCATTACCGGGATCACATCAGTTTTATCCGCGCCAAGGTCAAAATGCTTCAGCGTTGGGTCGGTTTGGCCATTGGGCATATCATCATAAGAGAATACTTTCTCATTAAGATCCGATGCGCCAATGCTCAGCCTTAAATAGCTGATGCCTATATCGTTCCCGGTAACGGCAAAGAGATTTTTAAGTAAGGCTGCACGGCTACCGGCACTCATGCGGATGATATGCATAGCACTTCCTCCGGTTAGTGCAAATCCAAATCCATCTATCGGCTGGTAATGCTGCTTATCATCAACAGTAATGGTAGTGCCGCCGGCTTCTCCGGTTTTAAATGTAAGCGACTCCTTTTGCTGTTCAAAAAGTACCGACCTATCGGCCTTTGTAAGCCATAAGCTTGCCTTTGTTGTTTGGGCGTTTATTGTTGCCGCCGAACCAAGCAACAAGGCACCTAATAAAATAGATTTAATTTGCGTGTTCATGAAACAGAGATTACAGGTATAGTGTTGGTGTAACAGGAATTAATAAGGCTGTTTGAAATTGGATGGGTAAAAATATTACTGTTTTTATTAAAACGTCGTAATTAATCGGTTACAAATTCGATAATCAGGTTTTGTAGTAGTTAAGAAGTGGCTTTTTATGCAAATTTGTTGTAAGATGATGGTTTGAAACCTGTTTAAACACGCTAAATTTAATTAGCAATTTAAAACATTTGGTTTTATGAAAAGATGTTTATAAATTCACGTACAACTATCTCATGAGTACTTCACATAAAAAGATTGTCATATTTGATGACGACGAGGACATCCTGTCTATTTGCAGTTATATTTTGGAAGAACAGGGATGGGAAGTACATACTTTCAGCGATTGCAATAACATTGTTGAAAAGGTGTCGGGCATTTTGCCCGATGTTATTATGATGGATAACTGGATCCCGGATTCGGGCGGGATAATAGCCACACAAACACTCAAAAAAACAGATCTCCTCAAAGAAATCCCGGTTATCTATTTTTCGGCTAATAGCGACATTCAGATCCTGGCCAGCCATGCCGGCGCCCAAACATATTTAGCCAAACCTTTTGATCTCGAAGACCTGGAAAAAGTGATCAATCGGGTGATTGCGGCGTAGGTTGGAGAGAGCCTTAATTCGAAAGAAAAAAGCGTGGGGCTGTGCGATTCCCCTCTCGAGAGGCTTCTGTTTACACATCTTTTAACTAAAAGAAAATGTCATTTCGATTGAGCAGGGATTGGCTGAGTGGGTGGAGCGAAAGAGAAATCTTATACGCCTTGTAGAGCCGGATGGATGGTTTAGAGTATGATGTATAAGATTTCTCCTCACCCAGCCGCGCAACCTCCGCTGGTTCGTTCGAAATGACAGTTGTTTTCGGAATGGAGCTCCTATTATTTCTTCTCAAACGATGCCAGCAGGTTCACATTCGGGTCTATCTTAACATCGGCCGGCTTGGCTTTTACTTTAAACTTTGCTGTCGTCGATTTTTCTTTCACCGGCACTGTCAGCAATTGCCCGTCAACAGAAACCTCTAACGAGAGGTTATAAACATATTCTTGGCTCTGAGTCACATTTATAGCGATGGTGCTGTCTTTTTCGTCATATTTCCAGCTAACAGCCAGGTTGGGGTGCCCGGCTGTGCGCAGCCATTGGGTAAAAAATTGCTTCAGGTCCTTGCCGCTGGCTTGTTCCATAACTTTCCTTAAATCATCGGTATTGGCGTTACCTCCCTGATATTTGGAATAATAGTTTCTTATACCTTTCCAAAAAACATCTTCACCAAGCTTACGCCTTAGCATGTGCAGTACCCAGCCGCCTTTTTGGTAGCTATTGGCGTTGAGCAATTGCATATACTGGGTTTTAACAGCAGTATCAACAACGGGGGTTAATCGCTTTTTTTCGAATTCCAGCACTTTATTTCTATCGTCCTTCAAACGGATTTTTAATGTATCGGCACCATATTTATTTTCGAGGTAAAGGTTGGTCATATAGGTAGCAAATCCTTCACTTAACCAAAGGTGACCGAAACTCTTTTCACTGGCGCCGTCGCCAAACCATTGGTGGGCAATTTCATGGGCCATCAACTCTTCTATATCCGGGCTTTTAACCGATTCTTCAAAGTAAAATATGGCACTGGCATTTTCCATACCACCAAAAATGGTTTTGGATTGCACGTTTGCCAGCTTTTCATAGCTGTAAGGGCCAACATTTTTTATAAAGTAGGGGAGGATCTCTTTTGCCACTGCATAGCTTTTAAACCCGGCTTCCTTACTTTCCGGAAAAACATAGGTGAAAAGCGGGATGCCGTTAACATCGCCAGGGCGATCAACAGCAAACTCGGCAACGCCAATAACCATCACTTTTGTCGGGAGGGCAACTGTTTCAACCCAATGGGTTAGCTTCATTTTTCCGTCGAGTTGCTTTTCTTCCGTTTGCAGACCGTTCGATACCACCTGGTAATGATCGGGCGCGGTTACAATAAAATCAACCGGGGCTTTATCGGCTATATTGTCAACGCAGGGTAGCCAGTTGTGAGCCCGGTTAGGCCAGTTATCTCCAAAAAAAGTCCGGTGACCAAACGCATTGGTGGATATGATCAAGCCATCGGCCGGTATGCCGCTGTAGCTTATGGTGTAATCGCGGGTATTTCCTTTGTACGCGCGGGTATTGATCTTTAATTGTTCATCATCTTGTGTAAACTTTACCGGCTTTCCATTTTCAGTTACTGCAGATACCAGCATACCCTTGCCATGTGCATTCTTTTTTACCAGGTCGAGGTTAAAACCTTCTGTACCATTCAAAAACTTTACCGAAACCGTGGCTTTTCCTTCTATATTATTATCAGTATCATTCAGTTTAATATCAAACGTATAATGTTTAACATCAATCGGCGCTCCGGGGGCCTGGGCAAATATTGGTGTGACAAATAGGGTTGGTATCGATAAAAGAACTAAAAATATCCTGCGCATATGCTTCCTTCAATTTGTAATGAACACAACAAAGCTAACAAAAACAGGCTTTTATATCTATCGCAGGAGCATATAGCTTATCACATTTTTTAACATTGCTAAAACGTTACATTAGCGCCTGTTGTAAATAAAAAGTAAAGGCCGTTCATTTTAGTTCCGGATACATAATCAACCTGGTTAAACGGCTTGATCAGGTAGGGAGTAAACAGGATCTGCCACTTGTTGATAGCGTAAGTTAAAGGCAGCGATCCGCTAAAGGCAAGCAGCTTATATTGCCGTACTTCGCGCTGGTTTTGCTGTGTTACGGTTTGGGTAATAATAGTTTGTTTTGGCTGATTAGGAAACAATATATTGATAGGCGTTTGTTTCTCCGGAACTTCTACCGAGCGGGTTACCTGCGATTCGGTATAATATGTTTGGTAAAATGATTGGGTACCGGCATACAGCGTGGCAGTAGGTGTAATTTTTAGGCCGCCTTTTTTATCCACACCTGTTTTCAGGGCAAAAATATCCTTTGATAATTCGGCCGTATTAACAATGTCATTGCTGTTGTTTTTATTAAATCTATAGCTAACCCCTCCTGTAAATTTTACAATATCATCGGGATTGGCATACAACTGCGCGTCGAGCGTGGCGTTGAAAGAGGAAAGTATTATAGGGCTGCTTTTAGTTATAAAATATTTAGTAGCCGATACATTGCCGCCATAATAGCGTTTTGCATCAAAGGTAAAAACATAGCCGGGAGTAACACTAAGCCCCTCGGTGCCCGATTTTGAACCATTAAGATCAAAATAACCGATAGCGCTTACAAAAAGCCCCTGTTTACCTACTAATGTAACCGAAGGAAGGAGGACAGGAACACTGCTCTCATCGCGCCGGCCTGCATAAGTAAGGTTTGACAGGTACTGCAGCCCTGCGTTTACAAACAACTCCTTGTTTTTAGCTGAAGTATCTGCTTTTTGCTGGGCATAAACTGTCGGGCCGGCCAAAACCAGCAGCAGGATAAGTTTAAGCTTTTTCATGATTAATGCTAATTAAAATAGTGCGGATAATCAAAAAGGCCGGTACCGGCCTTTTTGATTTGATATATGTTAAATGCTGTTATTGCTTAGCTATGCTCAATTTTGATGTGCTACGGCCCGAGGTTTTTACAGAGACCCTTTTTTTGCCTGCTTTTACAGTTGTGCCTGAAGTACTGCTACCCGCTGTAGAAGCGTTTATCTTTTTAGCGCTAACCGCAGCATTACCGGTGCTGTTTAGGTTGCCGGAAGAGGTTACACTTACCTTTTTGCTCATAGCATTTACGCCATTACCGGCGGCAACCGCTGTTTTATTCGCAGTTGTTGTAGCACCCGCTCTTAATGCGGCTGCATTGCTACTTACTTTTTCGGAGGTATTGGCGACAATACCTTCGGTTGTGGTTAATGCCTTTTCACCTGCTGCTGCAGCTCCGGCGGTATTTAGGCTACCTGCAGCAGCAGAGGTATTGCTGGTAACACCCGCCTGTGCCGCTGTTGTACCTGCTGCAGCATTTACGGTTGAAGCTGTACTACCGCTAACGTTGGCGGCCTGGCTTGCAGCTACACCTGTTACAGCCTGGTTGGTAGTTGCTTGTCCCTGGGCAGCGGTACGTGCTGCAACATTCTGGGCCTGGGCAGCAGCCTGATTGGTTACGGCAGATGTTGTGTTCACTGCCTTTTGCGCTATAGATGCAGCATTTACGGTAGGTGTAGCTACCCGGGTAGCTATTTTGGTAGCGGTAGTTGCACCGATATTAACCTGTGCCGAACTAACTTTAAATGCAAACAATGCTGCGGTAAATAAAACTGGCTTAATTAAATTTTTCATGGTCAAATATTTAGTTACTCATTGTGTTTGGAGTTGCTTTTATGCAATAGCCAAACTGTCGTATACACTAAATCAAAGGAAATGCCATTGCCCTGCAAATGACATTTTGATGACCAATAGAGCTTCGGGGTGTGAAAATATGCGTAAATGTGTATAATAATTTATACAACTGTTCATTTTGTTCATCGCCCTTTTAAACAAAAACGCCCCTTGTATTTTTTACAAGGAGCGTTTCAAAACACTTATCTAATAGTTTTTTACATCTTCGGCATCCTGCGCATCATGTTTGCCATCGCTGCCGGATTGCTCATTTGCTTCATTACCTTTTTCATATCGTCGAACTGTTTCATGAGGCGGTTAACTTCCTGCAAATCGGTACCCGATCCTTTGGCGATACGGTTACGGCGGCTTTGGTTGATGGTTTCAGGGTTAGCTTTCTCAAACGGGGTCATGGACTGGATAATAGCTTCAATAGCTTTGAAAGCATTATCATCAACCTCAACATCCTTCATCATTTTGCCTACACCCGGTATCATACCCATCAGATCTTTCATGTTACCCATTTTCTTGATCTGCTGAATCTGGCTGTAAAAATCGTTAAAGTCAAACTTATTTTTGCGGATCTTCTTCTGTAGCTCGGCAGCTTCTTTCTCGTCAAACTGCTGTTGTGCACGTTCAACCAACGATACCACGTCGCCCATGCCCAGGATCCTTGATGCCATACGATCGGGGTGGAAAACGTCAAGTGCTTCCATCTTTTCGCCGGTACCAATAAATTTGATAGGCTTGTTAACAACCGATTTAATTGATAACGCTGCACCACCGCGGGTATCACCATCCAGCTTGGTTAATACCACGCCGGTAAAGTCCAAACGGTCATTGAACACTTTAGCGGTATTCACAGCATCCTGACCGGTCATGGAGTCGACCACAAACAGAATCTCATGCGGTTTTACGGCGTCTTTTACCTGCTCAATTTCCACCATCATAGCTTCGTCAATAGCTAAACGGCCGGCAGTATCGATAATCACCACATTATTTCCGTTTTGCTTGGCCTGGGCTATACCTTCACGGGCGATAGCTACCGGGTCTTTCGAGTCGCGGTTGGCATAAACAGGGATGCCTATCTGCTGGCCTAATACCTCCAGCTGATCAATAGCCGCAGGGCGGTAAATATCGTCAGCAACCAGTAAAGGCTTTTTGTTACGTTGTGTTTTTAAGTAATTGGCCAGCTTACCGGTAAAGGTTGTTTTACCCGCACCGTTCAAACCTGCAATTAATATAATGGTAGGGGTAGCCGGAAAATTCAAATCGGCAGTAGTACCACCCATCAACGTGGTAAGCTCATCATTCATGAGCTTGGTAAGCAGCTGGCCTGGCGAAATAGATGTTAATACATTATTACCAAGTGCTTTTTGCCTTACATCATCGGTAAATGCTTTGGCGGTTTTATAGTTAACGTCGGCGTCAAGAAGGGCCTTGCGGATCTCCTTCATGGTTTCGGCCACGTTTATTTCAGTAATTGTTCCCTGACCCTTCAGGACCTTGAACGCCCTGTCGAGTTTATCCGAAAGATTTTCAAACATTATAAAAAACTTTAATCTTTTTTATGAGGATACAAAGGTATGATTTTGAACTATATTAACTCAATTACTTAGTAGATTAACTTCTACTCATTCTGAGTTATATAAACAAAACAGGCCTCATATTTATGAAGCCTGCCGATATTATAAAATATTTTTAAATCCGTTACGGGAACCGGTACAGCATGCCCAACCCAATCCCCTCATAACCCTGCGCGCTATCGGATGTATGTTTATCATATAACAACGTTCCGTTTACCGTTGCGCTAATTAACCTGTTTACTTTAGCTGTAAGCGTTAAGTCAACACGGTGGGTAATAAATTTTGGTGATTGAGCATAGGGGATAAACAACGCATAGCGGGTATTTAAATGAACGTTTTTTGCAATATCCTTATCAAACAAGGCGACCACCTGGAACGCAAGGTCATTTTTTACCGTCTTTAAGGTATCTACACCATAATTATCCGGTTGTTTTTTATGAATGTCATGATCAAGCACAAAAGTTTGCCTTGCAGTACCGGTACCCAAACGCAAATCGAACCAGGGTTTTGGCTTATACTCAAAACCGACCGATTCAGTGAGATAACCCGGCGACATAAAGTTTGAAATATATTGCTGATCGAACTTTCCATTGCCCAGATCAACATAATTAAAGCCTTTATCAAATTGCGACTCAAAGGTTAACGCACCGAAAAAGTACCAGCTTTTTGATAATTGAGAAGCTACTTTGTTATCAAAATAGATACGGTCTTGCGTTTTACGCTTGCCCTGGCCTTTATTTTTTGATACCCCATAAGTAAGGTTAAGCTCGGATACATAGCTGAACGGAGCTTTGTTATATTCGGTATGATATATAAAGTTTGAGCCTAATGCCACTGCACTTACACCACCGGCCGCATAATTGTTGCTAAACGCCGACTGGCTAAAGTTTAAGCCAAATGTGATTACTTTTTTCCAGTAATTTACTTTGTAATCGAGCATGGTAACCGGCACCATTTCGCGCTGGATCTGTATGGGGCGAACCCGGGTGGGGATGGCGTTTTTGCGGGAATTGATCCGGTATTTATTGAGTACTGCAGTATCTATTTTAACAGTATCTTTTTTCAGGGTATCGGTTTGTGCTTTTACTGATAAAACACACGTGACTGATAATGCGAGTATTAGTAATCCCGGTTTTGTTTTTAACATAGTAAACAAATTAAAGCAAAAATCTCCTTTTTCACCTACAATAAACAAAAATGTTGCCCCAGGGTTTAATCAGGCTAACAAGTTTTGCGCAAAAATATTGGAATTTCAGGATATTAAAATGAAGCTTACATTAAGGTTTGTGAACCTTATTCGCGGCCAAGGTCCTTCTTGCTGTCTTCGGGCGTAACAAGCGGGGTAAGGGAATAAGGGCGTTTCTTATACTTTAAAAAACGGTTGAGGTTGGTTTTAATGGAGGCTATAAACTCATAGTCGCTGGCGGTTTTTACCAGGTAATAGCCCGGGCGGTACCGCAGCATGAAATCGGTAAGCTGCTGATCTTTTAAATTGGTTATGGCGCCCACATAAGTTCGGTTAAAACGATAGTCAATAACACTTTGCTGATAGTCTTTCTCGATAGTTTCGCGCAGGTGAGCGGCATTTCTTCCGCTTCGGCTTAACGCATTGTAAATAGCATCAATACTTAAACCCGCACCTCCCGGCCCAAAGCTGAGCAGATCTTTGCTATTAAGCGGGCCAAAGATTTTGGTATAATCGTTTTTGGTTGCAGCAAGCCGCTTTTGCGGGTTAAGCAGGGTATCACGCACAATAACTTCTTTAAGCTGTATGGCTGTGCGTTTCATATAAACAGCCAACGATTCACCGCCTTGTATTTTCAATGTATCAGGGTGATGATCGGATTTTGTAAAAACAAGCACATCGCCGGGTTGGGCTTCAATTTTAAATTCGCCCTTAAAGGTGTTGTAAATGGATTTGCCGGTGGTAATATTTTGTACGTTCACTTTGGCAATGCGGTCCTTGCTGTCTTTATCAAACACAACGCCGTCAACCGTTTTTTGCTGGGCAAAAACTTTAATTGCAGGCAGGGCAGTACATATTAAAAGCGTCCAAAATTTCATTGAGGATGCAAAAATACGTACTGCGCAACGGGAGATCATACAATTTAACAACAATTAACTTTTTGAATGTAGAGTCAAGATGTCAGGAATCAAGATACAAGACAAATTCGAAGATAGTGGATCTCCTTACGTCTTGGTTCTTAATTCTTGCCGTCCTGATTCTATCCCTCACTTTACAACAACAAGCTTCTGGCCAATTTTAATGCCATTATCACTCATACTATTTAACGCTTTCAGGTCGTCGACAGTTATTCCAAAACGTTTAGATATGTTGTATAGTGTATCTCCCTGTTTTACGGTGTAGATCTTATCGTCGGGCGGGGTTTTGGAAAGGGTATCTTGTGCGGGTTTATTGATGTTGTTATTGATCTGGGCCAATACGCGGTCTTCCCGTTTAATTTTAGCTATTTCGCCTTCAGGACGGTCATATTGGGCGAGGTTGTATTTTTCGATGATATTGATCAGCAATTGCGGGTAATTGGGGTTGGTGGCATAACCGGCCTTCTTTAAGCCATAAGCCCAGCCTTTATAATCATCTTTATCCAGCTCGAAAAGTTTGGCGTAGTTTTTACGTTTTAAAAAATTGGAGTGATCGCGGAAAGAGTCCTCAGGGTTGTCATAAACGCGAAAGCAATCATTCACGTTGTCATCGTCCTTATAATAGCTCTTACCGGTCCAATCACTGGTACATTTTATGCCGAAGTGGTTATTGGCGTATTTAGCCAGATCGCTGCTGCCTGCACCGGATTCAAACAGGCCCTGACCAAGGGTAATACTGGCCGGAATACCATACTGGTTCATTTCCTGAATGGCTATTGCCTTAAAGCGTTCAATATATTCTAAAGAAGTGTATGATTTGTAATTGGCAACAGCATCTTTATTCGCTTTTTGGATGCTATTGTTATTTCGCCTTGCATCACGATTGGATACCGTCGAAGTTTTTTTACGGGCAGAGCATGAGCTAAAGCAGGCTACGGCAATAAACAAGTATATAATTTTTCGCATTATGCTTAAATCTTATGGAGTGGCGTATAAATAGCGGCCAAATTAAGATTTATAAACGTAATTATTGTTGTTTAGTTGTCGCGTCGGCCAGTTGTGTTTGGGTTGCCGGGTTTTCATCCAGATCGTTCAGATTATACCTATTGATGATTCCCAAAACCTGTGATGCCCATTTGCGGCTACCGGCATAACCGGCACGCTGAATGCCTTTTGCCCAGCCTTTGTAATCATAATGGGTAAGTGCGTCGGCCAGGTGACTGAACTGTTTACGCTCGGTCATGATGCGGGCAAAATCCTGGAACGAATCAAAAACCGAATCGTAACGTTTGTATGAAGTACGAACCTTTTTGTTGTGTTTGGTATAAACTACAGTGTTATACCCTTTTACCCCAAACTGATTATTAAGGTTTTGTGCTATTGTACTGTTGCCGCAGCCCGACTCGTGCATGGCCACGCCTAAAACGATGCTTGCCGGGATGCCGGTTTCGTGCATGATGCGAATGGCATCATCTTTAAATTTATCAATGTAAGATAGTGAGGTATTTTTCTGTGCTGAAGCAGCTAATGTTGAGATCAACAGTGTTGTAATCAGTAAGATTTTCTTCATAATTTATTTTTTTCTGATAACCAGCAGCCCGTCGCGTACTGGCAGGATCAATTTTTCTATCCTGCTATCAACAGCTATCTGGTCATTTAGTTTGCGAATTCCTTGTGTATCGGCATCTTTTTCGGGGCCATACACCTTTCCTTTCCACAAAACATTGTCAATTATTATTAATCCTCCGGATCTGACTTTGTCAAAAACTAATTCAAAGTAAGTATAATTATTCTTTTTATCCGCATCTATAAACACCAAATCGAAAACATCTTCCTGTAAATCAGCAATAATAGCCTCTGCCGGCCCAAAATGCAGCTTTATTTTGTTTTCAACATCTGTTAGTTTAAGGTGTGAATTGATGATCTCCTCCATTTCGCGGTTAACTTCAATGGTATGGAGGATGCCGTCTTCGGCCAAACCTTCGGCCAGGCAAATAGCCGAGTAGCCTGTGTAGGTACCTATCTCCAGGATGCGCTTAGGCTGCACCATTTTACTTAAAAAACTAAGCAACCTACCCTGGTAATGCCCCGATAACATGTTAGGTTTTAACACCTTGATATGCGTTTCGCGGTTGAGCTTTTTAAGCACTTCCGGCTCCGGGTCGCAATGGTCATCTAAGTAAGCCAATAAGGCATTAGGGAGAATATCCATCCTACAAAACTACGAATTTTATTTTTAATGGAAATTCAGAGCTCTTTTGAAGGTGCCATTACTCCAGCTTCTTCCCTTTACTCAAACCTTTTATACTATTCTCGGCGGGTAAATCCTCAGGCATTGTTCCACCCAATTCTTTTATGGTTTGTCTTACCTTCTTGCCAACCTCATAATGAGTTTTATTTGCTTTATCTTTTCCTTTTATCTGCTCTCTTTTTAACTTTTCTTCTGTTTGAGTGGCACGAAAAAGGTTTGCTGCCAATTCTGTACTTCCCATGTGATCTAATATGTTTTGACTCTTTTTTAAATTCTTCTTAGCATGAATCTCTTTAGCGCCTAATCCATCATATAACCCCATATATCCGTGATTCTGAAAAACAGCATATTCCCGCGGCTGTATCACACCGGCATCTCGCGCTGCATCCGCAAGATGCTTGTTATGCTCTGCCATCTCTCTTCTTAAATACAATCGCTTTTCTTCTTCACTTTTTAATTGTTCAAACCTTTGTTCAAGGATTTCCTGTTTCCTTGTTTGAACAGCAAAATAGGTTTGACCTTGAGCGACAACTTCTTTGGCAGGATCAGCATTTTGAATGATCAAATAGCATGCGTACCTCGAAAGATGTAAATCGCCTATATCCCGTTTAGCACCTTTAGGCAAATCTATCGTTTTCTCCACTCGGGGAAAATGATCATCTGGCTCCTGTCCGGCATTTTTACACGCTTCCTTTGCCTTAGCAATTACGTTTAAAAATTTATCCCACTTAATATAATCCAGTATTTTAAAAAGCTCCCTTCCACTCCAATATTCCTGCCCAATACTATTTAAGTGTTTAATTTCTTCAAAAACGCTTTTATTTTCCATAAATTAAAAATACACTTTATTTTAAAAATACTAAAAAAAATAGCAATTTATTCAGATATTCCTTTCCATCCAACTCTGCAATAATATCACTGCCGATATCGTATCCACCAGCTCTTTATTTTGCCGGTTCTTTTTGTTCATGCCGCTTTGAGCAATGGTTGCCGACGCCATTTTGGAGGTAAACCGTTCATCAATCATTTCGATGGGCATTTCCGGGAAAGTTTTCTTTAACAGGTTCACAAAGCCTTTTACATGAATAGCCGATTGAGAGGGTGTATTGTCCATCTGCTTTGGTTCTCCTACAATAAAGCGCTCCACCTGTTCTGTTTGGAGGTATTTTTTTAGAAACTCAATGATATTATTGGGGTGGATGTTGTCAAGCCCGGTCGCGATGATCTGCAGGGGGTCGGTAACTGCTATGCCTATGCGTTTAGTACCGTAGTCGAATGCCATTATTCTCATTTGGTAAAGATATGAGATGTGAGATATGAGATGTGAGATTTTTTGAAGATGATGGCTGTCTCCATCAAATAAATCTGCTCCGCCATGCCATTCCAGTCTCAAATCTTACATCTCATATCTCACATCTAAAATCTAATTACTATTTTGCACCAAATGCAGTTTAAAGAAATAGTAGGACAGGAAGCAACTAAACAACGATTACTTAACACGGTGAGCGAGAACCGGGTAAGTCATGCGCAATTATTTTTAGGCCCCGAAGGTTCGGGCAGCCTGGCGCTTGCTGTTGCTTATGCGCAATACCTTTCCTGCGAAGACAGGCAGCCTGGCGACTCATGCGGGGTATGTGCATCATGCCGCAAATACCAGAAATTGATGCACCCCGATCTGCATTTTTCATATCCGTTCTTCGCAAAACATAAAGATGATACTGCGCTTACTTTTATTGAGCAATGGCGCGGGGCTTTAACTATCAATCCATATTTAAGCCTTGATATTTGGCGCGGATACCTGGATGCCGAAAACAAGCAGGCCAACATCAACATTGCCGAATGCCACCAGATCATCAAAAAATTAAGCTTTAAACCTTTTGAATCGGAATACAAGATCCTGATCTTATGGTTACCCGAATACCTGGATAAGGAAGGGAACGCACTCCTTAAAATTATTGAAGAGCCGCAGCCCAATACATTATTTTTATTAGTAGCCCAAAACCAGGATCAGATCCTGAACACCATATTATCGCGTACCCAACTGGTTAAAATACCTGCATTGGAATACGATGAAATTAAAGAACATTTAATAAGTAACCACCATCAAACCGAAGAAGCGGCTGCCGAAATGGCCTATCTCAGCAACGGCAACATGACCGAAGCGCTGGCCATGCTACAGCAGGATAACAAAAGCTATCACGAGCTGTTTGTACAATGGCTGCGCTATTGCTTTGGCAATAAAGGCATTGAGGTTATGGCTTTTGTGGAGCAGTTTGCTAAAATGGGCCGCGAAAACCAGAAAAACTTTTTGCGTTACGGCACCAGCTTTATCCGCGAATGCTGTTTACTGCTTGCCGGGGCCGGTAGCCTGGTACATTTGCCGGCAAAAGAACTGGATACAGCTCAAAAAATGAGCAATGTGCTGAGTATAGGCAAATCGCAAATGATTATTGATGAGCTGGAAAAGGCGCATTATCATGTGGAGCGCAATGCTAATCCCAAAATCTTATTTTTAGATGTATCTTTACAAATTATTAAAATACTAATTAATAAAAATGTCCCTGCGGGGAATCAATATATGCCAAGTTAATTATGGGATGTGGAAGTTGCTCAACAGGTGGCGGATGTTCGCCTGCGGGCTGCAAAAGTAACGGCAGTTGCCTTACTAATGGTTGCAGCAAATTAGATGTTTACGATTGGCTTGCCCACATGGACATGCCGACTAACTATAAGCCTTTCCAGGTTATTGAAGTTAAGTTTAAAGGCTCGCGCAAGGAGTTTTATTTAAACAACGATAATATTTACCTCGAAGCCGGCGAGCTGGTGGCTGTTGAGGCTACTACCGGAGGGTATGATATAGGCCATGTTTCGCTTACCGGCGAACTGGTGCGTATGCAAATGGTTAAACGCCACGTAAAGGAAGCCGACGTAGTAAAAAAGATCTACCGCAAAGCTACCGTTGCCGATGTTGATAAATGGAAAGCTGCCAAAGATATGGAATGGGAAACCATGCACAAATCGCGCAAGTTAGCCCTTGATCTTAACCTGAGCATGAAGCTGAGCGACGTAGATTACCAGGGCGATAAAACCAAGGCAACCTTTTATTACACAGCCGAAGGCCGCGTTGATTTCAGGGAACTGATCAAGAAAATGGCCGAAACCTTCCGCATCCGTATCGAGATGAGGCAGATAGGTATGAGGCAGGAAGCAAGCCGTTTAGGCGGCATAGGTTCATGCGGCAGGGAGCTGTGCTGCTCAACCTGGCTTACTGATTTTAAAACTGTATCTACTTCCGCTGCACGTTATCAAAACCTATCGTTAAATACCTTGAAACTGGCAGGCCAGTGCGGTAAGCTAAAATGCTGCCTTAACTATGAGCTGGATACTTACATGGATGCATTGAAATACATCCCTGATAATGTAAACATACTTAAAACCCAAAAAGGTGATGCCCGCCTGCAAAAAACCGACATCTTTAAAAAGATGATGTGGTTTAGTTATCCCGGCGAAGAATCATGGGTTCCGCTGCCCATAAAAAAGGTTAAAGAGATCCAGCAGCAAAATAAAGATGGTGTAATTCCTGAAGACCTGGGCGAAATTGTTGAGATTGAAACAGCACCGGCAAAAGTGCTTGATTACGAAAACGTAGTAGGCCAGGATAGCCTTACCCGCCTTGACGAGCGCCGCAACAACAATAAAAAGAAAAACAAAAACCGCAATAAAAACCAGAAACCCGGAGGCCAGGCACAAGCCGATGGCAAACCTGCTAATCAGCAGCAGCCGCGTCCGCAGCAGCCTCAGCAGGGATCAGGTAATACGCAGGAAAAACCGGCTCAGCAACAACGTACTGAAGGAAACCGCCCGCAACAACATAACAAGCCGCAGGGAAACAAGCCTCCTCAACAAAACAAACCACAGGGAGAGGCGAAGCCACAAGGCGAAGCTAAACCACCAAGGGAACCAAGGCCACAGGGAGAGCCAAAACAACAGCAAGGCGAAGGAAAACCGCAGGGAGAAGGCAGCGGTAATAATAACAGGCGCCGCAGGCCAAACCGCCCAAACCGCAATAATAATAACAACAATCAACAGGCAAAACCTGAATGAAACGGGCTTTAAATATCATTTACCCGGCAGCATTGTTACTAATAACGATGCTTGCCGGTTCATGTACCGATCCTAACAGCATCATCGATACCAATACCGAAATTGCCGATCATAACTGGTCGTACGTTAACCGTGCCAATTTTGATGTTAAAATTAATGATGAAAAAGTTGCCTATAACCAATATCTCAATTTACGGGTTACCGGCAATTATAAATACTCCAACATTTTTGTACTGGTTAACCAGATCTCACCCGATAAAAAAGCACATACTACACGTTTTGAAGTAAAACTGGCCAACCCCGATGGCGAGTGGCTGGGCAAAGGATCAGGTAACCTGTATAGCTACCAGGTGCTTTTGCGTAAAGATTACCATTTCCCGGCAAAAGGTGTTTACCGTTTTCAGATAGAACAAAACATGCGCGATAATCCGCTGCATGAAATCAGCGATGTGGGGTTAAGGGTGGAGAAAGCGCAATAATTTAGGCAACTTGGAGTAATGAGCCAGGCCTAATAATTTCCCTGCCAATATTCTGCGCAACCATTTTATCACTATAAGGCACCTATCGTTTCTCATTTTTGAGCACGAAGCAAGCAGCACGCTTATCGATATTCCGTAATCAGCGACTTTATAATCTGTTTTATTTGCAAATCTACTTAGCGCACAATTTCACTTTTAGCATATCGATAACCACATCCCAAAATAAAATATTATTTTAGGATGTTTATTTCCTTATCACAAATGAAAAAACTGCTTTTCGTTATGCTTTTTGCACCATTATTTGCAGGAGCTCAAACAAACACTGATAGTTTAAAATACATCAGCAGCATTAAATATTATACAAAAGCCCTTGCTCAGGAGCCAAATAATGCCGACTACTATCATAAACGTGGGGCTGCCTACTTAAACCTTGATAATTTTAAAGATGCACTTGACGATCTGAACAAAAGCATTTCTATGGATGTAAAAACCGAAGAAACTTTTTTTGATCGTGGCCGTACTTATTATGCCCTTAAAAACTATGACAAAGCCATTATTGATTATACTAAAGCCATAGCTTTAAAGAAAGGAAATACAGACGCATTTTATAATAGAGGATTGGCTAAACGGCAAAAGGAAGATTATAAAGGTGCGCTGCTCGATTACAATCAAGCAATACTGTTGAGCCCCAAAGACCCTGACGCATTTATTGAGCGAGGGATTTGCAAAAAACATCTTGAAGATTACAAAGGCGCAATAGCCGATTACACCAGGGCTATAGTGCTTGATCCAAAATTAACCGACCCTTACTACAACAGAGCATTGGCTAAAAGTGCCTTAAAGGATTATAAAAGCGCAATTACTGATCTTGACTTTGTGATATCAAAAGAGCCAGACCGTTCAGACGCTTACTTCACAAGAGGGAATGCAAGGCGGAAACTTGGTTTAGATAAAGATGCTATCGCTGATTATTCTGTTTATATTAATCTCGAGCCTAATGATGTTGATGGTTATAACAACCGGAGTTTATCCAAACTAAATATTGAAGACTATTATGGAGCCAAAGAAGATGCTACCAAAGCAATCTCTATTGATAGCACATTCTCTGCTCCATATTATAACCGAGGATTAGCTGAAGACGGATTAAACGATCTTAACTCTTCAATCGATGACTATACAAAATACGTTGCTTTAGAACCTAAAGATACCGATGGTTATTTAAAACGAGGGAACGCCAAATTTGATCTCAAAGATTATAAAAGCGCAATAATAGATTATAATATAACGATAAAGCTCGACCCTCAATATTCAAACGCGTTTTATAACCGTGCGCTATGCAAAAGAAATCTTGATGATTATAGCGGAGCTGTTGCTGACTATAACCAGGTTATATTACTGGATCCCAAAAATGAGGATGCCTATAACAACCGCGGGTTTGCCAAACATTTGCTGAACGATAACAATGGAGCCTGCGCCGATTTTAATAAGGCGGCCTCACTTGGCAGCAAACTTGCACCTGATAATATAAAAAAGTATTGCAAATAGCCTTTAATTGACTTAAAAGATACCACCCATGAAAAAATTGATTTTTCTGCTTTTAATTACTACCGGAATAGCGCTTACTTCCTGTCACGGCTCTGATAAAAAAACCACCCGCCAAAACGATACCAGCGCCGCCAAAGGCAGCGGTGGCCCTGCCGATTCAACTAAAACTGCAACACCCGGAAACAGCGCATCAACCCCTAATTCATCGGATACTACTTCGCTTGGTGCCGATACAGATTCGGCTGTGCACCCGGTTCATTAATTTTATTAGCATTTGTTATTTTTAATACTTTAATTTGCTAATATTATTATCAATAAATGACTGGTATTATATTAGTAATTGTATCCCTCATCATCCTGCTGATCGCTGTTTTTTTATTCCTGAAAAAACCAAAAGCGGTTGAGTTAATCTCGGCCGAAGAATTGAGCAAACTCCGGTATGAGCACGATCAGCTTAAAATTTCATTGGCCAAAGCCGAAGAAAAAGCAAACGGCTTAATAGCTGAAAAAGAAAGCATTACCAACTTTTTAAAAGAGGAAAAGAACCGTCTTATTGACGAACTTTTATACGAGCGTACCCAGCTGGCGCAAGCTAATCAATCCTTAGAAAGTGCCCGCGCTTACTATAAATCGCAACAGGAAAAACTGCAGGAACAAAAAGCAGAGATAGAACATGTCCGCACGCAATTTCAGCGCGAATTTGAAAATGTGGCCGAAAAACTGCTTAAAGAAAAATCGAAGGAATTTACCGATATCAACCGTAGTAATTTGGATGTTATCCTTAATCCGCTAAAGGAAAACCTGAAGGCATTTGAAGATAAAGTTGAGAAAGTTTATAACATGGAAGCGGCTGAGCGAAATACCCTGAAAGGCGTGATCACCCAGCTGATGGACCTCAATAAACAGATCAGTGACGAGGCTCAAAATCTAACCAAAGCGCTCAAAGGCGATAATAAAAAACAAGGCAACTGGGGCGAGATGATTTTGGAGCGGATACTGGAGCGCTCAGGTCTGGTTAAAGACCAGGAATACCGCATCCAGGCCGCGATGCAGGCTACAGACGGTACAAGATATCAACCCGATGTAATCATCGACCTGCCTGATGATAAGCACCTGATCATCGACTCCAAAGTATCACTGATAGCGTACGAAAAACTGGTTAATGCCGATACAGAAGACGACCGAAAACTATTTGCCAAAGCTCATGTGGAATCCATCCGCGGGCATGTTGCAGGTTTGTCAGCCAAAAAATATCATGATCTGTACAAGATCAATTCACCCGATTTTGTATTACTTTTTGTGCCGATAGAATCTTCTTTCAGTATAGCAGTACAGCTTGATAATGAGTTATTTAATTATGCCTGGGACAGAAAAGTGGTGATTGTTAGCCCGTCGACATTATTGGCTACGCTGCGTACCATCGCCAGCATGTGGAAACAGGAACGCCAAAACCGTAACGTATTGGAAATAGCCCGTTTAAGCGGAGATATGTATGATAAGTTTGTTGGCTTTTTGGGAGACATGGATAGCATCGGCAAAAATATCAATCAAACACAATCGGCCTATAATAACGCTATCAATAAACTATCGGAGGGTAGGGGCAATCTTACTATTACCGCCGAAAAGATCAAAAAATTAGGTGCGAAGGCGGATAAGCAAATAGATCAGAAGTATATTGGGGATGAATTAAGTAGTTAAAAAATCATGTCATTGCGAGGAGCCGTAGGGGTAGTGTCATCGGGCGACGCGGCAATCTCGTCGCCATGCAGGGAGGGCGGATTTGCATTATGAATAGCATAACGACGAGATTGCCACGCTATCGCTCGCAATGACATATGGCTTAGCACAAATCAATCCTTCTTCCGCGCAAACCACCAATCTGCCTGTTTGGTGAACATCAGCGCCCATCCCCATAGCTCAACAATGATCTCGGCGAGGGTTAAAATGATGAGGTAAACCGGCATTTGGACAGCTTTCTTTTGAACGCTGCTATCGTGCAACACACCAAAACTATACAGGAGTGATGATCCCAGGAAAAATATATTCAGCAATATCAGAACCGAGAGGATGATCCTTGCCCATTTTTTTCCTTCGCCCGTTACAAAAATCAAGAAACCAACGGCGAAAAATACGAACAGGATGGCCGAAAAGTTAAACCCATCCAAGTAATTATTAAGCGTTTGAATCAACAAGCCCAGGTAAAGCAATAAAATTCCCTTTACAAAAACCCGAGGTGGTTTACCATCGGGATGGTTGTTAAGGTAAAATTTATCAAATGCCCCCTGCAACATTATTCGGCTTTTTTAAATGCATTCCAGCCCTGGGCCTTCAATTCATGTACAGTACCGCTTTTGGTGATCAGATTACAACCAGCCGATGGTTCGGTTATATAGCCGATGATACTGATATCCATTTTAAACTTGATCTTATCATAATCTGCCTGTTTCACAGTGAACAATAATTCGTAATCTTCACCGCCGCTTAAGGCGCAAATGGTAGGGTCGAGGTTAAATTCGCGGGCCGTTTCAAAAGTCATCGGATCAAGCGGAATTTTTTCCTCGTACAGGTTACAACCTTTGTTGCTTTGCTTGCAGATGTGTAAAAGCTCTGAAGCCAAACCATCTGATACATCGATCATCGCGGTTGGCTTTACCTCGATACTTTTCAGCAGTTCAACCACATCACGACGAGCTTCCGGTTTCAACTGACGCTCAACAATGTAATCTTTACCTTCCAGATCTGGCTGAATGTTGGGGTTTTCCATGTAGATCAGCTTCTCGCGCTCCAGTAATTGCAAACCAGTGTAAGCACCGCCCAAATCGCCGGATACACAAATCAAATCACCTTCTTCGGCACCGTTACGGTACACAATATCAGCTTCATCGGCGTAGCCAATTGAAGTTACGCTGATAACCAAACCCTGTTTTGACGATGTTGTATCGCCCCCAATCAAATCCACATTATATTTTTCACAGGCGATATAAATCCCCTGGTAAAGCTCCTCAATGGCTTCGAGCGGAAATTTGCTCGACATGCCGATAGATACAGTAACCTGCGACGCTATGCCATTCATCGCATAAATATCACTCAGGTTTACCTGTATCGCTTTGTAACCCAAGTGCTTAAGTGGCGTATACGCCAAATCAAAATGGATTCCTTCCAACAACATATCGGTACTTACCAGTACCTTTTTGCCCGCAAAATCAAGCACGGCGGCATCATCGCCAACACCCTTGTTTGAGCTTTCGTTGGTGAGCTTGATATTTTTCGTAAGATGACCGATAAGGCCAAATTCGCCAAGCTCCTCTAAATTGGTTCTATCCTGATTTTCAAACATAATAAGCCACTATAAATCGTTCCGCCTGCCGGCGGAAAAACTTTTAAATTTTTAGTTCCGTACATTCTGGGCCGGAACCCGGTTTTACATATTCCGCCGAAGGCGGGAAAATTTTTTTGCGATTTTTAGCCTACTATCAGCCAAAATCATTCGATTACCCGAAAGTGGGCCACAAATATATCAACGCCTATCCCTCTTTGCAGCTCGCCTGCACCTTCTACTTTTTAACAACAATGTGGATAACCCTATTTTAGGGGCCGCAATCTGTATATAATATATCCGCTTAAAGCGGAAAATTTTTTTGCGATTTTTGGCCTTTAAACTGTCAAGAAGGCGCTTTTATATAAAAAATTCCTTCAGTTTAATGCCTCCGGGTTTTCCACAATCACCCGGTTTATAAGTTTTACCCAAAGGCCATCTCACCAACAAAAATTCAGTGAAATCAACCTAATCGGTGAAATCCCAAAAACTACAATCCCAGCTGTGCCGAAATCTCAAGCATGCGTTCAATCGGTTTTACCGCTTTTTCAATGATATGCTCAGATACGGTTACCTCTGGCGTTTCGTTTTTAAGGCACAGATACAACTTTTCCAGTGTGTTACGCTTCATGTGCGGGCAATCGTTACATGCACAGTTGTTATTTGGCGGCGCCGGAATAAAAATTTTATCCGGGTTCTCCTTTTGCATCTGGTGTAAAATACCCGATTCTGTCGCTACTATAAATTCCTTATCCTGGCGGCTGCCGGCGTACTTCAAAATGCCGGTAGTTGAACCGACATAATCGGCCATTTCCAATATAACATCCTCGCATTCAGGGTGTGCCAGCAGTTTTGCACCCGGATGACGTTCTTTCAGTTTAGTGATCTTTTCTCTCGAAAATATCTCATGAACCATACAGGCACCATTCCACAATACCAGGTCGCGCCCGGTTTTCTTGGCTACGTACGCGCCAAGGTTTTTATCAGGTCCGAAAATGATCTTTTGATCTTTCGGTAAACTCTCCACAATCTGCACAGCATTGCTTGATGTACAAACAATGTCGGTTAAAGCTTTCAGTTCGGCCGTACAGTTTACATAAGTGATCACCAGGTGATCTGGATAGTTTTCCTTAAACTTTTTAAACAAGTGAGGCGGACAACTATCTGCTAATGAACAGCCTGCCTTCATGTCCGGCAGTAAAACCTTCTTTGTTGGCGACAAGATCTTGGCCGTTTCGGCCATGAAATGCACGCCTGCAAAAACAATGATGTCGGCATCCGTTTTGGCGGCTTGTTGGGATAATCCCAAACTATCGCCAATGTAATCGGCAATATCCTGGATATCGCCGTCCTGGTAATAGTGCGCCAGGATCACCGCATTTTTTTGCTTTTTTAATTTTTCAATTTCCGCGAAAAGATCAAGAGTCGGATCAATTTCTTCATCCACGTATCCTTTCAGATTTATTTCTTCGAAGGTATTCATTTCCACAATTCAATTAATAACAACTAATTTTTAATTAAAAAAGAACTATTGTTTGTTAGGGTGTTGGTAATGTGCAAAAGTCGGAGTAATTTTTGTTTTAAAAGTTAGTTTTCACAATTTATTAACACTTATAAACATTTTTCCACCAAAAAGTATGCTGATTTTTAGATATCTGTGACAATCAATTTTTATTTGAAAAAGTTTTATGTTAATATTTTCAGGGTTGACAAAATGTTAGCTTTATGACTGAAGTGTCGTAAAAGTCGCTCAAAAAATATTGATATTCGACCTGAGAAAGGGAGTTATACACACTGTAAACTATTTTTCACTTTTTGTTTACATAAAATTAACAGGTTATACAGCTGTTATTAACATTAGTACTACTTTTACACACATTCATCTAAAATATGACCCGAAATGTTGATTTCCTTGTAGTGGGTTCAGGGATAGCCGGATTAAGTTTTGCGCTCAAAGCTGCGAAGCATGGTAAGGTTCTGATAGTTACCAAATCGAACGAAGACGAATCCAACACCAAATATGCCCAGGGAGGCGTTGCGGTGGTTGTGGATAAAAAAGAAGATTCTTTTGAAAAACATATCCAGGATACTTTAATTAGTGGTGACGGCCTTTGCGACCGTGAAGTTGTTGAAGCAGTTGTTAAAGAGGGCCCAGCCCGGATCAATGAGATAATTGATTATGGTACCAATTTCGACAAGACCAATGAAGGTGTTTATGACCTGGCTAAAGAGGGTGGGCATTCTGAATTTCGTGTATTGCATTATAAAGATGTAACTGGCTGGGAGATAGAGCGTTCGCTTTTGGAGGAAATTCATAAAAACCCTAATATTGAGATACTTACGCATTATTTTGCTGTTGATTTAATTACGCAGCACCATTTGGGTGAGCTGGTAGGTAAATCAAGTACAGATATTACCTGCTTCGGCATCTATGCCTTTAATACCGAAACAAAGATTGTTGAAAAGATCCTATCTAAAGTTACGGTAATGGCTGCCGGTGGTGCCGGGCATATCTATGCAGTTACCACTAACCCGACTATTGCTACCGGTGATGGCATTGCTATGGTATATCGTGCAAAAGGTAAAGTAAGAAACATGGAGTTCATGCAATTTCATCCAACAGCTTTATATAATCCGGGCGAATATCCTTCATTTTTAATATCAGAGGCTGTACGTGGTTTTGGTGGCGTGTTGAAACGTACCAACGGTGAAGAGTTTATGCACGAGTATGATGAGCGTAAATCTTTGGCACCACGTGATATTACTGCAAGGGCTATTGATGCCGAGATCAAGAAATCGGGAGAGGACTTTGTTTATTTAGACGTAAGGCACCGCAGCAAGAAAGATATCCTGAACCATTTCCCTAATATTTATGCCAAATGTTTGGAAATTGGGATCGATATGACCAAGGATATGATCCCTGTTGCACCGGCCTGTCATTATATGTGTGGTGGTATCCTGGTTGATCATGTTGGTCAGTCGTCAATATTAAGGTTATATGCCTGCGGCGAATGTTCATCAACAGGCCTGCATGGTGCTAATCGCTTAGCCTCAAATTCGTTATTGGAAGCTTTGGTTTTTGCACACAGGATCTATGAAGATGCGGTAAAGAGCTTTGAAAATAATGTGATCCCGGATAATATACCTGATTGGGATGAGAAGGGCGTACAACTGTCAAACGAAGATATCCTGGTTACTCACAACGTTCGCGAAATGCAGAAGCTAATGAACGACTATGTGGGCATTGTTCGTTCAGATTTCAGGCTGGACAGGGCTTTACGCAGGTTGAAGTTATTGTATGAAGAAACCGAAGATTTCTACAAAAAAACAAAGCTATCTGTTAAACTATGCGAGCTGCGTAACCTGATCCAGGTTTCGTTTATTGTAGTAAAGTCGGCTATGTTACGTAAAGAGAGCAGGGGATTGCATTATACTACTGATTATCCGGAGCATGCTGATAAGGTGCAGGATACGGTGTTTTAGTAAATAACCATTAAAAATATGTCATTGCGAGCGTAGCGTGGCAATCGCACGGTAGCATAGCCATCCTGTATAGCATGCGGTTGCCACGCTACGCTCGCAATGACATGTTAAGAAAATTTTTGTGATGAGCGAAAAACGGGATTCGAACCCGCGGCCTTCAGTTTGGGAAACTGACGCTCTACCGACTGAGCTATTTTCGCTTATAATGTATCCAAACATAAAGAAAATTATTTAAATCGCTAATTCACTAAATCAATAATTCGCTAACTAATTAAGCCATGCCTGTAATTCTGCCTGTAAAAGATAAAAGCCCGGTTTGGGGTAAAGATTGTTTTATTGCCGAAAACTGCACTATAGTAGGCGATGTGGTGATGGGCGATAATTGTTCGGTATGGTTTAACGCCGTGATCCGTGGGGATGTGCATTATATTAAAATAGGTAATAATACCAATATCCAGGATGGCGCCGTGATCCATGCTACTTATTTAAAAGCACCTACCAATATAGGTAACAGTGTTTCTATAGGGCATAATGCGCTTGTACACGGCTGCACTTTGCATGACCATACTTTGGTAGGCATGGGTGCTATTGTAATGGATCATGCGGTTGTAAACGAGTTTGTGATCATTGCTGCAGGCGCAGTGGTGTTGGAAAATACTATCTGCGAATCAGGGTATTTATATGCCGGTATTCCTGCAAAAAAAATAAAGCCCCTTACTGATGAGCAAAGGGCTATGTTGAAGCAACTGCCTCAAAATTATATTATGTATTCGGGCTGGTTTAAGGAGTAACCTTTTCCTTTGGAATCGTGACCGGTTCTTCTGCTTCCCAGTTTGGCCTCAGGGTAATGAGTTTTTCATTCAGCCAGATATTTTCCGGCTGCCTCTTTAGTTTTACGTTGCCGCTATCCCATTTACCATTTTTATTTTCGTCATAAATAATCCTTATATAGTATTTAGCGGCCAGGATTCCTTTATAAACAAGCGACGTGCTTTTTGTAATTGGGTCGCTTTGAATTAGCTTTTTGTCTTCACTTAATAATTCAACTACGTAGGCTTTGGAGGTATCGGGCACGGTTAGTTTTACCGTGAGCTGGCTGTAATTATCCAGTTTATTGATCTGGAATTTTTTGGATAGACGTTTGTTTTTATCTCCATAAATGTCGGTTAAGGCGCCGTCATTCAGTATCAGTTCGTATTTACTCGTTTCCCTCCATCGGTATTTTAAATTGAGCAATTTATAATTACCTGTATCCTTTTGGATGGTGTAATCGCTTGTAGCTACCGAATCTTCATTTAAAGTAATTAGCGATTGGTCGAAATTTTCGACAGGGATACTTGCCGTGAGCACCAAATTACTGCCGGGTTTTAGTTTACTATCGTTACCAATGTTATAGCTTGTTGTTAAAACGCGCGTAAAGCTTTCGTTTTTACGTTTAAGCTGATATATGGTATCAATAGGCTTACCCTTGTCAAATATGGCTACACGCAGGGAATCAAAGTTCATGTTACGGAGATAAACAGAAGCTGTATCCTTGGTACGCGAAAATGAGACTTGCTTTTTACTATCAACATCAGCAGGGTAGAGGACTTTGATAGCCGGTTGGGTTAGCCCTTTATTGAATACAAGCAATAGCTTGCCGTCGGTGCCAAAACGTTTTTCGGATACCCTGAATTTTTCGGGATCTTGCTTAAACAAGTTTAACTGGATGTTAGATGTATCCGCTCTAAGATGGATAGGCTTTTTTAAGAAAGCGATCAATTCATCATCGCGGTTAAAAATTTTATCGGGACTTGCTTCTTTTAGCGCATAGATACGATAGTCATCTTCGCGCAAATTATTCAAAGCAAAATTTCCTGACGAGTCTGTAAGCGCAAAGATCGACGGCTTCTTTTTTCCGAACAGCGTGTCTTGTTTTACGGGAAAAATAAACACCAATACATCTTTTTCTTTTTCCTGGGTGAGGGTATTGGTTACCGTGCCGGTAATGCTTAACGAGTCGATATGGTTACCGGTAGAAAAAACGTAAGTAAAATTTTTAAGGATGTTACTTTCGTTTACGTCCTGTATTGCTTTACCAAAGTTGATAACGTATGTAGTATTTTTTTGAAGCGTGTCCTTAAATTCTATTTTTAATTTTCTTTTGTTTGATGAGTACTCGGGTTGCTTCTCCATGGCCGGACTCATGCTGATCTCCTGGTAAGCATTGGTAAGTTTGATAAACTCATCAAATTCCAGGTCGATTTGTTTGGCGGCAAAATTCCTGGTTTTATTTCCCGGGATTGCTTTCACCAATTTTGGCGGAGTTTGGTCGCGCGGCCCTCCCTGGGGTGGTTGTTGGGCTGCGCAGCCAAAAATGAATAAAACGATAAAAATCAGTAGTGAATTTTTGTAAAAAATTGCCGGTTTTGTATTTAACATGATTTTTAGGCGATATAAGCGATTTTTATGTTTTTACAACAAGTACTATTAAAAATTGAAAATAATTGATTTAAAAGGATATTTTATAAATACTTAATTATCAGTAATTTATGAATTATCTTGACACGTGAACCATTAAAACAGAGATATCCGATGGTGAAACACCCGAAATTCGTGAGGCCTGGCCCAAAGTACGCGGTTTTATACGCATCAGTTTTTCGCGGGCCTCTTTTGATAACGACACCAAAGTGTGGTAATCAAAATTTGGATTGATCTCACGGTCTTCCATTTTTTTCATTCGGTCAACGATCTCCATCTCCTTGATGAAATAACTCTCATATTTGATTTTTATTTCAGCCTGCTCAATAGTTTCTTTATCATAGGCAGATAGTAACTCGGCTAAAGGAGCGTCTGCTTTTTTAAGATCATCAAAAGTAACCTGTGGCCTGCTCAATAAATTAAAGAGCTTGTTGCTTTGGGTAAGCGCGCTTGTACCTAATTCTTCTAACAGGCTGTTTACCGTAGATGGATCGATAGATTTACTTTTGGTATAAGCTACTATATCATCTGAGTTTTTTACTTTCTGATTTACTTTTTCCAAACGCTCATCGCTAATCAATCCCAGCTCATGCCCCAGAGGAGAGAGCCTGATATCGGCATTGTCCTGGCGTAATAACAGGCGATGCTCTGCCCTTGAAGTGAACATGCGGTAAGGTTCTTCCGTGCCTTTAGTAACCAGGTCATCTATCAAAACACCAATATATGATTCTGATCTTTTAAGGATCAGCTCATGCTTATCGTTAATTTTTTGGTGCGCATTGATACCTGCTATGAAGCCTTGTGATGCCGCTTCTTCATAACCTGTAGTACCATTGATCTGCCCGGCGAAGTACAGGTTACTGATTTGTTTAGTCTCCAAAGTTAAACCTAATTGCGTAGGAGGGAAGAAGTCGTACTCGATAGCATAACCAGGCCTGAACATTTTGGCATTCTCAAAGCCCGGGATTTTGGTGAGTGCTTTGTATTGTACATCCTCGGGCAGGGAGGTAGAGAAACCATTTACATAGATCTCCACAGTATTCAATCCTTCGGGTTCAACAAAAATTTGATGACGGTCGCGCTCAGCGAAGCGGTTGATCTTATCTTCAATTGAAGGGCAGTAACGCGGACCTAAACCTTTAATTCTGCCCGTAAACATGGGCGATTTTTCGAAGCCTTCTTTTAGTGTTTCATGTACATCAGTATTGGTATAGGTGATCCAACAGCAGCGTTGTTCTTCTATAAAAGGTACATCGGTAAAGGAGAATTTTCCTCTAACCGGGTCGCCCCATTGCTCTTCCATCAGGCTATAGTTAAGACTGCGGCCATCTACACGGGGTGGGGTACCGGTCTTCATGCGGCCTGCTTCAAATCCTAATTCAACTAATTGCTCGGTTAATCCTGTAGCTGCTTTCTCTCCTGTACGACCTCCGCCAAACCTTTTTTCGCCTATATGGATCACTCCATTTAAGAAAGTACCGTTGGTTAATACCACTGCATCTGCTTCAATTTCGATACCTATAGAAGTACGCACACCTGCAATAGTATTGTTTTTTACTATTAAAGAAGTAACAGTATCCTGCCAAAAATCAACATTAGGAGTTGCTTCTAATGCTAAACGCCACTCTTCGGCAAACCGCATACGGTCGCTTTGAGCCCGCGGGCTCCACATTGCGGGACCTTTCGACTGGTTAAGCATCCTGAACTGGATAGATGTTTTATCAGTTATAATGCCCGAATATCCACCCAAAGCATCTACCTCGCGCACTATTTGTCCCTTGGCAACACCGCCCATAGCGGGGTTACAGCTCATCTGTGCAATGGTGCCCATATTCATGGTTATCAGTAAAACTGACGAACCTAAGTTAGCAGCGGCAGCAGCAGCTTCACAGCCTGCGTGCCCGGCACCTACTACTATTACATTATATTTCTTAAACATTTTATCCTCCTTGTTCCACTTTTAGTTAGTCTTGAGTTGTAAGTTTTAAGCCTAAAGTTGACTTATTAGTTTTTTAATTCAAGATTTGTTCCACGTGGAACGTTTGTTTTTAAAGTCTTGAGTCGTCAGTTCTGAGTTGTTAGTCTTATTATTTTGAACTGTGACTTTAAACTTCTGACCTTGAAAGAATGTTCCACGTGGAACATTCTTTTATATTATACATATAGATTTTGACTGAAGATTTTATACTTTCTATTTAGTACTTCAGACTTAAAACACAAAATTAACTCAATTAAGCAGATGTTCCACGTGGAACTCTGAATAATGATATTAAAGCTACAAATCCCCAAACGCCTTCTAATACCACAAAAGGGTAGAAGCTTACCATATAGGATGCATAACAACAAGTACCTGCACCAATTAAGTTCATTAAGCTGTATATCTTATTTTGTGCTGATAATTTACCCGTTAAATTCAATAAAAAGGCTATCAAAAGAATGATTACACCTGTTGATGCTATAATATCTGAAGTTTTCATTATCCTTCGTTTAACTCGGTTAATTCCATCCAACGGGTACTTTTGTCGTCCAGTTGTTTGTTTAAAACCTCTATTTGCTTTAATATTTCATCAAGCTTTTTAGGGTCAATTCCTGAAGCGTTTAGTTGTTCGTTTTTGTCCTTAATGTTTGCTTCAATGGTATTGATTTCGCCCTCTATGTTTTCCAATTCCTTTGCTTCTTTAAAACTTAACTTGCTTTTTTTTGCTGTAGGGGCTTGTGCCTGAACTACGGGAGCGGGTTTCTTAGCTTGTTGTTTGGCTTCCTCTAACTCTAAGCGGTATGATGAATAATTGCCGTTGAAGATTCTTACATGGCCTTTTTCTTCCATGATGAAAAGCTGATCAGTAAGTTTATCCAGCAAATACCTGTCGTGCGATACCATCATCAATACACCGCCGTAATTGGTTAAAAACTCTTCCAGTACGTTTAAGGTATCTATATCTAAATCGTTGGTGGGCTCATCCAGTATCAGGAAGTTGGGGTTCTTCATAAGGATGCTCATTAATTGCAGGCGTTTCTTTTCACCACCACTTAGCTTTGATATAAAGCCGTACTGTTTGGCAGGAGGGAAAAGGAATAAGGTAAGCAAAGCAGAAGCCGAAATGGTTTTACCATCGGCCATGGTAATGAACTCTGCAACGTTCTTTACAATATCAATAACACGTTCGTCATCCTTAAAAGTGATCCCTGCCTGGTGAAAATAGCCTATTACAGTTGTTTCTCCTTTAACTACACTTCCTTTATCTGGCTGTAAAGCGCCTGTGATGATATTTAGCAGGGTTGATTTGCCACTACCGTTACGGCCGGCTAAGCCAATCCTATCGCCTTTTTTAAATATATAACTGAAGTTATTGATGTAGGTATTACCATTAAAGGATTTGTACAGGTTATCCATCTCCATGATCTTGTTGCCCTGACGCGCTGTTTTAACGCTCAATTCAACCTTATCACGGATGCCGCCGTTCTTGGTTTTCTCTTCCAGATCATAATAGGCATCAATACGTGCTTTTGACTTGGTGCCACGGGCCTGGGGTTGACGGCGCATCCATTCCAGCTCTTTCCTTAACAGGTTTGAATTTTTCTGAAAGGCTGCTTCATCAGCTGCCTCACGTTCTGCTTTCTTTTCAAGATAGTAACCGTAGCTGCCATTATAAGGCTGGATCTTGCCACGGTCAATTTCTAATATCTCGTTGCACACGTTATCCAGGAAATACCTGTCGTGCGTAACCATCAAAATGGTTTTGTTGCCTTCGGTCAATAATTTCTCCAACCATTCAATAGTATCAATATCCAGGTGGTTGGTGGGCTCATCCAGTATATAAACTTCAGGATCTTCAATAAGCAGTTTAGCTAAGGCTAAACGTTTCTTTTGCCCGCCCGATAGAGTAGTTATGTGCTGATTGAGGTGATGGATATCTAGGCGGCCTAAAATGGTCTTGATCTTGTACTCATATTCCCAGGCATCAACTTCGCTCATTTCTTCCATTACCTTTTCAATGGCCTTGGTGTTTTCAGGATCGTTCTCCATCAGTTCCTCGTACCTGCGGATCAGCTGCTGCTGCACATCATCGGCATGGAAAATATAATCGCTGATGGTAACCGCGTTTTTAAAGTTAGGATCCTGCTCCAGGTAACCCATGTTAAGGTCACGGGCCTGTACTACTTTGCCTTCGGTAGGTTTTATAGTACCGCCTAATATTTTTAGAAGGGTAGATTTGCCGGCACCGTTAACGCCTACAAGCGCAACCTTACGGCCACGGTTAATACCAATGGTTACATTTTTAAATAACCAGTTGTCATGAAATTGATGGCCAAGGTTCTCGGCAGAAAGATAAGTACTCACGATAGTTGTTTTATTTTATCCGACTCGTATATAAATACACCGGTCGCGTTTTTTATTGATTGTTTATACATGGCCATGGCAACGGTTGAGGCCTCAATGCTTTGGTATTTTTTCCATCCTCCAAAAAGCAATGGATTAATAATTTTCATTAAGCCGTTTACAAACTTTTCCATTGGTCTGCTTTCCTGCCTGTCGCCCACTAAAAAGGATGGCCTGTAAATATGAATAGCGGGTATACCCGTTGCCGTTATATCGGCTTCTGTTTCTCCTTTAGTTTTGGTATAGAAATTAACGCCATTGATATCAGCTCCAATTGAGGATACCAAATGATATTGTTCAAACCCGTTTTGCTTGGCCAATTGTGCCAGTAATAACGGATAATCATGATCAATCTTGCGATAAACGGTCAAATCAGGCGTTTTCTTTTTAGTTGATCCTAAACAGGAGAACAGGGCATGGCCAGTCAGCTCATTTTTGTATGTTTCGGGCTGATCAAAGTCAATAACAAGCTGTGTTAATTTTTTATGCTGAAGTGGTATTTTTTTTCTGACCAGGATCAATACTTCATCATAATAGGCTTGTTCTAATAAAATTTGCAGGAGGTGACTGCCAATAAGTCCGCTTGAGCCTGCAATCACAGCTTTTTTTGCCATTACTTATTGATTTTCCGCAAAAATACGCATAATTAAATTGTGGAATAAATATTGTGTGTTTAAACATATAAATCAAAATAAGATGAAAACAATATTTTATCCCGAAGCAGAACGCGGACATAATGATATAGGCTGGTTAAAAGCAAATTTCTCGTTCAGCTTTGCTTCACATTACAATCCCGAAAAAATGAACTTTGGTGCGTTGCGCGTATTGAATGATGATATCATAGCTGCAGGCCGTGGTTTTGGCAGTCACCCTCATGATAATATGGAAATTATCACCATCCCTTTAAAAGGAGGGTTGGAGCATAAAGATAGTATGGGCAATACAGGTGTAATAAATGCGGGGGAGGTGCAGGTGATGTCGGCCGGTACGGGTATATACCATTCAGAATATAATGCGTCGCATAAAGAGGCTGCCAATACATTGCAGATCTGGCTTTATCCTAAAGAAAGGAATATCCAGCCGCGTTACGATCAGATGAATTTTAAAGACCGTTTTAAATTGAACGAGCTAACCACACTGATCTCCCCTCAAAAAAGTGAAGACACACTTTGGATCAACCAGGATGCGACGTTTTCGATGGGCGAATTTGAAGCAGGGCAAACTATCAACTATGATATTAAAACCCAGGGCAATGGTGCTTATGTGTTTGTGCTGGATGGAGTGGTTAAAATAAACAGCCAGGTTTTAAACAAAAAAGATGCGCTGGGCGTTTATGATACAAGTTCACTTACAATTATAACCGAAGAGCCATCCCGTTTCCTGATCATTGACGTACCAATGTCATAAATCAGTATTAGCCTGAATCTATAAAGTGAATATTATTGAAAGTTCAAAAACAATTGAGTGTTGCTTGGTTGTTGTTTACTATTATTTAAGATTCACTGATGGAAGCACAGCAGGAACTAAGCGGATGGAGAAAATGGTTTGAAGGCATAGGCGACTATGTGGTGTTTTTCGCGCGATTTTTCCGCAACATATTTGCCGGCGGCTTTGAATGGTCGGAGTTTGTAAGGCAATGCTATGAAATAGGTTACCGGTCCATGATGCTGGTGGGTATTACCTCCTTTATCATGGGCCTGGTGCTTATTTTGCAACTCAGGCCATCGCTCATCTCGCTTGGTGCCGAAAGCATGTTGCCTAAAACGCTGTCGGTTGCACTCATCCGGGAAATAGGGCCGGTGATCACCGCTATCATTTGCGCCGGTAAAATAGCGTCAAGCATTGGGGCAGAGCTGGGCAGTATGAAAGTGACCGAGCAGATTGACGCGATGGAAGTATCGGGTGCCAACCCCGTTCAATACCTGGTGGTGACGCGTGTTTTAGCTACCAGTTTCATGATCCCGTTATTGGCCATTATAGGTGATGCCATCGGATTATTCGGTGGCTTCCTGGCGCTCAACTTTACCGATAGCATCAGTTTTTCTCTTTACTTCAATAAATGTATAGCCTCTCTTGATTTTACCGACTTGCTACCTGCTGTAGCTAAAACTGTGCTTTTTGGGTTTGCGGTTGGTTTTGTGGGATGTTATAAAGGTTATCATTCAGATAAAGGAACTGAAAGTGTAGGCATAGCGGCTAACTCGGCTGTGGTAACTGCTTCCCTCTGGATCTTCATTATTGATGCGATAGCTGTTCAGATAACCAGTTTGTTATTTTATAAATAAGATGAAAAAAGCAAACGAAGATATCGAACCAAAAAAGGAAGCTCCAGTCCAAAAGGAAGAAGTGGTGATACATGCTAAAGGCATTAAAAAATCCTTCGGAAAGAAGAAGGTGCTTAAAAATATCACTTTCGACCTGAAGAAAGGCGAGAACATTGTTGTGCTGGGTAAATCAGGTCAGGGGAAATCAGTAACCATTCAATGTGTGGTAGGTATGCTTCAACCTGATAGCGGCGAGTTAAAGGTTTTTGGCCAGGATATAACAACGATGAATGATGATGAACTGAAGCAGCTGCGAATAAAGATAGGATTCCTTTTTCAGGGTGGGGCACTTTATGATTCCATGACGGTGAGGGATAACCTGGAGTTTCCGCTTACGAGGGTGTTAAAACTGAAAGATCAGAAGGAGATTGATAAAAAGGTTGAAGGCGTGCTGGATGCTGTTGGTTTATTAGATGCGATAGATAAAATGCCGTCCGACCTTTCGGGAGGGATGCGAAAAAGGGTAGGCCTGGCCCGTACGCTGATTGTTAACCCTGAGATTATGCTGTATGATGAGCCTACTACTGGG
Organism: Mucilaginibacter sp. A5337; assembly: GCF_059690695.1. Lineage (NCBI taxonomy): Bacteria > Pseudomonadati > Bacteroidota > Sphingobacteriia > Sphingobacteriales > Sphingobacteriaceae > Mucilaginibacter > Mucilaginibacter sp. A5337. The sequence goes on along the minus strand of NZ_JCAWEC010000006.1, from coordinate 432,432 downwards.
CTTGACCCCATTACCTCCCGCGAGATCAGTGAACTCATTAATCGCCTGCAACGCAAATATGAAATATCATCTGTCATCATTACCCACGATATGGAATGCGCCCGTATTACGGCCGACCGCATCCTGGTAATGGACGAGGGCGAATATATAGCCGAAGGCTCATACAAAGAGCTCGAAAAATCGGACAACGAAATGGTCAGATCTTTTTTTAACGAACCCGCATGAAAACCACATCATCTCAAAAAATAAGAATAGGCCTGTTTACCTTTTTAGGGTTGGCAGTGCTGTTGGTTGCTATATTTTTAATAGGGAATCAAAAAAGCCTCTTTAATTCTACCTTTCATGTTTATGGACGTTTTAAGAATGTGAGCGGCCTGCAGGTGGGTAATAACGTGCGATTTGCAGGCATTAACGTGGGAGTAGTACAATCTATCAATATCGTAACCGATAGTTCAGTACGGGTTGATCTTACACTGAATAAGAGCGTTAAAAAGTTTATCAAGAAAGACTCAAAACTAAGCATAGGCAGCGACGGACTGATGGGGGATAAGCTGGTAGTGATAGCACCCGGTGGTATTGTAAGCCACGAAGAGATTGAAGACGGCGGAAAGTTAGGTTCGATAAACCCGGTTGATGTAGACAGGATCATCAACAAGCTTACCCGGGTAGCTGATAATGCTGAATCACTAACCGAAAACCTGACCGGCATAGTTGCCAAGATAAATAAAGGGCAGGGCAGCATTGGCCGCCTGTTGAACAGCGACAAAATGGCCCGCGACCTGGAAGGTACCGTTAAACAAGCCCAAACTACAATTAAAACAGTTCATAGTACAACCAACACCCTTAATGAAGACTTAACCGCTGCCCAGCATAACTTTTTGTTGAGAGGTTTCTTTAATAAGAAAAAGAAGCGCGAGCAGCAAAGACAGGACAGTATTAAAAAAGTCCAGGAAAAGATTCAGGAGGATAAAGAAAAGGCAGCCAAAGAAGCTGAAAAGCAAAAGGAGAAAGCAGCTAAGGAAGCAGCCGATAAGCAGAAGGGGAATAATTAAAAACATTTGTCATTTCGACAAACAAGCGCAGGCATCGTGAGGTGGCTGTGAGGAGAAATCTTGTACGCCATGCAAAGCGATCATTGCATGGCGTACAAGATTTCTCTTTCGCCCCCGACTCAGAACCCCTCCCTGCTCTATCGAAATGATATTTTTATTTTATATTATTGATTGTCAATTAATTATGATAATGTGCCGCGTGGAACAATTATAAAATCAAAGTTATCCCACCAAACACTCTAAACCCATCCCTGAATGCACCATTCATCTGGGTTTTATCAACTTCGCCACTGTTAAGATAAAGCTCATCTGTACCATTACCGGTTTGCCAATGCAGGTATCCACCGCCGGCTTGGATTGCTATATGATTGGTAATAACGTAAACCGCTGTCCCATTGGCATTTAAACCATACCCGTTGGCGTGGTGACGATAGCTTACCGGGTGTTGAAACGTGGTGATCAGGTTCCAGTTACCATTGGCATTATAGCTTACCTGGTTGTAGGTGATATCAGCATTAAACTTTAGCTTTTCAATGAGTTTTATCGATGCTATGGCCTTGATAAATACACCTGTCCATTTAGTTTGGTAGCTGCTGTTTAAACCCGGAAAACGATTGTCGCTATCATACAGAGATAACGATTGCCTGTTATCACCGTATCCTGTATAAGGCGTAAGCTTAAGCCAACTATTATTAATTAACTGATAGCCTGCACCTATTGCCCAGCCTTGCATATGTCCTTTACCAGCATCAAATGTTTCATTATAGGTATTACCGGTACGATTATCAGTGCTATAGTCCGAATCATTTACGGTGCCCGAGGTTATGAATTGCCGGGTATAATCTGAATAAATTTTAAATCGTTGATATACATTATATTGTAAAGAAGCAGCAATGCTTTGTCCGGCAAGCTTTGTCCATTTCAGCTCCGAAAAAATATTGGGGTTTTGACCATTACTGTTACCAGCTATCGACCAGTGAAAATTTTCGCGCTGATAGCCATCGGTGATATCAAACTGAAGTTTGTTTCCGCCTGATTGTGCGAGTAAAGAATTGGCGTTCAACATCAGCCATAAAAGACAAAAGCCGGTAAATTTTTTCATTAACAGGTTTATAAAAAAGGAAGCCTGCCCGCTAATTAAACGGGCAGGCTAAATATATCATTTTAAATTATTGATTTACACCGAAAGCTTCCCATCCGGATGCCGTTGCCCGGTTACAGGTCATGGGTTGTGTGCCATTTTCGCTGGAAATAAATTTGCCGTTATTACCCCTGAAGGTAACTTTACCATCGGTAGTAGGCACCCAGTCAAATTTTTCCCAATCGCCTACAGTAGTGCGGTTACAGGTAATAGCTTGAGTACCGTTTTCGCTTGATACGTATTTACCCATAGCCTGAAGCGCTACCTTGCCGCCTCCGGCATCAACTACAGTAAATTGTTCCCATGCCGATGCCGTAGCTCGGTTACAATTCATGGCCTGTGTGCCGTTTTCGCTGCTAACGTATTGGTTATTAAATCCTTTTAAAGTGATAGTTTGACCAATAGGAGGATTTGTACTGCTACCCGATAAGTCATAAACCCTTACGTAATCAACCACCATGTTGCAGGGTAATGCACTATCATTGATGGTATTACCCGGCAAATCGCCGCCGATAGCCAGGTTAAGGATAATAAAAAACGGATTATGGAACGCACCGGTATTGTTGATATTATTGGCAATATTGCCGGTTACATACAGGGTATTATCTACATACCAGCGGATTGAGTTGGCATCCCACTCAACAGCATAGGTATGGAATCCTGTTGGCGTAGTGGTTGTGCTGCCTCCATATTGTACGTGGCCGCCATTGTTGTACCAGTGCATGGTGCCCAAAATGGTGTTGGAGGTGTTTACCTGCTCCATAATATCAATTTCGCCGCATTGTGGCCAGCCTACTGTGCCTATGTTTGCACCCAGCATCCAAAATGCGGGCCAGGTACCCTGCACACCGGGAAGTTTGATACTTGCCTCGATACGACCGGATGTTGGCTGATATTTACCTGCCGTAGTTAATTTAGCTGATGTATATGGCTGCCCGCCAACAGTTTGCTTACGCGCTGTAATGGTAAGGAAACCACCTGATACAGTGGCGTTTGCCGATTGATAATATTCTTTTTCGTTATTTACATTGGGGTTTCCGTTGTCAATATTCCAGTTAGCGGTGTTAACGCTGGTACCGTTAAATTCATCGCTCCAGAGCAATGTACCGGCTCTTGGTGTGGTGGTTGAGCCGTCTGTTGTTTCATCGGCTGTTTTAATGGAAGGCGATGGCTTGTTCAAGTCCTTGCTGCAGGATGAAATTAAGAGCATGAATGCCGATGCTGTTACGGCGCTCTTCGCAAAGTTTAAAAGTTGTTTCATAATGATGGTATTGGTGAATAATTAATTGGTTTTACAGGTAATTACTGGTTTACGCCGAATGCTTCCCATCCTGATGCCGTTGCCCGGGTGCAGGTCATGGCTTGTGTGCCGTTTTCGCTTGAGATGAATTTGCCGTTATTGCCCCTAAGGGTAACTTTACCGTCGGTAGTAGGGATCCAGTCAAATTTTTCCCAGTCGCCGTAGGTTGTGCGGTTACAGGTTATGGCCTGCGTGCCGTTTTCTGAGGATACATATTTACCCATAGATTGCAGGGCTATTTTGCCGGCACCAGCATCAACAACCAAAAACTGCTCCCATGCCGAAGCCGTAGGGCGGTTGCAATTCATGGCTTGGGTGCCATTTTCGCTGCTTACATACTGGTTATTAAAGCCTTTAAGGGTGATAGTTGAGCCGATAGGTGCGCCTGACCCTGAACCGCTTGATTGTGTACCTGTCCATTTAAAAGTTGCTACGGCACCGGCGGCTAAAGTATAAGTAAATGATTCGGTGCCCCATTTTACTTTAAAGCTGGTGCTTGATGAACCATTATTAAGGGCGATGAGTACTTTGCTGCCATCTGAATTTTTGAAAGCAACGTTCTGGATACTGCCCGATAGGTTGGATGAAATGCGGACTGCGCCCGGTCTTACAAATTTTGAAGCGTGACCGATAATGTAATAGCCCACATTGCGGGTAATAGATGTACCACTAACAGTGATACCACCTAAACAGGTACTGCAACCGCCCGGTGTGTGTGGATTATTATTAGGATCGGAAGCCAGGTTCCATTCAAGCACGTTGCGACTCCAGTTGCGGGTAGCGCCAATAATGAGGGTGTTTACGTGCCATGACAGATCGCCGCCAAAGTTGCTTGGCGCACCAACCCATTGCTCGGTAAAATAAACGTTTTTGTTAGGATAGGCATTATGTACATCGGTTAAAGAACTGATATTACCTGCATACAGGTGAAATGCCGAGCCATCAACATAGGGATTGGCGCCGCCATCAGCCAACACTGTTTCAGGGTAATCAATCCTGTCGGTATTATGGTCATAGGCAATGATTTTGGTTTGGAAGCCTGCGGCCCTGATCTGCGGACCGAGGTTATTTTTGATAAAATTGGCTTCTTCGGCGGGTTGCATTACCATACTTGGGTTGTTGTATGGGTTAAGTGGTTCATTTTGAGGGGTGATGGCATCAATAGTAATACCTTGCGCCTGCATAGCCTGTAGATATTTTACAAAGTACCGGGCATAGGCGTCATAATAGCCTGCTGCTGTATTGAGGCTGCCGCCGGTGTATCCGTTATTGCCGGTTGTATTCACCTTCATCCAGGTAGGGGCAGTCCAGGGCGTGGCGATAATTTTGATGGATGGGTTTATGGCGATGATCTTTTTCAGGATTGGCAGCAGGTCCTGGTTTTCGGCGCTGATGCTGAAGTTGGTCATATTAAAGTCGCCGGCGGTTTGGTTATAAGTAAAATCGCTGGCACTAAGGTCGGATGCACCAATGCTGATGCGGATATAGCTGATCCCGATTTGCCCGTTTGCCGTGCCAAAAAGCTCATTAAGTACATTGGCCTGATTACTGCCAAGACCGTTCAACAACCCGGCGCTGCCTCCGGTTAAAGTGAAGCCGAAACCGTCGATACCCTGGTAGGTTTGGTTTTCGTCTACCGTAATGGTTGTGGCACTGGTTCCTGCATCGGCTGCGAAATTGAAGCTGGTTTGTGCCTGCAAAAGATTTGACTGATCGGCAGTGGTGAGCCAGGCGTTCACAACCTCATTGGCAGCCCTGGCTATGGTGCCGCCACTTTTTTGATCGGGAGCTCCAGGAGTGTTTACATTCTTTTTACAGGAGTAAAAAGCAGCGGCAATAAGCAGGGTGAGGACTGCAAACCGCCTTAATTTGTAATTGATTTTCATTTAGTTATTATTTAGTTGATTGATTTGATATTCAAAAAACATCACATAAGCCGCTATACAACAGCTAAATATGTATAATGATATTTAACTGCCGCTTAAGAATATCAAAGCATTGTTTTGGGGCGAATGCACCTGTATAATGCTGTTTTCCATAAAGCAGAGCTATGTGTAGCTTAAAATTGGCTGTAGCAAATCTACAGGAATTTAAACGGATTGATCAAGTAAAATGTTCATAAATAATTGATTTATAGTGTATTATGTATGTTTTAATACGCTTGCATCACATTGTTTAAAACAGCAAAAATTACTTTAAATAGCCTGTGCAACGTTTTTGTTGCAATGAATTTTTTTTTGTGATACGCTTACTTCGCAATTGCTTTTAAAGAAAAAATGAGTAGGTATAGCTTTGAGCTATAAATAAATAAGACGAGAGGGAATAAAAAATATAGGTATAATTAAGTGAGAAGGGCTGTCATCCTGAAGAATGAAGGATCTTCTTCTTTTACTGGCGCAAGTCTTGTGTGATGAGTAGCGCCCGGGGGGACTTGTGACTTTCTACAGATATAGTTTTTTCCGGACAGTAAAGTCACAAGTCATCCACCCACCAGCAGCCGCACAAGACTTGCGCCATTTGGTGCAACACTTGCGTCATTTAGGAGTGGAAAAAATTCGTGAAATTCGCTTAAATTATAAGCCTGATCAGGCATTCGTGCTGTTATCAATCACCAGCTTACTCCAGCCTTTATCACCTGCGTTTTTGATCTCTTTTTTGCGCTGCTCCATTACTTTTTTAATGCGCGAGCTGTAGGCCCAGCAAGTGCTTTGACGAATGGAAAGGATTTCGGAGAGTTTATGTGACGAGATCTTGCCTTTGGTTGAGTACATCAGGAAGATCATGTAGAAAGCTTTATTAATAGGGATGCGGGTATTTTGCAGTATGGTATAAGCAATTACCGATTCTTCATAACCGCATTTTGAACACCGGCGACTGTAGGGGAGGTGCCCGCTACCGTAGTGGGTGTTGCTGCACTTGCGGCAGGCATAGCCATGTTCCCATTTCAGGTCGGACAGGAATTTGAAGCAGGTTTCCCGGTCGGGATAAATACGGCTAAACTCTTCAAAATCAACCTCGGTGAGCATCACCCTGTCGTGGGTTACTTTTTCAATATCATTATGCAGGATGATGTTATCCTTTTCGAGCAGGACATTCATGCGCGAAATCTCTTCGGCCTGTTGTTGCAAAAGCTCATTAACTGATTTAAGTTCTTCGTTTTGCTCGGCTATCATGGATGATTTTTCAACCAGTTCACGGGTACGTTCCTGTACCTGGGCTTCGAGGCTGCGGTTCAGGGTATCTTTCAGCTCCTCGTTTTGCTTCATCTGCGTTATGATGTTTTGCTGGGCGATATCCTTTTCCTTTTTCAGGATCCGCACTTTATCGCCAATAGCAAAAGAGATAAAAAGCATTTCCATAATAAAACAAACGCTGAGGCTGTAATAATCAAACTCGGTAACGGGCAACCACCAGATGTTTAACGCTATACAGGTTTTAATAATAAAGCCTGTGAGCAGGAAGGTATACCCGATAACAAAAAACCTTGCCGGTTTATAACCCTTGATCAAAACATAGCAGCCGGCGTAAAATGAAATACTTAACGGCAAAAATTCGATGATCTTGTAGTTAAACCAAGCCATATTAACAGTGATACAGGCCAGGAAATAGATACACCTGAAAACGATAACTCCTTTGATCACCTTGTTTAAACGAGGGGCATTAACTTTTAAATTGAGCAGGCTTTGAGCAAACAGGATAGCGAAAATGCTGGCCGAGAACAGGGCGATTCCATAGGCATAATTGTTCCAGCCGGGATTATTTGGCCAGATGTACTGGTAGGCAATGCCGTCGGCACACATTTCGTACAGGCCGATACTTAGGTTATAAACGATATAATACAGATATTGGACCTGGCGCATGGCTATAAACATCATAAAATTGTACAGGCCAAAAACCAGGATCATGCCGTAAAAAATGCCAAAGAAGAAATATTCATCGAGCGCGTAACCAATAAAGCGGCTTACGGTACGCAATACCATGATCACATTTACTGAGTGCCCCGAGCGGATGCGGATATAATAAACATCATCAGGCCCAACGTTACTGTTGATATTGACGCTAAAATTTTTGTGTTTGTAAAAACGGGCGGCAAAAGGGTGGCTGCTGCCCAGGGATGTTGCCCTGTAGGTATCTTTAACAGGCGAATAAACAGTAATACTGTCGATAGTTTGATCAAAAAATTCCAGGATCCAGTTATTATTGGAGGCATGGGTCTTGCCAATTTTGATACGGTACCAATAGGCGGAGTTGTTATGGTGGGTAACGGGAGTTGGCTCGGGGTTAAATGCAAATTTGCCGGCTAAATAAGCGGCATGAATACCATCGAGGCCAAGTTTACCCGTTGTATCTTCAAAATAAACAATCTGTTTGTATTCAAAAATATGCTGGTTTACATTGTCGTTTATTTGTACCGTAGTTTGGGCTTTTATGCTTGTTGAAAAGCATAAGCAAAACACAACAATACCGATAAAAAATCTCAGTAACGGTTTAAACATAGGCTCAGCAAAATGAATGTTTTTCGCACCTGTAATGTTGGATTCACTACAGGCGCGAATGAAATGGTTGTTTGGTTAGCGTCAGGCCGGATACAATTATAATATTTTTATTTTTCTAATCCTATTAAAAGTATGTTATACAGTTATTTAAAATGTTAATTTTTAGCTATATGTTGCTAAAATACGGGTATTACCATACATAAGTAGCCACCGAGCCGTTGGCTAAAGTGCTCGAGGCTGTTTTTCCATCTATCTTAAAGTTAAAGGTTTGCTGGCCTCCGCTTGAATTTAGTACGATTAAAACCATACTGCCATCGGTATTTTTAAAAGCAACGTTTGGTAATCCGGCTACACTATCAGATGATATCCTTACAGCACCAGGCCTCACAAATTTTGAGGCATGCGCAATAATATAGTAAGACACATTTTTTGTAACGGCGGATGATGAAGTAACAGTTAGCGCACCGCGACAGGTGGTACAGCCGCCATCCGTATGCGGGCCGTATTCTGTATCAGTGGCGAGGTTCCATTCCAGTACATTGCGGCACCAGTTGCGGGTTGCGCCAACAATCAGGTTGCTTACATGCCATGACAAATCGCCGCCAAAGCCGCCATTTGATGGGGTGTATTGTTCGGTGAAATAAAGGTTTTTGCTTGGGAAGGCATCATGCAGCGGGCTAAGCGCATTGATATCGCCATTATACAGGTGGAAAGCCGATCCATCAACAAAAGGGTTTGCCGCAGCATCACTGAAAATATCTACCGGGTAACTGGTGTTATCGGCATTATGATCATAAACGATGATTTTAGTAGTAATACCGGCTGCTTTGAATTGCGGGCCAAGGTTGTTTTTGACAAAATTTGCTTGTTCATTTGATGGCATATACATAGCCGGATTATTGTAAGCGTTTAATGGCTCATTTTGCGGGGTTATGGCATCAATGGTAATGCCTTCGGCTTTCATAGCCTGGATGTATTTTACAAAATAGCGGGCATAGGCATCATAATAAGCGGTATTCAAACTGCCGCCTTTAAATCCATTGTTTCCAAGTGTGTTAACCTTCATCCAGGTAGGGGCTGTCCAGGGGCTGCCTAATATTTTAATGTTTGGATTAATAGCAAGAATCTTCTTCAATACAGGAATGAGATCGGCCTTTTCGGCATCGATAGAAAAGTTTTTCAGATCCACGTCTGTTAAACCGGGGGTAACTTCATCATAAGTGTAATCTGTAGCGCTCATATCAGATGCGCCGATACTGATGCGGAGATAACTTACACCGATATGGGTATCATCGGTGGAGAAAAGATCTTTTAATACTTCGTCCTGCTTTTGGGCTGTTAATTTATTAAGCACCATAGCGCTGCCTCCGGTGAGGCAGTAACCAAAACCATCAATGGTTTGGTAGGTAGTGGCTGCGTTGATATTAATGGTTGAGCCGCTCCCCGCCGTTGTACCAAAATTGATAGTTACATTTTGTTTAGTGAAAGCGGTAGCCTGATCGGCAGTGGTGAGCCACATGGCAACATCGCTTTTAGCTGGTGTTACCACCGGCGGCATAACAACTGGAGATGTTTGTGTTGGCGTTACGGTTGATTTTTTACCGCAGGCTTCACCGCTAAAAATACCGATTGTAATAAATGAGGCTAACAGAACGCTTGTAAAATTATTTTTCATCAGAGGGACATTTAAAACCGGTTTACATAAAATTGAGCGGCTTTACTTTATTAAAAATTGGTTTATTTGACAGCTTAACATGACTAATATATGAACCGCTAATGGCTATAACAAGCGTATATTTGTGGTGCAGAGGTATTAAATAGCCAGTTTTAAGAAATTATGATACGCTTTAATACCAAACGAAACGATTGCCTGTAAAGCAAAAAACTATAAAACCAATGCGAATCGAACATTATAATACCAAGCCAAAAAAAATTATATTTTTTTTATTAGTACTGCTGTTTGCAGCGCGTTTAACAGCAAATGCACAAAATATCCGGGTTGCGGCTGCGGCCAACCTGCAGCCTGTAATGGAGGTTTTGCAAAAAGAATTTAAGCAAAAAACGGGTATTACTATAGATGCTGTAATAGGATCATCAGGTAAGCTGGTGGCGCAGATCAGCAACGGAGCTCCGTTTGATGTGTTTTTATCTGCAGATATGAGCTTTCCGGAGACCTTATTTAAAAATGGTTTCGCAAAAGAAAAACCGGTGGTATATGCCTCTGGTAGCCTCATCATCTGCAGTACGCAAAACATTGGTTTTGAAAACTGGGAGAGGTTGTTGCTTTCGGCCAGGATAAAAAAGATCGCGGTGGCTAATCCTGCTATTGCTCCTTATGGTAAAGCCGCTGAGCAATCGCTTCAGGATAAAGGGATTTTAGATGATGCCAAACCCAAGATAGTTTATGGCGAGAGCATATCGCAAGTAAATACTTATATCACCACAGGTGTAGCCGATGTTGGTTTCACCACGCAATCGCTGGTGAAGGAACTTGGTAATAAAACACCATTATATTACAAAATCATCGACCCAAAAACCTATGAGCCGATACAGCAAGGTATCGTGATTCTGAAGCATGGAGCTGATAATTCATCGGCAGATAAATTTTATCGATACATTTTAAGTCCTGCCGCCAAAAGTATTTTCAAGACCTATGGCTACCGGGTACAATAATTTGTATTTTTATTGATGGACTTATCGCCCATATGGCTTACGTTAAAATTAGCTGGTATTACCACGCCGTTGTTGCTGCTTATCGGGCTGCCATTTGCATGGTGGCTTTCAAAAGGCAGGTCCTTTATTAAAATCATTATTGAAGCAATTATTACCATGCCTTTGGTGCTGCCGCCATCGGTGCTGGGCTTTTATTTGTTGCTGGCTTTTAGTCCGCAGCATGGCTTGGGAAAGTGGCTGCATGATACCTTTGACGTGCAATTGGTTTTTTCGTTTCCGGGCCTGATCCTGGCTTCGGTAATTTATAGCATGCCTTTTATGGTGGGGCCGGTAAAATCTGCCCTGCAGCAGTTACCGGCATCATTGGCCGAGGCATCTTACACATTGGGTAAAACCGAATGGCAAACTTTTAGATATGTGCTGTTGCCCAATATTAAACCGTCACTATTAACCGCTGCGGTATTAACGTTTGCCCACACGCTTGGCGAGTTTGGCGTTGTGCTGATGATAGGAGGGAATATCCCGGGAGTTACAAGAGTAGCATCCATTGCGGTATATGATTCGGTTGAGAAGATGGATTACGCATCGGCTAATAATTATTCGCTAATTCTATTTTCCATTACGTTTATCTTGGTGATATCTGTTTTTATATTCAATAAATACCAGGCGAAAGGTCCCTTAGCATGATCAGCGTAGATATCGAAATAATGCTAAAGGCCTATCACGACAGGCCGTCGCTCAAAATAAACAGGCTGTTTAATACGGGTAGCATCACTAAAATCTTAGGGCCATCCGGTTCGGGAAAAACCACCTTGTTGAAAATAATAGCTGGCCTGGGCTCTCCTGAAAGCGGAAAGATCGTAGCTGATGGTGTTACCTGGTTTGACGCTGGGCAAAAGATCAATCTCTCTCCCCAAAAAAGAAATGTTGGCTTCGTGTTCCAAAGCTATGCCCTGTTCCCGAACATGACAGTACAGCAGCATCTGGAGTATGCCACAACTGATGCGGACTGGATAAAGCAATTACTAAAACTTGGGCAACTGGATAAGTTTATTAATCATAAGCCCGATCATCTTTCAGGAGGGCAACAACAGCGCCTGGCAATATTAAGGGCGCTGGCCATTAAGCCAAAGCTGCTTTTGATGGACGAGCCATTTTCGGCACTGGATAGTAAAATGAAAACTACATTGATTGCCGAACTTAAGCTTTTACTTAAGCAATTAGGGATTACTACCATTATAGTAAGCCATAATTTGAAGGAGCTGGAGATGTTTGAAGGGGAGGTGATGGATTTTGAGGAGTTGATTTAAGCATTTTATAAATACCCCGTCTCCCCCTGGCTCCGGCTAAACACAAACTAAATATATTTCTACTTGCGCTCGTTAAAAACGAGTGCTTAATGTAGTTTGGCGTTTGTAACGCCATTTACGCGGCGCTTACGTTATAAACGTAAGCCCATGTTAAGCACTCATCACAGATGAGCGCAAGTTATGCGGTGGCGTTTATTTTTTTAATTCATTTTACCATTGTGGGCGACAATACCAACACCGGCAAAAATGAGACAACAAAAAAGCTTAATTATTTACTATTGCTCTTATCCCCGTCAGATATCGACTTGATGAGGCTGCCCCAGGCAAGCGGGTTTAACAGCGGATTTGGGGTAAGCGAATGGGAGTTCAGGATAGTGGTATGCATGCTTTGTGCATTGGCCGATTGTATTTCCTGGGCATCGCGGGGTAAGGTATTGTAAAGGGCAGATAGGGTGGCTTTGCTGATGTTTTTGCGGGCTATTTCCAGATCATCATCAGCAAGTTTTATAGCCAGGAAATCTTTTTTAAACTCATCGGTAGTTGCCCACGGAAATACGTGGAACGTGGGCAGGTTAATGATCTGCGCTTTCAGAGACACCTGGGTAGTATAGCTTTCGTTTGGCAGGTTTGACGGGATAACCACGGTAACCGGCGCATAGCCGACACAGGTAAAACGAAGCGTATCGCGTTCATGCACTACAAATGAAAAATAACCTTTATAGTTGGATACGTTAACGATATTATGTGCCGTAGTATTGGTAATGGTTACGTACGGAATAGTGATCTTGATGCTATCCGCATTATGTGTGATGCCTGTAAACTGCACAACGGGGCGATCTTTGCTTTGCGCAAAAGCACCCAGTGATACAAACATAAACAACAGGCCAACTAAATATTTCATAAAACCATTAACTACTTAACTCAACATATATTACGCTGCCAAAGTCAAAATAGTTTTTAAACTTCATCAAAAGTAAGTCATATCCACAAATTGATCCGGGGATTTAACAATACTTAACAATTACCTTAAGTTTTCGGGAAGCACGGCATTAGGGTCATCAATGTCCGTTAGATTTATGGCCTCAATGGCGGTAACTTCGGGCACGGCTTTTTTAATAGCCTGTTCAATACCGGCTTTAAGGGTCATGATGCTCATTGGGCATGATCCGCATGAACCCAGCAGCTTTAATTTAACCACATTTTCAGGAGTTATCTCCTCAACAGAAACATTCCCCCCATCAGCCTCCAAATACGGACGGATAGTATCTAAAGCTGCTTCAACCTGATTTAATAAACTCATTTTTATTAATTTATAACGTTATGTAAAGTTATTAATTATTTACAACATTTTCTGCACTTAGTGCTTTGGCATTTGATATGGCCACCTGTTGTGCAACACGCTCGGCCATTTGAACAAAAGCTGTAGTCATTGGGCCGTCTTCTTCAAGTACGGTAGGCTTGCCGGCATCGCCTGAATCACTGATACCTTTAATCAATGGGATTTCGCCTAAAAAGGGAACTTCCAATATCTCCGCCAGTTTGTGGCCTCCGCCTTTACCAAAAATGTAATATTTATTTTCGGGCAGTTCGGCAGGTGTAAAGTACGACATGTTTTCAACCACACCCAATATCGGCACATTGATGGCAGGCATCATAAACATACCAATGCCTTTTTTAGCATCGGCAAGCGCCACATTTTGTGGTGTAGTAACAATTACAGCACCGGTTACCGGGAAACTTTGTGTTACCGTAATGTGGATATCGCCCGTACCCGGCGGCAGGTCGATCACCAGGTAATCCAGATCACCCCAGTCGGCATCATTGAATAATTGTTTTACTGCGGTTGATACCATCGGTCCGCGCCATGGCACAGGCTGGTTAGGATCGGCAAAGAAACCTATCGACAGCAATTTGATGCCATATTTCTCAATCGGCTCAATGCGGGTTTTGCCGTCAACCTGGCTGGCCATAGGGCGGGCACCTTCCAAACCAAACATGATTGGTACCGACGGGCCGTAAATATCGGCATCTATCAATCCCACCTTAGCACCTGATTTTGCAAGACCTAAAGCAAGGTTGGCCGCAACGGTTGATTTACCAACGCCACCTTTGCCCGATGCCACTGCTATGATATTTTTAACACCCGGTACGCCGGTGTTTTTTTGAGTGGTAACCCGCGAGGTCATGTTGATATTGATAACAGCATCCTTGCTTACAAAATGCAGGATAGCGTTGCGGCAGGCATTCTCGATCATCGCTTTTAACGGGCATGCCGGGGTAGTTAGGATTACCGAGAAGCTAACGTTGTTGCCATCAATATGAATATCCTGGATCATGTTAAGTGTAACCAGGTCTTTTTTTAAGTCCGGTTCTTCAACATTACCCAATGCTTGTAATACTTGTTCTTTAGTAATTGTCATAATATGAGGCAAATTTATGAAAACGGGGCGTTGATTGAGTTTATCAGGAAACAATTTGCAAAAACAACCGTTTGCAGGGGATAAGATTTAGTTTAGTTTTGGATAAAATTAACAAATGAAGCGCCTTAATCCTAAATATATACGCATAGCCGCATACATTCTCGTTCCCTTAATTCTTATTCTGCTTATCGGCGGATATGTTGCCTACTCAAAACGTGGCGCCCTGCTCGAAAAAGCCATCAACAAAGCTAAATTAAAAGCGAAGAGAGATTATAATTTAGATGTAAAAATAGGATCGGCCCGGTTTACCGGACTTAGTACGGTTTCTTTTTCCGACATCAGCATTGTGCCTGACGGGCGCGACAGTTTGCTAAGTATCAAAAACTTTGTAGTAAGTGTACGCATTATGCCCTTGTTGCTTGGCGAGGTAAAACTATCAGATGTTGTACTACAGGATGGTTTTATTAGCCTCGTTGACAAAAACGGGGTTAAAAATTTCGACTTCCTGTTTAAGAAGAAAAAGGATTCGACAGCAACCAACAACAAAGCCGATTTAAGCAATATTGCCCATAACCTGATCAATGAGGTACTTTACAAGATTCCCGATAATTTATCGCTCAATAATTTTAATATCAGTTTTAAAAATGACAGTGCACAGCTAAAGCTTTTAGCCCAGACCGCGCAGATCAAAGACGGACAATTGACTTCGACAATAAAGGTTAACGATGGTGAAGCTACCTGGCATTTTGCCGGCAAAATGCACCCCTCGGATAAAGACATCGATGTAATGCTTTATGCCGATAATCACCAAAAGGTTGAGCTGCCAATCATCGAAAAGAAATTTAACCTGAAGCTTAATTTCGATACGCTGCAAACTAAATTAACTAAGGAGGATCATAGCAGCGGTGAAACTTCAATTTCGGGCTCGTGGTCGGTTAAGAATTTACTGATCCGTCACCCGGGCATCTCTTCTTCCGACATTGTGTTCCCGGAAGCTGCCATTGATGCGGATGTTAAAGTAGGTTCCAATTATGTATCTATTGACAGTACTTCGCTTATCCATATAAAAAAACTAACCGCACATCCTTATATCAAATACACGCTAAACCCGGTTAAAATTTATGAACTGAAACTGAATACCGGGTGGCTTAATGCAACTGATATTTTTGATTCGTTCCCAACCGGGATGTTTGACGCGCTCGACGGTATCCAGGTTGCCGGAAAGCTGAACTATCATATGAATTTTTATATGGATTCGTCAAAACCCGATGACCTGATATTTGATTCGGGCATGGATAGGGACAATTTCCGGATCCTTAAATTTGGACGTACCGATTTAAGTAAGCTTAACAGTCCGTTTATATATACGCCTTATGAAAAAGGCAAACCAATGGCGCCTCACCTGATAGGCCCCGAAAACCCGGAGTTTACCCCACTGCAGCAGATCTCGCCTAATTTAAGGAATGCAGTTATGACTGCCGAAGACCCGTCTTTTTACACCAATCATGGTTTTGTGATGGAAGCCATCCGCAAATCGATAGCTACCGATTTTAAAACTAAAAAGTATAAACGAGGGGGCAGCGGAATCTCACAACAACTGGTGAAAAACGCTTACCTGAGCAGGGAAAAAACTTTATCGCGTAAAATAGAAGAGATCCTGATAGTATGGCTTATTGAAAATAACCGCATCATGACCAAAGACCGGATGCTGGAGGTTTATTTCAACATTATTGAATGGGGCCGTAATATTTACGGTATATCGGAAGCCGCGCACTATTATTTCGGCAAAGCGCCATCTGAACTTAGTCTCGGCGAAAGTATTTACCTGGCCAGCATTGTGCCTTATCCTAAAGGGGGCTTGTACGCGTTTCAGCCGGATGGTACCTTACGACCGGGTTTGCACGGCTATTTTAACCTGATAGGTAAACTGATGGCCATGAAAGGATATACTGCCCGTGATACCAATGCTTACGGCTTTTACGAGGTACGTTTAAGAGAAAGCCTGCGCCGCCAGATTGCGCCTGTTGATACCGCTACTGCGGATAGCCTCATGAAACAGGGCGGTGCAGACGATGACAGTATTTTGCCTGTAGTTGAAGAGCCGGTAAAACGACCAAATTTCTTCCAGCGCCTTTTTGGTAAAAAGGACACCACCGAACAAAAAGCCGAAGAAAAGCAGAAACAAAAAGAGCAAACGTTAAAGGAACAAATCAAAGCCCAGATAGAAGCGCTTAAAGCCGAGTATAAATTGAAGATTGACGCAGTAGACACCACCGGCGGCCGAACGCGAAAAGAAGTAAGGCAGGAAAAACGTCGATTAAGGAACGAAGAAGACGAAAAGGAAAAGGAGTTGAAGGATAAGATGCCGTAAAAGTTCTTTTCAGGGAGGTTAAAACGGACATTCTGCTTAGTAGAATGTCCGTTTTGTATTTATACCCACTGCCGCGAGTTTAGCGCAGCGTAATTCTTGGTTAGCATCTTGTAAGCTTTCGGCTTACTTAGGTTCGGCTGAAAGCTGAAACCATGGTTGAAAAACCCGCGGCAGCTAAATACAATTAGTGCAAACCCGGCTTGTACTATGATAAATTTAAAATGAAAATTCGTGTAATTTGATCAAATTGTAAGCAAAATAAAGGGGGGTATTTATCTCTTGACATTTGTGTGTTTAAACTTATATGTTTAAACATGTATATTTGTTTCAATAATTGAGATAATCATGTCATTAGTAGAAAAATTACAATGGAGATCGGCCATTAAGAAATTCGATCCCACTAAAAAAATAAGTGCAGAACAATTAGAAGCATTAAAAACAGCTATCCAGTTAGCACCATCATCATTAGGCTTGCAATCATATAAAGTGATTGTTGTACAGGATGCCGAAACCAAACAAAAATTACGTGCTGTAGGGTATGACCAGGCGCAGATCACCGATTCATCGGCTTTGTTTGTATTTGCCTCATTAACTAATCTTGACGAGGATTTCGGTAAGAAATTCATCGACCTTGTTGCTTCAACTCGTAGTATTGCCCGCGAAAGCCTTATCGGTTACGAGCAAATGGTATTAGGTACATTGGCCAGTCGTACAGATGCACAAAAAGTTGAATGGTCGCACAAACAAGCCTATATTGCTTTAGGTGTTTTATTAGCCGAAGCTGCCGAAATTGGTGTTGATGCTACCCCGATGGAAGGTTTTGATGCTTCGAAATTTGACGAAATCCTCGGCCTTAAAGAAAAAGGATTAACTACCACTGTTATTGCTGCAGTAGGTTTCCGTGCGGAAGACGACGCATACAGCAAAATGCTGAAAGTACGCCGCCCGCAAAGCGAGCTTTTTATTGAAGCGTAAATTTTTATAGTTCATGGGTGATGGTTCATAGTTCATAGCCATCTTGCAAAAACAGGTGATGGAATTATTTCTATCGCCTGTTTCTTTTTTATGTATCTGCTGTCTTGCTATGAACCATCAACCATGAACTATGAACCAGCCGAAGACTTCCGGATAAACAACTTCGATTTTAAAACATGTTCCTTTTTTGGGGTATTGCCATTATTTTCAAGCACATCAAACAATAATGTCGCCGCCTTTACACCCATTTCATAAGCCGGCTGTGTTATGGTTGAAAGGGGAGGAGACAGTAAAGGGGCTACTCTCAGGCTTGAAAAGCTGATCACTTTCAAGTCGTTAGGGATAGAAATACCAAGATCATTGCAAACATAATAGGTAGCAAACGCTAAACGCTCAACTGAGCTGAAAATGCCGTCTGGCCTGATTTCCTGTAAGGCTTTTTTCAGGATCTTATAGTTTATTTTTTCATCGTTGCTACAGTCGATAACGAGGTTATCATCAAACGCTATCTTATGTTTAGCCAGGGCGTCCATATAACCCTGCATCCTCACTTTACCTATCGAAATACTTTTATTAACCACCAGGTAGGCTACCTTTTTGCAGCCTGTTTTAATGAGATGTTCGGTTGCAGCAAAGCTGCTGTCATAGTCGTTAGTGGTTACCTTGGCGGCTTCGATATCTTCGTAAACACGGTCGAAAAATACAACAGGCACATGCTTTTTCTCCAATTGGCGAAGATAGTTGTGATCGTTGGCTTCGCCGGATACCGACATGATGATGCCATCGGCCTTGCCATTGTTAAGGTAGTTTACAAACGAAACTTCCTTTTCAAAAACGTCATCGGTACGGTAAAGCAAAATATAGAAACCTTTTTTACGGGCAACCTCTTCAATGCCATTTATGGCCTGCGAAAAAAAATCGTTGGCTATTTCAGGAACGATAACGGCCAGTGTATTGGTTTTTTTATCGCGCAGATTGCTTGCATAATGATTGGGCAAATAGTTATGCTGCTTGGCGTAGGCCAGGATCCGCTCTTTAGTATCTTTATTAATATCAGTATTTCCGTTAAAAGCCCTCGATATAGTTGATGTGGATATATTAAGTTCCTTTGCCAGTTTCTTGATATTGATATTGTCCATTTTTGCCCGCTAAATCTATTTACTATGTGCCAAATGTAATAAAACAGATCAATTGTGTTTAATAATCAGGAGCATAATTGTTAAAATATCATTACAAAAGATAGCCGTGCTGGCACACACTTTCGGCAGGGGGCGTAAATGCTTAACTCTAAGTTAATCAATGGCATGCACTTTGTATAATCCACGGTATAGTTCCCGTGGCATGATTTATGGCAAAGCGAATTTTGATAGTTGACGATAACGAGTTGATGATAGAAGTAATGACCTATATTTTGCTCGGCAACGGTTACGAAGTAGCTGCATCAACCCATGTGCATGAAATTTTCAATGTTATAAAAGCATGCCACCCGGATTTGGTGATCCTGGATATTGCCGATAAAAGTATGGATGGCCACGAGCTGTGCCGGCTAATTAAATTGAACCGGGCCACCAAAAGTCTGCGTGTAATTTTGTGTTCGGAAAATGAAGAAGTGGGGCATCACAATTCACAAAAAGGAGCCCCGGACGACGTTTTGCATAAGCCGTTTGGGATGAACAGCCTGATCCGCAAGGTTGAACTACAGCTGGCTGCATAACTAAATTTTAAAATAATCAATTGTAAATTAATTAGTTATGTTAAAAAATAGTAATGCTTTCAACCTGCTGTTGCTTTTGTAATATGGGATATGTATGTTTACCGAAGAGAAGATAAAGATGGGATTGCCACTAAGAATAACTTTTAATGATACCGACCACGTGTATCAAATTAACACCTCGCCAATTACCCCAACCACCAGCGAACTTGAGATCCTGTTAAATGGCGAGAAGATAATCCTCCAAAAAGATGCCCGCCGTGTATGGGTGCAAAAAGGCGAAGGCCCGGTAATTGACCCGGAGTTTGCACAGGCTTTGGGCAGATCGGTTGCTTTGCGGTTCAGGATGTAAGAGCGAATAATAAAATGTCATTTCGACGAACGGGCGAAGGAATATAGTGGTGTGAGGAGAAATCTTATACACCCGGCAAATTGCCTGTATGATTTACCAAGCCGCGCGTATAAGATTTCTCTTTCACCCCCGATGCTCATGATCTTCCCAGCTCTATCGGAATAACATAGCTATTTTGAGCGCCTGTTACATCAATCCCAGCATCACAACCCCCATCAAAATCATCAGGCTGTCCTCAATAATGGTAACGGTACTCATGGGCAGGTTAAACACCGCGCCAAGGCAAGCACAACGGATTTTCCTTTTGTTGAAAACGCTTTGCAGTACACCAATCAGGCTTATAGTCATTACTATAACCATGATAGCATTAACGGTTACCGGGGCTATGTTTAGCGCAAAAGCGAGACCTAAGCCCAACTCAATAAAAACATAAGCGTAACCCCATCCGCGCCAGCGTTTGGCCACAATATCGTACATGCTGTAGCTGTCGGCAAAACCGGCAATATCCAACAGTTTAAAAAAAGAAAACATCAGGAAAAAACCGCCCATGAAAATACGCATCATGGTCATGATGTTAAAAGAACTGCTGTAACCTGCAATTAATGAAGCAGCCAGCAAGTAACCGAATATAAGCAGGATGGGTTTATAAGTTTGCAGCCAGGTACGGATTTCAGTATCATCGGTCATGCTCATAACGGGATGATGAGCTTCCGCTTCGCTGAGCTGATATTTAGGGTAAGCTGCAAGGGCTTGCTGAAGATCGGCCGTTGATACATGTTTTTTCATGGTAATATCAGCAGAACCTTCTGCCAATGAAATATCAACTTTTTCAACGTTAGGAACTTGTTGTAATAAGCTTTGAACTTTAGTGAGACAACCGGTGCAGGTCATGCCGGTGATGTTATATGTATGTGTCATGATAATTTGTAATTGTTGATACAAAATTACCGTGAGCAGGTAGGGGAGCCGTTATAGTATTATGGATATGATTTATAAGATTTACAGTTTAGCACGAATGCTCAGCAAGGCGGCCACGATTTGATCAAATTACACGAATAAAAGCGGAGGAAAATTTGTGTAATTCGTTTCAATTCGACTAAAATTAGTGCTTTAATTATATATCTTCCAAATTCCTGCGCTTACTTCCCTGCAATGCCTTAAAGGCCGATGGCGTCATCCCGGTTACCTGTTTAAACTGGCTGGATAGATGAGCAACGCTGCTGTAACCTAACCGAAAAGCAATCTCCGAAAGGCTAAGCTCATTATAGATCAGCAGCTCCTTTACTTTTTCAATTCGTTGCGCAATGTGGTATTTTTCAATTGTTGAGCCTTCTACGGCCGAAAACAGGGTGCTTAAATAGCCGTAATCATAATTAAGTTTTGATGTAAGCAGGGCAGAAAGCTTTAATGGCGATTGTACTTCAGAATAATGAACATGCTCAATGATGAGGGTTTTGATCTGTTCGATGAGGCGACTTTTTTGATCATCAATGAGTTCGAAGCCAAGATTATTCAGCGAACTTTCCAATTGCTTAAGCTGTGACGGGGTAGGGGCCTCTTTAACTTCCACCTCACCAAGGTCTACCATAACAGGTTGCAAACCCGCTTTTTCAAGTTCGCTTTTCACCACCATTTTGCAGCGGCTGCAAACCATATTTTTTATATACAGCTTCATGGCTGCAAAACTACTATTTTACAGCCTCATCCACCAGTTGCTTCAACTCCTTGTAGCGTTGTTGCCTGCCATCGTTTTTAATATAAAAAGTCATCAAAAAGGCGGCATATCTTTTATCCTTATCTATCCACGGAAAACTTCCAAATAGCCCCGGACTGCTTACAGTATGTGCATCAAATACCCATTCGCCATAACCGTAACCCAATCCACCGGCCTCGGCAGGGGAGTAGGCTATCTTTACATCTGGCGTGAGCCGGTTTACCTGCATCTCGGCTATACTGTTTTCGCTCAGGATGCGTTTGCCATTAAAAGTGCCCCGGTTCATGATCATCGTCAAAAAGGTCAGGTAATCTTCGGATGTACTGTAGGCTCCGCCAGCTGGTAAAGCCACTTTAGCGTTGCCGAAATCGGTGTGCTGCATGTTGAGTGGGCGGGCAATGCGCTCGGCAAAAAGGGTTTCAAAACTTTTGCCGCTAATTTTTTCGATGATCGCTCCGGCAATTTGCAGGCCGGCATTGCTGTAATGAAAAACTTTTCCGGGTGTCCCTTCCATTGGCATGGCGGCAATATCAGCTATAGCATCGTCCATTGAGTTTTCCTGGCGCATATCTTCCAGGCTTTCTTTTAATGGCGGGGTTTTGATACCGGTTTGATGCGACAGGCATTGGCCAATGGTTATCCCTCCCTTGCCATGTTGTGAAAGCACGGGGAGGTATTTACCAACGGTATCTGTAAGTTTTAACTTTCCCTCGTCAACAAAGGTCATTACCAAAGCTGCGCTGAGCCATTTGCTGCAACTGGCAATGGCCACCCGTGATGTAGAGGTATAATCATCCAGATCGGCCTTTTTGCCTTGTTTGCGGGCAACCATGCGGCTAACAAACTTTTGCCTCATATTCATATCATTAACGGCATGATTGTAAACAAGCTTGCCGTTTTGATAAACAACAAGCACCACCCGGCCGCCCATTTCTGAAGCATGATCGTCTAACCAGTTATCAACCTTGCTGAAGTTATATTGCGCATTGGCTTTGATGGTACAAAGCAGTAATAGGCATAGGATAAAGGGTAGTTTGGCTTTCATATTTAAATGATTTATGAGCTTGTTTGACAGCTAAGCTAATTTAAAGTTTATTCGGATATGCTGTTTTAGGCAGGTTGGCACAAAAACGGCTTGTTTTGTAGTTTCAACTTCCTTTTTTACGCGTTTAACGATTGTTTTCCCCCGCCCACCTAATAGCGATGCTGATTATTGTGCATTGTACTTTTCTTTGTATTACAAAACCGAAAGGCCATGAAAACCAAAAAGAAACCTTTATATCAACGAAAAGCATTCATCATTATCCTGATCTTATTTGCAGGCTTTGTGAGCATTCAGTTTGTACGCCCCGATGTAGCTAATCCTCCCGTAACGGGCGACTTTCAGGCTCCGGCTGATGTTAAGGCCATTATTCAACGTGCCTGTTATGATTGCCACTCTAACAACACCAATTTACGCTGGTACGATAAGATAGTCCCTGTTTACTGGGGCGTTGCATCGCATATCAAGGATGGCCGGGCCGATCTTAATTTTTCGGAATGGAACAAGCTTGCCACGGCTGATCAAAAAGGAAAACTCTGGGAATCGATCAACCAGATCATAGCGGGCGCCATGCCTTTACCTGGCTATATGGCTGTTCATACAGAAGCGAAGGTATCAGCGGCGGATCTTGCTGTATTAAAAAACTATCTCGCAGGGATGGTGCACAGCAAACCTGCTGATACCGCTGCCATTAATGCAGCAGATAAACAATATCAACACTGGCAAAAAAATGAAGCAGCAATCACCAAACTGCCAACAGCAGCGAATGGGATCTCTTACATTCCAGATTATAAAAACTGGCAGCCTATCAGTACTACCGAACGTTTTGATAATAACACCCTTCGTGTAATTTTTGGTAACGACATTGCAGTTAAAGCCATTAAAGAAAACAAAATCCACCCATGGCCAAACGGCGCCATATTTGCCAAGGTAGCCTGGGCGCAACTACAGGATAAGGACGGCACTACCCACACCGGTGAGTTTAAACAGGTAGAATACATGATAAAAGATGATAAAAAATATGCGTCTACCTACGGATGGGGCTGGGCGAGGTTTAAAACGCCCAAAATGGTTCCTTATGGCGGGGCCAATGTATTATTCACCAAAGAGTGTATGAGTTGCCACAAACCCATGGCTGCCGAAGATTTTGTATTCACCAAACCCATTAAACACTAAACCCATGAAAGCATTATATAGTTTACTAACAGCATGCACATTAATGTTGGCGGCCTGTTCTGATAATAAACAGGTTGAATTGTACAACACCAGGGCGGCGCTACCAGCTTCGCCGAAGTATAACCTTGATGGCCTTAAAGTGATCACTTCCTTTGTTAATAAAACCAGGGGAACGGCTTCAACACTTTATGGTAATGAGTTTGCGCTAAAAGCAGCGATTGAAGGCAATAAGATAATTGCGGCCAATGAAGTTTTTATACTGGTAACCTGGAAACAGCAGGATGATGACCATTGGTTCGGCGCGAAGATCCCTTCGGATGTTGAATCGGTGGAAGTGATTAAAACCGCTTCATCGGGCAATAATGTCGTTATTAATTATGAGCAACTAAATGGTAAATCCCTCGACTTAAAAACGGATACTGTGGGCCAAACTGAAAGGATTAAATATATCCTTGGGCAAAAACCTTCAGTTCTGCCGTAGTTAATGAAAAGGGATTATTAACTTGAAAAAAGCATAGGGCTGTGGGATTCCCCTTCTTGAAATCTATCGTATGAACACATCTTTTTTAATGTTATCATTAATAAAAAAAATGTCATTTCGACGAGCCAAGGGTAGGGTTTGTGCGCCAGAGGTGAGGAGAAATCTTCTACGCCCTGCTTTTACAGGCATAGTTTTAGAACCAGATGTAGAAGATTTCTCTTTCGCTCCACCACCCGATCCGCTGCTGCTCTATCGAGATCACATTTCTTTAAAGAGGTGTCCACACGAGAGCTCCCAATAGGGTACTTAAGAAAAGCTCCTCAATCAGCGTTAAGCTTCTGCTTTTAAGCAATATCTATTTCAGTCCGGTCCCCGTCTTTTGGAGGAGCTTCAAGCGCTTTCACCGGTTCCAATCCTGAAGCATATCCAAACAGGCGGCGTTCTTTAATTATTGTAGCTACCTCGGCAGGTACAAACTCTTCCCAGCCGTTGGCTCCCAGTTTTATCAGCTCCAGCACATTATCAGTTTCAACGTTGAGGTTGTTTTCGTTATAATGCCTGATATCTTCTATTTTATTGTTGGCTATCAGGTAGCGGTACAAATCTATCAGGTGAGGCGGCAGGTAAAAGCGCAGGCAATTCCAGATCACGCCATCGCGCAGGGTAGGATATATAAACAGCTTTACCTTACGGCTAAACAACGTGGCGAATGATTCCAAAATACCACCCGGCAAATCTTTATAATGTTCTTCGGAGAAGATATATTCAAGGTTAGGGAAACCAAGCACCACACCCATTTTAAGCTTGGTGATCTTTGACAGATAAGCCACCAGCTTATAATATTCGTGGAAGTTGGAGATCATTACCGTTTGCCCTAAGGAGCCAAGGATATCTACACGATCAAGGAAATCCTTTTCGTCGATATCTGCATTGATATCGGCGTTACGTTCCTTAAGCGCCTGGAGCGTAAGTTCGGTAACAACAACAACATTTTCCTTGTCAACATCTGATTCCTGGAGAAACTGCTTAACCCCCGTGTTTAACATGTCCATATGAACATTGATAACCGGGCGGAAACGGCCGCGAACCATTACAATGTGTTTTTTGTATAATACTTCAGATGGTTGCAGGTTTTTACCGTCGGGCCCGAACAATGCAGCATCCGAAAAACCATATTTTACCAGGTGAAGACTCATCAGGCGGTTATCAACCTTGGTGAAGTTGGGGCCCTCAAAGCGGATCATATCAATCTGGATCCTATCGCGCGAAAGGTTATCCATCAGCGACAGCAGGAATACCGGGGGGATCTCGTTGTAATAGAAACAGGCATACATCAGGTTTACACCCAATATACCTACGGCCTGCTGCTGCAGGTTATTATCATTATCCAGCAGTTTAACGTGGATGATCACATCGTTGTATTGCCCGTTCGGTTCCAGCTGAAAGCGTACGCCCATCCAGCCGTGGCCTTCGTTGGTTTTGTTATAATTAAGGGCCGATACAGTATCCGCGAAAGCAAAAAAGGTGGATGTGTCGCCACGCTGCGCACCAAGGCGCTCAATGATGAGGCCGTATTCATGACTCAACATGGCCATCAACCGGGGCTCGCTCACATAACGGCGGCTTTGTTGTACCCCGTAAATAGCATCTGAAAAAAGCATGTCATAGGCCGACATGGTTTTGGCTATAGTGCCGGATGATGCACCGGCTTTAAAAAAATTTGCTGCTACGTCCTGTCCGGCTCCAATTTCGGCAAATGAGCCATAAATTTCGGGGTTAAGATTAATGGCCAGCGCTTTTTGCTTGGTCCCAATATCTTTATTGTGAATGGCATTCATACCCATAAATTATTATAGTTGACTGTTACCAGTAGTATAATCTAAGAAGGCCTAAAATTACACTTTTTTAAGCGAAGGCGTGTTAAGATTATATCATAAAATGTCGTTGAAACATGTTTTTTAAGCGTTCTGCTTTTCCGGAAAGTGGTATTTACCGAAAAAAATTTTCGTAGCAAGTGATAATAAGCCATTTACCAACAGCAGGAAATAAAAACATATATTTGAAATTATGTGCGACATGAGGGGAGATAGTTAAACCGTGCTTATAAATTTATGGAGATGATATCAAGCTGTCCGAGTGAATATCTTTTGAAAGTTCTGTTTGGGAAATGGAAACCATGTATATTTCGTTATGCATCTTTTGGGCCGGTGCGTTTTAACCAGTTGATCAGGATTTTGCCGGGGTCCTCCAGGCAGGCAATAGCATCGGCATTACGGGAGTTGGAAGAAAGTGGTATTCTGAAAAAAGAAGTTATCAGGATTAAACCGCTTCATATAGAATATAACCTTACTGAAAAAGGTGCATCTTTTATTCCCGTTTTCAAATGCCTTGAAGAAATGAAATTGATCCCCCCGGCAATAACGGTGGATAAGCATCTTGTTAGCTGATAGATATAAAGTAGCGCAAATCAATAAAAAATGCGCTCCGGATCTCATCCCGGAACGCATCGTAACATCACATCAGGAAATTACATCAACTAAATCCCGGATCTTGTTATAAACCGCGGGCTCTTAAAACCGGCAAACTGTTTTAATGGGGAAGCCGTATATATCTGCAAATAAACAGTCAATTCATTACCCGGTCAATTAGTCAAATATTTATGACCGGAGTTTTTTGCTGTTTTCTAAAATACCCCCAAAAAAGAGAAGCGTGGCTGTGTTGCTCAAAACAGCACCTCTCTTGCCCTTAAGTTATTCACGGAAGCGCCGGCCTGGAGAAAAAGAGCTTCGATAATAATGCTGATTTCGTGCCTTTGGATAAAATGTTGCAGGTCATAAAAAATTGACTTATTGCAGGTTAAAAGAATCGGCTATTACTTTGTGTTAAAGCAGTTCGAACGCTTAATCATTTTATTTTCTATTAAACAGAAATCATGAAATATTATAAAAATGTAATTATTATGCTGGGTTTTTCTTTTAATGTCCTGGCGGGGGCAGCACAAAATTCGCCTGCGCTCACCTATGCCGAACGGTTAGGCTGGAGCAAAACCGACAAGGTTGTTATTTTTCATGTCGACGATGCAGGCATGTCATATGATTCAAATGATGGTGCTATAAAGGCATTGAATGGTGATGTGGCCACCTCCGTTAGCGTAATGATGCCCTGCCCCTGGGTACCGGCCATGGTTAAATATTTAAGGGAGCATTCCGGTACAGATGCGGGATTGCATTTGACACATACTTCCGAATGGGATGGTTATCGCTGGGTGCCATTAACGGGCTGCAAACAGTCGCCCGGGTTATGTGATCAGGGGGGCGCGATGTGGAATAATGTAAGCGATGTGCAGCGTCATGCTTCGGCAGACCAGGTGGAGGCAGAGATTTGGGCACAGTTGGAGCGGGCGCGGGAAATGGGCTTTAATCCTACCCACCTTGATACGCATATGGGTACTTTATGGTCCTCTCCCGAATATCTGGACCGCTATATTAAAGTTGGTATCGCTGCACATATCCCTATTTTATTTGCTGCCGGTCATGGCTCTTTACTTTTGAAGCAATTACAGGAGGGGCCACTTTCCGGGTTAAAAAAATTGGGTGATAAAAAAGAAGATCAGAAAGAAGTGGATGCCTCTGTTTTAAAAGGAATTCAGCAAACGGGTGAAAGAATTTGGAATGCAGGTCTGGCAGTGGTAGATGATCTTTATATATCAAGCTACGATTGGGTTTTTCCTAAAGATAAAGAAGCAACCGATGAAAACTTAAGACAATTTAAAACAGAGCGGTATAAAGCTTTGCTACAGGAGGCTAAGCCAGGCATTACTGTCATCCTGATCCATTGCACAGCACCAACAGAGGCGTTTGGCCATATTACAGATTCGGGCAATACCCGTAAGGCCGATTTACTTGCGATGACAGATCCTGCATTAATGCAGTTTATACGCCAACAAGGCATCATTTTGACAACCTGGCGCGAATTACAGGCCAGAAGGGATAAACTAACAGCACCTGATTTTAAACATAACTAAAAACGCATAAAATGAAAACATATAACATCTGCATGCTTTTGTTTCCGGAGCTTACCATGCTTGATTTTGCCGGACCGTATGAAGTATTTTCAAGAGCGGCATGTTTTAATATTCGGATAGTATCGGAAAATACCAATCCGATTCAAACCGAAGGAGGCGCATATTTGAAGGCCGATTATACATTTGATAATTGCCCGCCCGCAGATATCCTTTTTGTACCCGGAGGAAAGGGGATCACCCCGATATTGACAAATGAAAAATATCTCGCTTTTCTTAAAATGCAGGCGGAAACGGCGCAATACATTACAGCTGTTTGTACCGGATCACTAATATTGGCCGCAGCGGGATTGCTACAGGGCTACAAAGCCACTACCCACTGGCGATCTCTCGAATTATTGAGAATACTCAATGTTGAAGCGGTAGATGAACGCGTTGTTACCGACAGGAACCGGATAACCGGGGGAGGTATTACAGCCGGCATAGATTTTGGATTGACATTAACTGCCTTGCTGGGTGGTGAGGATATGGCTAAAACAATACAGTTATTACTTGAATATGCGCCCCTGCCGCCATTCAATGCCGGTTCGCCCAAAGTAGCCGAGCCGCGTATTGTACAGCAGGCCATGGACCTAACCCAACAGGCATTTGATGTAAGGCTGAAATTGCTTGGTAATATTGTTGAACATCGTTAACCGGGGGAATAGCCAAAGGATAATATAGCGGAAGCCATTGGCTAATAATATTATACGATTACGGGTCAGCAGGAAAGCCGTCGGATTTTACCCGATGGCTTTCCTGTTAATGTAGGGTTGATGTTGCAATGTTCAAAGGCAAATGGAGCAATTTTTCTGAATTATATGGTAAATCGCATAAATCAGATCTATCTATAGTTAATGAAGCAGGATAACTGCTTTAAAAAAAGATTTAAAAACACTTGCGTAGTTAAATGGCTACATTTATATTTGTAGTCAAATAGCTACACGATGAATTTACGACGAGATGTATTTCAAGCCATTGCCGATCCAACCCGGCGGGCTATCCTTTTGCTTGTGGCCACACAAGCTATGACGGCCGGTGTAATAGCGTCAAATTTTGATACCGCCAGGCCTACCGTTTCCAAACACCTGCAAATACTTACCGAGTGCGAATTGCTTAAACAGGAGCAAAACGGCAGGGAGATCTATTATCATATCAACGCAGAAAGAATGAAAGACGTAGCCGACTTTATCGAGCCATTCCGCGCTATGTGGGAAGACAGGTTCAACAAATTAGAAGACATCATGAAAAACTATAAAGGGAAATAACATGGAAAAGAAAACAAAAATAGACGCCGAAAACGGCAAACAGGACTTAACCATAACCCGGGTGTTTGACCTGCCGGTCGAGCTGCTTTTTAAAGCCTATATAGAGCCCGAAATTGTGGAGCAATGGATGGGAACAAAAGTGCTGAAGCTTGAAAACAAAAAGCACGGCAGCTGGCAGTTTGAAACAAAAGACCCCCACGGCAACGTAGTTTTCAAAGCCAACGGAACAATTCATGAGTTTATTCCCGGCCAAAAAATCACCCGCACGTTTGAAATGGACAATGCACCGTTTGACGTACAGCTGGAGTTCCTGGAGTTTGAAAAACTTACCGACGATACCAGCAGGCTCAATATGCACGTGGTGTACAGAACGCCCGAACTCAGGGATCAGATGCTGAAGCTGCCTTTTGAATACGGTATAAACATGGCGCACAACCGCCTGCAGGAAGTATTAAAGAAATTGAAATAATAACCTGTTATGAAAAGGAATAAAATTATTTATTGGATTGCCACCCTTTGGCTGGCACTGGGGATGATATCAACCGGAGTTGTACAGTTAATGAAAATGAAATCAGGCGCCGGCGGTGCCGACAGTATTGCTCATTTAGGCTATCCTGCGTATTTTCTGACTATATTGGGGATTTGGAAAGTTTTGGGTGTTATTGCAGTATTGATGCCTAAGTTTCCGGTAGTTAAGGAATGGGCATATGCAGGTTTTTTCTTTGCCATGTCGGGAGCAATATTTTCGCATCTTGCAGCAGGTAATGCAGTAAATGAGATATTTCCTGCTTTGCTTTTACTGGTACTAACAGTAATTTCGTGGTATTTCAGACCGGCCGATAGAAAGATGAGCCCGGTTAACCAATAATAAACAACATGAACCCAAAGGTTGATTTTTATTTTAACGAAGCCGAAAAGTGGCGGGAAGAAATAGAGCAATTGAGATTGATTGCACTTGATTGCGGATTGACCGAAGAATTGAAATGGGGCTGCCCATGTTATACTTACCGCGAAAGTAACGTCGTTTTAATACACGTTTTTAAAGAATACTGCGCGTTTTTATTTTTCAAAGGCGCGCTGTTGAGCGATACACATAAAATACTGATCCAGCAATCGGAGAATGTGCAGGCGGCCCGCCAGATCAGGTTTACCAACGTTGAAGAGGTAACGGATCAAAGAAGTATCCTGAAAGCCTACATTTTTGAAGCCATCGAAGTAGAAAAAGCCGGTTTAAAGGTAATCCTGAAAAAAACGGAAGATTTTGCCGTGGCCGACGAGTTTCAAAGTAAATTAGACTCGATCCCGGCCCTCAGAGCCGCATTTGAGGCCCTAACGCCGGGACGCCAAAAAGCCTATCTGCTGCATTTTTCACAACCCAAACAATCATCAACCCGAGAGGCGAGGGTTGAAAAATGGATGCCACAGATTTTAAATGGTAAAGGATTGAATGATTAATTAAACATTCCCCAAAAGCGTGGTCTGCGCGATTCCCCTCTTGAGAGGGGCGTAGGGTGTGTTTATCCCGAAGGTAATGAACGCCGAAGAAACACACCCCAGCAATCACACTATCTCACGCGCCCCCTCTCAAGAGGGGAATTAAAAATAAACCACAAAACGATAACAATGAAACTATCACCAGAACAGCAGAAAGAACTCTTCGGTATATTAAAAAAACGCTTTGAGAAAAATATGAACCGTCATAAGGATATCGAATGGGTGAATGTACAGGCAAAGCTGGAGGCCGGCGCGGAAAAACTATGGTCGCTCAACGAAATGGAAATAACCGGCGGCGAACCCGATGTTGTCGCTTATGATAAAAACACCGGCGAATACGTTTTTTATGATTGTGTTGCCGAAAGCCCTAGGGGGCGGCGAAGTGTTTGTTATGACCATGAAGCCCTGGAGGCCCGGAAAGAATATAAACCGGCAAACAGCGCAGTTGAAATGGCGAAGGATATGGGGATTGAGCTTTTGAATGAAGAACAATACCGCGAACTGCATAAGCTGGGAAAGTTTGATACCAAAACATCAAGCTGGATAAAAACACCTGCCGGCATCAGGAAACTTGGAGGGGCTATTTTTGCCGATTACCGCTATGAAACTATCTTCATTTACCATAACGGAGCCGAATCATACTATGCTGCCCGGGGCTTCAGAGGAGCGTTAAGGGTTTAGGCTTTTGCATCCTCGCTTTAATACGGATTTATGGTATGGAGCATCAGGAATAACTATGCATTTGGATTCAGTTTTTAGTTAATGTTCGCACTCTGGGTGCTGGCAAATTTTGAGGATATGAAAGCTCGGAGGAATTTTGTGAGGTAACATTCGCCGGATGGGAAAAATTGTCGCCAGGGAATTAGTTCTTAGCCGACTCTTTTTCCCAGAATTTTTAATCCTCTTTCCTCTCCATCCAGCACAGCTATATCAGGTAGGTTTCCCCATTCTTCAAACCCAAAGCTTTTGAATAATTTTAGGCTGGGATCATTGTGTGCGAAAATAAAGCCGATGAGGGTTTTTATTTGAAGCGTTGGGGCAGTAGCTATACTGTATTCAAGCATTTTTTTTCCGAGCCCCTTGCCCCGGTGGTTAGCATCAATATAAATACTGATCTCAACAGTGGCATTGTAGGCCGGTCGGCCGTAGAAGGATTGGAAGCTAACCCAGCCAACAACATTATTATCGTTCTCCTCTGCTATCCATAATGGCCTCGTGTGGTTATGTTCATCAAACCACTTCTTCCTGCTCTCAACAGAAACGGGTTCGGTATCGGCCGTTGACATCCGTGATGCAACGGTTGAATTATATATTTCAACTATTTTATCTAAATCAGCTTCAGCTGCATCTCTAAAGTTTATCGGCTCCATATAGTTTAAAACTTCTTTTATTCAAAGGTAGAGGGATGTTATATGTTAAAAAATGCTGATTTGTTATCTATTGATGCGGGCGTTGCATTAATGAGGCAACCTATGGTCAGTATTATCACTGCACCATTATTTAACCTGATATTTAATATAAACAAAAAGCCTTCAGATTGTTCATCTAAAGGCTCTCTGTTCAAGTCGGGATGGCGGGATTCGAACCCACGACCTCCAGCACCCCATGCTGGCGCGATACCGGGCTACGCTACATCCCGAAGAAAAAGATTAGCTCTATCTAACGATTGTAACCGTCTGTAAACCTTTGTCTTGCATTTAACAAGCAGGGTCAGTAAATCTGTTAATTGTCATTAGCTAAAACGATGCTCTAACACGGTAGTACAACAAAGAGTACAAATGTTAGAGTAGCAAATATAAAAACTATAAGAAAAAGGTCAATAGATACTTTAAGTTTCTACGGGTACCCTCTTGGAGTAAAAGCGATTGAGGTTATCATAAGCTATTGAGTTAAGTGAATAAATGAATTATGGAGCTTCGACACGCTTATAGCAATCAAGTGCAAGGAGGAACGGAATAAATGATAGGTTGCGCGTAGGCTTGTGTTTATGCCGTAGTTCCTTGCAACGCTTCAGCAGCTATAAGCGTAACTTTGCTTAATAATTCATTTACTCATATATTAATAGTCAGCTTTTTTAGTTCCTCTGCTAATCTTTTGACTTCACTTTTAAGCTTAGCGTTTTCTTCGAGTAGTAAATAGGCCTCATAACTGCCAATTTCATTTAATTTATTCATTACTGGAAGAAGGTAGCTATGCACAAAGCCAGGAAAAGCAACGAGGCTTGGTATCTTGATCTGACAAGGCCTATTTAATCTTACATCAAGAAAAGTCAAAAGTCCCGTAACGTCTATATCCAGTAATTCGAAATCACCAAATTTTAGATAACGGCGCTCATCATTTGTTGTTATGAGCGCTATTGACTTATAATAATGTGGGTAAGATACTTCGAGTATTACTCTAAAAAGATATTCAATACCCTTTATTTCCTCTAGTTCATTTAATGTGGATTTTTCTACGTGAAGTCCATTTGAAAAAACACCTATATAAATCATATTTGAAAGTATGGAGATTTTTCCATTTAACTACTACAGATTTTATAAGATAGGGCTTTTATAGCCCCCAGTTATCTAAAGTGTAGTAGATCGTAAATTGAAGAAAGTAATTTTAGAAGAGTAAAAGCCAGTTTAACCGGCTTCATTTAAAAGGTAGACATTGCAAGTGCCTTTCTAATTTTCTTTATAATCTTGTAATTGCCCTATAAAGGTGAAAGATCAAGAAAAGTTAGAATTTGAGAATGAGGTTGTAATGTTAGTTTGATTGGCTGTTTAAGGATTGGGGAATACCATTTTCATTCGCTCGTCCTAAAAGGTAACTGAATCCGATAGTTTGCAAAATGACTTGTCCAATCACTCAAACGTCAATAGAATTCAGTACCTTCTAATAATAGTATTGTACGTTTTATCGGTAAACAACATATTGCTACTTCAGCCAAATGAAGAAAAGACCGTCCCCATACTTCGAGATTACTGATGGCAGCGACATTGTGCGTGTTACTGTTGACGGCTATGCTACTAAACCAAGTGAAGCTAGAGCGGGTAGTCAATGGTTGGAATCCGTCATTACTGTTAAAGGCTGCACTCTGGGTGGTCAGTATATTGCTGAATTCCGGCCAATAGAATTTAACCGATTCAGGCAACAACTAGTGTCGCTCATCTATGGGCTTGAAAGAACAGCAACTTTTGAAAGCGAATCAGAATTCCTTCGCTTGCAATTGGAGATGATATATGAAGATTTTGCTGAAATAGATGTCAGAGCATGTGATGTTCCGGGAGTCGGTTCTGTATTGAACTTCAAAATGGGAATGGCTGTATCGGATATTAATGGTCTCGTGCTGCAACTCGAAAACATACTAAATCGGTATCCTCTACATGAAGCATGATTCGGCATTGGAGGTTAGACCGTTACACACCTGAAAGCTCAAATTCAAAGTTAGGACACCTTCATAAGGTAGGTTTTGTTTATAAATGGGAGCTCTTTTAAAGCACTTGCTTTATAAGAGATCTAATCCGATAACGTTCCGAGTAATCTGCAAATGACTTTGCCCTCAATCGTAATCAATAACCTTTTAATACAACCATCAAAACGTTTCTTCGATTGATTTGTAGTTAGTTATGATTATAGATTATGGCAGCAGAGAATACTACTTTAATTGTTAGCGCATTTTCAGGGCTTGCAGGTGCTTTGATATCCCAGGCATTAACTGGTTTGTTCGCCTACTTTGGGGATAAGCGAAAGGCAGATATTGAACTTAAGAGTCAATACCGGAGCAAGCAGGTTGAAATAGCCGAGAGCTATTACTACGTCACTGGTGAAACGATGTCCATCCTGAAGAAAAGCGTACAGCTATGGAAAGGTCGGAATATCCCACGTAGTGAGGCCAGTTATAAATCCATAACTGAAAGCCTTAAGCAAGCAGATGAGCGGCTTAAGCAGATGAACATTGATAATTGGAAGCATAATCTCGTCGGCCTTTACTTCAATGTATCCCTATCCTACAATGATCTAATTGCCGCCAATAACAAATCGCACGAGTTGTATTTAAAGGTGCTGGATATCGAAAGTAGATTACGAGGTGCAGATAACGAGGAAGATAGAGAATTGTACTTTGGCCAATATAGCGTGGCCATATTCGACCTGTGCAGTCAATATGATGCTGTATATGACATCCTTGCCGGGGATATGAGTAAAGTTAAAGCCGAGTTGTTAAATAACTTTCAGATTTGAGTGAGAGGGCTCGAACCTCAAAGATTTTATTTGCAACTAAAAACTGAATAGGCAACCATCCAATGTTAATCATTAGTTACTATTACAATACTTTTCTATCAGACTATTAAACTGGTTTGTTTGAATTAGTTTTTTAGCCATCTTCAAATCATCACAGGCAGACTCTTTTCCTAACTTAGCTTTAGCCAATCCACGGTAATAATAAGCAAACGCATTGCTTTGATTTAATGATATCGCGATATTACAATCATCTATAGCTTCAATATATCGATTGTATTCGATGTATATTTGAGCGCGGTTGATAAGGGCGTCAGCGTCTTTATTATTTATTTTAAGACTATGATTAATGTCTATTAAAGCACCAACCCAATCTAGTAAATCAATTTTAAGATTTGCCCTGTCTCTATAAAGGTAAGATGTCCTTTGAGGTTCTTTATTATATTGAATAGCATTTGTATAGTCTTCTAAAGCATTTATAGGCTGTTTGGTCTGCTCTAATAACGCCCTTTGTTCATAAGCTGGGGCAAATTGCCTATTGATGTTTATAGACGCTGTAAAGTCATGATAGACGCTATCATAGTCATACGGGTTAATATACATTGCAGCATTACCACGTACATAGTAAGCTAGATAATTGTTAGGGTTTATTTTAATGGCTTTTGAAGCAAGTTGTTTCGCCTTTTGATAATTACTATTATTGTATTGTTCCTTAATGGCTAGCTGAACTATTGGAGTCAATATTGAGGTTTGGTTTATGCGTTTTTGTTGCGCTTGAAGTTTTATACAACATATCATTACCATGCTTATTAAGATGAGGAATTTCATTTATGTGAGAATTTGGGTATCAAATGTAATAAGTTAGTTGCCATTCCAACCACATGTCCTAAAAGGTCACTGAATCCGATCTCTTGACAACTGATCCTTTAAATGAACTTTGCAGGCACTCGAAATCAGTAACCTTTTAATAAAAGCATTAGAAGCTAATCTTCACTTTCAGCCTGTATGATCTTTGTGTATTCGCTCCAAGCGTTATCGTTTACACCATTGTTTAGTTCTGCCAATAGCCTTCGTACGTGGTTAAGTTCTGTAGTGAAGCTATCCACTTCTGCCTGGTATTCTTTTATTACTTCTAAAAGCTTTTCTTCCTCTCGTAGTAATCTCTCACGTTGTGTTTGTTTGTTCATGAAATTCCAAAATAAATAAGTTGTGCATAGTACTGCCAACCATAAAAGTTATGGCTTACGTAGTTTGAAAAGAGTTGCATATCTAATGATCAATTTTTTTCGTCCCGCATTTGAAAAGTCTATTGAAGCAATCGGGCCTTGGGTATTATCTAGCTCTATTTTGAATATCTGTCCAGTTCCAAATCTTTCGTGTTCCACGAGATCATTAACCCTGAAAACCTCCCTGTCGATTTCAAAACTTTCTAACGGCTCAAGATCATCTATATTTAGATTGATCTCCTTTGAAGTAGGCTTAGGTTGAGGTTTGCTTTCAAGGCTCCCCAGTCGCAATGATATATCTTGTAGGGATTTCAATATAAGTTCAGTATCAGCGGAGATTTCGACCTTTTCAGTAACCTTTGCCTTACTTATTCCGAGTAACTCTATAATTGAATTTACATCGTTGCCCTTATTTTGAAAGGTATCAGCTAAGTTCTCTGCAAGCTTTGCCACCATTCCGTTTACATCATCTATTCTAAGGGAGCTATTATATTCAATATCCCTAAATCCTTGAATATCAAATATCCGCTTGGTTATATTATCTTTTATAAAACTTACCGGTAAATCGAACGCCTGCCTAATTCCAACTTCATACAGGACGTTTGGATTCTGTGCGCTTAGGTCACATATAGCCATATCTGAATTTAGGAGCTTACGAAGAATATCGATTACTATGACGTTGGTCATTTTCACGTCATCTGCTCTCACTGGGACAAATCCGGCTGCAAGGCAAGCTGGTTTAATTATGTAGTCGTAAACACGTTTAAAATGACCTGTTTCATATCCTTCAACATCAGAAATAGGCATAATTATAAAACAAGTCTTTTCAGCTTTTATTTCTTCTTCTAGCATCTAACAAATTTATTTTGGCAGTAAATGTTTCTATATCTTACCTTTTACAAACACCACAGGTCAAACCTTCCTTAGCGCAACGTT
The DNA here is from genome assembly GCF_059690695.1 of Mucilaginibacter sp. A5337. Classification (NCBI taxonomy): domain Bacteria; kingdom Pseudomonadati; phylum Bacteroidota; class Sphingobacteriia; order Sphingobacteriales; family Sphingobacteriaceae; genus Mucilaginibacter; species Mucilaginibacter sp. A5337. The sequence goes on along the minus strand of NZ_JCAWEC010000006.1, from coordinate 395,013 downwards.
TGCAATACTTACAGTTCTTGCAAGCACGACAAGGATTTTCACCTTTACAGGTGGCGAACATTTTGTTTGTTGTTGTGGGAGATGGATTAAAGCTGGTTGTACTCACGAGAGTTCCAACAGCCAGGCTGAGGATGATAAGGTGTCTTTTCATAACTGTATTAGGTTGTCAATATAAACCTAACAAATACTTACGACATATCAAAGCCAATCATTCTGTTTACGAGATAGTAGCGCAGCTTTCGTTATGTTGTATTCTTGGTCGAGATAAAATGTATGCCAATGACTTATCTGTGAAACCTTATGACGAACAGTTACAGTTATATGGACTTTCTCTTTGCCCATACCAATCAGTGTGGCTTTAATGATGATACAAACCTTTCTGACAAACTCATCGATCATTGGCTTCTTCTCTTCAGGAGGAAAGAATACCTCATTGTAATAGGTCAAATCAAAGCGGCACAAGTCAATTGACAGACCTCTACGGCTATGAAACTCAAACAGATATTTGAGGTCATGTGCGGTGATTTTGTCCTTTAGCTTTGGGTTATCCTCTATCCATCTAATGAGGTTTTGTTGTACTACCTCGTAAAACTTGCCTATTGAATGCTCTGTCATACACCATCAATTATAAAACAAACTTGCTAAAATAATTAGTAAAAAGTCAAATAAAGATTTCCACCTCTCATTTGCTTTCATACATTTGCCATATGAGAAAACAAGTATTATCAGTAGCATTGATAGCCATTTCGGCGGCTTTAGTTTCATGGGGATATAAAGGTCATAGAGCCGTTGCAACGATAGCGCAAAAGCATTTAACCGCTAACACCGCTTATGCAGTTTCAGCTTATTTAAAGGGTGAAAGCATGGCCGATGTAAGCACGTGGGCAGACGATCATCGCAATCCCACAACAGGTAAATGGCACTTTCTAAACTTGCCTTTAGGATTAAACCATCAACAGTTTGTAGACTTCGTTAATCAGCAAAGTAATGATAACGTATATGGTGCTATCCTCAAAGAAGAGGCTATTATAAAAGACAAAGCTTCAACGCCTGACCAACTTAACAATGCCCTTAAATACCTTATACATTTAGTTGGCGATGCTCACCAGCCTATGCATATCAGTCGTGCCGAAGATAAAGGCGGTAACACTATACAGGTACGTTTTGATAATGCCGGTACTAACTTACACAGCCTTTGGGATAGCAAGCTTATTGATCATGAGGGCTTAAGTGAGGAACAAATTGCAAAGCAGTATGACTGGGCAAATGAAGCTCAAATTAAGAAATGGCAAGCTGATAGCCCTATGGAATGGCTTTGGGAAAGCTACCAAATCAGCAGTGAATTATATGCAGATGTTAAGCCAGGGCAGCAAATTGACGAGGCCTATTACAAGAAATACATTCAGACTATCCACCTCCGCATAGACCAGGCTGGTATCAGATTAGCCGGTGAACTTAACCGGTTGCTAAAAGACGCTAAAGCTGACGTTACTCCCGTATCTTCACTGAAGAAGGTTGCAGCTTCAAGCAATAAGAAAATTGATGTTACACAAGATTCGGTGGCACCAATGATCGAGTTAAAAGACGTAAAGGACTTCCTGCAAAAAGATGTAGCTGTAAGTGGTAAGGTATATAGTGTTAAGGATATCGGTAGCATGGTGCTTGTAAACTTAGGGGCTGCCTATCCAAATCAATTGCTTACTGTTGTATTAAAAGGTGACGCTAAACAATTAGCTGTTCAAATAAAAGATAAGACCATAACAGTGGTAGGAAAGGTTATTGACTTTAAAGGCAAGCCTGAAATTGTAGTTACAGATAAGGAATCAATTACCATCGGAAAATAGTCAATGGAGACACATCACAGCTCTCTATAGGCTTTATTAATTATTTTGATATCGAATATAATAAGTAAAGACGTGTATTATTGATAGGATATATTATATTGCATTTATTAATGTAACCAATACTTTAACCTTATGCAACATGTTAATCGATTAATTCACTACTATGAATTAAACATCACTTTTGATAATAGATTCAATCCGGTCGATGGCCTTAGATTTAGGGAGCTTTTTCGTATAATTACTCAAATGGCTCGAGAGAGAAGAGAACAGCGCTACCAAAGGCTTGGAGATAAAGTCATTTTTGTGCATGAGATAGTCATTAATCCAGAGGAGCACGTTCTTTATGGCAAGTTAAGATGCATTCGCAAAGATTTATTCCCAGAGTTGATGAACACAACGACTGACGAAGAGCGAGGGATCGAAGCTGCAGAAGATGAGGGCGTTGTTGAAACTACGCATTTTGCGATTTATCATAGAGGTGATAGGCAGAAATTGGCGTTGGAATATAATCTCTACGGAGCAAAAATAAATGATTTTGCAGCGTACTTAGAACGTATTGGGCGTATTCACGAAGCATTAACGATTGTAAGATATATTCCTATTGTTCGAAATCAACTTGACACTATACAGGATAGAATAATTAGATGTGCCTCTTTTGAAGTGAAAATTCACAAAGACAATATAGGAGCGGTTCGAGACATCGATACGGGTACATATGCTGCTTTGCAAGCCTCTGTAGATCATTTCAATAATGACTACGCTTCTTTGACGTTAAATTTTGATTATAAAAAGAAAACGGCAACACCGGAGGTCAATAATGTAATATTCAGATTTGTGCGTGAATTAATCAATCATCAAGAAAAGGTTGATTTATTCGATACATTAAGGGTTGTGGCTGAAGATTCTGACCGAAATAATAAATTACAAGCATTCGATCTATTAGTTGATAAAGTGAAAAGCAGTATTAACGTTGAAAAAAAACAGAATCATAGATCGATAGTTTCGAACGATATTTTTGATAAAATGTATAGTGAAATGCGAACACTAAGAATGTTATAAACTGATCATGTATGATAACAAAAGCAATGGACGCTTATTTAAAGCGTCCAATCATTACAGATTTTATCGCTTTAATAATAATATGGGCGGTATCTTCAAGATTAGAGATTTTTAACTTCAAAATAGGCGAGCAAGATAAGCTTTTGGATATTTTATCTTCTTTAATCGGCACTATGATATCGCTATCTGGCTTTATTTTAGCCGCCTTAACGATTATTGTTACATTTAAATCGAGCCTGAGAGCTAGAGGCATAGAAGATGCAACTAACGCATTGGAGATGTTATTTTCTTCAAGACATTATGCTGGTATTGTTAAGGTTTTCAAGGATGCCATTGTAGAATTTGTCTTGTACAGCCTCTTGGGCTATATAGCTTGGCAATCATACAGTAATTTTACATTGGCGACTTTCAATAAAGTTATTGCTTCGATAATTTTATTGATTGCTCTTACATCATTTCGAAGCCTATTTATAATGTTTAAAATTTTAAATTTAGAAAATCATCAACGTAGCTAAGCATTTATACGATAGCGTAAATTAGGTGGCTAAGTCTTTGATGGCGCAGACGCCAAGCTGCCTGGCGTTTGATTTGCTAACCATTTCCTGTATGCCCTCCTTCCGATAGAGTACTTGAGTCTGAAATCATTTCATAGCTCGAGTTACGAACTTGAAGTTGGTAGTTTAAATACTGTTCGTAAAAGTGCTTAGCTTTCCTATGATCGCTTATGTAATAAAGCTCGTTGATCCCAGAAGGGCTTTTAAGGTGGATCGATCCATATAAGACAATAGGAATTTTATAGTTACCTACAAATCGTCTATCGGGAGAGCCATCTTTATTCACTCTATACCAAGTTTCGCCAATCGATGTTGCATCGCCTACTATGTCTTCTTTCCTTTCTAAAAACTGTTGTTCCTTGTATTCGATATAAATGTCTGTATAATCAATGATAGCAATTTCCTCACGTCCTTTGAAGTAAATAATAAACATCGGGTAAAAATAAAAGTCACCACCGTTGAAGTTCGCGACATGCAAAACCTTTTCATTGGTAGACAGGATATCCAATCCTTTAAAATCGAATTTAACCTCATGCCGGTCAATAGATGTACCCGCTGCTGCTTTGGTGTCTAAATTCATTTGTGCGGTGGTGACATCCCAAATCTTATTAGCTGATTTCATGGTGGTGAAAGAGCTTGTTAGGTCTGAATAAGCATCTGTTAGCAGAGAGTTTTCATACTGATATTTAAGATCAACTCTTGATCCCAATTGCGATTCTTTAAGAGAATTAACTTGATTTGAAAGCTGTTCTACTAACACGGTTTCCGTTGCTATCTTTTTCTTGTACAGGAAACTAAGTAACGATGACTTGCGCTTATCAAGGCTTTGAGACTTAGCACGTAATTCATTAGAGAAAAGATGAAACTCTGATGTTAACTTTTTTCTTAGGTAATGAGTGCCAATTACGAGCTCCTTGAAACCAGTGAAGTTGAAAGAGTTAAGGCGTTCGGTATTGAAATGGCTTTGAATATCTCCATATTCAACTGACTTTGGGAATAGTTTATTTACAACGCCTTTGGCAAATTGCTCCCCAAATTCCTTAGCAGTGATTTGATCGCTGGTATTTGAATTGGCTAAAAAGCCTTCGCTGACCTTTAAGGTCACTTGTTTTGTTGTAATTGTATCAGGGTTCATATTTGTCTTCAAGAATGATTAAACTACAGATCTTAGGGTACTGCGATACTTTGCTTCTTCAACACGGTCTATAAAATTTATCAAGCCATTCGGCCCCATGTTCGTTGTAACGAATACAATCTTAGAGCCTCCATCAGAAGAAACAACACATACGTGCTTTCTCGTGGCAAAATACATCGAAATCAGAATGACAGCTAAGGCAATTGCAAAAGTGCTGCCATAGGATAAATAGTTGTGGGCACCAGGAAATAGTCCCGCAAGACCAACTATAATACCTATTATCAAAAGCAAAGGGTAACTCTTGTAGGTTGCTTTTATCGAACTGATTTTGTCCAGCATGATTGAAGTCGTTTCCCGATGCCCCCAATTAAAACTGTTAGTAGATCGAATACGATGAGTTGTAAGAATGACAATGTTGTCGTCGGCTGTGGTAAGTATCTTCTCACCTTCAAATAGGTTCATAACGTGATATTGTTTGGTGATACAATATAATAAGTTGTGAAATAATATACAAGGGTGCTTAAAATAAGCTACCCTGCACTCCATTGATAGGTTGCGCTGCCCTAACAGGTTCAAAAGGTTTAGGAAATGTTGACTTTAACTGAGTGGAGTTCAATTCATGTAGCCAAATGTTGCTTTGCTCCGGCTGTGTGAACTCAACATAATATGGATAGTAAAAGCCATTTACTAAAGTTATATTAACCTCATAACCGGTGTAAAAGGCATTGCTAAGTGAGTTCATATGTGCAATTTCACCAGTTAGTGAATTTAACAGCAGATTTAACAATGCCATTTTACAACAGGTGTTGTCAAGATCAGCACCGTACAGCTTTAGGTACCGGTTAATCTTTGCTGCAGCTAAAAATGTTCTACCAGAACCGCATGCACAATCTGCCACCGATTGCCCTGGCTTTGTATCGTTTCCAAGATTCATTATAGCCAACATATCACATATTGGTGTTGGGGTGAAATACTGACCATTGTGGCCATTTGAAATTGCTTGCATATAAAGTTCCCCAAGAGGATCATTAAAGCCTTCTGACAGGTCGCCAATGAGTGTAATTAGTGCTGTGAGATGTTTGATCTTAGGGTGCGACTGGTACTTTTGAAATGCAATGTTTTGCGATTCTGCATCGTCCCATTTCCTAAAAGGTAACAGCGCCCAATCTAAAAGATCAACAAAGGCAGTATGTAAAGATTGTCCATAAGCAAAGCGTTCAAATGCAGTTAGTAGCTGTTTAAAATCTGTCATAGCAGTAAGTTTTATGTCGAGTGAATTCTCGAACGACTCACTGCTGATTAGCAGCACTAAGGCAAGGTGGAGATTGAGTAATTGTGGTGGGGTCCCTTCGGGATACCCAATTACGAGATACTACCTTGAAGTGAAACGGCTATGTGCTGCTTATTAGCTAACTTTGTTAAGAGAATAACCTCACAACGTTTTTATATATGCCCTTAATAACTCTCACGGTACAGCGTACAGGGACTGTCAATAAATATCGATTGGGTATAAACCTTTATGATTCACTTCATTACTTTCATTTAAGAGGCACTCGTGTAATTATGACGATAAACAATCATACCATGCAAGTAAAAACGACATGTGGGCCCCCGTTAGCGAAAGGCTTTGATTTGTATAATCTGTGGTTAAGCCAATGGATAATAAGTCACCAATATCACAAATATCCAGATAGGCATCCTACCAAGCTTCGCTTCGACTTGCAAGAAATCGATGGGAATATAGTTTTAACCTTTATTGGACTAACATCTTTATGTATAATACCGGTATGCCCAGATACTACCTTGAAGTGAAACGGCTATGTGATGATGTATCAGCTAACTTTGTAATGAGAATAGATTAGGGTTCCCAAGGGAATTTCCCGAAATAGTCTTCCTCGATTTCTTTTCCAATATTAAAGTCGCGTTCTGCTCTAGTTGTCATGAAATCTCGCAACCCCTTATAGGGCAAGGGTTCTCTTTCACTTCCTCTATATTCAACCCTATAAGTGTTCGAGCCAAAAATATCACCTCTAGTAATCAATAATGCTCCTTCTTCGATACGAAACCCCTCAAAAAGACATGTTCGAATCGCATCGCAAATATAATTGGCGGCTCGTGTCAATTCTAAAAGCAAATCTTCTAATAGAGCAACATGATAATTATATTTGGAAAGAGCCTCTAATTCAGCGTCACGACTATAAGTTCTTCCTGAATACAGACATTTATCATAATAATACTGCTTGTAAAATCGATCAACCGCATAATTGGCACTATCGCTTTTGCGTTCACTAGGAAATTCAAAATAAACTTTAAAAAAATCGTTTAAGACGTTCTTGAAATTAAACATCGCAGCTTCAAGGTTATCATAACGATGTGGCCAGATTCTTGAAATTATATAATCCGGCACTTCTCGCAATGATTCGAAAATATGTCGAGGAATTATCTCAGACGAACCTAAGAACCAGGAAGTCCAATTATTCCAATTATGTAACTCTGTAAGTTCAATGAATTTCTCTAAATATGTCGCATAACGCTCATCATCCTTTTGTTTAGCGCTGTCAACTATTAGGTTGTCTAAAACATATTTCAAGTGATTTGATTTATAATCTTTTAGCAAATCGACTGTGTACTTTTCCTCTTGATCGTCTATGACTTTGTGATGATTCCTACATAATAAGATTAAATTATCAAACTTATCTCTTTGTTCCGTTGAAAGTTCACTACGACCACGAGGCCCTTCATCTTTTTGACCAACAATATGCGCTTCTTCGCCTATAATTGATGGATCGTCTGTTTCTGTTTCATCCACAACAAGTACTGTCTTACAATTTGGGAACGAGCACATATTACCAGATCTTCCCCAAAGCATTTTATGTGTTTTTAGCGAAATAGCCATATAGTTACGGGAACTTTGGTAATTATTTTAAAGCCCTATTTACACTCTCAAATAATCTTACAAATCCGTCGGTTTCGCCGGGAGCCAAATCGCTTGCTGTGTGATTTCTCGTCCAACGTATATACGCCTTAGCAAGTTTGTATTTAGAAAAGTCAGCAAACTCAGTTGTGAAAATGTCTATTATCGGTCTCCCCGGTTGTTTGGCGACACTTGTTGAGAAATCTACTTTAAATTCATCTTTCATGATTTTGACTAACGTGAATCTTAACAAATCTTCGATTTCAGGTTTAGCAATGCCTTCGACATAATCTTTTGTTCTCAAAATATTTTTGTTTCCTAACGTGTGTACTAAATTAGACTGTTGTGCTGCCTGATCTCCTGCCGCATCGGAATCTAATAATGCTGCGACTTTCAATTTATGGGCAAAGAGAATAGTTGCGTAATACACAACTTTACCTGCCGAGTTTGCAAATACAAGAGCAATTTTGTCATTTAAAGCACCAAGCCCTGCCTCCCTCATAAGTTCTGAGGTTGCGTCCATGTACCAGTAATCAGTGATTCCTTCTAAGATTAAGTTTCGTTGTTGGGAAAAAAGACTTTGTGCTAAATCATATCCTAACGCTTCTTGAAGCGGCAATAATCCAGCTGGATCACTTGATGATATGGTCGTGTGAACTTTTGTGCCATCTTTCCTATTTTTCATTTCGACAACCCGAACTATGTCTAACTCATCCGGACCTACTAAAAAAGGAGAATGGGTTGTATATACGGTTTGGTTATTTTCTGCCAACCTCGATATTGTATCTCTGAAGTCTCGTTGCTTTAGGGCATGTAAGCTCATTCCCGGTTCGTCCAATAAAAGGATTGCATTCTTGTGTTTATCCATCGCTTCAGCAAAAAAAACAACAAAGAAGGACACCAGCCATTGGAATCCTTCTGACCGTTGATCAAGCTCTATTTCAACACCAAGATCGTCCTCAACGACAACTTTTAAATATTGCCCGTCAGCTGTTACTTTTAATTTATCTGCTTCAGGGCGTTCGGGGTTGGGCATCCAAACAGTACGTATTTCATTTGTCAATCTAACACTTGCGGCATTTAATTGGTACGTTCTACTATCCAATTTGTCTTTATAAGCTTGCAATTCACCTGAATTCGATATGCTTGGGCTAGAAATATTTCCTAATTCAGAAAGCTCTCGAGGAGTAAAACCTAGCAGTTTAAGTAAGCAAAGATTCCCATAATCATAATAATCGTCATCTAAAATATTTTGTTCAGTCCTTTCAGCAAGATGGGCTAGATGAATTGATGGCTTTACTTTAAAATAATTATTAAATAAGATAAATATCGGTGTTCTGTCAGATAGCGTATTTAAAGCGGATTCATATGTTGTATTAAACTCGATGTTCTTCAAGAGAGAGGAGTGTCTTGATTCTTCAACTGAATTGCCTTCCTGTACGTAAAGAAAGTTCTGCGTTAAAAATGATTTTAACTTATCAGCGATATCTTTCACGATGATTGTTTCATCAGCTATATTTTGTGTTAAGCTGGCAAACAATACAGAGGGTTTCTTCAAGTCTTCACTCGGGTTTTCCTTGATATATTGCTTCTCTAAATGACCAACCATTCGAAGTAAGTCAGCTTTTAAATCAACATACTTCACTTTATCTGGGCCTCCCGAAAATTCGTGTAAAATTCTGTTATCAAGAGTCTTGTGCCTTATATATACAGAGTCATGGAAGTCTGAGGGGATATGTTCTTTGTCGGTATCTTCCAATGTAAAGTGCCCCGTTACGATAATAACATCCTTTTCTAATATCCGCTTTGAAGTAATATCGTTATATAACGCCCTAGGATAGTCACGTAATGCTTTGAATTCCGCTACCTCAGTCGGCTTTTTCAATTGTTGTAACGCTTGTAAAATAACAGTCTTTCCAGCTTCGTTTGGCCCTACAAGAATAGTTTTGAGAGATTCGATTTCAAATGTACCGGTATCAATTATGCTTCTATAGTTTTGTACTCTTGCTTTCGATAATCTCATTCTGTTTTGGTTTAGTGTAATCGCTTGGTTTTGATACTAAGGTATTAAAAATTGAAATAATATATTAACAGATTGTATAATAATAGAACGTATGCGAGCCGCTGCGAATAGAGGAGAGGATCTTTGTGGAGATAGCACGAAGTGCGGCCACCAAGAATGCTTCACACAAAAAACTGGCGTTGCGTTTGACATCTTAGGGCTGTGCTTTGGTCTTTCAAACGCCATGACAGTTGTGAAGTCCTCGACGAGGCGCAGGTGAGCCTAACAATATGAGCGGCTGGCTGAATTAATCTTGAACGTTGCAAGCTCACCTGGTCGAATAGACTAAGTGAAAGCGCAGCATAAGAGAAAGGTTGATGAAGACAGAGAGAGCTCATGTGATGAACGACTTTGCTACTGACAACAAGCATGACAGGCAGGCGATAGCCGATGTAGTTCAATGTGCTGCAAGCTTATTGAACGAAATGAAGCCTGGCGTGATTGTATGTGTAGCTTAAGAGTGAAGAACACCGATGGACCTGGTGTGTGAAAGGCCTCTGCGCCCAGCCATAAGCAGAGCTATCCTTTCCCCTTGTAAGCCACCAAAGAGGGAAGGATAGTGAGTGCTTATGATTAATTATAGGATAGATTATGATTGTATTTTCTTTAGATTTATCAATAATTGTTTAATACCATGTTCAATCATTTAATAATAGAGCAAAGCTTTCCGACACCTATAGGAATCGTTAAGTGCGGTATGAGTAGTACAGGTAGCGTACTTATGTTGATGGGTAACAACAATTACGAGAATGGGAAATCTGTTATCTATAAAACCTTGTCGCATAGCATAGAAGTCATAACGTTCAGGCGAAGGCTACCACTGTACAATGGAGAATCAGTTAAGGATTGCCAAGGATGGATATGGAGAATAACTAAAGAAAGCGGGGATAGTGAACATTTACAATTAAATTGTCTAATAAGTGATATAGCTACAGATGTAATATCGCTCGGCAGTGATCCTGGTGAGCATTTGGATTCGTTTGCTGTTAATAACGATAGGTGGATAACCCATATTGGATCTGAAGATGGTGAGGTAATGCATTATAGGGCTATAAATGATGACTGGATGCCTTCAAGATATAAAGACGCTTTAGATTTTACTACATCTTTTACAAGTATTCAATCGAATGGTTTATCAACCTTAGTACCAGATCTCAGGGAAGGAGAAAGAATCCATTTTCATTATTTAGCGGCGTATGATGAGTACAGTGAAATACGAGTCAACACATGGTTCGCCGTTGATGAAACTAAGCGTAACTTGGAGAACTGGATAGGGATTTGGTAAATCGTTCTTAAGCATTTTAATCGGACAGGCATAAGCATAGCTCACCTTTGATCTCTTAAGCAACAAATGGGGGCTAAGGCAAGAGTAGACTTATGTATACTTATTGAATGCTGTGAACTAACTGCGTTGATTATGACTAACGGGCGTATTTGTTTTCCACATGCGTGTTTGCAAGGTGCATTTACCGGAGCATTCAGATAATGATATCAACTTAGAACAAATCATTACGTTATTGACAATAATTGTCGGCGTGAAGCCCAATATTTTATAGTGTCAAATTATCGTAACCTGCAAACCCTTAGACGATTAATTTACAACTGCATTTATAATTGACTGTTCTCGAGGCTGTTAATTTTTCATCAATATAACAAGTGCCCCAAAAGTGTGGATAACACGGGTGTTTGTGAAAAACTATCATTCACAACTACACATCTCAAACATTAACTTTGCTGTACAAGCAAAAAGGAGCTCTCGCTCCCTTTAGTCTTGATAGTTCATAAGTACAATAATATCAGTCCGGCAAGACTGGTAGAAAAGAGAGTAAACATATACACTCGCATGTGTTATGGTAATCTCGGGAAACCTCGGAGTTCGTACCTTCGGGGTTTCTTTTTGTTATTTGATAGTACAAAGGTAATGTACAAAGCCAAAAATTACATCTATTTGTTTTAGAAGATTTCAACATTTCGAACCACTTTCTAAGCTTAGAAGAGGCTTTTTGCTCGACTGTGTTGAAAAAAACGTGATGTAGAAAGAGTATCTTATGGCATTTTATCAACAAGATTATTACTGTTGCCAACTTTATTAATAGTACGTAAAGTATCTGCCATATGTCCCTTAAATGTAAGACGGTTGTTATCTTGGGTTTCGATTAGTAAATCAAACTCAACTTTGTTCACGGTATAAGTTTTCAAAAGAGTAACATTAGCACTACTTTTGCTTCCATCATGGGCATTTTCATAAGTCCAGGTAAACGATTGGGTATCGCTTGGCTCTTTACTTGAAGTTTGAATAAGTCGCTTCGCAATGATATATGATACGTCACCATAAGTTTGAGTTTCAGTATCTCCCATTATCCCACCAAAAGCTATTGGATTGGAGCCGGTTCGGTAAAACACAAAGTAAGCATTATTAGCTAAGTACCTTTCTGTTACATCTCGGTCATTGATGTAGGCTTCAGTGACGATGAATGTTGCCAGTATCCGTTGCTTTGACTTGTTTCTGTGTGAAATAATAAGCCAGATAAGTCCGGTAATAGCCATTATGTAGGGCATCATATTGGGTTTAAGCGTAAATGAAAGTAAAAGAGCCTACCATTTTAGGTAAGCTCTAAGCTGGTACGTCGAGATATTTTCAGAATCGTTTTGCAATTATTTTCCAATAATTGTGACGATACTGACCTTTGTTTTCAGCAGCAGTAAACGTTAGTTCTACAGATGTAGTGAAACCGACAGTCTTGACAAGTTTTAATGTTAGCTTTAGTGTTTCCACGCTGCCCGGTTTACTTAAGTCCAAAAGGTATTCGTTATCGGTTACCTTATGCATTAGTTTGGCATCCTCATCGGCTAGCTTTACAGAAATTGATGTGTCGTATACATCAAGTTTTAATGGTTTGCCCATTACTTTAGCTTCTATATCATCAAACCTTTTGGTATCGGAAACGAAGCCCGTAACCTTAAATGTTTGTGCATTAGTTATAGTAGATAATAGCACCGCAAGTACGAACAAGTAAATTAGTTTCATAGTCTATAAAGCGTTATGGTAAAGTAGTATTGAATTACTTCTTGATGTAACGAGATGATATGTCGAGGGTGAATAATCGTAGAGTATCATCATTTGTGTCCGCGTAGTCAGTTAGGAACAAATCTGTACGTGAATCCATCGGTAGGCTATCATCACCTTTTCCCGTAGTTGTGAAATGATGCTTAGGCTTATCACTAAAATAGGTAAGCCTACCACCTTTGTATTCACCAGAACCAACAATTGCCTGTTGAAACGCTAAGTATGTTGCTCTATCATAGAAGGCATATCGTATCGAGTATTTAATGGTTTCGGTATCCTCTTCTATATATAGTGCTATAGCTGTGGTATCTGTCTTGCCATCTTTGAGCGTCCAAACATAATAACGTGTATTTTCCGATGTTCCCTTTGAGGTCATCTCCCATTGTAGGTTGTTTGCCCGTAGCTTGTTAAGAACGGGAAACATTGAAACATCCTTTCGTTCTTTCCATGTGTTAAACAGCTCTTTGATTTCGCTGTAATTGAGGTTTTGAGCCTTGGCGTAATTGCATGCCAGTAGTAGTAAGCATGCTGTTATAATCTTTTTCAATGTGATTAGTTAAGGTACCGAACAGTCCTTAATCGGTAGGTTTATATTGCACGAAAGCGCCCGGACTAAACTTAGTAAGCACTTCAGAGGCTCGGCAAAGGGCCCGTACAGCAACAAACAAGTCTTCGCCCAGACGCTTTCGCGTAGGGCGTTGAACTCGTTCATCCGTGCTGTACTAAAATTTTGCCGATTTCTGAAGCAGAACAAACAAAGCTTAACGCTTATATCTTCTATATAATAATATGTCTATGTAATGGTATGTTTGCGGTTTCCTCCTGTTTTTATGCGAAGTTAATAATTAGTGATTAATCCTTTATGCCACTGCATGCATTTGTTTACGCTTAGCTACGGATGGCCTGTATCTGATCTGTTTAAACTGGTGGTGCTTGTTTCTCTCCTCGATGTATTCATACATTTCAGAACATAGGTATATGCAATAGTCTGTACGAACAGCATCCTCAATGTTTACGTCGGTAGCATCCTTATTTGTTACCTTATAGATAGTGCGGACAAATGCAGATGTAATGCGTGCAAATTCATTAAATGACTTGGATTCTTCAAATCCGTAGTGTATAGCGAACGCGTTCGTCGGATGGCATTCCAAACGCAGGTATAACAATGGGTTGATGAACTCGTGAACAATGGTGCCAACTATGGGCTGCGCCTTGTCTTCACGCTCCAATGTATATCGAAGCTCCTCATTTTCAAGTGTAGATAATAGTTGTTTGGCTTGCTTGTAGATAGCGTTATATGCCTGCTGAACGCATTTATTATAAGGTGACTGAACCTGTATTGAGTTTTGTTTCTGTTTCATGTAAAGTGGGTTAAAAGGGTTTGTAAATGAATAGAAAGCAAAAGGCCCTGGTTGATAAACCAAGGCTTTGCGTGTGTTTTGAAGATGTTTGTTAATGAGGTATCGGAATCAGTGACCTTTTAAAGATAGTATCAGTCCGCAGTTCGGAACTCATATAGCCGATTAAGCGGAACGAAGTAAGCAGAATCTAAATACTCCTGGTCATCAAATGCTTGATAGAGTACGCATTCGCTGCGAAACCAATCGGCTTCCATCAAATCCTGAACGAAAGGCCATCTGACTAAAACATAAAGTTCATCGACCGAAGTGGCCGAACTGAACTGCGGTAAGTTATTGCTCATGATATTAAGTTTTAAAGTGTGTGAATGAATTGTGCCCCTTGATAGACCTGTACGCCCCTGAAGAAATCAGCTAAGTTTGGTAGCCTCGGTTTGTATATAAGTAAACCAAGCTCCCTGGCATAGCCAACGCGCCAAAGGACATCTTCGATAGGAGTAAAACCTGCAAAGTCGTATTCAATCTGCATAACGCAATGGAAGTCGCACGTAAGGACGAATGAGATTTGATCGCAAATGAAGCTGTGTAACAGGAAAGGATCAGTCGGGTCGTCGCGGTAGTCGCGTTCAAAATACAGCGTTCTCGGCTGTAAGTAATCACGCTTGATCTTCTTGAGGGTATTGTAATACTGGATTTCAATCGTGGTGTTTTGAGCTTTGAGTTTGTTAGGGTGGGATGGATCGCTGACCTTACGCCAACGTTTGCTGATACGATGATTAGGGTCGATGCGCACTTCGGGTTCTGGTTGAGGTTTGAGGTTGTTAAGCAGTTCCATAGTTTATTATTTACAAGGCTTGTGAAAAGTATTTGCTGTCTTCCAGCCTTGCTGTTCGCTTGAAAGCAGTAATAAGATCGGGTTGCAATCGGATTTGAGTGGTGAAAGGGCTGCGATCAAAAGGCATAAGCAGCTTCCTAATCTGCGCTTCAAAAGGACAGTTAGCAAAGCAGTATTGTACAACGAAGGTTTGGCACTCATCGCAAGACAAATACCAATAAAAGGTTTTGGTCATGAAATGATGAACTGCTCCTGGTATATCCTGAACGGGTTCTTCCATATAGTTCCGTTCGTAAGATAAATCGGGAAATAGGCGCATAAGTTCTGACTTAACGGTCAAAAGAGTTTTGTAGTAGAAGTCGAATGTTTCCTTATTTGATCGATGGGTTTCGGGATCGACGTGTTCGAGAGATAGGGCAACTTGCCATCTCGGTTTTGGTTTGTAGTTGTCTGTTGTTGTTCGTTCCATATCTCGGTTGTTGATTTTGGGTTAGTGATTGGGATGGTTTCTGCTTTGGAGCAAGATTAGCAGTGGTTTCGAGGCAGTACTGATGGTTGAGTTTTGCTTGCCAAAGGCAAGCCATCGTGTCAGCGCGTTTTTGTTGAGTGGGGTGCACTGCTCTTGCTCTTAAAACAGAAAACAATTCTCTTTCCTCAACATCAGGGATAGGGGTTGAATTTCGTACCGCCTGGTTTGCGTTCAACACATTCAAGAAAAATTACGGCAACAAAGTGGCTATATGCAGAATGCACTTACTATAGGGTATGGAGGGGCAAGTTATATTGAGGGCTATATATCAATTGTCGACTGCTCTTATTAAAAGGTTACTGAACCAAATACCTCGCCAATGATTTGCAACGTCTACCTTATAGGAAATGCGGTCGACGGGTACATATACATCAGTATCAAAACGCAGTAAACAAAAAAAGCTGCACTATGGCAGCTTTCTATGAGTTATTTTAACCGATGATTGAAGTTAATATCGCAAAGGTTTCCGTGTATTTCACTCAATTCATCCAGATACTCCTTTTGTGTATCTTCATTCATCCATTCGAGGAATGCAACTTTTAGATTTAATAAGTCCTCAGAGTCTGAAGTCCTAAGTAAATCATCTAACAACCTAGTTAAAATAAGTGTAAGTTGTTTACATCCGATGTATTCAGCTAAAGCGATAACTCGACTTTTAGCTTGTTCGTTTGTTTCAGATTGGTCTTTAAGTGTATAACGATCGCTGTTAGGTAAAGTCTGAGAATCTAAGAAAATTGAGTTTAGTTGTTCAAGGGTGATGGTAAACATTGTCTTTAGTCATTAATAATTTAAACATGGGCATCTTTGGTAAAATGATCTAAGTGTTCGTCACACGGTTAGTGACCCTTACACATTGAGCGAGTGTTTTACAGCTGTTATGAGATAGGTTTATTTTAATCCACGCTTGCACAGTGAGTTATGCTATGCTTTAATTGAACGCAAATAATCTTCAATTTCGTCAAGCTGTTCTTGAGAATCAGGTACTTCAGAGCGAAGTGATTTCAACAACTCTAATAGAATGTCCGTGTATTTATCAAGTTGCCGGTCAATTATCTTAAAAGAGTTTATAATCGAATCCAGTGATTCATCTACGGATTTTAATATATCATTAGTACGATTCTCGAGGGTTTGACATTTAGATAGCAATTGGATATTTGTTTGCTGCAGCTGTTGTATGCTCTGATTCATGGTCATTTAATTTCATTGGAATTTTATGGGTTAAACTTAACGGCTGCACCAATTAAGGAGAACCGAGGGTATCTCAGACTGCAAAGCGATTTCAATTTAATGTGCTGTTTATCAGCTGCTTTGCTAATGTAAAGATACGAAATATTGAGCTTTTAAACAAAGAAAAGATAAACTTGCAGGTGTCAGAAGTCCAACCACTAGTATTAAAAGGTTAGTATTGCGAGAGGTGTTTTCGTATAGCCCTCAATCTATTTTTTACGGTACTATTTGCTGAAAATGCAATATTTATCATTTGGTTTAATTTCCATAGCAAAGAAAAATCTACTACAGTTTAGTTGAATGGGGGGTATAAACACCCTTTTACAAAATACCTGTAGTAGATTGAGTTAGTTATTCCTATTTTGGCAATTGAGTAATAACATAACCTTTGATTTCTTTCCTGGTCTTTGTTTTAGTTTGATATGTGCAACGTTCAACCATGCAAAATTTCTTAAGAAGAGTTACGCCCGGCTTAAGGCCGGATAAATTTAATTCTTGTAAACCTTTTTGAAGGACTGTTTCTATTTGATCAGTATTATAACATTGATGCTTCCTAAAGCTTTCGGCTATAAAGTTTATTAACCCAAAGTGGTCATATTGATCTTTATTATTAAGTTTATTTATAGCTTTCTTAATAAGTTTTGGGTCAAAATTTAATCTTTCAACCTCATTGTATCCAAGACGTTTGAAATCAGCAAGTGGTTTAGGATATTCCATCTGTAGGTGCATCTCGGTGAAAAACATTTCATACATTGTATACTTGCCGGGCTCATATAAATCTTTTAAGATGGGAATAATTATCTCGTAAACAGATTTTAATCTTGAGGAACGAAGAGCCCTCAATTGATCGGCCTCGGTAAAGGCGTTCTGCTCCTTTGAAATTGACAAATTGAATTGGTTACTTAACCTGTAAACAGCGATAAGGTTTTCTTCGGATTTGTAGAAAGATTTTGTCTTTTCTTCGTACACAGTATTATCCACCATGTAATAATTCCGTTCGCCCTTCCAATCAACATATTTTGCGTAGTCAACCCATTCTAACATTTGCCTTAATGTTTCCTTTCCTGCTAAGCTGGTACTGCCTTCGTAAAACCGCCTTACAACTTTATATACCTTATGAGAATCATTAATATCTCGCTTTACTTCATCCTCGGTTTTTGATTTGAGTAAGGGGTTTAAGTTTGTTATGTGTACAAAATCTTTCAATGGTTTTCTGAATCTGCCAGATATTTGAACAACTTCGCTGCATGGATCAAGCATTGAATGTTCTACTGTGATGATATCGGACACAATTATAACAGATGGATCACCGGAATACTCAATATCAACTGCTGAATTGAAGCGGCTTGTAAAAAAATTATATTTTTTAAACTCAGTCAATGAGGTGGATACATTACTGAAGCCATTTGCTCGAAGTTTCTGTTTACTATCTTTCGCGCAGAATATCGCACTCTCTTTCGTGAAGTTGAATGCTTTAATAATGCGGGCGATATGCTCAGTCGATTTGATAAAGATAAAATACTTTTCTCTTGGGTTATCGTCGATAAAGCGCTTTAAGCTGAGCAGCGTATAATCGGTGATTATTAACTTTAAATCTTTTTTATGATCGAACTCAGGCGTCAACGAGACATAAGTAAACTTATGTTTGGAAAACCGGGGGTCCGAAGGCATAATTGGAGTTGCGGAAATAAAAGCTTTGCTTTTGAATTTAAAGAAGTCTTGCATTGGCAAAATTACCTTTCCTCGGTACCCTACATCTTGAATTGCGCGTTCGCATTCATCGAAAAGTAAAAAGAAATCATCGTACAAATTGTATCCTAACGCATTTATAGCGTCTTTTACTCGTTCGAAAGATTCCGGAGTGACAACGATCTTTTTATAGCATATGGTCGAGCCCAAGTAATCAATGATTTGGTCTTCTGTTACACCTTCATAGACGCCACGAATAAGCATTTTGCTTTTTGTATTATACCTTGCCATTTTGCCTTGAATGACGGGTACATTGGGTTCTATAATAATGGAATTGCGTCTTGAAATTAATTCAAGCGTTGTTGCACCGATACCGGGTAGGGTTTTGTTGAAAATAATATTTGATGGTATCGTTTCCCAAATATCCGATAGGTATTGGCCATTCAATATTTTATAGTGTTTATGAGGTATCATGATCTTATATTTATGTTCTGGTATAGATTTGTTTAAGCATTTTTAAAAGCAAAGTGCAGTCGGAGGGAAACTCCGACTGCGTTTTAGGTTACTCTGCTTCTGTTTCGATTTTTGAAGCTTCAACGATTAGCTCGTCAAAAGTAAAGCAAGGCGTGATTTTGCCTTTTTGGCAGTCTTTAATAAATTGAAGCAGGCCGGGATGGTAAATCATCCTGAATTTTTGAGAAGAGTTTGGTAGTTTGAAATTAACCCAAATCGCCATTTCGCCAGTCTCTCTATCTTCTGATCCGATGGGAAGGCTTGTAATTGCAAACCCCTCATTGGTGTATTCAAAGAATAGATCAAGCTGGTCTTGTTGTCCAGATGTCAAAGACTTAGAGTACGTTAACAACTCTATTTTTGACATATAGCCATTTACATTTTCATCGGTAAAAAACTGATCTTTTTTCACTTCGCCAGCGGGCTTGCTGGTCGATAATAACGCTTTATAGCGTTTTTCAGAACCTTTGTTCATTTTTTTAACCGGATTGTTTTTTGCCCGGTGATACAAAGGTTGATTGGGGGAATTTTATGCTAAAGCAAGTGGAGAATAGAAGTTAAATATCTTTGTAATGTGCTGTTCTTCAGTTGGATTAAATAAAAGGGATGTGTTAAAAATAAAATGTTGGGAAATCAAATTTCCCCAACTTGTTTAGCTTCTTTCATCATCAATCGGATTGTTTCAGATGTAATACCATTTTGGTTGTAGAACCGTGACATATCTTCATAGTTCTTAGGGAACTCTTTTGGATTCTTTAACTTCAAAAGCTTGAAGATCGCAAAATAATCAAATAAAAATCCTGCTACAGCAAGCTTACTTTTGATCAGTTTGTTATCAGTTAGATATTCACTAATCACGGTACCTATCTGAATTAATGATTCATTTTGTCTGATTACATTACGCTTGTATTGTCTATATAACTTCTTAAAATCATCTGCCGTCAATGGAGTTTCAGATATCGTTTTATAAAAGTTAGTGTTATTTAACCGATGCTCTTCCAGCATGGAATTGAATGTGTATTTGAAGAGTTCAGCCTGAAGGCTTTGGGGAAGGTCAAATTTGGGAACAATTACACCGTCAAAGTTGCGGAGCTTTTGTTCGCTTGCTAAATTAAAGGCCAAATCGTAAGGCACATAAAGTTCGGTTAGCCCTATATCAAAGCGCATATAGGAAATAATGTCGCCAGGATTATCGTTGGGCCTGAACTCTATGATCTCCTCTATCGGATACTTTTCAACAACAGAGGTTCGCGCAAAGAAATATTCAGTTGTATAAGGATCATGTATAATCTGATAATTTTTGTCCTTTAAATAGCGGTGTATATGAAGTTCCGAATTTCTACAAATGTCCAGGATGAACTTGGTATATTCGAGTAATCTGTTGTACCGATTATTGTCTACACTTTGCTTTTCAACATCTTCACCATAGAATCTAATCAAATATAGTAGCTTATGTTTATGCTCTGATCCAATGCCATGCTTACTTAATATCATGTTAAATGCTTGGTTAAAGGAAATGATCGCTTCTTTTGATCTAAATTGAGTGCCGTAAACGCCTCCAAAAGTATCAATATATGGATCGGGTGTATTCTTCCAGAACCCTCGGTAGGTTTCATTCTCCTGGGTTGTGCCTTTTACTTGAGCCAGCAATGGATGTGCGTAAGTTTTGATTAGGAACTCTCTGGGGATTGATATTTGTTGAGAGTAATATTTAGGTTCTGACATTTCTGTACTACTATTTTTAAAAGTTACTAAGGTAAAAAAAGCAGGACAGTTGAACCATCCTGCTTATACAGTTTACATCTCGAACATTTTATTTTCCCATGTTTCAATCACCCCCTTTTCAAACTCATCGAGATATGTTTGCGTTTGTTCTTGTGTAGCATGTCCCAATGCTTCAGTAATGTATGCCGTGTTTGCACCTGATCGTTTTAGGCCAGTTGCGTAGGTATGTCTAAGTACATTGGTACTTAGCCTTAAATCAGGTTCATCGATCATCTTAGCTAACTTTTTTAAATTGTCATTTACTGCCTTCAATGAGCTTTTACGTCTTGTGTAGCGTTGCTTAGATGTGATGTGTATTTCGGGGTCTATAATGGGGAAAACGTAGCCTTCTTGAATCTGATAGTTCGCTTTAAAATATTCAAGGATAGGCTTGTTGTAATCGTTGATAGGTATTTCAAACTTTCCACGGGTTTTGTTGCGGGTGTAGTATATATGGGTGTTCGTTATAGCTTTCCATTTCAGATTCGCGATGTCACCGAAGTTCATGCCCCGGCAGTAGTAACTAAACAAAGCAATCTGTTGTGCGAAATGTACGGCTGTGCCTGGTTCAAGTATTAATGTTTTAAGTTTGCTAAACTTATCAAGAGCCATCGCTTTCTTCCTGGTTTTGTGATCGAGCCTCTTGTTTATACTGTATTTCTTTTCTCCAAAAGGATAATCGTCCTTGTTGAACAGTTTATCGTCTATTGCTTGGTTTATTACTCTTTGAAGATTCCGCATTTTCACGCTAATGGTAGTGTCAAGATTGCCACGAACGTTCCTCATCCAGTACTCAAAGCTTTCCAAGAATCGAAAATTAACGTCTGAAAGATGAGCGTTAGGATTAAACTTCTTTAAGGCGCGTTGGCTCTCCTTGTAAACGCCAGCCATACCATCCCGATGTTGTTCTTCGAGTATGATAATTTGTTGAGAATAGTATTCCTCAATAGTAAGTTTAGATATAGCTAACAATTGCGTTTCCAGTTGAACTTGTTTGACAACCTGCGGTTTGTTTTTCAAGTCTGCTTCGAAACGCTCGAATGTAAAAGCTATTCCCTCTTCGTCATACCTCTTTAGGATTTCATTTGCCTCTTTTAACTTGCTTTCCAAAATGGCATTACATTCTTTATAGGCTGAGAATGTCTTTAGAAATTTGCCAAGCCCATTGTCTTCGGGTTGGGGAGCCCTCCAGTTTTTTTCTGTGCACCTAAATTTTAGAGATTGATCGGTTAGCAGTGTGTTTATCGAAATGTATTTTCTTTTGTAATGATGTGTTAAACGTAAGGCTACGGGGTGTTCATTGTTTGTTAGTCTCTTAGTATTGTTCAAGACTATTGCTACAGTCGCCATTTGAAAGGATGTTGTAGCTTGTTGGATGGTAGTACAAAGGGGAGTACAAATGAGTTAAAAAAAGCGTGGATTTAGCTATTCTGACCTCCAGCAATGATAGCCGATAGGCTATCGTTGCGAGCGTTAGCGGGCACCCCATGCTGGCGCGATACCGGGCTACGCTACATCCCGATTAATGTTTAGCCGGGTTACAAATATAATTGTTGGTGGGATAATTCAAAATGCAAATAAAACCTATTTACTTTTCCTACCTGCAATGAACAGCGCGATACCTATTATTACAGTCGGAACCCAATATATAAATGAAAACTCTCCAAGTTTAGAAACGAGTGGACTCAAAGCCCCTCCCCGATAGGTGAACATACCTGCGCCAAAGATTAACATCCCTATTCCTAAAAGAAAGATCAGCAGCCCTGCTATTCGAATACGTGGCATATTAGTTTGCAATTGGTTCTCAAATGTAAAAAGTTCGTTTGCTATTCCACGATAAAAACACTGCTATTCCGGGCATATGCTTTATCCGGAAACGTTGTTTCCAAACAGCTGTATCGTTATGAAATGAACGTTAGGCCCAGCCCGGTTGGCTGCTTAACGGACATCCAGTTCAATAAGCTGACACGATCTTGTCAGTGTTCAATTTTTAAAAAAAGGGTGTTCAACCTTTGAAAAAAGGAAATTTGTAACTTATTGATTTTCAGTGACTGTTTGTTCAATCTGGCTTTTAAAGCATATTGGTCAAAATGCAAGTGTTTGACAGTCAGCAGTGTTTTTTTATGGAAATAAAGCAGGTGTTCACACTTTTAAAATTGAACACTTGTAAATTGGCCAGGGCGCGCAACCTGAAAAGCGCAATCACCTCTTAGTCTGTGGTTCGTTACGGGTAATTGCAAACCTTCCGGATAGTTTTACGGGTGCTCCATATTCGTTATAATAAACCCTGCCAGCGGCATTTATTTCTTTTGGCCGGCTGCCATTTAATGGGTTTACGAGGCAGGTTATTGAAAAGTCGGCACCTGTTTTAAATGATTTTTCAACCGCATCCGTAAGTACTGCCCGGTGCCGGGGATCGACAATATCGATAGCCTCATTTAAAACAGGCTTTGTATTTTCCGGAAAGCCGAAGAGCTTTAACCCATATTCGGAAAGCGTAATCTCGTTGCTGCCAAAATCCAGCGACCAGTCCCACATAGTATGGTCATATGCAGCTGGCAATTCAAGATTATCCAGGATTTCTGATAACTGGTCATTAAGCTTGTCCGATTTCATGTACGAAAGCTCCAGCTCCTGTCCCAATGCTAAAAGTTCATTTTTCAGGGTAATTATTTCATCATTTAAATCGGCGTTTGTTTTGGACCCGGTGTTACCTGCAGCCGACATAGCAGACTCGTCTTTTTCACCAGAAGGTTCCGCAACCGGCTGTCCCTTATAAGTTTTCTTTCGCCGGGTTAAAAAAATGTTGATATATATTAGCCCCGATATGGTGGTGTAAAATGCAATATTTTGCCAGGTGCTGCCTACACTAAAATAGTTCAATATGGGGGTATTGAGTTGGATTTGTAGTATCATGATAGGGCAGCGGTTAAATTAATGCAAGATAATAATTAACTATACGTTCAACAACCCGTAAAAACACCCATTTTATGTTAGTTTACGGGGCTAAAATTAATCGATGGTTAAGTTAATGCAGGGTTGAATGAACGGATTGTAATAGTTATTTATAGGCCGGTTGTTGATAGGTATTAATAAAGGCCTGGCTTTTTCTCAATTATTTTAAGGCATAAATTTCCGTACAGGGAGGTATAATTTTTATATAAAAAATCAGTTTATATCTTACTTGTAAACCTTAAATTGTTTAATATCAGTGAGTGCAGAATTTGGTTCCCCGTGCTGCAAGTGGTGTTTTAAAATATCAGCATGATTATAATGCTATATTAAGAAGCTGTTCTGCACGTTACAGAAATGCCCTATTGTTATTTTATTGACAGCTATGTATCTTGTTGACGTCCTTAATAAATTATGAACAGGTCATTTACATATAGCTTAAAAGTATGGTTGCTGATGGTGATCATAGCGCCATTACTGCATCTGGTGTTATCCTGGTTTATTATTGAGAATCCTGAAATAAGCCTTATTGATGAAATAAAAAAGGACTATATCATTTTTGCAGATATGATCCTGCTGGTTACTATTCCTTTCGCTTTTGTATTTTGGATAACGGTGTATTCGCTATCAAAGAAAAAGGAGCCGTTTTATATAAAGCAGTTTTTAACCACAGCCATACTCATAATTACCATGTTTCCTTTTTTTGAATTGCTTTTCGAAAAAAAGGTTTCGGCGGTAACTTCAATTGCGGTGATTATATTCCCATATTCAATTACCGCAATTGCAGGGATCTGGCTGCATAAACTGGAGCCGGCCGGGGTAGAAGAAGAGGAAGCAGTTGAAGAACCCGAATAGTATAGATAGCTCCTGATTTTTTCCGGTAACGTTGTTAAAAGTTGTACATTATCCCAATAATGCGCCGCAATCACTTTTATTTGTCATAAACAATTAACATTTTATTATTATTGCTTTAATTTTTAACTTAAACCAATACGTAATTATATATAATACATAGCTTTTACGTTTAATGAGCATGTGTATTTAATGTTTTTTTACCCGTAGTATGGCCTCGACAGAAAATTATGAACTTTTGCTTGGCAAAATCAATACTTTCACCCGGAAGTATTATTTCAATAATTTTCTGCGTGGATTAATATTTTTAGGTGCCGGTCTTTTCAGTGCTTATGTAGTTATTACCCTGAGCGAATATTTTGGCAATTTCAGTATCCTGTTGCGCACTATTCTTTTTTACTTTTTTATCCTGCTCAATACTGTGCTGGTTTGCTGGCTGGTTTTACCATCATTGCTGGCCTGGCTTAAACTGGGTAAAACATTAACGCATGATGAGGCGGCCGAAATTATAGGCCGGCATTTTAACGATGTTCACGACAAGCTGCTTAATACGCTGCAGCTTAAAAAGCTTGCTTCCGAAGACGAAAATCACCGTGCGTTGATTGAAGCCAGTATCGATCAAAAAATAGAGGCGCTTAAACCGGTAAGTTTTCCATCGGCCATCAACCTTAAAGAGAACACCAAATATTTAAAATGGGCGCTTGGTCCGCTGGGGGTGATTATCATTATTGCATTGGCTGCGCCATCAGTACTAACCGAAAGCACAAAAAGGCTCATCAGGCATAACGAGTATTTTGTGCCCGCCGCTCCGTTCAAATTTATTGTGTTAAATAATACGCTTTCGGTTGTTCAGGGAAACGATTTAAAACTCGACCTAAAACTGGAAGGGGATAAGCTTCCTGCCGATGTTTATGTTGAAACAGGCGAAAACACTTTTAAATTGGATAAAGACAACATCAGCCGTTTTCATTATCAGTTTAGCAATCTGCAGCAAAATACGCGTTTTAAATTTTCGGGCAACGGGTTTAGCTCGGCGGTTTACGAAATTAAAGTGAACCAGAAGCCGGCGCTGTTGCATTTTGATGTTGAACTGAATTATCCGGGCTATCTCCATAAAAAAAATGAAAGATTGCTAAACGCTGGTGATTTGACAATACCTGCCGGTACAACAGTAAGCTGGCAATTGCATACCCAATATGCCAGTGCACTTATGTTTGATATGAATGGTCAAAGCCATCCGGCTGCGCAAAGCAGCGCTGATTTGTTTGAACATCGCGAACGGGTATTGAAAAATTCGGTCTATAAGCTTTTGCCGATTAATGCACTGGTGAACCAAAGTGATTCGGCCATATACCGCATCAACGTTGTTACTGACGAAGCGCCGTCTATCTCTGTTGATGAAAAGCCCGATTCGGTAAGCATGAAAGCGTTTTATTTTAATGGTAAGATCCAGGACGACCATGGTTTTTCATCACTAACGTTTCATTATACAATCGAAGCTGCAGGCAACAACAAGGAAAGAGAATTTACCAAAAAAGTTAATGCCGACCTGGCCCAAACCCAAACCGATTTCTTTTACTACTGGAACCTGAAGGAAATGGGTATCAACCCCGGTGATCATGTAAGCTACTTTTTTGAGGTTGCAGATAACGACGAAGTGACCGGATATAAAACAGCACGTACAGCAAAACGTACACTAAATGTTCCTGACAACAAGGAGATTAACCAGCAGTTAAATGCCGGAACAAAAGCTATAAAAGAAAAAATGCAATCTGCCATTAAGCTGGCCGGGCAGGTTGAACGGGATGCACAAAAGCTAAATCAAACCCTGCTCAACAAAAATACACTGTCGTTTGATGAGAAAAAGCAGGTGGAAGACCTGATGCAAAAACGGAAAGACCTGGAAGATTTGGTAAAAGATATCCAGGCAGATAACAAAAAGAACTTATACAACCGCCAGGAAAATCAGCAGCAAACAGAAGAGATATTGGCTAAGCAAAAACAGATAGAAGACCTGTTTAATAATGTGCTCGATCAAAAAACAAAGGAGCTGCTTCAAAACCTGCAGCAATTGTTAAATGAGCAACAAAAGGACGCTACCCGCGATGAATTAGCCAAAATGCAGATGGATAATAAATCGCTTAAGAAAGAGCTGGACAGGGTGTTGGAATTGTATAAAAAGCTGGAGTTTGAACAAAAGCTCAATCAAAACCTTGATCAGCTGAATAAACTGGCCGATGAGCAGCAGAAATTATCCGAACAAACCAAACAACCCAGTGCCGACCAAAAGAACCTGCTGCAACAACAGGATAAACTGAAACAGGATTTTCAGGATGTAAAAAAGGGCTTTGATGAGTTGCAAAAAATCAACGATCAGGCCGAACGTAAGTCCGACTATCAAAACCCTGAGAAGGAAACAAAAGATATCGAACAGCAGATGGATCAAAGCTCCGGCGATCTGCAAAAAAAGGATAATTCAAAGGCTTCAAAATCGCAGCAGCAGGCGGCAAAACAAATGAAAGAGCTTGCTGCCAAAATGCAGAAGGACAGTGACGAAGGCGAATCGAAAGAGAATGCTGTTGATGCGCAGCAACTGAGGGAATTGTTAAAGAGCCTGGTTAACAGTTCATTTAACCAGGAAAAACTGATGCAAACGCTTAAAAATACCAATCCTACAGATCCATCATATGTTACGCTGTCGCAAAGTCAAAAGGATATTAAAGACAACCTGAAAACGGCTGAAGACAGCCTGTATGCCATCAGCAGGAGGGTGCCTCAAATCCAGTCGACAGTGAATAAGGAGATTACGAGTATCAATGAGCATATTGACCAAGCGCTCGAGTTTTTGGGCGACAGGCGAACGCTTGAAGCCAATCGCAACCAGCAATACGCCATGACATCCATGAACAACCTGGCCCTGATGCTAAGCGAAGCGCTTGAGCAAATGCAAAAAATGATGAATAAGGGTGGTAAAGGGGGCAAGGGCAAACAACAGTCGATATCGCAACTGGCAAAAATGCAGCAGCAGCTTAATCAAAACATGCAAAAAGCTCGTGAGCAAATGCAGCAACAGGGCAACCAGGGCAAAGGACAGCAGGGGAATAGCGGCAATATGAGCGAGCAGTTTGCTAAAATGGCACGTCAGCAGCAGATGATCCGTCAGGCTTTGCAACAAATTGACAGGGACGAAAACAAGGACGGAACCGGTGGATTGGGCAATTTGGATAAAATTTCGAAAGAAATGGAACAAACCGAACGTGATCTCGTAAACAGGAAGATCACAGATGATGCGCTAAAAAGGCAGCAGCAAATACAAACCCGGTTATTAGAAGCCGAAAAGGCTGAGCAGCAACGAGATCAGGATCAGCAAAGAGAGAGCAATGCGGGGAAGGATTTGCCACCGGGATATATAAAGGCACTGCAGGGATACCAACAACAAAAAGCAAAGCAGACGGAGCAGATCAGAACGGTATCTCCGGCACTTAATTTGTATTATAAACAAAAAATAAAATCTTACTTTGATCAACTTAATGCCAAATAATATGGAAGAGGCAAATGTTCAAACCAGCGAGCTATACACGTTGCAGCTGCCGTCAAAACCGGAGAGCATAACGTTGCTTGAGCAGCTGATAGAAGAAATTGCTGACAAATATCATGTTGAGGAAGATACCTTCGCCAACATGATGACCTGCCTTAATGAAGCGGTTATCAATGCCATCATGCATGGTAACAAACAGGACGAAACAAAAAAAGTGATTGTTAATGCCGAAGTGGAACCGAAGCGTATCATCTGGACTGTTACAGATGAAGGCCCGGGATTTGACTATAATAACCTTGCCGATCCTACAGCCCCCGAAAACCTGGAGAACCTGACCGGCCGTGGCGTGTTTATCATTAAACACCTTGCCGATCAGTGCATCTTTAACGCCTCGGGTAATGAAATTGAACTTCACTTTAAGATCTGATGCCCGCTATTAACTTTTTTGAAGAAGACACTACTTTTAAACCGAAACAAAAAGCACAATTAAGACAGTGGATAAAGGAGACGGTGATTGCCGAGGGCTTTAAACTGAAAGAACTTAATTATATTTTTTGCTCAGATGCATACCTGCTGCAAATAAACCGGCAATATCTTGATCATGATACGTATACCGATATCGTAACTTTTGATAACTCGGAAGTTGAGGGAGACATTGTTGGCGATATTTTTATTTCGATAGACCGCATCCGCGAAAACGGGGACAAATTTAAAACCGGCGAAACCAACGAATTGCACCGTGTTATCATTCACGGCGCATTGCACCTGTTGGGTTACACGGATAAAAGTGTTGTTACAAAACAAAAAATGACACAAAAAGAAGATGAGTACTTAGCTAAAAGAAATTTTTAGCCTTACTTTTATAGTGGATTATTAAAAATCAATTGTAAAAACCATGAAAACACTGGCACTCATCATCGCCCTGTTATTTGCCACCGCACCATCATCAGTATATGATTTTAAACTGAAAACTATTGATGGCAAAGATTTTAGCCTGGCTAAATACAAAGGCAAAAAAGTATTGATTGTAAACACCGCCTCAAAATGCGGCTTTACCAAGCAGTACGCCGATCTGGAAAAACTATCTGAACAGTACAAAGGCAAATTGGTAGTAGTAGGCTTCCCTGCCAATAACTTTGGCGGCCAGGAGCCGGGCACTAACCAGGACATTAAAACTTTCTGTAAAGAGAATTTCAACGTAACATTCCCGATGAGCGGTAAGGTAAGCGTTTTAGGTTTGGATATTGATCCGTTGTTCCAATACCTTACAACCGCTCCAAACCCTGATTTTACCGGCGACATTAAATGGAACTTTGAAAAATTCCTGATAGATGAAAACGGTAAACTGATCCACCGTTTCAGGTCACAAACAACGCCATTATCTGAAGATATTACCAAGTATCTGAACTAATAGTTTTGGTTATCTAAGAAGTACAGGCCCCGGCAACAGCCGGGGCTTTTTTGTTAAAAATGTCCTTGCGGGGAACATCCAGGGAGAAACCTGAAAAAAATGTTATGACGCGTAAACTATGTTTTAAGGCTGTTGCGAAGGGGCTGCGTTAGGGATAGAAGCGTAAAGCCCACAGCGCGGGTTGGGTCTACGGGCAGGAAAGGCGAGGACTTGCAGCGGATAGCCCGGGCCGCAGGCAACGCCCACATCATAATAGATGCTCCGAAAATGTATTTAATAATCAATCACTTATAGTTTTGCCATTATAATGAACGAAGCAGTCACATGCTATACAGAGTGGTTTTGTTTCCGTGCAGTTGCCACACTTCGCTCGAAGACATAAATTTTTCGACAAGACTGATTTTTTGCGTCAAACAACACAATGCGTTGCTGAAATGGAACTTTTCCCTATCTTTGGTTCATCAACAAATGGTAACAGCAAACATTAAATATGGCACCGCCGGGACTTTGAAATCCCTTATTCGCAATATCCTTGCGTCGGAGCCTTTTTTTAATGATCCGCCACCAGCTCTTTTTTGCTAACAGATCATCGATAATTCTATCGGGTCTGAATATCCAACATTATTTTCAAAACAATTTATTTAATGCGGGCAATTGCAGGTATTGTTATGCTTTGCCCAACCTATTCTTAATTTAGCAAAAAATGAAAAAAACATTTGTTCTGTTACATATAGCTGTAATACTGGCTGGTTTTACCGGAGTATTCGGGAAACTTATTTCTTTAAATGAATACCTGCTTACCTGTTACCGTACCCTGTTTTCTTTTTTATTTCTGGTAATTATCGTTTGGATCAAAAGGCCGCAATTTAAATATTCATGGAGTAACATAACGGAAATGGGTAAGGCCGGATTATTGATAGCCTTTCACTGGGTGTTCTTTTATGCAAGCATCAAATACTCCAATGTTTCTGTGGGCGTAGTTTGTTATTGCCTTACCAGTTTTTTTACTGCGTTTTTGGCCCCGTTGATAAACAGGAAGCCATTTAATATAACCGAGTTGTTGTTAAGCACACTCACGTTGGCTGGTATTGGTTTAATCTTCCGTTTCGATACCTCATTCCGTACGGGCATTGTGCTTGGGGTTATATCGTCTTTCCTGGCGTCGCTGTATACGATCTTTAACGAACGCCTGGTTAAAAAGTACGACGCAACTGCTATGAACCTTTACCAAATGCTGGCCGGAACTATTGCGTTGGTAATAGCATCACCGCTATATCTTCATTTCTTTCCTTCAAAAGCGATACTACCAGGCACATTAGATATCATTTATTTGCTGCTTTTATCGCTTTTTTGCACGGTTGGGCTTTATGTTATGGTAGCCGAGGTTTTAAAAAAGATGTCTGCCTTCACAGTTAATTTGACATTTAACCTGGAACCTGTTTATAGTATTTTACTGGCGATGATTTTATTCAACGAATCCCGGCAACTCAATGTATCGTTTTATGCAGGCCTGTTGATCATTATAATCTCGGTGGTTTTACAGGCCGGATTAAGCCGACGGAAAAGAGTAGGGGCAGATTTGTGATGGAACTCGGAACCCTCCAGACTTACGAAGTTTTAAAAACTTCGTAAGTCTTTAACAACGTTTATTTTTACCCTCGCTCAGACACTCTCGCCGCCGCTTGTGCCGGTAAATCCATATTGCCATCCTGCTTAATGAGGTTAAGTTTATGTTTGGCAATGATCCATTTGTCATTGCTTTCGATAAGTTCGGTATCGTAGGTGCCTTCAACAGTCCAAAGCTCATCGCCAATAAAATGATCGGCTTTGCCATAATAATGAACAAGCGCGGCTGATCCGTTTTGCATTACATAAAAATCGGCCAGTTGGTGATGCGTTTCGTCGAAACCGGGCAGGAAGCCGCGCCACGCTGTAATAATGTCTTCAGACGTTACAGTACTTGCCGGATTGCCGGTCATGGAACTATAGTCAAGCTCTACATTTTCGGCAAGGGCATTTTTAACTTTGCCCCAGTCGCGCTCGTCGGCCCCGGCAAATAAGGCTGTTATGGTTTCAATTATTTGATCTTTCATGGTTTTGCATAGGTTAAATTCACTCAAATATCAATTATCCGGCTCATTTTACATATTAACAACAATCTTTTATATAAACTTGTACTGTTAATGGTTGTTTTCCCAAAACAGCCTCACCATAAAACATGAGTCAGGATTTTTACCAACATATATTTGCTAAACAGCAAAAGCTGGAGGCTGTACCTTCAAACAGGGAAATTACGGCCTGGGCATTAAAAGTTATTCATTTGCTGTACCCCGAACAAACCGGGCAGCAATATGCCTCGGTTGAGGAACTGAAGGATGAGTTTTTAAGGCTTGAGAACGAATTGTGCGAAATTATGCACGCCACCAAAGCATGCAGTAACTGCGATACCTCAAAGCTGGCTAAAAAGTTTTTTGAAGGCCTTCCTGAGTTGTTCCGGGTTCTGAATACCGATATCCAGGCCATTTTTAATGGCGATCCGGCCGCGCGTAGCGAGTTTGAGGTGATCCGTACATATCCGGGCTTTTACGCCATTTCGCTTTACCGGCTGGCGCATAGTCTTTATGTTGATGATATTCCGCTGTTACCAAGGATCCTTACAGAATATGCACATTCTAAAACGGGGATAGATATCCATCCTGCTGCCCAGATAGACGAGTATTTCTATATAGATCATGGTACCGGTATTGTTATTGGCGAAAGCTGCAAAATAGGCAAGCATGTAAAGCTGTATCAGGGCGTTACTCTGGGGGCCTTAAGTGTAGACAAAAGCATGGCCAACACCAAACGGCACCCTACAGTGCAGGATAATGTAGTAATATACTCCGGCGCTACTATTTTAGGGGGCGAAACCGTTATAGGTCACAACAGTGTGGTAGGGGGGAACGTTTGGCTCACCAAAAGCCTGCCACCGAATTCAAGGGTTTATCATACACCGAATCACAGGGTACTGAAAAGATTGAGCATTAAATTGTTCGGCCACAAGAAATAAAACATTTACCTAATAAAAATATATAATGGCTGCATTGATAGACCTGATAGGCAATACGCCTATGGTAGAAATTAAAAAGCTGAACCCTAATCCTAAAGTGCGCATCTTCGCCAAGCTGGAGGGCAATAACCCCGGTGGCAGCGTAAAAGACCGTGCGTCGCTTAATATGATCAGGAGTGCCATTGAGCGTGGCGATATCAAGCCGGGCACTAAATTGATTGAAGCAACCAGCGGTAATACAGGCATCGCACTGGCCATGATAGCCCGCCTGTTTGACCTGGAGATAGAATTGGTAATGCCATCTAACTCCACCCGCGAGCGTACGCTTACCATGGAGGCCTTCGGGGCCAAAGTTACCCTGCTGGAAGGGATAGAACTTTGCCGCGACTATGCCGAAGAAAAAGCAGCCACAGGCGAATATTTTCTGTTGAACCAGTTTGCCAACCCGGATAACTACATGGCGCACGTGAAAACCACAGGCCCAGAAATCTGGCGCGATACTGAGGGAAAGATCACACACTTCGTAAGCGCGATGGGTACAACAGGTACCATTATGGGATGTTCAAGGTATTTGAAAGAGCAAAATGCCAATGTGCAGATCGTAGGCTGCCAGCCGGTTGAAGGTTCTTCAATTCCGGGTATCCGCAGGTGGCCTGAGGAGTACCTGCCCAAGATCTTCGATGCGAAGCGGGTAGATAGGGTAATGGATATTTCGCAGGAAGAAGCTACTCAAATGGCCCGCCAGATGGCTAAGGTAGAAGGCGTATTTGCAGGCATGAGCAGCGGAGGAGCGTTATCTGCGGCAATAAAACTGGCTCAGGAGCTTGGTGAAGGCGTGATCGTGTTTATCTGCTGCGACAGGGGAGACAGGTATTTGAGTAGTGAGTTGTTTGGTTGATAACGTATGGAGCCTACAGAAGATCTCAGTAATTATAAATACGGCGTATTTTACTACAATAAAAACGACAGGCGAATCATCGTACCCAAAAGGATCAAATACCTCGGCTGGACATTAAATTTTGCCCGGCCGGTTAGCTATTTTATTATGGGCGTATTAATAACGCTGATAGTTGTAGCCTGGATGGTTGCGCCGGATAAATAGGTTTGGGCACCGATATATCTTAAATTCATGTCATTGCGAGGAACGAAGCAATCTCTTAGCTATACAGAGCGGATTTGCGTGCGTGCGATCGCTTCGTTTCTTATAATGACATAAATTTATATTCAGAGGCCGTGTCCCCACAACCGATCTGTAAAGTTTTTACAAAATCTCCAATCCCTTCAACTCCACTTCTAAAGCATCTGATGAGGTGAAGTGAATACATTTGATCCCCATTTTTTCGGCTGCTAAAATATTGCGATAGTTATCGTCAATAAACAATGCTTCGCCGGCCTTCACGTTGTAACGGTCGAGCAGGATCTGATAAAAGGCTGGGGTTGGTTTCCGCATTTTTTCGGTGCCAGATACTACAATACCATCAAACCAGTTTAAAAAATCAAAGCGTTCCTGCGCCATCGGAAAAGTTTCGGCCGACCAATTGGTCAATGCGTAGATTTTGTATTTGCCGCTTTCCTTTAGCTGTTTGAAAATCTCTACGGTGCCGTGAAAAGGCTCGCCCAACATTTCTATCCAACGCGAATAGAAAGCGCGGATATTGGCTTCATGTTCGGGAAATTGAGCGACAAGCAAATCGGTACCTTCCTGTAGGGATCTGCCGGCATCCTGTTCCTCGTTCCAGTCGGGAGTACAGATATTGGCCAAAAAATCTATTATTTCCTGTTCGTTGGTAAACAGGGTACGGTACATATAATGTGGGTTCCAGTCAATTAAAACGGCACCCAAATCGAATATTATGGTGTTGATCATTTCTTTTTTGCGTGGGTTTCGTGAACCTCGGCTTTGGTAACCACCGAATCTTTCAGGAAAACAACAAGCGTTTGGGTATAAATTAAAGTTCCCTTATTGTATTGCCTGTCGAGATCATACACCATGCTATCCTTGCTGCTTAATTGTGGGCGGTGGAGCAGATGGATCACCTTTTGATATTTAAGGCCATTGAGTTGCTTACTGGCGATAAGATCTTCAACCATGCCGGGACGGTAGGCAAAGGTAATGCCGTCTCCATCATCCCATTTATCACGATCAAACTTTTGTTTGCGGCTGCAGGCCGTGAGGCAAACTGCCAGGAGGCAGGTAAATATCAGGGTTTTGTTAAGCATTTTTGTTTCGGTATTGAGGCTAACCCGTTATTGCGAGGTACGAAGCAATCGCGAACTATACAGGGCGGACCTGCTAATAGGGGATTGCTTCGTACCTCGCAATGACATGTTGGTGGCGGCTTTCTTTTGAAAGCTTTTTCCAGCAGCTAAAAATACTGAAATTAATCAACCCCTAAAAGGTAGCCTTTAAAATCAGCAAAATCTTTACCGATGGCTATTGCCAGTTTGGTTTTTGACTCCAATTCTTTTACCTGTTCCGGCACATCAATTTTAGCGGCTACTTCTTCGCCGAAAACATCCGGGAACTTACATGGGTGTGCCGTTGAAAGGAATACGCCCGCAGTATCAACAGCGGCATGGTCCTGCTTGTAGTCGGCTAATGCCTGCCATGCGATAGCGGTATGCGGGCAAACCACGTAACCATAGCTGTCAAATACCCAGTTGATGGCTTTTACGGTTTCTTCGTCGTCATATTTAAAGCCAACAACCAGTTCCTTAAGCGCTTCTGTATCGTTTTTAAACAGATCGGCAATACGTACCCAGTTGCTTGGGTTGCCAACGTCCATCGCGTTTGAAAGTGTTGCTACCGACGGCTTGGGCTGATAAACACCGGTTTTTAAAAACGCGGGCACGGTATCATTAACATTGGTAGCCGCGATAAATTTTTCGACAGGTAATCCCATTTTCCAGGCCAACAAACCAGCACCGATATTGCCAAAGTTGCCGCTTGGTACCGAGAAAACTACTTTTTTAATGCCTTGCCTTAACAACTGCGCATAAGCATTGAAGTAATAAAAAGTTTGCGGAACTAAGCGTGCTATATTAATTGAGTTAGCTGATGTAAGACGGAATTTCTCGTTTAGTTCGTCATCAACAAAGGCTTGTTTCACCAAAGCCTGGCAATCGTCAAAAGTGCCATCTACCTCAAGGGCACGAATGTTTTGACCGTTGGTAGTTAGCTGCTGTTCCTGCACGCCGCTCACTTTGCCTTTTGGATAAAGGATCGTTACGCGGGTATTAGGTACGCCCAAAAAACCAAGCGCAACAGCGCCGCCGGTATCACCGCTGGTGGCAACCAGCACGTCCAGTTGCTTTTCGCCGGGCTCAAGGAAATAGCTCATTACACGGCTCATAAAACGGGCACCAAAATCTTTAAATGCCAGCGATGGGCCATGGAAAAGTTCAAGAACGTAAACATTATCTTCCAGCTTTACGATGGGGGCCGGGAAGTTAATGGCATCATCGATCAGTGCTTTCAGATCAGCTTCCGGAATAGAATCGCCAAGCAGGTTTTGGGCTACTTTAAAAGCAATTTCGGGCAGGGTATATTTATCAAGGTTATTGATAAAATCATCATCCAAACGTGGGATGCTGTAAGGCATGTATAGGCCTTTGTCCTGAGGCATGCTATTAAAAACCGCGTCTTTGAACGATACTTCAGATAGGGTATTATTGGTACTGTAGAGTTTCATTTTTTTGATTTCGGAATTCGGATGTTCGATTTCGGATTTATTTGCATTATGTCATTGCGAGCGCAGCGCGGCAATCGCGAACTGTACAGGGCAGACCTGCTTATCGGAGATTGCTTCGTGCCTCGCAATGACATGTTTTTTAGCTTTCTTTTAGAGAGGGCTACTACCCCAAAACCTTCGGCCCCACGTCATTGATAGTTGATACGTAGCTGTTTGAACCGATCTTTAAGCTGGTTAAATGCTGTTGTAGCTTTTGGGTGATGGCACGGGCCGTTGCTTCATCTTTAGTAAAAGCAAAAACCGATGGGCCTGAGCCTGAGATACCAAAGCTTACTGCGCCAAGTTCCATCGCCATTTCGCGCATTTTATAAAAATCGGGGATCAGCATAGAGCGTACCGGTTCAACCAGTACATCTTTCATACTGCGGCCAATCAGGTCGATATCCTGCATAAATAAACCACTCACTAAGCCTGCAATATTGCCCCATTGGGTTACGGCATCCTTCATCTGGATGTTTTTGCGGATGATCTGGCGGGCTTCGCGCGTAGGTACATCCACATCCGGGAATACGATAGCGCACCACAGGTTTTTAGGATGCGGCAGCCTTACCACATCAAGCGGCTCATAACTGCGGATGAGCACAAAACCGCCAAACAGGGCAGGGGCTACGTTATCCGCATGACCATGACCGCAAGCCATTTCCTCTCCTTTCATAGCAAAGGGAAGCAGTTTTATCGGGTCGGCATCGTCGCCTAATAAGGTTTTAATAGCAAACAAACCTGCTACGGTACTGGCCGAGCTTGAGCCCAAACCGCTGCCAATAGGCATTTTTTTGTGCAGCTCGATATCCAAACCAATATCGGTACGGCCAACGCTTTGTAAATAATGCTGTACGCTCACACTTACGGTGTTTTTTGCAGGATCAAGCGGCAGGCGACCGTCATCGCCGGTAATTTTGCTAAGGGTGATGCCTGGTTTGCCAGTCACACGCATAATTACCTCGTCGCCTGGTTCATCAACCGCAAAGCCCAGCACATCAAAACCGCAAACCACATTGGCTACGGTTGCCGGGGCAAAAACGCGGATGCTACCCCCCCCGCCCCCTGAAGGGGGGGCTACCTGGGGGGCGGCTTTTATTTCTTCTAAATTATTTTCCATGTTTAAAATATCAAACTATTCCTCCCCCTTCAGGGGGCCGGGGGGTTAATTCGCGCCCACATTTATTAAATCAGCAAATACGCCGGCGGCAGTTACTTCGGCACCTGCGCCTGGGCCCTTTACAACCAGTGGGCGCTCGCGGTACCTGTCGGTAGTAAAGGATATAATGTTATCACTGCCCGACAGCATGTAGAACGGATGGTTTTCATCAACCATTTGCAGGGTGATGCTTACCTTGCCATCTTCCAGTTTGCCGATGTAACGCAAAACCTTACCGTCTTTTTCGGCGGCATCTTTTAGCCTGGCAAAATGAGCATCTTCAGTTTTTAGTGTCGCATAAAAATCCTCAACAGTTTTAGCTTCAAGGCTCGCTTTAGGCAGTACGCTTTCTATTTCAACGTCGGCTTCTTCCATCGCATACCCGGCGTCGCGGGCAAGGATGAGCATTTTACGCATAAAGTCCTTACCGCTCAGGTCATCACGAGGATCGGGTTCGGTATAGCCTTTTTCCTGGGCTTCTTTAACCACATCGTGGAAATTGGCATCGCCTTTAAAGTTATTAAAGATGAACGATATAGTACCCGAAAGTATTGCCTCGATACGCTGTACCCTGTCGCCGCTGTTCATCAGGTTTTTAAGGGTATTGATAATTGGCAGACCGGCGCCAACGTTGGTTTCATAAAAGAAATCAACACCATGGGCACGGGCGGTATCTTTAAAGGTACGGTATTGTTTGTAGCTACCCGAATTGCCTATTTTATTGCAGGTGATGACCGAGATATTGGCTTTAAAAATCTCTTCGTAAAAACCGATAGGAACAGGGCTTGCAGTATTGTCAATAAACACACAGTTTGGCAGGTTCATTTCTTTCATCCGGTTGATGAACGATTGCAGATCGGCCTCATAAGGTGATGCTTGCAGGTCATTCTGCCAGGTATCTAAAGAGATGCCGTCACTGTTAAAAGTCATTTTGCGGGTATTGCTGATGCCGGCTATTTTAACCTGTATGCCATTGTTATCTTTTAAGTAGTCGCTATGGGCATTCAATTGATTAAACAGCGTTTTGCCGATGTTGCCGGTACCCAGGCAAAACGCATGCAGGGTTTTGGTAAGCTGTACAAAGAAGGCATCATGAACGGCATTTAATGCTTTTGACAGGTCATTAGCCGAGATGATCACCGAGATATTATATTCTGATGACCCCTGGGCTATAGCCCTCACATTAACCCCATTACGGCCCAGCGCATGGAACAACTTGCCCGACATGCCCGGGGTTTGTTTCATGTTTTCGCCTACGATGGCCAGGATAGCAAGGTTTTTTTCGATAACCAGGTGCTCCAGTTTTTTGGCGGCAAGTTCCAGTTCAAATTCCTGCTCAATAACTTGTTTGGCCCTTTCGGTATCCTGGGGCTGCACCGCAAAAGTGATGCTATGCTCAGATGACGACTGGGTAATCAGGATCACGTTGATCTGCTCGCGGGCAAGCAAGGAGAATAAACGGCCGCTAAAGCCCGATTTGCCCACCATGCCGCTGCCCTCTAAGTTGAGGATGCTGATATTGTTGATAGATGAAATACCTTTGATTGGCAGGGTAGAGGCCTTGCAGTCGTGACGGATCACGGTGCCTGCAAACTCCGGCTCAAAAGTATTTTTGATAACGATAGGGATCTTCTTTAAAAACGCAGGGATCATGGTTGGCGGATAGATCACCTTGGCGCCAAAGTACGAAAGCTCCATGGCTTCGGTATAGGTAAGCTCGGTTAAAGAGAACGCTTTTTTCACCATACGCGGATCGGCGGTCATCATACCGTTAACATCTGTCCAGATCTGGATTTCCTGCGCGTTTAATGCCGCACCGAAAATGGCAGCCGTATAATCAGAACCT
Organism: Mucilaginibacter sp. A5337; assembly: GCF_059690695.1. Classification (NCBI taxonomy): domain Bacteria; kingdom Pseudomonadati; phylum Bacteroidota; class Sphingobacteriia; order Sphingobacteriales; family Sphingobacteriaceae; genus Mucilaginibacter; species Mucilaginibacter sp. A5337. The sequence continues at coordinate 355,925 of NZ_JCAWEC010000006.1, read as the reverse complement.
CCGCGGCCCAATGTTGTAGTTTGTCCGGCGTCATTTGAGGCGATAAAGCCGGTAACGATCAGGGTTTTACCTTTGTTTTCGGTATACAGGCCTTGTACCAATCTTTCGGTAAGCTCGGTATTTACTTTGGCGTTGCCGAAAGCGCTATCGGTTTTGATCACATCGGCGGCATCAACAAATAGCACATCTCCAAAATGCTGGGCTGCAACTTTGCTCACCATCAGGGTTGAGCAGCGCTCGCCGAAAGCCAGTACCTGGTCGCGGGTTTTCGGGGTAAGTTCGCGAAGGGTAAGTACGCCCTGCAGCAATTCTTCCAGCTGGTTGAAGTGAATTTTTAAACGGGTAAGCGCCGGGTTTTGGTTTTGTACATCCAACAGGGCCTTTACCGTATCGAAATGGCGTTTCTCCAATTCGGCCAAACCGGCGGTAAACTCTTTGCCATTTGCCGCGTCTTCGGCCATAGCCGAAAGCAGGTTGGTTACACCGCCCATGGCTGATAATACCACCACGGGTTTTTCATCATTTTTTACTTCATCCTTCAGGATGCTTAACAGGGTTTGGATGCTGCTTACAGATCCAACGGAAGTACCTCCGAATTTTAAAACTTTCATTTATGGGTTAGTAATCGTTCTATAACAAAAAAACCCTCCTCTTTGCGGAGGAAGGTTTTTCTTTTGGCTTTCATTTTATGTTTTTACACCATACGATTATCTTCCTCCGAGGTTTATGCCGGTGGTAATAATAATTGTAGTAATGGTGTTGTTAATTGTCATATATAATGTCTGTAAAGTAAGTAGATTATTTTCTGATTTGCAAGGAATATTTAACAAATTATGATTTTCGCAATAATTGTCAGGTAGTTGGGTGAGTAAATGATGGATTTGATAATGAGGGTGGTAAGTAAAAGGTTTTATCAGCAATTGCATCTTATTGAAGATTGAGACATGGTATCAATAAACTGTTTTGAGACTTACGAAGTTTCAAAAACTTCGTAAGTCTGGATTCTAATTAAAAAGACTAAACGAGCGTCATTGCGAGTAACCATCAGGGAAACCCTGAAAAAATGCGTAATGACGTAAAAAATATATTCCGCGATGCTGTGCGGGAGCCGCGTTAGTGATAGTAGCGGATACCGGCCAATGTCATTAAGTTAAGAGATTTATATACTGCACCAGAGGTGAAAAAGGTTTGTAGAAATCAAATGAATGGCATTTTTGGTGTGCCAGAGGTACACAACTCCGGTGTTCCGTACCTCTGGCACGGTTCTTTTGGGATATAATATTGCTACAAACCTTTACCCCCTCTGGGGGATTTCCTTAACTTAATGACATTGGGATACCGGCCATGTGGCTAATGCCTGTGCAGTATGAGCGGATAGCACGAGCCGCAGGCAACGTCCATATTCACAAAACCGATCAAAAAAACATGCTTAATAATCAATAACTTACAATCACGTCATTATAAGGGACGAAGTAATCCCTAATAGGCAGAGTTGCTACACAGGTTCGCCCTGTAAAGTCGGGGATTGCTTCGTACCTCGCAATGGCGGTAGTATAAGAGTCTGATCCCAGAATCCGCAATAAATTTAATTTGCTACTTTTGAAGCTTGACAATATGCAGGGACTAATAACAAAATCAACAGGAAGCTGGTATCAGGTACAAACCCCCGATGGGCAAAAGATAGATTGCCGTATCAAGGGCAAGTTTCGTATTAAGGGTATCACTACGACCAATCCTATTGCTGTTGGCGATATAGTTGATTTTGAAATGGAGCCCGACCGCGAAGATGGTGTGATCACCAATTTGCATCAACGCAAAAACTACATCATTCGTAAGGCCATTAACCTGAGCAAGCAAGCGCAGATCATTGCCGCCAATCTTGATCAGGCTATTTTGGTGGTTACGCTGGCCTCTCCGCGTACCTCACTTGGCTTTATCGACCGCTTTTTGGTTACTGCCGAAGCATACGATATCCCAGCAAGGTTGGTATTCAATAAACTCGATCTTTTCAGTGATGAAGGCCTGGAAGTATTGGCCGATTATAAAGCTATTTATGAAGATATCGGCTATCCGTGTTTTGAAGTTTCGGCCATTGAGGGAACCAATATCAGCCAGGTACAGGACCTGCTGAAAGATAAGGTTACCTTGTTTTCTGGTCACTCGGGGGTGGGTAAATCAAGCCTGATCAATGCGCTGCTGCCAGAGCTTGAGCTACGCACACACATGATATCCGATTGGAGCGACAAAGGGATGCACACGACCACTTTTGCCGAAATGTTTGAACTGCCACAGGGCGGTTTTATCATCGATACTCCCGGCATCCGCGAATTGGGTGTTATCGACATAGAAAAACAGGAGCTCAGTCATTTCTTCCCTGAAATGCGTGAGCGGATGCACGACTGCCGTTTTAATAATTGCCGTCATATCAACGAACCCGGCTGCGCTGTGCTTGAAGCTTTGGAAGAGGGAGAGATAACCCTATCCCGCTACGAAAGCTACCTGAGCATTTATAACGGGAACGATACGAGAGCTTAGGAGAGAGAAGCAAGACCGTTAGAATCAGGAGACAAGAAGAATACAACTCTTGTCATTTCGATGGAGCGTGTAGAGGAAAAGCATCGGGGCGAAAGAGAAATCTTATACACTATGTAAGCCGCTCTGTATAGTTCGCTCAGCATGATGCATAAGATTTCTACCGATGGTCGAAATGACAAATTTGTATTGATACTCTTACTTCTTTGCCGCTTCCTTTACCAGCACATCAACAATCGCCTGCTTATTAGGCAGGTACTTATTGCACAAAAACAAGCCTCCTTTGCCGGTATCCGGGTTAAAGAATAAATAAGTCCCAACACCCGGGTCATCTCCGTCATGGCCAATAGTGCCGTTGGTGTATAAATTCCAAAAAATGCCTTTGTTGCGGTATGTTAAATTGATGTTTTTGGGCGGATGCTCTTTGCTGAACTGTGTGGTAAACATTGCCTGGTATGATGCCTCGGTAAGCAGCTTTTTATCATGCATGGCTATCGCCATCAGATATTTGCTCAGGTCTTCGGGCGAAGTTTTGAGGCCGCCATCGGGATAAGTAACCAAGTCATATAACGGGAAGCGGTTCTTTTGATCAAGATATAATATTGCGTGATTTTTTAAATCCATATCAGGTATATGCCAGCCTGAATGATCCATTTTTAAAGGTTTCAGGATATACTTCTTAGTGAATTGGGTATATGACAGGCCCGATTTAATTTCGATGAGATAAGCCACCAGTGCCGAGCCAATGTTACAGTATGAAGATGTGCCCCCGGCCGGACCTTCACCAAAACTGGCTTTGCTGTAATACTTTCCCTGCGGCGATAAATAATTATAAAAAAACTGAACTAAAGAAGTGTCTCTTAGCTTGTCTCCAAAGCCAATCTGGTTCAGGGTGCTTACCGAAATACTATCGTACGCCCTTAGTTTGGGATAAAAATGATAGCTGTAATGATAAATCTCCGGATTGTCGACAATGCCTGACGTGTGATTAGTTAACTCCCTGATAGTTATTTTTCCGTTTGGATCGTTAGGGTTAGTTACCCTAAAAGGCAGTACATCGTTAATATCAGTTTCCAGCGTAAAATACTTTAGTTCGATGGCTTTCATTAGCGCTACAGCAATAAACGTTTTACTCACCGAGCCGATATTCTGAACGGTATTGGCCGAATAGGGGGTTTGATTAGCAACATCAGCGTAACCAAAGCCATGGGAATAGGTTATTTTGTTGGCATCGGTCATGATCACATACATACCGGGCAGGCTGTCTTGCGTAAATGCCTGTTGCAATTTGATGGTTAAAGAATCTGGTTGGGTTTGTGCCTGGATACCGTTAGTGATAAAGGCAAAGATTAGCACACAAAGAAGTGTTTTCAAGGTTTTGTAGGTTTTCATATATCTATATTACAACAAACAGCATATAAACCCCTATTGGTAATGAAAATTATTTTACGAGCTGATAAGATAGATGCAGGCAGATGATGTTTTAATAAAAAAGGCCTTGTGAATAACACAAGGCCTCGATATTTATTCGCCTAAAGCGGTCTTGAAATCCTCAAGCAAATCGTCAAGGTCCTCAATACCAATCGATAAACGGATCATACTTTCGGGGATGCCCATTTCGGCACGGCGCTCGGCTCCAAGCTCAAAGAAAATAGTTTGCGCAACCGGGATAGCCAGCGTGCGGGTATCGCCAAGGTTGCTTGATTTAACAACCAGTTTCAGCTTGTTTAAAAACTTTAGGCAATCAATACTTTCGTCAAGCTCAATGCTCATTAAACCGCCATAGCGTGAAAATAGCTCACCAGCTAAAGCATGCTGCGGGTGCGATTCAACGCCGGGATAAAATACTTTTTTAACTTTCGGATGCTTATCGAAATATTGGGCTAATGCTAAAGCATTACTGCATGCACGGTCAAGGCGAAGGGCCAGTGTTTCGGCACCTACAGAGATCGTATGTGCAGCTTCAGGCGATAAAGTGCCGCCGGCATCACGTAATCCTTTCTTGCGGATCTGGGTCATGCCCAAATTTTCGGGTTTTACAACTGCCTTAAAGCCGGGGAAAATGTTTGGATAATTTGCCCAATCAAACAAGCCGGTGTTAGTTACCGCGCCACCAAGGGCGTTACCGTGGCCGCCAATATATTTGGTAAGCGAGTTGATCACCAAACTGGCTTTAACGTTGATTGGATTAAACAAATATGGTGAGGTCATGGTATTATCAACCACATACATAATACCTTTTTCTTCGCACAGGTCGCCAATGTTTTTAAGGTCGGCTACTTGTGTGGCGGGGTTGGCAATGGTTTCAACAAACACCATGCGGGTGTTTTCTTTTACTGCCGCACGTACGTTGTCAACCGAGGTAGCATCAATAAAATCAATGCTGATACCCATATCAATAAAGGTTTGGAAAATACTGCGGCTATTACCAAACAGGAAGGAGCTTGCCACAATATGATCAGTACCCTTAATAAGCGCCATCACTGTTGCCGAAATAGCGGCCATGCCCGTTGAGAAAGCAATGCTTGATACACCATGTTCCATTTGGGTTACCTTTTGCTCCAAAGCGGTAACGGTAGGGTTACCCTGGCGCGAATAAGCGTAACCGCTCTTTTTATTTTGGAAAATATCAACCAAATCCTGCACATCCTCATGCCCATAGGTTACCGAGGTGTGGATGGGTTTATGCAACGAACCGTGCTCGGGTTTGCCAAGACGGTCGGCATGTAATATGGTGGTAGTGAAGCCTTTTTTAGTAGTCATTTTAATCCTATTAATAAGATATACATAATAGCGGTTGCGAACTTAATTAATTACGCCCTAATTACACGAATGGAATTGACACTAATTGTACTAATGATAACGAATTGACACGAATGCTTTTATGATAACTTGAATTCGATCGAATTACACAAATTACTTTATATAAAATAGACGATTAGTGAAATTCGCCTAAATTGTGGCCGATATAAAAGAAATTCGCGAAAAAAATATGAGAGCTGTACTACAACGCGTTACCCAGGCAAGCTGTACTGTTGACGGAAAGATCACAGGTGAAATAGGTGCCGGATTTTTAGTTTTATTAGGAATTGAAGATGCCGATACCACCGAAGATTTGCAGTGGCTGGCCAATAAGATAGTCGGCATGCGTGTTTTCGGAGATGAAAATGGCCTCATGAACAAAGCCCTTGCCGATATTAACGGAGATATCCTATTGATTTCGCAGTTTACGCTGTTTGCTCAAACCAAAAAGGGAAACCGTCCATCGTTTTTGAGGGCTGCCAAACCGGATAAGGCTATTCCGATGTATGAGCAAATGATCCAAACGCTTGAAACATTGACAGGCAAAAAGGTAGCAACAGGCATTTTTGGTGCCGATATGAAGATCAACCTGTTAAATGATGGCCCGGTAACTATTATTATGGATACAAAGGATAGGGATAATCATTGAGGATGAGTCGGGTAATGTAAATAACATGGAAAAGAAATTTTCACACGAATTTATTCGAATTAACTAATTACACGAATTGTTTTAACTCAGAATCAATATATTCGGTTAAACTAAAAATTTAAACTTTATCAATGTATGGCTATCTTATTTAAAGAGGAATCGTTTAAAATAATTGGAGCTTGTTATGAAGTTCATACAGTTTTGGGACACGGGTTCATCGAAGCAGTTTATAAGGATGCCCTTGAAATAGAATTTACCAGGCTTGGCATTCCATTTACGCGTGAAAAACCTTATACAATAATCTATAAAGCACAGGAATTAAAGCACTACTTTTTTGCCGATTTTGTAGTTTATGATAACATCATACTCGAAGTAAAAACCAGCGGCAATATCATCGATCCGCATCTTAAACAAACACTAAACTATCTGAAAGCTTCCGGTCTTAAACTTGGTATCGTTTTAAACTTTGGTAAACCATCTTTCGAATCGCAAAGAGTAATTATTTAAGCGATACAACCTGAATTAGTGTAATTTGAATAATTGTATATAATGTGAAAATAATTCGTGTAGAAATTTTTAATTAGCTCTTCTCATTCGTGATAAAATCTATTTATTACCCAACCCCTCTTCAATCCTCGCCTGCAATTCTGCTTTAAAAGCATTATCCAATTTCAATTCATTATTCAACGAATCCCGAAAAAGCTGCTGTACCATATCATTAATAGCACGGCTTTGTTTATTGTATAGTACGCACATACCGCAGCCAGCCAGGTGAATCCGTAGTTCAATTTCCTCGCGGAAGCTTAGCCTTTTGATCTGTTTTTTTTCGATCAGGAAAGTAGCCTGTTTACAGTTATATATTATTTTATTTAAATAGCTCATTTAATTCCAGTTTTTTTGAAGGCATGCCCTCAGGTTAACTTTTGCCCGGTGAATAATTACCCAAAAGTTTGCCTGGGTAACATGCAGTTCGGTGCAGATATTTTCGGTAGCGGCATCATCAATGTGTTTCATGGTAAAAACCGCATTCCACAGGGCCGGAAGTTTTTGCAGGCACATTTGTAAAATACTGTTCAGCTCTTTTTTTAATAAGGGATCCTGCTCATCCATTCCGGTAATGGGCTGCGGAGCATACTCCGCTTTCCAGTGACCGTTATCTTCCTCAAAAAAATCGTCCTGCTCCTGCGCCGCTTTATTGGCCGATGCTACGGCAAGTCCCGATGACTTTTTGCGATATACATCAATAATTTTATTTTTAAGGATAGCGGTAAGCCACGTTCGTTCAGTGCTTTTGCCTTCAAACCTGTTAACCTTTTCAAGAGCTGCCAAAAAGGTTTCCTGCACAAGGTCTTTAGCTAAATCCTCGTCATTGATCCGCACAATGGCATACATGTACAGGTAATCGGCATAGGCGGCAACCCATTTATGAGGGTTTAATACATTAGTTTCGGTTATCATGGAATGCAATATGCTTATACATTTGTCAGGTTAGTCGGGCGCAGACATTAATCCTTACAAAAATAATCTCAAAACGGTGTTTATTCCTTACCAGTGCTTCCGGTTAATAACTAAGTTACGTTACTTGAATTGATAATGAGCTTATTATACCGATATTTATATCAGCAAAAAAAATAAAATTTGTTGTAAGGTTATCCCCATAAACCCGACAAAGCAGTAAAAACGTATATCATTTAATCTAAATAAAATGAGAAAGATCAAAGTGTTAGCGCTTGTGTCGATTATAATAGGCGCGGCAATTATTTCAACGGCTTTTACTAATTGTAAAAATACAGCAAAAGGGAATAGCAAAACATCCGCGAGGGAGGGCGAAGGTTTTGCCTTGGTAGAACTGTTCACTTCCGAAGGCTGTTCGAGCTGTCCGCCGGCTGATGACCTGGTAGCCAAAGTTCAAAAAGAAATAGGAGATAAGCCCGTTTACATTTTGGCTTACCATGTTGATTACTGGAACCGTCTTGGTTGGAAAGACGTTTTCAGCAGTGCTGATTATTCAAAACGGCAGAATGAATATGCCCGGTGGCTCAATCTGTCGCAGGTTTATACACCTCAGATTGTGGTTAACGGCAAAACTGAGTTTGTGGGCTCGCAGGAGGGGAGTTTGCGCAATGCCATCAAAAATGGTTTACAGGATGGCAGTAGCGTTAATTTAAACCTGGACGTTGCCCGTAATGCTAATAATACAGCTACCATACAATATAGAATTGAAGGCAATATGGGAAGTGGCAACAATGTTGTATTACTGGCGCTGGTGCAAAAGCAAGCCATAATAAAAGTTGAACATGGTGAAAACGGTGGCCGCACACTGGCACATGCTCAAATTGTACGTAATCTGCAAACCCTGCCTTTAAGTAAAAAAGCCGGCAGCGCAACCCTTGCTTTGCCCGCAGGGTTTAATGCACAGGGCTGGGAGGTAATAGGTTTTGTGCAAAACACCGGCAATGGCGCGATTTTAGGCGCGTCAAAAGCCCAGTTTAAAGTAACGGCAGCTGTTGATAGGCGAGATACCTCAGGCAAATTGTAGTTAAAAACAGTTGTGTCAAAAAAACATATACTATTAGATGAAAGTAATTAAAGAGAAACACCCCCTGTTAATGCGCTGGACGCATTGGGTAAACTTTCCCATCCTCACCATTATGATCTGGAGCGGGTTGCTCATTTATTGGGCCAACGATACCTATACGTTCACCATTTTCGGTGTTACTTTTATCCGGTTTTTTCCGCAGGGTTTTTATGATGCATTGCATATTCCACGCCGACTGGCCGAGGGCATGGCTTTCCACTTTTTGTTTATGTGGTTTTTTGCGCTTAATGGTTTTTTATATGTGTCATACACCATTATATCGGGCCAGTGGCGGGAGCTCGTGCCCAATCGGCACTCTTTTAAAGAGGCCTGGCAGGTAGTTTTGCACGATCTGCATATCCGTAAAATGGCGCCCCCTCAAAACAAATACAACGCGGCCCAGCGCATTGCTTATACAGCAATTATTGTAATGGGCTTTGGCTCGCTGATAACAGGGCTTGCTATTTATAAGCCGGTACAGTTTAACTACCTGGCCTGGATTTGCGGCGGGTACCACCTGGCCCGCATCTGGCATTTTGTGCTCACTATTGGCTATGTGCTGTTTTTCCTGGTTCATGTTGTTCAGGTAGTACTTGCCGGGTGGAATAATTTCCGGTCGGTTATTTCGGGTTTTGAGGTAATAGATGAAAAGCCACTGCCCGCCATTCAAATTCAAAGCGATGAAACTAACGAAAAAGCTGAATAAGGTTTTCAGCAAAAATAAAGGCCCCAAAAAGGAGCTTACTGTTGAACAAAAGATCAGCCGCCGAAATTTTATCTCTTTCGGCAGCTTCCTGGTATTGGGCGGTGCCGCATATGGCGGCTGGCGCTGGCTTTATACTTCGCCAAATGAGGTGCCGGGTATAACGGGAGAGGCCCACAAACCATTGCGTGCCGTGCTTAACGCCAATGAAAAGGTGGTGCGCCAGTTATACAGCAATAAAAACCTGGTAAAAACCTACCCAAAGGAAATGGCGGCGAAGGTAGTGCGCCACAATAGTGATATAGGTTCGGAGGGGTTAATTGACGTAGACGCCTGGAAACTGTCGGTCAAAAAGCAGAGTGGCGAGATGTTGCACATCGGTATCGACGAAATAAAGAAACTTCCTAAAACAGAGATCATTTATGACTTTAAGTGCGTAGAGGGCTGGGATCAGATCTCGCATTGGGGTGGCGTAAAATTCAGCGATTTTATAGCTCATTTTAAACTTGATGCTGAAACCCAACTGGAGTATGTTGGCATGGAAACCCCCGACAAAGAATATTATGTAGGGGTTGATATGCCGAGCGCTATGCACCCGCAAACCCTGCTGGCCTATGAGGTAAACGAAAAACCGTTGCCGCCAAAGCATGGCGCTCCTTTAAGGCTTATCATTCCGGTAAAATATGGTATCAAAAACCTGAAGCGGATAGGTAGTATCTCCTTCAGTAACAGCCGCCCCCGCGATTACTGGGCCGAACAGGGATATGATTATTACGCAGGGTTGTAAAGTGTAAAGAACCGTTAAATCGCCGTTGTATATTGATGTAATATTTGCATATTGCATTAAATGCCGGCCAATAAACTACCACTTTCCAAACAGCTTGCTTATGCCTGCGGAATGATAGGGTGGAGCATCATGACCAATATTATTATTGTGATGCTTCCTTATTTTTACCTGCCACCAAACAATGCCGGACTTACGCCGCTGGTTCCTCAACTGTTACTTTTTGGCATCTTCAACATCATGTCTGTAATCACAGCTTCGGGGCGTTTGGTGGATGCCTTTTTCGACCCTTTTATAGCTTCATTAAGTGATAAAAGCGAAAACCGGCGCGGGAGGCGCATCCCTTTTATGCAGTGGGCTGTTTTACCTGCTGTTTTATTTTGCGGTTTAACCTTTTGCCCTATGTTAAAGGTTGAAAGTATTCATAATGCTTACTGGCTTACCTTTACGCTCATTTGCTTTTTTATGGGCGCTACGGCCTATATTATCCCCTATAACGCGCTGCTACCCGAGCTTACCCGTACAGGGCGCGAACGTGTTAAGCTGTCATCATTACAGCAGGTTGGCTTTGTGATAGGCATCATCTTATCAGCCATGGTCAATAACTTTGCCGACTGGGTTGAGCGTTTCGCCGGCATAAGCAACCGCGAAACCGCCGTGCAATACACTATTTGGGGGCTTGCCGTATTTGCAGGGCTGGTAATGCTGATCCCAGTATTTACGATTGACGAAAAACGCTATTCAAACGGTCACCCATCTCACCTATCGTTATTCCCGGCTATTCAAAAAACCTTTCAGAACCGCAATTTCAAATATTACCTGATTTCCGATTTTTCGTTCTACATGGCATTAAGCATCATATCAAGCGGCTTACTGTTTTTTTTAAAATCGCTTTTAAATCTGCCCGAATCAATGGGAGGAGAGCTTATGGCTGCCATGGTACTGGTGTCGCTGTTGTTTTACCCGCTGGTTAATTACCTGTCGCAGGCAATTGGTAAAAAGCCTGTTGTGCTTTTTTCGTTTGGGTTATTGAGTTTGGTTTTTGTTGCGATATTTTTCCTCGGTAAACTTCCGCTAACGCCGCAGGCGCAAATCTATACGCTGGTTATCAGCGCGTCGTTTCCGCTGGCTTCATTGGGAATATTGCCTAATGCCATACTTGCCGAAATAGCGCAGAGCGATGCTAAACGCACGGGTGAAAACCGGGAAGGGATGTTTTTTGCCGTTAAATACCTTTTTGTAAAGCTTGGCCAAACATTGGGTATCGCACTGTTTGCCTTTTTAACTATCTATGGCAAAGATCCGGGTAACGATTACGGCCTGCGCCTGAATGGTATTTGTGGTTGTGTACTGTGTTTGCTGGCTATTGTTTTCTTTAGCAGGTTCAGGGAGCGGCGGAATGGCTTCAAAAGAAAAACCGCAAGTCATTGAGTTTGTTCTTGACTTTCAGAATGTATGTAAATCTCATCGGATAGATAATACACTTGTTCCTTTGATGCGGCTGTTTGCCGGTTTTGCTTCGGCGGCACAGGCAAAAAGGAAAGATGCCAGTAATATAACTATGAGGTATTTGATTATGGCCGGACTCATTTTTACTTAACGTTAAATACTATAAGTGATTATACTTATTAAAGCAAAAGGCCTGCCATTTATTTTAAATGCAGGCCTTTTAAATATCATTGTAAAAGTAATATTACACCAAATTCTTTTTGATATAGCTGATACTTTGGCTAATACTATCGAAAGGATCGCCGGGGCAAACATCCTGTTCAACAAAGAAATATTTTAAGCCTGATTTTTTGGCCTGGGTAAAGATCTTTTTAAAGTCGATAGTACCGTTACCAACCTCAGTGAATTTCTTTTCAGGGGTTTTGTCCATATCCTTAACATGCCATAGCGGGAAACGGCCCGGATGCTTGTCAATCAGCGCGATAGGGTCCTGGTTGGCTTTAGTTACCCAATAAAGGTCCATTTCCATTTTTACCATATCCTTATCCGTATTTTCCAGGAGAATCTCGTATGGATATTTGCCGTTTTCCTGTATAAATTCAAAGTCGTGATTGTGATAGCAAAGCTGGATACCCGCACCTTTACAGGTTTCGCCGGCTATATCAAGCATGTTTGCTACGTTTTTATAATGGTCGAGATCGCCACGCTCTGATTGTGAAAGATAGGCACATACCATGTATTGTACACCAGCCTCAGCAGCATCATCAACAGCTTTTTTCCAATCGTTCATGATGGTGCCTTTTTGATGTTCGCCATTTACCAGCTCTTCGCCTAAGCGGTAATGTGCGCTTGGCATAATGAGGCCGTTTTGCTTTAAAACATTGGCAAAATCGCCCGGGCGCATGCCATAAAATAATTCGGTGCCGGTATAAGTTGCACCTTCAACAGAGGTGAAGCCCGCTTTGGCAACTTTTGCCAATGCAGCAACAGGGTCGGCGGCCATGGCGTCACGTACGGTATATAATTGCAAGCCGATGTATTTTTTATCGTAGGCAAACAAATTAGGAGCTGCCAGCAAGCCTGCTGAAAGTAGCGCCGAAGTTTTTAGGAATGAGCGTCTGGTAATCATTGGTTTATGTTTTATTGATTGGTTGTGTAAATATAACGCATTAAAAATGCCAAAACAAAGACCGAAGTTACGTTGATTGGTTTAATGCAGCGGTATAGTATTGCAATTTTTACAACGAAGGCCAACCTGGGTGCAAAAAGAAAAAGCCACATTTCAGTGGCCTTTCATAACGGTGTAAAATGTTATCTTCCTTTTTTTACGTTGGGGAACTTCATTTTATAATCCACATCAACCATGCCTTTTGAAATATCGTTAAGCTTTTTTTCGATAAGGCGCTTGCGCAGCGGGCTTAGCTTATCGGTAAACAGCTTGCCTTCAATATGGTCATATTCATGCTGGATAACGCGGGCGGCCATGCCCTTAAACGTTTCTTCATGGTGCTTCCAGTCGGCATCATAATATGACATGCGTACAACCGGCTTGCGGTATACATCTTCGCGGATATCGGGTATGCTCAGGCAGCCTTCGTTAAATCCCCACTCTTCGCCGGTTTCTTCCAATATGGTAGCATTGATAAATGCTTTTTTGAAGTCTTTCAGCTCCGGCTCGTCATCATCAAAAGGTGTAGCATCAACCACAAATAAACGCATGGACATACCCACCTGCGGCGCGGCCAAACCAACACCACGGGCGGCATACATGGTTTCAAACATGTTTTCAACCAGTTCTTTTATATGCGGATACTCGTCGGGCTCAATGGCTGTTGCTTTCTTTCTTAAAACAGGATCACCGTAGGCAATGATAGGATACTTCATCTTGCAAAAATAAAGGATTATTGTTTAGGCTCAAACAGCAAAGTGATCAAGCCGTTATTATCAAAAATTTCATTACTGATCTCCAATAACTGCTCGGCGCTCACTTTGTTAATTTTTTCAAAAATCTCTTCGAGGGTGTCAATACGATTAAAATCAACCATGCTTTTAGCCATGGCAATAATGAGGCTCATGCGGTTTTCTTCGGCAAGGGCTATTTGCCCAATAAATTTTTGTTGTGCCTGGTGTAACTGCAAACTACCGAGCTTTTGCTCCCTCAGTTTTTTTAATTCTTTATGAACCAGTTTTGATGCTTTGTTCGCTTTTTCGGTATCGGTACCAAAATAGATGGAGAAGATGCCGGTATCTGTTAACGGTGTATAATTTGATTCGACGGTGTATGCTATACCATGTTTTTCCCTGATCTCGAGGTTAAGCCGGCTGCTCATGCCAACACCACCTAACAGGTTATTTAGTAATAATAACCCCCATTTATGGTCATGCCCCGACGGGTATGCCTGGGTACCGATAATGCAATGTGTTTGCGAAATAGGTTTGTTAACAAGGTGAATACCGCCGGGGCTCAATGTTGGTTTTACCCGGTTTTTTTTAAGCTGATTGAGAGGGATATGCCCGAAGTATTTTTCGGACATGGCAACCAGCTTTTTGAAATCATAATTGCCATGTACGGCAAAAATCATCTCGGTTGTGTTGTAATTGGATGCTATAAAGCTGCGGATGTCGTCGCCATTAAGCCTGCCAACGGTTTCTGGCGTGCCTAAAATGTTTTGGCCCATTGGGTGCCCTTTAAACAGCAGCTCCTCAAAGTCATCCTGTATGGCTTCTTCCGGCTGATCGAGATAGGAGGCTATTTCATCTAAAATAACCCCGCGTTCCTTTTCCTGCTCATCATCCGGGAATGTGGAGTGAAATAAGATATCCTCAAAAAGGTCCATGGTGCGGTCGAGGTGCTGATTAAGCAGCGATGCATGGATGCAGGTATATTCTTTGGTAGTATAAGCGTTCAAATCAGCGCCCACAAGCTCAAGCCTGTTGAGGATCTGGTTGGTGTTGCGGCGCTCGGTTTCTTTAAACAGCAGGTGCTCGATAAAATGCGCCAAGCCTTCCTGTCCCGGAATTTCATCACGCGAACCCGCGTTTACAATAAAGCAGCAATGTGTAATTGCCGATGGCCAGTGCTTGTAAAGTATACGAATGCCATTAGGCAAAGTATAAAGTTGATAGTCAATCATTCGGCTGCAAAGATAAGGTTATATGTCACAATTATTTTTCATGTTATTGTAAGTGATTTATAGTATTTTAGGCGCTTAAACCCAATTGCATCTACTGTTAAATGATATTTATATGCATTGGAAAACATTTAAAAGCCTGACCCCGAATGAAAAAACAAATTGCCGACCTTGGATTTGAAGTATTGATAACCGCCCAACAGATTGAAGAACGTGTAAAAGCCATTGGCACGCAGATAAGTGAAGATTTTAAAGACACCGTTCCGGTTTTAGTTGGCGTACTCAACGGCAGCTTTCTTTTTATAGCCGACCTGATTAAACAGGTATCAATTCCCTGTGAGATAAACTTCACCAAATTGGCCTCATATTATGGCGGTACCACCAGTACACTAAAGATACGCGAGGATATCGATTTAACGGTTGATATAAAAGGACGTGATGTACTTATTATTGAAGATATCGTTGATACAGGCAATACAGCCCATTATTTAATTGAAAAATTGAAACTAAGAGAACCTGCATCATTGAAATTATGTTCGTTATTATTAAAGCCCGCTGCTCTGCAAAAAAAGATAGATGAGCTTAAATATGTGGGTTTTGAAATTGAAAACGAGTTTGTAGTTGGTTATGGCCTTGATTACAAAGAAATGGGCAGGAACCTGCCTGATATTTACAAAAAAGTAGAATAACATAGGTCATTTTTTGACGGCCGATACGTTGCCGTGGGGACACGGCAACGGGGATTAAATAACATAACACACAATAAGAGCTACCCGAAACCGGGTAGCTCTTATTGTGTAACAGCGAATCTGATAGCAATTCCCGACAAGCTACAAATCCATCCCCGGTTGTCGTGTCCCCACGACAACATGCCAGATAAACTATATTCTCCAGGCTGTTATCGTTTCTCCAAATTCTTATTAAGTTTATTTAATGGAATCTATTTTTATACTGCCACAATTAACAACTGGATCCCGCTGCTTCGGGCTGATAAATTTAAACACATTGTTTTAAACAGCCTGATCTACCTGGTTAAACAGAAAAAAATAGAAATCTATGGTTTTGTAATTATGCCTAATCACATTCACCTGATTTGGTCGGGATCAAAAATGAATGGCAAGGAGAAGCCTTTTGCCAGCTTTATGAAGTTTACCGGGCATCAGTTTTTAGACGAATTGCGGGAGACAGATGAGCAGCTACTGGCAAAGTTCAAAACAGATTTGAAAAACCGGAATTTCCTGTTTTGGCAAACCAATTCATTGCCGATAAAAGTGTTCGACCGAAAAATGTTAGAACAAAAGTTGGATTACATTCACCTCAACCCCTTACAGGCGCATTGGAATTTGACCGATGATCCCAATAATTATTATTTTTCGTCGTGTTCGTTTTATGAGCAGGAGGATAAAAAGTTTGATTGGCTAACGCATTATATGGATGCGATGTGAGCACATTCCTTTACATGTGTGTTGCCCTGGGGAGATGGCAACCGTTTTTTACTCCCTGTTGGCGTGTCCTCACGCCAACTCTTCAACCAATGTCCTCACGCCAACCCTCTTCACTAATGTATAAAGCAATGTTGCCGAGAGGACACGGCAACGGGGTAATAAAATACTATCGTCCCGGTTGGTGTGTCTCTAAGGCAACATTTACATCAAATTTACCCAATCCCCGCCACCTCGCTAAGCATCCTTACCGCTTCGTCAACACTATCAATGCCCTCAATACCTAACCGAAGCGTGTTTTTAACCTCTTTCAGATTTGTGCGCCTTGGGTTGGCCTGTACAAAACTAAGTACATTCCTGAAAGCCTCCGTTTCAAAATAGCTTGATTGTTGATTGGTAATAAAATAGCCTCTCAAAACATTTTTCTTGAGCGAGATTTTTTCAAAGCCAATTGCCTTGCCCAGCCATTGCAGGCGCAGGGTGTTGAGCAGCCCATCAACCTGTGCTGGTACAGGGCCGAAACGGTCATGCAGTTTTTGTTGAAATGCCTGCAATTCCACTTCGTTTTCCAGTTTGGAAAGTTCGGTATACAGGTTATACCGCTCTGAGATATTGGTTACATACTCATCGGGGATGAGGATCTCCAGGTCGGTATCAATTTGGGTAAAAGATATATACGGACGGGGCTTATCTTCCGGGAATACGCCTTTAAATTCGTCTTCCTTAAGCTCCTGTATGGCTTCGTCGAGGATCTTGTGGTACATTTCAAAGCCTATTTCGGCAATGAAGCCGCTTTGTTCGGCCCCAAGAAGGTTACCGCTGCCGCGGATGTCCAAATCGCGCATCGCTACGTTAAAGCCGCTGCCCAGATCGCTGAACTCTTCAATAGCACTGAGGCGCTTGCGGGCCTCACTGGTTAAGGTTGATAACGGAGGACTTAATAAATAACAATATGCCTTTTTATTGCTACGCCCCACGCGACCGCGCATCTGGTGCAGATCGCTAAGGCCAAACATGTGGGCGTAGTTGATGATGATGGTATTGGCGTTAGGAATATCCAAACCGGCCTCAATGATAGTTGTGGCTACCAGCACATCGTACTCATGGTTTACAAACTTGAGCATCACATCTTCCAGGTCGTCGCCCTCCAGTTGTCCGTGGGCAATGCCGATACGGGCTTTAGGTACCAGTTTATGGATCATGCCGCCTAATTGTGGAAGATCGGCTACGCGGTTGTGAATAAAGAAGATCTGTCCGCCCCGGTCTATCTCAAATTCAACAGCCTCCTTGATCAGCTTATCGTTGAATACATGCAGCTCGGTAACTACAGGTTGGCGGTTAGGCGGTGGTGTTGATATGATGGAAAGGTCACGCGCGCCCATCAATGAAAAATGGAGCGTACGCGGGATGGGTGTCGCCGTTAAAGTAAGCGTATCCACATTGGCGCGCATCTGTTTCAGTTTTTCTTTGGTTGATACACCAAACTTCTGCTCTTCATCAATGATCATCAGGCCAAGATCTTTGAACTTGACATCCTTGCTCACTAAACGGTGGGTGCCGATGATAATATCAACTTTACCTTCCTTCAGTTTTTCAAGCGTGTCCTTGATCTGCCGGGTTGATTTAAATCGGTTTACGTAATCTATATTGGCCGGGAATCCCTTAAGCCTGTCAGTAAAAGTCTTGTAATGCTGTGCCGCTAAAATAGTAGTTGGTACCAGTATGGCGACCTGCTTGCTATCGGCTACTGCTTTAAAGGCAGCCCTGACAGCAACTTCCGTTTTACCAAAGCCCACGTCGCCGCAAATGAGGCGATCCATAGGGTGGGGCGATTCCATATCCCTTTTGAAGTCAGCCGTAGCTTTTTCCTGGTCGGGGGTATCCTCGTACAGGAAGGATGCTTCCAGCTCGGTTTGAAGGTAACTATCGGGCGAAAAGGCATTGCCATGCTGGGCTTTACGGACTGCATAAAGCTTGATCAGGTCACGGGCGATGTCCTTAACTTTTTTTTTTGTTGTTTTCTTGAGGCGCTCCCAGGTATCGGTGCCCAGCTTATTCATTTTTGGAACCGAGCCTTCTTTACCGCTGAATTTGGAGATGCGGTTAAGCGAGTTGATGTTCACATACAACAGGTCATTATCTGCATAAATCAACCTGATCATTTCCTGTTGTTTGCCATTCACATCCACTTTTTCAAGTCCGGCATATTTGCCTATACCGTGGTCGATATGGGTAACATAGTCGCCCGGCTTAAGGTCACGGAGTTCTTTAAGGGTGATGGCCTGCGAGCGTTGGTAGCCCTTGCGGGTTTTGTATTTATAATAACGGTCAAAAATCTGGTGATCGGTATAGCAGGCCAACTTTTGCTCATGATCAATAAAGCCTTCACGAACCGAAATGCTCACCGGGGTAAATTTTACTGTTTTATCCAGGTCATCCAAAATGGCATATAAGCGCTCAACCTGTTTGGCCGAATCAGTAAAGATGAAATTCTCTATTTTATCGGCCTCGTTGTTTTTAAAGTTGTGGATGAGCAGCGTAAAATCCTTATTGAATGATGGCTGCGGCCGCATATCAAAATTGATGGCGGTAGCATCGTTATAAAAAAACTGCTTGCCAAACTCCACAACCGGGAAATCATGCAGTTGATCGCCGATCAGTTTTTCGTCGGTAAAGCCAAATTTGGGATCTATCCAATCGGGATTTTGTGCTTTTTCATCAGCAGAAAGAGCTTTCCAAAGGTTCACCGCTTTTTTATAGCCTGTTTGGATTATATCCAGCGTAAACTGAACATCTTTGATCCACACCTGTGTGCCTTGTTCCACATACTCGAGCAGGGAAATATTGTTTTCGGTTAAAAATTTGGATTGTACGTTGGGTACAATGGTAATGCTTTTAACATGTTCAACCGATAGCTGGCTCTCGATCTCAAATGTGCGGATAGACTCAATAAAGTCGCCGAAGAACTCAACCCGGTAGGGAAGTACATGCGAAAACGAGAAGATATCCACAATGCCCCCACGAATAGAAAACTGCCCGGGTTCGTACACGAAATCAACCCGTTCAAAATCGTACTCTATCAAAAACTCGTTGATAAAATCGATACTGAGTTTATTTCCGACAGCTATTTCGAGGGTGTTTTTTTCAAGCGAAGAGCGGTCAATTACCTTTTCGGCCAAGGCCTCAGGGTAGGTAACAATGAGCTGACCGTATTCTGTACTGTGGTTAAGCTCATTCAATACCTCGGCTCGGGCAAGCACATTGCTGCTATCGGGCTGGGTAAATTCAAATGGCTTTCGGTATGATGAGGGGAACAGCAGAGCTTCTTTGCCGGTAAGGTTTTCCAGGTCGGCCTGGAAATAGCCGGCTTCTTCACGGTCAGGCAGTACAAACACCATGTGTTTATGCTGCAAAAAATACAATGCTACCGCCATGGCCGAATCGCTTGATCCCACCAAACCTCGCAGCTGTACTCTTGGATTTTTTGAGACGTTAAGTGCAGTAGCTAACGCTTTTATCCTGTCATCAGCCTTATATCTGTCTAATATATCGCGGATATTCAAATCGCGGCAAAGATAAACAAAAAGAAAAGCCAAATTAAAAAAGCATTATGGTAAAAATTAATGCAAACAATATGAGGGCTTATTTACTTTTTAATGATAAATTTATGTATGTAAAACATGCATACCGATTTATAAACTCAACCTTAATTATTTAATTATGAAGAATGCAGCGTTATCAGGGGGAATCATCGGCATCTTAAGTATTATCTGGATATTTGCCATGCCGCGGTTTGGTGTTATGCCGCAAAAAGATGTGGTTGCCCCGGCCGAATACTTTTCGTTTATAATACCGGCTATAGGTCTTTTCTTCGGTATCATGAGCTATCGAAAAAATGACTGTAACGGCCAAATGGGTTTTTTAGAAGCCCTTTTTCAAAGCTTTAAGATATTAATTGTAGGCGGTATCATAGCCGTTTTTGGTTCAATACTTTATATCAGCTACGTATCGTCAGCGGGCGATAACATAAAGGATTTTTCTGAACGGATTTTTGGTGCATTGATAGTTGGGGTACTGCTCGCCTTCGCGGTATCATTGTTATTTACCAATAAAGCAAACAAACTTGATTAAACGTTATTTTTCAAAATATTTTGAGCTCTTGTTCTGGACAGCCGCGATGCTTTCATTGGCGATGACCTCGCCGACAGAAGCATCGCATTTTACCCTGTGCCCACTTAAGTTGATGGGCATTGGCTGGTGCCCCGGCTGCGGTCTGGGCCATAGCATTATTTATCTTTTCCATGGCGATATCAGCAATTCATTTCGCTCGCACTGGCTTGGCATCCCGGCCGTAGCAGTGATCTTTAACCGCATTTTTGTGCTTACCAAAGCAAGGCTGATGGAGAGGAGTCAGTTTAAAAGCCTCACCTGATTTTTATTGTGTGCGTGTGTGTTGTTAACGCGGGCACGCCGGCTTAAGTGCTATAGGATTCGCTAATAACATTTATTTGGTATCAAATCGACATTACTATAGTTTTGAGCACCGCAACAGCTTATGCCTAAACTTCATTTGGTTTACAATTATATTGATGACTATTCTGATCTAACTATCCCTTTTATTGTAGGCTTGGTTTTAGCTTTGTTTGTATTTGCTACATTATCCTACTATTTTAAAAAGGAAAATTTAATTACGCGTCTTTTTGAATTAGTTTGGGGAGATAAGGCATGGAATAACACATTGTTTGGCTCTTTTTTTATTGGGGGGATATTTTTTTTGATTGGAGGCCTGATTATCCCTAACTTTTTAAACCTGCGAAAAGTTTATACCTGTCATCAACTTACATTTATAGCGGGAAAAGTAACTGATTTTGGCCCTATGCCTTATGGTGGGCATGCCCCCGAGTATTTTAAAGTTAAGAATGTGCCGTTTCAATTTTCCAATTACGAAACAGGTATAGGAGGTTACCACAATGCAGCCGCATATGGTGGCGTTTTTAAAGAAGGCCTTTACGTTAAAATAGGGTATTATCCTACATCCGATCGTAATCTTATTCTTTGGCTTGAAACGGAATAATTAAGCTTGAAATTTTTGGTCTTTCGTGTATTGGCGTTGCCTGCGGCCCGGGCTATCCGCTGCAAGTCCTCGCTTTGCCAGCGCTCAATCCTAACCTGCGCTGCGGGCTTTACGCTACTATCCCTAACGCTGGCCGTCGCATTATAATCTCCGGGCAAAACACGATGCCGGTAAGATTTCCACGTTCCTTTTCACCGCCAAAACATATCATTTCACCGACTACTTATCTCCGCTAACCTATCTTCTGTAGGCGTTTTATGGCTGCTGCTGTACCTTTATATCATAAAACAATCGCAAACTTTAAAACTTACTGAGATGAACGCTTATCAAAATCCATATATGTCTTTCGACGGTATCACTCCCGAAGAATATACATTTCTGCAACAGGCTACTGCCTCACTAACAGAAGATCAGGCCCGTACTTTTATGTCATTTTATGCCAGTAAAAGGCGCAACCCCCAAGATATTATGTTCGCAACGCTTGCAGGCTTTCTTGGTGTATCAGGTGTACAACGTTTCATGACCGATCAAATTGGCATGGGTATCCTGTATTTTTTCACAGCCGGTTTTTGTTTCATCGGTACCATTGTCGACCTCATCAACTACAAAACCATCGCCAACGATTACAACAGGCAAATGGCCTACGAAAGCTTTAACATAGCTAAAATGAGCAACTAAATCCCTTCAAGGGTTAGTTTCACTATATATCAATAAAAAATCCACCTTCTGTTACGGGGTGGATTTTTTATGCCTCACCCAACCCTCTCCTAAAGGAGAGATTTAGAGGGGCTTCTACTTCATCGATTTATCCCTAATCGCTTTAAATTCCGAACCGTTTTTCCAGCCGGGGAATGTGGTTTCGTTGCTTAGTTTAGTGCCAACTTCGTAAAGGATATTGGCTATCTGTGCCATGCCGGTTGCATCCATGGTGTCGGTATAATTATCGGTCTGCTGGTGATAGCGGTTATCGCCGTAATCTTTTTGTTTAGCTTCGCCATAGCTGCCATCATGAATTACGCTGATGCTGCCATTATTAATATCAAGCGCAGGTATACCCACTTTGGCAAAATTGAAGTGATCAGAGCGGTAGTAGCTGCCTGCTCCGGGATGCCTGTCGCCAACAGTGCTTAGGCCTTGTGCTTTAACAAGCTCGTCAACGTAATCTTCCAGATCGTTCTGGCCTTTGCCCGTAACTGCTATGTCTTTAGTTTCGCCATAGTCGCCAAGGGCATCCATATTAAGGTCGGCAACGGTTTTATTAACCGGGTAAATGGGGTGGGTGGCATAATACTCCGAACCCAGCAAGCCCTGCTCTTCGGCAGTAACAGCTAAAAATACGATGGAGCGTTTAGGTTTTTCTTTAGCCTTGTTGAATGCATTGGCTACGCTGATGATAGCGGCAACACCATCGGCGTTATCAACCGCCCCGTTGTAGATACTATCGCCTTTGGCATCGGGCTTACCTATACCAAGATGGTCCCAATGGGCGGTATATAGTACATATTCGCCAGGCTGCGAGCTGCCTTTGAGCGTGCCGACAACATTATGAGATGTTGAATATTTTAACTGATTATTGATGGTTAAAGTAACCGACTGTTTAAGCGGAACGGCCTTAAAGTCTTTTTTGCGGGCTAATGCACGGAAATCGCCGGTGATGCCAGCTTCGGCCAACAGTTTTTTACCCATATCTTCGGTGATCCAGCCTTCAACCTTGCAGCGGTTCATGTGCTTGTCTTTTTGTTGCAGGTAAAGTTTAGCTCCTGTGTTACTGTTTGATACTACTTCCCAACCATAGCTTGCAGGCTCTTTTTGATGGATGATAAGCACACCTGCAGCACCCTGGCGGGCGGCTTCTTCGTATTTGTAGGTCCACCTGCCGTAGTAGGTCATGGTATCGCCTTTGAAAAATGTAGGATCGCCGTTTTTAAAACCCGGATCATTCACCAGCACAACAACGGTTTTGCCTTTAACATCAAGACCTGCATAATCATTCCAGTGGTACTCGGGTGCAACAACGCCGTATCCGGCAAAAACCAGCGGCGAATTTTTAAGCGTTACAGAATCAACCTCACGGCGGCTGAACGTTACAAAATCAGTAGTAGCGTGAAGGCTTAACGGAGCCTTACCTCCGGTGATCTCCATTGTTGGAGAGGGGATACTGGTGATCTGCACCATAGGTACATCCTGAAAATAGCTGCCATTGTTGCCCGGCTCAAGCCCGGCCAGTTTAAATTGCTCCGAAATGTATTTGATTGCCTTGTCTTCGCCGGCGGTGAAGGGCTTACGGCCCATCATCGAATCGTTGGCTAATGCCGAGATGTATTTTTTTATTTCGGCAGCGGTTATGGCTTTTTCGGCGGGCACGGTTTTATTATTCTGGCAGCCTGCAAAAATAGCAAGACCACCAATAAGCATCAGGTATCGGTGTTTGATTTTCATATTGATGTGAATTTTGGGAAAAGATCGAATTTACATAAATCCCGGCCAATTATCCAATCATCAAAATGTTGAAGAAATTTAAGCCACGAATTTTTTCAAATTAACCGAATTACACGAATTTTTCTTTCTGCGTTACGATTTGTGAAATCCGAACTAATTGTATTAGACAGCCAATATAATTAGTGTATAATCATTGCTTCAGGTCCGGCCTGCTCAGCTTAATAATTTGCCATGCCACCTCAGCACTTGATAAGGCCACCAATGCAAAAATAGCCGCCGAGAGTGCTTTAGGTGTTGAGCTTAATGCCCCGCCAAGTGCAACAGCGTAAACAATAAATGGCAGCAACAAAACCAAACATAGCCCGGTAACACTAAGCGGAATGCGGAATGGCCGCTCTTTCAGCGGTTCTTTGATCCGGAGTTTTACAAGGGCAATGTATTCTAAAGAAAGCCCGGCGCCATAAACGGTTACATCAATAATGAGCAGGTCTGCAAAAGTCCACAGTACCATAAAACTTACTACTATGGAGCAGATAATGATGGAAACGAAGGGTGTTTTGAAACGAGGGTGCAGTTTGTTGAGTCCTTTAGGCAGTAAGTTATCTTCAGACATTACCTGCGGAACGCGTGATACCGATAACAATACGGCGGTATAAATTCCCAGTGTGCTGGCCATACCGCCTGCCGCAACTACTATGCCCAGCCAGTGCCCACCAATCAGTACCCCTAATGCAGGGAAACCGCTATCGGTTAAGGTATCATGGTTAATGCCCGATTGCTGGGCAACCCAAATAGCAAAAAAGTATATCACCATTACCAGCGCGAAAGCCGTAAAGATAGAAATAAGATAGGAGCGCACTGGCTTTTCAACCTCCTCTGCATAGGTGGTTACGTTATCCCAGCCCAGGCAGTTCCACATTACGGTATATAAAGCCATGCCGAATGATGGAAAACTAAGTCCTTTTAATGATGATGTGGGGATGTGCATCGCTCCACTGTGGTGATAAATGCCTAATCCGATCAATAATATAATAGGGGCAAGTACAGCGGCACTTAAAAACAGCGAAACCTTGCCCACGGGCATAATGCCCAAAATGTTTAGCCCGGCAGATGCCCAGATGATCACCAAACAAACCGGGATCTGAAAGTTTAACAGCTCGGGGAAAAAGAAACCGGCATATTGTACAAAAAGTACGGGGTAAATAGCCAGGTCAACAAAGGTATAAAGCCAGGTCCACCAGCCTTCAATAAAGCCCCAGTGCAGGCCCAGAGCGTATTTTACCCATTTATAATAGCCGCCGGTTATAGGCATCATGCTGTTAAGCTCAAGCACAGTAAATATGGCCGGTACATCCCACATTAAAGGGGTAACAAGCAGGATGATCAACGCCCCATGATCACCAGCATAACTCAATAATGGTTCGAGACCGTAAGGGCCGCCGGATACCGTAAAGAAAATAACAGCGACAAGCTGTATGGGGCGTATTTTTTTTAATGAGGCTGCAGGGGGCATAAGCTATAAAAATATAACTTATGCGTTAATATTTTAATTTTTTGTTGATGTCCTTAGGTCGTGCTGAACTTGTTTCAGCATCCCATGCGCTAAGTAACACGCATACTAAGCAATCAGCAGCTTGTCCTGTGGGGGACTTAACAAAAAAGGCCAGCTTTGCAGCCGGCCTTCGTGGATCATTCATAATGTCCTCGTAAAGAATAAACATTGATGGTTTCATCAACCACATCATAGATAATGCGGTGTTCGGAGTTTATTCGTCTCGACCACTTTCCTGTTAATTTATATTTGAGAGGCTCCGGTTTTCCTATTCCTTCAAAAGGATGGGCTTTCATATCATTAAATATCTGCGAGATCTTTTTTTGAATAGCCTTATTGCCGGATTTTTTCCAGTATTCAAAGTCCCTTATCGCTTTTTCGTATAAGTCTATTTCCATAGGTCGTCGGTGTTTACCCTAACGCCTTTTTTGCCTGCTTTTCTTGCCGCTTCGCCTGCTAATACCTGTTCAACAAATTCGGCATTGTATGAGCCTTTATCATGTTTCTCAAAATTGATTTTGAGCGCTTTTAAAAAAGCTTTTATTGCTGCTGACTGTTCTTTGTTTTCAGGATGTACAATGAATGTTTCCATATACAAATTTAATCAATAATATTTAATTGGCATTAACAAAGAAGGCGCCGTGATGGGCGCCTCTTCTCAGTAAAAAACAATTTTTAAATCCTTAACCACTTTTTCCTTACAATCAATTGCTGCTCGCTCGGGCTGTCAACAGTTACAATATTATATTTAACACGGTTACTCTTCAACAAGGTAACCGGGAGGATAATGGCTTGTCCATCGCGGGTTACAGTAACTTCGATTTTATCGCCGGGATTTTTACCATTAATCATAGTTGCAGCATCGGTAACCGGTGTGCCGTCAATCGCGGTGATCTCGTCGTTTACGTTAATGCCATCGATATAAGCAGCGGTGCCACGTTGTACGCCGGTCACAATGATTTTTTTATTGGCTGTTGTTGCGGTGATGACACCTAAGGCGGCGTCATTTTTATCGGCCAGCTCGTCAACTACCTTATAACCGGCATAACCCAAGTATTTATTATAGTTTATAGGGGCAAGGCCGTTGATGTAACTGGCATAAAAATCATCCAGTTTTTTACCTGCGAATTTTTCAAAGGCAGCTTTAAATTCAGCATCGGTATAACCACGTTTTTTGATCTTGTAATACTGAGTGTACATGTACTTCATGGCATCATCTAACGAGTATTTGCCCTTGCTATCGTTGATGATCTCCAAATCAAGCATCATACCGATGATAGCACCTTTATTGTAGTATGAAATAGTGGTATTGTTTGAGTTTTCGTTAGGGCGGTAAGCTTTGATCCAGGCGTCGAAGCTTGATTCGGCAACGGTTTGTACATCTTTACCGGGCAGGTTTTCAAGGATATTGAACTCGCCTTCCAGGGTATCAAAGTAGTTGCCTACAGGGAATAGCTGCGTGCGGCGAACAATGATGCCCTGATAATACTCTGTAAAGCCCTCGGCTATCCACAGGTTGGTAGTGTAGTTTTCGTTATCATAATCAAACGGGCCTAACACAATTGGGCGTAAGCGTTTTACATTCCACAAATGGAAATGCTCATGTGCTACAAGGCCTAAAAAGCTTTGATAGCCTTTGTCATTAGCGTAGTTATCGCGTGATGCTCCTAAAACGGTGGAGCTCAGGTGTTCCAGGCCACCACCGTTACGCTGACGGTTGTGTACTATAAATACATAATGCTTGTTGGGGTTTTCGCCAAAAACGGCGACTTCCTGGTCTACAATTTTATGGATGTCTGATTTCAATCTTTCCTTATCATAATTACCGCCGCCGTACATGCAAATTTCATAATGAACGCCGGATGCATCAAAGCCAAAAACATCCTGGTTGCCTACTTCGATAGGCGAATCGAACAGGATATCAAAATTGGGTGATAAACGGGTGAAGGGATCATTGTTAACCATGTCGAGGCTGGTTGAAACCTTATCCCAGTTTTTGTATGGTTTAATGTGGATGATAGCGGGCGAATGCAGCATGTTGGCCGGATAAATAAAGATACCGGTAGTTGAGAGGAAAGCATGTGATGCATCTATAAAGCTGGTACGTACCGAAAGTTCAAATGCGTAAACCCTGTATTTTACCGTTACCGCCGAAATTCCTTTTGTAACAATTTGCCAGGTATTCTTATTGATTTTGGGTGCTGCAATTGGCTTGCCGTTGGTTTCGGCATTTAATGATTCAATGTTTTTTGCGAACTCGCGTACCAGGTATGAGCCGGGCGTCCATACCGGCATTTTAAGTTCGAGGGTATTTTGCTGAAGGCCGGTAATGTGCATTTCAATATCAGCATAATGGGCCTGGGCTTCCGGAAACGAAACATTGTAGCTGATTTGAGCGTTGGCGGCCGCTTTGCTGATGGTAGTACTCATAATTAAAAGCGTTAGAAAAAATAACGTGCGTAGGTTGGTCAGTTTCATGGTCGCAATTTATAAAAATTATATAATCAGTTATGAATGTGGCATTACTGCACCCCAAACACCGTTGTAAAATGGTTGATACATGCAACTATTGTTAATATTATGCTATTAGTTTTACATCGATTTTTAAGTCGATGGAACTGATTGAACCTATTTCGCGCAAGCTGATCCGCTTAGGTAAACTGTACGTGGATGTACTGGTTAAACATACCACTCACCTGGATGTTACCCGGTACCATTACATACTTTCGCTCATTTACGTTCATGACGGTCAACTTACCCAAAATGCTTTGGCGCACCTGCTGGGCAAGGATAAATCGGCCATGGTGAATATCATCAACCTGCTTACCGAAAAAGGTTTTGTTTACCGCGAAAACAACCCGAACGACAGGCGGCAGCAACTGCTACGGGTTACCGATAAGGCAAAACTGGCCGTGCCACAGATCATCGAAACATTTGAAAATATCAACGCAGATAGTACCGAAGGCATATCCGAAGCCGATATGCAGGTATTTGAAAGCGTACTTAGCCGCATGCATAAAAATTTAAAACCATTAATATCACCCGAAACAACCCTACAAGCTAAGCCACACACGGATTAAACAAAGTATGAAAACGAAATATATTATTTACACGGCGCTGGCCCTGCTGGTTGCCTATTTAGTTTACAATAAATTTTTTAGCGAGGGGGCAAAGAAATCGGCCGCGGCTATGGCTTCGGGTAAGGGTGATAAGAAAAAAGGCGGTCCGGTAGGCGTTAACGTAATGATAGTTAAAGATACCGCCGTAAATAACATTATTGATATTACCGGTACCATTGATGCAAACGAAAAAGTGAGCCTGATAAGTCAGACAGCAGGTAACATTACCGGCATATATTTCAACGAAGGCACTAAGATAACAAAGGGGCAACTGCTGGTTAAAGTTTATAACCAGGATTTGGAAGCATCCCTGCAGCAAAACCAGTACCAGGTGGCATTGGCAAAACAACAGGAGAGCCGTAACCGCCAGCTGCTTCAAAAAGAGGCCATAAGCCAGGAAGAATATGATACCTCGTTAACTTCCTTAAACTCTTTGAAGGCTGCCGCCGATGTGATCAAGGCGCAGATTGCCCGTACCGAAATCCGTGCGCCATTTTCAGGCACTATCGGTTTAAGGAATGTGAGCCCCGGCAGTTATTTGTCGCCATCATCGCCTATTGCTGACCTGGTTAATATCGATCCGGCTAAGGTGACTTTTGCTGTGCCTGAAAGGTACCTTTCCATACTTGGCCCGGGAAGCAGGATCAGGTTCAAGACCGAAAGCTCGATGGAAAATTTTACAGGCACGGTATATGCCATTGATCCTTCCATTGATGCAAGCTCACGTACCATCACCGTGCGTGCTAAGGCGCCAAATCCTAAAGGCATCCTTACCGCGGGTAGTTTTGCCAAAATCAATTTAACACTTGATCAGATCCCTAAAACTATCCTGTTGCCAACAGAAGCTGTTATCCCCGATTTGAAAAGCAGCCTGGTTTGGATCTACCACAATGGCATAGCGGTATCAAAACCGGTAAAAACAGATCTGCGAACAGATACCAAGATCCAGGTTATTGAAGGGTTACAGCCCGGGGATAGTGTTGTTGTATCGGGCCTGATCCAAATGCGGCCGAAAGTGCCTTTGAAAATTTTAAAAGTTATTAAATAAACCAATATGAGTTTATCCTCAGTAAGTATTAAGCGGCCGGTATTGGCAACAGTAATGTCTGTGGTTATTGTTGTGTTTGGTATTATCGGCTATAAATTTTTAGGGGTGAGGGATTTCCCTTCGGTAGATCCGCCCATCATTTCGGTATCCACCAGTTACTCTGGTGCCAATGCCGATGTAATTGAATCGCAGATCACGGAGCCGCTTGAAAAATCCATTAATGGAGTACCTGGCATTCGTAACATCTCGTCAACCAGTTCGGTTGGGCAAAGCAATATCACTGTTGAGTTTGACCTTGATGCCGACCTGGAAACTGCCGCTAACGACGTGCGCGATAAAGTAAGCCAGGCCCAGCGCCAGCTGCCGCAGGATATTAACGCACCGCCGGTAGTAACCAAGGCCGATGCCAGCGCTGATCAGATCATTACCCTTACCGTAAGCAGTAATACCCGAAACATCAACCAACTGGATGATTACGCGGAGAATGTTTTGCTGGAAGGTCTGCAAACCATCCCCGGGGTAAGTACCATCAACGTACAGGGACAGCGCCAGTATGCTATGCGCCTGTGGATTGATCCTAACAAACTTTCGGCCCTTGGTGTTACGGCAACCGATATTGGTGCAGCTTTGGCTAAAGAAAACGTGGAGCTGCCTGCCGGTAAAATTGAAGGTAACAATACCGAGGTTACCATCAGGGCCTTAGGTAAACTGGCAACCGAGAAAGATTTTAACAACCTCATTATCCGTGCCGATAGCAGCAGGGTGATCAGGCTGAGCGATATAGGCTATGCGGTATTGGGTTCGGCGAATGAAGAAACCATCTTTAAAGAATCTGGTGTGCCGATGGTTGGTTTGGCTTTAGTGCCGCAACCGGGCGCTAACTATGTACAAATAGCCAAAGATTTTTACGCCCGTTTAGAGCAGATTAAAAAGGATCTTCCTCCGGATATTTCGGTAAAAGTGGCTTTGGATAATACCCGGTTCATTAACCAATCAATATCCGAAGTACAGGAAACACTCATTGTGGCCTTTGTGCTGGTGGTAATTATCATCTACCTTTTCTTCCGCGATTGGTTGATCGCTTTCCGTCCGCTCATAGATATCCCGGTATCACTGATCGGCGCGTTCTTTATCATGTACATTTTCGGTTTCTCCATCAATATATTAACCCTTTTGGGGATAGTATTGGCAACGGGCCTGGTGGTGGACGACGGTATTGTGGTAACGGAAAATATCTATAAAAAGGTAGAGGCCGGTATGGCAATCCGCAAGGCGGCTTTTGAAGGTTCGGCCGAGATCTTTTTCGCAGTTGTATCTACATCGGTTACGCTTGCAGCGGTGTTTTTACCTATTGTGTTTTTACAGGGCTTTACCGGCCGCTTGTTCCGCGAGTTTGCGGTAGTGGTGGCCGGGGCGGTGTTGATATCGGCATTCGTATCCCTGTCGTTAACACCGATGCTTAACGTGAAACTGATCCGTAAAAATCAAAAGAAATCAAAGTTCTACGAAAGAACGGAACCATTCTTTGTAAACATGATCAACTCATATTCTGAGTCGCTGGTTAAGTTTATGAAGCGCAAATGGGTGTCATTTGCCATTCTTGCTGCTTCAATCATTATCATTGGGGTACTGATAAAAGTTATCCCATCCGAGCTTGCCCCACTTGACGACCGCAGTCTGCTGCGTTATAGTGTAACCGGTTCGGAAGGTGCAACCTATGAGTACATGACCAAATACATGGACAAGGTATCTAACCTGGTTGAGGATTCAATTCCCGAATCAAACGTTAACCTTGAAATTGTTTCGCCATCATTTGGTGGCGGCGGCGCCTCAAATACCGGCTTCGGTAGGGTAGGGCTTGTTAACCCCGATGAACGGAAACGGACCCAGCAGGAACTTGCCGACTGGCTCAACGCTAAACTGAGGAAGATGCCCGATGCCCGCGCTATTGTGGTGCAGGAACAAACCATCAGCGGTGGTGGCTCGGGTTCCAAAACATCATTGCCGGTGCAGTACGTTATTCAGAACCAGGATTTTGAAAAGATCCGCAAGGTACTGCCAACGTTTTTTGCCGAGGTGTCCAAAAGCCCTGTTTTCCAGGGAACAGACGTTAACCTGAAATTTACCAAGCCCGAGCTGCGCGTAGTGACCGACCGTGAGCGCGCCCGCGATTTAGGTGTTTCAGTTGATGATATTGCTCAAACGCTGCAATTGTATTATAGTGCCGGCCGTTTGGATTATTTCCTGATCAATGGCAAACAATACCAGGTGATAGCTCAGGTTGACCGTGCCCATCGAGATCAGCCGCTTGATCTAAAATCAATTTATGTGCGAAGCTCAAAAGGTACATTAGTGCAGCTGGATAACGTAGTTAAAACAACCGAGGGAGCAACACCTCCGGCCATTTATCACTTCAACCGTTATAAATCGGCAACACTATCGGCTGGTTTGGCTCCGGGTTACACCGTTGGTGATGGTATCAAAGAAATGGACAGGATCTCCAAAAGCCTGCTTGATGATACTTTCAGTACTGCGTTAAGTGGTCCGTCACGTGATTATGCCGAAGGTTCATCGAACATCCTTTTTGCTTTTGGTTTTGCACTGTTATTGATCTACCTGGTACTGGCCGCCCAGTTTGAAAGCTTTATGGATCCATTTATCGTGATGCTTACTGTGCCGTTGGCTATTTCGGGTGCATTTTTATCACTGTGGCTGTTTAACCAAACGCTCAATATTTTCAGCGAGATCGGGATCATCACCCTTGTGGGCCTGGTAACCAAGAACGGGATCCTGATTGTGGAGTTTGCCAACCAGCGGATGGAGCAGGGGGTAGCCAAATACGAGGCTGTTGTTGAAGCTGCAACTGCGCGTTTACGCCCGATATTAATGACGAGTTTAGCCGTAGTGCTTGGTGCCGTGCCTATTGCGTTTGCCCTTGGCGCCGGTGCAAAAAGCCGTGTATCATTAGGTATAGTGATTATGGGCGGGATGTTGTTCTCTTTGGTTTTAACACTTTACATCATCCCGATGATGTACCTGCTGCTGGCCGCTAAAACCCGTAAAGACCATGACCATGATCCCGAGGATATGGCCGCCGAAGCCGAAATGGCCGAAGCCGCACGTCATCCGCATCACCATGAACCTAAACTGATCGAAAACCTGTAATATAATATGATGATCAAGAAAATAACCTGCCTGGTTTTTGGTTTCGCGATGGTGTCAACCATGGCCTCAGCCCAGCAGGATGCGCAGTTACTGACTTTAAAAGATGCGGTAGAAATAGCGCTGAAGAATAATTATAATATCAAGTTGTCGCAAAACAACTCAACAATAGCATCAAATAATGTAACATTGGGCAATGCAGGCGTTTTGCCGCAATTAACCGGAAATTTTACAGATAATAACAGCCGCCAGTCAACCAAGCAAACGCTTAGTACCGGTAAGGATAATAACATTAATGCACATAACTCAAACAATAGTTATGGCGTAAATCTTAACTGGACAATTTTTGATGGCTTCAATATGTTTGCCACTTATGACCAGTTGAAACAGCTTGATAAGCTTGGCGTTTTACGCTTACAGGATACTGTACAGCGCACAGTAGCCAACGTGGTTAATACTTATTATGATCTGATCAGTCAAAATGAACAGATCAAAGCGCTTAAGGGGGCCATAGGTATCTCACATACTCAACTGCGTATTGCTACAGATAAGTTTAATGTAGGCCGGGCATCAAGGCTTGATGTGCTTAATGCACAGGTAAATCTCAATACCGATACCGGCAACCTGGTTATCCAGTATCAGCTGTTCAAATCAACCAAAATACAGCTTAACCAGTTGCTTATCCGCGATTTGCAAACAGACTTTTCGGTGGCAGATACCATTGTGGTTGACGATAAACTCATCCTGGCTGATGTGCTTAACAATGCGCAGCTGCAGAACCCCGGCATACTATCGGCACAAATTAATCAGCGTTTGGCCGAGATCAACCTGAAACAGGTTCGCTCCACACGCTATCCGCAGGTGGGCTTAACATCAGGCTATGTATTCACCAACAGTAAAACGCCGGCAGGCTTTACGGTATCACAAAACGTGCACGGGTTTAATTACGGGCTTACGGCATCTATCAATATTTTTGACGGCTTTAATCAAAACAGGCGCGAAAAAAATGCAAAGATCCAGATTGACAATGCAGGTATCGCTGCCAAGCAAACCAAACTGAATATTGAAAGCCAGATTAACAGTTTGTTTGTAGCATATTTGTCTGGACTTGATTTGGTTAAGCTCGAAGAAGCCAACGTAAACCTTAACAAAAAGAACCTGGATATTACACTTGATAAATATAAGTTAGGCAATATTACTCCGCTCGAAGTTAGGGAGGCACAGCGTAACTATCTTGATGCACAATCAAAGTTTTTTGCTGCACAATACCAAAGCAAACAGGCCGAAATCATGTTAAAACAGATCACCAATAGCATTAACATCCAATAAAAAATATTTTAATAATAAGTTTAAAAACTTATTTTTGAAACATGACCGCCCCTTTTAAAACCTGCTTGCTTATTGATGATAACTACATTGATAACTTTATAACACGCCGGGTTTTAGAGAGCAGCAACTTTGCCGAAAATATCATTGTGCGTCAATCGCCAATGGAGGCTATTGAATCATTAAAAAACGGATCGGTAAACCCCGATGTTATTTTTTTGGATATCAGGATGCCTTTGATGAGCGGTTTTGAGTTTCTGCATGAATATGACGGTTTAGAAATTGCTAAAAAAGGAATAAAAATATATATGTTATCATCATCGCTTGACCCTACAGATATGAAGCAATCAAGCGATAATAAACATATAACCCAGTTTATTCATAAGCCACTTACTGTTAAAGCGCTCGAAGAAATTTGTCAATGATCTTAGTTGCAGATAGCGGATCATCAAAAACTGATTGGCTGCTGACCGTTTCAGACCAGGAAACCCGCTCGTTTCTTACCGCGGGGTTAAACCCTTATTTTTTAACCGAAAAGGAGATAGCCCGCATTGTGCTGGAGCAGGCCCCGGAAATGGTGGCGCTTGCTGCCGAGATTTCTGAAATTTATTTTTTTGGCGCCGGCTGCAGCAGTCCCGACAGGCACGAGATTGTATCCAATGCCCTGAGCACACATTTCGGCAAAGCTTATATCAGTGTTGACAGCGATTTGCTTGGGTGTGCTTATGCAACCTGTGGTCATGAAAAAGGTATTTGCTGTGTGCTGGGAACCGGGAGTAATATCTCTTTTTTTGATGGCGAAGACATTTATGACGGCCAGCACGGTCTTGGTTTTGTTTTGGGCGATGAAGGCGCCGGCACCTGGTTTGGCAAAAAGCTGGTTACCGACTTTTTATATGGCAATATGCCACACGATATCAATCAGAAATTTGATAAGGCCTACCACCTTAACAAGGAGATCGTAATCAAAAACGTATATCAAAAGCCTAATGCCAATACTTACCTGGCATCATTTAGTAAGTTTGTAAGTGAAATTAAAACTACCGAATACGGCCATTCCATGCTGGTTGATGGTTTGGTTGAATTTATTGAAACAAATATCAAATCATACCCCGAGTATCATAAGTATAAATGTCACTTTGTTGGCTCCATAGCTTATTCGTTTTCTGAAGAGCTTGTATCGCTGTGCCACCTGCACGGCGTAAAAACTGGCAAGATCATTAAACATCCTATAAACGACCTGATGACCTTTATCCTGAAAAGGAACGAAATGGCAACGGAAGAGTAGGGCTCAGGGAAATCGTTTTGTCGTTTAATCAACGAAGCGTTTTGTTTTGCCCCTCTGGGGCAAAGGGTATTTCTATACTTTTTATGCTACAAATCTTTTGCACCTCTGGTGCACCTGTATTTAAGTACATCTCAATTAAGGCCTGTTTAAAATCCTCCAGAGGGGGAAAAGGTTTGTAGACAATAACGTCCAACCCATTATCTGAACCCCAGAGGGGTTCAACTCGCGCATATTATCACTTACTATTGATTTGTGGGTTAACTTAAACTCACAGAGAGCCCAAAGAAGACATAATAGGCTCGTATCTTTTGTCATCCCAGCATAATAAAAAACAATTTAGGAACGATTGTTCCAAATTGCACATACATTTGCGGAACGATTATTCCAAAATTAAATTAATCTTCCATAAAATGAAAAAATTAGAGAACAAAGTAGCAGTTGTAACAGGGGCATCAAAAGGTATCGGTGCAGGCATAGCTAAAAGCCTGGCCTCAGCAGGAGCGGCAGTAGTTGTAAACTATGCGTCAGATAAAACAGGCGCCGATAAAGTTGTGGCTGAGATTGCCGCAAATGGTGGCAAAGCTATCGCTGTACAAGGCAGCGTAGCGGTAAAAGCAGATGTTGATCGGCTTTTTGCTGAAACCAAAGAAGCTTTTGGTGGTGTTGACGTTTTGGTAAACAATGCAGGTGTATATCAGTTTACGCCGATAGAGGCCGTTACAGAAGAAGAATTTCACCGTCAGTTTAATACCAACGTACTTGGTTTGTTGCTTGCTACTCAGGGAGCGGTAAATAACTTTGGTGATAATGGCGGTAGCATAATCAACATAAGCTCAACTGTAACCCGCATTACCCCACCACAAAGCGCTATTTATACCGGCACTAAAGGCGCGGTTGATTCTATCACACAGGTATTATCAAAAGAGCTTGGCCCTAAAAAAATCCGTGTAAACGCAATTAACCCGGGCATGGTTGAAACCGAAGGTACGCACACAGCAGGGTTTATCGGCAGCGATTTCCAGGTTGAGATTGAAAAAACTACACCGTTGGGCCGCATCGGTCAGCCGGATGATATTGCACCTGTTGCCGTATTCCTGGCGTCTGATGAGTCACGCTGGTTAACCGGCGAAATTATTCTTGCAAGCGGCGGTGTAAGGTAAATTACGCTGCTTAGGGCTATTTAGGGGCGCTAACGAGAATACAGATTAACAATTAACTAAAAATGAATAGCTTTGCCCACAAAACGGGTAAAGCTTTTCTGTTATGGCACGAAGTAAAGATTTTGATGAAGCCGAGGTGTTGAGCAAGGCCGTTTGCATTTTTTGGCATAAGGGCTACAATGGCACGTCTATGCAGGATTTGGTTGACGGTTTAGGTATAAGCCGCTCGAGCTTGTATGATACCTTTGGCGATAAACACGCTTTATACATTAAAGCTTTGGATAGCTATCAAAAGGCCGGGGGAAGCCAGATGTGTGATATTATCAATAATACAGCATCGGCCAAAGAGGCGATAAAGAAACTTTTGGAGCTTACTATGAGCACGCTGCTAAATGATGAGCAACGCAAAGGTTGTTTTATGGTAAATGCAGAAATTGAACTGGCATCGCTTGATGCTGAAGTTAAAAATGTGATATGCCGGAATGAGCAGCAGTTTGAAAACGCGGTTCTTAGTGCTATAAAAAAGGGACAGGAGAGTGGTGAGATCCGTAACACCCAGGATTCCCTTGCATTGGCCCGGTTCATAATGAATGCGGTAAGGGGCATGCAGGTATCTGCCAAAGCAACTGCCGACAAGGCTTTTTTTGATGATATCATCAAAACCACCCTATCAATACTTGATTAACGGTTTATGTGTTAAACTTTTAAGCCGTTAAGGTTTGTTTCTTCCTCAACCTCATTCCTAATAAAAATAATATGCCAACGCCAGCTAACGCACTGCCTGCTTGCGGGATATAATCGCCGTGTTTAACGTAGAAAGTAAGCTCGCTGTTAAGGTTAATATCCTGTTTGATGGCGGTTTTAACCCACCAGTCGGTGTGTTTAACCACATCGCCGCGTTGATTGATGAAGCCGGAAATACCGGTGTTGGCCGATTGACAAACCCAGCGGCGCGTTTCAATAGCGCGAAGTTTGGCGTAATCCAAATGCTGGTCTTTACCCGAGGTGTTTTCCCACCAGCCATCGTTGGTGATAATGGCGATAAACTGGGCTCCTTTTTTAACCGAGCGGGCAATATACCCTCCCCATATCGATTCATAGCAAATAACAGGATCAACCCCAATGCCGCTTTGGGAATAAAGCACTTTTGCATCCTTTTCGGGGGCATAATTGCCTGTGGCGCCACCTAAATGCTCAAATACGGGTTTTAAGAATGAAAGCGCATCTCCAAAAGGCAATGACTCTGCCCCGGGCACTAAACGCGATTTGTGGTAGGCTTGGATGCGGTCGCCATTTTCAATGTTGAGGGCTGTACTGTAAAAATCTGCAAACTGGTCGCCCCCCCATGGCGAAGGAACCGCTGTTGGTGTAGCGCGGTTGTTATACAGCCTGTATGTTTCAGCTCCGGTAACCAGGTTGCCGTTCGGGTACTTGCGTAAAAAGAACTGGGCTTGTTTAATAAAGTCGTTTTGGCCTATCTGATCTTCGTTAATATAAACAGGCGCTGGAATAGCCGTTTCGGGCCAGATAAAAAATTCGGTGTTGGGCTGTGCCACCTGTCTTGAAAGATGGATCAGGATATCAATTTGCAAGGCCGGAGGGATGGTACCGTCCTTTTCATATGGGTCGATATTGGGTTGTGCAATAACAATATTTGATGGGTTTACTTCTTCAACGTAATTGCTGTAAACCGATAGTGAGTAACCGATAGGCGCTGCTATCGCTATCAGCAAAGCTGCGGATAAAGCCATCCGTGTGTTTTTTGTTTGAGCTTCGCGAAAGCCAATGTAAATTAAAAAAACGAGGATATTTACAGCCCAGATCCATACAGTACCACCGTACACGCCGGTGTACTCATACCATTGCACCCACTGATGTGCTACGGCAAAGCCGTTACCAAGGGTCATCCATGGAAAGTAAAGATCCCAGCTTTGGTGCAGGTATTCGTATCCTATCCAAAAGCAAACCAGGCCAATGAGCGCTATCCAGCGGGGAGCAACCAATCTTAGTCTGTAATATAGCCAGAAAGCTGTTGCCATCAACAGTGGCCCAAGCGAATAGGGGATAAGCGTAATGGGAATAGCTACAACCTCGCCAACTATTTTAAGCGCATTGTAAACCCAGTAAACAGACAGTGAGTTCCAGATAAAAAATCCGATGAAAGTTACATTAAATACCCGTCTGCCTTTTTTAGGCCTGGCATCATTAATGATGTTTTCAATGGCCAGCAGCATAGGCACAAAGCCTATAAAAAGTAAAAATGTAGTATAAGGGGTAGGCGGCCAGGCTATCCATAAAAGTAAGCCCGATAGTATGGCTAATGGTAGGTTTTTTTTCATGTAGATGACAATGTATTATTCAGTTGTCGCTGTATTTATTCAGAACCGTCATTACGAGGTTATTTAGTTTATTTACTTATATTAACAATGCCATTGCGAGCGCAGCGTGGCAATCGCACGGAAGTACAGCCGTTCTGTATAGTATGTGATTGCTTCGTACCTTATAATGACGTGATCGTAAGTTGTTGATTATTAAATATATTTTAAAATCGATTTTATAACATGGGCGTTGCCTACGGCCCGGGCTTTCCGTTACAGGTCCTCGCTTTTCCTGCCCTCACTCCCTACACACGCTGTGGGCTTTACACTGCAATCCCTAACGCGGCCCCCGCACGGAAGCACAGCCGCTCTGTATAGCATGCGATTGCTTCGTTCCTCGCAATGACATACAGGAGAGCAGTTGCTTTATTCCTCCTCATCCCTTTCATATTTCCCCTTTGCCGGCTTAGCCGCCGCCCCCGCCACACATATTACAAACTCGCCTTTCATAGGGTGTGTTTCAAAGTATTGTTTTACTTCAGCCACGGTGCCCCGTACGGTTTCTTCAAACATTTTGGTAAGCTCGCGCGATACGGAGATCTGCCTGTCGGCCCCGAAATAAGTTGCCATTTCATCCAGTGTTTTTAACAAACGGTGGGGCGACTCATATAGTATGATGGTCCGTTCCTCTTCGGCTAAAAACTTGTACCGGGTTTGACGGCCTTTTTTCAGCGGTAAAAACCCCTCGAAACAAAACTTATCGGTAGGGAAGCCCGAGTTAACCAGTGCCGGCACAAAGGCGGTAGCGCCCGGCAGGCATTCCACGGCGATATTAAACTTTAATGCTTCACGTACCAGGAAAAATCCCGGATCAGAAATTGCCGGTGTACCCGCGTCTGAAATAAGCGCGATGTTTTTCCCCTGCAGCAAAAACTTAATGATCTCGTTGCTTGATTGATGCTCGTTATGCTGATGGTGTGCGAATACTTTTTGATGGATCTCGAAGTGTTTGAGCATCGGAGCAGAAGTGCGCGTATCTTCAGCCAGTATCAGATCCACCTCCTTCAACACGCGGATGGCCCTGAAGGTCATATCCTCCAGATTACCTATCGGGGTGGGGACTAAGTATAGTTTGCCAGTTGGGTTGTTCATGGTTCATAGATCATAGTTCATGGATATTGGTTGATGGTTTTTAAATTTCATAAATCAGCTATGAACTATGAACCATAAACAATGAACTAATTATATCTTTGCCTAAAAAATAAAATAATGCTGCAAGTTAGTTATATCCGTGATAACCGGGAACAGGTTTTGGAACGTTTGGCTGTAAAAAATTTTAAACAGCCCCAACTGGTTGATGAAATAATTGAACTGGACGATAAACGTCGCTCCACTCAAACCAGTATGGATAATGTTTCGGCCGAGGCCAATGCAGCTGCAAAACAGATAGGTGAGCTGATGCGCGCCGGAAAAAAAGAAGAGGCTGAAGGGCTTAAAGGCAAGACTGGTGCCTGGAAAGAGGAGATCAAGAAATTGGGAGACCTGCTTACTATTACCGAGGAAGAAT
Organism: Mucilaginibacter sp. A5337; assembly: GCF_059690695.1. Taxonomy (NCBI): domain Bacteria; kingdom Pseudomonadati; phylum Bacteroidota; class Sphingobacteriia; order Sphingobacteriales; family Sphingobacteriaceae; genus Mucilaginibacter; species Mucilaginibacter sp. A5337. The sequence goes on along the minus strand of NZ_JCAWEC010000006.1, from coordinate 315,802 downwards.
TATATCAAAAACTGGTATTGCTGCCTAACCTGCCGCATAGCTCGGTACCTAAAGGCTTAACTCCTGAGGATAATGAGGTTGTGTTAGAGAACGGTATTAAGCCCGAACTACCTGCCGATGCTTTACCGCACTGGGAGCTTGCTGCAAAATACAACCTGATTGATTTTGAACTGGGCGTTAAAATAACCGGAGCCGGTTTCCCTGTATACAAAAACAAAGGTGCCAAACTGCAACGCGCATTGATCAATTACTTTATTGACGAAGCCGAAAAAGCAGGCTACAGCGAAGTAAGCGTGCCTTTAATGGTAAACGAAGCATCTGGTTTCGGTACTTCGCAATTGCCGGATAAAGAAGGGCAGATGTACCATGTAGGTATCGATAACCTGTACCTGATCCCTACTGCCGAAGTGCCTATTACCAACCTCTACCGCGAGGTGATATTAAAAGAAGACCAGTTACCTGTACGTAACTGCGGCCATACACCATGTTTCCGTCGTGAGGCTGGTTCATACGGTGCACACGTACGTGGATTGAACCGCCTGCACCAGTTTGATAAGGTAGAAATCGTAACTATAGCTCATCCTGATAAATCATACGAAATTTTGGAGTTGATGAGCAGCCATGTGCAAGGCTTGTTACAAAAATTAGGCTTGCCATACCGTGTATTACGTCTTTGCGGCGGCGATATGGGTTTTGGATCTGCCTTAACTTATGATATGGAAACCTGGAGCGCAGCACAACAACGTTGGCTGGAAGTTTCATCAGTATCAAACTTTGAAACTTTCCAGAGTAACAGGCTTAAACTACGTTTCCGCAATGCCGATGGTAAAACACAATTAGCGCATACGTTAAACGGCAGTGCACTGGCCCTGCCGCGTATAGTTGCTACTTTATTGGAGAATAACCAAACCGAAAAAGGTATTAAAGTGCCGGAGGTACTTGTGCCGTATACTAAGTTTGAGTGGATTGATTAGTAGTCCCCCAGCCCCCTTAAAGGGGAGTCTGAAATTATAAAGCCCCGACACAAATGTTGTGCCGGGGCTTTTTTGTAGTTGCATTTTCCCTGCGCTCGTTTTCAACGAGTGCTTAACATGGGTTAGCGTTTGTAACGCGACTGGCGATGCAATCGCCAAACCGGATTAAGCGCTCATTACAAATGAGCGCAAGTTGTACACTGGTGGTGATGTGTACATCGGTATCTTAATATCAAAGCCAAACTACTTTCTGAAAACTTTCATGTTCGCGGCCGATGATATCGCGGTATAGATCAGGCTTCCTGGCCTGGATGTAACGATAGCCACCTGCTTTTTCCAGCTTATCGGGTGTTAATTCAGCTATTGTAAATTCGTTTTCAAGTGATCTGCATTCGCTCATAATATCGCCGTATGGATCAATGATCATGGAACATCCGTTTTTTAGCTGGTCATCGTCCATGCCTATTGGGTTGGAGAATATGGCATAAACCGCGTTATCATAGGCCCGCGCTGGCAACCATTTCATCAGCCATTGCCTGCCCTTAAGGCTGTCAAACTCCTGGCGAAGCAGATGAGCGTTTGCTTCTTTATTTTTCCATAATTCCGGGTCAACAAAACCGGCACCTGGTCGGGTTGACGGTGTACACATGGTAACGTGCGGCATAAAAATTACCTGTGCCCCAAGCAAGGTAGTTGCGCGTACATTTTCAATTACATTATTATCATAACAAATAAGGATCCCGCATTTCCATCCATACAAATCAAATACGGTATATGCGGTGCCCGGTAAAAGATGCGTATTGATAAAAGGATGTAATTTGCGATGTTTGGCAATGAGCCCGGCTTTATCAACGCATACATAGGCTTTAAACAGATTGTCATCTTTGTCCTTTTCAAACAGGCCGGCCAGTATGGCAATGTTATATTTTCGGGCATATTCGGTTAATGTGGTGATGCTCGGTCCGCCGGGAATTTCTTCGGCGAGATCAAGCATCTGTGCTTTGTTAAGTTTCCTGGCAAATGTGTAGCCTGTTATAGAACATTCATGAAAAGCAATTGCTTTGGCTCCTTGCGCCGCCGCATCCGCCGTCATTTGCTCAATAACCGATAAATTGTAGGCTTTATCGCCACTTTTATTTTCAAATTGTGCCGTGGCGATTGTTAGGTTTTCCATATGCTGATCATTTTTTTTCATTTCAAAATTATCCGAAGTATAGCGGATTGCATTGTAAAAAACCGACAAATGCAATTTTAAACCAACGGCATAAAGTTAATTGCCAGTAGATTATGGTTGGCTTTGTATTGCAGGGGAGTAACGCCGGTATGTTTCCGGAAAAAGTGATTAAGATGCGCCTGGTCATAGTATCCGCAGGCATAGCTCAATGAACTTAGCTCTTTTATTGAAGATAGTTTTTGTAGTTGCTTGAGATAGGTTTGAAATTTTACTGCGTCGATAAACTTTTTGGGAGAGATGCCAACTTCCTCGTTGAACTTACGCTCAAGCTGCCGTTCGGTTACAGGTATCTTGGTCAGCAGGGTTTGAACGTTGATAATGCCTTTATTTGCATGAATGATGCTTATAGCCTGATCTGTAATGCCAGCATATTTGACTTTGGAAGCGGTCTTTCTTAATAAAAACTGTTCGGCAATTGCGGCTGCAGCAGGAAGGTTGGCAGCGTTTGCGATCCTGTCTTCAAGATCGAGAGCTTCCTGTCCGAAAAGATCTTTTAACGGTACGGTGTTGTCATTTAGCTCATAGGCATGCAGGCCAAGCAGGGGTAGCAATGCATTGGGTTGTAAAACTATAATCAGCATAGCCAGTTCACCCGCCGAAATAATATCACTATAATGAGTAATTTGCCCATAAACAAAACTGCCTGGCTGCTTGCTGGCAAAGGTGTGTAGCTGGTTGTATTGGAGTAGGGGAGCTTTTAAATGAAATACCATCCCAGGGTTTCCGTCAGAAAACAGACGGTAATTCATGACAGCATGCTGTTTATGCGCTATAATTAAATAATGCTTAACAATACCCGAAAGCAAAGGATGTGGGGCTATTTGCATGGTGATGTGACAAATCCTATAAAGATAATTATTCCCTCTTGTAAATAATTATCCAGTTATGGAGCTGTTCGATACTCCCCCTTTAGGACCCTTTAGGGGGCGGGGGGCTAATATTTTCTATAAACGTTATAAAGTATATTTAAATCCAACTGCGTCATTACCGGTGTTTCATCAGTTTGTACAAAGTGACGTTTAAAAGCAACGATGGCCACAGGCAGGTTGCTGATATCATAGCCGATGAGCTTAAGTGCAGTGGCATAATCAAAATTATCGGGCGGAAGCTCAAGCAACTCTTCTCTCCAAAAACCAAAGCCTTTTTGAGCTAATAGTTTCCATGGAAATAATGGTCCCGGGTCTGGTTTGCGTAGCGGTGCTATATCCTGGTGCCCGATAAAATTGGCCTGCGGGATATTGTAAGTTTTCTTTAACTGAGCCAATAAAGCCAGCAGGCTTTTTATTTGTACATCATTAAAAGGTTCGTGCCCGTTATTGTCAATCTCAATGCCAATGGAACAGCTGTTCATATCAGTGATACTTCCCCATTTGCTGATGCCTGCATGCCAGGCCCGCAGGTAATCATTGAGCATATGATAAACCTTACCGTCTTTACTTACTACGTAATGTGCGCTTACCTGGGGTTTTACTAAGGTGAAAGTGTTGAGGGTTTGTTTAACCGAATCCTGTGCAGTATAATGAATGATTACATAGTTAGGTTTGCGCAGGTTAAAATTTACGGTACCTATCCACTCTGATGGAATAGCCTCACCTACACTGTCAACCAGCATAGCCGGTTGTTCGCGACTGATGACTTCAACTAATGAGTCGGTTTGGGTATGATACACTTTATTGGTGGTAGCGTAGGGTTGTACTTTAGGTGAGCATGCGCTAATGGCGGCTATAGCTGCAATAAACAATGAAATGTATATATTTTTCAAACCTTGATTCTCCTGATTTAAGGATTTATCCTGACAACTAAACAAGTATACAAAAAACCTTGATCCATTTGATTTAAAGACTTTCTGATTTTATCAGGTAATCCGCAAATCAAGCGAATCAAGGTTCAGATAGTTTACCTCTTTTGAGATAGCTTATGATTTTATTTTCAGCGGTTTTATATAGCTGTCGACCGCCTGATTAAGCCTAATAAAAGCGCGATAATGGCTATTACCAGCAAGATATGGATCAGGCCGCCTACCGATGTGAAAAATACGCCAATTGCCCATCCTATAATAAGGATCACTGCAATGATATACAGGAGTGAGTTCATAATACTTTGTTTTAATTAATGATTTTCATAGATATTAGTATAATAGCCTTATTGCTTTAAAAGTTTTAAGAAATTACTTTTTTGCGGATAAAAGCGCTCATTTACAGCGCCTGTAATGTATCTTTAGCAACATACATCATAAACCGATGAAATACTTTTTACTGTTTATCTGCCTGCTTCCGGCAGGGTTTGTTATTGGCCAGTCGAAACTACCCGTGATCAAAGCGACATCAAAAAAAGTAGCCATTAACGATGGCGGATTTCTGGATAAGAATGCCTGGTCGCTTTCGCCAAAAATGCGACCTGATGTTTATACTGCCGACAGGACACGGGCAACTAAATGGGTTACTTTTTATACAGATATAGATTCCATAAGGATAAAGGTTAAACCTGGTACCCGATATAATTTCGTCATCCTGCTTAACGGAAAGGATTCGTGCTATACACAAATAGCGAGCGCTATTCCACCGGTAAATAAACAGAATGGGGGCGTTACCAAAAACGATACTATTCCGTTTAAGCTTACGGCCTATAGCGCCATAGCGGTAAAAGCTGTAATGAATGATACCGATACGTTAAACCTGCATTTTGATCTAAGTTCGTTTGATTTTCATTTAACTAAGGATGCTATACTAAAGAAGACTAAGCTATTGCCCAATCACGCCGATGTGCTGGCGGGTAAAGCAAAGCCGAATTTTAATGAAATGAGCAAAGTGCTAAAACTGCAAATGGGAACGGCTGTTTGGCACAATCAGGAAATTTTACCCACAAACATAACCTCGACGGGAATGGATGGCCGGTTTGGCTGGAACCTGTTTGAAGGTAAGTTGGTAGAGGTTGATTATGATAACAATCGTATCATCATCTATAACACAAAGCCAAAGGGGTTGAAAAACTATGAGCGCTCGAAGATTGGGTTTATGCGGTCGTTTCCTTATGCTATCGGAATGTTTGAAATAGGCAGGAAAAAATACACCGGCAATTTTTCGATGGATACCGGGTCCGATCAATCAGCAATACTGGACAGTGCCTGGGCAGCTAAAAATGATTTCCCGACTAATTTAAAAGTTATCAAGTCATCCACCATCAGCGACCCTCGTGGGGTAAAGTATGATATGAAAATAGTAGAAGCTCCGCTGTTCAGGCTTAACGGCTTCCCGGTTACCAATGTGTCAACGCTTATTTTGAGCAATAAAAATCCCCTTGGTTTTGAAATTAACTATCTGGGTAATGGTTTGTTAAAGAGGTTCAATATGATAATCGATTTTAAGAATGATTATCTTTATTTGAAACCGAATAAATTATCGACCTGAATTTGATTTAGCCCCCAGCAGGCACCGCCCAGCTTTGCTGGTCCAAAACCGGGTTCACATCCATATTGTCATATTGGATATTAAGCTTTTGCTGGCCGCTTGTTGTTGCCTCATGATAGGGAATGGTGATACCCTGTACCGGCCGAAGATCTGACAACATCGAGAACAGTGTTTTGTCGCCCACCTTATAGCCGTAAGCCATCAACTGGTTTTGATCATTTATAGCAAATATATATTCGTTACCATTTAACTTGCATTGAACGGTGTACATGTTATTGGCGGGGATTTTTTGCGTATTGATGATCTGCATTTGATCAAGCAATGATTTACGTAAACCGAGAACCCCGGTGTAAAGGGCTGTTTTTACCTCGGCTACGCTACTGGCCGGCAGATCGGACTTGTTACCGCTGCTCCACTGCCATCCGGTATTGCCTTCAGTTTGCTGCACCGAAACAGGTTTGCCGTTTTGCCATATTTCAACACGCACCTTGCTGTTGGGTATATCAATCAGCTCAACAACTTTTAACCCCGAAACAGAGCCTGTTAATCGTGCTGTTTTCAATGCATTCAGTTTATCGCCACCATGAGTGGCATTAGCGTTTAAAAGCAGTGTTTTTCCATCCGGGGCAGCGGCATTATTGGCAGCAGTGTTTTCCGAAGTCTTTTTAGCCCCTGTTAATGACTTTGTGTTGTTGGCAGTAGCATTGTCATTATTGTCTACAAAAAATACCCGTCCGTCAACCACAGCCATACGGGTTTTACCACCCATATCGCAAAAAAAGCTGTGCAGTTCGGTATGGCCATCAGTATAGGTAAGCGTAAGCACCCCTTTGTTTATTTTATAGGTACCGCTGCCGTCCTTACTGCTCGAACTGCCGCCGCCAACATTTTCGCCGGCTACAACGGAGCCCGAATAACGTGAATTGCTAAAGTGACCCTTTTCGTCGAAATTTAATCCCTGTGTGCTTAAAGCACCTACGTAAGTTGTGCCATAGGCTGCGCCTCCACCGCCCATAGCGCTGATAAATGAATAATAGCCCGCAGGTATAATATTCCCCTGAAGCTTAAACAACTCATGTGCATAATTAGAAAGGCTTCCGTATTTGGTTATGGCATAAACAGACGAGCTTTTGGTGTATTTAAGGGTTACCTGTCCTTTGCTTATAGTGTAATGGCCACTCACGTTGGTTTGCCAGTCGGTACGGTTAAGCACATCATTGAAAGTGCCATCGGGCCTGAACAATATAGCAATGTCTGTTCTGTTCATGCCGCCGCCAAATATGGGGCTTGGCGAAAATTCGCATCCGGCATAAGCGCCATCTAACTTATCCTGGGCAAAAACAGAAGCGCAAAAGCAGACTAAAAAGGCAAATAGTACCAGTTTGAATTGTTTCATAGGGCGTCGGTTTTTGACGATAAACCATATTCTCTGGTTATTGTTTGTGGAAAGATTTTAATTAATAGGAGAGTATACAAGTCATTTCGACAAGGAACAAGGGGAAATCTTATACATCCAGCCATCTATATAGCATGCTGATTTGCGAGGTGTATAAGATTTCTCTTTCGCCCCGGCGCACACGCCCCGCCCGGCTCTGTCGAAATGACAATTTGGATGAAAAGGTTTTTTTACAAAAACGGCCGCAAGGAATAAATCCCCTGCGACCGCTCTTAAAAAAACTAATAAACGGTTTAAGCTTTTTCTGCTTTTGATGCCTGGTTAATGCCGGCCTCGGCAATTTGAGTGAGCAGGCTATCGCATGTTTTTTCTTCCTGTAAGGTTGAATCAAGCAGTTCGGCTGCATGATCATACCCCAATACACTGGCCAAAGTGCGGAGCGTACCGTAAGATGCAATTTCATAGTGCTCAATTTTTTGAGCTGCTGAAATAATCCCTGCATCGCGGGTAATGCTGCCTTTTTCTGTTTCGGATACAATTTCTTCGCCTTCCTTGATCAATCCGGCCATTGCTTCACATTTTACTGCTACGGCCTTTTGACCGATAGATGCGAAAGCATCTTCCAAACGGATGACCTGGCGTTCAGTTTCGGCCAGGTGGTTTTCAATAGCAGAACGTAATTCATCAGATGTTGCTGCTTTAGCCATTTTGGGTAATGCTTTGGTAAGATGTTTTTCGGCCCAATAAATGTCTTTTAATTCATCAATAAATAACTCGTTCAAGGCCGATTCCTGCACATTGGCAGTTTGCTCGGGTGATTTTACTTTTGTAGTTGCCATGGTAGATATTTTAATGTTTTTGCGAGGAAATATCTACAAACACAAAGCCGAATTTTATTATTTAAACAATTAAATTAATTATTATGATAATTTTAAGCATATCCAAGACTGGATTTTTCGTCTCAGCATGAAACTTGCCGGCAAGCGCCTGCAATCAAAAGTTCTAAAAAGCATACAACATGCCCGATTTTAAGGAATTAAGTAAGCCGACATAATACTTCCAACTCCCGGCTTCGGACTTCATCAAGCTCCTTTCTTTGTTTTTAAACTTGCCATCAGTTGATCGTATAGATCATCACCGCCGGTTTTACGCGGTTTAAGCTTTTTAACCTTGGCGCGTTTGCCTTTTGATTTGGCTTCGATGATTTTGAGCAGTTCATCATTATACTCATCCTTAAATTTGGATACGTCGAAATCTTCGGCGTATTGGTTTATCAGGGTGAGCCCCATATCCAGTTCTTTTTTACTTACATCAATCTTATCGGGCAGATTAAGGTCATCCGTATTGCGGATCTCCTGTGCAAAACGGATACGGGTAACCACCAGTACATTTTTAAGCGGATGAACTATACAAAGGCTTTCGGTACTGCGCAAAACGAAACGCGCCAGTCCTGCTTTTTTTGATTGTGTCAATGCCTGGATAAGCAGGGCATAGGCTTTATTGTTTTTGGTATCGGGCTCGGTGTAGTATGATGTTTCATAAAACATAGGGTTTACATCGGCTATATCAACAAAGCTTTCTATTTCAATTACTTTGCTTTTTTCGGGTGCGGCATCTTCAAAATCCTGCTCATCCATAATCACATAATCCTCATCCAGCTTGTAGCCTTTTACTATTTTGTCGTACGGTACCTCCTTATGGGTATTTTCATTCACCCGCTGATAGCGGATGCGCGCGTGATCGCGACTGTCCAGCATATCAAAGTCGAGCGAACTGGTTTGCACCGCCGAATACAATTTAACAGGAATGCTCACCAACCCAAAACCTATCGAACCTTTCCATATCGATCTCATAGCCAAATAACTTAATGTGTTGTAATATAACCATTAAAGGTTGAATGGGTTTGAGCGAGTGTTTATTAGGTTTCTGTGGAGAGGGGAATTGAAATTTCACTCCAGGCAAAACCACTCCTTTTTATTTACAAGCATACCAGTGGCTTAGTAAATAATTGTAGCCTTACTGTTACATATTAAACTAAATACACGTTACCTTAGTCATAACATCAAATAAAATACACATGAAAAAGCTATTTATCCTTGCCGCACTATTAGCAACTACTGTTGGAGCATTTGCCCAAAACGTTGACCTTAGGCGTAAAATTGAAGTTACCGGTATTGCCGAACAGGACGTTACCCCTGATATTATAAATGTAACCATATCACTACAGGAATATATGGATGGCAAAAAACACATCGCCATTAACGACCTGGAAGATCAGCTGGAAAAAGCCGTTAAAGACGCCGGTATTCCGTCATCAGATTTTACAGTGAATAATGTATCGGCCTGGAACAACACTTACCAAAAGAAAAAAGCACCCGACTTTTTGGCCAGCAAACAATACGGCTTACGTGTGCGCGATTTGAACAAGTTTAACCAGATCATGTCGAAGATTGATCCCAAAGGCATCCAATCAACCAATATTGAAAGCTACGACTATTCAAAAATGGCCGATCTGAAACGAGATCTTAAAATCAAAGCCCTACTTGCCGCACGCGATAAAGCAACTTACCTGTTAGCTGCCCTTGGCGAAAAACTGGGTGGTGCAATTAACATTACCGAAAGTGATAACAGCAGCTTCCCGCAGCCACGCGTTTATGCCAATGCTATGATGTTCAAAGCATCGGCCGACAGCAATGTTGCAGAATCAGATATCAGCTTCAAAACTATTAAGCTGAGCTTCCAGATCCAGGCGGTGTTTGAGATAGTGAAGTAGTATCGCCCCCCGGCCCCCTGAAGGGGGAGTTTAAAAAATCTGAAGCCTCTGTGAAAACAAACAGGGGCTTTTTTTATTATCTCTAAAATAAACACCCCCTTTAGGGGGTTGGGGGGCAAATATGCAATGGTTTGGCAGACGCGAAAGTGATAACGTTAACGATGAACGGGGCGGAGGCGGTGGCAGGTTAGCCATAGGTGGAGGATTGCTTGGCTTGATAGCCGCTGCAATTTATTTTTTTACCGGGGTCGATCCTTCGGCCCTGCTTAACCAGGTGGCAACCAATAGGCCAAGGCAGGAGCAAACAGCCAACAACGGCCCCGAGGATGCGGGCAAGCATTTTGTACGCGTAGTTTTAGCTGATACCGAAGATATCTGGACAAAGCTATTTGATGATATGGGTAAGACCTACGAAAAGCCGCAGTTAACTATATTTAATGGTTATGTACAATCAGCCTGTGGTACGGCAAGCTCGGCAAGTGGTCCGTTTTATTGCCCGGGCGATTCGCAGGTATATATAGATCTTTCTTTTTACGACGAATTGAAAAACCGTTTTGGAGCCTCCGGCGATTTTGCACAGGCTTACGTAATAGCGCATGAAGTTGGTCATCACGTGCAAAATCTGTTAGGTGTTTCGCAAAAAATGGACGCGGCACGGTCTCGTTTAAGTGAAAAAGCATACAACAAACTTTCAGTAAAGCTGGAATTACAGGCTGATTTTTACGCGGGTGTTTGGGCGCACTACGAAAAAAGCATGAAAAACGTGCTTGATAAAGGAGATATTGAAGAAGCCCTGAACGCGGCCAATGCCATCGGTGATGACCGTCTCCAAAAGCAGGCCCAAGGACATGTTGAGCCGGACAGCTTTACCCATGGCACCAGCGCCCAGCGCATGTACTGGTTTAAAAAAGGCTATGAAACCGGTGATATTAACCAGGGAGATACTTTTGGTAATGGGGATTTGGATTGATTAGCTGATTGGGTAGCTTGGGCTTACGAGGAGAGGGGTAGAAAGGAACTTTATTAGTAATTAACTTACATCGTTGCCCTCTTGGCCGGGCGGCCAAGAGGGCAACGATGTAAGTTATAAAACACAAAAGAATTTGATTACCAACCTAAACACCTCAAAATAAATTAACCCCAAAGCTCCATCCAACCCAACCACTCCAGTTTCGGTTATCATGAATAAATGAATGATGCAGATCCCGCACATAGGCGTAGCCATTAACAGGTGTACGCTGATCGGAATATAGAAAATTTAATGACGGGCCTGCGAAAATGGAAAATTTGCGACTAACCTTATAAGTAAAATCAAGATTGAATTTATTAAGCTGATTGGTTTTTAACCAGGTACCCTGGTACAGGTAACTTGAGCCGATTTCGGTGTTGATAGCCAAATGTCTGCCTAAACCAAACTCGCGCCCAAAACCTAAACCAAACGAATATAATTTGCTATTTCCATCAACCCGCATGCCGCCCTGCCAAATGGTATACAGGTTATGGTTACCGTTTTTAAAGGCGAGGTTGATATTCTGTGTTTCGTTGGTGGAGATAGCCAGCTTATGATACCCACTGTTGATGATATTCAGTAACCCAATGCTGAAGCCCGACGAAGTATCGGCAATGTTTACCAATGCCAGCTGCACCCCGGTTAGGTGTTTGGCGTAATTAAACAAGCCCGCTACCTGCAGGCCACCAAATTTTTGTTGTGCAATGTTGCCAATACCTCCAATCTGAAATGCGTCAGAATTTTTACCGGCGATATTGCCTATGGCTCCTAACTGAATACCCCTAACCGATCCACGGGTATGATTATATAGTGCTGACAATTGTAGGCCATTCATATTTTGTTTTACGCTGTTATGCAGCAACGCCAGTTGAATGCCCCGCACGTTGCCCAGTACATTATTATACAAGCCACCAAGCTGAATACCGTTTACGGACCCGCCGACAACGTTGAAGATCCCCGCTATTTGCACCGCGCCAACATCGCCTTTATCTAAATTGAAAATAATGCCCATTTCAAAACCGTCGACACCGGCATTGTACCCGCCGACTGCATTGAGGGAAACTACATTCACTACCTGTCCGCTGAAATTGCCATGGGTGCTAACGCCGGGTATGGCCGAAGCCTGGAAGGGAGCTTGTGCAATCAATCCGCCGAGATTGGCTGCCTGGATCTGTTGTTTGGTAGATAGGAATAATCTGCCCAGGGAAGTATTCTCAACGCCAGAATAATCATCACTAAGGATATAACCCAGCAGGCTCTTTTTCTTCAATGTAGTATCTGTACTTCTTACGTTAACATCAGCCAGGAAGGTAACGGTGGTGTCTTTATAAAATTCCCTGCTTATGGTTAAGGTGATCGGTTGACCTTGATTGCGAATCGTCATATCAAAATGACCGTCTTTATCTGTCAATACTGATTGTAGTTGCTCATGCGAGTATACGCTGGCATTCGGCAGTTTGTGGCCGGTTTGCTCGTCGGTAACCGTGCCGCTGATGGCATAACTATCGCCCTCCGTAGCAGCCTTATCGGTAACTATGGTGAGTTGGAGGGGGGCATATCTCAGGATAATAAAATTCTTGGTTTCGCGATACTCAAAACGGTAGCTGAGCATATGGTCGAGCACTTCCTTTATTGTCCAGTTATCAGCGTTAACGGTGACCAGGCTATCAGTTTTTACGATGTTGCTATTGTATGAAAAATAGAAGTTACCCTTTTGCTCGATGGTTTTAAGCACAGTACCCAGGCGCATTTCGGTTACATGTACAGAAATATTTTTGGACAGAATAGAATCGGCATGAGCTGTGAAGGCCGTGAGGAGGAGCAGGGCGAGGGTATAGTTTAGGTAACGATGTAGTTTATATAACATAAAATATTCTTAATATTAATAAACTATGTCATTGCGAGGAGGGACGACGAAGCAACCGCATGCTATACAGGGCGGTTATGCTTCCGTGCGGTTGCCACGCTATCGCTCGCAATGACATGCTTTTATAGTAATTAGTATAGCTACTTCCTTACTTCAACACAATCCCCTTTTTCCCCCGCTCCACTTTAATCTTAAACGTTTCGGAAATCACCAGCAATATCTCATCTAACGACTGATCTTTAAACACCGTAGTAATAGGCAGGTTAGTAATGGCCTTGTTGCCGATAACAATATGCGCCCCATAAATCTCGTTCAGCGAACCCACCAGCTCATGCAGCGGGGTTTCATCGCAAACCAGTTCATGGGTGGCATAATAGTTATACAAACGCCCTTTAATGTTCTCTTTCGCTTGCAAGCCATCCTTGCCCGTAACCAGGACTTTCTCGCCGGGGTTAAGGTTCACGTTTTTGTTTTTCTCGCTTACGTTAACAATGCCCGTTTCAACAATTACCTGCGTTTTACCGTCGCGGCTCTTTACATTGAATGACGTGCCAACCACCCTAACCGTTACACCATTCACCTTAATAATAAACGGTTGGGTTTTATTGGGCGTTACTTTAAAGAACGCTTCGCCCAGCATAGTAACTGGTCGGATTTTGCCGGTAAACTTTTCGGGGTAAATCAGGGTACTGTGATTATTCAGCGTAACTACCGAACCATCGGGCAGGGTTTGCGTACGGGTTTTGGCTTCGCTGTTTATCTTAACAAAAGCAATGTTTCTATTATCATAATAATGACTGATGGTTAGCCAGGCTACGGTACAAATCAATAGCAACGATGCCGCTATGCCAACCCACCAGCTGGTTTTCATTTTGCGAACCGGCGCGGGTTGGGTAGCTGTTGGAGCTGTATTATTCAGTCTTTTTTGCAGGCGAAGATAGGCCGCATCTTCATCGAGTGTTTTGGTAGAGGCGATGCGCTGGCTCTCATCCCAGATCAGTTTAAAATTATCATATTCCTGCCTGTTAGCAGGGGAGGCGGCAATCCAATTTTGTATAGCTTCCACCTCGGCGGGCGTAGCTTCGCCAACCAGGTATTTCACCAGCAAATCATCATCTATAGGCATACCGGTATAGCTCATACAAACCAATTCATAAATAACAATAAAATAATGGGTAAAAATTCGGCCAGTTTTTGGCGCATTACCCGCAGCGCCTTGCCCATCTGGTTTTCGATGGTTTTGATAGATAAACCCATCTGATCGGCAATTTGCTGGTATTTAAGTTGCTCAAACCTGCTCAGCTGAAAAATGATGCGGCACTGCTCGGGCAGTTCGCTCAGGGCTTTTTCGATATGCTTTTGCAGCTCGGCGGTGAGCAGTTTTTTTGAGGCCAGTTCACTGCTGCTGTTCTGCTCCATTTCATCAGCATAATAAACGCCAAAATTGGCGCGGACCTTCTGATGCTTTAAGTAGTTCAAACTTTCGTTATGTACAGACCGGTACAGGTAGGCCTTGATACTACCGTCGGTTTTAAGTTGATCGCGTTTTTCCCAAATGCGGCAAAATACATTTTGTACTACCTCTTCGGCCATTTCATCATCCTTTAAAAAAGTGTAGGCATAGGCGTGCAGACTTTTAAAGTGATCTTTAAAAAGCCGCTCAAAAGCCTTCTGGCTTCCCTGTTTAATTAAACCGATGGCCGTGCTATCGCTATATTCCACTTGTAAGGTGTAGATGTTAGCGCTAAAGATAGCTTGTTTGGCCGTTAAATTCATAGAGCCCAAATGTTAAAAATCAATCAGGCCAATTGGATCTGGATAGTGTACAGCGAATGATGAATATCAACCTTGCTGCACACGCCATTGGTATAGCTGTAAAAATTATAGTTACCATCGGGCAGGTCAATACGGTATACATGCGGGCTTACCTGTTTAACCTGCAGAAACTGCTGAAAATTATCTGAGTACACCTGCGCCTGGTTTTCGGGTTCGCGGCAGTACAGCAGCATCAGGTTGGCGGCAATTTGTTTTTGATCAACTGTTTTACCGCATTTGCCTTCGGCGATGGTTTGGTAGCCCGTGGCAACAGCCTTGGTTTGGCGATTGCATTTTTCAGAGCCGTTAACATGCCGGCATACCTGCGAACTGATGAGCTTGCCATTGTTAAAAGTGCTCTCCTCCTGGATATCGACCTTAACGCTGAAAATGAAGCGCATTTTTACTTCGGAGATCATTTTGAGGTACAACTCGTCGCCCTGGCGTTTTTGGTACAGGTTCATGTGGCCAACCACCTTGCCGCTGTGCAGTACATTGTACTTAACCGTTTGCTCCTGCGCCACAGCACCAACGGCAAGGCATAACAATGCCACCACCACAGCCACCCACCTAAGCGGACCGAAGATATTTAACGTTGGGAAAGTTTTGTTTTGGAGGGCAGGCCGGATATATTTTTTAAATAACCAAATTATTAAAGCGGGTATCATGGGTAATTATTTTAAAGTGATTGAATAAAGCTTTTAACGCGTTTACTTTATTACAACACTCTAAACTTTTACCCCTATGCCTTTGCATTATTTTGCTTAATTAATTAAATACTACTATATCTATCTGTATTATATAGATTGCAAACATAGTAAAAAAAAATCGGGTGTCCCAATTTTTTGATTCCCCACGAAAAATTGAAAATCTTCGCCGGGATCTTTTGTTGAAAAAGGGCAATGTTCCAAAAACTAAGAGTGAAACGCGGAACGGGTTGAAACGCCATTTGTGTTGATTATCAATGCTTTAGCAAATGGTATGAAACGAAATTAATGCGCAGAGGATCAGTTGATTAACCTTTTTTAGATGGAATTTGAGCGTTCCGGCCGAGGTTTGGGAAATGGTTAATTTTTCATTGATTTTTTGATGTTTTTTGCAGAAAAATGCATGTAGGCGATGTGGGGTGATTTGGGGCACTGACAATATAACGCCACCAATTGTGTGGGGTTTAAGCGCTATTTTTTATAATAATCATTTTCGTAATCACGAAAATGATTGAACGTTATGTGTGTTGGTTGCTGGACTGTCGATATAGATCATTTTTTGAGAAAGATTTTATTCAAAGGAATAACTGTTATAATGCTTAAATATGTAGTATTGGAATTATATTTATAAGTTTAACTCTGTTAGCAGTATTAAAATGACCTTAGACAACTTAAAACGTGTCTTTCTTGAAAACGGTTGCGATAAACTATATATAAAGGTTCTATCCGCAAACGATAATTCAAAAAATCAGGTTTATTTAAGTGGGAGTTATGATATCTTAAATGTTTTTCCCATCTCAGAAGTCAAAGCCGACTCTTCCGGTGATTGGAAAAAGGAACGTTTTAAAGCAAGTATTAGATTTAGCTGGATTATGGAGGATGGCAACTTTGCTTTGGCTCCAAATGCTCAATTTATTTTATATCCGAAGTACCCAGAAGTTCGTTTTTCTGGCTTTCTCAAAGGTTCGGAGAACGCCCCTTCTGGATTAATGAATGTTAGGTTGCCGGGAAGGATACTAATTTTGGGAGTGGGAAAAAATGGGCAAACATTTGGATATGTTGCATCACCTGAGGCTGAACTCACAAAATCCATCCTTAATATTGTCGATCTATATCACTACGGAGTATTTAAAGTTCTCGACTTAAAGCCACAGATTGACTATAAGGCATCTTTATTAAATGAATTGTTCCGCATACATTCTTTGGGGTGGATTAATTCCAAAAGATTACATAAAACAGGAGCAATATTGCCGTGTAATTCTCCCAACTGCGGGGGGTATACATTAGAGGCGGAGTTAGGAATTTCAGCTAATGGGTATTCAGAGCCTGACTATTTAGGCTATGAAATTAAACAATTTAAAGTAACAAATTTTGATCGAATTTCAAGTGAGGTAATTACTTTGATGACACCTGAGCCGACAGGCGGATTGTATGTCGATAATGGAGTAGACAGTTTTATCAGGTCCTATGGGTATGATGATAAAAATGGTATTCCAGATAGATTAAACTTTGGTGGAATTCATAAGGTTGGAAGCAGGCAAAAATTGACCGGATTAACCTTAGAATTAAAGGGATTTGATATTGAAAGCTCGAAAATTAGAAATGCCAGTGGTTCTATTTCTTTAGTAGATGACAACGGCAATGAAGCATCCAGTTGGAGTTTTACATCCATGATAAAGCACTGGAATAAAAAGCATAACCAAGCTTGTTATATTCCTTCAAAATCGATAACAGTACCTGCGCGTCAATATTATTATGGAAATAATGTCTTACTTGGAGATGGCACTGATTTCCAGTTGTTCTTGAAACAAATGGCGATTGGCAATATTTATTATGACCCAGGGATCAAAATGGAACTGGCTTCTTCTAATCCTCAAATAAAAAGGAGGAGCCAGTTCCGAATAAAATCAGGCAATTTAACAGAACTATATCATAAAGCGGAAACAATTAATCTACTGAAGTTTTATCATTGAAGGATAAAATGACGTTCGCTACCTCTTTGCCTACTGCTTGAATCAATGGTGTTACAACAGAATTTCCAAACTGTTTATACGCTTGGTTATCAGATACCGGTATTCTAAAGCTTTTATTTCCCTTGTTTACAGGATATCCCTGTAATGCTGCGCTCTCCATTGGGGTTAGCCGTCGGGGGTTGCCGGTTGTCTGAGGTATCAAAATTTCAGATCCATCTTTATAATATCGCGCACTCATTGTTCTGCTAATGCCATCCAAATTAACAAGTCCGAAACCAAAGCCGTTTCCTTTTAGCTTGTGTTTTTTTGAATATTCCTGAAGGAAATTCCATAGTTTGTCTGATAAAGTATATTTCGGGTCTACGTTTTCCTGAAGAATCGTTCTGATCTGCTTGTCAGCCTCTGGTAGTTTAACCAAGTCAAAATCAAAACTTATGTCTTCCCCATAAACGCTTTTGTCAAAACCAACCATCAAAGTCCTATCGCGATGTTGTGGAACAAAATGTTTTCCATTAAGTACCCTATGATCAAAAGAATAGCCTAAGTCTAAAAGGGTTTGTTTAATTACTTTAAAAGTGTTGCCCTTGTCATGCGAAACAAGATTCTTAACATTTTCGAGAAAATATGCTTTCGGGCGATGCTTTTCTATAATTTCAGCTACATGAAAGAATAGGTTACCTTGCTTTTCATCTTCAAAACCATGCTTTCTACCTAAGCTGTTTTTCTTTGATACTCCTGCAATTGAAAACGGTTGACATGGAAAACCGCCACACAGGATATCAAAGTTTTGAGGAATGAATGATTTAGTTTCTTCTTTTGTTATATCTCCAAATGGTGTCTCACCAAAATTTGCAAAATAAGTTTTTTGGGCATACTTGTCATATTCTGAACTGTAAACGCATAGACCGCCTAAATTTTGCAAAGCGAGTCTAAAGCCCCCTATTCCGGCAAATAAATCAATGAATGTGAATCTTTCAGTTCCTTCTTTTGGGCCGGGAAATGGAACGTCGGTAGCGTCAAAAAGATTTTGCTGTACTGCTGAATATAATGTTTCAGGTTCATTAAATTCGTTTGACGCGTTTTCGACTATCTCGTACGCCTTTTCCTTGTATATCGGATTTTGAGTAACAACGTAATGTGTTAAAACTGCTGAGTCAAGCTGGTCTGGCAACAGCGTTGATGTGGCTTTCATGGATTTAACCGCCATTAATTGGTTCCTCCATTGAAAGATTCACTGTTAAAGAAATCTCTAACCGTTACGTCGAGTGCGCAAATTATTTTTTCAAGATTAATTACAGAAACATTGCGTTTTCCGTTTTCAACTTCATTAACATAGGTCTTATCTATTTCAGCCTTAAAGGCTAAGGCTTCCTGGGTGAGTTTTAAATTTGTTCGGTATTCCTTTATGCGCAAACCGATTTTCTTCCGAATATCCATAGCTGCAAGCTATCGCCTATTCGACTATAAGTCAATCGGATATAAGTGAACTTTAGAGAATTATTGAGTGTTAAGAGTCGCTAACAACGAGTTGAGAGAATCGTCAAGAAAAGTTTTTTTTAACTCGCACTCCCATATCTTGATAATCTTCCAACCGTTAGCTATCAAAGTAGTTTCGGCTTTAACATCATTTAATGTATTCCCCTGAATCTTATTTAACCACCATTCAGTTCTGGTTTTCGGCACCACAAAATACCGGCATCCCTCATGCCCATGCCAAAAACATCCATGAATAAAAATCACAGTTTTATATTTCGGTAATACTATATCTGGTTTACCCGGCATGTCTTTTACATGCAGCCGGTAGCGGAAGCCGTTTTTATGCAGAAACTTGCGTACCAGAAGCTCAGGTTTGGTGTCCTTACTCCTGATCCTCGACATGTTGTAACTACGCGTCTCCTTTGAATGAACGTCTGTCATACCCCTAAACTACAATCTGAACAAAGCAAAGTTTTATTATCAATTCTCTATATAATATTCAACAATCGCCACATCCGCCTCCGCCCAATCCAAAGCCAATAATTCATCTTTAGCTACCCATTTAAAATCAAGATGCTCTTTTAACAAAACTTGCCCCGAGGTAATTTTGCAAACAAAAGGGATCAGTTGTACAGTAACATTAGGGTATTGATGCGTGTTGGCTGGTAATGAAGAAACAATCTCAACATCCACATGAAGCTCCTCCTTAATTTCGCGCATGAGGCAGGCTTCGGCGGTTTCGTCGGGTTCAATTTTACCGCCGGGGAACTCCCATTTTAAGGGCAGGCTCATGGTCGTGCTTCGCTGGGCAGCAAAAACAAGTCCGTCGGTATCAACAATTATGGCGCAGGTTACTTTGATCACGTTTCTAAGATAGGGGTTTAGGGCAAGAAACAATACAGCAAGAGTCAAGAAACAAGACAGAAAGAGCCAGGGGGAAAGACAGTAAGAGTTAAGAAATGAGAATAATAAAAATGATGTCATTGCGAGCGCAGCGTGGCAATCGCACGGAAGCAAAGCCGCTCTGTATAGCATGCGATTGCCTCGTCGCGCCCTGGCACATTCCCTGTGCTGCTCCTCGCAATGACATGATTTTTATTGATAATTTCCCAAATAAAAGCGCGCCGGCCCGACAAAAAAGCGGGCCAGGGGGTATGGCCTCCCGATGGGCATCGGGACAGGTCGTGGGCTGAAGCATTTTTTGTCTTGATGTTTGGTTACTTTGCATCTAAGGTAAAGGAGGGCGACGATGTCAGTCAGTTACAACAAAGGTTTAAAAGAACTAACTTTAACCTGTTAAAAACGCATCAAACCATGAAAGCAATAATTTTAAAAAGCTCTGGCGGGGTTGAAAACCTTGTACCTGCCGAAATACCTGTGCCAACTATAGCTGCCGATGAAGTGCTGGTAAAGCTAAAAGCCATCAGCATAAATCCTGTCGACGTTAAAACCCGTTCGGGGAAGGGCGTTTGGGGACGTATTAAGGATGAGTCGCCGGTTATTTTAGGCTGGGATATTTCGGGCGAGATTACCGAAGTAGGCGCAGATGTTACCGGCTTTAAACCCGGCGACGAGGTTTTTGCCATGATAGCTTTCCCTCAAAGCGGCAAAGCCTATGCCGAGTATGTTAAGGCCAAAGCCGGCGAACTTACGTTGAAACCAGCTGGGGTTAGTCACGAGGAAGCTGCCGCTGCTACACTTGCCGCGCTTACGCCATGGCAGGCTTTCCATACCTATGCGCAAATTAAACCCGGCGACCGTGTATTGATTCACGCTGCATCGGGCGGGGTTGGCCATTATGCCGTACAGATCGCTAAGCATTTGGGTGCTTATGTTATTGCTACCTCATCAGCCGCTAACCGCGATTTTGTTTTAGGCCTCGGTGCCGATGAGCATATCGACTATAAAGCAGAGCCTTTTGAAACTGCTACACACGATATCGACTTCGTGCTCGATACCATCGGCGGTGAATATATCGACCGCTCGCTGCAGGTGATGAAAAAAGGCGGCACTATTGTAAGCATCGTATCGGGCATGAACGAAGCCGTTACCCCTAAGGCTACGGCGTTAGGCATTAACGGTCATAATATCCTGGTAAAGCCAAGTGCCGAAAACATGACAACTATTGCCGGTTTGCTGCAAAAAGGCATCATCAAATCGCATGTATCTAAAGTGTTTCCGTTTGAACAAATGGCCGATGCGCATTTGCAACTGGAAAGCGGGAGGACGGTTGGTAAAGTAGTGCTGACGTTTTAAAGTGTTTTTTAATGTCATTGGGGAGCGCAGCAGAGGATGTGCAACGGGGGCGACGTGGCAATCTCGTAGTCATACAACCCGGAAGCATATCTGCTTTGTATAGCTGCGAGATTGCTGCCGTGCTACGCAATAACATAATTCGATTTAAAAAGACCTTAGTTGTATTTAACAAACATTGGCCCGCTCAATTGCCGCGGGAGGGCTGTTACTTTTGTCTTGACACAAAAGTAACCAAAAAGTCAAGTCAGCAGATAGGCTTCTTTGCCGCACAGGCCTTTGCTCACTTGTCCTTTCCTGGCCTTTGCCCTGCAAAGCGGGCAGAACCACAGGCTGCAATTATTTTGCCCCGCTTCGCACGCTCTTGGCCCCGCTTCTGCAAAAACTTGCTATGCCATTTCCTTCGCGCGAGGCCACCATTGTTCTGCCCGCTTTCACCCGAAGCTTACCTGCCGACGGGTTTGGGGAAAGAGACAAGACTTTGAGATTCAGGAAACAAGATAAGAGCTATTAAAATCAAAACCATGTCATTGCGAGCGCAGCGTGGCAACCACACGGAAGCATTGCCGCTCTGTATAGCATGCGATTGCCGCGTCGCGCCCCGGCTCATTCCCTTGCTGCTCCTCGCAATGACATGGTTTTTGTGATGGCTTAATGAAATCAGAGCATCTTATAATCCCCAAAACAAAAGCGCGTCGGCCCGACAAAAAAGCGGGCCTGGGAGTATGGCCTGCAGGGGGGAAGCATTTTTTTGTCTTGATGTTTGGTTACTTTGCATCTAAGGTAAAGTAACTGGCCCTCCCGCGGCCAAGAGCGGGACGATGTAAGTTATAAAACCACAAAAGCCCTTTTTAGAGTCTAAAAAAGAAAGCCTCGATCTAAACAGATCAAGGCTTCCAATATAAAATCACTTAAAAAAAAGCTTATTGGGCTGGGAACGCACTGCTGAAGTGCGAACCATCAGGGTAAATACCGGCAATGATAATGTTGCCCTGTATCGGTTTTACAATTGCCCTGTCAATATCATCAATACTGCTGATAGCTATTTTATTGATGCTGGTGATCACTACGCCTTCAGGAATTTCGGCAGCATCAAATAAACCGCCTTCACGTACCTGGGTTACCAGTACGCCTGCATTAACATGCAGCTTGGCTTTTTCGGCAGGGGTTAAAGCGTGGAAGCTTGCACCCAGTTTGTTAAACAATTCTTCTGCAGATTTAGAGGATGCTGTACGGTTTGAAGATGGTGCCGCATCGCCTTTTAGTGTTACCGCGAAATCTTTGTCCTTGCCATCACGCAATACGGTGATATTGATCTTATCACCGGGTTGTAAACGGCCTACACGCTCCTGCAAATCTGATGATTCATAAACCGGCTGGCCTTCAACCTTAACAATGATATCGCCTTTGCGTAAACCTGCCTGTTCGGCGCCACCACCCGGTACAAGGTCGTTAACGTACAGGCCGTTGGTGGTTGCTACATCAAGTTTCTGGGCTACATCAGGGTTAAGCTCAGTGAAAGTAACACCAACAAAACCACGTTTTACAGTACCGAATTTTTTGATATCGTTCAATACTTTTTTAGCCAGGTTAACCGGAATAGCGAAGCCATAACCTTCATATGAACCGGTGTGTGAAGCGATTGCTGCGTTAATGCCTATCAGCTCGCCGCGGGTGTTAACCAATGCACCACCGCTGTTACCAGGGTTAATGGCCGCATCTGTTTGAATGAACGACTCAATAGCCTTGTTCAGCTTAGGGCCTGATTGATTACGGGTACGCCCGAATGGATTCTCATCCTGGTTGTCTTCACTGCCAATGATACCGATGTTACGGCCTTTGGCGCTGATGATACCCGCTGTAACGGTTGATGTTAAGTTAAAAGGGTTACCTACGGCTAAAACCCATTCACCAACTTTAGCGTCATCGCTGTTGCCTAATTTAACAATGGGCAGGTTGGTAGCGCTCACTTTAATCAGGGCCAGGTCGGTACTTGGATCGGTACCGATAACTTTGGCACTGTAAGTGCGGTGGTCGTTTGTGGCAACGGTAATTTTATCGGCCTTTTCAACCACGTGGTTGTTGGTTACGATATAACCATCAGGCGAAATGATAACGCCTGAACCTGATGCCATTTGCGGGCCCTGCGGGCGCACACGCTGACCAAACATATCACCAAACATCTGCTCCAGCTGGTCCTGGCCGCCACCACTTGCTTTGCTGCTATACGTGGTGCGGATATAAACCACCGCCGGAGTAGCTACAGCTGCCGCCTGGGTAAAATCCAGATCGCCGGTTGATGATACCGGGGCCGAAGGGTTACTTGTAAAATATACTTTTTGTTTGTCCTCAAAGCTCATGTTGTCTGAGTACTTGTTTTCGATAACCTTGTACGTACCTAAGGCTATCGCACCCCCAACAAAAGCGGTTAATAGTGTTAAACCTATCTTTTTCATTTATTATTTGCCTTTCTTATTATTAAGTTTACTTATTTTACAGATCAAATTTAATACCATATAGACGAGATAATCAATGATAAGTTATCCCGTTTTTTGTTAAAATTTGTTAAATAGGTCATCGTTGGCGTTTTTGATTGTTAGCATGGGTTTTGCTAATACTAAAACGCTGACATTAAACAGCATTATACAGTGAAGTTACATTTTTATAAGTACCAGGGTGCCGGAAATGATTTTATTTTGATTGATAACCGCGATAATAGCGTTGATCATCATAATCCTAAGCTGATTTCGGGCCTGTGCGATCGTCGTTTCGGTATCGGGGGCGATGGCCTTATGCTGCTGCAAAACAAAGAAGGGTACGATTTTGAGATGGTTTATTACAATGCCGATGGCCAGCCGAGCAGTATGTGCGGTAATGGCGGGCGCTGTATTGTGGCTTTTGCCAAATTTTTGGGTGTCATTGAATCCGAAACGGAATTTTTGGCGGTTGATGGCCCGCATTATGCCAAAATTTCAGACGAAGGTAATTGGGTAAGCCTGCAAATGATAGATGTAAATGATGTTAGCAAAGATGCCGAAGCCTATGTGCTTAATACCGGCTCGCCGCACTACGTAAAATTGGTTGACGGCCTTGAGCAGCGCAACGTTTACCAGGAAGGTCATGCTATCCGTAATAATGCTACTTACCGGAAAAATGGGATCAATGTAAACTTTGTTGAACCCATGGAAGAAGGCTACTTTGTACGCACTTTTGAACGCGGGGTGGAGGATGAAACCTTTGCCTGCGGTACAGGAGTAACGGCTGTTGCCCTGGCTATGGCGCAACACAACGAGCAAACCGGGCATATAACCACCCCTATAAAAGTATTAGGCGGAAACCTCAACATCCGTTTTGATTACGATGGCAAAGCTTTTACCGACATCTTTTTAGAAGGGCCGGCAGTAAAGGTTTTTGAAGGAGAGGTGGTGATTTAAGTAAGAGTATTATTACTTCCCGTCATTGCGAGGCACGAAGCAATCGCGAACTTTACCGGGCGGACCTGCTAATAGGGGATTATTAATAATTATAATTTGATTTTTATAGGTATTAATGAGCTCCCTACGGTCGGTTGTCTTCGTGCCTTATAATGACGTGGTCGTAAGTTGTTGATTATTGGGCGTGTTTTTTTTGATCTGTTTTATAATATGGGCGTTGCCTGCGGCCGGGCTATCCGCTGCAAGTCCTCGCCTTTCCTGCCCGCAAACCCAACCCGCGCTGTGGGCTTTACGCTTCTATCCCTAACGCGGCCCGCGCAACAGCCCTAAAACATCATGTACATATCATAACGTAAGTCCCATCAGGATACGGTTATCAAATTTTGGATCTTACTCCCCCTTCAGGGGGCCGGGGGGCCTAATGAACTGGTTTCAACAAACTAAAAAACGTTCCATCCATTATAACATTACCAATGGCGTCGAATACACTTTTTCGCGTGGCTTCTACCTTCATATCTTCCGCATAAAAAATATGGTCAACGCCTAATGTTTTCAGCAATGGATCAATCTTGGAGTGCCATTTATTTTTATAGCAGCAAATCTTAATGCTTTTGTATGCAGGGTTTGAGCTTAAGCGCCGAAGGATCTTTTCTATATCTTGAACAAGATAATCGTAATCGAGAATTAATAAATTGGGTTTGATATCGTGTATTGCCGGAAATATGGCCGCGGTGAGTGAAATATGCTTGAAGACCTTGTTATTAGGCAATACTTCAAGGCCAACTACATGAGGGGCAACCAACAGTACAACTTTAGACCGTACACGGATCATGATCAATTAATTAGGATGCTTAAAATTAGGAGTTAAATTTCTACTTGTCAAGCACTTATTAAATTATTTAATAAAATCCCTGATCTTTTAATCAAATCTTCATCTGTTAGTTCCTTTTACCAGTTAGGTTTTTATAATTTTAATATTAATTTAACCTTGCAGTTAGTTTTTTATGCTTTTGCATCTGTTTTTCACCCCTTTTTTAAGCAGTTAATGAGGACGCCACACGTCATTTCAATTTTTCGTTGTTTTTATGCCGTTCTGCATCCCGGATACTCTTCTTTTGCATATTTTTTTCCAGGGCTTCGGTCAGGTCGATACCTGTTTGATTGGCCAAACAAATCAGCACAAAAAGTACGTCGGCCATTTCATCGGCAAGGTTAACCTCTGTATCCGATTTTTTGAAGGATTGTTCGCCGTATTGCCTGGCCATAATACGCGCTACTTCACCAACCTCTTCCATTAAAATGGCCGTATTGGTGAGTTCATTAAAATACCTGATACCCATTGTTTTTATCCAGTTATCTACAAGTTGCTGCGCCTCGCTGATCTTCATAAATTATTTTCTTTGTGCAGGAATTGAATGCGCACGAATTTCACGATTTTTTTCGGATTGGCACTAAGGGAATGGCATTGGAGACAAGGAAATCGCGTTAAAATAATCAGTCTCTTTTGCCAGGGCTGACGCTTAATAATTTTTACCACGAATGCATTGCAATACTTCCGCAATTAATCGAATTACACGAATTGAATCAATTTAAAATTCATGTAGAAATTTTTCATTTATAGTTTGCTGTTAAAAGCGGTTCTCTCTGGTGCCAAAAATAAAATGAAAATACTTTGTAAGGTTTCACATTTCGCCCCGACTAAGGGGTAAAATATTAACTAAAAGAACCAAACATGAAAACCAGATCAATCATTTCAGGCGCCCTTATCGCCATTTTTACTATCGCCGGCCTTACTGTTAATGTACAGGCGAAAACATTGGGTCCTTTACATAATACTGTTGCCCTTAGCGATACCGGTAAAATGAAAAAGGATAAAATGAGTAAAGACAAAATGAGCCATGATAAAATGGCTTCAGACAAAATGGGCTCTGATAAGATGAGCAAAGACAAAATGTCAAAAGACAAGATGGGTGCAGACAAGATGAGCCACGATAAAATGTCTAAAGGCAAAATGGGTAAAGGTAAAATGGGCAAGGATACTACAGGCAAAATGTAAGTGTTGTTTTTGATCGTTTTGAGGGAGCTGCAAAGCTCCCTTTTTTGTTTTAGTGGATCCGGCCTTTTTCATCCTGGTTACCGGTATCTTGTTTTTCTGCTTTGTTCTGGCTATTGCCAAAGCGGTAACTGATCCCCAGTAAAACGTACCGGTTGATCTGGAAGTTGGTGTATTTTTGCCTTACGCCGTTAACAATTGTAGTAACTGCCGATGCGCTGCTCCTGAAAACATCGTTCATCACAAATGATACATCTACTTTCTTTTTAAAAATGGACGCTTTAAGGCCAAGATCAAGTTTGTAATAAGCATCACTTCGGCCAATATGATCAATCTCCGGAAACTGGTACCAGAAATTCACCGCGCCTGAAAATGATTTATCAGCATTAAAATAGATGTTATTGTTGGTTGCGATATAAGCACCGAACCCGCTGATACCTTTTACAGCATCAAGGGCAGATTTAGCATCGGTATGGTAAAAGGTGAACTGGTTGTTATTATCAAGCCAGCTTAGTAATTGCGTTGAATAATTTTCAGAAATGCCCGCCCTGTAGGTTTTGATAAAATTGAGCGGTGTGGTATAAACCAGGTTGGTATCCGGCCGGGCAATGGTTATATTGTTAAAACCGTTGTTGGTAACATTTAAAAATATGGCCGAAGTAAGCCTGTTTTTGTAGGTATGCGACAGCTCAAAGTTGGTATTGTATTCGGGCTGAAGATAGGGATTACCCTCCCCATAGCTGTAGGCTGTGAACAGGCTTTTGAACGGATTAAGGTTCCAAAAGGTAGGCCGGTTTACCCGCCTGCCAAAGTTTAACGATAAACTATGATCTACTGCAGCCTGATAACTTACCGTTGCCGATGGGAATAGCCTGGTGTAATTATTTACAGTAGTTTGATTTAGTGTGTGCGAAAAGCCTTTGGTTTCGGTGCGTTCAACCCGCAAGCCGGCCTGGTATTTCCATTTGCCGTCCTCACGATTGATACTGCCATAAACAGATTGGGTGTTTTCGGTGTAGGTAAATTCATTGCTCAGGTTTGGGTCATACTTTAGCGAGTCATTGGCCGTCTTGTTATAATAAAAAGCATTGCTGTAATTGTTGATAAAGCTTAGCTTACCGCCAAAAGCAAAACGGGCGTATTTGGTAGGGACTATAGCATCGGCTTTAAAAGTATAAATATTAATATCCTGCTTATTGGTGTCATGATACCGGTTGCGGCTGGTACCATTCAGTGAGCCGTCGGCGAGGTAAGTATTGCTCTCAAAATCTGATCTATCCGTTCGGTAATAATTAAAATAGTCGGCATTAAGCACCAGTTTCGCACCGGAGGTATCCAGGCTGATGGTGCTGTGCAGGTTAACCGCATTGCTGATAGCGACAGGATGATAAGTGGCGTAGGTTTTTAATGTTGAATCGATAGCCCCGGTAGTATTGTTAATGATCGGGTTATTCACATGGTCAGATCCATCATAAGTGTTTTTACCGCCCTGATAATTTACGCCTGCAGTAACTTTAGGACTAAGCCGGTAATCGGCACCGGCAATGAAGTTTAAATTATGGTAACGATAGTTTCCGGTATCTGTTTGCAGCCAGGTTTGCTTGGGGTAATAGATCTCCGTTTCAAAGCCTTCCAATTCATGGTCATGATCTATGTTTACGCTGGCATAGGCCGATAGTTTATTTGAATTATAGTTGATATCTCCGCTTGCGTTTAGCCACCAGTAATTGCTGGTGCCGTAAACCGAGGCCGGGTTATGCAGCCATTGTTTATCATTAATTTGTACACTGCCCGAATAGCCTTGCTTTTTGCTGTGTTTTAAGGTGATGTTGATAATACCTGCATTTCCTTCTGCATCGTACGCTGCACCGGGGTTTTTAATAAGCTCAATAGTGCCAACCTGGCTTGCGGATAATGACCGCAGATAACGGAGCAGATCGGTACCTGCCAGTTGAACCAATCTTTCATTCACCATTACCTTGATACTGCCTTTGCCAACAATACTAAGGTCATTATCACCGACTTTCACGCCTGGCACCCGGCCAATAACCGTAAGCGCATCGGCCCCGGCTGATGTTGCACTTGTGGATACGTTGTAAACCAGTTTATCGCTTTTATTTTCAACAGAAGCTTTACTCGCGGTTACTTTTACCTCATTCAGTTGCGTGGTGTTATCCATAAGGGTAACGGATAAGGCGGTATCATGCTGAAAGCTTAATTTAAGTACCGTAGTTTGATAGCCGGTATAAGTTACAGTTAGGTTGTAGTTGCCTTTATCAACAGCTGTAAAACTGAATATGCCAGCCGAATCGGTTTGCACCGCCCGGGTTTGCTCGGAGTTTTGTTGTTGCAGATTAACAACGGCAAAGGCTAATGGATTTTGGGAAACGCCGGTTACTTTACCGGTAACTTTTACCTGGGCAAACAGGCTGCTATAAATTAAACTGAAAAACAGAACGTTGTAAATATGTTTCAAACCGGGAGCAGGTTGGGGTTTATAATATTTGTAAAATAAATAAAAAACCGCCGCTAATTGTTTAGCGACGGTTCTATTTTAATTTCGGATGTTGCTCCGGAGGCTGGCCTGGTATTAGATTTCGCTCTTTACGTGTTCCAATCCCCCGTTTTCGGTAACGTAATATTCGGAACGCGAATGGGCGCCCGCGTCAGTGTTACTGCCTTTCTTTTTGCCTTTTCGCGGACCCGACACCGCCAGTATAATGGCTGCCAGGAAGAGGGTTATCTCTATCAAACTCACTAACATGGGGAGATGTATTTATATTCTTCATGATGTTGATTGATTGGGTGATTGTTTTTTGTTCAATTTAGTTTGATTGTAAAATAAGAAAATAAAACCTGATATTATTAACCCAGGTGAAAATTGGTGTGGTTTTTTGTGCCGATATTTGAATTGATTACGCTTTGTTAACAGTATGGAATCAAAACAGGAAGTATTGAACGATTTGCTTGGCAAGTTTGCCGACCTCTCGGCCAACGATGTCAACGTTAGTCTGCCTTACTGGCGAACCCGCAAAATAGCCAAAAGCGATTTCTTTAACATGCAAAACATTGTATGTACCGATCTTGCGCTGATCACCAGGGGGCTGTTCCGCATCTACTACGTACATCCCGAAACACAGGAAGAAAAGAATATCTACTTTTTCTCCGAGCGACAGTTCCTGGTGTCGTTCCGAAGTTTTATAAATCAGTATCCCTGTGCATATTTTATCCAGGCCATGGAAGATGCCGAGATCATATCTATCAATTACACCGATCTTCAGTATCTGTATGGCACGCCAACCGGCTGGCAGCGTTTTGGCCGCCTTATTGCCGAGCTGTTTTTTAACCAGTCGCAAGCCCGTACCGAGGAGTTTTTGTTCAATACGGCAGAAGAACGTTATTTAAAAATGATAACCCAGCACCCCAATATTGTAAGCCGTATCCCGGCTTATCATATTTCATCTTACCTGGGCATCAAAAACCCGTCGCTCACCCGCATCAAAAAGCGGCTATCGCAGCAAAAGCCCTAAAAACGAAACTCTGCTGACAAATGCCCATCGCTGTTTTCACCTAAGTGAAAATTGCCGGCTTGTTTTGTGTGCAACTTTGCTTCATCAAACAAAACGAAATAAAAATTTAAAGTCATGTCAGCAAATAAAACATTAATCATAGAAACTTCAGCCGCGGCTAATACCGCCGCTGCATTGCGCAAACTATATTTTATAAGAGTAGCATTTTCGGTTACCTGGGTAGTATTGGTATCCTTATTAGCTAAAACTTCATTTACGGCAGCTACCATTCTGCTTGTGATCTATCCATTGTGGGATGTTGTTGGCACTTTCCTCGATATCCGCGCTAACCAGGGCAACGGTACATCTGTAACACCTCAATATGTAAACGTTGCTATTAGTGTTATTACAACCCTGGCTGTAGCTTTTGCTATAACTAAAGGGGTGCCCGCAGCATTGATTGTATTTGGTGCCTGGGCGTTATTAACCGGACTGATCCAACTGGTATTGGGTTTAAAAAGGCGGAAAGAATTTGGCGGCCAATGGCCAATGATCCTGAGTGGCGGGCAGTCAATGCTTGCAGGTGTATCATTTATAGCCATGGCACATTCGCCTAATATGGGGATTGTGAATTTGGCGGGCTATTCGGCCTTTGGTGCTTTTTATTATTTACTGGCTGCTATCAGATTGGGTAAAAGTGCTAAACAGCCTTTACAGGTTTAAAATATTAGATAGAGGATTAGGTGTGATTGATGAGCCCTTGGTTATGGTGAACCAGGGGCTTTTTTGTTTATAATCCGTTGTCATTTCGATGGAGCAAGGGCAAGCCTTAGCGTTGGGGCGAAAGAGAAATCTTATACGCCTTGAAAATCTTAAACGCAAAGTCGTAAAGCAGGACGTACAAGATTTCTCACTCGTTCCTCGTTTCGAAATGACAGTTTTTTATGATATTTAGCCTTTTACTAATCAAACACCCCCTTAAACTTCAAAAACACAATTCCTTCATTCACCAGTTGCGCATCGGTTTTAACCTGTTCATTAACCACGTTCATCTTAACCTGTAATCCAACCTGTGCATGTTGATTAGGATCGATAAATGATAGAAACTTGATATTATCCGCCTTAACAAGCTTTAGCTGTTTACTTAAATAACTTTCCAAAACTTCTTTGATCATTTGCATCATACATACGCCGGGCACAATAGGGTTGCCCGGAAAATGCCCTTTGAAAATATCATGCGCCGGGTTAAGGGTAATGGTGGTTTTAAGCAAACTGCCATCAGTTTCAGGAGGGCTGAAAGTAAAAAAAGTATCCTTGAGCATTATCGTTTAAGACGTTTGAGGCCGATATTGAATTTGAAATTTTTATGGCTGATGCCGATGGTGTCAGGAATGCCATCGTGAAAATCATGCATTATGGCCTGCACTACCGGCTTGCGGTCCGACGAGCGCTCCATGCGGATCAGCTCTGTTCCTGCCTTGTTGGTAATATAGTAATTGGCACCTTTTTCCTGCGGAAAAACATAATACAGGAAGCTATCATCCTGGCGCATATAGCCCGTTTCCGGGTTTTGCCTGCGCATCATCACCAGTTCAAAATCTTTTTGCAGGGTGATGATCACCGGGCGCTTATCCATTTGCTTAATGATATAGTACACCTTAAAGCCGCCATCGGGTTTAAATTCAAAATCGAAGAACTTAAAGCCCATCTCATTACTGAATACCATGCGTACGCTTTTATCGGGCAGGGTTTTAATCAGCAACAGACCGCTTAAATGATGGCCGCCAATTACGTCAACCTCGGTTTTATAAAGTACATTGGTAAAATCCGGCGCGAATTTTTTGATCTCGCGTACGTTACCTTCGGCCGGTTTCAGGCTTTTGTAAACCGAAGAGCAGCCGGCCAGGATGAACAGGCAGCTACTTAATAGCAAAAAGCGCGTCCGGGATATTGGCATTGATCTCTTTATTAGTAAAATGCAAAATGGTACTATCGCCAGATCCTTCCAGCATTTCAATGGTGTTTACGGAATAATCTTTCTTATCTACGGTGATCTCAATGGTTTTAAAAAAATCGCTCAGCTGCTTGTTAACCGGGGAGAGAGAAACCAGGTACGTGCCCTTGTTTTCATAAACGGCCGACTTAAAATCGCCGCTATTAAGGGCTGTTCCCTGGATGCAGTCCACTACAATTTTGTTGATCTGCTTAAATACTTTGTTGGAACGGGTGGATACCTTGTTTTCCTTTTGCCCGTCTTTAATATATACATTATCCTTGTTCAGGATCATGAGGTAGCTAAAGGGTTGGGTATATTCCATCCGCAGCATATTTGGCTTGCGGTACCAGAATTTTCCTTTCGAGGTGATTTTTTCTGATAGCATGCTCAGGTTTTTATCCTGTGTGAAATCACTTTTAATGCTGTTTGTTTTTGCAGCAACTTCGGCAAATCGTTGTTTGAATTTGGCAAGATCGGATAGCTGGGTGTAGCCGGAGTGCTGGGCATGGGCATTAAAAGTTAAACAAACAAAAGCTGCTAAAGCGATCGCTAATTTGAAAAGCAGAGGCCTGCGCGATTCCCCTCTTGAGAGGGGTGGAGGGGTGTGTTCCTGCTTTGATAAGCTAAGCGCAGAAACACACCCCTGCCCGCACTCAAGCCCATCGCACCCCCTCTCAAGAGGGGAGCTATTTATATTCTCTTTAATAAAAATCAATCTACGCATAAGCCTGTAAATTTAGCATTTTATCCAGCCGTACTATTTCGTATCCCTGTGCTTTAGCTTGTTCAAGAAACAAGGGTAAAACCGAAATTGTTGCTGCTCCTGTATCATGAAACAGGAAAACAGCGCCGGGGTTTAAGCGGCGTGTTATCTTATTTAATAGTTTTTTGGGGTCGCTAATAACCGTATCCATCGAGCGAACGCTCCAGCCGATAGGTACCATCCTGCTTTTTAAAATGGCTTTTTTGAGGTTAGGATTAATCACCCCATAAGGCGGCCTGAATAACAACGGACTTAAATTGATAGTCTGCCTTACCAACTGGTTGGCCTGAAGCATATCATCCAGCATTTTGGCCGGTGGAAACAGATCGAACCAGAAATGGTGCGAAAAGCTATGGTTACCGATAATGTGCCCGTGCTGGTGGATTTGTTTCAGGATGGTTTCATTCTCGGCAATTCTGTTCCCGATACAAAAGAAGGCTGCATGGGCATTATGCAGCTTTAAAATATCGAGGATTTGAGGTGTAGCAGCGGCATCGGGCCCATCGTCGAAAGTAATAGCAATAACTTTTTTACTTGTTTTTAGCGAGCACATTACCCGCATAAAAAAGTTGGAGCCGATGTAATAGCATCCGTAAAATAATATCAGCGAATAAATAAATACCAGTACAAGGTAGCTCCACCATGCCCCCCCTTCAGTAATATGCTGCCAGATTATTAACCCCAGAAGCCCGGCAAAAAGGATATTGGTGTTCCTGAAGTTTAACATGCCGAAAGCAGGATTAGTGAGTGGTGGATATTTTGGTAGTGATTGTAGATCAATATCTTTTTTAACGAAGTTTGGTCGGCCTCCGGTACAAATGAACAAACACCGTTTTTGATTTCATGGGCGGCCAGCCACATTGCAAATGCAGATGAGGTTGGGTATTCGCCGCAAAGGGCTTTATAATTGATGACAGGTGCATCGGCAAGGTCATACCTCAGTAATTGCTCATAAACTGCGTCATTTTTTAAATCACCGTTATTACCGGTTATAACCAGATCAATCTCATGGATGT
The DNA here is from genome assembly GCF_059690695.1 of Mucilaginibacter sp. A5337. NCBI lineage: Bacteria > Pseudomonadati > Bacteroidota > Sphingobacteriia > Sphingobacteriales > Sphingobacteriaceae > Mucilaginibacter > Mucilaginibacter sp. A5337. Next base: position 282,147 of record NZ_JCAWEC010000006.1, on the reverse strand, counting down.
TGGTGTTCTGGCTTTGCAAAAAAATGCTGATCTGTTGTTTTATTTCAGCCGTGTTGCGTGGTTTATAAAAGCTGGATACACCCTCAATTTTAGCCCAATCATTACCCGAAGCTTCCCGGCTTAGCAAGAAAAAAGCGGATCCTTCTCCTGCCATTGTGCCCCTGCCGGGGGTATTAAGCAGTTCAAAGTTTGATACCGGCTGACTGCGATATAAACCCATGCGCTTTAAAATAGTATGGCTGTTAACGGTGATTTCATCAATTCCGCCTACGAGTACATTGCTTGCTTCGCCCTCATACAAAAGCATCATAGCATCAAGCAGGGCGTTTTCAAACGAAGCGCCACCGTTCACGAATGTATTGTTGTATTGATGGCATTGAAGCAACAGCGCTATCTGCGCACTGATAGTGTTATGGGTGGATTGGATAAACGGGGTAGGGGAAAGCGCTTCCTCGTTTTGCTGCACCATTTTACTCAGAAAAGTGTTTGTATCCTCTAAGCAGCCGTAAGTGGTTCCGGTAATGATGGCATCCGGTGCATTGATCCCAGCCTGGTAAAGGCAATCCATCCCTGTCGCTACTCCCATTTTAATGATGCGGCTCATGCGGCGGATGAGTTTGGGATCAATCAGAGTTTTATACTCCGGTTCGATACACGTTAGCTGTTCGCCGGTGTATTCGGCCAGCTCCGAAAGATAAGGCTGATTACCGAATGTGTTTTGAGGCGATATGTTGCTTGCTGCTTTGATGTACATCGCCTATAGTTTTGAAAATATCAATGATGAACAATTGCCGCCAAACCCGAACGAGTTGGATAACACATGTTTGATTTCCGGCCGTGTCGAAAAGCGGATTTCAGGCGTAAATGGAAAACCTTCCATCTGCTTTTCAAATCTCAGATTGGGATATAACAAACCACGCTGTACAGCCAATGCCGAAAATACGGCTTCAATGCCACCACTTGCCCCAAGGGTATGCCCGGTAAAAGCTTTGGTAGAACTCATTTTGGGAGAGTGCCCGGCAAATAACTTGCCGATGGCAGATCCCTCCGAACTATCATTGTTTTGTGTGCCTGTACCGTGTAGATTTATATAACCGATATCGGCAGGCTGCAAACCACTTTTTTTAAGCGCCCCCTCCATTGCCAGTAACGATCCTGTTCCTTCGGGAGATGATGCCGTTTGATGATAGGCGTCGTTGGTATTGCGGTAACCGCTTAACGAGCAATACAGCTCTTTTTTAAGCGCAAAAGCTATCCGTTTAGAAACCAATACCACATAACCGGCCCCTTCGCCAAGGTTAAGGCCGCGGCGGTTGGCATCAAAAGGCTGGCAGGGTTGTTTATCCAGTATCATGAGGGTATTAAAGCCGTTCAGCGTAAAGCGGGTTAGGGCATCGGTACCTCCGGCTATTACCACATCCAGCATATTGTTTTTGATAAGCCTTGCTCCATACATGATAGCATTGGCCGACGATGAACAGGCCGTGCTGATGGTGCCGACATAATGCCGGATCCCCAATTGATCTGCAACTAAGTTGGTGATAGCACCGCACTCATGGTTAACCACGTTGCGCAATCTGCCTTTGGTATTGTCGCTTAAAAAATCCCTGAAAAAAATTTCGGTTTTATCCATGCCGCCAACGGTATTGGCCGAGATAAAGCCTGTTCTTAAACCTGCAAGATTGGTAATTCCGGTATCTGTTAAAGCCTCCCGCGCCGCAATTAAACTCAGCATAGCTGTGCGACTGATACCTCGTTTAAATCCCGACAGCCCGGCAAGCTCATCATTACTGAGCTTAACCTCGCCAACTGGAAATTCATCCCGGTGTTCAGTATCCAGGTATTGGATAGGGGCGATGCCCGTTTTTTCCTGTTCAAGCGACAGCCGGTTTTGGGCCACAGTGTTACCTATGGCCGAAATTACCCCCAGGCCGGCTATAAAAACAGGTTGCTCCATTGTTTATGCGTTCGGGATCTTGTTACTTTCAATAAATTCGGCAATAGTGCGTACCGAGCGGAAGATCTTCGGGCCGTCCTCCGCATTGGAAAGTTTTACCTTGTATTTCTGCTGTAACAACACAATCAGCTCCAGCGCGTCTATCGAATCAAGCCCCAAGCCATCACCAAAAAGCGGCTGATCATCACCGATATCTTCCGGCTTCACATCCTGTAAGTTCAACTGCTCAATGATCTGCTCTTTCAGATCGGCCATTAATTTATCCATTTGCTTAATTTTATAATCACCCCCTCTAAATCTCCCCCGATGGGGGGAGACTTTAAAAAAAGTCTTTTTAAACGCTCTCCCTTCCGGGGAGGGTTTGAGTAGGGCTGTAAATTTTATTAATATTTTCTGTTGTGAAGGGTATTACGCCTTCTTTTTCTATTGAAAACAAAACAGCTTTATAGCCTGTTGCCGTCATTTCCACCCAGCCGCAAATGCAGGCCTGTAATTGTCCCGTCTCCAATAAAATGGAAACATAGTTGTTGATGAAACCGGCATTAAAACGGTCAAAAATATAAAAAGCGTTTTCGCCTTTAAAATGATGACGGATACAGATCTCGCCAATAACAATATTGGGCAGCGTGTACACAAACAAGGCCGGACTTGCAATGTCCTGCACCGACTCATAATACCGCTTATCGGCATCAAGGCTCGAACCCGCGTTGGTTAATACCACGCCGATGTCGGTCGGTTGATATTTTGTCTTATCAAAATCTTTCAGCAAAACCTCGGCGGCCAGCCAGCCCAGTTTTGCCAGGTTATCCATTTTATAAAACTTAGGATATTTTACCCCAAGATGCTGGTAAACCGACAGCAAAAAACCGGGAATATCATTCTCCGTACCCTCAAACAGCACCTCGTTATTATAACGAACAATGTTGTTGCTGATGCTGCAATGAGCTGATATGTAATATTGATGGTTCAATTGTATAAAATCAAGCTTTTAGCTTTAAGCATTCCGCTTTTAGCTCTTATCCGCCGCAACCATATCCCTTAAAGTAATAGTCCTGGCCAGTTTATGCAATGCTGTTTCGTGGTTTTTAACATAGGGATTATCCTGGTCCCAAACGTAGCCTGCCAACACCGAGCAGATCTGGCTTTTAACGAGCGGATCCTGGTTATCGGCAAAAAATATGGTGTCCAGCACACCCTCGTACCACGAGGTAACATATGAGCGGAAGGTATTTACGCCCTGCATCATATGCTGCATGTATTCTTTGTCCCAGTCTACGGCTTCGCCGTTAAGCTTGCGGATCACCAGTTTGGCAGCCGTTTGGCTCGATACTGTAGCAAGCGTTACGCCCGATGAAAATATAGGATCAAGAAATTCCGTTACGTTACCGGTGAGCACAAAGCCATCACCATAAAACTTATCTGTAGTGGCCGACCATGACTCCAGTACTCTCGGTGCAAACGCAAATTCCACGTTCTCAAAACGTTCAGCAAAATAAGGTTGCGATGCGATCAATTCGCGCAAAATTTCTTCGTCGGTTCCCTCATATTGCTTAAAAAACTCAGGGTTGCCCACAAAACCCAGCGAGGTAATGCCATTGGCAAAAGGAATGATCCAGATCCAAACGCCGGGTTGATGTACCACAATGGTAATGCGGTTTGGCTCATCGGCCATCGAGCGCTTTTTATCAACCGTATGCACAAACAGGGCTTTACGCGGTACCTGGGTGGATGGCCTGTCGAGGTTAAACAACTTAGGGATCACCCGGCCGTAGCCGCTGCCATCGATAATGAACCGCGCCGCAATTTGCGTTTGGTTGCCGTTTTTATCTTCAATAGTAGTTACTGAATCCTGGCCGTTGAAAACGATGTTGGTAACGGTAGTTTCGTAATGAACAGGCACACCCATTTTTTCAACGGTATCGGCTAAGGTTTTATCAAAATCGGCACGGGGAACCTGCCAGGTCCAGTTCCAGCCGGGGGTAAACTGGTCGGCAAATTGGTAGTCGCAGATTTTGCCGTCCTTCACAAACTTGGCGCCCGCTTTTTCCTGGAAACCTTGCGCTTTAACGGCATCTACGAAACCGGCTTCGGTTAATGCCTCCATGCAACGAGGCAATAAACTTTCGCCAATTACAAAGCGGGGGAAAAGCTGTTTCTCAACAATTTTTACTTTAAAGCCTGCCTGGTGCACGATAGAAGCGGCCACCGTTCCTGCCGGACCGGCACCTATTACCAATACATCTACCTGTTCTGTGTTCATGTTATGAAATATCCTGTTGTGATTTGGTTAAATTGATTTGCTTTTTTTGATTACCTCTGCGCACTCAAGACCTATTTTATTGTTAATTTCTTTTGGGACAGGAAGGAGCATTGAATCGGGGTACATTTTTTTCAATCTGCCAATCATGCAATCGCATAATTTTTCGCCATATCCGGGCGCAATATTTTGAAATACAGCAATGTAACTATCTCGGAATGTCTTTTCCAATTCAGGGCTCCATTTTCTGTAATAGGGAACTAATTTCGTGCTATTACCTTCGTTTGCTTCTTTTATGGCATACTCTCTGCCCAGTCTTGTACCTAAATTGTGCAAACTATCTTTTGATAAAGAGTTTAAGCCGTCGGGCATTTCCTCTTTGAATCGCCGGGTTAAAAATGTAACAAATTTAGCCCGCTTTATCGAATCAGATATTGTTGGTTTAAACGTGGAATTGAGGTTATTATAAAGTTGCTGTTCATTTTTTTTTGTCCAGGGTTTAAGATCGACTTTTGGCTTTTGTTTCTGTTCGCATGCCCATATCAATGAGCAGCAAATAAATAATATCAGTGCTTTTTTCATTGTTGTGATTTGGTTAAAACTATAGCCGCATTACATCCCCCAAAGCCTGATGCTATTTTGAGGCAGCTATTAAGCGGTTTTGATATCAATTGGCTGCAAACATTCACAGGGTTGGTATCACCTTGTTTGTTGAATCCTTTTGTTGGAATGATAGTGTTTTGCTTTAGCGATTGAGCAGAAACAATGGCTTCAATCAATCCTGAAGCACCCAAAGTATGGCCGTAAAACCCTTTAAGGCTGTTTAGGGGTACATCCTGCAAACCTGCCAGTGTTACGGCTTTGGCTTCCATCTCGTCGTTATAAACGGTCGCGGTGCCATGGGCAGATATAAAGTCTATATCGTTGGCTTTCAAGCCTGCGGCCGCCATAGCTTTATCAATGGCGTAATATAATTCTTCACCGGTGCGCGATGGGCCTGAAATATGGTTGGCATCGTTACTCACAACGCCCGAAGCTAATTCAATAATTTCTCCATCTGGTTTTTCTGCCGATAGAATAACAGTAGCGGCGCCTTCACCTAAGTTGATACCATCACGATCGGCATCAAACGGTTTACATAAACCCGGGCTCACAGCCTGAAATGATTGAAAACCCGACAATACAAACTTTGAAATAACATCGGCCCCGGCAATAACCGCATGATCGTACTGCCCGGACCGGATTAATCGCATCCCGGTGATCATGGCAACCAGGCCTGAAATGCAGGCATGTGAAACTACTATTGGCTCATTTATAAAGCCGAAATGTTGGGCTATCTTTTTGGCTGAGGTATGCAGGGCTATGCGCTCATCCAATTCGGGACTTGGTTCGTCGGTTTCCAATAGGCTAATGTTGCCTTTGGTAGTGGAAATGATTAGAACAGTTTTTTTATCGGATATATTTTTATCGACTCCATGCAAGGTTTCGGTTAACGAAGCGATGAGAAGATGCTCGAATTTGGAGCAGCATTCATCGGGTTGAAAATATACTTTTTCAAATAGCGATGCAAAAAAAGGATCGTCAGACAGGGCTTTATCATAGTGTTGCCTCACGCCTGAAACGCCGTTAACCAAGTGTTCAAAATTTTGAGTAGTGGTAGCCCCCAACGGCGAGTAAATATTATCAGCAACAAGATAGACCTTCTTCATCGCGGCGTTCTGTTTATATCAAACCTTGTTTTTGCTTCCATTCCACAAAAAAATCCGGGTTGGTAAGTTGCAGCTCGAAATTATTGCGATGAACAAATACCTGTACGGTTGAGCCTTTTACGATCAACTCGCCGGTTTGAGCGTTGAGCAGCCGATATGTAAAATTGATCTTGGCCGATTCGGTAGAGGTGTAAGTGGTTTCGATGATCACCTTATCCTCATACCGCAAAAATCGTTTATAATCGCAGTTTACGTTAACTATAGGTACAACATAGCCTGCGTTATATACATCCATATAACCCAGGCCATATTGCTTGCCAAATGCTTCGCGGCCATCTTCAAAATAGCGGATATAATTGCCATGCCAAACCACGCCCAGCATATCCACATCACTGAATTTGACCTCTATTTCAATAGTATTTGTTAACGATTGCTGCAAAACGCGATGGGCTTAGTAGTTTTTAAACAGGTCGAAATCCTTACCGAAATCCTTCAGGATCTCATACCATGGATGTGCCCAGTAATTTTTGAAGCCAAAGCCAAAGCTGCCGCCGGTACGGAACACAGTGTACAATACCGTTTTATCGTTCATGTTAACGAAAGTTACCCACGCACCGGCTTCTTTACGGCCTTTGTCCATCCCTTCCACAATGAGCAGCATACCGATGCCTTTGTTACCCATAAAATCATAGTTTTTAACCAGTGCGTCGATATCTTTTTCGGTCAGTACTTTGAAATCGCCGGGATTTGAGTCGAAGAAGTTTTTGGTAAGCGCACTGTTTACTTTTTCCGTAACGTTCATGGCAAAATGAACAGTATCGCGGTGAACGGCTTTAGCCGGGTTGTATTTTTTCGGTTCGATGATAAAAAAATTTGCCCAGGCCGGGATGTATTTGCCGCCAAATTCGGCATTGATCACCTCACCTCTGTAAGCAGCTTCCGAACCAATGAATTTCATTTGTGAAAAGTCCAGGCCCAGCCAGGTTATCGGTGTTTTTTTGTCGAATACTTCGGCTTTGGTTTGGGCTGATGCCGGTTTTAAAAAAGCGGCTAATAAAACTATCAATAAACTTAGTTTAATTGTGTGTTTTTTCATGGTTAATATTATTGTTGGGGTTGTATAAATATTTTCATTTCGCATTGGGCCAATGTATTGCCCTTGCTGATAATTTTTCCTTTAATGATAGTTACATCGAAAACCTGGTTTTCCATTTTTACTTCGGTTTCAATAGTGTCGCCAACCTTTGGTAAGGCAAATACTTCCAGATTTTTTACTCCGCCAATAAAGCCAGGCTGCACAGGTTTGCCCAATTGCTGAGCGGCATATCCGGCACCTGCCGCTGCCGTTTGAGCTATGTTTTCTGTCAGGCCTGCTTCGCTTAGTTCTCCCTCGCTTACCAAAACATTTTCGGGCAATACCAACAGCGTAGTACGCATAATATCTTCTGATGCCGATACCAGCGTATCAACCATTACAAACGGCGGTCGCTGCGGGATCAATGCTAAAATATCCTGTGTTGGTAAGGTCATTGCCAAAAATTATAATAGTTGTACCACTGTTCGGGATACGTTTTTACCTTGTTCTCAAAGCTGATAATAAAATCGTCTGCCAGTTGTTCCATACCCTTGCCTCTGCCCAGGTCCGAATAATCTTTTACCGGGCTGGCAAAAAAATGATAATGCAGTGCGCTTTCCTTTAAGGCATAAACAAATGTTACCGGGACTTTAAATTTTTCGGCCATGACGAAAGGCCCTGCCGGGAATTTCGCATCCTCACCTAAAAACTCCCTTGTTATGGTTTTATTGCCTTCGATATACCTGTCGGCATGCATGCAAACCAGCTCATTGTTCTGGAAAGCCGCGTTGATTTTAAATATGTGCGACAGGTCATTTTTGATTACAATGATATTTATTTTCCGCTCGCCGGTTACCGAATCCATGTATTGCTTAATCTGCTTATCCTCGCCATCAAACATCACAATGTTAATGCGGGTATTGATATGATCAAGCAGTTCGCCTGCTATTTCCCAGCTGCCTATATGCGAGCTAAGGAGCAACCCGCCCTTGTTCATGGCAGCAATCTGCCGCAGGTTATCTATCCCGTCAAAATTAAAAGTGAACTTATTGGGGATGCCCGACATGATCACTACCTTATCAATAATACTTTTCCCGAAAAGGTAATAATTACGGTACAGTTTAAATATTGATTTTACCTTGCCGAAACCGAGCCGCTTATGGAAATAGTAGTAAGTGCCTTTTGATGTTTGCCACGAAAACAGGAAATAGTAAAGCGCCACAAACCTCAGCATAAAATAAGCGGGCAATACGCCAGCTGTTTTTAAAACGCTTACAAAAATGCGGTAGCCAAGGGTGTTGCCTTTTGATTTTCCCTGCCAGGCGGGCATTAGGCAAGCTCCTTAGGTTGTACGCGCGATAGTACGTAGTCGTAAAAATCCTGGAAGGTAACAATACCCGTAAAATCCTCTGGCTTTACTTTGAACCCAAAGTTGCTTTCAATCACTACAACAAGGTCAATATAATCAAGGCTATCCAGGTCGAGGGTTTCTTTCAGATTTGCTGTGGGCACCATTTTATCTGCATCAACCTCAAATTCTTCGGCAAGGAAGCTGTTGATTCTTTCAATGATCTCTTCAATTTGCATAACGGCTTAGTTTAAATATATTTTTTAATAATCAGGGACGAATTGGTGCCGCCAAACCCAAACGAGTTTGACAGAAATGTATCTATATTTTTCCCGACGGTTTCGGTAGCGATGTTAAGCTTCGCCGAATCTTCATCGGGGTTTTCAAAATTAATGTTTGGTGCCACGAACGAGTTTTGCATCATCAGCATTGAATAAACGATCTCGCTTGCGCCTGCCATCCAGCATTCATGGCCGGTCATGGATTTTGTTGAGCTTACCAGAGGCTTATAATTGCCAAAAACCTCGTCAATAGCTTTAGCCTCGCTGGCATCACCGGCAGGGGTAGAGGTAGCGTGGGCGTTGATATAATCAATTTCGGATGCTTGTATCCCCGCATCTTTAAGCGCCATATTAAGTGAACGCACCGGGCCTTCAACCGTTGGGTTTGAGATATGCCCTCCGTTTGAAGAAAAGCCGTAACCAACAACCTCGCCCAAAATAGTCGCGCCTCTTTTCAGCGCCGAATCCAAACTTTCCAGGATCACGGTAGCTGCACCGCCGCTTGGCACCAATCCATCACGGTCACGATCAAATGGTCGGGAGGCTTTAGCCGGATCGGCTTCATGTACAGAAAACGCCGAAAGCGCATCAAAACTGCCCATGGAATAATGGCTCAGTTCCTGTGCGCCGCCACAAATAATACAGTCCTGCATGCCGCTTTTGATGAGGTGGTAGCCCATGCCTATCGAATGCGAACCACTGGCGCAAGCTGCACTGATAGTGAAGTTAACACCGCGAAGCTTGAATATGGTAGCCAGGTTCATGGTAACGGTTGAGTTCATGGTTTGAAAAACCGCTCCCGAGCCGATAAGCATGGTGTCTTTTTTTTCACGGATAATATCAGTGGTTTCAATAACTGCTTTGGCGGTACTGTCGTTACCATATAAAATGCCCACATCGGTTTGAGCGATATAATCGGCATCGATACCAGCTTGTTGCAATGCTTCTACAGTAGCTATGTAGGCGTATTCACCCTGCTCGGGGAGCATAATGCGCGCCCGGCGATCAAGCGTACCTTTCAGGTTGGGCTTTTCAACCGCACCGGTAAGGCCCGAGCGGTAACCAAAATCTTTACGGATAGCATCATATACAATGCCCGACCTGCCGGCATAAAGGGACTCCTTAACTTCATCAAGATTTTTCCCAATACACGAATAGATCCCCATCCCTGTTATCACAACCCTATTCATATCTGAGCAAAAACTGATAGTACATAGTCAACAAAATATGATAAAAATACAAAAAAATAGAACTTTATGGTTTTTGTATGTATATCGGTTCTTTAATGTTTCAAATTTCGGCCTTTAAAATACCTGTATCTTAATAGCTTATAATTAAGTTTATATTAAGAGTTAAATACTCTTGTGTTTGTTACCGGCAAATAAGATTTGCCGCCGCTCGGCTCCAGCCGAGTGGTAATTATTTCCAGGCCTCTGGCCTTCTTATCTTCTTGCGCACGTTTCAACGTGTGCTTAATATGTTTTAGCGATTGTATCGCCTGTATCGCGTTTTAAACGCTATCCCAGTTTAAGCGCTCGTTGCAAACGAGCGCAAGGTTTGGAATTTCTTTTTTCTTCGGAGGCCAGAGGTCGCTTGATAGTTGTCACTCGGCTGGAGCCGAGCGGCGGCGATTGGGTTAGGAATACAGGCCCCCATTTATCGAAAGCACCTCTGCTGTAATATAAGCCGCTTCCGGAGAGGCCAGAAAGCCTACAGCATGGGCAACTTCTTCCGGAGTGCCGAACCTTTTTAGAGGTACCATCGCTTTCAATTCCTTCTCATCAAGACCGGCAGTCATGTCTGTTGCTATGAATCCCGGAGCCACAGCATTTACTGTAATTCCCCTGCGACCAACCTCCTGGGCTAAAGCCTTGGTAGCACCAATAACCCCGGCTTTGGCCGCCGAGTAATTTACCTGCCCCGGCAAGCCTTTCAATCCCGAAAGCGAAACCACGTTAACAATGCGGCCGTATTTTTTCACCAGCATACTGTTAAGCACCAAACGGGTAACGTAAAAGAACCCGCTCAAGCTGGTGTTCAGCACGCCATCCCATTGTTGGTCGGTCATCCACATCATCAGGCCATCGTCTTTAACGCCGGCATTGTTTATCAAAACTTCAATGTACTTTTCGGTATTGGTTTCTATCCAGTTACCTAATTTTTGCTGGATATCATTTTTATCGGCTACATTAAATTGCAACAGTTCACCGTCGCCTCCGTTGGTTTTGATCTGAGCGAGGGTGTTCTCTGCTTCGTCGATATTGCCTTTGTAATTAATAAGTACATAATAACCCATATCGGCCATTTTGTAGCAAATGGCCCTGCCAATTCCTCTTGAGCCGCCGGTTACTAATGCACATTTCATATGATATTTTTGGTATTAAAAGGTTTAACAATTCAGGAAATAAGTTCGGCCGTTTCAAAATAAGCTTTCACTTGTTGCAGATCCTGGTACTTGGGTTTGTCCTCAATAAATGTAGGGAATATCCGCCTTAAGTCGGTATAAACTTTGTTGGTTGGGGTAGATAACTTGTTTGCACAATCAAGATAATCGACCGCCTGCAGCAGGGTCATGGCCTGGATAGCCAGCACCTCAAAGCTGTTATCGATCACTTTTTTGGTTAACAATGCCGCGTTGCAGCCCATGCTTACAATGTCTTGATTATCATTATTGTTCGGGATGCTGTGTACGTACATCGGGTACGAAAGGGTTTGATTTTCAGCAACTGTCGAGGTAGCTGTAAACTGCATTCCCTGCATCCCGAAGTTAAAACCAAGCACTCCCATGTTTAAAAACGGCGGAAATTTTTGGTTCAGCTTATCATTCAGCAGATAATTCAGTTGCCTTTCGGATAGCATGGATAACCGGGTAACAGCTATCTTCAGTTTATCCATCTCCAGCGATACATAATCGCCATGAAAATTACCACCGTGAAAGATGTTATGATTTTCGTGATCGATAACCGGGTTGTCGTTTACCGAGTTAAGCTCGTCTACAACTACATGCTCGGCCCGGGCGATGGTATCATACACCGGACCTAGGATCTGCGTAACACAACGGAGCGAATAATATTCCTGCACCTTATCCTCAAATACTTCCTGATCGATGTTTTCGGGATTGTATAAATGCTCGGAGCGGCTGCGGGTCATTTGACTATCCTTCAGGATTTCTCTTAGCTGTGCTGCAACAGCATTTTGCCCTGTATGGTGTTTTACCTTATTCAGCTCGTGCGAGTAATGATCATCAAAAGCACCTACCACCTCGTTGATCATGGCAGATAGCATCACTGACCAGCCCAATAGCTTTTTAGCGCGGATGATATTCAGCAAACCAACCCCCGTCATAGCCGAGGTACCATTGATGATGGCCAGGCCTTCACGGATCTGGATTTGCAATGGCTTGATGTTCAACTGTTCAAAAACTTTGGCCGTAGGTTGTATCTCGTTGTTATAGATAACTTCACCTTCGCCTATTAAAACTAATGCCAGATGGGCTAATTGTACGAGGTCGCCGCTGGCACCTACGCCGCCGTGTTCAAATATGCAGGGATAAACGTTTTTGTTAATAAGTTCAGCAAGGAGGTTTACCAGTTCGGGATGTACACCAGAGTGCGCCTGCATAAAGCTGTTGAGCCGGGCAAGCATTAAGGCTTTTACCAGTTGTGGTTGCATCAAATTACCGCCACCTGAGGCATGGCTGCGGATGAGGTTGTACTGTAATTGCAACCGGTTTTCATCGCTCACCTTATATTGCGCCATCGGGCCGAAGCCGGTATTGATACCATAAATTAACTTATTGGATGAAAAACTGCCAAGAAAATTAAAGCTGGCTTCTACCTTTTCGAGCGCCTGTTCATCAGGAACAACGGTAGTGTTTTTAAAAATTACCTGGTAAAAATCATCCAGCGTAAGGGTTTTTCCTCCAACCGGTAGTATGGGCACAGTAGTTTTATTTAATAAGGTTTCCACAAATCAGGGCGAAAATAAGGTAAATGTTCGGATTTGAAAATAGCACAGCCGCCGCTTTGCCTCGGGCGAGTGGCAATTATTAAACGGCCTCCGGCCGGTGGGTATTGTGAAGCCTATTAAAAGCTATTTGTTATTTATAATTGAAAAAAATAATAGTTTTGATAACACCGCTTATTACTTAATGAAAGCGCCTAAAACTCCCAAACCATTTATTCGATACGAAACCCTCAAAGCTTGGGAGGTTGTTATTGTTGTGATTTATGCGCTGATAACGGTAGTCATTGCGATGTCTCGATTGGTTTTAAATTTATCATTTAGAAGAGACGCAATCATTTTTTATGCTGCAGTGCCTCAGTTGTGTTTCTTGTTTTTTCTTTATGTGTCACTGAGAAACTTTAGATTTTACCTGATTTGGTTATGTTTCGGAGTGATGCATTTTATACTTTTTTTATGTTTTAAAGGCCCGTCTGAATTTCAAATGATTGGAAATCCATCAGGATTACTTGCCAATACGCTTCCATTATTATTTCTTTTTCAAGCGTTAAGATATTATAGTGTTAATATACTACACCGGGAGTTTGTTTCTCCCGCCAAAGGCGAGGATGGCGATTTGATTGAAAACAAAAAGCCAACAGGGACTGACTATTTAATTTCTGTAATTTATTTCGGAACATGGTTTGCGCTTACTATGTTATCGGCAAGTCATAGTTAAATAAATTGCGTATATGCATATTGGGTGTGCTTCTGTATGGCTGCCACGCTATCAATCTTGATGAAGTAATACTTTACATCCACATAAAAATTTAACGTTTAATTTAACCCGAAACAATAACTTTGTAAAGCATTAAACGTAAACCCACCCCTTGGCGCAAGTCTTGTGTGCAGGATGGTGCAGGCGGACTTGTGAATCGGCAAGCCCAAGTTACCCCATGCTCGTTTGCCATCCCGCAAAACTTGAGCTAAGGAAGCGTACCCGCCGTGTATAGCATGCGATTGCCACGTCGCGTCCGGCACGCTAAGCCGGTTGGCTCCTCGCAATGACATGATTTATAACTTCCACACAAAAATTTAACGTTTAATTTAACCTGAAACAATAACTTTGTAAAGCATTAAACGTAAACCCATAAACCCCATTTGATAAAAACCTGGACTGAAGCCGGTACGTGCGATTGATATATGACGGATAACTTACAAATGATACAGGCAAAGTTTAAACAATTACAGGTATGCGTTATTATACCCACCTATAATAACGCTGGCACGTTGGCCGCTGTTATTACTGATGTTTTGGCTTATACCACCCAGGTTATTGTTGTAAACGACGGCTCGACCGATAGCACGCAAGCCATTATCCAGTCATTTCCGCAAATTCAATCTGTAAGCTATACCCAAAATGTAGGCAAAGGCTGGGCCCTACGCAAAGCTTTTGAGTTTGCTATCGAGCTGGGTTATCAACACGCCATTACCATCGATTCGGACGGGCAGCATTTTGCAGCCGACCTGCCCGCTTTTATAGAAAAGCTGGAACAGGAACCGGATTCACTGATCATTGGTTCGCGTAATATGGAGCAATCATCTGTGCCGGGCAAAAGCAGTTTTGGGCACAAATTTTCTAATTTTTGGTTTTGGGTGGAAACAGGTATTAAATGTCCGGATACACAATCGGGCTACCGCTTGTATCCAATTCACCTGCTCAAAAACACCAAATATGTTACCCGTAAATACGAGTTTGAAATAGAGGTGATCGTTCGTGCGGCATGGAAAGGTATTAAGATTGATTGGGTACCGGTTACGGTTTATTACGCCCCGAAAGAAACCCGGGTATCGCATTTTCGCCCTTTTCAGGATTTTTCGCGCATCAGTGTGCTTAACACCATATTGGTGATTATAACTTTCGCCTACATCAAGCCCCGCGATTTTTTCAGGACGCTTTTTGATAAAAAAAAAGCGAAGCAGATGCTCAAAAACCTGTTCTTTAACCCTGAACACTCGCCACAGCTTAAAGCTAAATCTGTAGCCTTTGGTGTTTTTATGGGGATTGTGCCCATTTGGGGTTTCCAGTTGCTGGTGGCTATTTCGCTGGCATTCTTGTTTAGGCTCAATAAGGCCATAGTGGTTACGGCGGCGCATATCAGCGTAGCGCCCATGATCCCGGTGATCATTTTTTTGAGTTACAAAACCGGCAGCCTCTGGATGGGCGGCAAGGATGTGGATATTCCCCTGGATAAAATTTCACTCAAATCCATTGGCGAGCATTTGGAACAATATCTTTACGGCAGCATTTCGCTGGCAATTTTTGCAGGTATTATAGCAGGATTGCTCACTTTTGCGTTACTAAAGCTGTTTAAGCGGAGGCCTGTCCCCGCGCTGTAATTCATGGAAAAAATCCTGGTAGGCATCTATAATTATTTCAATGCCCGCAAGCCACTGTTTTATACCGTGTTTGCGTTAAGCTTTGTGCTTATAAGTTTTTTTGCTTCGCGGATAAGGTTTGAGGAGGATATCTCCAAGGTACTTCCCAAAGATAAGAAGATCGAAAAACTTAACTACATTTTCCAGAACTCCAAATTTGTGGATAAGCTGGTGGTGATGGTATCGCTCAAAGATTCCACGCAGCAGCAGCCCGATAGCCTGATAGCTTTTGCCGATAATTTTACCGAAACAGTTCAGCAAAAATTACCTGGATATATTAGTAAGATCAATGCGAAGATTGATGACGGCCTGGTGTTGGAACTGTTTGGCACTATTAATAAAAGCCTGCCCATTTACCTGAACGAGCGTGATTACCTGAATATCGATACACTTATCCGCCCGGATCAGGTAAAAGAAACCCTTGCCCGCAATTTGCGCACGCTAACCTCGCCCGCCGGGCTTGCGCTGAAAAGCATGATCAGCAGTGACCCGGTTGGCATCTCATACCTCGGTCTCAAAAAATTACAACAGCTGCAATACGACGAAAATTTTGAACTGTACGATAGCTACGTGATGACCAAAGATCATAAGAACCTGCTGTTGTTTATCACGCCAAAATATTCGCCCAATAACACCGGCGAGAACGCTGTAATGCTTAAAGGCATTGATCAGGTTATTGATAGTCTGCAGGCTAAAAATTTCAAGATCATCAATTGCAGTTACTTTGGTACCACAGCGGTATCAGTTGGCAACGCCCTGCAATTGCGCCGGGATTCGATGTTTACGCAGGGGATTACGGTAGTGTTCCTGATTGTTTTCCTGGGATTTTATTTCAGGAAAAAGCGAGCGCCGGTTGTGATCCTGGTGCCGGTTTTGTTTGGTGCATTGTTTTCGTTGGCCGTAGTTTATTTTGTGAAAGGCAGCATTTCTGTTATTGCCCTGGGCACAGGCTCGGTGGTACTGGGCATCGCGGTTAATTATTCGCTGCATGTGTTTAATCATTACCGCCATACCCGTAGTATTGAACAGGTGATCCGCGATCTGGCTATGCCGCTTACCGTGGGGAGTTTTACAACCATTGGTGGTTTCCTTTGCCTGGAGTTTGTGAAGTCGGAAATGTTGAAAGACCTTGGTCTGTTTGCTGCCTTTAGTTTAATCGGCGCTTCGTTTTGCTCTCTGGTGTTCCTGCCGCATTTTATTGCCTCTAAAAAAGAACAGGATCAGCATACAGCCCAGCTATCGTGGATTGATAAATTATCAGCCTATAACCCTGAGTATAATAAATTCATTATTTCGGCTATTGTTATTCTCACTGTGGTATTTAGCTATACCGCCCGGAACGTGAGTTTTGAAACGGATATGAACCGCATGAATTTCATGACCGACAAGCTCAAAGCATCCGAAGCTAAACTGAACGCAATTAACAAATATGCGCTTCAATCGGTTTATTTCCTTGCCGAAGGCAAAACGCTTGATGATGCGCTTCGGACTAACGAAAAATTATCGGCTCAGATTGACTCGCTAAAGGGAAAAAATATCGTTAAAAAATACTCGGGAGTATCATCGCTCATCATTTCCGACTCGCTGCAAAAAGCCCGCATAGCCCGGTGGAATAACTACTGGACACCTGCAAAAAAACAGCAGTTGATGGCTGTTTTGCTTAAAGAAGGCGAAGCCCAGGGCTTCAAGCCCTCTGCGTTTGATCATTTTCAGGAGCTCATCAACAAAAACTTTAAACCGGTTGGGCAGGATGAAATGGCAGGCATCCGTAAAAGTTTGCTGGACGATTACATTACCGAGCGACCGGGCCGGGCGGGTGTTATTACACTGGTAAAAATAGCCCAGGGGGATAAAGCCAAATTGTATAGCCTGTTCGAAAATTCGGCAAATGTTACCGTTGTTGATAAGCAATACCTAACTAATCGTTTTGTAGGTATCATCAATAATGATTTTACGAGTATCGCGGTGATGTCGTCGCTATTAGTGTTTTCGGTATTGCTGCTTACTTACGGGCGTATCGAACTTACGTTGGTTTCTTTTATCCCGATGTTTATTTCCTGGATCTGGATTTTGGGGTTGATGGGTTTGCTTGGTATCCAGTTCAATATCGTAAACATCATTATATCAGCCCTGATATTTGGTTTGGGCGATGACTATAGCCTGTTTATTATGGATGGGCTGCTGCAGGAATATAAAACCGGCAAGAAAAACCTGTCGTCGTACAAATCATCTATATTCTTGTCGGCCATTACCACGGTGGTAGGTTTGGGTGTGCTGATATTTGCTAAACACCCGGCATTGCGTTCCATCGCCTTGATCTCCATCATCGGGATAGTTTGCGTGGTGGTAATGGCCCAGATACTGATCCCGTTTTTATTTAACCTGCTGATCAGGAACAGGGTGAACAATAGGCGCTTCCCGTGGACGTTGAGCGGCTTTGCGATCTCGGTATTTGCTTTTACATATTTTGTGAGCGGCTGCCTGTTGTCAAGCCTGATTGGTTTGGTTTTGATCAAGCTTAATTCGTTTAAGGGTGAGCGGAGTAAATATGTTTACCATGCTATCCTGTCGAAGTTTTGTTGGTCGATGATGTACATTATGCCCAACCTGCGTAAGCGTGTGGTGGATAAAGATAAGTTTGAAAAACCAGCCGTGGTGATCAGTAACCACCAATCGTTTTTGGATATCCTGGTGCTGATCATGCAGCATCCAAAGCTCATTTTGTTTACCAATCACTGGGTATGGAACTCGCCGGTATTCGGGGCTGTGGTGCGCATGGCCGGGTACTTCCCGGTGGCCGAGGGTGTGGAGCAGAATATTGATGAACTGGCCGAAAAAGTAAAGCAGGGTTATTCGATGGTCATCTTCCCTGAAGGTAGCCGATCTCCCGACGGTAAAATGAAACGCTTTCATAAAGGAGCATTCTTTTTGACAGAGCAATTAGGGATGGATATTGTGCCGATTATGCTGCACGGCACAGGCTATAACATGACCAAAGGCGATTTTCTGCTAAAAAATGGTACAGTAACTATAAAATATCTGCCTCGGATTACGCCCAACGATGCAGCATTTGGTACAGGCTATGCCGAACGCACCAAAAACATCAGCCGGTATTTTAAAGAAGAATACCAAAAGCTAAGTGTCGAAATTGAGCAGCCTGCTTACTTTAAAGAGCAGCTGTTTTATAACTACCTGTACAAAGGCCCGGTACTGGAATGGTACATGCGCATTAAGCTGCGGCTCGAAAAAAATTACCAGGTATTTCACGATCTGCTGCCCAAACAAGGTAAAATGCTTGATTTGGGTTGTGGCTATGGCTTTATGCCTTACATGCTGCATTTTGCAGCGCCGGGGCGTGAGTTTACCGGGGTTGATTATGATGAGGAAAAGATAGAAGTAGCCAACAATTGCTTCAGTAAAACGGCTGAGATCAATTTTGTTTATGCCGATGCGCTTGCCTTTGAAATGCAGCAATATGATGCCATCATCATAGCCGATATGCTGCACTATTTGCAACCTGAAGAGCAAAAGCAGTTGATAGAGAAATGTATCGCTAATTTAAACCCTGCTGGTATACTCATTATCCGCGACGGCGATGCCGATCTGCAGCAAAGGCAAAAAGGTACAGCTTTAACCGAGCTTTTCTCCACCCGTTTGCTGGGCTTTAATAAAACGGGCAAAAAAGGCCTGTCGTTCATTTCGGGTAAAGTACTCCGGGAATTGGCCGCCGAGCAGGGTATGTCATGTACTCAAATTGATGATAGCCGGTATACCTCAAATATTATTTTTGTGATCAGAAAAGAAGGGAAGCAGGACTAAATGGACGATAAGTTTGATGTATTGATCATTGGTAGCGGTATGGGCGGTTTGGTTTGCGCCGATATGCTTGGTCGCGAAGGTTACCGGGTTTGTGTTGTTGAAAAGAACAAGCAGCTTGGCGGTTCGCTGCAAACCTACGTGCGCGATAGGGTGATCTTTGATTCGGGGGTACATTATTTGGGCGGGCTCGACAAAGGGCAGAATTTATACCAAATTTTTAAATACATCGATATTATTGATAACCTGAAACTTGAAAAGCAAAGTCCGGACGCCTTTGATAAGATCATGATCGATAACGACCCGGTGGAGTATCCGCAGGCGCAGGGCTATGAAAATTTCATCAAACAATTACTGGTTTATTTTCCGGATGAAGAGCCTGCCTTGCGTGCTTATTGCGACAAGCTGAAAGAGGTTTGCGATAAATTCCCGTTGTATAATTTGCGCTCGTCGGATGATTTTTATGAAAAGGCCGATGTGCTGGAGGTGGATACCGAAGCCTTCCTGGCATCTATCACCAGTAATAAAAAACTGCAGCAGGTACTGGCCGGCAATAACTCTTTATACGCCGGACAGGCCGATAAAACACCGTTGTATGTGCATGCGCTGATCCTCAATAGTTATATTGAAAGCTCATGGAAATGTGTTGACGGCGGTTCGCAGATTGCCAAACTGATAGCCCGCAATATCCGCGAAAGGGGAGGCGTTATCATCCGTAATAAAGCCGTGAAAAAACTGGTGGAGCAGGATGGAAAAATATCATACGTTGAACTGCAACATGGCGAAAAGCTGTATGCCGGTCATTTTATATCCAACATTCACCCGGTAAAAACGCTGGAAATGACGGATTCATCCATGATAAAAAACGTATACCGCAACAGGTTGAAAAGCCTGGAAAACTCGGTGTCGTCATTCACCATCAATATTGTATTTAAAAAAGATTCTTTTAAATATTTCAGCCATAACGTTTACAGTTTTAAAGACGGGCAGGTATGGCACATGGCCGACTACACGCAGGAAAACTGGCCGCTGGGCTATGCCGTGTTCATGACACCCTCGTCAAAAAATAAAGAATATGCCGATGGTATGACCATACTGGCCTATATGCGTTATGAAGAGGTGAAGCCCTGGGAGGATACGTTCAATACGGTATCTGACGAAGCTTACCGCGGCGAAACCTATGAGCAATTCAAAAAGCGCAAAGCCGAAGTATTACTGGATGATGTGGAGCTGAAGTTTCCGGGTTTGCGGGAGCAGGTTTATTCTTACTATACAGCCACACCACTTTCATACCGCGATTATATTGGTAATGAAGATGGCTCGCTTTATGGCATTGCCAAAGACTATAAACACCCGCTGAAAACATTCATTTCGCCGCGCACCAAATTACCCAACTTGTACTTTACCGGGCAAAACCTTAATTTACATGGTATTTTAGGTGCTGCTATGAGCGGGATAGTAACCTGTTGCGCCTTGCTGGGCAATGATGAACTGATAGATAAAATAAGAAATGCGTAACAGGAAATTTAGCTGGAAAAAGTTCGGGAAGAGATTACTGTACACTGGTCTTGTTTTTGTAGGGTTGCTGCTGATTGGCTTTATTTACCTGTATTGCGTAGCTATTGATTATCCCCCCAAACCTGCCGATCTGACCAGTTTGCAATTGCAGCGCAAAGAGCTTTCACCGGGTTTTTATACCATCAATAATAACTGGTTCAGAAAAAGCAAGAGTGGTTTATTTGAGATGTATGTGGAGGGTAAGCCTTTTGAACGTGGGGTGATTAACGGTAAGCTGAGCAAAGAACTGGTGGTAAACCAGGAGGTTTATTTTACCGATCAGATCAACAAGATCATTCCCTCAAAATCATACCTGTCGTTTCTGAAATATTTCATAGCCTGGTTTAACCGCGATCTGGCGAAAAACGTAAGTGAAGAATATAAAGAGGAGATCTACGGTATCTCTAAATCAGCTTCGGATAAATACCAGTTTATAGGCTCCAATTATCAGCGGATCCTGAATTACCATGCCGCGCACGATATCGGTCATGCTTTACAGAGCATGGCGTTGGTTGGCTGTACTTCGTTCGGTACCTGGAATGACCGTTCGGCCGACGGTACCATGATTGTTGGCCGCAACTTTGATTTTTATGTGGGCGATAATTTTGCGCACGATAAGATAGTGGCATTCTTCAACCCAAGTGAAGGGCATAAATTTATGACCATAACCTGGGGGGGATTTGTGGGGGCGGTATCCGGCATGAACGAAAAAGGCCTGAGCGTTACTATTAATGCCGATAAAACCAATATCCCATCGGGTTCGGCTACTCCGGTATCTTTAGTTGCCCGCGAAATTTTGCAATACGCCCAAAACATCAATGAAGCCATCGCGATAGCTAAGAAGCGCAAAATGTTTGTGTCGGAGTCATTCCTGATAGCCTCGGCCGAGGATAATAAAGCCGTAGTGATCGAAAAAACACCTGATACGCTGGATGTATATGATCCGCATCAAAACTATATTATATGCGCCAATCATTTTCAAAGCAAGGGGTTGGCACACTCTAAAGAAAACCTGGTGCAACTGAGCAACAGCGCATCGCCGTATCGATATCAGCGCTTAATGGAACTGCTGAATGCCGAAGGAAAAAACACTGTTCAAAAAACGGTGGATATACTCCGTAACCGCCAGGGCTTGCATGGCGAAGATATTGGTATGGGGAATGAAAAAACGCTGAACCAATTAATCGCCCATCACTCGGTAGTGTTTGAGCCTCAAAAGCTGCTGGTTTGGGTATCAACTTCGCCATGGCAGTTGGGGCAATTTGTGGCTTACGATTTGAAAAAGATCTTTGCCATGAAAGGCATGCAAACTGATCATGAAATTATAGATAGCACGCTAACTATTAAACCCGATACGTTTTTGAATACAAAGGCTTATCATGATTTTATAACTTTCCGCACACTGAAACAAAAAGCTTTTGATGGGGGCGAGATCAATCCGGATAGCGTAGTAGCAAGCAATCCGCAGTTTTACCATGCTTACGTAATAGCCGGAGATTACTCGTTTAAACACCGCGATTATAAAAAAGCCCTCGGTTACTACAAAACTGCTTTAACTAAAGTGATTGCCACTGTAAATGAGGAAAATTATATTAAAAAACAGGTTGAAAAATGTACTAAAAAGCTAAGTCCATGACAGTTTACGGGGTAGGTATTGATATGATAGAAGTAGAGCGTGTGCAAAGCAGCATCGCCAAAGAGCAAGGCTTCCGCGAGCTCGTTTTTTCGGCAAATGAGATTACTTATTGCGAAAGTAAAGCCAACACGTATCAGCACTATGCCGCCCGTTTTGCCGCCAAGGAAGCTTTTTTTAAGGCGCTGGGTACCGGCTGGCTAAAGGATACCGCTTTTAACGAAATTGAGATCAGCAATGACGAAAACGGTAAGCCATGCCTTGAACCCATTGGCGAAAGCGCCGTAGTGATCAACCGCAACGGCCCACTGAAAATTTCTGTATCATTAACCCATTTAAAAACAATGGCATCTGCCGTGGTAATTATTGAAAAGTGATAGTATCTCCGCCTAAATCATTAGCATACCAACCCAGACACGAGGTTGTTAACATACAGGAACAAAAATTGCAGGAGTTACTGACCTATCTCAGCCGCAATTCGCCGTTTTATAAAGACCTTTTTGCTAAACATCATATCGATATTAGCCAGATCAAAACGCTTGATGATCTGCGGTTGATACCGACTACCACTAAAGAGGACCTGCAAAAACGCTATGATGATTTTTTATGCGTGGATAAGGGGAGGATCATCGAGTACAGTTCTACATCAGGTACGCTGGGTAGCCCGGTAACTATCGCGCTTACCGAAAATGATTTGGAACGGTTGGCTTATAATGAATATAATTCTTTTACCTGTGCCGATGGTTCGCCTGCCGATTTGTACCAACTGATGCTTACGCTCGACAGGCAGTTTATGGCGGGAATGGCTTATTATTCGGGCATTCGCAAGATAGGGGCGGGTATTATCAGGCTGGGACCGGGTGTGCCGTCGCTACAGTGGGAAACCATTTTAAGGCTGAAACCTACGGCCATTGTAGCGGTGCCATCGTTCATTTTAAAGCTGATCCACTTTGCGCAGGAGCATAATATTGATATCAATGCCTCATCGGTTAAAAAAGCGGTTTGTATTGGCGAAAATATCCGCAATACCGATTTCAGCCTGAATATCCTCGGCCAAAAAATAACCGAAGCCTGGAATATCAAGTTGTATTCCACCTATGCCTCTACCGAAATGCAAACCGCTTTTACCGAGTGCGGCGAGGGCAGGGGCGGGCATCACCAACCCGAGCTGTTAATAGTGGAAGTATTGGATGAGCATAATAACCCGGTTGCTCCCGGCGAATCGGGCGAGGTTACCATTACTACGCTCGGTGTAGAGGGTATGCCGTTATTGAGATATAAAACAGGCGACATCTGCCATTATTTTGATGAGCCCTGTACCTGCGGTCGTACAAGTATCAGGCTGTCATCTATTGTTGGCCGTAAAAAGCAGATGATCAAATTTAAAGGGACAACCCTTTACCCGCCGGCATTGTTCGATCTGCTGAATGGTATGGAAGAGATCAAAGATTTTGTGGCCGAAGTATACTCTAACGAAATAGGAATGGATGAAGTGCTGCTGCACATACTGCCTGTAAGCTATACCGATGAGTGCGACCGGAAGATCCGTGCTAATTTACAGGCCAGGCTGAGGGTGAGCCCACATATTACCTACCTAAAACACGATGAAATGCAGAAATTGCAATTCCCTGAGGCGGTACGTAAGCCGGTTAAGTTCATCGATAAAAGAAAGTAAGTGATTATGTGCTAACTTTGCATCATGCATAATGCCGATATCCTGGGCCGGTTAACGCAGCAGTTTGAACTGCCGTTTAGTAACCCGGTACTTATCTTCTCGCTGATATTGCTGATCATTTTGCTTGCTCCAATCATTATGGGCAAGTTTAAAATTCCAGGTATTGTGGGTTTCATTATGGCGGGGATAGCGGTAGGACCGCATGGATTAAACCTGCTTCGTAAAAGCTCGGCGGTTGAACTATTCTCTACCATCGGCCTGCTGTACATCATGTTCATAGCCGGTATCGAACTTGACCTAAATGAGTTTAAGCAAAAAAAGCACAAGAGCCTGGTGTTTGGCCTTTTTACTTTCTGCATCCCAATCCTGATAGGTTTTTCGGTTTGTTATTATGTATTGGGTTATTCGTTAATAACCTCGGCCCTTACAGCCAGTATGTTCGCTACACATACGCTGGTGGCTTATCCCATTGTAAGCAAATACGGTATAGCTAAAAATGAGGCTGTAGCCATAAGCGTAGGCGGCACCATACTCACCGACACCGCGGTGTTAATATTGCTGCCTGTAATTATGGGTGCTAAGGATGGCGGACTTGGTTTCAGTTTTTGGCTGCAACTGATGATATCGCTTTCCCTATTTGCGTTCATTATGTTTGCGCTGATACCTCCCTTGGCAGGCTGGTTTTTTAACCGCTATCGCGATAGCAAAACGCTGCCCTATGTGTTTGTGCTTTTTATCGTGTTCCTGTCGGCTTTTCTTTCACAGCTGGCCGGGGTTGAGCCAATCATTGGTGCCTTTGTGGCCGGGCTGGCCCTGAATAAATCGGTGCAGCAATCGCAGGTATTAATGGCCCGGATCGAGTTTGTGGGTAATGCTATTTTTATACCATTCTTTTTGATCAGCGTAGGCATGCTGGTTGACCTGCGTGTACTTGGCCGAGGTCCGCAAGCTGCCATAGTAGCAGTTAGCCTTACACTTGGCGCTTTGCTTGGTAAATGGCTGGCGGCGCTATCTACCCAAAAAATATTTAAATATTCGTCAACGCAGCGTACACTGATATTCGGATTAAGCAGTGCACACGCCGCGGCTACGCTGGCAATTATTTTGGTTGGTTATAAGGCGCAAATTATTGACGACAATATCCTGAACGGTACCATCATTCTGATATTGGTTACCTGTGTAGTGGCTTCATTGGCTACCGAACGGGCAGGTAAGAAAATAGTTAAGCAGGATGATGAACAAGGAGTTTTAACAGAGGAACAAACTATCGGCTAATGCCGGTTATGATATGAGAAGACGGTTACACAGGCACATTCGCACGGCAAAATACATAGTTTATAAAGAAACCCTTGTTGATTTCAGAGAGCATTTCTGGACTTTCATTAGCTCCTTTGCCGGTATAGCACTTATTGGGTTACTAAACAGCAAATACTTTACGGCCACGGATAATCTTTTTCTGATTGGCTCATTCGGAGCATCTTCGGTATTGATATATGGTGTTATTAACAGTCCGCTGGCACAGCCACGTAACCTGATCGGCGGCCATGTGCTGTGTGCACTGGTTGGTGTTACTATTCATAAACTGGTTCCTCATGAAATATGGTTGGCGGCAGCACTGTCGGTATCTATATCGATAGTATTGATGCAGATTACCAAAACTCTGCACCCGCCGGGTGGCGCTACAGCATTGATAGCCAATATAGGCTCTGAAAAGATCAAGGCGCTGGGGTATATGTATGTATTTAGCCCGGTATTTTCAGGTGCGATGATCCTGTTGCTGGTGGCGCTGCTGTTTAATAACATGACTAAGCACAGGCATTATCCCAATAATAAAAAATGGCTGCAGGTTTGGAGAAGATATCAGCGGTAGGTGTTGCTGTTTTGTTTATTTACTGTCGCCTCTCGCTATTGTTTGTGATATCATCAGCATTGGCAGAACCGATATTTGCCTGCTAACGCCCTGATTTCCTTATGGCGCTGTAAGGTTTGGGAATATCTTAATTACAATTGAAAAGAAAACCAAAATGACGATTATATAGGTGATTAACCTATCTGTACGTTTTGTCTTTAGCTGAAAAGCAGTTAAAAAAGAGATAATGGAATTAAATATTGTCATGGCGATAACTGCTACAAGAAAAGAATGTAGCCTGTTTTCGTCAAAAGTTAGCTGCCTGATCGCCTGATACACCGATTCTATTATAAACCAAACTCCGATGCTGTAAAATATAAGTCTGGAAATCGTTAGGTCCGGGTTTATATGCAAGACCTCTTTTTCGAAAAAAATGATGGTTGTTATATGTATGAAAGTGAAAATTAGTCCCCTGATTTTAATAGGGGTATAAGGGATAAACTCAGGGACAAAGCTAGTTTCATTTATGATATAAAATGCAAGCAACAGCCAAACGAGTGTTATTGCGAAGTATTTGAAGGCGGTTTTAGTAATAAGGTTCATTACTATCAAAGATACTAAAAATGGAAGGGTTCCTTTGACAATAGTAAATTCTGCTTTCGCCATTGTTGTCTCCAACAACGGTTCCGTAGTTTTATCCCGCCTGCTGTTCCTCTTCAGTAAATTTCAACAACACGGCTTCATTTTTTATGCGGATGCTTTTGCCGGATATTTCGATGATCTGCTCGTCGATAAAATCATTTATGGTGCGGAACAGTGATTCATAGGCTGCCCCGGTAAATGAGGCCAGGTCCTGCCGGGTAAGTTCAATATTGATAAAGCCTTCTTCGTTAAGTCCGAATTTGTTTCTGAGCGAAATGAAAGCCTGCGCTACACGGCCTTTAACCGGCATGTGGGCCAGGTTGCGCATGCGTTTTTCTGACTCCTGCAGTTCGTTGGCAAAGAAGCGCATTAGTTTAATAACAAAGTTATTGTTAACCTGCAGGGTGCTTTCAAAAAATGGCATTTCGATATAACAAATTATACCCGCCTCGATAGCCGTGGCCGAAACCGGGTAAAACTCGGTACTGCCTAAACCAAGGTGACCAACAATATCCCCCTCACGGGCAAAACGGAGGATAAGCTCTTTTTCCTTATCCCACTTTTTATGAACTTTTACGGTGCCCGAATAAACAAAGTAAATGCCGGTAACGGGATCGCCTTCCTTAAAGATCTGCTGCCCTTTTTTTACAACGATATTTTTCCTGGCGGCGCTGATGGCCGGGATCCAGTCGGGCAAACAGTGAGTGCATAAAAAGCAGGTCCCCAAATCGCATTTATCTTTGTTTTTCGCCATTTATTGATTTGTATTTAAGCGGGTACTTTTATAAAACGTGCTAATTTATTAAAAGCGGCGGCCTTTTGGCTGCTCCCAGGTAGCCATGTTGAAAATAACTCCGAGGCTTAACAGTACTGCACCTCCAAAAACAGGCCATGGAAATGACCGGATGCCATTAATGTTAATGCTCCAGGGGTGAGAGTCGAACGGGTTAACTGTATTCAGGTTCCTGAACAATAATAATCCGGCAATGATGCTTACGGCACCTAAAACAGAAAGGATGATACTGGTGATTTTCATGACTATTGTTTGTGCAATGATTTTTATTAAAAATTAAGCAAATGTTGAATAAAAATATTGCATGTGCAATATAAAATTGAAAATAAAATTTATTTATGCTGCTTTAAGTATTACCTTTGCAATAAAAATAGTACAGTCCCCTAAAAATGGAGCGGGACTAATCAAAACATGGAAACAAAACAGAACGCCATCCCGGTTTCGCCCTCCTTAAATGATCTTTACAATTTTAAATCCGGCTTAAAAGGTACCCGGCAAATGAAAACAAGGCTGATCTTTATATCGGCAGTTTGTATCCTCATTGCATGCCTCATCAGCGTAATTGCCAAAGGACTTATCTATCTTATAAACATCGTTACCAATATTTCATTTTACGGAACGCTGGATGCCAGCTTCCATAGCCCGGCCAACAACCATTTGGGTTTATGGGTTATTGTGATACCGGCAATAGGCGGTATTATGGTGGGCTTTATGGCTTTGTATGGTTCAAAGGCTATCAGGGGGCATGGCATACCCGAGGCTATGGAGCAGATACTGGTAAATAAGAGCAAAATAAAGCCGATTATAACATTTTTGAAGCCGGTATCATCAGCAATAGCCATAGGTACCGGTGGCCCTTTTGGTGCCGAAGGGCCAATTATTGCAACCGGCGGCGCACTTGGTTCAACTTTTGGACAGTTATTCAAAATATCGCCCAATGAACGTAAAATCATTTTGGCGGCAGGAGCAACGGCCGGTATGTCGGCCATATTTGGTACACCTATAGCCGCAGTGTTTTTGGCTATTGAATTGCTGCTGTTCGAGTTTTCGCCAAAGGCAATATTACCTGTGGCGTTGGCTTGTATTACAGGAGCGGCGGGGCACCATTTATTGTTTGAATCCGGCCCGGTATTCCCAATGCCTGATGTAGACACACCCTCAAATACTGCACTGGCTGTTTACAGTATTATTGGTTTAGCCATCGGATTTATATCATTGGGACTAACCAAAATTGTTTATCTGATTGAAGATTATTTTGAAAAGCTGCCTATCCACTGGATGTGGTGGCCTGCAATTGGCGGTTTAGCCGTAGGCCTTATAGGTTATTTTGCTCCGCATACCCTTGGGGTAGGGTATGATAATATCATTACTATCCTATCGGGTACATTGTCGGTGATGTTAATTGTGCGTTTGTGTTTTTTCAAATTCCTTTCGTGGGCTATTGCGCTGGGCAGCGGCACATCTGGTGGTACGCTGGCTCCTTTGTTAACCATTGGCGGTGCGGCCGGTGCGGCTTTTGGTGCGTTAATACAGTTAACATTTCCTGATGCCGGTGTAAGTGTTCCGATAGCTGCACTTATTGGTATGGCGGCCATGTTTGCCGGCGCTTCAAGGGCTTATTTAACCAGCATCACCTTTGCCCTGGAAGCCACCATGCAGTCGCATGCCTTGCTGCCCCTGCTTGGTGCCTGTACAGCATCATACCTGGTATCATTTTTCCTGATGGAGAATACCATCATGACCGAAAAGATTGCCCGTCGTGGCGTGTACACACCGGATTCGTACGAGCCTGATCTGTTGCAGGTATTAACTGTGGCTGATGTTAACAATGAAGTAGGTATAACATTAAACAGCAAGAGCACTATAGCCGAAACAAGAGCCCTGCTTGGTGGAAATGGCACTATTCAAAACTTTTTTATTGTTACTAATAATGATGGCTCATACGCGGGTATGGTTAACAGGGCTGATATTTATAATCACAGTACATCTGCAGAGCTCGCTATTGGTAATATCACCCGGGCAAGTAAACAAGCTGTAAAGGGCAATGATCCGTTGAAACGTGTGATGGAGATCATGGCCGAAGAGTCGGTAGAAGTGTTGCCTGTTATCGACGCCGGAAATGCCATCGGCGGAAAGATCTCCTATAAAGAGATCTTAAATACCTATTACCGGCATGTTGAGGAAAACAGGCAGGTGAACACCCAAATCTCGCTTAAGCGGCGCAGGCTTAAAATGGCTGTACGCAATGGCAATAAGGCTAAATTTTAAGAAAGTAATACGTAATTAGGTATAAACCCCGTGTAATGCTGCATGGGGTTTTTGTTTTCGGAAACCTGCGTTAATGAAAATAAATATTCGGAAGTTGGATTATTGTTTATTTATTGTATAGCTTTGGTTTATAAACCATTGCGACTTGCTTAGCGTCGTTTACCGTTCCCCATCTATCAAATTTCACCTGTTTGATTTAACGTTGCTGTTGAAAGTAATATTTAACTATTAAATCATGTTTTATGAAAAAATTTGTTATTGAACGGGAGTTACCGGGGGCCGGTAACTTGTCGCCCGAAGAATTACAGGCAATTTCACAGGCATCGTGTTCGGTTGTGAATGAATTGGGTAAGCCCTATCACTGGATCCAGTCGTTTGTTACTGCCGATAAGATTTACTGCATCCACATTGCCGAAAGCGAAGATGTTGTGCGCGAGCATGCTTTGAAAGGTGGCTTCCCGGTAACCAGCATTGCCGAAGTTAAAGCCATTATTGATCCCACTACCAGCACCATGACTGTATAAAATCAAACAGGCCCGGGTTTTGAAGCCGGGCCTGTTTGATTCGTGTATAAATGCATGACTTACTTACCTACCGAAGCTGAGGCTGTTGTTTTAAACAGCGGATTTTCTTTGAAATAAGTGCCTCCGTTAAAGCTGATCACATAATCTGAGCTAAAATGGGTACTCTTTTTATAATAATCGGTACTGATGATTTGCGCGCCTGATTTTTGCGCTGCTTCAAAAGAACTCATGTCGTTGGCACGGGCTTCCTGGGTATCCGAATCGGCGCGGGTACGGATGATGTAACCTTTCTTAACCAGTTTCTGAATTTCTGCCAGATCCTTTTTAGCATCGTTCATGATGTGGATGGCTGCTTCAGGTGTGCCGGGTTGTGCATCGGCAAATAATACGCGGCCTTTCAACGATGGATGCCCCGCGATATAGGCAGCCCTTTTTTCACCTTTCTCATCAAGAATAAAGATGAACTTACCTTTAGCTGCTTTCAAAGTTGGCCAGTTGTTACGCAGTACCGCTGCCTCAAGGGTTTTGTATGTACCGCGTACATCATCTGGTGTAATTAAATATTGTTTGCCAAGGTTATCCAATATCGCTTTATCCAGATCGGCAAAGGTTTTAGCTGTAAATTTTTCCGGAACAGTGAATCCTGGTTTATCCGAAGCCTCATCTTTGGCGTTCATGGTAATGTATATGGGGTTATGATCCGGGTGTTCATCACTCCATTTCTTCAGCTCCTGCAGGCAAAGCTTAAAAGTGGCGCAATTGCTGCGGAAATCAATATCCTCTATGTGGAATACTTTAAAGCCCGGCTCCTTCATTACACCCTGAGTATCAAAAGCCGGCTGACCCGGTACCCAATCCAGCCCTTTAGGATGGGCATATTTGCCACCTTTGGTATCGGCATAAACGTCAATTTCCAAAGCGTTTAAGCCTAAATTAAGCTGGTCGGTGAGACTGATGTGCTCATAATCAATCTTACTCATGCCAACCGAATCGCGCTGTTGCAAAAAACGGAACAGCTTTGGGTTGATGGCCTGTTTATAGCTATTGTGCGAGCCTATTACCTGAAAATGGTTCATTTTCTGGTCGCCGGGATTGCTCAATAATGCTGATGCTGAAAGAACAATGCCAGCAATTAATCCGCCTGTAAGTTTCATTTGGTAAATATATTATTGGTTTAATAAACAAAGCGCAAAAGGCCCGCCTTTTGCGCTTTGTAAAAAAGTTATTGATTAATAACCCGGGTTTTGTTTCAGGTTAGGGTTGGTTTTTAATTCGGTAGACGGAATTGGATATAACCTGCGGGTTGGATCGGTGTTCATTTTCAGATCATCGGTTTTGCCGCCCATTACCGGTAGCGGGTATTCCTTCTCGAATAAACCATAACGGATCAGGTCATTACGGCGCCATGCTTCCCATGAAAGCTCACGTGCGCGCTCATCCAGCAAAGCATCCAAATCAATTGATGTGGCAAGCTCCGCGTGCGCACGGGTACGTAGCTTATTTACTAATGTAAGTGGAGTTTGCGCGTCGCCGTTTATAGTGGTTGGTGCTGCGCCGCGTAAAATAGCTTCGGCTTTCATCAGGTAAATATCGGCTAAACGGAATACCGGAACGTCGTTACTGTTTAAGCGGGTTGCCTGGATGATGTTAACATCAGGATAATATTTGATGGAACGTACACCTTCAGACTGCGAAGTAGTCACATCATTACCCAAGTCCATCGGTTTTAAACCGGTGAGTGTTAAGGTTGGGATAATGTTAATTTGCTTGGTAGCATTCGGGGCCGGATAGTAAACCGGCTGGTTAGTGAAACCACCATTGCCATCAGGGTAATATTGCGGACCGGCCAGCCAGGTTTTGGTACGGTCGTCGCCCGGGATGTTAAAGCGGTTATAAAACTCAGGCGTAGTGCTCATGGCAATACTTAAACCAACGTTAAAGCCGTACGCCTGGGCCAGGTAATAGAAGAAGCCGAAACGGGTAAACTGGTTGCCCGGGATTTGCTGGTCATAAGGAACTGCGAAAATGGTTTCATTAACCTGCGGACCGTTGGTTGGCAAAAATATGTCGCGGTATTTTGCATCCAGGAAGTAGTTGGTATTGGATTGCACGCTATCGCACATGGCAACGGTTTCCTGGTAACGGGTGGTGCCGGTGTATACACCCGAGTTTAGGTACATTTTTGCAAGCAGGGCAAACACCATTCCTTTTGTCGGGCGGCCGTATTGGCCTACGTTAGTTGCGGCATTGCTGCTTTTGGCAGGTAATAACGGTAAAACACTTTTAAGTTCGCTTTCAATAAACTCATACACTTTAGCGCGTGGCTGATTGGTAGGTTGCGTAGTCACCGGGAAGTCGGTGATGATAGGAACGTTGCCATACAGGTCCATCATGAAGTAAAGGTATAAGGCGCGCATTGCTTTAACCTCGGCAATTGACGACGCTTTTTTCGCCGCTGTTGACGAGGACGCATTGATAACAGTAATAATACGGTTACAGGTATTGATACCACCGAAACCCCATTGCCATACCCCGATAACGTTCGGGTGGTCAAAGGTCCAGGTGTGGTAGTGTAACTGGCGGTATTGACCTCCGTCGTCAAAGTTACCGTCGCGGGCAGGTAGGATAGCCTCATCTGTCGACATATCCTGCATACGCCAGTAAGGCACTGCGTAGCTTGACGAAAGGTTTGAATAAATAGTACCCAACAATGCGGTGTAGTCGGCATCGGTAGTCGGGAAGTTGGATTTTACGTATTGTGATTCAACAGGTACATCTAATTTTGTACATGAATATGTGCCAATCATGGTAGCGAAAGCGGCACATGCTAAAAATATCTTTTTCATCTTTTGTCTTTCTGGGTTTATTAGAATTGTGCAGTTATACCTAAGCTGAACGTGCGTGTTTTAGGATAGAAATCGCGATTATCGATACCCGGGGTTAAGCCGCCTATGTTAACTTCAGGATCAACACCACGGTATTTGGTGATGATGAAAATGTTATTGCCCGAAGCATAGAAACGCAGGCTTTTAATAGCCTGGATATGCGGTTTAATGGTATAACCTAAAGTGGCGTTATCCAAACGCAGGTATGAGCCGCTTTCAAGGAAACGGTCAGAGATCAGGTAGGCGTTGATATCCTTAAATGATTCGCCTAAGGTAAACCTCGGGATGTTCTGCAGTTTTGAATCGGCAGGGTTGTTCAATGCAGCGAGGGTTGCATTCAGGATCTTGTTGCCATAAACACCACGCACCAGGAAGTTTAAGTCGAAGCCTTTATAGAAGAAACTGTTGCTCCATCCGTAAACCAACTTAGGCTGGGCATCATATTTAATAAACTGATCGGTAGTAAGCGGTTGTGTAGCAGTAGTTGAGCCATCGGCTTTTTGATAGGTACTTACGCCGTTAGCGTTTTTACCAAGATAATGCCACAGGTCAAACGTTCCGATGGCATAGCCAGGCTGTATGATCTGGCTGTAGTTTCCCGATTGGCCTTTACCGCCTAACTGGGCAGTTTGAATAAAGTTAAGGCCGAACTGGCTGTTTGATAAGCTTTGAACAACGTTTTTGTTATGCGAAACGTTGAAAGAGGTGCGCCAGGTAAAAGCCTGTGATTTTACAGGTACGGCATTTAAAACAACCTCGATACCGCTGTTTTTGATTTTACCTACGTTAGCAGTGTAAAACGGATAGAAGTAAAGTGTGGTTGATACCGGGTAGGTATAGATCAGGTCGGATGTTTTCTTGATATAATAATCTACCGAACCGGTTAAACGGTTGTTGAACAAACCGAAATCCAAACCGATGTTGGTGGTAGCAGTACTTTCCCATTTCAGGTCCGGGTTATCGTTACGCACCGGGCCAATTGGGTTAACAATGTTACCATTGCTCAAAAATTTACCACCACCCGGAGGCACACCGTAAATTAAACGCGCGGTAAAGGCGTCGAAACCCAAGCTGTTACCGGATACACCGTAACCGGCCCTTAATTTCAAATCGCTGATCACCGGAACTGATTTCATGAAATCTTCGTTGATGATTTTCCAGCCTGCAGAAGCAGCAGGGAAATAACCATGACGCTGGTTAATACCAAATGCCGATGATCCGTCTTCCCTTAATGAAGCCTGTAAAAGATATTTATTTGAAAACTCGTACTGGCCACGGGCATAGAACGATACAAACCTCAACGTAGAAATATAGTTAGGGTTGAACACAATTTGTGAAAGCTGCGTTGGATTTGATAATGCCAGATAGTTGTATGTTAAGGCATCATTTGAAAATCCTTGTGTTTGCACACCAAAGCCGTCATTGTTACGGTCTTGCTGATAAGAGTAACCACCTAATAATTTTAGCGAGTGTTTACCAAACACACGGTCATAGTTAAAATAAGCCTCTAAAACGTTGCTGGTATTGGTATAAGCACTACGTACAGCTACACCTCCTGCATTTACATAAATACCCGATTGGCTGGTAGAGTAGGTGTTAACATTGTTCTGCTCCTTTTGGGTCGATCCGGATACGGTAAATTTTAAACCGTTTAAGATGTCAACCGAAGCAAAACCATTGATAAGGGTTTTATTGTTCTCCGTCCTGGTAAAGTTGTTGTTAATCAACGATAGCGGGTTTAACGGACCGCTGCCTGTACGGGTATAGTTTTCTTTATAAGTACCATCGGCATTATAAGGGCTAACCGTTGGCAGATAAAATAAAATACCCGATAGAACCTGGCTTTGGAAAATATCGTTGTTTTTGGTAGCACTGTTAGTAAGGGTGATACCCAGTTTTAAACGATCGTTAAAAAAGCGCTGGTTAATATAGCCTTTGTAAATAGTGCGCTCAAGGCTGGTATTTCTGAGGATACCATTGTTTTTCATGTAGTTTACGCTCGCGCCATACTCCGAATTTGTACCTGCGCCACCATATGAAAGGTTATGGTTTTGTGAATAACCTGTTCTTTCGGCCAGCTTTTGCCAGTTGGTATTTGAGCCGTCATCATCTGCGGTGCTCAATTTAGGTACTCCATTGTCGGTTAAATATTTACGAAGCTCATCGCCGGTAAGTACGTCGATGTTTTTTGATACGTTTTCAACTGCTCCGTAAGCACTGTAAGTTAAGCGGGTTTGGCCGGCTTTAGCCCTGCGTGTAGTAACGATGATTACACCGTTGGCCGCACGTGAACCGTAGATAGCTGTAGAAGACGCGTCTTTTAATACGTCGATACTTTCGATATCGGCGGGGGCCAAAAGGTCGATAGAAGCGCCCGGTACACCGTCAATTACATAAAACGGTTGCTGTGCAGCGCCTTCACGCAATGTTGATGGCCCCCTTAAGATAGTGGCCGGTTGTTTGTTGGGGTCGCCGCTTTTGGTGATGTTTAAACCGGCAACTTTACCTTGCAATAATTCGGCAGGAGTAGTCAATACACCAGCATTAAAATCTTCGGCCTTAACCGAAGTGATAGCACCGGTTACATCCTTACGGCTTGCAGTACCATAACCGATAACTACAACATCTTTAAGTTGTTTGGTGTCAGTTACCATGGTTACGTTAACCACTTTTTTGTCGCCAATGGTAACTTCTTTTGGTAACGAGCCTAAGAAAGTGAATTTGATCACATCATCCGGTCCGCTTACCATAACCTGGTAAATACCGTTAGCTGATGTTGAGGTTGCTTTACCTGTACTTTTAACCGTTACTACTACCCCGGGTAACGGTAAGTTGGTTTCGTCGGTAACGGTACCCCTGATGGTACGTTGCTGTGCAAAAGCCATTGATGAGGCTAAAAGCATCAGCATAAAAAGGCAAATCGATTTACCCGATCTGTGCCATAATCTAAAAATAGATCTGTAGTTTTTTTCCATAGTTTTTAATTAATGATAACCTCTTTTAAATAGCTGCCGAAGTTGGGAATTAGCAGGCGATAAATTGCTGCAAAGCAACGGTTGTTTTATTATCAGGAAATGAATAAGGAGTTAACTTATCTATTAATTAAAATTGGTATTGCTTTTTTAAAACAAGCTACTTTAAGCTGATTTTCAGTTGTTTGCTTGCCATAAACAAATTGGCACTGTTAATAAAGGGTTAAGGGGCTATAAATTTTAGTGTTTTGTAAAAAGCTTGTTGTTAGGCAATAGAAGAAAATGCAAAGCAAATTTTTATGCTTTTTACAATCAATGGAAAGGGGATGAATATATTTTGAACAATTTACCGTAAGGCCAGCGAAATCATGGTATAATGTTCATTGGTTTGGATAGTGAACATGAATTCATTGTTTTGGTAAATCTTGCTTCCGTGTTTTGTATAAATTATATCTATGAAGTCATGATTTTCAAGATAATCCTGGAATGAGTGATCATGCAATGCCGGGCACATATACAATACTTGTTCCATCCTGATAGCGAGGGCTGTTTTTCGTTTTTTATTCTCCCATCTGTTTTTATCCTGATCGAATGCCCAGCCGCTGTTGATCTTATTGAGTTCGGTAGTGTAAACGCCTGGACCTGCTTT
Organism: Mucilaginibacter sp. A5337; assembly: GCF_059690695.1. NCBI lineage: Bacteria > Pseudomonadati > Bacteroidota > Sphingobacteriia > Sphingobacteriales > Sphingobacteriaceae > Mucilaginibacter > Mucilaginibacter sp. A5337. The sequence goes on along the minus strand of NZ_JCAWEC010000006.1, from coordinate 245,876 downwards.
GATGAGCCGCATCATATCCGCCGGAGTTATCTCTCTTTCGGCTGTGTTTAATTTCGGACGATGCCAGTAATATAAAACCCCTAAGATTAGGATAACTGCGATGGTTAACAAAGCAGGCCACCGATAATTTCGACGCTTATCGGGCTCAATAAATTCAGGATATTCATCCGGATGCAATTCATGTTTAATTATAGCAATAGTACGCTTTGCTTCGGTACGTGTAACCCCTTCTCCAACCAACAAAGCCTCAATTTCATGGTCGGTATTGCCGTCGGCAATCATCCATTTTATTTGGTCGGTAATTTGTTGCTTGTCCATTGGTAGTGGTGATGGGATTAGGTTTAGTTTTGAAACTCAAGATACATATTTTTATAAAGACAACACAGAGGAAATAGAAGCAGGAATGGTATCACTTTAAAACACGAGGCACCTACAGAGCCCGCGCATTTTGATTTTGCCTGTCTACAAACACGATACTCCTACGGAGTTTGAAAAAGAATTTAGGCTTTATTACTTCGGAGGAGTATCGTGTTTGTAGAAAATTGTTCTAAAGCAACTATAGGCTCCGTAGGAGCCTCGTGTCTATCATTGGTTTAAATAGGAGTTCCCCAGATAAAAGTAGCCATCATTGTTCAAAAGGCACAGTTTATAATTATCATTGTGCTTCTTTAATTTCAGCTCATCATTTGGCAAAACCAATGAAACGTATCCTCCCCGTAATTGTACTTTCCCAGTTTTTTTGTACTTCGTTATGGTTTGCGGGCAACGCGGTTATGGGCGACATTGCTAAACAATTGCAGCTTGAACCATCTTATCTGGCTTACCTGACAAGTGCAGTTCAACTTGGTTTTATTACCGGAACCCTTGTTTTTGCTATCCTGAGTATTGCCGACAGACTTTCGCCGGCACGTGTGTTTTTTATTTGTGCACTTATTGCCGCTTTTATCAACGGGTTGGCGTGCTTACCGGGTACGGACGCCACTACCATACTGATATTAAGATATTCCACAGGTTTTTTCCTCGCAGGGATCTACCCGGTAGGCATGAAAATAGCCTCCGATCATTATCCGCAGGGATTAGGAAAAGCGTTGGGTTTTTTGGTTGGCGCTTTGGTGTTAGGCACATCATTTCCGCATCTGCTTAAAAGTTTAATGTCGGCATTGCCCTGGCGTTACGTTATATTGTCAACTTCGGTATTAGCTGCTTTGGGCGGATGCGCCATGGTATTGCTTGTGCCCGATGGCGCAGGGAGAAAACAGGGATCAGCGCTGAATCCGGCGGCGTTTGTTAAAAGTTTCGGTAACAAACAATTCAGGGCAGCGGCTTTTGGTTACTTCGGGCACATGTGGGAACTTTATGCTTTTTGGGCTTTTGTGCCGGTTATATTAAGCGCCTATAATACCCGGTATACTGAAGCTGATTTAAATGTGCCACTATTATCCTTCCTTATTATTGGCGTTGGGGCATTGGCCTGTGCCGGTAGCGGTGTCCTGTCTCAATATAAGGGGGTGAAAAATTTGGCAGTGTCAGCATTGGCAATTTCATGTATCTGCTGTTTAGTATCGCCGCTGTTTTTGTTTGCCGGTTCGGCGTGGATGTTAATTGCGTTTTTATTGGTTTGGAGTATTGCTGTTATTGCCGATTCGCCATTGTTTTCAACCCTGGTTGCACAAAATGCCGATCAGCAATTAAAAGGTACTGCGCTCACTATCGTTAATTGCATTGGCTTTGCCATTACCATTGTAAGTATTCAACTCATCACCGCTTTACGGACAGTTGAAAACTCCAGGTACGTTTATATGATGCTGGCGATAGGGCCGGTATTGGGATTGGTGGCTCTGGCCGGAAAAAGAACTAAATGAACAAAGAGTTTTCAAGTTCCATCTTGAGATTATCGTGTGGACACATCTTTTTAATCTTATCATTGATAGAAAAAAATGTCATTTCGACGAGCCAAAGGTGGGATTTGTGTGCCAGAGGTGAGGAGAAATCTTCTACGCCCAGTCCATCGCAGCTCTATCTATGACATTTCTTTAAAGATGTGTCCACACGATAATCTCGAGAGGGAATCGCACTGTTCCCTCACTTTTTTAAGTTAACTGTGATGTTAATTCCCTGGATAGAAACCTTAACCGAAAACAAAAAGCTCGGGTTACGTAACCCGAGCTTTTATGCCGTACAGAGGCCAAAATGGTTTTACCTGAATTTAATATTAACGCTTCCGCCAGATGCTTCAGCTTTAACCGGAATACCGCCGCCATTGTATTTGCCGTTAACCCGTTCCTTTTCCCACTGCCCGTTAAATTTGGCAACCGATGATGGTGATACGCCTTCACCACGCAGGTCGAGGTCATAGCCCTGGTTCTGCGGAAGTTCGATATCAACATTGCCTGCGCTTGATTCCAGTTTAAGGTATTTGCCAACTTTAAGCATTTGGGCGTATAAGCCCCCGCCGCTGGTTTCGGCGCTCACGCTCCCTGCCATACGTTTTAGGTCAATACTGCCGCCTGATGTACTGGTAATCAGCTCGCCGCTGATATTATTGCCGTTAACACCACCACCGCTGGTTTCGGCGTTGATTGTGCCTTTTAGGTTTTCAAGAGTAATACCGCCACCGCTGGTTTCAAGCCTGATCTTGCCATTGCAGTTTTTTGCTTCGATACCGCCGCCACTGGTTTCAAGCGAGATATCATCGCCCGAATTGGAAACATGAATGCCGCCGCCCGAAGTATTGCCGCGGATAGTGCCATAAAGCCTGTCAATTTGCAAGCCTCCTCCGCTGGTGCTGAACTTTTCGTTGCCTTTTAAGTTATCAAGAGCAATACCGCCGCCGCTGGTTTCCAGGTCGGTTGAGCATTGTTGCGGTACATAAATGCGGAACGAAATGCTTAGCGAGCTTCTCCAGTTAAAAAAACTCTGGCGTTTACTTTTGGCAACGGCCTTAACTTCATGCCCGCTAACAGATATATCGAGCGTGTAATCTTTATCAAGGCGTTTTTTGATCTCTTCTTTTGAGAGTTCACTACCGTTATTGCCTTTAATGTAAACTTCAACCCGAGGGGCCTGTCCGGCTTGCCCGCTAACCACAATACCTCCGGCCGAAGTACGTACTACAGCGCTGGTAATGGCATCGTTGGCTAAGGATTTAGTAAGGTATAATGAACGGCTGTCGCCATCTTGCGCTGCCGCCACAGCGGTTTGCCCGGCAAGCAGAAGAAGTAAAATATAATTTTTCATAAATGGGGTTTTAATCGTGATACAACTATGACCACTCTTTACCCCTATACGTTACAGGTGTTTTAATTTTTATTTAGATAGTTCTTCAACCCAGCAAGTCCCACAAATTACCAAAGGGATCTTTAAAAACGGCAACCGTGCCGTATGGTTCAACCCGGGATTCACGTACGAAATGGATATTCTTATCTTGCATTGCATGGTAGTCGCGCCAAAAATCGTCGGTTCTTAAAAAAAGAAACACGCGGCCACCTGTTTGTTGTCCTATCCTGCTTTGTTGTTCTTCGCCCACAGCCTTTGCCAGCAATAAACAGCACTCTGATGCACCTTTCGGCCTTACCAAAACCCATCTTTTATTTTCCTTGATCCATGTGTCTTCTACCAGGTCGAAATTCAATTTTTCTGTATAGAATTGAATTGCTTCGTCATAGTCATTAACCACCAATGTAATGTGTGTTATAAATTGCTTCATAAGCAGAAAAATAAGATGAATACATCAACAGTTAAGGCCGCCATTTAAACGACATATTGTCGATGGCGCGCATGGTACATAAAATGCCATTTAAATGGTCGTGCTCATGCTGCATCAGTTCGGAGAGGGCATCGGTCATTGCCCATTGTTGCTGCTGCCAGTTTTCGTCCAGATAATTTACCGTTATGGTTTTATGTCTTTTAACTTTTACCAGCAGGTTAGGAAAGCTCATGCAATCGTCCCAAGGCTCAAAAAGTTCGTCGCTGGCATCCTGTATTTCAGGATTAATAAAAACTACCGGCTTATCAATATTCATATAAACAAGCCGCTTCATGATACCCAACTGCGGAGCTGCTATTGCCCGGCCAAAGTTGTATTTCTGCCTTATTTCCTGCATTACATTGTGCATGTCGGCAATCCAGCCGCTTAGCAGTGGCAGCTCATACTGTAACACTGGATCGCAAACCTGGTACAGGCGTTCATCGCCAAGCAGCAAAATATCGGTCAGTTTTTTCATGCTATGGTAAAAGTAACTTTTTTATCTCCCGGATGGTTGCATTAGCCCGTATTTGAGTTAATTTTATACTCGCCAATTGAACCTGCTATTTTCTTGAATTGCGAAACTAAAATACGCGGAAACCGTATAAACGAGAAAGTTAAATGTTGACTTCCTTATCCAGATAAAGTTTTTTGTAGTTATTTTATTATATCATGCAGCCGAAAGAGATTTTAAAAGAACACGTAAGTAAAACCATTACATTAACCGACGATCAGTTCGATTATTTCTTTTCGCATTTTACCTACAAAAAATTTAAAAAAGGGCAAACTATAATAGGCGAAGGCGATAAAGTAGACTGTGAGTATTTTGTACTTTCGGGCTATTTGAAATCGTTTTTTATCAATGATGACATGAAAATGTTCATCCTGCAGTTTGCCATGCCTACCTGGTGGGCTTCGGATTACAATGCGCTTTATAGCGGCGACCGCGCCACAGTTAATGTTGATTGTATTACAGATGCCGAAGTACTTTGCCTCACCAGCCAGGACCGTGAAAAACTTTGCAAAGAAATTCATGAGGGCGAACACTTCTTTCGCTGGCGTACCAATAAAGGCTATGTGGCTACACAAAAAAGGCTGCTATCATTCATGAATAATGATGCCAAACATCGTTATGAAGAGTTATTGGCGCAATATCCAACACTGTATAATATAGTTCCAAAACAGTTAATCGCCTCGTATTTAGGTGTTTCAAGGGAGACATTGAGCCGCTTATACCATTCTTAAAATGTGACGTACATCACATAAACAGGACGGTGTTTCGATTGTGATGTAGGTCACACAGTTTCCGGGCGGTTAGTACGCAACTTTGTATTGTCATTAAAGACATAACAAAATGGAAACTCAAAAATTTGAAATCATCAGCGCAAAAAGTAATATCGACTGGATTGGTCGTAAGGTTACAGGCGCACACAATGGTACCATCGCTATAAAAGAAGGTTCTTTAACTTTTGCAGATGGGCAGCTAACAGGCGGTAAATTCGCTATCGACACCACTTCTATTAAAATACTTGACATAACTGACCCGGCTACCAATGCCCAGTTTGCAGGTCACCTCGCTTCTGACGACTTTTTTAATTCTGAAAACTATCCCGAAGCCCAATTTGTGGTTACCGCTATCAACAAAGTGGGCAACGATACTTATGGTATCACCGGAGATCTGACTATAAAAGGAATTTCTCATTCTGTAAGTTTTGACGCACAGGTTACTACCGCCGCTGATACCGTTAGCGCAACCGGTAAAGTTGTGGTTGACCGTACTAAATACGGCATGAGGTTCCGTTCCGGAAACTTTTTTAAAGACCTGGGCGATACCCTGATCTACAACGATTTTGACCTTAATGTAAACATAACCGCAAAAGCTGTTTAACAAACAGCTTTTGCTTAAAAACCAAAGCCATGCCATACGTAAAAATTGAACTGACCCGCGAAGGTGTTACCCGCGAGCAGAAACAAACCCTGATAAAGGGCGTAACCGATTTGATTGTCAATACCCTGAACAAAGATCCGCATTTAACCCACGTGGTGATCAGCGAAGTTGAACTGGATGATTGGGGATATGCCGGCGAGCAGGTATCAGCATTAAGAGAAAAAGGCATCACTGCCGATAAGAAGTAAAACAATGAAAAAACAAACAATAATCGTTACCGGGGCATCATCCGGTATCGGTAAAGAAATAGCCCGTCATTTTTTAGAAATGGGCGATAACGTAGTAATCAATTCAACAACTGCCGATAAACTGGAAGCTGTTTACCAGGAACTTGGCGCAGGCGAAAACCTGGCCATGGTTGCAGGTAGTGTAAGTGATAAAGCAACAGGCGAAAAGCTGACCCAAACAGCTATTGATAAATTTGGCGGCGTTGATGTATTGATCAATAATGCCGGGATTTTCGAAACAAGGCCGTTCCTTGAGGTTGATGAGGCATACCTCGATCGTTTTTTAGATACCAACCTTAAGGGTACTTACTTTACTACCCAGGCCGTAATCCCTCAAATGATTAAACAGCATGATGGTGTGGTGATCAATATAGGTACCCCACTGGTTAACCATGCGCTTAGCGGGGTTCCTATTACCGCACAAATGGCTTCAAAAGGAGCGGTACATGCGCTTACCATACAACTGGCCGGCGAGTTTGGTAAAGATAACATCAGGGTAAATACCATAGCACCGGGTACTATCCGTACGCCAATGCACGGCGACAATGCCGATCAAACTGCAGGCTTACACTTGCTAAACCGTGTTGGTGAAGTTGAAGATATTGCACAAATGGCTTACTCTGTTGCCAAAAGCAATTTTATTACCGGCGCCATCATCAATGTTGACGGTGGCACCGCTGCAGGCCGTAACTTAAATTAAAATGAAAACCCTTTTATTAACAGCTTTTATGCTCTGCACATTGCAGGGCATAAAGGCACAAAGCAAAAGCAAAATGGAAACTAACAATCAAGACAAAGCAGCCATTGAACAGGCGCTTGAAACTTACTACTTCAAAGGGATTTATGAAGGTGATGTGGATTTGTTAAAACAGGTGATGAATACCGGCACCCTGCTTTTTGGCGATGTGAAAGGGCAACCCTATGCAAAAACATTAGATGTTTATCTGGACGGTGTAAAAAACAGGCAAAGTCCTAAAGATTCGGGTAAACCATTTGAAGGGAAGATTATTTTTGTTAAAACAGTAAACTCAATTGCCGTTGCCGAAGTAACGGTGAAAATGTATGATTTTAACTACTATGAGTTTTTATCGTTTCATAAAATTGACGGTAAGTGGCTCATCGTAAATAAAATGATCAGCGATACAAGCAAATAATAATAAAATCATGTGGTATAACACAAAAGCAACAGAGATACTGGGCATAGATTATCCGATTATGCAGGGGCCTTTTGGCGGCAATCTATCGTCGGCCGAATTGGTGGCCGCGGTATCAAATGCCGGCGGTTTGGGTGGTTATGGGGCGTATACCCTCAGCGCGCCTGAAATTGTTGAGGTTGATAAACAGATCAGGGCGGCAACCAACAAGCCGTATAATATCAACCTATGGGTTTCGGAAACCGATGCGCCCAACGGCGAAGCCACTGATGAACAGTATGAACATGCATCGCAACTGTTTAAGCCATACTTTGATGAGGCCGGAATCCAGGTACCGCCAAAACCGGCGCCTTTTAAGCTGCGGTTTGAAAATCAGTTGCAAGCTATTCTTGACCTGCGCCCAAAAGTTTTCAGTTTTATGTTTGGTACATTATCCGCCGACATCATGGAGCAATGTCGCAGGTTGGGCATTGTCACCGTTGGTGCGGCTACTACACTGGATGAGGCCATTGCTTTAGAAGCTACCGGCGTAGATATGATCATCGCATCGGGCTTTGAAGCCGGTGGCCACAGGCCATCGTTTCTTGCCCCGGCAGAAGCATCAACTACCGGCACTTTTGTATTGCTGCAGCTGATCAAAGACAAAATTAAAACTCCGGTTATTGCTGCAGGCGGCATTGCCAGTGGCAGGGGAGTAGCAGCAGCCTTAATGCTGGGCGCTGATGCAGCGCAAATAGGCACTGCATTTTTAGCCTGTGACGAATCGGGCGCGCTCCCAATCCACAGGCAAATGCTTTTTTCGGATGCGGCTAAGTATACCACCTTATCCCGCGCGTTTACCGGCAGGCTTGGCCGTGGTATTACCAGCCGGGTAGCCAAAGATTTGATCGGTAAAGAAGCGGGTTTTTTACCATTCCCATTACAAACAACCTTTACGGCCCCATTAAGAAAAGCCGCACTTGAACAGCAAAAATGGGATATGATTTTATTCTGGGGTGGGCAGATAGCACCGATATTGAAACATAAAAAGGCTGCCGACCTGATGCAATCCATAATTGAAGATACTACCAAAATTATGAACCCATGAAAAATGAAGTTAATGTAACCTACCTGGGCGGCCCGACCGTTATTTTAGAGATCGGCGGTTTAAGGCTTATGACCGACCCAACACTTGACCCGGCCGGTGAGCAATTCATGATCAATGATAAGCCCGCCTACCATAAAACCGAAGGCCCGGCTACTACCGAGATTGGTAAAATAGATGTGGTTTTGCTAAGCCATGACCAGCATGGCGATAACCTCGATAATGCAGGGCGGGAGTTGCTGAAACAGGTTGATAAAACATTAACAACTAAAATAGGAGCCGAAAGATTAGGCGGCAACACCATAGGCCTTTCACCCTGGGAAAGTATCCAGTTAAATGATGAAGTAGTGGTAACCGGTACACCTGCAAGGCATGGCCCTGCAGGCAGCGAAAAACTTACCGGCGATGTAACCGGCTTTATTGTAACTGTGGAAGGGCTTCAAATTTATTTTACCGGCGACACTGTGTTTTATGACGGGGTGAAAGAGGTTGCAGAAAAATTTAAACCGAAATATGTATTCATATTTGCCGGTGCAGCCAAACCCCGCGGCCCGTTTAATGTAACTATGGGTACTAATGACGCTATAGATACTGCCTTTGCTTTTCCTGATGCTGTGATCATACCAGTACATTTTGAAGGCTGGTCGCATTATACCGAAACAGGGGAGATGCTACAACAATCATTTGATGCGCTGGGGATTGGCGGACAGCTTAAGATCCTTAAACCAGGCGTAAAAACAAGTTTATAAGTAATACCAGTATGGGTTTGCAGGCTGCTGAAATGCAGGCCGGATGACTCATGCTTAAAAAAATCAAACCATGAACTCAGCAAAAGTATGGTATGTAACCGGGGCCTCCCAGGGATTGGGACTTACCCTTGTAAAAAAGCTATTAGAAAAAGGCTATCGCGTAGTTGCAACGTCACGTAACGCGCAATCCCTGAAACAAGCAGTAGGGATCATTGATACAGACAGGTTTTTGCCTTTGGCTGTTGATTTGAGCAACCCGGATTGTATAGAAGAATCCATCCGTGAAACACTCAACGCTTTTGGACAAATTGATGTATTGGTTAACAACGCCGGTTATGGTATGGCCGGTACGATTGAAGAAACCGAACGGCAAAAGATCCATGATATTTTCAGTGTTAACGTGTTGGCCACGATTGATGTAACCAAGGCTGTGCTGCCTGTTATGCGTAGTCAAGGTTCTGGATATATTATCAATATAGGTTCGGTAGCGGGTTTTGTTGGCGCACCGGGCTGGTCGGTTTATTCGGCTACTAAGGCCGCCATTGCCGCATTTTCGGAAGTGCTGGCACTTGATCTTAAAGAGTTTGGTATCAAAGTAACGGTGGTTGAACCATCAGGTTTCCGTACGGGATTTCTTACTGCGGGCTCATTGGCTTTTACCGAAAGCCATATTGGAGGGTATCATGCAGTTAAAAATGCCCAGCAGCGTTACCTCGCCGCCGATGGCAAACAACCCGGCGATCCTGAAAAGGCATCGGAGATCATGATCGGCCTTACAGAAATGACAGAACCACCGCTCCATCTTTATTTGGGAGAGGATGCCTATAAACGGGCTTCTGAAAAGCTTGGCATAATGGCTGCCGAGCTGGAACAATGGAAGCCGGTTACTATATCTGCCGATTTTAAATCGTGATTTGGGTAGCGGCCTATGCGGGTTTCACCAGTTCAAGCCCGTGACCTTTCATGATGGTTAGGATCTTTTGCATATCCGGTGGACCACCAGGATTGATCACCGCTGCAATTTCGCGGAAATATGCCGGGCCTATAGATGCCGGAGAAAGCGTGCAGAGTGCCCTTGCTGTTTTATCGTGCAGGTTGTTGAAACCATGAATAGTTCCCCTTTTTATAAAGCAATGATCGCCCGGTTGTAGCTCCCGCATTTCTGTGCCTATCAATTGTGTAAGCGTCCCTTCCAATATATACAGCGTTTCGTCTACATCAACATGAAAATGAGGCGCCGGTACTTTCGCTCCGGGCGGAACTACGAGCTCAAATTGTACAAGCGTGCCATCTGTATCATCGCCATCAAACAAAAAATTGATCTCAAGAGAACCTAAGCTGATGCGTTCTTTAAAGTGAGCAAACATGTGTGGTTGGGTTTATGGTTGGTGTATTATTAAAAGTATTCATTTTCCGGTACAATTCCAATAAGTATTAAGCTACAAGATCTCTACATACCCATCCGTGCCGTTTACCCTGATCCGTTGCCCATCCCTGATCAGGTTTACAGCGTTTTCCACCCCGACAATGGCCGGCAAGCCATATTCACGTGCTATAACTGCGCCGTGGGTCATCAGTCCGCCGACTTCGGTTACCAGTCCTTTTATAGATACAAATAATGGTGTCCAGCTGGGGTCGGTAAATCTTGTGATTAAAATATCTTCATCTCCCAGGTCTGCATCTTCCATGTTTAGGATCACGCGCGCCCGGCCCTCAATGATTCCGGCAGATACGGGCAGACCTATGATAGCGTCTGCAGGACGAGCCTCCCGTTGATACCTGCCCACGATAATTTCGCCGTCGGAAGTGATAACACGAGGCGGGTTTAGTTTTTCATGTAATTTATGCTCATCTTTTCGTCGGTTGATAATCTGGTAATCCAGCTCACCTGTGCGTACTACTTCGCGCAGCTCATCAAATTGGAGATAATAGATATCCTCTTTTTCATGGATCAGGCCGGCATGTACCAGCTTTTCGGCTTCCTTTAGCAGTGCCTGTTTATAAACAAAGCTGCGGCTAACAATGCCATATTTAGGATATTCACGATACCCGGCAAAATTGCGGAGCAGGCCTATCTTTTGTTTCGTTTCTCCGGCCTTTGGTTCTCCATCGGGTAATTGCTTCAATTTATCCAGCAGTTCCTGTTCTTTTTTCAAAGCTTCCTGCAATCCATTCTCAAATTTTCGGGCAGCTTCACCGGGGGCAAAATTTTTGATATTATTGAGAAGCATTGGAACCAGGATCATTGGTTTTTCGCTCCAGCGTGTTTTAGTAATATCTATTTCGCCGGCGCAGCGCATCCCGTATTTGTTAAGATAAGTAACGATAGCGTCGCGGGTTTCCTCGCCGCCGGTAAATTTTACCAGTTCATTCAAAAAGGTATCATCTTTTGTGTGTTGCAGATAATCAATTACTTCAGGATACGGACGGATCACATCCGCAACATTCAGCAATTCCAGTCCCATTTCTGAAGTGATATTGTTTGATACAGACTGGGAAACTATATCTGCTGCATTCTTTTCACCCAGCCACTCGCTCATTTTTTCATTGATCCATGATGATGCGCTGATTGCAGCCATGATCATAGCCAGGCTTTGCGGGGTAAATAAACCTCTCCTTAGTCCCTGGAGATCTTCGATAATAAAATCAAACAGATCAGTTCCTGATTTTGTCAGGATATTTTGTTTCAACACTTCTACTGATGCCAGGCTTTGCTTAATCAGGTTAGCTGCAATTTCCGGGTCGTTTTCTATGGGTGCCGGGGGAGCTAAGGCAGGGTTAACCGGTGCGTTTTTACCGGGAGCAGGTTGTGTATTTGGCACCAATTTTATGAAATCGCCACGGTCTATGATGCTCATAATTGCATCTTTTATAAGTGGGTCATGTTGCGCCATCGCATTCAGCAAAGCTTCCCTGCCGGCGGCAGAAGCCAGGCTGTCCGCAACGTCAACAAATAACCTTCCGCCCGCTTTATACATCGGCCGTACAGATGTTAGCTGCCATAAAGATAGTCCTAATGGTTTCATGGCATCGGTCATCATTTGCTGATGGCCTACAGATATATAAACATGATTTTCCTGGTCATTTGCTTCGGGAACCGGGTATAAAGTAGTGATGGACCTGCTTTGAACAATATAAAATGCATCGCCGGCCAAACACCATTCAATATCCTGCGGATTACTGAAATGTTCTTCAAGCCTTCTGCCAATGTGCTCAAGCTGTAAAATCTGCTCGTCTGTGAGTACCGGCCTGCCTTGCATCTCAGGCTCAAGTAGCTGTTGTTTTGTGCCGCCATCTTTCAAGGCATAAATGGCCATTTTTTTGGCAGGAATTTTCTTGTCGATAATTTTACCGGTACGTACTTTATAATTATCAGCATTCACCAAACCTGAAACCATGGCCTCGCCAAGCCCGAAACCTGCATCGATAGATACGGTTTTTCTGTTACCGGTAACCGGATCGGCAGTAAACAAAATCCCCGCTGCCTGCGGGAAAACCATTTCTTGAACCACAACAGCTAAGTAAACCTTACGATGGTCGAAACCGTTTTGAATGCGATAGGTCACCGCCCTGTCGGTAAACAATGATGCCCAGCATTTGCTGATATGCTTCAGAATTTCGTTTTTACCGATAATATTCAGATAGGTATCCTGCTGGCCTGCAAACGAAGCTGTCGGAAGGTCTTCGGCCGTAGCGCTGGACCGTACCGCAAAGGCCTGGTTGTTATCAAACTTTGTAATATGGTTTGTAATCTCATCGACTATATCTTCAGTAATAGAAGCATTTTCGATAGCCGCACGGATTTTTGCGCTTATCCGGCTGATACTTTCTCTTTCTTCTGCCTTTAAACTCATTAGTTCATCCAGTAAACCGTTAAGCTCAATGTTATTTTCGGTTACTTCTTTAGAGGCTTCGGTAGTAATGCAAAAACCTTTGGGCACTTGTATTTCCCCGATGCGGGAAAGCTCGCCCAGATTGGCACCTTTGCCTCCCACGGTCAAGAGCTTTGAACGGTTAATATCTTCAAAGCTGAGAACGTAAGTGTGTGATTTTGTGACTGTGTTGAGTTTGTTTTCGGCGGTCATACTGATGGTTTTAGGGAGATGTATAACCAAAAGTATAAGGTAAAAAGGATCAAAATGCAGTTTTTAAAGTATATTTTTTTAAGCGCAATAATGACAGAAACAAGGCGTTATCCTTACAAACAAAGAGAAATAAATGTCTGCTTTATTGCAGGGTTTTGGCGCCGGTTATTGACCGGCTTTTTGTTTGGGATAAAGCGAAGGATTGTGCAATTTTCTCGTCGAAAACAACCAGGTGTATACGCCTTTAAAAAAGAAAATGTCATTTCGATAGAGCAGGAGTGGGCTGCGTGGTGGCGCGAAAGAGAAATCTTCTACATCAGGCTTCACAACTATACTTGTAAAAGTAGGGTGTAGAAGATTTCTCCTCACCTCCGGCGCACAAATCCCTACCCTTGGTTCGTCGAAATGACATTTTTTCTATTAATGATAAAATTACATTTCATCAGGATCTCTCGTAGAAGACCTGACTTCACCAGACAGTTACACTGATGAGACAAGAATATCCCTTCAAATATGAAACATCACTTTTAGCAGTATAATTCTTCCCGGTAGGGTATACGAGCTTGCGGTCAATGTATTGGCCGATAGGTAAAGCGTATTGTAAGTTTTTACATTGAGGAAATTGGCGGCGCTGAGTTCCAGGTCGGTTTTCCATTGCTCTACCCTGAGTTTTGCCGAAGCATCTGCAAAAAAGTATTTCAGATCGGGGTTGCCCTGCTGGCGGGTGAAGTAATGTTCGCCCGATAACTTGAACTGTAGATCGGTTACAGGGTTATAATTTACCGAAGCTTGTTGAAGTAACTGGTTAATGTGATAGGCCGAGGCCTCTGCCACCGAATGGCTGTGTGTTTGTGTAAATATAGCTTTATAGCTAAAGTTTACCTGGTCGTTTACTTTGGTATCAACGCCTGCATTAAGGGTTGTAGAAATGGTATTGAACGGCAACAGTGTATTATTCTGGATCTGTACCGATTTATTGCTTTGCCATTGGATTCCTCCGCTGAAGGTTGTTTTTAATGCAAAGGAATATTTGCTGACTGTGCCGTTCGCCGTCCACGAATCGGTACTGTTTTGGTATGGCAGCACTACGCGTTGCTGCAGATTGTTGGTGATTACCCCTGATGCGATGTTATTGGAAGCGATATGGTTATAAAGTACGTTTACACTGGCGAAAAATAGTGTTAGCGCCTTACGATAATTGAATCCCAAGGCTGCCATCTGATTTTGCCTTTCGGTAAGACCGGCATTGTTGGCGTAAAGCGTGCGATAGTCTTTCAGGATATAGCCCCGGTACATATCTTCTATAGTGCCTGTTTCGTTGCGATAGCTGTAAAGAAAATTTAGATAGTTTTCGAGCCCGGTTTGATATTTTACCTTTAGTTGAGGATTAAAATATAACCTGGTTAGGCTTTTGCGCAACGAATACAGGCTATCTGAATAATTGATCTGCTGAAGGCTCAGCGGCAGTGTTAGGTTCACTTTCAGGATATCGCCTGGCAGATCATAGGCTGCTTCAGCATAGATTTTTTTTCGAGTCCAGTTTAAATGGTTTATCGAACTGTCCGATTGCAGTTTAGTAGTATTATCGGCCGGCAAAACGTTCAGATCAGATGTTAAATGTTGTGACTGAACACTGAACCCTGTCCTGAAGCTTTGTGTGATAAGGCTTGACGGTATCTTGAAAGAGAGATAGTTATTGGTGTACCATGCCGGTACATTTACATTTTGCACCAGTTGCGCATAGGGTATGCTGTTATTAAATATCCCATTGTTAAAGTCTGGCCCTATAGTTCTGCTCTCCGGTTCGGCCGAGTGGCTGATATAAGAATAGGCCTGGATGATATTATTGGATCTTAAAGATTTGATCAAATTAAATTCATTTGAAAAGTTCAGCGCGTTGTCCCTGAAAACCTGGTTCACCATACTGCCATTGGCGTTCAGATCTGAATAATTGGTCGACCGGTTGTTATCCACCAACAGCACATTGTTCAGGTAATATTTCTCCTGGTTAACATTCAGCGTAAATTGGGTATGCAGTATGTCGGGGCGAAAGCGGTTATGTTGTGTTTCGTTATAGCGTACCGTGTCGCCGGGTAAATAAACGGTGGTGCGCTGGCTGTAATCCTGCCGGCGGGTATCGTGCAAATAATAGGCATTGATCTTCATTTGCACATTCTTTTTAAAGTTGACCAGGTTATTGAGATTGAGGATGCCGGCCTTGTTGAACAGGTACCGGTTGCGTGACAAAGCCGGATCATTAACCGAACCAAGCGACAGTACCGTGGCAGGCACGTCATTGTCTATTCGCTGGATATAATCAGCATAATTGTGCGATACCAGGTCCTCCTGCAAGTCGTTACCCGTGTTGTTGGCCTTGAGGTAATTAATAGCCTTGTATTTATCTTTAAACATCATGGCATTCAAATCCACATCATAATTTCCCGGCAAGCCGGCACCGATGCTTTCCTGGCCCACCATTTGTAACTTGGCACCTTTTTTAAAGCTGAGATTGAGCGCTACATCATCGCTCATCACTTTATTTTGAAGTACCTTAACCGGCTGGTGGTTTTGGAGCACCTGCACCTGGTCAACCACTCCCTGCGGAATGGTGCTGGTAGCAATATTATATTTATCATCCAGCAGGTTATCCCCGCCGATGTACAGGTTAGTGATAGGTTTATTGTTATAGCTGATCCTGCCATCGGAGGCAACCGTTATGCCCGGCAGCTTTTTAATCACATCGCCAATAACCCTGTCCTGCACACTGCTGAAATCGGATACTTTATAGCTCAGGGTATCACCGTTCGTCCGGAGTACCGGCCGGCTGCTTTTTACCACTACTGCCTGCAGCTGGTTAATAGAAACGGATAACACAAAATCAACCGGGGCCTGCACATCAGTGATATTTTTGCTTTGGGTTTTATAACCTACACAGCGCACTTCAACCATCAAATTGGTTACAGGCGTATTGGCCGGAGGGATTAAAGCATAAGCACCTTTGGCATCAGTAATGGTATAACTGATAATGCCGTTGGTAGTTATATCCTTCAGGTTAAGGGTGGCATAAGGAACAGCCCTGCCCGAACTGTCCTTTACACTACCCCTAATACTTTGACCAAAGCAGGAGGCTGAAAATAGTAACGCAATAAGCGATAACCAAACCTGTGTTATAAGCCTGTTCATTTCTTTTCAGATAGTTCTATCGGGTTATTGATCACCGGCTGTGGGCCTATCCTGATATCGATTTTAGGGGCTGGTCTGCCCTGGCTCGCCGCCTGTGCTGCTGCCATTGACTGTGCAAAGGCATTAGGATCTTTGCGCATGGCCTCCTGCAATTTGGCAAATTCCTTTTCGGTGGTTTTGATGGCGTTGGCAGGAGGTTGGATGATGTTAGGATCACCGGGCTGATCGTCCATCCCTATCATAATCATTCGTCCCTGGTTGCCCTGGGGTTGGCTGGCAGCTTGTGCATCTTTTTGGGTGGAGATTACTGCTTTTTCAACCCCGTCAAACTTAAAAACAACGTCCTTTCTGGTATCATACGCTTCCACAATTACGCCCGGTAACCCATTGAGTTTCCAGGGGCCTATATGCAGCGGCAAATCGGGGCAAAACCATGCAGTATAATCCCGGCCTTTAAAATGAGTAATGGCTTTTTGGCAATGTAAACCACCAAGGGTTGCAGTATCGCCGCTTATTTTCCATTCGACGGATGGCAGCACATCTGTTATAAGATAGTTGTTGAACAGCAACGGTTCTTTGCGGAAAAATTTCTTTCCGTTCGGGTATTGGTAGTACTCCACACCCGAGCCCGACGACCGTCTTTGGATGTTAACATGACCGTCGGGAGAGTTGGCCATCTGTTCCTGAACCTGTTTTTTGAACAGTGCGTCCTGCAGCTGTTTATCATAGCTTTTGTAAGCACCCGCATTTTTGCCTACAATCAAAACCATGTTTTCGGTATAGGGGTGGTCGCGGTTAGTAGTATCCCTGATATGGGAAAACTTGTAGTGTACCAATACCTGCGCGGTATCTGGCTTTTGTGCCGATGCAGAAAGCATCGAGGTTAATAGTGCGGTGCATAATAGCAATTGCTTTTTCATAATTTGGATATTTTTAAGCAATTGTACGTTGACGTTTCAAGGCGCTAAAAACATTGGTACCAACACCTTTTTCAGATGCTCGTAAAAAGGATATTTGTTATTTGGACCTCCGTCAAAAACAAATTGGCTGCAGTATTAACCCCGGATTTCAAAAAATGCCGGTTTAGCTGCCAAATCATTATATTGACATCAATAATTTATGAGTACCCCGGGCTTAATATACCTTTGACGAATGCACCGTATCAAAGCCAAACATATCATTGAGATACTGATCCACCTGGCATTCTGGATAGGGGTGTATTATACCCTGACCTCGCTAACGGGCTCAAATGTGAGGGTGCGGATAACTCAAAACGGAAAGGTGATGGAAAAGAGCCAGATCGATACCGTTTTTCCGTATTCGCGTATTACACTTGCTTTTTTGGCCCTGCTGTTTTACGGCAATATATTTTGGATCTTTAAAAAAGTGCTCCGTTATAAAAACGTAGTTGCGGGCATAGCTATGGCGGCGGGCTGGTTTTTACTGGTTTTCATGGCCAATTACATTTTCGTTGTATCTAAATTAAACAATAACCTTCCTGCCGTGCCTCCGCTTCCCGGTTTCGCTGCAGGCGGGGGCGGCAATATTCATCTTATAGATGGCCGTAATATAATTTTCGGGATGGGGAACTGGATGCATATGCAGCTCACCATGTTGCTTATTTTCTTAACCGCAGCGGGTCTTTCCATAGCCTATTTCTTTTTGAAGGAGTGGGCTCGGAACGAACTGGTACGCAATCAGCTGGAAGCATATCAGCTGAATACCGAGATCAAATTCCTGAAATCGCAAATTAACCCGCATTTTCTGTTTAATACACTCAATAACCTGTTTTCGATGGCTCAGGAAAAAGGGAATGACGAACTTGCCGACGGCATCTCCAAACTTTCTGGCATGATGCGCTACATGATCTATGACAGTAATGCTGATGGCGTACCGCTAAATAAGGAGATAGCATACCTGGAAGATTGCATCTCCCTGAATAAACTGCGCTATGCAGATGATGAAGTAAAAGTGATATTTGATTATCCGGCGCAAACCGGGAACGCCGTTGTTGCGCCAATGCTGTTTATCCCATTTGTTGAAAATGCTTTTAAACATGGCGTTTCTATTGGCCAAACCTCCGGGATAGATATTGCTATCACCCTGTCAGATCATAAGTTGAGTTTCTCCTGCATCAATACAAAATATGGCACTATTAAAAAGATGGAGGATGAAAAGAGCGGTATCGGGCTCGAAAATGTGAAGCGGCGGCTCGACCTGCTATATGCAGACAAACACAGCCTGCAGATAAGTGAGGACGAAGGGAAATATATTGTTAAACTCGAACTTGACCTGGTATGATAACCTGTATTGCCATTGATGATGAGCCAAAGGCGCTTGAAGTAATAGAACGTTATTGCCATAAAACAAGCCTGGTTGATTTAAAAGCTACCTTTCGCGAACCGGTGAAGGCGATTGAATTCCTGAACCGGGAAAAGGTGGATCTGATCTTCCTCGATATCAATATGCCCGATATCAGCGGAATGCAATTGGTGCAAACGCTGTCGCCAAGGCCGCTGATCATTTTTACGACAGCCTATAGTCATTATGCTGTTGAAAGTTATGACCTGAATGCGCTCGACTACCTCTTAAAGCCCATTACGTTTGAGCGTTTTCTTGCGGCAATCAACAAGGCGGCGGGGGGTGTGTCTTCAAAAAACGGTGTAAGTAAAGAGGATGAGCCTACCGTTTTTATCAAAAGCGGTCCGCAAACCTATCAGGTTAAGGTGAGCGAGATCTTGTACCTGGAAAAAGACGGTAACTATATCACCGTTCACCTGAAAGACAGGAACATCCTGGTGCGCGAAAACATGGGAGATATTTTTGACCTTGTACCGGCCGCGGATTTTTTACGGGTGCATAAATCGTACGTGGTTGCTATCAAACATATTACCATGATTGAAGTGCACCAGCTTATCATTAACGGCGAAAAGATCCCGATTGGCAGTACTTACCGGGATCTTTTACGCAGCAGATTGGGATTGAAATAGCGGTGCCAATTTTTCTGCTATCGCGTAAAATTGTATTGCTCATCGGTTACGTGTTCCAGCCAATCAACCACTTTGCCATTAAGGTTTTCCTGTATGGCTATATGGCTCATGCCATTGGTGGCCGAAGCACCATGCCAATGCTTTTCGTTAGCTTCAAACCAAACCACATCTCCGGGGCGCACTTCCTGAACAGGGCCGCCTTCGCGCTGTACCCAGCCAAGCCCTGAAACAATGATAAGGGTTTGTCCCAAGGGGTGAGTATGCCAGGCTGTTCTTGCGCCCGGCTCAAAAGTTACGGTAGCAGATACTCCCCGGCGGGCCTCATTGGCATCAAATAGCGGGTCAATCCGTACTGCGCCAGTGAACCAATCTGCCGGCCCTTTGGCAGAAGGTTTAGTGCCTAATCTTGTAATTTCCATTCTTTTTTATTGTTTTTAAAACCCTATTTTAACAGGGATGCCTTAATTAAGGTTTTTTGTAAAGAAATCAACCAGTTTGTCAAAAGGGATTAAATCTGTTTTGTCGTACAAATCTACGTGCCCGGCATTCGGAACAATATACAACTCTTTTGGTTCGGCTGCACGTTGATAAGCGTCCTCACTAAACTCTCTCGAATGAGCATGATCACCCGTAATGAAAAGCATCGGTCGTGGTGAAATGGTTTCGATATCATTGAACGGATAGAAGTTCATGAATTTAACATTGCTGGTTAATGTTGGGTGTGTAGTAAGTTCGGGTGAGCTTCCTTTGGGCGTATATTCTCCCCGCGGCGTGCGGTAAAATTCGTAAAACTCACGCTGTATCGGGTCTGTATGCTTATCGAGCTTGTGTACTGTGCCGCCGGTGTATTTGATTTCACCGCCATTGAACTCAGTATAGCGTTGTTCGGCTGCTGCAGAAATAATGTTTTTGCGCTGCTCGATGCTTAATGAATGATGGAGCGCATTCCGGCTCGCCGCGCCCATATCGTACATGCTTACGGTTGCTATTGCTTTCATGCGCGGGTCAATTTTGGCTGCGCTGATCACAAAACTGCCACTACCGCAAACACCAATTACGCCTATCCTGTTCCTGTCTGCAAAAGTACTGCTGCCAAGAAAGTCAACCGCCGCACTGAAATCTTCGGCATAAATATCGGGCGAAACAGCATTGCGTGGTTGGCCCTCACTTTGGCCCCAGAACGATAGGTCGATGGCTAAAGTAATGAAACCCCTGTCGGCCATATTGGATGCATACACATCGGCACTTTGTTCTTTTACTGCACCCATGGGATGGCCTACAATGATAGCCGGGTGCTTTTTATTCCGGTCTAAACTTTTGGGGATAAAAAGATGCCCTGCAAGGTTCATCCGGTATTGGTTTTTGAAAGTAACAGCATACATGGTAACCTTATCGCTTACCTTAAAAGTTGTATACCCCTTGGGCGATATTTCTTCCATTTTTTCTGTCTTCTGTAATTTGTCTGATTGAGCGTAGGCCTGTCCTGACAGCATCAGCAACGCAGCCGCTACGATTGTTAAATTTTTCATATGGGATGTAATTTTCTTATTAAAAAATGGTCCTGATTACCTTTGCCGGAACCCCACCGACAACTGTGTTGTCCGCAACGTCCTTGCTGACTACCGCACCTGCAGCAACAACGGCATTTTCGCCAATGGTTACACCGGGTAAAATGATTGCTCCCGCACCAATCCAGGCATTTCGTTTTATTAAAATGGGTTTGCATAACATCCCCCGGCGGTCTGTAGGGGCAAGCGGATGATTCTCGGTAATGAGGTTTACCTTAGGACCTATAAGCACATGGTCGTCCAGGGTAATACCGCCCATGTCAAGGAAAGAGCAGGCATGATTAATGAATATATGTTTGCCTATATTGATAAAGCGGCCAAAATTGGTATAGAATGGCGCAAATATGGTTGTACTGTTGTCAATTTGACTTCCGATAATATCGCTTAGCTTCTCTCTTACCTCGTCCACACTGGTTGCAGCATTGAGCGCCGGCGACAAAGACAACGTGCGGTTAACCACCTCGTTTACCTTCATAAATTCCGGGTCATCCAGCCCGACAAGTTCTCCGGCTTTCAGTCTTTCGAAGATATCTTTCATATTGCAAAAGTAGGGAGGGCCTTACTTTTGCTGTTTATGAGTATCAAACCAATAATTAAGGATTTCAAACTTCCTGGACACGCAGGGACGAAGGGGTAGTACCTGTCATGCGTTTGAAATAGTTGTTAAAATAGCTTGGGTACTCAAAACCAAGTGCGTAGGCTATTTCGGCAATGTTCCAGTCGGTGTGTTGTAATAGAGCTTTGGCTTCGCTGATGACGCGCTCGGCAATGTGGGCTGTTGTTGGCTTGCCGGTAACCTCTTTAACTGCGCGGTTTAAATAGTTGATGTGCAATGCCATGTTTTGTGCATAATCCTGTGCCGACTTCAATTGCAGTGGCTTATCCGGGCTTTCGATCGGGAACTGCCTTTCCAGTAGTTCAAAAAAAACTGCGGTGATGCGGGAGGCTGCATTTTTATGCTGGTCAAAGTTTTCTGAAGGCTGCAATTTCATTGCTTCATGCAGAATCAGGTTGATATAGTTGCGGATAAGGTCATCTTTGTAAGCATAGCTGCTTTGCTGCTCCTCAATCATTCTCTGAAAAATAGTATTCAAAAATATCCGTTGTTGGTCGGTTATGGTAAGAATAGGGGTGCCACCTATTTTGAAGAATGGTGACTGTTGCAGGATATCGGAACGCTCAGACAAATTTAGAAATTCCTCTGAAAACAGGCAGGTATAACCCGCATAAGTGGTTGACAAGGTTTCCCAGGAATAGGGGATATGCGGATTGCCGAAAAACAATACTGTGCCTTCTGCCTCAAAGCTGCGGTCGGCGTAATGGATGAGACTTTTACCAGTGGTAAGGCAGATCTTGTAAAAATCCTTCCGGCTGTAAAAACGTGTTGCCTGTCCGTCTTCCTCAATTTGGAAAACATTAAAGCCTTTTAACCTGAGCTCACTGTTAAAAGCAGATAACAAACGCGCCTGGCTGTTTTTCATGTTGTAAAGTTAAGAAAATCAAAACAAGACCGTACAATAGAGCCCGACTGATACTGGCGCAGCCGCGCTTTTGTTAGCATATTCTGGTAGTGAAGGATGTACTGCGACGATACTCAATTCCTACTCACTTCTCAGGCTTTTTACCGGGTTTGCTTTTGCTGCCTTTATGGCCTGGAAACTTATTGTTGCAAGCGCAATAATTGTTGCTGCAACGCCGCCTACGGCAAATAACCACCAGCTGATATTTATACGATAAACATAAGCTTGCAGCCATTGGTGCATGTAATACCAGGCAATAGGCGTGGCTATGGCAAAAGCGATAACGATAAGCATGATGAACTCTTTTGAAAACAGGTAAACTATACTGCCTGAGGTAGCGCCAAGTACCTTGCGGATCCCTACTTCCTTTATCCGTTGTACTGCCATGAATGAAGCTAAGCCATATAATCCGAGGCAGCTTAGG
This sequence comes from Mucilaginibacter sp. A5337, assembly GCF_059690695.1. Lineage (NCBI taxonomy): Bacteria > Pseudomonadati > Bacteroidota > Sphingobacteriia > Sphingobacteriales > Sphingobacteriaceae > Mucilaginibacter > Mucilaginibacter sp. A5337. The sequence goes on along the minus strand of NZ_JCAWEC010000006.1, from coordinate 223,199 downwards.
AATATGGCAATTGCAGCAAAGATTTTATACAATTGGGCTAACTGATTTTCCTGCTTGTAAAAACCGGCAATTTTATCATCGAGAAACTGATATTCATAAACAAAGTCAGGAAAGGTTTGCTCAAATGTTTTTTTAACAGCATCCAGTGTGGCCGCCATATTTGTTGTAACCAGTTTTATTCCGGCCTGGTTATACATAACTTTATCTGTGGTAATAAGCAGAGGGGCCAGCTCCTGTCGGAAAGACCGGTCATTGAAATCTTTCACTACACCTACAACGGGGCATTTTATCAGATCGCCCCAGATGCTTATTTCTTTATTCAGTATTTCTTCGGGCTTTTTTATTCCCAAACTTTTCAGCAACGATTCATTTACCAAAAACTCACTTGTCATAACAGAAGGTTTGAGGTTTCGACCGGCTATTAATTGCAGTTTATAGGCTGGCACATAGTCCTGATCGGCAAATTTGGTAATGGCTTTAAAGTCAGTTTCTTTTTGCGCATGATCATATTTGATGGCGCTCCAGGTGTCGTTGCCATTTTCTATTGGCGTATTGGAACTAAAGCTTACCGATTTTACGTCATTTATGGATAACAGCTGGTTCTTTAAATACTCCATTTTGCTGAGGCGGACACTATCTACCCGAAAAGGAACATTAATAACGGCATCTTTATCAAAACCTAAAGGTTGGTCCATAAAGTAATTCATTTGCTTTACAATAATGAGCGTTCCGATGATCAATGCCTGCGCAATGATAAATTGAAACACCACCAATCCTCTTCTTAATGAAATTCCACTTGAAGGATCTGTTGTAAGTTTGCTTTTTAAGGCATTAACCGGGTTGAAACGGGATAATACAATAGAAGGATAAAAACCGGCGAGTGCAGTTACCACAACGGTTACAATCAGCAGAAATAAGATAATTGCGGGGTTACTGAATATATTAAATGAAAGAGATAGTTCTAAGAGCCTGCTCACACAAGGCAGTGCAAGTATGGTTATCACAATTGCAAATATTAAAGCGCTTGCAACTATCAAAAATGTTTCGGCAATGAACTGCAGTTGCAATTGAGATTTACTACTCCCCAAAACTTTTCTCACACCAACTTCTTTTGCACGGTTAACGGCCTGCGCGGTGGAGAGGTTAATAAAGTTTACACAGGCAATTAACAATATGAAGGCGGCTATCAGCCATAATACGTTAAGCAGATCATGACTGATTGTTTTATTGCTGTAATTGCCAACCTGGGTATCATAATGTATGGCGTTTAATGCCTGAATAATATGGCTATCCTTGTTGTCGGATGATTCTACCTTTTGTGAGTATGTTCTTAGCTGCCGGTTAAAATTATCGGCAGTAAGGCTTTCAGGCAACAAAATATAACAGCCAAAATCAGCTACCGTTCTGTTCCAATCGGTAGATTTTGATAAATAGTCGCCGGTAAACCCTGTACCGAAACTAACAACAACTTTTAGCTGAAAGTCGGAATTTGCAGGAATGGTTGCCAGGATGCCCGAAACTCTTAACACATCTGTGCCGTGCTCAAACATAAAGCCACCCATTTGCAGTTTAATGGTTTTGCCCATTGCTATTCGCCAGTCGCCAAAATACTTTTCAGCAACCTCTTTGGTAAGCAATACATTATCCGGGTCTTTTAATGATGCATACGAGCCCGCCAGCAGCGGAAAATTGAATATGTTAAAAAATGACGGATTGGTATAAAACAGCCCCCTTTGCTCCTTAAACATTTTGGTAGCAGCTCCATTATTATCGGGTATAATCAGCTGATCATTTTGGCTTGCAAAAATGGGTGCTATCTGTTCTATTTGAGGGAAAGCCGTTTTTAATCCTAAGGGCAGTGGAAAAGGGATATCCTTGCCATAAGTAATATTCCCTGTTTCTGTATGATGATATTCGGTTAATACACGATAGGTACGATCTTTCTTTGAGTGAAAATTATCAAAGCTTGTTTGAAACTGGATAATGATAAAGATCACCATACAAACGGCAATACCCACAGCCAGACCGGTAATATTAATGGCGGTATAGCTTTTATTACGCGCCAGGTTGCGCCATGCTATTTTGAAATAATTCTTGAACATAAAATTGCGGTTTAATTTCTCACGGAACCACTTGGGGTCAGTCTCGTGATTCGAAATTACCGGCGCAAATTGAGGGTGACTGCCCAACTTATAAGATGAGAAGTCTTTTTTTAAGTCATTTTTATATTCCAGCGGACTTTTTCCGGTTACCTGTTTAAAAATGCGGTTAAAGGAGCTTTGGGAGTTGAACCCGGATTCATATGCAATCCCTAAAAGTGTGATATGGTCGTTTGCAGGGTCCTGCATTTTTCGGGCGGCCGCTTGTACCCGGTATTCATTGATGAAATCATTGAAGCTTTTTTTGAGTACGGTATTGAGGATTCGCGATAGCTCATGGGTATGCAGGTTAAGTTTTGCAGCAAGGGAGCTTAAGTTTAATTCAGGGTCCTGGTAGTAGTGGTTTTCTTTAACAGTCCTTTTCAACCAGATCCCTTTTTGTCTCAGTTCTGCCGGTAGTAATGGTTTTAAAATCGGTAAGGTATCTGCCTGTGCGCTAACTTCCGGTCTTAAAAAAGCACTTGCTGCAATCCAGGTAAGCATCGACATTAACAGCAGGTACAAAGGATAATAAGCCTGCGGGTTTAATTTATAATTGTAATAAAAATAATCTGTGGCTGTAAAAGGGATCCATAACAGCCATAGTAGCCCGAAACCTGTTATTAAGTTTCGAAGCCACCGCATTTCGTGCCGGTAGCGATCGCCGCCATTAAATTTTAGTTGCTTGTAAAAGTTTTCGATCAGTATATGGCAACGGTATAGGTAAATAGCCACCGAAATAAATGCTAATAGTTGCAATACCGGTTTCGATTGCTGAAATATTAACGTGTTGTAAGTTGCAGTGCCGGTTTTTATGCTTTCCAGCGTTGCTAAGGTGTGGGCACCTAACTCCAATAAAAGGGGACTGAAATGCAGTAAATCTTTGCGGTAGAATTTATAATCAGGCTGGGTTGTTTTGAGTACATAGAGGTAAATAAGTGGACCAATAGCGAGCGAAAATTGCATCGGCAGCCTGCTCCAAAAAACAGCATAGTTTGCCAGCTGAATATCAATGGCCAATAGCCGTGCTATCCACAAAACTGCAATAGCCACTGCCATTGCTAAAAATCGGTTTGCAGGCCTGTTTAGTTTTTGGGTAAACCACAAAAGCAGGATAAAAGTGAGGCCGATGAACAGCATCCCAAAAAACGCGGCATCATAAAGGGTAATATGGAAGGTGTACGGTCTCAAGCGAAACAATTAGGTTTAATAACTCATCCAAATTAATAAAATACTAATGGATAATATCTTAACGGCTAAATTAAGGTAGATGGTATATTAAGCCGAACCAGGGAGAGACTGGTTTTGAAATAAGGCTACCCGTAGATTTAATGAATTCTCTTAACTGGCTGTTTAAAAATGAGAGAAAGTATTTTTGTAGAGACGCATAATTGCGTCTCCCGGAGGACAAGCCGATTTCAAGAGCGTCACTACTGCCGTAAATTGCAAGCGTAAGACGCAATTATGCGTCTCTACATTCAAAACTATCGTTTTTAAACAGTCTCTAAGAACATAGGTGTGCTAAATGGGTATCATCAAAAGTTTAAACAACCGGTAAAAGGTTATTTAAAAAGGAAAATCGTCATTGCGAGGTACGAAGCAATCGCGAACAAGCAGAGAGGTTGTGCAAGGCCGCCCTGTAAAGTAAGGGATTGCTTCGTACCTCGCAATGACGTTGGCGGATATATTAGCTATCCCGAAAGCGGACAGTATATGTTCGGTTGTATTACAGTGTGGGGAAAGAAAAGTATGTAATTTTATATATATCAATAGATTATAAATTTGGAACAGGGATTGAGCCCTCTGAGTAAATTGAAAACTTATACGTTCCATATCAACGCTTACGATCTTGCTTTTTTGGGAGTTATCTTCCTTGGAGCTGGCTTCGCTATGCTTTTATGGTTTACCCAAAAGCTAAACAGGGCCGCAAACCGGTTTCTGGCCCTGGCGCTGTTAGCTGTCGTTTTGTACATAGCCCAGATACTGGCCATTGATATTCACCTGACAGCTTATATCCCCAATTGGAGCCGGTTGCCGATGCAATTTTCACTGGCTATCGGTCCGCTCATCTACTTTTATGTACTTAAAACAACTCAGCCTGATTATAAATTCCGGTTAAAGGATTTGCTGCATTTCATCCCACTTTTATTCGAACCGGGCGTTCAGCTTCTGGGGATCAAAGAGAGTATTGAAACCGGCAAGCCCACCTACGAAACACAGGCTTTTCGACAGTTTGGCCGTGCGTTACAAGTCCTGGCACTTATCTCGGTTGTAATTTACCTCTATGCAGCGCACCGGCTGATAGCAAATTTTTACCGGCGCCTGAAATTTAATAATGGCGATAGGTACCGGTATGAAATGAAGTGGCTGCAACATCTGCTTATCGGTTTAGGCATTTTATGGATTTGCTGGGTAATTGTTGCCGGGATAGATTATTCTTATTATCGCCATCAATTGGGTATTCAGGCCTATTATCCCTTATTTATCCTTTTAGCGATACAGATTATCCGGATGGCAATCATCGTTTTTTCAAAACAGGAAGCCGGATTAACTCCGGCTACACCGCAAGCTTTTAAACCGTCACTACCGCCAGAGTCAAAGCAGAAGGGGGCCTGGCTAAAAAAAGTAGTGAGGCTAAATCTCTATTACCTGGATCCAGAGCTTAATTTACGTTCACTGGCCGAAAAGCTCGATCTGCACCCCAACGAATTATCACGGATAATTAATACTGTACTCAAAAAAAGCTTTAATGATTTTATTAATGAATACCGCGTTGCAGAGGTAGCCCAAAAGATGCAGGATCCGGTATATGGTCATTTAACCCTGCTCGGTATTGCATTTGAATCGGGCTTTAATTCAAAAACTACCTTTAACCGTACTTTTAAACAAATGACCGGTAAAAGCCCGGCAGAATATAAACTTGAACTAAAAAAAGAGCGACCATATTATAAGATGGAACGCCCGCCCCGTTTTGCGACGGTAATTTCGTACCAGGAAGCGGCTCCAAAATGGACCGTTAAGAAACCAAATAGCAAAACAATGTTCAAAAATTACTTCAAAATCGCCTGGCGCAACCTCATGCGCAACAGGAGCTATGCAACTATCAATATCGCCGGTTTGGCAATTGGCATAGCTGCCTGTCTGCTCATATTTCTGGTTATTCAGTTTGAAACAAGTTTCGATAGCTTTCATGCCAATAAAGACCGCATCTATCGTATCGTAACGGTAAATAGTGGTCCCGATGGTACGCATGCCGGCTCAGGAACTCCGTTGCCGCTGGCAGAGGGATTAAAACTTGACTTTCCGCAAATAAAGCAAGTAGCTAACGTTATGCTGAACGATGGCTCGCACTATGCTGTACATACAGGTAATGATGGCGGTACGGTGAAGAAGTTTAAGGAAGATCTGGCTTATTATGCAGATCCCGGCTTTTTTCAGATTTTTAATATCAAATGGCTGGCCGGCGATAAAAATACTGCTTTATCGGAGCCTAAAACTATTGCATTATCCCGTGACGAAGCCGATAAATTTTTTGGTGATTGGCATACTGCCATGGGGAAAACAGTGCGTTACGAAAACAGGCGCGATCTTAAGGTGACCGGTATATTTGAGGATACCCCGGTCAATACTGATTTTCCGATGAAACTGGCTGTCTCCTGGGTTACGCTTATTGAAAAAGACGGAGATCTTAGCGGCAATGCCCAGGATTGGATAAGTACCTTCGGCGACAGGAACTGTTATATTGTTTTGCCTCCCGGCATGGACGAAAAACAGCTTAACACCGGGCTTGCGTCGCTTGCCAAAAAACGTATCCCTGCGCCTTACAATAAAAATGAGATCTTTCAATTACAAGCCCTTAAAGATATGCATTATAACACCGAAGTTGGCTTGTACAGCAAGCACCCGTTTAGTAAGCAGTTGATTAATGTTATTAGTTTAATCGGCTTGTTCCTGCTGATCATTGCCTGCGTTAACTTTATCAACCTCGCTACTGCCCAGGCCGTAAACCGTTCAAAAGAGGTGGGTATACGTAAAGTGTTAGGGAGTAACCGGTACCAGCTGGTGCTGCAATTCATCACCGAAACGTTGATCATTACTTTATTTGCCGTTGTACTGGCTTCAATAATTGCACTCATAGCTTTGCCAATGTTGAATAACCTGCTTGAAGTACAATTAAGCGGAGGTTTCCTGGCAAACCCAATGGTAATCTTGTTTTTGGCAGGAGTGGTTATTGGGGTTACTTTTCTGGCCGGATTTTATCCTGCACTGGTATTATCCGGATTTAACCCGATAGAGGCGTTGAGAAACAAGATCAACGCCGGACGCGCGAGCGGAATTTCCTTACGACGGGTGCTGGTGGTAGCACAATTCTGTATAGCGCAATTCCTGGTGATAGGCACCCTTGTATTAATTTACCAGATGAATTATTTTAAAAATAAGTCGTTGGGGTTTAATAAAGATGCTGTAATTACCGTTCCTTTTCCGGGCGACAGCATCAGCCGGGCAAGGGTAAGTGCTTTAAAAGATCAGCTTTTGCAGCAGCCGGGAATTAAGGATGTAAGTGCCAGTTTATACGCTCCATCTGATAACAGCGGATGGTTCAGCGATTTTAAATTTAACAATTCGGCCAAACAGGTTGATTTTGGCGCCTGCCTGAAATGGGCCGATGCAGACTATTTTAGGTTGTATGGCATCCAGTTTGTAGCCGGTGGCCCGTACAAAAAAACTGATACAATAGCCGGTTATGTTGTTAATGAAACCTTGATCCATAAACTTGGTATTACCAACCCCAAGGAAGCCATAGGCAAAAATATCATGTTATGGAATAACAACAGTTTGAAGGCCCGGATTACCGGTGTAGTAAAGGATTATAATGTTAGCTCATTGCGTGGTGCTATCCCGCCGGTGTTGATGGGAGCATGGAAGTCACAATATTCGAAGTTGAATATCAAGATCCAGCCTCAAAATGTAAGGCAAACCCTTGAGAATGTTGAAGCTTTATGGAACAAAACGTTCCCGGAGGGGGTATATGAATATCAGTTTCTCGACAAAACCATTGCTGGTTTTTATAAAAGCGAAGGCGAACTATCTGCTCTCTTCAAAATATTTGCAGGTATAGCCATATTCATTTCATGCCTTGGTTTATATGGATTGGTATCGTTTATGGCTTTACAACGCACTAAAGAAGTAGGCATACGTAAAACGTTAGGCGCATCTGTTGGACATATTATGTATTTGTTTTCAAAAGAATTTACGGTGCTTATTGTCATTGCATTTGCCATATCGGCTCCAATAGGTTACTACTTCATGCATAAATGGCTGCAGGATTTTACCTACAGGATCAGCATTGGCCCTGATATATTTATGATGGCAATATTAACCTCGGTGATCATTGCATGGACAAGCGTGGGGTATAAGGCTATAAGAGCAGCACTGGCCAACCCTGTGAAAAGTTTAAGGAGCGAGTAAGCCTACGTTTATAGGTTAATGTCCCATCAGGGTCTCTCGTAGAATTAAGTTTACCCACAAAATCAAAAGTCGCGTTAAGCAATGGTTGGAAAGCAAGTTTACGATTACGAGACTCCGCTGGAGTCCAATATCTCTTTAAAATTTTGTCTATAAACACGTGGCCTCTCTGAGGCCGCTTGGCACGTCAGCGATGTTCATTATGTTATAAATATTACCGGCCCCATCGGGGCCACGTGTTTATAGTGCTAAACGGGGCGTTTTTCTGGCTCCGTAGGTGCCTCGTGTTGAAATTCAGGTTGGTGAATTTGTGGGTAAACGTCAACTCGTAGAGAATCCTGATGTATACGATGTCTTTGAATATTCTGGTAGATGTTTGGAGCGCGGTGGGGCCTCAGGGTACTCTGCAAAAGACCCATAAGGTAACATAATCATCCCTATAAAAACTCAACTACCAATTGTTCCCATTCCTCTTCCAAAGAAATGTCCGGCCGGGTTTGCCTTGCTTTACTGTACCAGTAATCGGCATTCCAGATGTCACCTTCTTTGCGGTGCAGATAGGCATGTACCCAGGCCGATGACTGATCATCCAGGTGATCGACCAGTGCATGGGCTTGATTCCAATCGCCTTTGCCATCATACCAAAGGCTTTTTAACTGGGCACTGAGCCCGGCAACAGGCTGTTCTGCATTTAATGACGCTTTAAATTCGGCTAAAGTTTTCATCAGGTATTAATTTTTTCAAAACTAAGCCTTAAACGCGATTTATGCATCAAATCGCAGGCAATATATGTTGGTAACACGCGAAACAGCAATAAAGTAATAACAACAAAAAAGCTGCTTTACTTTCGCAAAGCAGCATCATGTCGTAAGGAAAACCTCCCGAACAAGTTTTTAGAAGTGAAGTATCAGGATTTCAGCGGACCAACGTGCCGGTAAGTGTTGATGAGCAGACCGGTAGGTGTACTTTTTGTGTCAACAAAAGCAAGTTCCCGGGCACCGATACTGTCGGCCAATAAGCGTTTGCCCCGGCCAAGCAAAACAGGATAGGTGATGAGCACAACCTCATCGGCCAGTCCCTGGTCAAGCAGGAGGGATGTCAGGGTAGAACTTCCCACCACGATCAGGTCGGGGCCATCGGTTGATTTGAGATCGCGAATTGCCGCTGCAATATCCCCGCTTAAACCTTTTACCGGCCCCCATTTCAAGCTGTCGGGCTTGTTGGTTACTATGTATTTTGTGGCAGCATTGATAGCATTCGCCATGGGGAAGTCTCCGGCAGTAGGCCAAAAACCGCTAAATATATCGTAAGTATTACGGGCCAGCAGCAGGTCGAAATTTGATCCGTATGCTTCTAAAAGCGCCGCCGCCCCTGCAGGGCTCCGGTATGGCGTTGTCCATGCGCCATAGGTGTAGTCTCCATCATGTTCTATCACGCCATCCAGCGAAATATGTTCAAAAATTCTGATTTTTCTCATTTGCTTATAATTGGTTTATAGATAGCTCTGTTATTTATGTTCTCTGGTTGAAAATGCATCCCCAAAAATCTCAAACGCCTTGTTTTAAAAACGTGCGGTTTGCTATTGTAAAAAGCCATTCAGCAGATCCAATATGGTTTTTGTCTGCTGCATTAGGCCAACATGACTCTGCGCAGGCACAATAGCTAAATGCGATTTTGGCATGGGGGCCAGATCTGCAGCTACGCCACCTCCCAGTAGTTGGTATGTTTTTGCCAGCTCCACTTTGTCCAGGCCGTCATTATCGCCCGAGATAAGCAATACCGGTGAAGTGATTTTGGCAATATTGGCATCACCAATGTCAAAGGGTACGCCGGCAAAAGCAATCATCTGTTCCACAAACTTTATCCATTTTGTTTTGTCGGGTGCTACTGCATCGTATCCCGTATGTAAGGGAGTGTTGTTAAAAAACTCAGGCTTAAATCCTTTAAACCCGCTGTTTACAACAGGAAGCCAGCCACTGCTTTTATAGGTAGAAGAAATGATCACTAATTTTTTTACCCGTTTAGGGCTTTTTACGGCTAATTGATAAGCTATGGAACCGCCCATACTGTATCCGGCAACATCGGCACTGTCAATTTTTAAAAAATCCATTACCCCATCCACGTCACTTGCCAGGGTAGCAATATCTAATTTTCGGTCTGAATACGGCGAGTGCCCATGTCCCTGCATTTCAAGGGCAATTACTTTTCTTGTTTTTGATAGTTCGGGTATTAGTTGCGCCCAGTTCATCTCAATGGTATAAAAAGCACCATGCAGTAAAACGATAGGCTTACCCTCGCCATATACTTCGTAATAAACTTTTATGCCATTAACGGGGGCGTAACCACTGGCGGCAGGTTTAAGCTGTTGCCCGTTGCACTGAAGTATTGTAAAAAAAAGCATCGCGATTATTAATGTTGGCGGCAGGATATCAGATCCTTTAAATACTCTTTTCATAGAATGTTAGTTTAATTGTTTCGATTTGATTGACAATACAAATGTCGGTGGTATTTAAGGATTTTGCGCTGTGCAAAAGCGACCACTTGAGGGGTGGATCGCGACAAAAATATTGCCGTTATATAGAAAAAGGGTGAGAGGTGTTTGAACGGAGTTCCACGTAGGTGCATTGCGTTTTGCGTTTCAAAATCAATCTCAACAAAAATTGCTTTACGCTTGCGAGGTTACTTTATTAGTAGCAGGGAATTGATCTCTGTTTGAAGATTCGAATTGCCTGTCCTAACACAAAACTCCCGTTAACAGCCCCCCAAAAAAAATCTCAAATAAATTTGCGCAACTCAAAAGTTGCATATATATTTACGCAACTCAAAAGTTGCGCGTTTTAAAATGAAACAAGATATATTTCAAGCCATAGCCGATCCGACACGCCGAGCGATTTTAACTTTAATTGCTATTAAGGCTTTGACGCCGAACGCGATGGCCGAAAAATTTGATATGAGCCGTCAGGCAGTATCTAAACATATTAAAGTATTACACGAATGCGAATTGATTAAACCCCAACACTCGGGCAGGGAAATTTATTATCACTTTAACGCAAAAAAAATGCAGGAGCTTGACAACTGGTTAGCCCAATTCAGGCAAAGCTGGGAAACTCAATTTAATCAGCTCGATAAAGTATTATCAACAATTAAACAACAGAAAATATGAACAACGATTTGCTATTTGATTTTACCGTTGATAAAGCTGCGCAAACGGTATTTATAACCCGCGAATTTGACGCGGGGCTTGACCTGGTATGGGATGCTTTTACCAAACAGGAAATACTTGACCAATGGGCTGCACCCGCGCCGATGCGCTCCAAAACCAAATACATGAATTTTGAAGTTGGGGGACGGCGATTTTACGCCATGATAAGCCCCGACGGACAAGAGCGCTGGCTATTGCAGAAATATACTTCCATTACGCCCAAAACCAATTTTAAACTATATAACTCATTTGCCGATAAAGACGAAAACCCCGAATTGCCCGGCTCTGAATGGGATTATAATTTCGGCGAACAAGATGGCATAACAACAGTGAATATTTCCATTTATAACGAATCGCTTGAACGAATGGAACGCTTAACCGATGGTTTCACTAAAGGAATGATGTTGATGTTGAAAAACCTGGACGATCTGTTTGTAACCTTATCGCAAAAATCATAAGGAGAATAAACGATTGTTAATAACCGAAGAGATAAACAAAAAAACATAACAATTTAAAACTAAAATTATGAGAGCAATTAATCCCTGGATCAACTTCAATGGCAATGCCCAGGAAGCATTCAATTTTTACAAATCAGTTTTTGGCGGAGAGTTCACCAAGATCATTCGCTTCAAAGACCTGGCAGGTCCTGAGTTTCAGGTAGCAGAAAGTGAAGAAAACAAAATAATGTACATTGGTTTACCCCTCGGCAAAAACAATGTATTGATAGCCAATGATGTCCCTGATTTTATAGGGAAGGTAAACGAAAACGAAAACAGGTCTAAAATATACGCCAGCGCTGAAAGCCGTGAGGAAGCCGACAAGATTTTTAACGGGTTATCAGCAGGCGGAGAGGTTGAAGGACCGATCGGCGACAGTCCCTGGGGTACATACGCCGGTATGTTCAGGGATAAGTATGGTATTGAGTGGATTGTGGAGTTTGATCCCCAAGCATAACGGGTAAGATTAACGGAGGCGACGGGTTATTTAATCATGGGACCGAAATTTTTAACAAGAAAACCAGTTTAGTGAAAGCTAACTGGTTTTTTCGTAGCTCCGGCTGGCAATTATAGAAGCTTTTTACAAGGTGACGACTATTAACTAGAAAGCTCGCGAAACTTGACCGAGTGAATGTGCATTAGTGGCACAAAAAGTAGGATTATAAAGGGACTGGTTATTATGCAGTATTCTTGATCGATTATTTAGATGATTAAACAAATTTTCAATGCTATTCCTAATGTTAGATGTAAATCTCGTACGACGTTATTCTCTTTGGTTTCTAAGACTTTTTTAAAAAGTAAATTATGATTGCAAAAACACTATGTCTTTTTAGCCTGCTTTTAGTTTAGGTTAATCGGTAAAAAAATAACCGGGCCTTTTATTTTAAATGCATAACTTAGAAAATGCGATGTTCTTGATGCTATTATTATTAGTGTTTATATTACTTTTGTGCAATAACTTCAGTCATGGCCTATTTAAATTTAATTAACCAGTTGCTTACGCCTAAAATCACGGAAAAAACGCTGGTGCTTGATTTATTTGCAGGTTGCGGTGGTTTGGCATTGGGCTTCGAAGCCGCAGGATTTGAAACGCTTGGCTTTGAAATGAACCCTGATGCAGCAAATACTTACCGTACAAATCTAAAGGGGGACTGTAAAACCGAAAAACTTACATTGGATACCGAATATCCTGCCGCGGAGATCGTGATTGGTGGACCTCCATGCCAGCCATTCAGCGTTGGGGGCAATCAAAACGGTATCCATGATTCAAGAAATGGTTTTCCCTTTTTTATTGATGCTATTCGCAAAGTGAAACCTAAAATGTTTCTATTTGAGAATGTAAGAGGCCTGCTGTATTCGAATAAATGGTATCTTGAATTAATTATTGAGGAATTAGAAAGTCTCGGCTATAAAACAAACTGTAGGTTGCTTAATGCCGTTCATTATGGCGTTCCGCAGAATCGAGAAAGACTATTTTTGGTGGGACATAATTCAGAATTTAGCTTTCCTGCACCTGAATTAAAAAAATACACAGCAGGTGATGCGATTTTCGATTTAATGAACACAGTGCCTCAAGAAAGCAAATTTTTGACGGAAGCTCAAGATATTTATATAGCAAAATATGAGAAAGCCTCTAAGTGTATAAATCCACGAGATATATATGCAGATAGGCCTTCACGTACTTTGACTTGTAGAAACTTATCCGGCGCTACCGGTGATATGCATAGGGTCAGACTGCCGGATGGCAGGCGCCGTCGTTTGCTCCTTAGAGAAGCTGCGAGGCTTCAAAGCTTTCCTGATCATTTTATTTTCACTGGTGCTGAAACTAGCCAATTCAACCAGATTGGAAATGCAGTACCTCCAATGCTTGCTTATAAAATGGCTCAGGCTGTAAAAGAATGCTATTGTAAAGAAAAACCGTCGCAATTTGCTGCCTAGCTGTACTTTGTTTGTAGGATATGATTGACTATTTGCCTAAATCGAAAAAATCGGAGCGTATAAAAGACCTAACGAATGAGGCGCTCGATATCTTGTATAATGTGGGTATTCCTTTTTCAGGAAAAGGACCTCGCGGCCTGGAGAGTATGGCGCTGGCTTTTCTTGCTGTTGCGGGTATAAAACGATCCTGGAAGGAAGCTCAAGGACAGAACGAACATAGACACATCAAAACCAGAGACATTATCAAATTTGAAAATGAGCACTTTGAAGAAAATATATCACCTGGCTCTTATGATGACGTTAGGCGTAAACATCTTAAATTATTAGTACTGGCAGATTTAGTACTTAACAGTGCAAACAACCCAAGTGCTGCTCCTAATGATCCTACGCGCGGTTATACGTTAAGCAGTGAATTTAAAGACTTGGTTACTTATTACGGAACGGAAGATTGGGCGATTAAACTGAAACTTTTTACTAAAAACAGACCTAGTTTAAGCGAGATTCTTCAGCGAAAAAGGAATATGCCAAAAGTTCGGGTAACTCTATCGACAGGACATATTTTGGATTTCTCAAGAGGTGGACATAATCAACTTCAGCGTGAAATTATAGAGGAATTTTTACCGCGATTTGCAGGTCGGTGTGAAGTTTTGTATGTCGGTGATGCAACTGATAAATATCTCTTACGCGAGGATGATAAATTGCGGTCGCTCGGCTTCTTTGAGCTTACGCATGATTCGTTGCCAGATGTGGTTGCATATAATTTTGAGAAGAATTGGATATTTCTTATCGAGGCCTTTTATACATCGGGCCCCATGAGTGAGGAACGTATTCTTGAACTTAAAAAGGCATTGAAAAATTGTACTGCAGACCTAATTTTTGTTACCGCTTTTACGTCGAAAAGCGATTTTCGGAAAAACATTGCAGATATAGGATGGGAAACCGAAGTGTGGACAGCTGATAATCCTGATCACCTGGTTCATTTCAATGGCGGCAAATTTCTAGGGCCTTATAAATCATGACTGCTTGTTGGCAGTATATTTATCAGTGTTTTGAGTAAACTGTTTAATGTTTGGTTTGCGCACTTAGGTTTTAGCTCACATTCCCAAATAGTTATAATGTTCCAGCCCAGAACCTGAAGCTCGTTTGTTGCTTCAATATCCTTCATTTGGTTTCTTTTGATTTTGGCGTCCCAAAATTCGATTCGGGTTTTCGATACAGGAGCATAACGACAGTTTTTGTGACCATGCCAAAAGCAACCGTTGACAAAAATAACGGTCTTGTATTTGGGCAGCACAATATCCGGTTTTCTGGGAAGTCTCCTGTCATGAAGTCTGTATCGAAAGCCTCTTGAAAACAAAAATCTACGCACTAATAGTTCTGGCTTTGTGTTTTTGCTCCTAATCTTCGACATGTTGTAACTTCTTGCATCTTTGGAGTGAATATCGGTCATGATTGCTAGTTGCGAGTAAGTTATTGATTAATAAAAGTAACTTAATAATAAAATAGACATAAGCTTTAAAATGAAAGCAACATGCTTTATTTTATTACAGGTATCGAAGTCTAATATTAATTATGATAACAGAATAAAATTTTAATGGTTGTCTACAGTTCGGTATTATAAAAAAATAGCTTCGCTGGTAAACTGGCGCGTGTCTTGATTAAAAAAACAAAAGCCGCTCTGCAATGCAAAGCGGCTTAGTAGCCCGTAGGGGAATCGAACCCCTGTTTGAAGAATGAAAATCTCCTGTCCTAACCCCTAGACGAACGGGCCATTTTTATTTTGTTTCCCATGGCTGGGATCTCTTTGTTACTTAACCGGATAATTGTTAATGACCTTAACGGTTAAGGTATTAAAAAACCCCAGATCTTTCGATTTGAGGTTTTGTGTCCTGGTAGCCCGTAGGGGAATCGAACCCCTGTTTGAAGAATGAAAATCTCCTGTCCTAACCCCTAGACGAACGGGCCATCTTTTTAAGATGATTTTCCCTTGATTTGGGATTGCAAAGATAGGTATTAGGTAATAAAATCAAAATGTTTTTTCAAAAAAAACAAATCGCATCATAAAAGCGTCTGTTTTTCAATGAAATAAATTAAAATTGACCGCATAGACTTGCAATCTTTGCCGGGTTAGGGCTATCTTTATTCCATAAATCAATCATCTTTTTATGAAAGCTATCTGGAATAACCAGGTCATTGCCGAAAGCAATGACACTATTGTTGTTGAAAATAATCATTATTTCCCTAAAGAAAGTGTTAAGACCAAGTATCTTAAGCCTTCCGATGTGCATACCACCTGCCCATGGAAAGGCCTGGCATCATATTATTCGCTTGAAGTTGACGGAAAAGAAAACCAGGATGCGGCCTGGTATTATCCCGAGCCTAAGGATGCCGCAAAAAACATTACCAATTATGTGGCGTTTTGGAAAGGTGTAAAAATTACCGAATAAAAAACTATGAAAACTTACGATGCCATTGTTATAGGTGCCGGTCAGGCCGGCGGTCCCTTAGCTAAACGATTAGCTAAAGCCGGAAAAAAGACTGTTTTAATTGAGAAACGATTTTACGGCGGCACCTGCGTTAATGATGGCTGTACGCCCACCAAAACCATGGTTGCTTCGGCAAAGGCGGCTTATATGGCTGGTAAAAGCCATGAGCTGGGCGTGCCTGTAAAAAAGTTTTCGGTTGATCTGGCAGCCATCAAAAAACGCAAGGACGAAATTGTACTACGCTCGCGTAATGGTGGACTAAAAGCCGCCGAAAAGACACAAAACCTGGATGTAATATTCGGTGAGGCAGTTTTTGCCGGTGAAAAAACGGTGGAGGTTAGGCTCAACAGCGGCAAAAAGCAAACGATTACAGCCGATCTTATCTTTTTAAACCCCGGTGCATTGCCTTTGGTCCCCGAGATTGAGGGATTGAATGAGATAAAATATCTCAACTCAACTACCATACTTGATTTGGAAGAGGTACCGGAACACCTGCTTGTACTTGGCGGTAATTATATCGGTCTGGAGTTTGGACAGATGTTCCGGCGCTTTGGCAGCAAGGTTACTATCCTGGAAAAATCAGACAGGATAGTATCACATGAGGATCAGGATATTTCTGAAGAAATGCAGAAGATCCTCGAAATGGAATCTATCACGATTCACAATAACACGCAGGCCATTAAGTTTAAACAAAAAGCGGGCGGCAAAATAACGGTAACCATCTCACAAAAAGGAGAGGAACGTAAAATTAAATGCACCCATGTATTAGTCGCTATAGGCCGCAAGCCACAAACAGAGGCGCTGAACCTGCCCGCTGCCGGGATCGAAACTGATGAGCATGGAAACATTAAGGTAAATGATACGCTGGAAACCACTGCTGCCGGCGTTTATGCGCTTGGCGATGCAAAAGGTGGTCCGGCTTTTACACATATATCCTATAACGATTATACCATTGTTTATCGTAACCTTTTTGAAGGTACAAGCTATAGTATAAAAGACCGCCCGGTGCCTTATTGTATGTTCACCGACCCGCAATTAGGCAGGATTGGGATTGATGAAACCAGTGCAAAAAAACGGGGCATCAAATATAAAGTGGCAAAAATACCCATGGCACATGTGGCACGTGCTATTGAAACCGGCGATACAAGGGGCTTTATGAAAGCCATTGTTGACCCGGACACAAAAGCGATCTTAGGCGCAACCGTGCTCGGCCCGGAGGGCGGCGAGATCATGACTGTGCTGCAAATGGCCATGGAGGGTGGCATTACGTACGACAGGATCCGCTATTGTGTTTTTGCCCATCCCCTGTATTCCGAATCGCTTAATAACCTTTTCATGACCCTTGGGGATTAAAACCGGCGCGCATGATTAAAGTTGACAATGTAAGCAAACATTTTGGCGGGGTTAAAGCGGTTGATGGCGTATCATTTGAGGTACAGGATCAGGAGAATCTTATTCTTTTAGGCACCAGCGGCTGCGGTAAAACCACCACGCTGAAAATGATCAACCGGCTTATTGAGCCAACAAGTGGCGCTATTTATATCGACGGCAAAAATATTATGGAGCAAGAGCCAGAAATTCTGCGCCGTGGAATAGGTTATGTGCTGCAAAACAATGGGCTGTTTCCGCACTATACCGTTGCTCAAAATATAGCAGTTGTTCCTAACCTGTTAAAATGGGACAAGCAAAAAACAGAAAAACGCACGGCCGAACTGATGGAGAAACTTCATCTGGATGCTTCCTATTTAAACGTTTATCCTAAAGAATTAAGCGGCGGCCAGCAGCAGCGTATCGGCCTGGCAAGGGCATTAGTGTCTGATCCGCCGGTATTGTTGATGGATGAGCCTTTCGGCGCGCTGGATAATGTTACCCGGTCAAAAATCCATGCTGAGTTTAAAGCGCTTGATGAGTTGAAACGTAAAACCATCATCATGGTAACGCACGATGTGCAGGAAGCTTTTGAATTGGGCGACAGGATCTGCCTGATGGATCAAGGGAAAATTGTGCAGTCGGGCACACCGGCTCAATTGCTTTTTAACCCGGTTAATGATTTTGTAAAAGATTTTCTAAAACATCAGCGCCTGCAACTGGAATTTAAAGCCATTAAACTGATTGACCTCTGGGAGTTGTTACCTGAGTTAAACAAAGAAGCAAAAGCCTCGTCATTTGATGCCGGTATTAACCTGTGGGAAGCCCTGGAGAGTTTTAAATTTAACAATGGTGAAACTATCAACATCAGCAAAGATCAGAATGAGATTAAGACTGTAAATTTTGAGCAACTGATGTCGGCCTTTTATCAATATAAAAACCACCAAGCACATGAATGAGCAGCAGCAAAACTTGTGGCAGTTTATGCAACAGCAGGCCGGCAAATTGCAGGAGCAAACCCTGCAGCATATCGGGCTTACTTTTATTTCGCTGTGTATTGCCGTGTTGATTGGTTTGCCGCTGGGAATCCTTATCGTTCGCAGAAAGCAACTTTCCGGTATTGTTTTAGGTGTTGCCGGGGTGCTGCAAACTATCCCGAGCATCGCACTGCTTGGTTTTATGATCCCACTATTAGGCATTGGCCCAAAACCGGCTATCGTCGCCCTGTTGCTATATGCGTTATTACCCATTATCCGCAATACATACACGGGTATTTTAGGAGTTGATGCGGCTGTTAAGGAAGCGGCTTTGGCCATGGGCATGAGTAAATGGCAAATCTTGTTTAAGGTAGAGTTGCCTCTGGCCATGCCTGTAATATTTGCCGGCATCCGCACGGCTACGGTAATTAACGTTGGGGTGGCAACACTGGCTTCGCTCATTGCGGCAGGAGGTTTGGGCGAGTTTATTTTTGGCGGGATTTCGCTTAATAACACCAATATGATTTTGGCAGGTGCAATCCCCTCTGCGCTGCTGGCTGTCATCTTCGATCTGTTGTTATCGATGGTGCAAAAGATCAGCTTTAAAAAGTTAAAGAGGGTTGTTTATGTATTTCCAATACTGCTGATAGTTTTATGCTTGTTTTACATCGTTCCCGCAAAATCAGAGGGGAAGCTTATAGCCGGTTTTACGCCCGAGTTTATGGGCAGGCAGGATGGCGATTTGGGCCTCCGGAGTAAATATGGCTTAAAGATCCACACTATCGTCATCAGCGATGCAGTGATGTACAAAGCTGCATTTGAAAAGCACCTGGATGTCATTAGCGGATACTCAACCGATGGCAGGTTAAAAGCTTATAATTTGGTTGTGCTGGATGATGATAAACATATTTTTCCGCCATATTATGCGGCGCCTATTGTGCGCGATGAAGTCCTTAAAAAATTTCCTGACCTTGAGCAGACATTAAACTTGCTCGCCGGCAAAATAAATGATTCAGTGATGACGGTTTTAAATTACCGTACCGACTATCTTCACCAAAGCCCCGAGCGTGTTGCAAAAGATTTTTTGGTTGCCAATAAATTGTGGCGACCAGAGAAGGGTGGGAGTGATGGCGTTGTGCGGATAGGTTCAAAGATATTTGGTGAGCAATACATCCTGGCCAATATGTACAGCATGCTGATAAAGGGATATACCGATCATGAGGTATCGACAAAAACAGGCCTTGGCGGCACTAAAATTTGCTTTGATGCGCTAACCAATAACCAGATAGATTTTTACCCCGAGTATACGGGTACAGGTTTGCTGGCCATTTTACAGGCATCGCCAAAAATAGTTAATGAGGTAACAATAAACAGGGATAGTACATACAATTACGTACAGCGACAGTTTGAAAGTAAGTATCAGATAAAATGGCTTAAACCCATTGGTTTTAACAACGCGTATGCTTTAATGATGAGGCAGCAGCAGGCCAGGCAATTGGGTATTAAAACAATTTCAAACTTAAAGCAGTTCTTGGATAGGAAGTAACATCAATGGATTTAATAGCCCGGTACAAAGAGGTACGTCAGCGTACAGAAAAAATTTGCTTTTATCTTCAAACGGAAGACTATGTAGTGCAGCCCGTGGTGGATGTTAGTCCGCCCAAATGGCACATTGGTCATGTTACCTGGTTTTTTGAAACTTTTATTCTTAAGCCTTACTTCATGGGCTACCAGGAATATAATCCTGATTATAATTACGTTTTTAACAGCTACTATGAAACTGTTGGCACACGCGTTATCCGTACCGACAGGGGTAACCTGAGCCGCCCTACAGTTGTTGAAATTTACAGCTACCGTAAGTATGTTGATGAAGCCATGGAAGGCTTTTTGAGTGGCGGAGTAAGTAACGATGTTAAAGAACTGCTTATCCTGGGCTTTAACCACGAAGAGCAGCACCAGGAGCTGTTAATGACCGATATTAAATTTATATTGGGTCATAATCCGCTGTTTCCTGCTTATAATAAAAACTATGCTGCTCCGCATATTGATGAAGGGGTAAATGATGTTTTTATTAACATGGATGAGGGTATTTACGAGGTTGGCTTTAACGGCGATGGCTTTTGCTTTGATAATGAATTAAACCGGCATAAGGTATACCTTAACGCTTACCAGATAAGCCCTAAGCTGGTGACCAATGCCCAATACCTGGAATTTATAATCAGCGGCGGTTATCATGATTTCCGTCACTGGCATGCCGAAGGCTGGGATTGGGTAAAAACCAATAAAGTTGAAGCCCCTTTGTATTGGCACCTGATAGATAATGAATGGCATAATTATACCTATCATGGTTTGGAAGCCCTGCATTTAAAAGGTCCGGTTACGCATATCAGCTATTTCGAAGCCTATGCCTATGCATCATGGAAGGGATTAAGACTGCCTACCGAATTTGAGTGGGAAGCTGCATCCTCAAAATTTAACTGGGGCCGCCGCTGGGAATGGACGGAAAGTTCATACCTGCCTTACCCCGGTTTTGCCAAAGCGCCGGGTGCTATAGGCGAATACAATGGCAAGTTTATGGTTAACCAAAAAGTTTTGCGTGGTGCGTCGGAAGTTACGCCCCCCGGTCATAGCCGTGCAACATACCGCAATTTTTTTCAGACAAATTTACGATGGCAATTTACTGGCATAAGACTTGTGAAGTAAATTGACACAAAAACCACCACCATCACTTATGAACCAGGTATTTACACCAACAGCCGTTAATTGTACCATAAGCGCCGAAAACATGCAGTTTTATGCTGATGTTATAGCAGGATTGCAAGCGGAGCCCAAGCATCTTAACTCCAAATATTTTTATGATGTAAATGGCGATAAGTTATTCCAGGAGCTCATGAACTGCCCTGAATATTATCCCACCAATTGCGAGCTGGAGATCTTTTCAGAAAAAACTGCCGAGATCTGCGATGCACTGATTGCTGATGGTGATGCTTTTGACCTGATAGAGCTCGGAGCGGGTGATGCTATGAAATCTACTTATCTGCTTAAATATCTGCTGGATAAAAAGGCCGATTTTACTTACCTGCCTATAGATATCTCTGATAATGTTATCTCGTACCTCAATATAACTTTGCCTGTAACCTTGCCCGGTTTAAAGATCACCGGACTTAACGGCGAGTATTTTGAAATGCTGAATAAGGCCGCTGCTATTTCACCAAGGCGCAAAGTTGTGTTGTTTTTGGGCTCGAACATTGGCAATATGCCGCTTGATGAAGCTATTGAATTTTGCCGCGAATTAAGGAACAACCTATCAGAAGGAGACATGGTACTGATTGGGATAGACCTGAAAAAAGATCCGCGCGTTATCCTTGCGGCGTACAATGACAAAGATGGTATTACCCGCGAGTTTAACCTCAACTTGCTTCGCCGCATTAACCGTGAATTACATGCTGATTTTGATATAGCTCAGTTTGAACACTATCCAACGTATGACCCTGAAACCGGAGCCTGCAAAAGTTACCTCATCAGCTTGCAGGATCAACAGGTTATGATAGGAAGCGAAAAAATAGATTTCAAAAAGGATGAATATATCTACATGGAAATCTCTCAAAAATTCACCCTCATGCAAACCGATCAGATAGCTATAAATACAGGCTTTCAGCCCGTGGGCCAATTTTTTGATACCAAAAAATGGTTTATTGACGCGGTTTGGGTGGCAGCGTAAACCTCACCCAACCCTCTCCAAAGGAGAGGGCTTTTAAAAATTACTTTAAAGTCTCCCCTTTGGGGGGAGATTTAGAGGGGGTTACAGCACTTTCGGGTTCAACTCTGAATCTATCAGCCCGCCAATAGGTTTACTCATCAGCCATTTATGATGATCATTTCGTTGCCAGTCATTTTTGTAAGGGGTGACACGGGCGCCATCGGCCACGTAAATGATGGTCATCACCTCACGCATTTTATCCGAATTGTTGCCCGGCGCATTGTGGATGGTAAAGCCCCGGTGCCAGGTTGCATCGCCGGCTTTCATGGTTTTGGCGCGGGTTATTTCAAATCCTTTCTCTTTAACATAATCATCAAACGCTGATTCTGATTCGTCAGAAATTTCGGTGTTAAATACGGCACCGTCAACATATGAGCCAGATGCAAAGGTTAACATGCCCATATTAACATCTATATCAACCAATGGCATCCATAAGGTTACCGTATTATTGGTATCGATAGGCCAGTAGTATTGATCCTGGTGCCATGGGGTGGGGCCGCCGCCGGGTTCTTTAAACAGGGCCTGGTCATGATAAATGCGTACGTTTTCAACCCCCATCAGGTCGGCAGCAATTTTGGCGAGGCGTTTGGCCATTACAAAGGTTTTAACATCCTCGTCAACCTGCCAAAGGTTCATGATTTGCAAAAACGCTTTACCATAGGTGTCACGTTCTTCCAGTTTGCGCTTTTCGGTATTGTACCTGTCAGCGGCGCCAACAATTACAGGGCGGTAAGCAGCAATCTCATCTTTTGTAAGCACTTCGTGTACAAGGGTATGGCCTTTTTCACGAAATTCATTAATATTGTGGTTGGATAGTTTTATAAAATTATCAAGTGACGGTAAGTGAGCGATCTGTGTATTCATAGCTTTTAGGTTTATTTTTCAAAGTAAGGTTAACTTTAGTTGAAAAAAAATGAAATGAATGGTACATTTATGGGTGATTTTATCCGTAATTTGAGTTATAATTTTATTTACGTTAAAATATGCAATGATAAAAGCGTCGTACGAAGTTCTTCAGCCTACAAATACGCAATCATTTCTTGTGCGGAAATTTGATAAGCTGGCATTTGATGCCCCTTACCATTTTCACGAAGAATATGAGCTGACGTGTATCATCAGTGGCAATGGCAAGCGCTATGTTGGCAGCCATATGGAGGATTTTGTGTCTGGTGATTTGGTTTTGCTTGGGCCTAACCTGCCTCACTGCTGGAAATTGGAGCCCAATGAAACAGTGCTTCGCGAGGCAAGTGCCGTAGTGATCCAGTTTAATGACGCTTTTTTGGGCGAGGAGTTTTTTAACAAATTTGAGCTCCAGTTAATCAAGAGGCTTTTTCAGCAAAGCGGTTGCGGTGTATCGTTTTATGGTGAAACCTGTGCTGAAGTTAAAAAATTGCTGCTTAGCCTGGTTGAGGAGAAAAGCAATTTCAGGATGCTGATAGGCTTACTGGAAGTTTTGCACCGCATGGCTTCGTCAGAAGAGTATGTACTGCTTGATCAGAACCGCATTATAGGCGAGCGTTCAAATACTGAGCGCGAAAGGATTAATCCGGTATTTGCTTACCTGGTTGAAAATTTCAGAAAACACGTATCGTTAGATAAGGCGGCCAGTATAGCCAACATGACCCCCAATGCATTTTGCAAATACTTTAAAAAAGTTACCCGCAAAACATTCATGGAAACCATAATTGAGTACCGCCTTAATTATGCCATACAGCAACTGGTGCAAACGGATAAACCTATTTCAGAAATTTCATTTGAGAGCGGCTTTGGTGATGTATCGCACTTTTATAAAATGTTTAAAGCCAAAATGAACCTGAGCCCGCTTAACTACCGCAAAAGGTTTATGCGCAACCTGGCAGGCGATAAAAAGCTATCAGCGTAGTTGGGAGTCAGAAGTCGTAAGTCAAAAGTCCTGAGTTATGGTTGCTTTTTCCGATTCTGACTTAATACTTAGAACTAAAGACTTGAGACTAACATCACGTTACATTGATAATGCCGCGTTTAATAGCGTAAATAACTAATCCCACTAAATTCTTCGATCCGGTTTTTTCAAAAAGCCTTGCGCGGTAGCCCTCAACAGTGCGAACGCTCAGGAAAATTTTATCGGCTATTTCCTGGTTGGAGCATTCCTGGCAAACCAGCTTGAGCACTTCAATTTCGCGCTCGTTAAGGTCGGTTTTGTTATTGGGGATGCTATCTGTCTGATCATTGCCTACCAGTTGTTTGATGAGGGTTATGGACAGGTGTTCGTTAAAATAAAAACCCTTATTGTAAACGGTAGATACGGCCTCGATGATCTCTTCCGGTTCGGCATTTTTAAGCAGGTAGCCCGATGCTCCTGCCTTCATCATATCCACAATATATTTGTCTTCGTTGAACATGGATAACGCCAGGATCTTAATGTCTTTAAAATGCTGATGAACATGGGTGGCTGTTTGGATGCCATCCATTTCGGGCATTTTAATATCCATCAAAATAACGTCAGGGGTTTTGTCGGTTAATAAGCCTATCAGTTCTTTTCCGTTCGAGGCTTCGAGTACCAGCTCAAAATCCCCGCAATCTTCAAGGGTAGCTTTTAAACCATTTCTGAAAATCTTATGGTCGTCTACTATACCTAATTTAATTGGGCCCATAGGTTGTTAACAAAATTCAAATAATCAATAAATATAGACTATTGGTTTTAACTATGCTACTTTTAATTTAATGATTGTGATAGCTCCGCTTAGTGGCTTGCTATATGTATTTATTTCACCGTTAATGAGTTGCACCCGGCTCTGTAAATTTTTAAGGCCGAAACCCTGCTTAACATCGCCCATATTAAAACCCTTGCCGTTATCTTTAAATTCCATGACAAGGTAGCCGGAATCTAAAGCCATATTGAGGTTAATAATGGTGGCTTCCGAGTGTTTTATGGCGTTGCCAAATAGTTCCTGCGCTATGCGGTACATGGCCAGTTCAATTTCATTGGGGAAACGTTTATCGGCAAAATTTTTAGAGAACTTAACCTTAATGTGCGTATTGTTTTCAACTTTGGTACATAGTGCTTCAATAGCCACCAGTAAGCCATAATCGGTAAGGATAGGGGGCAAAACGTTTTGGATAATGTTCCTGATCTCCTGGATACATTCATCGGCCAGTTTGCGGGTATCCATCAGCAGGGGCTGGGTTACCTCATTCACACAGTTTTTATCCAGCCGGTGCAGGTTAAGTTTAATGGCCGAAAGCACCTGTCCAACGCTGTCATGAAGGTCTTCGGCAAGGCGCCGGCGTTCGCTTTCCTGGGTTTCAAAAACGGCATTCATCAAATCGGTTTGCCGGGCATCGTGAAGTGAGCGTAACTCAGCCTGGTTTTTAAGCATTCTCCGCTGGTAAATAATCACGAAGAAGAATAAAAAAATGATCAGTACAACAACCACGAGCGTCCCGATGATCAGAACCGGGATTAACCCGTTTTGGGATATTTGTAAAATAGGGCTGTTGTACATGATAAATAGTGCAAACCGTAATCAATCCGTTTTCTGTGGTTTGCAAAGCAGGGCTACGGTGTATATTAGGTTAGTAATAATATTTGTTATGCTAAATATAACGTAATAATCTGCTTTATCCTTGTCTGGTATCCTGCTAAAAAGCATAAATAGAAAGATATTTACTGCTGAGTAAAACAGCACGCCTGAGTTAAACCAAAATAAGCCTTGTTTTTCAATATGAATAAAGGTTTGTGGGTTTAAAAGTTGGTAGAAGTATATAAGCGATAGTACTATTAGTAGAAGGCTTGATGCGGTGTTCGACACAGATGGGTAATCAAACAAATTTTTGGCGTTATATAACACCACTACCATTGTTATAGTAGCGAGCAATACAACTATCTTCTTTAAAAAAGACTTTGAAAGCAATTTATAGTACATTAAGCCAAAGAATCCTATTGTTAGGATAACATATACATGGAGTAATGGGTTGGTGTTTAACGGATGTCCGGTATGTGGCTTGAATTGATATGACAACCACATCGACCAGTCAAACAACCCAGATATCAATAAAAATGCGGCCAATAGCTTCATTAAGTTATCCAAATGCTTGTAGTTATGCGCTGCCGCCAGTAGCGGGAATAGACCGGAAATAACCGATATATTCATTAATAAAACGCTTACAAGCATGAGATTGGAGTAATTAATTAATCTTGAGTTAGAATATTTTGTGGGCAACCAGCGGTACCCGGACATGGCACGGCCTGTTCACCGACGACATTTTGTTTTTCGGCTTTCATTAGTTTAAAAACTTGGCCGCCTGCAGGAGGGGTTGCCTCGGCCACTTTATTACTATCAGGAAGTTGATCCTGGCCATCGGCTGTTACACCCGTGATTATAAAATGCTGCTGCCCGCCAATATTGGCAATAACAGATAGCAGGAAATTACTTACGGAAACCCAGAATTTTTGCCAGCCATTAAGTTTTTGATCATTTGCATAATAAATACGGATACCTAAGCAACCATCCTGACTTAGTATGGTATTTAATATTTCTTGTCCAAAAAACTGTGATATAATATCTTTTGGATTGCGATGCCTGTGATTCTTTGTCCATTGTGCAGCTAAATCAAGTTCAATTGGTGCACCTTCGTGGCCGGTGATGGGTGATAATGGTCTTTTTTCTTGTGTTTCCATAAAAAATAATAGCGTGTAGGGATTTTTTTGTATAAAACTAATACTAATAAGTATCTCTTTCAATGAGGTGCGCCGGCTATATCTCTTGCAATAGACTGGTGGTTTGTTTTTATCTGTTTGGTTATTAGTTATTTGTGGATTTAGTCCGTTTTGTCACGCCTATATTATACGTATTTTTACGTATCAGAAACTGTAATCTTACGTGGCATAAAATTCCTGTTTATGTATGCCTCTTGTGCTTAAACTGTCCTGTTTTTCAGGATGTAAAAATTGTTTTTAATATAATATCTAAATATGGATATTGTTTATTAAATTGCTTTTGATAATAATATCACAAAAACCTAAAACCCGATTTATGAAACAAGAAATGCTAATTACACGGATCAGCCCTGATCAGGTAGGCGAGTTCATCAGCGAAAGCTTTTATCAAAAGTTAACCGAAAATTTTCAGCAAAAATTCCCTACAGAAGTTAAGTCGGTAATGCTTAGCCGCGCAGCTGTTGAAACTGCTTTGAGTGGTGAAAACGTATCCGGTATCAAGTTTATGAATGGCCTTGAAAATGCCAATGATCCGTCGTCAAGAATGTTGGTGCTGATTCCTTGTAATTACACAGTAACCGCCAGCTTACCTAACTCTATTATTAGTCAACAAGGTTTTATGACTAATTCAGGTGAAGTTATCTCGTTGGAAAGAACATGGCAGGTGCTGTTTAACCACGTATTGAATTTTAAGAAGCTTGATCCGGCTATGAGCTATACCCAAATTAACCGCGGGGCATTCATGGGGAGAATATTGCTGACGGAATTTTTGGCCGCTACAACATGTGATAGTATAATTTATCATTTCGGGTACCTGGTTGAAGAGAGTTTACCATATAAACTTATCATTCAACCCGCCGATGGAATAAAGATGTTTGGAGAGATGTCGTTGCCGTGTCCTGGTTCGTCTGGATGCCCGGCCGTTACCACATCAAACGATCCCTGTGCCCTTACACGGATTACAACTTCAATGTTAGGCACAGAAGCCGAAGGCCAGCTTAATCTGTTAAGAACTTTCCGCGACAAAATATTAACTGATAGGTTTAGTGGCGTGGAAGTTGAAAAGTACTATACTATTTCGGCATCCTTGCTGGAAGCTATCGATAAAACACAAAACAAAGAGGCTATATTTAAAGGCCTGTACGATAAATATATTGCTACTTCGCTTAACGCAATAAGCCAAAACGATGAGGAGACTGCTTTCGTCCTGTTCCAGGAAGCTATGCAGCACCTTACCGAAACATATCTGTATCAATAACAACCTAAAATGTGATTGCAAAGCGTCTTTCCCACCCGGAAAGGCGCTTTCTTTTTATAAAATTCCCCCTTAAGCGTAGTTCTACGCCTCGTACATGTTGATGATACGTTATTAAATCGCGTACCACTACAGGTTTTAATAGCGTAGTGGCACCGTTGATTGCGTACTGGTTTTGCCCAAACTTTGATCCAGCAAATAAGCCGTACATCTGCTTGCTTGCGGTGGAGTATGCTGAAAATCCAGTTTAAAGAGTAAGCCGGTACAAATACTAATCAAAAACTTATGAACTACATTATTAAAGGGAACCTTCGCGGTTTGTTATGTTCGGACTGCGAACTGCCTGTTGCGGGCACATCGGTAAAAGTTTATCGCCCTTCTGATCTGCAAAACGAAACCCGGCTTGCGGTGGCCGATCCCAAGCAAACCTTTCACCAGGTAAATGATGATGAACTAAAGGCAAAGGAACGGCTGTTCATTACCCAGGCCGATGTGCAGGAGAACGGCGATTTCACCATCGAAATTGACGGAGGAAAATCCGGTTACGAGGGTGGTAGTATTGATGTGGATTGGTATTGCGGCAATGTCCCTTTCAAAATTCCATTGCCTAAAAAAGGCCCGGCATTGCAGTTTCATATCACTACGCTGCAACCCCTGTATAAAAGCAGCCAGGAAAATGCTCAATATGCAAGATTTGATTATAAAATAGATTCCAAATGGTTTTGCCGCATCCTTACGCTGCTTGATATCTGGGTGGTTTGCGGTTATGTAAACGATTGTGAAACTCAAAAGCCAATCCCCGGCGTTAAAGTTTTTGCCTACGATGTCGACCTGCTGCAAGACGACTATTTGGGCAACGCCTATACCGATAACAACGGAAAATTCACTATTGTATATCCCGGCGACAATTTCAGGAAAACCTTATTACCTTGGCTTAATGTGGAATGGCCCGCCGGTCCTGATTATTATTTCAGGGTTGAAAGCTCATCAGGCACCGTACTCCTGGCCG
This sequence comes from Mucilaginibacter sp. A5337, assembly GCF_059690695.1. Taxonomy (NCBI): domain Bacteria; kingdom Pseudomonadati; phylum Bacteroidota; class Sphingobacteriia; order Sphingobacteriales; family Sphingobacteriaceae; genus Mucilaginibacter; species Mucilaginibacter sp. A5337. Next base: position 194,404 of record NZ_JCAWEC010000006.1, on the reverse strand, counting down.
AAGACCGTACCCGCGGTCGCCAGAACGACAGGCATAATGCCAACAACTGTTTCTGCGTAAAGCTTTGCATTAATGGAGGCGGCATCATTACCAGTGATACGCCATGGTTTACTTCAGTTGGGAATTTTAGTATTACATCTGATATTGATGCAGGCGGCAAAACCCTCATGAGCAAATTTGGAGCGGGTGGCATCGGCTACGGTTTCTTCGGTTCGGTGAAGCTGGGAGGCTACGCCACCAAAAAGGTGCCCACCGCGCCTGCCAGCCCGCTTTATTACCGCTTTTTGTTCTCCACCGATAATGTGAACTTCAGCCCGGTAACTACCGCCCAGATGGAACCTACCGCGCTAAAGGTTGCCACCCGGCAAATCACCTGGAACGGCACTACCGCATTTCAGGATGTAGTGATCGATATCAACCAACCGGCCTCTGTGCCAGATAGCGTTCCGGCCGATAACTACCCTAATCCAATCCCCGATCATGTGCTGCATCCTGACGCTAACGGCTGGGTACGGGTTGATCAGCCTGCGCTTGATAATGGCTTTTATGGTTCGCTGTTTTATTTAAACACTACTACCATTATTGGCGGCGGTGACGCCAGTGCTGGGTTAACGCCTGGTTTAGCTGTGCCCGTTGCAGATCATAAAAACGGAAGAATGTTATACATACAATTTCAAACCACTGATGATCCCGCCAATCCAGCTTCGCCAAACCTTAACACACAATCACTCATCGGTAAGATCTACGTGAACAACTGGAACGAGGTGAGCCTGCTGAAACTGGAAGAGCTTTTTGCCGGAGGCGGCAGCGGCTGTACTCCGGTAAGCGGCGCAGCACATGCCGATTACACGGTAGATCATGAGCTGATAGCCAGCTGGTCGCTGGGCGTTTGGTCGAACGCTACAGGTACCGTAAGTGGCTTACCCAGCGGAACAACGCCGCGTGGCGATGCTAAAAAGTTTAACCTTGCCGCACCGGCCCCATTTGTTTTAACGCCTCCTTTCAGCGCATGGCCCTCATGTGCATATAGCCTAACCCTGACAACCTATCGCAAATTAACCACAGGCGAAAGTAATGACTGGGCAAAAACGAACCAGGTTATCTTTTGTAAGTAACCTGCATGTGGACGGGGAAGAGGGTGCCGTTGCATGTCGGCGCCCTCTCATTTTAACCGTTAAAATAATCTCAGGATGTATGAAGCCTCGTAAAGAATAAAGATGATCACCAGGGCGGCGTGGAACTTCCGGTTTTCTACTTTGATAGCTATCATACACAATATGAAATGGCTGATATTGCGAATAGGATATTCGATATTGTAATGGTGCACATAAGTTGGCCCCTTTATTTCGGTATCAATAATATCAAGCAGGTAGCTCGTTCCCAAAATACCGAAGATCCACTTTCGGCGTGAGTAAAAATAATCTTTATAGCCTTGATAGTCTTTTAAATCATCGGGATAAAGCAATGCGCAAACACTGTAATAAGTTACAATGTATATGATAATGAAAAAGTACTCGGCAAAAAGCCAGTGCTTTATTTCATGCAGGCTGATCTCCCACCACCAAAAGTGCAGCAGTAAGATAAATACATAAAGTGTCCACAGGTTATGTACCCAGTAGGGTTTATCCCGGCCGGGGTGCTGAATTTGTTTGGCCGCTCCTTTAAGCAGGTGGGTAATGCTAAGGCCCAGCGTAATGCTGATAACAGCCTTGATGTGACTGAAGGTATCCATAGGCAGGTGTTGGATTGATAACTAAAAGTAAATATTTTAATTTATTAATCACAACTAAGCCAGCGGTTTAGGCCTTAAAAACCATGTCATTGCGAGGAGCGGGAGGGGTTGCGCGGAAGAAGCGACGCGGCAATCGCATGCTATACAGGGCGGCTCTGTATAGTATGCGGTTGCCACGCTATCGCTCGCGATGACATTTTTATTCTTGTCCCTAAAATATCGCCTCAGCAATACGTTTAGTTGGCCCGGCATTGCTCATGGTATAAAAATGCAGTACCGGCGCACCAAAAGCAATTAATTCTTTACACTGGTTGATCATCCATTCAATACCTACCTCTTTCACATCCTTTTCGGTGGCGCAGGCATGGATGGCGTCGCTCAAATCTTCGGGGATATCAATATGGAAAGTTTTTGATAGCGTAACCAGTTGCTTTGATGTAGTGATCGGTTTTAACCCTGGAATAATAGGTACATTAATGCCATTAGCCCGGCAGCCATTTACAAACTCCTTGTACTTATCTATATCAAAAAACATTTGGGTTACAATGAATTGAGCACCCATCTCTACCTTCTGTTTCAGGTATTTGAAATCGGTTTTAAGGTTAGGTGCTTCAAAGTGTTTTTCAGGGTAACCGGCAACGCCAATGCAGAAATTGGTTTTTACCGTATTGCCATGATCTTCGTGCAGGTAAATGCCGTTATTGAGGTTTACAACCTGTTGCAGCAGCTCGGTAGCATAGCAATGGCCGTTAGGTGTAGGTACAAACGATGAATCGCCGAGTCGGGCATCACCACGTAATACCAGCACGTTTTCGATACCTAAAAACTCCAGCTCAATAAGGGCATTCTCGGTTTCATCTTTAGTGAAACCGCCGCAAAGCAAGTGGGGTACAGTATCCACCTTGTACTTGTTCATAATTGCCGCGCAGATGGCAATTGTGCCCGGGCGTTTGCGGTACGAAAGTTTTTCGAGCAAACCGGTTGGGTGCTGCTTATAAATAAAATCCTCGCGCAGGGTAGTAACATCAATGAATGGAGGTTTAAACTCCATCAGCGGATCAATAGCATTATAAATGCCCTGGATACTCTGCCCCTTCAAAGGTGGGATCAGTTCAAAAGAAAAAAGTGTTTTGCCGTTGGCGTTTGCTATATGTTCAGGTATTTTCATTTGCCCCCTAACCCCCTAAAGGGGGAATTTTTTATTTGAATTTTATAATATACTTTTTAATTCCCCTCTTGAGAGGGGGCGCGGTGGAAATGTGTTTTGGCAGGGGTGTGTTATGCGTTGTTTATTATCGCTTTTTTAACACACCCCTCCACCCCTCTCAAGAGGGGAATCGCACGCTTCCTGCGCTTTTTGCCTCGCGCCGCCGCTCGGCTCCAGCCGAGCGGCGGCTTTTTTTATTTTGTGTATTTTATGTAATTAAAATTTCACTCTTACTCCCCCTTTAGGGGGCCGGGGGGCTAATAATTAATATTCGGCCCCAGCCATCTTTCTACATCTTCCAGTGGCATTTGTTTCCTCACGGCATAATCCTCCACCTGATCCTTGCTGATCTTTCCTAAACCGAAATACCTTGCCTGCGGATGTGCGAAGTAGAAACCGCTTACCGATGCAGCCGGCAACATAGCCAGGCTTTCGGTTAGGTGCATGTTTGCATTGTCTTCAGCTTTAAGCAGTTCAAACAACGTGGTTTTTTCGGTGTGGTCCGGGCAGGCGGGATAGCCCGGTGCCGGACGGATACCTTGATACTCTTCCTTGATCAGCTCAACGTTGCTTAATTGCTCGCCTTTGGCATATCCCCAATAATCTTTACGTACCAGCTCGTGCATTTTTTCGGCAAAAGCTTCGGCAAGGCGGTCGGCAAGGGCTTTGGCCATGATGCTGTTATAGTCATCATGATCAGCCTCAAACTCAGCAACCAATTCATCACAACCTAAACCGGTTGTAACCGCAAAGCCGCCGAAATAATCAGGCACACCGCTTTCTTTTGGAGCGATGAAATCCGACAATGCATAGTACGGATCGTTCTTCACCTTTTCGGCCTGCTGGCGTAAAGTATGTATCCGATTTAAAACAGTTGTACGGCTTTCGTCAGTATATAACTCAATATCATCGCCTACGGCATTGGCCGGCCAGAAGCCTATCACACCTTTCGCGGTAAATAACTTATTGTCGATAATCCGTTTCATTAGTACCTGCGCATCGTCAAACAGCTTTTTTGCTTCGACTCCTACATACTTGTCCTCAAAGATCTTCGGATAGCTACCTCGTAACTCCCAGGTATGGAAAAATGGTGTCCAGTCGATATAAGGAAGCAGTTCCTCCAATGGGAAATTCTCAAACACCTTAGTGCCGGTAAATGCCGGTTTCGGTGCCACATCACCATCAAGACTGATCTGGAATTTACCTGCACGCGCCTCTTCGATAGTTACAAAGCGTTTATCTGATTTTTTGTTGGCATGTGCTTCACGGGCTTTGGCATATTCATCCTTAATACCCTGGATGTAGCTGTCCCGATTTTCCTTGCTCATGAGGTTACTGCATACAGTAACACTGCGGGATGCGTCAAGCACATGAATGGCAGCGCCTGAATATTGCGGGGCAATTTTTACCGCAGCGTGGATGCGTGAAGTAGTAGCACCGCCAACAATAAGCGGGATGGTAAACCCTTCGCGCTCCATTTCTTTGGCAAAATGTACCATCTCATCAAGCGACGGGGTGATCAATCCGCTTAAGCCTATGATATCGACGTTTTGCTTTTTAGCTTCCTCGATGATACGTTGCGCGGGTACCATCACCCCAAGGTCAATCACTTCAAAATTATTACAGGCTAATACTACGCCAACTATATTTTTGCCGATGTCATGCACATCGCCTTTTACGGTGGCCATTAAAACTTTACCGGCATTGGCGCGCTGATCTGCATTAACATTATTCTTTTTCTCTTCCTCAATGAAAGGCAGCAGGTAGGCCACCGCCTTTTTCATTACTCGGGCCGATTTTACAACCTGTGGCAAAAACATCTTGCCTGCACCAAACAGGTCGCCTACTACATTCATGCCATCCATCAGCGGACCTTCAATTACTTCAAGGGGCCTTGCATAGGCCTGGCGCGCTTCTTCCACATCATCGTCAAGATATTCAACAATACCTTTTACCAGGGAGTGGGAGAGGCGCTCCTGAACGGTGCCTTTGCGCCATTCCTCGTCGCGTACTACCTCTTTGCCTTTGCTTTTGATGGTATCTGCAAATTCAACCAGGCGCTCGGTAGCATCCGGACGGCGGTTAAGGAGTACATCTTCTACCAGTTCCAGCAGATTTTTTGGGATCTCCTCGTAAACTTCCAGCATCCCAGCGTTTACGATCCCCATATCCATACCCGCTTTAATAGCGTGGTAAAGGAATGCCGAGTGCATAGCCTCGCGCACGGTATTATTACCCCTGAACGAGAAGGAGATATTACTTACGCCGCCGCTCACTTTGGCGTGCGGCAGGTTTTGTTTGATCCAGCGGGTGGCTTCAATAAAATCAACCGCATAATTGTTATGTTCTTCCAAGCCGGTGGCCACGGTAAGGATATTAGGGTCAAAAATGATATCCTGTGGTGGGAATCCAACTTCGTTCACCAAAATATCGTATGATCGTTTACAGATCTCGATCCGGCGTTCGTATGAATCGGCCTGGCCTGTTTCGTCAAAGGCCATTACTACGGTAGCGGCACCATAGCTTAAAATTTTGCGGGCATGCTCTTTAAATTTATCCTCGCCCTCTTTCAGGGAGATGGAATTTACGATGCCCTTGCCTTGCACACATTTCAAACCAGCCTCAATCACTGTCCATTTAGACGAGTCGATCATGATAGGGAGCTTGGCAATATCAGGCTCAGAAGCAACAAGGTTCAGGAACTTGGTCATTACCGCTTCAGAGTCGATCATGCCCTCGTCCATGTTGATATCGATAACCTGGGCGCCGCCTTCAACCTGTTGTAAGGCAACAGACAGGGCAGCCTCATAATCCTCGGCCAAAATCAGTTTAGAAAACTTAGGCGAACCGGTAATGTTGGTACGCTCGCCCACGTTCACGAAAATACTTTCGGGTTTTATGGTAACCGACTCTAAACCACTCAGGCGCATATCCGGCTCAATTTGTGGGATAGGGCGTGGCGGAAACGCGGCAGCTTTGTTGGCAATACATTTAATGTGTTCGGGTGTAGTGCCACAGCATCCACCTACAATATTTACCAGCCCGGCTTTGATGAAATCATCAACCTGGTGAGCAGTTTCGTGCGGTGTTTCGTCGTACTGGCCAAACTCGTTTGGTAAACCAGCGTTTGGATAAGCAGAGATATATACACCTGCTTTTTCAGAAAGCTCGGCAAGGTGCGGACGCATTTCCCTTGCACCTAAAGCGCAGTTTAAACCTACCGAAAGCAGGTTGGCATGGCTTATCGAGTTCCAGAATGCCTCAACCGTTTGCCCTGAAAGCGTACGGCCCGAGGCATCGGTAATGGTACCCGAAATCATGATGCCGCCCGAATCGCTGAAAGCAGGATAATCTTTACCTGCTGCTTTACATTCCTGTTCGTAACGTTTTATAGCGAAAAGGGCAGCTTTGGCATTAAGGGTATCAAATATGGTTTCAACCAATAACAGGTGCGAACCACCGTCAACCAAACCACGTACCTGGTCATAGTAAGCCTCGGCCAGGTCATCAAACGTAACGGCGCGGTATCCGGGGTCGTTAACATCCGGAGATAATGAAGCAGTACGGTTTGTAGGCCCGATAGCACCGGCAACAAAACGGGGCTTATCAGGATTGCGCCGGGTATATTCGTCGGCTACCTCGCGGGCGATGCGTGCGCCTTCGTAGCTTAATTCGTAGGCCAGTTCTTCCAGGTGATAATCGGCAAGTGAAATCACCTGAGTACTGAAAGTATTAGTTTCAATGATGTCTGCCCCTGCCTCAAGATATTCGGCATGGATGGCCTTGATAATATCTGGACGCGTAATATTGAGCAGGTCATTATTGCCCTGCAGGTCGCTATGATGATCGCGAAAACGCTCGCCACGAAAATCCTTCTCCGTGAGCTGGTACCTTTGAATCATGGTACCCATTGCTCCGTCAATCACCAGGATGCGTTTCTGTAATTCTTTTCTAATGTCCATTGTTTGAGATGTGAGATATGAGACGTGAGATGTGAGACCGGGCGAAAAGCCGGGAAGACTCAATACTTTTATCTCATATATCCGATAAAAAGATACTAAACAGGCAATTGGAAAAAGCTGAGGCTATCTCAAATCTCACGTCTAATATCTCAAATCTAAATACAGCTTATCTCGAAAAGTCGGGTGTTGATATGACTTTCGCTTATCTGTCCGGGCGCATAATTGCTGCCTGGTAGAATGTAGCACCTTGTGAAGCACAGGTTGCTAAGACATCGCAGGGTCTAATCCCTCCGTCTTTCTCCATAAGCACCGCAAAGTTGCGCAATAAAGTTGTCATTTGCAAGTGTATAACACAGCCCTAATCTCATCGTTAAGCCACATTGTTAAACAAAAAAAGCTGCCTTTTGCGGAGGCAGCTTTTTTGATTGAGTTTCTTTGTTGAAATTATCTTCTTCTGCCGAATAAACGGAGGATCATGAAAAACAGGTTGATCAGGGTGATGTACAGCGTTAACGCACCCATCAGAGCAAGTTTTTTCGAACTGGCATCGCCATATTCAATGCCTGCACCAATGCGTTTAAGCATTTGCATATAGTAGGCAGTTAAACCAGTAAATACAGCTATACCTATGTAGCTGATAATGTAGCTCATTTGTTCGCTGTGCATAAAGAAATTAGCCAATGAAGCTACAAATATACCGATGAACAGAATGTACATGATTGAGCCAAACTTGGTTAAATCCATTTGGGTAGTATAACCTGCTACGGCCATGATACCGAAAGTTACCGATGCGGTAATGAAAACACCTAATATTGATGCAGATGTATAGATCAAAAATATCAGGCTTAAGCTGATACCGATGAGGGTTGCATAAGCCACAAAAAGCAATACCAGTACCGGGTAAGAGATACGGTTATAGCCAAATTGCATTACTAATGAAAATGCCAAAGGCGAAAATAAGGCGAAATAGCCAAAGCCTGTAAGACCACCGGTTGGGGCAACAATCAGGCTGATAAGTCCCATGTTTAAAACCAAAAATACTGTTATTGCCGAAACGCCAAGCGCCACGAACATCCAGCTAAATACGCCGGCCATAAACCTGCGTGAAGAAACTTCTGATTGATCTCTAACTTCGATAACATTATCGTAGTTGTATTTAGATTCTTTAAATTCCATTTTGTGTTAAAAATTATAGTACGAATTTATGAATAAAAAGTGAATGTAGAGTGAAGAAAGGGGAGGAAAGAAGCAAGACTGCAAGAGTCAAGAATCAGGAAGGAGGAAAGAGTCTGGAATGTTAGAGTCGAGGATCAAGAAAGTTTTCTTAACCGCCTTGCCTTTTGGCTCCTGAACCCTTGATTCTATTTTTTCTTGACTCTTGATTTCTTGTCTTAATTCAACCTTCTCATCAACTGCTCTTCTACCTTTTTGAAAACCTGTACAGGTTTCAACGCTCGCCAGCCAAGGTTATCCAGCTCGCCGCCGAAGTTGATGTAATAGTCGATGTTGTTGCTTTTAAACTCCTCTATTACATGCTCGCGGAAGTTGATACCGGCTATCCAGCCATCTTCTACATCCTGGAACCACTCTTCGTAATAACAGTCATCGCTTGAGTGAAAGTTGAGTACATTTTCACCTATCAGGATAAAATGGCTGATGCCATTATCTATCATCAAATCGAGCAGTTCACGCTTTAGCAGCATGATGTCGTTATTGATGGCATCGTTCCATTCGCCTATAAGCTCAATAATGGTATAGCCTTTATCATAATCGGCAAAAAGCACTTTAAGATAAAGCGTATTGGAGCCGAACGAGTCCCATTGCGGGTGCAGCAGGTAATTGTATACCTGCTTGTCAAATTCAAACTCGCTGTATTCTGTAGCATAAAAAGGCGAAAACTCATCTTCAGATGCTACGTAGTCATCTCTCCAGCGGTAATATGGTTCAATATCGTGCATTGTGTTAATTCCAAATTTGTCTGAACCCGAATTTTTGAATTGAGGGATTTATCGAATGCCGCTTTGCATTTTCAAATCTTCAAATCAACACATCTTCAAATTCAGTTTATTTTTTAAAATAATGATCAACGGCGCTTCGTACGCTGCCGTATTGCTTCAATAACCTGGCTGCTTCTTCTTCGCTTAGCCCGGTTGCGTCCATTACCATGTGGGTGCCCCTGTTCACCAGTTTGTGGTTGCTTAATTGCATATCAACCATTCTGTTTCCTTTTACGCGGCCAAGCTGGATCATTACGCTTGTGCTCAACATATTTAAAACCAATTTTTGCGCGGTGCCGGCCTTCATGCGGGTTGAGCCGGTTAAAAACTCGGGCCCTGTTACCACCTCAACCGGGTATTTTGCTACGGCTGCTACCGGGCTGCCGCTGTTACAAACAATGCAGCCGGTAACTATATTGTGTTCATTGGCTGTTTTGAGGCCACCAATTACATAAGGCGTAGTACCAGAGGCAGCTATGCCAACCACCACGTCTTTTTCATTTATGTCAAATGCCTGCAGATCAATCCAGGCCTGTACTGCATCATCTTCGGCAAATTCAACCGCTTTGCGGATAGCGCCATCACCTCCGGCTATTAGCCCAACAACCATGTCAAACGGAACGCCGAATGTTGGCGGACATTCTGAAGCATCAACCACACCTAACCTACCGCTGGTGCCGGCACCTATATAAAACAAACGGCCGCCATTTCTCATCCTTTCGGTAGTGATGGTTGCCAATGCTTCTATCTGCGGCAACGCCTTTTCCACTGCCAGGGGAACGGTTTTATCCTCGTTGTTAATGTTTTCTAAAATTTCCCTTACGGTCTGTTTTTCGAGGTTTTTATAGTGCGACTCCCTTTCGGTGGTGGTTTCCATAGCCTATTTTTAAATAATTTATAACAAAATTCGGTAAAAATCATCAAATGCAAGGGCGCAGGTAAAAATTATTGGCCCTGCAATTGTTAACTTTGTGTTATAAGTTATGAAGAGGACCGCGGGTGTAATTTTCCGGACAATGATCCTGCTATTTTTGGGGATAATGATAGGCTTACTGCTTAACAGGGATTTTGCGACCCATAATCTTGGTCTTTCATTTACGGCCAATAGTAAAATAGCCAAAGTACTGCAACTGGTTGACCGCAACTATGTTGATAGTGTTAATATCGATAGTATTGAAGGCGTATCGGTTAACAACCTGCTTCAAAATCTCGATCCGCATTCGCTTTATTTACCCAAACAACAGGCACAATCCATCAACGAACGCTTAGATGGTGGCTTCAATGGCATCGGGATTGAATATCAGTTACTGCGTGATACCCTGATCATTACACAGGTTTACGCCGGCGGTCCGGCCGAAAAGGCGGGCTTATTGGTGGGCAGTAAAGTGATTAATGTTGATGATCAAAAGTTTTCGGGCAGTAAGCTGACAGCTTCCCGTATAAATGGTGTTTTCAGGGGCGAAAAGGATGCCGAAATAAAATTGGCCGTTGTACCTCCACTGGGTAAAGATTTAAAAATACTTACTGTTAAGCGAGGCCATGTCGACTTAAGCAGTGTTGACGCAGCATATATGGCCGATGCCACAACAGGTTATATCAAGATCAGCAAATTTTCGGCAACAACTGATGTTGATTTCAGGAAAGCCTTAACCGTTTTGAAAACAGATGGTATGGATAAACTACTGCTTGATTTGAGAGGCAACGGCGGCGGCTACCTTAACGCTGCAACCTCACTGGCCGATGAGTTTTTAACCGAAGGGAAGCTGATAGTGTATACCAAAGGCATTCACGAACCCCGTACGGATTATTTTGCAACCGATTCTGGCATGTTTCAGAAAGGGAAGGTTACCATACTTATTGACGAATATTCGGCCTCGGCAAGTGAAATTTTAGCGGGTGCCCTGCAGGATTTGGATCGGGCTACTATTGTTGGTCGCCGGTCGTTTGGAAAAGGCCTGGTACAACAGCAGTTTGCATTTGATGATGGTTCGGCAGTAAACTTAACAGTGGCAAGATACTATACTCCGTCTGGTCGTTCTATCCAGAAATCATACAGGAACGGGGTAGACAGCTATCGAAATGAGCTTGCCCAGCGCATGCAAAAAGGTGAACTTTTTTCAGAACAAAGCAACCTTAACGATAGTATTTTTAAAGGGACACCATCGTATCATACCTCAAGCGGGCGCAAAGTTTTTAGTGGTGGTGGTATCATGCCCGATGTGTTTGTTCCTGCTGATACCAGCAAGTTTACACCGCTTATCCAGGATTTGAGCCAGCAGCAATTGTTTACCGCATATGTTATTGATCGCCAGCAGCAATTGCTGAAAAAATATCCCACAGAAGCTGAGTTTTTAAAACAATACGCCGTTAGTAATGATGACGTTGATAAATTTATCCTATACGCTTCGCAAACCATTAAAGAAATGGACTCCAACGAGATAAGGAATTCCAGGGAGCCCATTAAAACTATTCTTAAAGCCCAGGCGGCCCGCTTTAAATGGGGTGATAATGCCTACTTTAAAGTGATCAATGCTGATGATGTAGCCTTTAAAAAAGGGTTGGAGCAATAAGAGCCTTGATTTCCCCGATTTAAGGGTTACCTGATTTTACTTCCTGTTTGATTTACTTTATTTAACGTTAATAACCCGTTAAAATAGAATAGCAGCTTCCTGTCACTATCTTGGATGTAGGCTACCGGGTACTCGTTGTATTTAGCAAAGGTCACTTTCCATGCTTTGATAAAATTGGGATGATCAGGTGTATCGTGGTTTAGGTCAAAGTATCCAAATTCAGCATTAAGACAAGATGATTCATTAACATTGTTATCTACTGTATAACCATCTTTTTTAAAAGCATCAATAAAAACTTTGCGTATTTGTGGCAACGTTGCAGCGGCTTTTGTATTGAGGTTAAGTGTGCCATAGCGCCGGCCTATGGAGGTTTCAAAAATTTCGTTCCTGAAGTGATAACTTATTCCTGAATTAAAAATGGGCAAGCCATTGCTTTCTTCGTAAGCCATTACGTGCTGGTAAATATTGGTGCTTATACTATCATTTAAAATAACCCGGTATATGACCAGACCATTAGTTGGGATGTTGTTTTTTTGCAGGAGTTTAATGGCCGTTGCCAGTTCGACTTTATTGCTGTCGCTATAATCGCGTTTAATGCGACTGATACAACCATTGTCCTCTCCATCGCCGGATGAAAGTTGGCCTTTTTTACATGCAGCAAAAGCCACCAGTACTATGAGTACTAAACAATAAAACTTTTTCATGAAGTGTAAAGTATTGAGGTTTAGTAATATTACGGAGCAAAGGAGAGAAACGTAACAACGACCTTGATTTTTAGGATTCAAGGATTGCCTGATTGTTGAGAAGACTTACGAAGTTTTTAAAAACTTCGTAAGTCTGGGAATATCATAAGTCTGGATTTTATAAGGATAAATCTCAAGGTAATCCTTGAATCCTAAAAATCAAGGTTTAGATTATTTCTGCCTGAACCAAACCTGTATTGGAGCACCCGAAAAATCAAAGTTTTCGCGGAGCTTATTCTCAATAAAGCGGTAGTAGGGCTCTTTAACGTATTGCGGTAAATTGCAGAAAAACGCAAACATGGGCGAAGTACCTGCAATTTGAGTGATATATTTGATTTTAACGTATTTGCCTTTTATTGCCGGAGGCGGATAGTTTTCGATAATAGGTAACATTACCTCGTTCAGTTTTGAAGTTGGTATTTTGCGCGCACGGTTCTGGTAAACCTGGTTAGCTACATCAATTACTTTTAATACTCTTTGCTTTTCGGTAACCGAGGTAAATACAATAGGCACATCGGTAAAAGGGGCTATCTTATCGCGGATCTGCTCTTCAAATACCTTGATGGTTTTGCTGTTCTTTTCAATCAAATCCCATTTGTTTACTACGATCACCACACCTTTTTTATTCTTTTCGGCCAGGTGGAAGATATTGATATCCTGCGATTCAAAACCTTCAACAGCATCAATCATTAGGATGATCACGTCTGCTTCTTCCAAAGCCTTAATGGTACGCATTACCGAATAAAACTCGATGTTTTCTTTAACCTTGGTTTTTTTGCGTAACCCTGCAGTATCTATCAGCATAAAATCATGACCGTATTGGTTATAGTGAATATGGATAGAATCGCGGGTGGTGCCGGCAATTGGGGTAACAATGTTACGGTCTTTACCTATAAGGGCATTGATAATAGACGACTTACCTACGTTAGGCCGGCCAACAATAGCATATTTAGGGCGGGTGTTTTCTTCCAGCTCTTCATCTTCAAAGTGTTTTACCACTTCGTCAAGCAGCTCGCCGGTACCGGAGCCGGTCATTGACGAAATGCTGTAAATTTCGCCAAGGCCAAAGCTGTAAAATACCATGGCGTCTGCAACCTGGTTATTGTTGTCCAGCTTGTTTACAACCACGAAAACAGGCTTTTTGCTTTTACGCAGGCGATTGGCAATCTCGTCGTCCAGATCAGTAATGCCGGTAGTAACATCAACAACAAATAAAATAACCGAAGCTTCTTCGATGGCGATATCAACCTGCTCGCGGATGGCTGTTTCAAAAACATCATCAGAGTTGGCAACGTAACCGCCGGTATCAATAACCGTAAAGTTATGGTTAAGCCATTCGGCAACACCGTAATGCCTGTCGCGCGTGACACCGCTAAAGTCGTCCACAATGGCCTTGCGGCTTTCGGTTAAGCGGTTATATAATGTTGATTTGCCTACGTTGGGCCTGCCCACAATGGCTACTATGTTACTCATATTCTTTTTAGATTTGAGATGTTAGATTTGAGATATGAGATTTTGCATTAATCTCAATTCAAATCGCACCCCTAAATTAATGCTTTACAAACAGAGCGAAAGATTTTAATCTCAAATCTCACGTCTCAATTCTCATATCTTGGATTTTAAAAAAAGAGCGTAGACTTAATCTCAAATCTCAAATCTCACATCTCAATTCTCATATCTTAGCCTTCGTACCCGAATTGTTTCAGATAATTTTTCTTGGTACGCCAGTCGGGGATCACTTTTACAAACATCTCCAGGAAAATTTTACGCTGAAAAAAATCTTCCATAGCACGACGGGCATAGGTGCCGGTAATCTTAAGCATTTCGCCGCCTTTGCCAATAATAATGTTTTTCTGCGATTCGCGCTCAACAATGATCTCGGCGCTGATGCGGTAAAGTTTTTCACCCTCGATAAATGCTGTTACAATAACCTCGGTGCTATAAGGGATTTCTTTTTTATATTGTTTAAACACCTGCTCGCGGATCATTTCTGAGGCAAAGAAACGGTCATTACGATCTGTCAGAGCGTCTTTTTCGTAATAAGCAGGATGTTCGGGTAAGTTTTCGATCACGAAATCCATAATGGCTTTGATGTTGTGCCCATGTAAAGCAGATATCGCGAAAATGGCTTTTGGGTTTAGTTTTTCCCTCCAAAATTCAACTTTCTTTTTTACGGTTTCCTCATCGCTTTGGTCTATTTTGTTGATCAGGATAGCAAGCGGAGCTGATGAACGTTCCAGTTTTTTAAGAACGTCTGCCTCATCATATTCCTCATATATGTCGGTAACCAATAAAATAAGGTCGGCATCTACAATAGAGCCATCAACCTGATGCATCATGCTTTCGTGCAGGGCATAGTGCGGTTTGATAACGCCCGGAGTATCCGAAAACACGATCTGGTAGTTTTCATCATTCACAATACCTAAAATGCGGTGACGGGTGGTTTGCGCTTTTGGGGTAATGATGGACATTTTTTCGCCCACCAGCGCGTTCATAAGGGTTGATTTCCCTGCGTTGGGTTTACCTATTATACTTACAAAACCTGCCTGATGAGCCATAGAAAAATAATTAAAAATATATTTGGACTGCAAAGAAACGAATTATATCTTTGCAGTCCAATTAAAACGGAATGCAAATTTGCATTTGATTAATTGGAAGCACCTTTCCGGGGTTATGGCCGGATCTCAAATATATAGCACAACACAGTGCGGGATGGAGCAGTTGGTAGCTCGTCGGGCTCATAACCCGAAGGTCGTAGGTTCGAGTCCTGCTCCCGCTACGAAGAATGAAAAGCCTCAAGTTGGAAAATTTGAGGCTTTTTTACGTCTGGCCCAATTTGCACATTCCCTCAAATTTAATATGTTTGAGGCTATGAATCAGCAACCTTCTGCAGGGAACCCGGTTAGCCGGATACTCACTGCAAGCCTCATCGGAACTACCATCGAATTTTTTGACTTTTATATTTATGCCACCGCCGCGGTGCTGGTATTCCCTAAATTATTTTTCCCCGCTGCCGATCCAACATCGGCTACGCTCGAATCACTGGCAACCTTTGCACTGGCCTTTCTTGCACGACCAATAGGGGCTGCTATATTTGGGCACTTTGGCGACCGTAAAGGGCGTAAAGCTACGCTGGTTGCCGCCTTGTTAACTATGGGGCCATCAACTGTTGCTATCGGACTTTTGCCGGGCTATGCTTCTATTGGCATTGCAGCGCCGATATTGCTTGCCCTGTTTCGTTTTGGGCAAGGACTTGGACTGGGTGGCGAGTGGGGCGGTGCCGTATTACTGGCTACAGAAAATGCCCCCGCAAATAAAAAAGCCTGGTATGGCATGTTTCCGCAGTTAGGTGCACCTATTGGGTTTCTGCTATCGAGCGGCACGTTTTTTATCCTCAGCAAAACCATGAGCGAAGATAACTTTATTACCTATGGCTGGCGCATCCCGTTTATTGCGAGTGCATTGCTGGTTTGGGTAGGGCTTTTTGTGAGGTTAAAAATAGCTGAAACTCCTGAATTCATGAAGATGGTTAGTAAAGAAGAGCGCTCAAAAGTTCCGATTGCAGATGTTTTTGTAAAGCATACGGCGGCGATCACCTTAGGCACGCTGGCAACCGTTACCACTTTCCTGCTGTTTTATTTGATGACGGTGTTTACACTAAGCTGGGGTACTACAGCGCTGCATTATACTAAGAGCTCGTTCCTGATCATACAGATGATATCGATGCTGGCATTTGGTCTGGGCATCCCGCTGTCAGCAATCCTGGCTGATAAATATGGACGCAACAGTATGTTAATTGTGGCAACACTATGCATTGTGGCGTTCGGTCTTGTTTTCGCACCGTTATTTACTACGGGCAGTTTAGTTATAACAGCTATCTTTTTATCGATAGGAATGTTTTTGATGGGGCTCACCTACGGGCCGATAGGTACAGCGCTTGCCGGTATCTTTCCGCCGGCAGTACGTTATACCGGCGCTTCGCTGGCCTTTACATTGGCCGGTATTTTAGGTGCTTCGCTTACGCCATACATGGCAACCATGCTGGCGCATAACTATGGACTTGCCTATGTGGGCTACTACTTAACAGCGGCTTCAATAGTTACGTTGTTAGCTTTAATTGGGGCCAAAAAACTGATGAAGCAGCAAGCTGAATAAATAGCAGATTTCAATTATATGATAGCCTCAAGTTTGAAAAATTTGGGGCTTTTTTATCATTTATCCATAGGCTGTTATGCGTTGATGACAGACAAGTGCGGCATTACAGCGATAGCGTGCAAAAAGTGGTGCATTGGGCATCGCCATAACTATAAATAGAAAGCCGGCGTTTCATTGTTTGACCAGGGGTGTTAAAACGCCTGAATTTCTATCTTTGTGGCTTGTAGGTAACCTATTCAAATCACTATGCAAACCGTAAAAGACCAATTTGAAAAAAAGACTGTTATTGAAGGCGCTGGTTTTAATCTTTGCCTGATGGCATTGATGACTTTTTTATGGACGATAGTAGCCTTTATCGGCTTATACGGAAAACTCTCTTCGGCGGCGCTTATCATATTCCTGTCTATATGTGTTTTTCTGGTCAGCAAAGGGTTATTTCTTTCCAGTGCTGCCAGGTTGTTGCCAGAGCAGGAAGACGGAAATGAACAAAAAAGGGATAAAAAGTTCAATTACATTTTTATTGGCGAAGGTGTGGGGATTTTATTGGGGATAAACATTGTGAATAATATCGGCCACCAGGATCTTGACGTGCCTGTGATAGCGCTCATAACCGGGCTGCATTTTTTTCCGTTGACTAAAATACTTACACGTCCTGTTTTATATATCGTTGCCGGCTGGTCTACCCTTGTTGCGCTTATAGGAATGGTGCTGATATTGAATAATCTGATGGATGTTAAGGGTATCATGACCTTCACAGGTATTGGCATGGCGCTGGCTACTGCAGGTTATGGCTTTTACACATGGTTGTCTGTGCGTGATACGGCCGCCTCGTTAACTGAAAACTAAAGCCGGATTTTTTAGAACAAAGCCTTCAAAACGATTGCTGTTTGGAGGTCGGGATGTATTTAATCAATATAAACGCTGTTGAATGAGTTTAGGGCATATCGATGATTAACCCAATATTTCTCCTTATACTGCACGCGATTGCGACAAAGTAAAAGGTGTTATAAGGTTCTGATAGTGAAAAAATAGCGTTTTGTTTTGCCTTTCAAATGCTTTAAATTTCATTAACTAATTAAAGCAAACGCAAACAAGCTTAACTATAACCGGTCATGAAAAAAACTATCCTTATCCTGCTGCTCATTGCTGTCTCATTTGGCTCCGGGTTTGCCTTTAAGGCTGCCCTGACTGCATCAATCCACCGACCTGCCGAATTAAAAAGGGTAACCGGCATTGGTGGTATCTTTTTTAAATGTAAGGAACCTGCTAAGGTCAGGGCCTGGTATAAGGAGCACCTGGGTTTACAGACAAATCAGTACGGTGCTGTGTTTGAATGGAGGCAAGGTGCCGATACGCTAAAAAAGGGATTTACCCAATGGAGCCCTTTTAACGAAAAAACCAAATACTTTGCACCTTCTGATAAGGATTTTATGGTTAACTATCGTGTTGCAGATTTGACGGCACTCGTAACGCAGCTCAAAAAAGAAGGCGTAGCTATAGTTGATACGATAGAAACCGTTGATTATGGCAAATTTGTTCATATCATGGATATTGAGGGCAACAAAATTGAGTTATGGGAACCCAACGATATCGCGTATGAAAAATTAGGCATAAAAATGGGCGCGCAGACCACCAAATAATGCATAGCCAGGCTGATTGAAGATCACAAGCAGTTGCCGCTCCAATCTCTATTTAAGCAATTCGGGATAATGGCGCGCAATCAGGTCCTTGTCATCATTTCCAAGAGCACTGAATAACACCGGGGCATCCTGCGGCCTTACACCTTTTTGATTGATGCGGTTCATGAGGCTCCAGTCTTTTACCGGTTTATCGGGCGATGGATCGGCAGGCTCCTGGGCGGGGAGGTCATAGCGTGTAAAATCCACCACCATTTCCGGGCCATTTTTGTGCCAGTTTCGTAAGGTAGCCAGGCGAAATTCCCTGTTCATGTACCATTTGATCTCTTCATTGCCCCATGAATTACCTATGCCAAGCCCTTTTTCTTCAAAACGGTAATTCCATTGGCTATTATCAGGATAATGACCGCGCCAGGCCTCGCCATACTCGCCAAAAGTGACGAATTTAACATCCGGCCATCGTTTTACGGTATCGCCTGTCCATTTCTCCAATGCCCGGTACGCGAGAGTATCATCCCAGTTTTTTCGTTCGGCTATTTTAACCAAAGCAGCTTCCCAGATGTTGGGGATCCAGCCAAAACCGTTCAGTTCAAAGCCCCGGTCAAAATGGATAGCTTGTGTATGCATCACCGAATAATGACCTATATCCAAACCCCAATCGCCATAGGTTTCAATAGGACCCACACCACGGCGGCTTGCTGCCCCGTTAAAAGGCGTTGTGCCCCACACATTCCCGCTTTGGAGTGCGCACAAAAAATCCACACTCCATCCATCAAGGTTCACGCAGTCAATAAAGTCGCTTTTGCCCTGGGCTGGTTTGCAAAAATGTTGTTTTGATGGATAAAAGGGATAGGAGGGTGAGCCGTCGGCCCCGCCACCATCTGTTTCATGCTGGCTCCAGATTACAGCATGTGCTACATGAATGTTTTCCTTTTCGGCTAAATAGGCCAGGTTATCGGCCGATAAAAATCCTCCCATAACAGCTTTAGGCCGGTAGCCATTACCAACCATGGCGGTTATGCGCTGCAAGGCCTCGGTCATTTCCTGGTTTACCCTTTTGCGCGGGAGATACATGGCCGGAAAATATCCCGGGAAATAAGAAACCTCGTCGCCATATTTGAGCTGGCAGTCGGCCGCGTATTTGCGGATATCAACATAATTAGGGCGCTTATCTTCAAGCGCATTTAAGGTAAAGCCCCAGGTTAGTTTGCCTCCCGGCACGTTTTTCGCAAAAATTTCCCTTAAGCGCTGTACCACTTCTAACGTATGGGCAAAGCCTTCGTCCCTGTTAATCAGTTTTACATCCCGCGATACTTCCCACGGCGAAGTACGGATCATGATGCAAAAGGTAACAAAGCGATTGCCCATCAGTTGCAAAGGCTTGTTAACCGAAAAAAGATCCAGCGCAGTGGCTTTGCCGATTAAAGGATTTGCTAATACGGCGGCACCGCCCAGTAAGGAGTTTTTACAAAAAGCCCGTCTTTCCATTAGGTTTACATTTTGCCCAAATGTAAAAACAAGTTTGTTTCTTTTCCGGCAGCGGGGGCATAAAAACTACTCAATTACGTTGGCCTCAAGAACCATTGTTTTTCGATCAAATTTCAATTCGGAGATAAGCGTGGCTGCAAAAATGAGGCTTCCGCCTAAAAACAATCGCCAGGTAAGCTGCTCATGTAAAATGAAACATGCCGCAATTGCGCCAAACACAGGTTCAAAGAGGTAAATGATGGCTACCCTTTCGGCACTCAGGTAACGCTGAGAGATGTTGGAAATGGTGTACATGTAAGCGGTAGAAAAAAGCGAGCAATAAACAACGCCCATCCAAAATTCATTGTTTTGCGGCAGCCAGTTTGTGCTGGTATTATCGCCTAAGGCTAAACAAAAGGTAATTACTGCACACGCAGCAAACATCGGAACAACGGTGTGTGCAATGTGCTGCACTTTGGATAGTTTTTCTACCTTGATCAGATAAACAGCAAAGGCTACCGCTCCGGCAATAGTATACAAATCGCCAAGGCTAACCGAAAAATTAGCATTGATAGAAATAATTGATAAGCCTGCCAAAGCAATCACTGCTGCCAGCCAAATTTTTGCAGGGGCAACTGTGTTATAAAAAATTGCTTTTAACAAGGGAATGATAATCACACAAGTGCCTGCAACAAATGAGCATTGTGAAGCCGAGCTATGTTTGATGCCCAGGGTTTGCAAATAAATTCCGAGCGTAAGGGGTACGGCCAAACTTATGCCTGTTTTAACACCATCCCGGTTTATCTGCCTTAAATGTTTTGAGAAAATGACCGACAAAACTACTGCCGCGGCCAAAAAACGATAACATAAAAAGATGAGCGGGGAGTTATGCCCGATAGCCAGTTTGGTTATTGAAAATGATATGCCCCAAAAGGCTGTGCCTAATATCAGTAATACAAGGAAAACGTTCTTTTTCTCCATCTCAGTCGTTTATTAAATCTTTTTTCATCATGATATCTATCTGCCTGTCTGTGCCTAACATAAATACATGCTGGTCAAACTCCACGAAGCCGTTTTTCTTGTAAAAACTGATCGCCCTGAAATTCTTTTCCCATACACCAAGCCATATGTACCTGGCCCCGGCTTGCCGGGCTATTTGAACAGCTTTTTCGTACAGCAGTTTTCCGATGTTTTTTCCAAGAAATGCCTGAGATACGTAGATCCGCTCAATTTCAAGAGCATCATTGTCTTTAACATCTGTTTGCGCCTGCCCTGTGTTCAGCTTCAGGTAGCCGATAACCTCGTCGTTATGTATCGCAAAATAGAACTGCGATAATTTATTGTTCAGTTCATCGCTCAGCTTATTTAATGACAGGCTTTCATTGAGGTATTGCGCCATGTCTTTGGGCGTGTTAACTGCCGAAAAAGTTTCGGAAAAAGTTTGTATGCTTATATTTTGAAGTTGAGCTACATCGTTAGGTGTTGCATCAACAATCTTTACGTTATCCATATACAAATTTATTCATCTGTTAAATGCGGTAAAATGCTATTTTATCATCCATTAATGCATATATTGCATTAATGGATTTGCAGCAGATCAAATACTTTTTAGCCCTGGCGAAAGAGCTTCATTTTTGGAATACGGCCGGAAAAATGAACATTACGCAATCGGCCCTCAGCAGGCACATTCAATCATTAGAGAGCGAATTGGGGCTGCTGCTATTTGAGCGGAATAAGCGTAATGTGAAGCTCACCCCTGCAGGTAAGTTTTTGAAGGAGAAATGGGAGATGGAGTTGAGCGAGCTTGAATTTATTCATCAGTTTGCCCGGCAGATCCATTTAGGCGAAAGCGGTACGATAAGAATCGCCCATCCCGATTCCATATCAGGTTCGTTAATGCCGGATATGATTGCCCGTATTTCCAGTGCATTTCCAAAACTCCAGGTTGAGCTGGTACAGCTGCGCTATGAAAACCAACAGGAGTTTTTAAGGAATTATAAGATCGATCTTTCTGTTACAAGGGACGTTAATACCGCCCAGGGAATTAAATCAGAAAAAATTTACAGCGATTATTTGGCAATCGTAGTTCCTGAGGATCACATTTTCCATACTATCGAAGACCTGTCTAAAGAAACCCTTTCCCAACAAAAATTTATACTGCCGATAAGGGATGAGGGAAGCAGTTACAGCGATATCATTCAGCAGATGTTCAGGTCGTTCGATATTGTTCCGGACGACTACGTATATTCCGAATTTGGATCGACCATTATTGCATTAGTTAAGAAAGGGCTGGGGATAGCGATATTGCCGGATTCATACATGTATCACGAAAGCCCGGGAATAAGGTTTATCAGACTTCCCTTTAAAACCGATTTGTACATCAACTGGCGGGCAGATGATCATAACCCCGTACTTTCAAATGTGTTAAAACTGGTGCTGCAGTGAGGCGTACTGTAGATGAAGGTGGACTCATTCTTTGATATCGCTACAAAATCCCTCACTTAGGCTACAAATAGAAAATATTACCTCTCGACCTTTGGTGTATTCAACGTTTAAAATTATGAAACATCAAAATGAAAATCGGGATTATAAAACATGGTTTATCACAGGTGCATCCCGCGGTTTCGGGCGTGTTTGGGCCGATGCAGCGCTTAAACGCGGCGACAAAGTTGCAGTCACTGCACGCAGGCTGGGAAGCATTGCTGATTTAAAAGAGAAATACAGTGAAAACGTGTTAACCCTGGAGCTTGACGTAACCAACCCCGACCAGGTAAAAGCAGCAGTGGAGCAGGCCCATGCATATTTCGGCAGGCTTGATATTGTGCTCAATAATGCGGGCTATTCATTAGTTGGCACCATTGAGGAAGCTAATGCCGACGATGTGCGGGCGATGTATGATACCAATATATTCGGTACGCTCTCCGTTATTCAGGCTGCTTTGCCTTTACTGCGTGCGCAGGGAGGAGGCCATATATTAGGCATATCGAGTGGCCTTGGCCAGGTAACTTTACCGGTGATAGGTTATTATTGTTCATCAAAATGGGCCTTCGAGGCAATTCACGAAAGTTTGGCCAAAGAAGTAGAACCTTTCGGTATTAAAGTGACCATTATAGAGCCCGGTGCCTACGCTACAGAATTTGGAAGCCAGGAGTCGTTGAAGTTTGCTGCCGGTATGGACATTTACACCGATTTCAAGGCACGGTTTTTTGAGCGGTTAAAAACCTCGGAACGGGGAGATCCTGAAGCAACACCCGATGCCATCTTCAAAATTGTAGATTCCGAACATCCGCCACTAAGGCTCTTCCTTGGAAGCCATAACTTACCCTGGATACGTGCCGCTTATGCAGAGCGCTTAGCAACCTGGGAAGAATGGGAGCCTGTTTCAAATGCCGCTCAGGGCAAATCAAAGTAAATGATCACAATTATGTAAAACACCAATGATAGCTGATATTTGTATATAATACCGGCTATCATTGCATTAAGTTTTTGAGATGAAAAAGGAAGAACAGGGGCCCCTTAAATTTAATTCTTTATCAGATGTGCACCGGGCCTTTGGCTTGCCCAAGCCGTTGCATCCATTAATCAGTTTAATTAGCGGTACGGATAACCAGGTTATACCACGGAGACCGCACGGCTCGCATGTGCTTAGTTTTTATAAAATTTCGTACCGGCCAAAGCTTAGTCCGCGAATAAAGTATGGGCAGGATTATTACGATTTTGATGAAGGGGGGGTGCTGTTTGCGTCGCCCAACCAGGTTATCGGCGGCGATAATGATCATAGCGAGGGAGAATGCGCCCTTTATACGCTGCTGATCCATCCGGATTTTTTATGGAATTATCCTTTGGCAAAAAAAATCAAGCAGTATGGCTTTTTCTCATATTCGACTAATGAGGCATTGCACTTATCGGACAAAGAAAAATCAACCATCATTTCCCTTTTTAAAATTATCGAAGATGAATTAAATGGCAGGATAGATGATTTTAGCCAGGATGTCATCATTTCCCAAATTGATTTGTTGCTTAACTACGCGAATCGTTTTTACAAGCGCCAGTTTATCACACGCAAAGCCGTAAACAGCGACCTGCTGCAAAAGCTGGAAGATATTTTAGACCAATATTTTGCCGGTGAAAATTCAATAAGCGAGGGAATCCCAACAGTTCAATACCTGTCGAAGCAGTTGAATATGTCTCCGGGTTATCTGAGTGATATGCTGCGCTCCCTTACGGGGCAAAATGCACAGCAGCATATTCACCATAATCTTATCGAAAAAGCTAAAGAAAAGCTCTCCACCACGGCCTTATCTGTAAGCGAAGTGGCTTACGCATTAGGGTTTGAACACCCGCAATCGTTCAGTAAGTTGTTTAAAACAAAAACTCACCTTTCGCCGCTTGAATTCAGGCGATCTTTTAACTAAATACTTTGAAGATTGGCCTGGTTGCTGACCTGCACAGGAGTTTAATTTGGCGGTCGCGTGCACGGTGGCCGCCAGGTTTAGCAGCTAAACAACAAATAGCTTACCTTAAAATCGTCACATCTCCGCTGCGTATCTGGCTACCGTCTTTTAAATCGATGACATAAAAATAAACCCCGGCAGGCAGGGCGTTACCGTTAAATGTGCCATCCCAAGGTTTAGGATAGCCCTTGCTATAAAAAACAATGCTGCCGTTTCGGTTATAAACAGTTACGGAGCTGTTTATATAATCATTTAAATATTTGATGCTCCATAAGTCGTTGACCCCGTCGCCGTTGGGCGTGAAGGTGTTGGGGATTTTAATATTGGGGATTACCTTCACTGTTACTTCGCCTTCGGCATTACATCCATCAACTGATGTTACAGTAAGTTTATATTTTGTAGTAACCTCCGGGCTTGCCACCGGAAATGCTGATGACGAATTACTAAGGCCTACCGAAGGTGCCCACGTATAGGTTGCTATATCGCCGGTTATCTCCGGGGATAGTGTTATGCTGTTGCCCGACAGAATTTCTTCGTTTGATTTGAGCATTATTGCAGGTATCGGATTCACGTTCATATGCAGATCGATTCCGAGATTGGGGATGCCGCAGCCGTTGCCGGTAGTAACAGCGCAGTTTACTATGTCGCCATCTTTTAAGTTGCTTGTGGTAAATTTAAAAGAGTTGGGGCCGGTAGCAACGCCGTTCACCAGCCATTGAAACGATGTACCGGGATCGCCATTTATTACGTTGGCTGTAAAGGTGACCGGATTGCCCGCGCAAATTTTTAATGAAGGCGTAAATACTGATACCGACCTGCCTGGCGGAGCGGCCGAATATTTAGCGGTTGCCATGAACGATGCGGCTGCTATGCCCCCTGTTTTGTCAATTGCGGTTAAGGTTACCTGTACGGGAACATTATTGTAGATGGGGGAGTTGGGAGCAGGTGTTTGTGTAACTTTGATTTGGCTGTCGGGACAGTTATCTGTTACCAAAGCTTTTACAGCATAATTAGCCAGGTTGGCACAATCTTGCAAAGTAACATCGTTATATGCAGATGTAAATGCAGGTGTACTTTGAACGTTGACAGGTATAACAGCAGCAGTTTGCCGACAGGTGCTTGACCCTATATTTCCGGTAAGCTGATTGGCACCACCGCCGCCTATAGTTGAAACAACTGCGCCAAGGGTAACTTTCCTGATGGTATTGTTTATTTGGTCGACAACATAAAGGTTTCCGCACAGGTCCATATCTATCGCACCCACCTGGCCAAACAGGGCCTGGGATCCGGCCCCATCTATATCGCCTATATCGGCATGACCGGCAAATGTTTTGGCTTTTCCATATTTGTCGAATATTTTTATCATACCGCCATCGCCTATAAATAAGTTGCCCGAGCGATCAAACTTCAGCGCGGTTGGACCTACAAAAAAAGCATTGGCCGGATCGGAAATATCGTTTTCACCCACTTTACCCGGATTAAAATAAGTGGATACTGTACCGTCAGGTGCTATTCTTTTGATCTTAACTTTATCGCCCAGTTTCAACTCCACAATGCCAACATAAACGTACCCCGCATCGTCGGCTGCTATACTATAAATAAAGTGGAAACGGGCTAAGTTGCCCGGGCCATCAAGGTCGCCATCTGTTGTTCCTGCTATCTGTTGTACTGTGCCGGCGGTTGTGATTTTGTAAACCGCGTTACCTGTATTACTTACAACGTATAAGTTTTGCTGTTTATCAATTGTTATTGCTCCGGGGTTGGGTATTAATCCAATATCTGTTACTATGCCATCGGGGCTTAGCTTTTTTACCTTATTGGCGTCAATATCCGAAAAATAGATGTTACCGGTATTGTCGCAAACCATGCCGCCAGGTGGTATGCGCCCCACAGTGCCTGCAGTCCCTCTAAAGATGTCACCGCCTGTACCAGGGGGGCCTCCAGCAAAAATGCTCACCGTACCATCCGGCGCTATTTTTCGAATCATGAGCGTAGTTGCCCCTCCGAAATATAAATTGCCTGCCGGATCAAAGCAAAGAGCTGTCAGATCGGTTATTCGGATAGCATCGGGATGTGACTGCGTAGAAACACCGTTGGTTGCCGAAGCTATAGTAACTATTTGCGGGCCGACGGTACCGCAATCAAACGTTTGTGGCGTGAACCTGAATTTCGTAATGGAATCAGTGGTGTTAATAACGGTTGCAATATCTGTAACATATGCTGGGTGATCTCCAGACGAATTGATCACATAATTGCCACCGGCGTCGAGCTTTAATGTAATGGGTTGGCTTTTGGGAACAATTACAGGGGATTGGGCAAAAAGAGATACACACATGCCAAAGCATAGCATAGTAAATATGCATCCGATTTCTTTGCAACAGGTCAATTTGCTGTTTAGGTTAACTGGTTTTGGTTTAGGTAAATATAAGTAAAAGTGAAAACCGGTCAATAGGATTTACCTATAAAAAAACGCCAATATGTATTTTAAACAGCTGCCATCTTTTTTACAATTTGATTACTATCCGTGGAATTTTTTACCTATCATTACAAAATGCATATTGTAATTGGTTCCAAACTCCTTCTTGTAGCTTGTTTATCACTTATGAAGCCGGCGAAGCCTGCCGTACTTCACGCAGCAAAAAAACATAAGGCAAACAGAACGGTAAAATCGCACAGCCATACAAGGTTAAGGCATCATTATGCCGAGGTAGAGGCCAATTATGAAACAGGGGAGACTACGCCCGACGAGCTGGTTGAATTTGCCCAAACCCTTAAAGGTATCAGGTACAGGTATGGATCAAGCAACCCGGAAAGGGGTTTTGATTGCTCGGGCTTTGTCAATTATGTATTTACCCATTTCAATATTTCTATCCCCCGCAGTTCATCTGATTTTGCGCCGGTTAAGGGTATTGATATTAAAGATGCCAAATTTGGCGATCTGATATTGTTTACCGGAACCCGCAGCCACAATTATCGCAGCGCAGGCCATATCGGTATTGTAATATCACAACCCGGAGAGCCGCTGGTGTTTATCCACTCTACATCCGGCGATGAAAATGGCGTTACAGAAACTGCTATGAACGAACGTTATCAGCGCAGGTATATTAAAACAATCCGGGTGTTTAAGGAAGATCCTCAGCCACAGGAAGAGGATGATACAGTTCCGGATGCCGTGGAAGATGCCCGTTAATGTCTTGTTGTAAAGACATATAATTGCGTCTATAGTTTTGCAAGGTTATAAAACAGGCAAGTCTACTCTGTATATTTTGAGACGCATGTGATGCGTCTCTACATTTCGCCTTCTCCTTAATAACTCCTCTTTACCAATCTCTGGTCGATAAACAGGTATCCTACAAATCCTGCAATTAATGTTAACAAGATCCATTTAAAGCTGACTACAGCATTTAAAAACATATCGCCACTTTCGGGACTCATCACCGTAAGCAGGCCATAGGCCAGTGCTAAGCCCACAGCAAAAATCCCCAGCGCCAGCAGGTTAAATTGCAGATTGCTTTTGCGGTTGGCCTGTTCCTGTAACTTGCGACGAACGTTTGCCGCGAAGCTCATGGGTAAGCCTTCTGCTGGTTCAGTGCTAAGTGCGGAGAACAGGTTTTGATAAACAAGCAAATCGTCCTTATCTTCTTCCGAAAGTGTTTTGCTATCCGGAACCAAGCCATTGTTCAACAGCTCCTGTAATTCGTCATCATCCAGCTCTTTCATATATTTTCTTTCTTAAGGTCTTTTTCAATTTTTTCTTTCAATAATTTACGCGCCCTGAAAAGATAACTTTTTACCGTTCCCTCAGGTATGCCGGTGATCTCCTCAATCTCAGCACATGAAAACTCATTAAGGTGGTACAGCGTCAATACTGTTTTGTATTGATGCGGCATTTGGTCAATAAGGAGGTTAACATAGGCAGCAGTATTCTTCTTTATCAGTTCCTGTTCCGGTGTTTCGTCTGTAAAATGATAATTATCAATATTTTCAGGATATTCGGAAGGGGAATTGTTCTTGTGCTTTTTTAAATAGTTTACAGCGGTTAAATAGGCAATACGGGCTATCCAGGTTGATAGTTTTGACTGAAACTCAAACCGGTGCAGGCTTTGGTGTACCTTAATGAAAACGTCCTGGCAAATATCTTCTTTGCTTTGCTGGTCTTTCACCAGGCGGTTTATCACAAAGAAAACCAGCTTTTCATACTGCTTTACCAGCAGTTCAAAAGCCCGGAGATCTTTATTTAATATCCTGGATACAACCTCGTGTTCATTAAACATATTACAGTAGTCAATATATAAGGTTTGGCGGTTGCAAAAAAGAAATAAAAAATATTTTAAAATAATTGCAACCGGACTGTCGCGAGCATTGACTACTGTAGCAAATACTTAAACAAATAATATCATGAAACAGTTAATGCCATTCATCGTCATCATAGTATTCTTTATACTGATCGCCATATTCATACTTGCTCTTTACAACTACATGCTGAAAAAACGCATCATTAAAGCGGGCCCGCTGGATGAGAACAGTGTTAAATTTCTGGCCGAGTTAAATTCAGGCAACGAAGCTTTAAAATGGGGACTTATCCTGCTTTGCGCCGGCATTGGTTTTATAGTAATACAATTTATCCCTTACAGCGCCGAAGATTCGCCTGTTCCTTACGGGGTTGAAATGATCTTTATTGCCGCGGGCTTTCTGCTCTATTATCTGCTGCTTCGCCGCCGTAAGGACTAAATAATCAGTTTAATCTATTTTACTAAGCGGGTGGTTTAGCTGCCCGCACACCCAGTTTTTAAGAGAGAAATTGCTCTCATGGAATCCCTTTGCCTAAAAAATCTAACACCCTTACACATATGAAAACTAAACAAACAATAATACGCTTCATCATGATGATAGCCGTATTTATCGCACATAACCTAAACACATATGCTCAAAACGCAATACAAGTAAAAGGCATTGTTGCTGATTCGGTAAGTAAAGCACCGCTGCCATTGATAACTATACGTTTAAAAAATACAGCCAATGAAACTGTAATGGTTGCCGCTACCAAAGAGGATGGCTCTTACAGTTTTGTTGCTGTACAACCGGCCAATTATACCTTGCAGGTGAATGCTATCGGCTACAGCGCAAAAAACATAACTCTTGATCTTACCCATCAGCAAAAAACAATGGAGCTTAAACCGGTTTTTTTAAGCGATGTAATGACCAATTTGAAAGAAGTTACCATCACCGCCGAAAAGCCGATCATCAGGCAAAAAGCAGACAGGATCATTTACGACCTGAAGGCTGACCCCGAAAGTAAAGGAAACAACGTATTAAGTATGATGAGGAAGATTCCTTACCTGTCATTAGATGGGAATGATAACTTGTTGCTCAAAGGCAATTCGAGCTTTAGGGTGTTTATTAACGGAAAGCCATCAAATAGTTTAGAAAATAACCTGAAGGCTGTTTTGAAAAGTATTCCGGCTTCAACTATCGAGCGGATAGAAGTGATCACCAATCCGCCGTCAAAGTATGATGCTGAGGGTTTGGCTGGCATCATCAATATCATCACCAATAAAAAGATCAATGATGGTATCAACGGTTCCGTAAACATCAACGAAAGTTTGCCTACTGGCGGTCCTGGTGTTGGCGGGTCATTTACCGCTAAAAAAGGAAAGTTTGGGGTTTCGGCTTTTGGCGGTGGCAGCATCAATAATTCGCCACAAACTTATAATAATAACAAACGTGTTGATACTGCCGGTACAGTACTGGCGCAAAACGGTTCCCAGCGCTCAAATAATAAAACTGCTTATTTCGGAAGTGAATTGAGCCTGCAGATAGATACCCTGAATTTATTAACAGCCCAGTTTAACTATAATGGCAGCCGCGGAAGTGATTATGCCGCACAGAATTCCCTGTTAAACGGTGACAACCGCCTTGAGCAATATAGTTTTCAAAACAATAGCAAGGCTACCGGCCACGGTATTGATGCAGGTATCAATTACGAATTAGGTTTTAAAGGGGTTAAAAACAGGTTGCTTACATTTTCATACATGTACAGCAACAACACAAATAATAAAAATGGCAATGTGGAATTTTTTGACCGCGTAAATTTTATCACGCCCAATTTTCAGCAAATAGACAGGCAAAAATTTAAAGAGCATACTGCCCAGGTTGATTTTGTTACACCGGTGAACAAAGTAACTGTTGAAGCCGGTTTGAAAGCGATATTCAGGAATAACAGCAGCGATTTTAGTTACACCACATTTAATGTTAGCACCGGTTTATATGAGTATGACGCGGCACAGTCAAACGTTTTTACCAATACGCAAAATGTGTTTAGTGCCTACAATTCATATCAAATTGCTTTAAACAGCTGGAATATCAATGCCGGTGTCCGGGTTGAAGAAACCGTGATCCGTGCCAATTTTAAGAACACTGCATCTTTAGCTGATCAGAATTATCTTAATGTGGTTCCTTCTATCGCGGTGAGTAAAAGGTTTAAAGACGAAAGCAGCATCAACTTCGGGTTTTCACAAAGGATCAGAAGACCGGGTATCAACAGGCTTAACCCTTTTGTCGACACTTCAAACCCCAATATTGAAGTTACAGGTAACCCAAACCTAAGGCCTGTTTTGTTGAATGATATCCAGTTTGGTTATAGCAGCAATAAAAAACTATCGGTAAATATCGGGCTCGATTACTCATTTATGAATAACCTTGATGTACAGGTAGTAAATTTTAACCAGGGTAGCCAAATTACACAAGTAACTTATGCCAACACCGGTAAAGCGCAAAGTGCGGGTGTAAATTTTAACCTGAGCTACCCGGTAACCTCTATATACAATGCCAGCCTGAATGGTAACGCGATGTACCTATGGCTACAAGGCCACGCCGACGGAAAAGCGGTAAACAACGACCTGCTGATGTATGGCGTTACCCTGTCAAATGTGGTACGTCTTGCTCATGGTTGGGCCCTGAATGCCGATTTGGGTGTTAACAGTCGTAATCCCACAGGCTTACAAGGTTATACCAACGGCTTTTTTTACAGCGCCTTTAACTTCAATAAGGATATTGTAAAAAATAAGTTTAGTATCTCAGGTGGTATCAAGAATCCATTTACCAAATACCGCAATAGCATAAGCAAAACTTTTGGCCCGCAGTTTAATCAAACTTACCAAAGCATGAATTATTACAGATCATTCAGCATTAGCCTTAACTATAACTTTGGTGGATTGAGGGACAGGATCAATAAAAACAGGACAGGAATTGAGAATAATGATGTGGCTAATTGAGAGCGTGTCAAGACTAACATCTAAGAGTCATCATCGTGAGTAGCCGTCAGGGCAATCCTGAAAAAAAACCATGATGACGTATGAAATATACTTTGGCAGTGGTGCGAGGGGCAGCGTTAGATTGCAGTGAAAAGCCCACAGCGCGTGCCGGGCTTGCGGGCGGGAAAAGCGAGGACTTGTAACGGAAGCCCGGGCCGCAGGCAACGCCCATATTTACAATATTGATTTTTTAAATATTACATAGTAGTCAAGTTATTGATTATTAAGTGTGTTTAGGAGGCAATTTTATGATAAGGGCGTTGCCTGCGGCCTGGCTGTATGCTCATACTGCACCGGCCTTATCCGTTGGCTAACGGACGGTATCCGCTCCCATCCCTAACGCGGCCCGCACACCATCCCTGAAATGTATTTTACACGTCATCGCGTTTTTTTTCTGGATCCACTTGATGGTACCTCGCAATGATGTGGTGTGTAAAACCCGATAATTTTATCTATGGCAGCAGCTTAACATCCTCCAGCTCATGTTCCAGTTTCCATTTTTCAACAATGGGTTGCTCCAGCTGTATCTGGCGATACTCGTCGGGAGCCATGATAGGTACGCCATAAACTATGGGGTAGTTGCGCTGGCAAGCAGAGCAGCTGAGGATTCCTTCTATAATGTTTTGTGCTGTGTCTTTTACTAATACCTGCAGGTTGAGGTCGCTTTTATCAAAGGGGCAGCATAGTTTTTCAATTGTTTTGAGTTGCATGTTGAGTAGTGTTTGTGCTTAACGCGTTTTTAAATTCTTTAACTTTTTCTTCAGGATCGTCGGCGCTCAAAATGCCGGATATCACAGCTATACCATCAAAAGGGGTTAGTTTTTTGAGCTCGCTGATGTTTTGAGGAGTGATACCTCCGGCCACAAAAATGGGCATACGGGTAAGTTCGCAGGCCCGTCTCACGGTGGCCGGCATAACAATATCACAGCTGCCCGCCGACGATGATGGGAACATGGAACAGAAAGAAACATAATCTAACTGATGATCCCTGGCCCAAACTACCGTGTCAAGATTGCCTGTACAGGTTATTCCGGTTAGGAACGGTCGGTTTACTGCGTTCCGGATAACAGATAATGAAGTTGGCACCTCATCGAAATGGACCCCATCCAAAGCCGGGATATCACGCAACAATGTCCAGTCGGCATTGATAAGCAAGGGTACGGAATATGGTTTGCAAATAGCCGCAATCTTTTCAATCAACGCTGTTTTATCCGCACCGGGCTGCCAGTTGTTCCAAATTTGTACTACCTGGATCCCTCCCAATAGGGCTGATTGTAGTTTAGCCAGCAATATTTTTTCATCAATAGCGGGATTTAGCACAAGGTAAATGCCGCCGGTAATTTTATAGGTGTTTTCCATTATTTCCATCCGTTTTTATAAGCGCTAAAAAAAGCCTCCCAATAAGGGTCCTTACTAAAGTAGGGCATGTCTTTTTCTTCGCCGTTTTCAATTAGTTTATACCCGCGTGCCTTGTTGGTAAACTCACCAACAATGGTAGCCGGTATCTCATTTGCTTTTAAATGATGAAGCGTATTTTGTGCCCATTGCTTTTTTACTGCTATGATCATGGCCCCGGCGCCTATGCAATAACGTGGATCGATGTTGAACAAAGAACAAATACCGCCTGCTACATTATCAACGGGAAGCAGGTCGTTATCTATCAGTACTCCATTGCCCGATGCAACAGCCATTTCATAAATAGCACCCAATACGCCACCCTCGGTTACATCATGCATGGCTGTTACACTAAGGGAGCGGTTACCTATCTCGGCAGCAGTAAGTCCGTCTTTTAAAGATGATGTTTGGTAAAACATTTCGCAGCCGCGTTGATAAACCTCAGTACCCAGTTTGTTTTTTACCGTTTCGGAAAAACTCATGGCCAGTATTGCCGCCGATGACATGGCGCATTGTTTGGTAACGATGATCGCGTTTCCTTCCTCGGCATTTTTACTCAGGAGGATCTCATTCAATGGTGCGGTAAGCAGCATGGTGCCGCCACCGGCAATGGTTGAGTTTTGACCTTCAATGCTACCGGTATGCCCGCCGGTTATGGCTACACCGATATCGTTGCAATAGCGATGAATATGGTCCCAGTAGGTAGTAAAATCGGCCTGGCTTAAACCCGGCGGCAGGTTAAGCACCATCTGGGCATACTGAGGCGCAAATCCCGTTGTGGCCATGTCATTGGCCATTAAGTGTACCGATAGCCATGCCGACTCTTGCAAGCCTAAAGAAGGGATAAGCGATAAAGGATCGCTGGTGAGTGCCAGGCCCAAACCACCGGGCATACTGATCACCGATACATCGACACCAAATGCCGGGCCGCCAATAACCTCGCTGCGCGGGTGACCGCAACGTGGCAGGATGATCTGTTCAAAACCATCGCCTGTTATTTTTCCGGATAAAGACATGGCTCCTTAATCAAGAAGTTTAACATAGAGACCGAAAAAGTCGCCCGCGGGCACGCTCCATTGCTGTACCGGGAACCATTCAGGCAAACCTGTGCACGTCCACTCAATGGTGTATTGGCGGCCTTGCAATGCCTCATCTATTTTTTTGATCAGCATAGCAGGGGTATAAAAAGTAGCCGTTACATAAAAAGGATTTTTACCGAACATTTGCTGTACCCGGCGGCGCAGCACCTTGGGTGAATTACGGTTCATCATACCAAAGGCGATGCCATGTTTACCCACCCGCGCTGCTTCACGGATCACCTGTACCGGATCGCGGTAATACTCAAACGTGGTGATGAAGGCAACAGCATCAAAAGTATGGTCCTTAAAAGGCATAAAGTGGGAGTCGGCGTTTACCAGGTCGCCTTTAAACAGGTGTACTGCCTGGCCCAGCATAAAGGGGGAAAGGTCGCCACCGGTAGCGTCAATACCTATTTCATGCCACCAGCGGGTAAAGCGGGTTGTGCCGCAGCCAAACTCAAGCAGTTCTTTTACGCGGGTATCTGTACCCACCAATTGTGCCATTACCTTTTTTTGCCATACTTCGGCGCGTTTATAGCGGCCTTCATACCATTGCTCGTAAGTATCGGTGTGTTCGCGGTTAAAAAACCATTCTTTGCGGCCCTGCCAGTTGGCAAGGCTTTTGGTCATGAGGCCAAAGTTGTTTCCGGATTCCATGTGTTTTTTCATTAAATAAAAAAGCCTTGTTTCAAGCCCGGCAATACCGGTACAGAAACAAGGCCTGTGTATGAAAAAACAGCAAACGCCGAAAATCAAACTGAAAAGCCAGTGCATCCCTACGCCGGTATTATCCGTGTCAGGTTTTGCGGGTATTATCTCAGCCTTAACCATAGTGGTTAAAGCACCCCGTGCTATATGAAACGAAGGTAGTTTATTTAAGCTGAAAACAAAAAACCTAATTTGATAAACGTTTACTGTTTTACGTCAGCGATACCATTTGGCAACATTGCCTTGGCCACCAAAGCCATATCCAAAGCCTCGCGAATCAGTTTGATCCTGCCGTTTTCGGCAACCACGCGGCCCATGTAAGTTTGTGGATAATCCCGGCCTGTTGAGTTTACGACGGCATTCACATCGTACTCGCCAAATGCCTGATCCGGGGTGTCGATATGGATCCGGATGTTTTGAAAATTGAAGTTGCCGAACGTTTTTGGCAGGTTTTTAAGGAAATTGTAAATCACCTCTCTGCCTTTCCATTGCCAGGGTAAACCCAGGCTTGCCAGGTAAGGGAGTTCAAAAACGGCGTCATCTGCAAATAGTTCGATGGCTATATCTGGGTTGTTAACATTTTCAAGATATGCGAGCAATAATTGTTTAGCGGTTTTCATTTTTTGAGATTTTATGATCCTGTCCGTTCATCGGGCGGGGCATTACAAAAGTGCAAAACCGGGCAAAGTTGTGCATTGACATATCGTAATAAAGAAATTGATATTTATCAATGAAATTAAAGGGTTAGCTGAGAGTATGTTAAGTAATTGTTAATGACCTAAACGATTTTGTGACATACAGATGTGATAACTTATTGTACATTTGTACTATCAAAACAGTGCGGGATGGAGCAGTTGGTAGCTCGTCGGGCTCATAACCCGAAGGTCATAGGTTCGAGTCCTGTTCCCGCTACCGAATCGGACAAGCTTGAAAAATCAAGTTTTGTCCATTTTTTTTGCCATTAACTTGCTGTTTGTCAAGTAGAATTGCTCTTCAGGTTCGAAATAAGAAATTTTTACCTACTATTCTTGTTATGTCATTTAAAATGCCGATTAAACAAAGAAGGACGGCTAATTTTAGCCATTCACGTTTATCCTTTAATTTTTAATGAATGTATTAATCCATCAGCTATCTCTAAATGATAACTCAATACAATAGGGCTACCATCAAATTTTCCTGAAGCTTCTGCTTTTAGAATGCTTTCCGTTCCTTTTTCTTCAAAGCTGACGGGCTGCATGGTAGCTTCGTATCGCGCGTTAGCATCCGCGATCCAAAGTTCTATCTCTTTTCGTCCTTTGTGCGTTTTGCCTTCATCATAAACCAATGCTGTTTCAGAAAAACAATTTGCATAAGCAACGCTGTCAAAGTTGTTTTGTGTTTTTACTAAATCTGATAATACTTTCGGTAAGTTCATTATAAGTTATTTTGAGGTTTGTTAAATAGTCGGTATCGTTCCGCCGTCGATGACGAAATTTGTTCCTGTTAAGTAATTCGCTCTTGGTGAAACCAAAAAGCCAACCAATTCGGCTACCTCTTCTGGTTCGGCTGGCCGGCCGTAAGGTATTCCGCCCAATGCGTCCATAACACCTTGCTGAGCTTCTTCTACCGTGCTATTTGCATTTCTTGCGATCTCACCCAACCAGGCTACCGATGCTGTTGTATTGATCCATCCCGGCGAAACAGTTAGCACTCGGACACCTTTTGGTGTAACTTCATTCGATAAACTTTTACTGTAATTGATTAAGCCTGCTTTTGCAGCTGCGTACGGTAAGGTAGAATCGTACAACGGTAATTTGCCCTGTATCGAAGCGATGTGGATGATAACACCGCTTTTCCGATCGATCATTTGCGGTAAAAATCCCCTGTCGAGCCTGACAGGAGCCAGTAAATTAGCTTGCAGGGTTGATATCCAGTCCTCATCATTTAATACCGAAAAACCACCGGCGGGTGTTGATGAACCACCAAGGTTGTTTATCAGGATATCCAGCCTGCCATAGGCCTCAAGCACCTCGCTGATTACTTTTTGCGCATCTTCCGTGTTGCTTAAATCGGCAGGAATAAAATGCAAGCTGCTGTTTTCTTTTTCGGGTTTATTCCTTGCAGTTATAATTACCCGTGCACCAGCTTGTAACAGCCTTTCTGCGATAGCCTTTCCGGCTCCTTTTGTACCCCCTGTTACCAGTGCAATTTTACCCGATAACTCATTTTGATAATCCATTTTTTGATCGTATTTAAATTTCTTTGTACAAATCTCTGAAGTACGTTAATTCCTCACAAGTACGGAGTTACGATTCAGATAGGGATAAATTTTTCCCCTATTGCGCAGATTTGGATATAGGTTTAATTTTGCGCTATGTATGAAAGGAAAGTAATACCAAACCTGAACTGTGGGCTTGACCTGATAGGTGAAGTGCTGTACGGCAAATGGAAGATACGCCTGCTTTGGTTTATCCATCAGGGACATCAGCGTCCAAGCGAACTGCAACGCAAAATTCCCGATGCGTCACGCAGGGTTTTAAACATGCAGTTGAATGAATTGGAAAAACACGAACTGATTACCAGAAAAATTTATCCTGTTGTACCACCAAAAGTAGAATACAGCCTGACCGAATTTGGTAAGACGGTAATCCCTTTAATTGCCTCATTAGGGCAATGGGCAGATGAACATGAAGACCGTTTACGGGATGTGATCTTAAAATAAATTTCAATTTCGGATTTAGACGACAACCTAATTAGTTAACTCCTGATCAGAATGTATATACTGCAATGGCTGCTTACTTGCTGCGGTGAATAAAGGCTGGAAGTTACAGCTCATTTCTTTGCAGTCTCAGCTGAATTAGAAACTTAAACCAAGATAGGAATAATCAAGTCAAGCAAGTAAGTTTAAACCTTTTATTAGACGGTTTGGTTGTAGTGCTATTAGGGCTGCCTTTAAAACCTTCAGATGAAAATCTAAGGGTCGGCGAAGCAATAGTTGTTAAAGCAGCGACTGTAATGCCATATTGAAAATACCATCGGGGTCAGAAACGAGGTTAAAACTTTAAATTTTAGCTAACATAAACTTTTGTGAATAGATGCAATATTCTAATATTTGTGTAATCTGTTAAAATGTAGCGCTTTATCCTTTAATAAACCTGTTATGAAATTACGATTGATCTTATCATTTTTCCTTTCTATCACCTGTTTCATCGCGTTTGGCCAGGAAAAAAAGAGTGAAGTTATTGTTGAAAAAGGCTTAGTTAAAGTATCCATCATGTATCCTTATGCCGAGGGTAAAACCTTTAATATGGAATATTATGAAACGAAGCACATGCCAATGGTGGCGGGGTTTTTAGGATCAAATTTGGTTAAATACACCATCGAAAAAGGGATTGCCAGTGGTATCCCTAACCAGCCGCTGCCTTTTATGGCTATCGGTACCTTTTATGTGAAAAGCCTGAGCGACTATCAAGCTGCCATAGCGCCGCATAGAGATACTATTCGTGCGGATTTTGCAAATTACACTAATGTTAGCCCTGTTATTTTGGTAAGTGAGGTGGTGAAATAAGCTTAAATCCCATTCGTGGTATTCTTAAAGTTAAGCGCCTCAAATCAGAAAGATTTGAGGCGCTTTTGTTGTGATGCAATTATAGCACGGCTTTGAGGCAGAATTTAATATACTTAAGCCTCATATCGCCTTCCCTGCACATTATTGCCGGGCCCCGTTATTTTTAAAGTCGCTAATGGTACTTCCATTATAACGATATACCCCGTCAACAGATCCAAACCAAATGCTTCCTTTGTCATCTTCTAAAATTCCGAAAATCATGGGTTTGTTTATTATTTCGGTTGCCGTTGGCTTTTTATTATTCAGGGACTTTTCATCGTAGCGGGAAAGTGCCCAGGCTTTGCTGTTAGCACTAAAACCAGCAGACACGTTATATGTGCCATTTGCGCTTTCTGAGCAGGTCCAGATATTACCCTTTTTATCTTCATAGATATAGCCAACAAACTTTGGCGTGAAATTGATAAAAGCGCTGCCGTTGTAACGCCAAAGGCCATCAGTGCCGCCCAACCAGATATTGCCTTTTTTATCCTCAATTATGGTGCGAACATTTACAAAAGGTTTTCCGTCATGGGTTAAAGTGGTAAGTATTTTTCCGTCATACGTATAGGCATGGCCTCTTGTGCCAAACCAAAATTTTCCAGTTTTGTCTTTAATGATCGAGTTAATATCATTATGCATCCAATCGATCTCCGGAAGCCAATGCCGGTAAGCTGATATATGGACGGAATCGGCATCGCTATGGGGCGGCGCTTTTGTCATTTTGAAATTTTGAAAGGATATTCCATCGTAGTGGCTTGCTCCTTCTTCGGTGCCGAACCAAATAATACCTGCTTTATCTTCATATATACAAGTAACACTATTACTGGCAAGTCCCTCTTTTGTTGTAAAATTTCGGAATGACTTACCATCGTAATAATAAACGCCTGAACCAATAGAGCCAAACCACAAGTTGCCTTTGCTGTCTTGTAAAACAGAAAAGAAACGGGCCGAACTTACTTTACTGGTAATGTTGGTAAAAGATTTTCCGTCGTATTTAAAAATACCATCAAATGCAGCAATCCAGATATTGCCTTTTCTATCTTGAATGATATTCCGGGTGATGCGGTTGGGGCCGTAGGAAGTGGATACTTCTTTGGTTTCAGACTTGGTATTGTCTTTTGGTAAGTCTGTTTTGGCTTGCCCTTCGCAGGAAGAGGAAAGAACAAGCATCAGGAGCAGGGTGTAAAGGTTTCTTTTATTTTTCATATCAAAGTTATTCACCGAAATTACCTTGATATTTTTCGAACGGAAGAAGCTGAATTGTAAATAGAAATGCAAACTTTGTAAATAAAATTTAAATAGCATGCGGAACAGCCGAAAGATCTTCTCCGGGAAAGGCAAATACTTGTTTGGATTGATGCTATTCTTGTTTGCCGTTGCAATTTGCACGGCTTTTGGTATGACCGGCAGTGACGAATTTAATATCGCCAGAAGGGAAGTTTTGCTCCGCAGGATCGGGCATGAACTACTTTTAAAGTCGGGCGATAGTACATCAAGGGTACTTCCGGTAGAAAAGATAGCAGAAAATGAATATCGGATCAGCTTCGAGAAAAATCTCACTTTTCAAACGGATTACCTGGTGAACACTACCCGCCGGCTGTTAGCTCAGGACCCACTCGCACGTGATTATATCGTTAATGTTCTGAACTGCGGCAATACAAGCATAACTTATGGATTTGCTATATCCAAAAATAAAAGAAATGATATTGTGCCATGTAAAGGGAGGGTGCAACCCACAGCACGTTACATGATCGACATTAAATTTGAACCAACGCATATCAACGCAGCAAAGAGTGTATATCTTCTGGGCAGCCTGCCATTTTTAGCATTTGTTGGTTTTCTCTTTTTGAGATCTGCTAAGCCACAAAGAGGCTCAAATAAAGGCTTGAGTGCCCCAATATTCACTTTTGGTTCGGTTTCATTTGATCTACAGGAGCGGCAGCTGACCATAAATAAGGAGACCATAGATCTTACCGGTACAGAAACGCGTCTGCTGCTTATTTTCGCATTATCTCCAAATCAGGTTATAGAGCGAAGCCGGTTGCAAAAAGAGATATGGGAAGATGAGGGTGTTATTGTGGGGCGAAGCCTGGATATGTTCATATCAAAACTCAGAAAAAAGCTGGAATTAGATCCTAATAGCAATATTGTTGTTATACGCGGCAAAGGATATAAACTGGAAGTGAGTGCTTAGAGGCTGTTTAAAAACGGTAGTTTGAATGTAGAGACGCATAATTGCGTCTATCGCTTGCAATTTATGGCAACAGAGACGCTTTTGAAATCGGCTTGTCCTCAGGGAGACGCAATTATGCGTCTTTACAAAAATATTTCCTCTCATTTTTAAACAGCTTCTTAATAAAAAGGATAGGTTTAGCAACCGAAAAATATCTTTGTTTGGATTGCTTTGATTTGCCGAAGTACCACTTCCTGATAAAAGGTCGTTAGAATGCAATAGTCCTGTTCTTGAAAGGGGTATCAACTAATGATAATTCAAAACCGAACAACTGCTGTGCGGTTTTGTTACAAAAAACATTTGCTGGGTTCTTTGTAATGAATTGATAATTAGCTTATT
The DNA here is from genome assembly GCF_059690695.1 of Mucilaginibacter sp. A5337. Lineage (NCBI taxonomy): Bacteria > Pseudomonadati > Bacteroidota > Sphingobacteriia > Sphingobacteriales > Sphingobacteriaceae > Mucilaginibacter > Mucilaginibacter sp. A5337. The sequence continues at coordinate 153,827 of NZ_JCAWEC010000006.1, read as the reverse complement.
GTTTAATTGGAACGATGGTTGACTTCAGGTATGTGAATGACCGGCTATCAACTCCATATCAACGCACTCCACGTGCTCTTCCTGGGCGCTATATTTATAGGGCTGGTTTTCAGTCTATATTGGTGGTTTTCCCCAAGAAACGGCAGAGAAGCCAACCGTTTTCTTAGCCTTATTCTGGCCACCATGACATTGTGGTTGGTCAAAACCATATGCATAGACACGCAATTAGGAAAGTATTTTCCGCAATGGAGCTGGGTGCCACTTCAGTTTTTACTGGCTATCGGCCCGCTGGTGTTTTTTTATGTTCGGGGCATTACTCAACCGGGAAAAAAGTTTAAGGTGAAGGAGTTGTGGCACTTCAGCCCTTTATTATTGGAGCAAGGCATACATTTGCTGACGGTGATTCAAAGCAGATTCACCGGGGTCGCTACGTATAGTACCGTGGCCTATAAACAATGGCATCCTATATTATTATTAATGGGCCTTATTTCGGTTGTGGTTTATTTGTACCGGTGCAGGACCCTGGTTCAATATCCTGTTCAACGAGATGTTAACAAACTATCCGGGAAGCAATTGTTGCGTGTAAACTCCTCATCAACAGAAAAGCTGATACAGCGAGGCTATTGGCTGCGACATCAAATGAAGGTTAAGCGCTTTTACCTGGATGAGGAGTTAAGCTTAAATTCGTTGGCCAAAGAGCTCGGGATCTCTATTCACGAATTGTCGAAGATCATCAATACAGGTCTGCGAAAAAACTTTAATGACTTTGTAAATGAATTCCGGATCCAGGATGTAACCCGGAAAATGAGAGACCCGGAGTACGACCGGATAACACTTTTAGGTATAGCATATGATTGCGGCTTTAACTCCAAAACCACTTTTAACCGCGCGTTTAAACAAGTTACCGGCAAAAGCCCGGCTGAATACAAGAGCGAGCTGAAAAAAAAGCGACCAAATCATGATTTGAACCTTCTTTCATCTCCTACTGCGATAATTTCGGGTCACAAAACCATTCCCGGATGGTCTCGTAAGAAATTAAATCGCAATCATATGTTTCGTAATTATTTAAAAATAGCATGGCGCAATATGCTGTATAACAAAGTTTATAGCACGCTGAATATTGTTGGACTGGCCGCCGGCATGGCAGTGGCGCTCCTCATTGGCTTATGGGTGACCAATCAATATTCTTATGATCGTTTCCTGCCCGGGTATGCCCGGTCGTACCAGGTAGAAATGAACCTTACCTCGCAGCATACTGGCACTTCCACCCAAACATCCATAGCCCTGCCACTGGTTGAAGTGTTGCGGAAAGAGATCCCCGGGGTGCAGTATGTTGCTGAAGCCGACAATATTGGTCGGATGAACCATGACTTGTTAGTGGGCGATAAAAAACTATACCTGGGCGGAGGAGCCGCCGGGCCGGATTTCTTTAAAATATTTCAATATCCATTTGTTAAGGGCGATGCTAATTCGGCATTGAAAGATATTTATGCTATTGTGCTGACGGAATCGACAGCCAAAGCGCTATTTGGCAGTGTTGACCCGATGGGGAAAATGGTGCGTTTTGATAATGAGCACGATATGAAAGTTACCGGTGTTATTAAGAATATACCGGCAAACGCTACGCTGCAATTTAGCTACCTGACGCCTTTTGCTTATTCTGAAACAACCCAGGGCTGGATCAGGGATGGGCGAACCAAATGGACCTATAATTCATTCTCTGCTTATGTTGCGCTGCAACCGGGTGTTAACTATGCCCAAATTGCGCCTAAGATCAGGGATATTGTTGATAAAAGGAGCCAGGAGATGCGATCGTTAAAGCCTGAGGTTTTTATGCACCCTTTAGCTGACTGGCATCTATACAACGATTTCAAGAACGGAAAAGTGGCCGGCGGATTTGTGGATTATGTACGTTTGTTTGGTATTATCGGCGTGCTGGTATTGGCTATAGCCTGTATCAATTTCATGAACCTCTCAACAGCGCGATCTGAAAAGCGGGCAAAAGAAGTTGGCGTTCGCAAAGCAATAGGCTCCGGGCGTATTGACCTGGTTTACCAGTTTTTGCTCGAGTCTGTTTTAATTACTTCTATGTCGTTTTTGCTGTGCTTGCTTTTTGTTCAGCTGGCTTTGCCCTCGTTCAATGCCTTAACAGGTTCTTACATCCGCATCCCATACAGCAACATCGTTTTTTGGGGCGTCATGATTGCGTTTGTGCTGTTAACCGGAATGGCGGCGGGCAGCAGGCCGGCATTTTACTTATCCTCATTCAACCCGGTAAAGGTACTTAAGGGGGGTATTCAAATTGGCAAAGCCGCAACATTACCACGCAAAATATTGGTGGTTATTCAATTTACCTGCTCGATAGCATTGATTATCAGTACGGTGATTGTTTACCAGCAAATACAATTTGTAAAGGACCGCCCAACAGGCTATAATGCCGACAGGCTTGTGATGACCGATATGAACGGCGACCTGCCCCAACATTATGAGGCCTTAAGAAATGAATTGTTATCGTCGGGATTGGTGGAAAGCGTTGCTTCATCCACATCCCCGGCAACACAGGTATCCAGTCACTTTTCATTGGAAAAATGGCCGGGTAAAAATGCCGGGGAGGAAGAAGTGAACATAGGTGCAATATGGGTGTCGGACGAATATTTTAAAACCATGGGCATGACCTTTGCCGAGGGGCACAATTTCGCCGGTGACTGGAAAAGCGACTCATTGAATGTAATCGTAAATGAAGCTACGGTAAGGCGAATCGGTCTTAAAAATCCCATCAACCAACTCATAAAAGTTAATTTTGGCAACACGCCGGTTAAAATCATTGGTGTGGTGAAAGATGCCCTGATGGAATCGCCCTATACGCCTGTGGCCCCTGCCGTTTTTGGTCATAATCCTTACGGGTTTGTCATTACCTATCGCCTGCCTAAAAACGCTAATACACATACTACGATAGAAAAAATCGGTGAGGTGTTTCAAAAATATAATCCTGCGTTTCCTTATCAATATAAGTTTATAGATGATGAGTATGAGAGCAAATTTAACCTGGAGGTACTTTTGGGCAAGCTTGCAGGTGTATTTGCAGCCCTGGCTATATTTATATCATGCCTGGGCCTATTGGGCCTTGCAGCTTACGTTGCCGAGCAGCGCACAAAGGAGATTGGGATCCGCAAAGTTTTGGGGGCATCAATTGTGCAGGTGTGGATGTTATTATCGCGCGATTTTGTGGTGCTGGTTTTGATCAGTTGCCTCATTGCTTCACCGCTTGCGCTCTATTTCCTGGAGCACTGGCTCGAAAAATATGCTTATCGCGTGAGTATCGGTCCGTCGGCATTTATAGCGTCGGGGATCGCAGCGATTGTGATCACCCTGTTGACTATCAGTTTCCAGGCCATTAAAGCGGCACTAGCAAACCCCGTGCGCAGCTTACGCTCAGAGTGATTTGTACACTTTGCAAACAGGCTCCGCACACTTAACCTGTAATCTGAGTTTTAGTTGAAATATAAATTGATTGCCTTCAGGGGTAAGGTACGGGACTCATTTTTACTCAAGAAAAGGCCTCAAGCTGAAAGCATGAGGCCTTTTCTTGAGTAGTTCAAATAGGGCTGTAGCACCAATTTTGATTCGGCTCCTATTCATCTGCCGTTATAAACAACGAACAGTACCACCATCTACGCGTATAACTGATCCGGTAATATAATCTGCATAGCTGCTGCACAGGTAAGCTACGGCGCCTGCTATCTCCTCTGGCTGGCCGTATCTGCCGATATCATTGGGTACCAATGCTTCTACAGATTTCTTTTCTATCTCATCCCATGTTTCTCCCCAGCCGTGAGAGGGGGCGAGCTTAGTTACCAATTCCTGCACCGATGGGATCAATATAGCACCCGGAGCAACAACATTTGAAGTAATTCCGGTTCCCTTTAACTGGCGGGCCAATGAAACCGCCAGATTATGGCGTGCAGCCAGGGTGGCACTGTAGTCTGGTAAACTTGCAGTAGGCTGAATAGCAAGGCCCCCGCCAATCGTAATTACACGCCCCCATTTCAAGGTTTTCATTCCCGGTACCAAATGTCTGATCATTCTAACGCCGGAAAGCACATTTGTTTCATAAGTGTTTTTCCATACATCCGCAGTAGCTTCCTTCCAGGTGGTGTGTGCATAACCGCCGGCATTGTTAATTAAAATATCAACCGGGCCATGTGCAAGAACCTGGTCTGCCACGGCTTGTGCACCTTCTTCTGTTGATAAATCTCCTAATGCAATTTCAGCAATTCCGCCGGTTACAATAATTTCGTTGGCAACAGCGCGGGTCCGTTCTTCACTTCGGCCATGCACAATCACCTTTGCGCCTTCAGCAGCTAATAATTTAACGATTGCTTTACCTAAGCCCGATGACGATCCTGTCACCAGGGCCCTTTTGTTTTCTAAATTTAATTTCATAATAATTTGTTTTTGACTGAGTACTCACTCATTTTTTCGGTAAATTTTTTACACTACTGCAAGCATTCTCCACATACCTTTAAAGGCTTCATCTATTAAGGCTTTTGTTTCGGATGGGGGATAATTCCCTTCGGATAAAAATTGAAACATGCCGATCATTTGGCTCATGGCAAGCTCGGCAATCATTTCGAAAGGCAACGGCCGGAAAACTTTATTATCCAGTGCTTCCTGGTAAATAGCACGATGCAGGCTTTTTTCTTTAACTATAGATTCAGTTGAGGCTTTTTTTAAATGTGTTGAATACTGAAACTGTTGGGTGAAGTAAAACTCTTTTCGATTGTCGAGCGACCATTGAACTGAGTAAAAGAAAATATCTCTTAATCTTTCTTTGATAGTGCCCTCGCCTCTGACATTTTTTACCAGGAAATCGCGGAATTCGTTTTTAACGTATTCATACAGCGCAGCAATGAGATCATCTTTGGTTTTGTAATACGTGAAAATTGTTCCGTGTGCAGTACCTGCCTCTGCTGCAATTTTGCTTGTTGGCGTTCCATGAAAGCCATACTCCACAAAAAGGCGGAGAGATGCCTGTAAAATAGCTTCGTTCTTTTCAGATATGTTTGAGTGAGCAATCACTCAGTAAAGGTAGTTATAATTTTAAACGGAGCAACCAGCCGCGGGCTTCTGTTTTCCTTATGACATACTAACGACAAATATTGAAAAGCAAAATGAAATCATAACCGGTCTTTTTAAAGCGGCCAACTTTCGCATATCCCTCAAATGTTATAAGCAGGCAGAAGAAGGTAAGGAAATTGTAACTTTCAGATTGCGTTTTTATTATGTCAGAACATATTTTAGTTCTGGTTACGTTTGTATTAGCGTTGATACTGCCAAACTAAACAACTATAGTTATGAGACTTATTCAGATAGGCGGCTTAGCCATGTTTATAATAGGAGTGTTCTTAATTACAATGTACACCGGAAATCGCCGCATACATGCGGTTACAACTAATAAAATATTTCCGGCTGCCGGTACTGCTATGATTATTGGTGCAATAGTTATAATGCGAAGAAAATAGTTTTTATTAGTGCAAAACCGGCGTTTACCGCCTGCAAATAATGGGAAGTAATAAAATACCGCTAATACTCAATTATCGGGGCGAAAACCACCGGGTACAAATCACTCATGGGCAATACCATAGTTTGATGTCGCTCATAGCAGATCACCTGGCAATCGCCGGGTTTGGATTATGTTGCGGAATGGGGAGCTGCGGTACTTGTGTGGTACAAATAGCCTCGCCATATTCACCGGCCAAAAGGAGTGTTATGGCATGTGCTATGCAGGTGAACGACGAATTAGCCAATACGGTAATTTTAATACCTGATAAAATTTATTAGGAAAGCACCCTGCTACTTTCCTGCTGTATAATTTTACCAAAAGTGCTATCTTTAATCTCACCCAGAAACCCGAATGAGCACAATTTTAAAAAACCGGATAACATCTATCGATTTTCTCCGCGGAGCTATCATGATCATCATGGCCCTTGACCATGTAAGGGATTATTTATACTCGGGATCATTTTTTTATGACCCGCTTGATCTTACAAAAACAAGTGCCATATTATTTTTCACCAGGTGGATCACTCATTTTTGTGCCCCGATATTTATGCTGCTTGCCGGAACATCAGCCAGCCTCATCGGTCAAAAAAAATCTAAAAAGGACTTATCCATATTCCTGGTGAAGCGTGGATTGTGGCTCATATTTTTGGAGATGTTCGTGGTTAACTTTGGTTGGAACTTTAATATCACGTTCCCCATGTTTTTCTTTATTACCATTTGGGCGCTGGGCCTAAGCATGATCATACTGGCAGTATTAATTCACCTGCCTAAAAAATTAATCTTTGGCATTAGTGTTGTCATCATATTAGGGCATAATCTTTTGGATGGCGTCCATGTGCCGGGTAGCACCTTGCCGGCTTTCGGCTGGTCACTGCTTCATGAACAACAGTTTTTTATGTGGCACAAAGAAGTATTACTGGTAGGCTACCCGATTGTACCGTTAATGGCTGTTATGTCTTTAGGTTATTGTTTGGGCGGATGGTATACAGCAGGTTACGATGTTGGTAAAAGACAAAGAAATTTATTGATAGCAGGAACATGTTGCCTGGCTTTGTTCATCGTATTACGTTATACCAACCTGTATGGCGATCCGGTGAAATGGAGCGTACAGAAAAACGCATTATTTACCCTGCTTTCGTTTATTAAGGTGAACAAATATCCGCCATCGCTTTTATACCTGTTATTGACATTGGGATCTGCATTTCTGTTTCTTTCCTTTACCGAAAAAACGAAGGGAAAGGTTGTAGATGTGGTTTCGGTATATGGCAGGGTACCTATGTTTTATTACCTGATCCACATTTATATCATACACCTGATTGCAATAACTGCATCGCTGTTGACACCGGGGCAAAACTGGAAATTATGGTTCCTGACAAAGCCAATCTGGTTCACTACCGATTTGAAAGGTTATGGTTTTTCATTGCCGGTTGCATACCTTGTTTGGATTGGCATCGTAGTTGGCCTATATCCTTTATGTAAGCGTTATGATGCGTACAAACAAGCCAATAAAGGAAAGTGGTGGTTGAGTTATCTATAAAAATCAAGATATGAAAGCTGTAAATCTGACCTCAAAGGTATCAGGACAAAATAATCCATCAGCCCGGATGAAACCCTTGGGCAGTTGTTTATTGTCAGTTTTATTAATTTTTATGTTATCAGTATCCAAACCTGAAAATGCCGCTGCGCAAGATAAAAACCAGGTGGTCCGTATAGCCAAACTGGTAATAGATTCTGCACAATTAGCAAATTACATGGCTGCCCTTAAAGAGCATGCCGAAACTGCTGTACGCGTTGAACCGGGGGTATTAACTTTATATGCAGTAGCCGAAAAGAATAATCCAACCCATATCACAGTTTTTGAGATTTATGCAGATGCTGCTGCATACCAGGCCCATTTGCAAACGCCTCACTTTAAAAAATATAAAAGCACCACAAAAGATATGGTTAAATCGCTTGAGCTTGTGGAAACTGCTCCAATTGTACTTGCCGCTAAGCCGCAATTGTAATGGTGTGCACCGCTATCTGAGTATTATGCGTTAAGGCTCATGTTCCTTTTTCCGGAACGTCAAATGATAATTATTTCATGTCCCGACGCCGGTTAAATACACATGTTTTCTCTACACCTGCTTTTGCCGATAACCGGCGAAAACCTCGGATGTGTTTAACTACCCGCTTATGGCCTCACCTAATGAGGCTATAGCATCAATCAAATGGAAGTCCCCTGGTGTTTTGTTACCTTTAAATTGAAATTTAGCCTATAATATTATGCAAAAAGGGGGGTTAACACTTTTTTGGCATAAAAAACACTCAATCGTCTGATTATTAATTATATATGTAAATATAAGCGCTGAATTCTGTTAACCCCTGTTAACCCCCCTTTTTGTCAGTAGAGTTAGCCCAAAACTATATCGCTTAAGTATTTGAATAAGTCGAAAAAATCCCGTATTACGGTTTATAATACAGCCTCCTTTAAGAAAAAAAGTGTTCATTCTCCTTTGGAGAGGACTTGGGGTGGCTTAGTTTCCGTGCGAAATCGCAATTGCTGTTTTAAAAGCGATTTCCCTATGTTTGGTTTTGACATGCCAATAAATTAAAGCATATTTATAGCCATGGTACTATGCACTGTTTGCAGCGCATGCTATCATTTTCAAACTAACCAATTTATCATACTTGTTTTTTCCTGCTAATGAGTAAAAGCACTACGTACCTTGAAACAAAAGGGCATTATCAAATTCTTGACGGCTTGCGCGGTGTGGCATCGCTGTTTGTAGTGGCATTTCATATTTTTGAGACCTATTCCGGCGATCGTTTTCATCAAATTATTAATCACGGCTACCTGGCGGTCGATTTCTTTTTTGTGCTCTCAGGCTTTGTAGTAGCTTACGCCTATGACGACCGTTGGGACAAAATGACCCAGTGGGATTTTTATAAACGACGTCTCATTCGCCTGCAGCCTATGGTTATTGCCGGGTCAATTATTGGCGCCCTGTTTTTCTATTCACAAAGTGGTACAGCGTTTCCGCTTATTCATGATACGCCGGTTTGGAAAATGCTGCTGATAATGTTGGTTGGCTGTACGCTGATCCCGATACTACCCTCAATGGATATCCGCGGCTGGCAGGAAATGCACCCGCTCAACGGCCCGGCCTGGTCGTTGTTTTTTGAATATATCGCTAATATTCTTTACGCGCTCGTGATCCGCAGATTCTCTAAAACGCTGCTGGCAATATTGGTGTTTGCATCAGCCTGTTTGCTCATCCACTACACAGTGATGGGGCCGCAGGGCGATGTAATTGGCGGATGGTCGGTTGATAAAACACAACTCTACATAGGCTTCACCCGTTTGCTTTACCCATTTTTTGCCGGTATGCTGCTTTGCCGCATGGGCAAGCTGGTACATGTTAAAGGTGCATTTACGGTTTGCAGTGTTTTGATCATTGCTGTTTTATGCGTGCCAAGGATAGGAGGGCCGGAACATTTATGGATGAATGGTTTATACGAATCGTTTTGCATCATTATCGTTTTTCCGTTAATTGTTGCTATAGGCGCCGGCGGAACTTTAAAAAGTAAAAGCTCAATCAGGGTTTGCAAGTTTATTGGCGATCTGTCGTACCCGCTTTATATTACCCACTATCCACTCATTTATTTTCACATAGCCTGGGTAACAAATAATAAAATACCTATGGCACAAGGGCTACTTGGTGGTTTGGGTATTTTTGTAGCGAGCATTGCTATTGCTTATGCTTGCCTTAAGCTATATGATGAACCTGTTAGGGAGTGGTTAAAGAATCGTTTTCTGTTGAAAAGAGGATAACTTATTGGAGGGTATCAACTCTCCACAAATGGCTATATTCACTCTGCCCTCTTTGCACAATTGCAAAGGGGGATTTTTTTGTTTTCATAACGGCTCTTTGCAGAAAAAACGGAGAGAGGGGCGGCGCAACGCATACCCAGCGAATCAGTTATGTATCTAATATTATATACTTTTAATTAATGCTTTTTGTAATATTAATAAATAAGTCTTGAAAATGTCGTTTATAAACCTCATCTTTAGATGATTGTAAGCCTTTGAAAAAGACCATTGCTTTAATATTACTTAATATTTACCTGCTTAACATTGGTGGGCAACTGGCTTTACATCAATATTTGGTTTATAAATCAGATAAATTTTTTAATGAACAGATTCAAAAAGGGCTATATAATGTAAATGACCTTACTGAGGTTACTATCCCTGTTAATTTGCCCTCTATTCATGACTGGAGTGTTTTTGAAAACATATCCGGGCATATTACATTTGGCAACTCTACCTACAATTACGTAAAAATGCGAATGACAAGGAATGCCCTTCACCTGATGTGCATCCCTAACTATGAAACCACCCGCTTTGCCGATAGCAATGTGCTTGATGCAAAAGGAATCAGAGATATCCCTGTTCCGCAAAAAGAACATGTTCCTTTTGGTAAAATGGTTTTACAGGATAACGTAAGCCTTTCATTTGCGCAATTTGAATTTTATTGCCCTGTAACACCTTTGCCTGAAAAAATTGCACAACCCGTGCCGTTTTTAATAAACGCTCACCGGGAGATTCCTGAACAACCGCCTAAAGCATCTTGCTGATTCTTTCTGTTTAACTCATTTACAGGCCGGCATTTGTTTAATGTTTCCTGTTGGGTTCTGCTGTCTTAAATTTATTTATACAAGTTAATCCGCATCTATTCTATCGCGGATGATTTGCTTTGGCATTTTATCCGCGCAGCAAATGAACATTTTTATGATAAAGAAAAAAATTACCGCGGCGCTTATGCTGCTGTGCGGTTTCACCATAATTGCATCCTGCCAAAGCTCATCTAATGAAGAGATGGTGCAGGTATTAAAACAGATCAATATAAAAAACAATACCATTTCCAATCCTTTCAATCCGGAGATGAAGCTGGCTTACTGCGATTCGTTACTTAGAATCAAACGGCTTGCCAAAAGTCCTGAGGTTTTATTTTCAAAGGCGTCGCTTTTACTAAAGGCCGGACAAGAGCAGCAATCAGTTAATATTTATAAGTACCTGATGGATAATATCGACTTTATGTCGACCGACGAAACGCTGCCCGAACAGGCCATAGCTTATATGCGTTTGGGCGAGCGCAGCAATTGCATGCTTAACCATACGGGTTCATCATGTATTTTCCCTATTAAGGATGATGGCGTGCACAAGATCCAAACCGGATCAAGAAAAGCAATTGAAGTTTATAAAACATTGCTGAAACTTCATCCCGATGATTATGAATCGCGTTGGCTGATCAATATCGCCTATATGACACTTGGAGAGTATCCGCAAAAAGTGCCCCAAAATGTTTTGATCCCTAACCTTAATGTTGATTCGGATACTGCATACCAGGTTAAGCCCTTTGTTGACGTGGCTGCCAACCTGGGCCTCAACATTAACGGCCGGGCAGGCGGCGTCATTGTTGATGATTTTAACAACGATGGCTACCTTGATATCATGACATCGGGCTGGGACCTGAGCGACCCCATGCATTATTTTCAAAATAACCAGGACGGCACATTTAGCGACCGTACCGAGGCTGCCGGTTTAAAAGGCATTAACGGTGGGCTTAACATTCAGCAAACTGATTATAACAACGATGGTAAGCTGGATATTTTTGTATTGCGCGGCGCATGGTTAGCCCGTGGTTTCGGTAATCAGCCAAGTTCGTTATTACGCAATAACGGCGACGGTACGTTTACTGATGTTACTTCCATAAGCGGGTTATTTATGCTGCATCCAACGCAAACAGCAACCTGGGCGGATTTTAACAACGACGGTTGGCTGGATGTGTTTGTTGGTAACGAAAATACAGAGTCAATGTACTATGCCGATGAATCAACATGCCAGTTGTACATCAATAACCGTAACGGTACATTCTCCAATATCACTACCGCTGCCCATTGTGGTATTAAGGCATTTGTTAAAGGTGTAACATCTGCTGATTATGATAACGATGGTTTTACCGACATCTTTATCTCAACCATGGATGGGCGTAAATACCTGCTTAAAAACAAGGGTAAAACCGCAGCCGGTGTAGATTTTGAGGATGTTACTGCACAATCGGGCCTCGATCAGATCAAACAGCGCACCTTTACTACCTGGTTTTATGATTATAACAACGATGGCTGGCCCGATTTGATGGTTGCCAACTATCACTTTGAGCGTACTTTAGGATACTATAGCGCCGCCGCTGCTTTGGGTAAACCTGTAGCAGAGGCCGGCAATATCTATTTGTATAAAAACAATCATAATGGCACATTCACCAATGTAACCAAAGAAGCCGGCCTGGATAAGGTGGTTTACAGTATGGGGGCAAATTTTGGTGATATTGATAATGATGGCTATCCCGATATGTATTTTGGTACAGGAAACCCTGATTTTAAATCGTTGGTGCCCAACAAGTTTTTCAGAAACATCGGCGGGAAAAGATTTGCCGATATCACTTCATCCTCACGTATGGGAAATTTGCAAAAAGGGCACGGCATTGCATTTGCCGATTTGAGGAATAACGGCCAACAGGACATTTTTGCCGAAATGGGCGGCGCCTATATCGGCGATTCGTATACCAGCTCATTATATATGAACCCCGGTGTAAGTAATAACAACTGGATCAGCTTGAAATTGAACGGTACAAAAGCCAATACCGCGGCCATAGGAAGCCATATCAAGCTTACTTTTATGGAAAATGGTGTTAAGCGCTCTGTTTATAAGGATGTTAACTCGGGCGGAAGTTTTGGGTCATCACCTTTGCGACAGGAGATAGGTATTGGCCATGCAAAAGTGATTGATGAAATTGAGATCAAATGGGCTGGCAGTGGGGCGGTACAATACTTTAAAAATGTTGCCCCAAACCAGTTTCTAAACATCACTGAAGGTAATCCGCAATACAAAACCACCCAGCTAACAAAATTAATTTTCAGGAGCAAAAGCATGTCTGAATGTATGCCTATGCAAATGGCCGCTAAAACAAATTGAGTTAAGCGTTTGTAATAGAAAATATTGACTCGTTTTATACCAAAATGGTTACATTTATATCAATTAAAATTTAATCTTAAACCATGAGAAAGTTCTTATTACTATGCTGTATGTTTATAGGATTGGCTGCAGCAAGCAACGCACAAACTAAACCAGGTGCCAAACCTGTTGAAAAATCAAAAGAGCTGCAAAAACAATTAAAGCTTAATGATAAACAAACCGAAAAAATAGCGGCAATATACCAGGAATCATCTGAGAAATTTGAAAAGATCAAAGCGGCAGACAAAGGCGACAACACTAAAATGCTGGTTGATATTAAACCTTTACGTGCAGCTACCATTTCAAAAATTAAAGCTGTTTTAACTAAAGAACAAACAGCAAAATATGATAAGCTTTTAAAAGGTACAAAAGCAGCGGGCGGCAGCGGCTGGGGCGACGGCTGGAGTGCTACCAATGGGCAATAAGCTGTTTTTTCAATAACAAAAAAGCGGGGCGCTTTTTCTTGATCAGAAAAGCGCCCCGCTTTTTTTAACAACCTTTTGAGCCAAATTTATTGCAGAGTAATTTCCAGGGAGGATAGTTATTTCTTATGTTTTTTAAAATGCCTCATTCAAGCCCAAAAAGAACCCTTTAGAGCCATATCTGCCAAAGGCATAATCAAGACATAGATTGGTGCGGGTAGCTTTGTTAAACAATACACGCAAACCGCCGCCGTAACCCGGCTGCCATACCTGGAATATTTTAGTGCCCGATTCGTCATTGGTTGTTTGCAGGTTGGCAAAAGCCACACCGCTTATAAATTTGTTCCTGAGTATGGGGAAACGGTATTCAACTTCCGAGTAATTGTATTGCGTGCCTTTAAAGTATTGAACAACATAGCCACGGCCGCTTCTAAAACCTGGATCTTTGCCGGTTCCGGGCAGCTCAAGATAGGGGATATTACCGCTAATGAGGTATGAGCCCCAATTCCAAAAGGCTATAACATGTTCGGGGTTAGTTTCCGACAGGCTGAAATACTTTCTGAAATCGGTAGTGAACTGTACCGCGTTTTTTGAGCTGCCCATCCAGCTTTGGTTGATGCGGAAGCCGGCATCCGCATAAATTCCACGGTAAGCCCGGTTCTGATTATCACGCGTAGTGTATTGCAGGTTAAAAAGTAAACCATTGGCAGCGTAATGATCTCGGGCAAAGCCGTGTCGGTCGCTGTAAATATTGTAAGGCGTAAGATCGGTTGTTGATTTGGTGTCCTCAATTTTTCGCCTGATATCAAAAGATGCACCTGCACCTAAAAACAATCCTTTATCTATCTCTTTGTATACCTTCTCCCGGATATTATAATATTGCGAATGCAAGGCCCTTCCTTTACGCTCGGGATTGGCCAGCACCTGGTCGGCTTGGCTGCCGCTTGATGCCTGGCCGATTCCCAAACCATAATCGGGCGAAACCGTTTTGGCTGCAACCAAATTGCCCTGAAAATTCCATTTATTGCCCGGTGTATATACGTTATGATTGATATAAAAATAAATGATACCCTTGGTAGTAATTGATGCCGATGTAGCCGCTACCGAAAGCAATGTATTTGGATCGTTCCCTAACTTTTTGCCTGCTACAGCTTTGATCCCAATTTGTGAGCCGATGGTTGGGTTAGATGCTATATTGGGTATAACCGTTATACCCGATGACTTTTTATTGGGAGGGGAAGCGGGCCTGCCGGGATGTAGTATATTACGTACCAGGTCGCCGAAGTCATATTGTTTATATAAAGTATCGGTGGGTTTGGCGGGTTGTACTACTTTTTCTTTAATGCGGAGCGAGTCGGCCCTTACCGAATCGGCAGGAACCTGTACCTGGCCGGAGGCATGTGCCGATATGCTTGTAAATAGTATGAATAAAACCGTTTTTAAAAGCAGGGAAATTTTATGTGGTGGTTTGTGATGCACGCTAACGGGTATAAATATTTAAAATTCAATTTATTGACTATGTAATTGTGATGGGTGTTAGCTCAATTTAAACCCAGAAATGTGCATAATGTTTGAAACCTAAATTTCGGAAGGTGTTGAGCCGGTGCCTTTGGTTAGGTTATTTGATGTTTCCCTTAAATATTGCTACCTTAATATGGTCTTGTTATAAACCACAGAAAGCCAGTTCTGTCCCGCTAAATTTTTAACCGATTATGATCATGAACGTACCTTACATTCGTTTTATGGCTCTTGCTATTTTTATGCTTGATGCTATTGCAGGATTTGCTCAGAATAATCCCGGCGCAACGGATACCATCAACCGCAGATGGTGGAAAGAAGCTATAGTTTACCAGGTTTATCCCCGCAGTTTTAAAGATAATGACGGAGACGGTATTGGCGATTTAAAAGGGATCATCTCAAAGCTTGATTATATTAAAAGTTTGGGTGTAGATGTTGTTTGGCTAAACCCTATTTACAGTTCGCCCAATGATGATAACGGGTACGATGTAAGTGATTACCGAAATATCATGAAGGATTTTGGAACCATGGATGATTTTGACGCGTTGCTGAAGGGGATGCATTCCCGTGGTATAAAACTGGTGATGGACCTGGTAGTAAACCACAGCAGCGATGAGCACGAATGGTTTAAAAAAAGCCGGGGCTCGCGCACAAATCCTTATCGTGAATATTATCACTGGTGGAATGCCGAAAAAGGGAAACCTCCTTATCGCTATAGTTTATTTGATGTAAACCATGATGCCTGGCGGTACGATTCGCTTACCAACGCCTATTACCTGCACTATTTTTCGCGTAAGCAGCCCGATCTTAACTGGGAAAACCCAAAACTCAGGAATGAAGTATATGGCATTATGAAGTTTTGGGCCGATAAAGGGATTGATGGTTTCAGGCTCGATGCTTTTCAATTTGCTGCAAAGGATACTACGTTCCCCGCTTTTCCGAAAGGGTTTGAAAAAAACTTTACCCAATATTACGGTGTGCAAGGCAATTTGCACGGTTACCTGCAGGAAATGAACAGGGAAGTGCTGAGCAAATACAATGTAATGAGTGTGGCCGAAGGCGCAGGAAATACTTTTGAAGACGGCCATAATTTGGTTGATGCCGAAAGGAATGAATTGAACATGGCTTACGCTTTTGAAGGCGTAGATATTGCCAAACCCGAAGGCTACAGCATAATGCATTTAAAACAGGTATTTACCAAATGGGACAGTGCTTTTGCGGCAAAAGGCTGGTTGTCGATATTCCTGGCCAATCATGACCAGGCCCGGTTGGTGAGCAGGTTCGGAAATGATAACCCCGAGTTTAGAGCCCTATCATCGAAAATGCTGACCACCTTTTTAATGACTATGCGCGGCACGCCTTACTACTATAACGGCGACGAGTTGGGCATGACAAACGCAGGTTTCACCACAATAGATGATTACCGCGATGTACAAACACTGAATGAATACCAGCGACAAAAAAATATCGGGGCCAATTTACCGGCATATTTAAAACGCATAGCCTTTGAGAGTCGGGATAATAGTCGTACCCCGTTTCAGTGGAACAGTAATGCTAATGGAGGCTTCACTACCGGTACTCCCTGGATAAAGGTAAACCCCAACTACAAAAATATTAATGCTGCGGCCCAGGAAAAGGATGCCAATAGTACATTAAATTATTTTAGGCGGATAGTAAAACTGCGCAAAGATAACCTGGTGTTGGTATACGGAAAGTATACCTTGCTCGATGCCCAAAACCCCGATACTTATGCCTATGCAAGGGAACTAAATGGTAAAAAGCTGCTTGTACTTTTGAATTTTACCGCCAAACAAGCTTCGGCACAAACCGGTATAGATTTAAGCAACGCTACCGTTTTAATAGGCAATTATCAAAAGCCATCAAAAAATGGCACACTGATGCCTTATGAGGCGGTTGTTTATCAGCTGAATCAGTAGCCCTTTACTTATTCAGCTCAAGCTTGGCAAAAAAATCATTAAACATGAGGTTAATATCCAACCTGCGATAAATCCGGATATTGCGCCCATGCGCATTATAATCATATCCACCCTGTGTATTAATGAGCGGACAAGGTTTTAACACATACTCGCTTGATGAAGGATCAGCCTCAAAGGATGATTGCAAGGCTGTAAGCAGCACCAGTGGACTATCGCCTAAAATATAAGTTTCACCAATATTAAGATGATATTGCTGCAGGCGGCCCATCAGGGTTTCGAGTATACCGGCCAGGTATTTGCCGGCTTCGCCCTGTGGTTTTATTTTAAGCTGTAATTCCGAGTATGGCAATATAGCCTGGCGGTACCCATCCCTCGGGATTTGCCAAAGCTTTAATTGCGAACGGTTAAACACTGCCCTTGCGGCATTGATATCGATATTAAGATTATACTCAGGGCTGCTGTAGTTTGGCGGGGGCAGGGCAAGATCGCTGTATTCCGGACCGCCAATCCAAACCACCGTTAATTTATCCGCAATTTTGGGTTCGGTTAATACCACCGAAGCTATTTCGGTAAGCCCGGCACCGCAAAGGATATAAAGGGGCAGGGAGGTGTCTGTACGTGAGGCCTCTTTAATGATGAGGTCGACAGCTTTACTTTTTACCGGAGTGCTGTCGTTTACCATGGCGGTATTAGAACCTGCTATTACCGGGAATTGGTCTTTGATCTTTAAAACAGCCAATAGATCAGCAGCTTTTTTTGCCGCGTTCTCGGCCTGGGTTTTAGATCTGTCGAAACCGTCATTAGCATTCAGGTGCGAGCCAATGACGCCCCTAACCTCAACTGATGGAGATAGCACCAAATGGGTAAGTGCAAACAATCCATCCGGGTCGCCGCTAAAATCATTATCCATGATCACCCTGATGCGGGGCGAAATGAGTTTATTGTTGGTAGATTGTCCTTTTGAAACAATGGGGAAAACGAATAACAGGAGCAGGAATGGCAAAAACTTGCTGTTGGTCATGGCTTACAGGTCAATTGGTTATAGCGTACAATATAAGTGTTTTGCCTTGAAACAAGTTGGTATTTACCCTGCAATACTTTCAAAAGCAGTGAGATATTTATCAATATAAAGTTGCTTACTTGCCGTTTTGTATTGCATGATAAAACGGGGATGTTCCAGCGCTATGATCTCGCCGAAGAAATGATACTCGTCATTCAGCTTGCGCAGGAATGTTTCATTCTTGCCGGTGCCAAAACAGAAACATTTATCGGTATTAATGCCCAGCGCAATCTGCTTGCGGATGTTTTCGATCATGAACTGATAAACGGCTTTGATTAACTCCTTGCTGTCGTAGTAATTGTAATTCTTTTCCTTACCGTTGGCGTCAATACTGGTAAAGCCCAGCGGACAAGGCGAGTTGATATAGATCTGCTTATAAAAAGCCTCCGGTCCGCCAAAGGCATTGATCACTTCGTAAACAAATACAGATGATGGCTCATGCGACATTTTACCCTCGTAACTGATATGACATTCGGAGATCAGCCGTTTAGGATCAGTAAAAGGTATTCCGGTTAAACCTCCGCCAAACCTGCCCGGATTAATGCCCAAAATGATATGCCGTCGTTGGTTATCGTTGTAATATTTATGATAAAACTCATCAACAATACGCATGGTTTGCGGATGCTCTTTAAATGGGTTCATGATACGGATGCCTTCGGGTAAAGGTTCGCCGGTATAGGTTAGCTGCTCATTGAATTGGATAATCCGGTCTGCAAGTGTCATAAGTCAAATTTAGCATTTATAAATTCTGGAGACCAATCGCTTTTTACCAAATGGTAAGTGGAACGATTTTTTTGCGCGGGAACTTTGTGGTGTCTAAAAAAAGAATAAACATCATGAACAATCAAATTGAAAGTAAATCGTCATTAAAGGGCAAGCGGGTAATTATATTGGGTGGCAGCACAGGTATAGGCTTTGCGACAGCAAAAGCTGCCGCTGCCGAAGGTGCTAAGGTTGTCATAGTTTCAGGTAATCAAAGTAAGATCAATAATGCATTAAATCAATTGCCTGAAGGTGCTGAAGGTTACGCAGTGGATCTATCGCACGAAGAAAATATAAAATCGTTTTTTGAGCAGGCTGGTAAGTTCGATCACCTGGTTTATACCGCGGCCGAAAATCTTAATCTTTATAATATCGACCAAACAGATATTGAGGCTGCGCGTAAGTTCTTTAACCTGCGTTACTGGGGGGCTTATGCTGCTGTTAAATATGGCACACCGTTCATTAATGATGGCGGCTCGGTAAACCTAACCGGCGGCACAGCGGGAACAAGACCAGCCGCGGGCTGGTCTATAGCCAGCAGTATTTGCGGTGCTATGGAAGGTTTGGTAAGGGCCCTGGCTGTTGAATTGGCTCCGATACGTGTGAACGCCGTAATACCCGGCGTAATTGACACCAACTTGTGGGATAGCATGCCTGCCGAAGACAAAGAAGGACTTTACAATTGGGCAAAAAATACCTTACTGCTCGGCCGTGTTGGCCATACCGATGATGTTGCCCTTGCATTTGTGTACCTGATGAAGCAAACCTTTGGCACCGGCCTCAACTTAGTTGTTGATGGTGGTACGTTGCTGGCATAATGGTTTATCGGAAGCATTGGAAGCCTCGAGAGCAGAGGAAAGTGCGACGCCGCTCTTGAGACTGTCGTGTGTGTACACATCTTTAAAAAATTGTCATTTCGATAGAGCGGCGCCGGGTTAAGTGATGGAGGTGAGGAGAAATCTTCTACATCAGGCTCTACAACTATACCTGTAAAAGCAGGGCGTAGAAGATTTCTCCTCACCTCTGGCGCACAAACCCCACCCTTGGCTCGTCGAAATGACATTTTTTCTATTAATCATAAGATTAAAAAGATGTGTACACACACGACAGTCTCAAGAGGGGAATCAATATTGTGCCCGTTTAAGGTGATTGACTATTTGCTGCGCTCCCCATCTTTTGTATCTTGGCGCGTTCATCAACTATAAAAACAATTGACAAGCTCCCCGATACATTTTAATAAAACCCGCATAGCACCAACACCAAGCGGGTTTTTGCATGTGGGCAATATCTTGTCGTTTTCAATTACCGCGGCATTGGCCCGCAAACATGGCGCTAAAATTTTATTAAGGATTGATGACCTCGACCGAGCAAGGGTTAACCGCGAATATCTGACCGATATTTTCGATACACTTCGTTTTTTAGAAATCCCATGGGATGAAGGCCCGCAGAATGCGCATGATTTTCAAACTGGATTTTCACAAATTCACCGGATGCACCTTTACAATGAAACCCTTGAGCAATTAGCCGCCGACGGTTTTGTTTTCGCCTGCACCTGTTCGCGGAAGCAACTCAGTGAAATTGGAACCTGCACCTGTTTAGCTAAGCAAATTCCGTTAAGCACTCCGGAAGCAAGCTGGAGATTACGTACCGATAATGCGGTTTCCTTACAGATAAAAACTTATAATGGTACAACCATCCAAACACAACTGCCTGCCGAAATGGAAAATTTTGTTTTGCGTAAGAAAGACGGTTTCCCGGCCTATCAGCTCACCTCGGTTATCGATGATTTGCTTTATGGGGTTGATCTGATAGTAAGAGGGGAGGACTTATGGGCATCAACACTGGCGCAAATTCAATTGGCAAATGTGTTGGGTAAGCAAGCTTTTAATGATATCGTATTTTATCATCATCCTTTGTTGCTTGAAGCAGACGGCAAAAAGCTATCCAAATCGGCAGGCTCAACATCCATCAGATATTTAAGACATGAGGGCAAAAATGCAGAAGATGTATTTATGCTTATCTCAAATCTGTTTTCACTTCCCGAAAAGGCTATTAATTGGCAGCAGCTTGCCGCATTGATCCTTGGCGAATCTCTATAGCTTATTAACACTTCTTTATAAAATACCTATTTAATGTGAATCCGCTTTAATCGGAAGGTGTCAATTTGTATGCTTTAATGTGATGAAAATGTTAAGTCATTTACAATAAATTAAAACACTTGTTGCTTTTACTTTACCATGACATAACTGCCTGTACATATCGGAGCGGTAAATTTGTAGCAACAAATACAAATTACGATGCAAGCAGCATTTTGCCACAAGCACCTGAAATTTCTGTTTTTTGTTATCCTTACCTTCAGAGCTATTACCTGCCAGGCTCAAAATAACCCCCTCTCCAAAGGTTTCGCCCATAATGATTACTGGCATAACCGGCCTCTGTATGATGCTTTGGATAACGGCTTCCAAAACGTAGAGGCTGATATTTACCTGCGCGATGATGAATTGCTGGTTGCACATATGCTGCCCGCTTTTCAAAAAAGACGAACCCTGGAGCAGCTTTATTTAAAGCCATTGTTTAACTGTTACGAAGGCAAAAACAGGGAGGTAGTATATCCGCTTTCTCCTGTTACGCTAATGATCGATATTAAATCAGACGCTGAAAAGACTTATGCAAAGTTGTCGGAAGTGTTAAAGCGCTACGCACCAATGCTTTCGAGTTATAATAACGGCGAAATAACAGAAGGAAGTGTAACCATTGTTATAACCGGCAATAAGCCGTATAAAATGCTTCAGGCACAAAAACAGCGATATGCTTTTATTGATGAAGACCTGATGCAGGTACGCACCGATACGCTTTCAAACACTGTTTATAAAACTGCCAGCTGCAAATATTCGCGCCTGATTAGCTGGACAGGTAAAGGCCCTATGCCTGAAGATCAGAAACAACTGCTGCGTGATTATGTAGCCGCTGCACATCACCATAAAAAACGCGTGCGCCTGTGGGCTTCTCCCGAAAACAAAGAAGTATGGAAAGCCCTGCTTGAATGCGAGGTTGACCTGATCAATACCGATAAATTAGCCGAATTAAGGGAGTTCCTGATGACGGGGCCGGAGCCTGTAAGATATGCGAAGGTGAATACAAAATAAATAACAGCTAATCAGTCAATAAGATGAAAAAGATCAGAGTAGCATTTTTTGCAGAGATACTTATTGAAGATTTTGACGGTGCTGTACGCACCATGTATCAGCTCATTAAACGGATTGACCGTAATATTTTTGAATTTCTGTTTGTTTACGGAGCCGGACCGGATAGCATAGCGGGTTTTGAATCGTTAAAAGTACCGGCTTTAACATTACCTATAAATACAGGTTATACTATGGCTATTCCTGCTTTGGTAACCAGCGAATTAACGGAAGAAGTAAATAATTTTTCGCCCGATATTGTACACATCGCTACACCATCGCTTTTAGGCAATTTTGCGTTAAAATATGCTACTCAGCATGGTTTGCCTGTTATGAGCATTTATCACACGCATTTTATCTCCTACATCGATTATTACCTGAAACATACCCCCTTCCTGATCAATAAGGTTAAGCAAATTATGGCTGAGAACCATAGGGCTTTCTATAACCAATGTGACCAGGTATACGTACCTTCAATTACGATGAGGGATGAGCTGATTGACATGGGAGTTGATACTTATCGTATGAGGCTTTGGCAAAGAGGAATGGATGCCGGTGTGTTTTCACCAGCACATAAAAAAAGTCTGCGATCGGTAACGGGAAATGATAATCCAACTATTTTATTTGCGAGCCGCCTGGTTTGGGAAAAAAATCTGGAGACCCTGTTTGAGATTTATGCAATAATGCAGGATCGGCACCCCAAAGTTAAACTCATAATTGCCGGCGACGGCGTTGCGCGCAAGGCCTGTGAAGCAAAGATGCCCAACGCGGTTTTTACAGGTAAGGTAGATCATAAAATGCTTTCGGTTTTATACGCATCATCAACCATCTTCCTGTTCCCATCGGTATCTGAGGCTTACGGTAATGTAGTACTTGAGGCCATGGCATCGGGGTTACCGTGTGTTATTGCAGATGGCGGCGGTTCAAAAGATTTTATAGAGCAGGGCATCAACGGGTTTAAATGCGAACCTTATGATGCGGACTGCTATGTTGAAAAGATAGAGTTACTGCTTAAGAGCAATAGCCTGCGGGAACAGTTTATTGAAGAGGGGCTTCAATACAGCGGCCGCTTAAGCTGGGAGCACCTGGCATCGGTATATTTTGATGACCTGGCCGAAATGGCGGGTGCGGATGTATTAAGCATCAGATAAATTCCAGAAAATTACTAAAGTGATTTCCCTGTCACAAAACAGATAACTTCTTGTACTCAAAATCCTATTTCTTACATTTGCCGTTTATTTTAATAATAAGGGCTGATTATCAAATCATAATAGGGAAATTTCATGTACGATATTTGTTGTGTAGGGCATATTACGTTAGATAAAGTGGTGACACCGCAGGCGGTGAAACACATGGCTGGCGGTACTTCTTTTTATTTTTCAAACGCCATTCGTAATATGGACGTGAGTTACACACTGGTTACCTCGCTTGCTTTGAGCGAAATGCCGGTGGTTGAAAAGCTCCGCGGCAAAGGCATCGAGGTGCATGCAACAACAGGCGGCGAAACGGTTTACTTTGAAAATATTTACTCTGTTAACCAGGATCACCGCACTCAGCGCGTGCTCCAAAAAGCCGATCCTTTCACAATTGAACAACTTGATGAGATCCGGTCCCGGGTATACCATTTAGGTCCCTTACTGGCCGATGATATTTCGGTAGAATTTATAAAGGACCTCGCTCAACGCGGCAAACTCTCTCTTGACGCGCAGGGCTACCTGCGTAAAGTGGAAGATAAAAACGTGGTGGCTATCGACTGGCCCGAAAAGCGCGAAGCCTTGCAACACATCCACATCCTGAAAGTGAACGAGCACGAAATGGAAGTACTCACCGGGATCACAGATATCCATGAAGGTGCCAAAGTTTTGAACGAATGGGGTGTTAACGAAGTGGTGGTCACTTTGGGCAGTATGGGCTCTGTTATTTATACCGATGGTGTTTACTATCAGATTCCGGCGTATAAACCGATTGAAGTAGTTGATGCTACCGGTTGTGGCGATACCTATATGGCAGGGTATTTATACCAACGCGCCAAAGGCAAAGGTTTCCAGGAAGCAGGTGAATTTGCAGCTGCCATGGCCAGTTTTAAAATAGAATCGTCAGGCCCTTTTACCGGGACGGAAGAGGATGTGCTGGAGCTGCTGGCAAAACACAGCTTAAGGCCAAAAGCTTAAAGCCAAAAGCGAATACACAAATACTGGTTCAAGTTTAGCGATAGCGTAATTTGGACCTACAATAGGTTAAGCTTTCAGCTTAACTGGACTATGGTACTATAGATAATCTACGGAAGCAGGATGCTTCCATTATTTTAGGACGAAGTTACGCTATCGCTAAGCTTCGACCAGTGAAGTGGCCAGTAAAGGAAGTGAATAACTAAAATGAAAATTGTCATTTCGAAAGAGCATAGATGGCCTGTGAAATGCTGCGAAAGAGAAATCTTATACGCCCTGTTTTAACGCTTTCATTGCCGCTAAGCAAGATGTATAAGATTTCTCCTCACGGCCATTACACAAGGCTCTCCCGCTGTTCGTCGAAATGACATGCGGTGAATAATGGAGAGAGAAAAAAGCTTTAAGCTCAAAAAAACTTTCGCCTTTTACCTTTATCCTTTCACCTCGCCTCAAAAACTATATTTCCTTAGCATCCGAAGCATTGATCCAGCCTTCGTTGCCGCTGGCCAGTCTGATCTTCATCCAGTCGTTGTTATTTTCCAGTATCTCAACCTTGGTGCCGTCATGGATCAGGAACAGGTTTTTGGCATTGGGCGTTGGTGCGCTTTTTACATTGACAGATGTGCTGAAGATGATGGCGCCGTGATGGGCATCAAAATATTGATCCTGACGGCTTGCGACAAACATGCTCGCAAAACCGAAAAGCAAGATCACTAAAGCCGAATAAAACGCCCATTTTTTTATGCTTACCGAATTAGTGAACCTGTACACGATCAGCAATGCACATCCCGCTATAAAGAACAGGATTGTCATCACCGCCAAAGTTGTTAATGAAAAGCGAAGGATAAACGAGTGCCACCATTTGGTGATGAAAAATTCGGTACCGGCCTCTACCTTATCTGTTGTTTTTTGATTGGCAAACTGGATATTGAAATTGATATCCTCATCGCCCGGCGAAAGCTTGTGCGCCTTTTCATAATATAACAGCGCAGATGGTACATCCTCATTTTTAAAGTAGGCATTGCCTAAATTATAATAAACCAATGCCGACTGGTGCCCGTCGTCCACAATTTTTTGGTATGTGGTTATGGCTTCCTTGTACTGGCCTTTGGCGTACTGGTCATTTCCTTTTTTTAACAGGATGTTAGCTTCATCGTTAGCTAATGCATATATCGGCATAACGATGATGAGCAGTAAGTATATAATGCGCTTCATCATGTTATATTTTATTTTCAATGTTATTGATCATGTTCTGGGCCTTATCAAACACCTGCTGCTCGGTAATACCCGATACAGGGGCATAGCGTGCCATTTCGCAAAGGTCAAGCGTGTCAAGCATCTCATTAATGAGACTTTCATCAAGCGAGCGGGCTTTTAGCTCCGAAGCTATCTTTTCGCGGTTAAGATCTGAATAAGGGATATTAAGCTTATCACTTAAATAACCATATAAACCACGGAACAGGTTTTCGTAAAAGGCTTTCTTATCGTTTAATTGTTGTTTGGCACTGGCCAGGTGTTTGGCTGCTATTTTACCAGCCTTACGGCTTTTTAAACCTACTACGTCGGCATTGTTTTTATCGCGCCATTTACCATAAACCAAAGCGCCTAAGAAACCTGCCGGACCGAAGATCAGCAGGAAATAATATAATCCCGAGCCATAGAAATCGCTGCCTACTTCATTTAGCTCGCTACCGGTTTTTATGTAGCGGATATCATTGCTCAGCACTTTGACATCCTGTTTGCCCGCGTTTGAAAAGGCGGTAACATTACTGCCATCGCCGGTGCCCTTGGCAACCTTAACATGGAAGGCCGGGGTACTTAATGAGACGTACCTGCCCGTAGCCGGGTTAAAGTATGCGAACTTAACCGGGTCGATAGTAAAATCGCCCTGATGCCTTGGGATGAGCAGATAGGTGTATTTCCTGCTGCCTGATGCCCCGCTGGCATTTATGGTAATGGTATCGGTGATCTTGGGCTCATACTTCTCAAAGTCGGCCGGGAAAGTTGGCGTTATCGGTTTCAACAACTTCAGGTTCCCTGCACCGCTTACCTTTATGGTGTAATTAATGGCATCATTAGCTTTAACATCATTTTTATCAAGTGAAGCCTCGATATTAAACTTGCCCACAGCACCGGTAAACTCGGCAGGTTTGCCTGCCAATGGCAATGGTTTTACATGGATCACAACCGGCGCACTTTTTATTTTGTACTTCACATCCTCATATCCGCCGAAAAATGCATCGAAAGGGTCGCCGGATGATGAAGCGGCCTGTTGCCTCACTATAAAGTTCATGATGGATGGCTCAATAGTGATATTGCCTTCATGCTCTGGGAACAATACGGTCTGTTTAATATCGGTTACGTTGTACCGTACACCATTTAAAATTTCGGTGCGCCATTGGGCGTTAGGATTAGTGCTTTTGATCTCCTGGCTGTAAAATCCATTAAGATCAGGGATTTTTTCAGGTTCGCCGTTGGCGATGTTAACCCGGGTATAAAGGCGCAGGTTCATCATGATCTGCTGGCCCATGTAGGCGGTTGTTTTATCAACCTCGGCACGTAAAAACAATGATTTGGAAATATCGCTTACACGTCCTTTTTGAATGTTACGGCTATCGGGCCCATTGCTGCTTTGCTGCTGCGCCTGCTGACTGGCCTGCCCGCCCTGGCCTTTTACTACTTTAATTTTTATTGGGGCAGTGCTGTAAGGCCGCCCTCCGGCTACAATAGTAGCGGGGCCAATGGTTATTTCACCTTCTTTGGTTGGTACAAGATCATACCCGTATGCTATGCTTGCCGAAGTAACCCCATTGATCATGGATATACTGTTGGATACATTGGGGCCGCCAACTACCTGGAAACCGCCAAAAGCAGGCGGTGCAAAACGTTCGCCGTTGGCGTTGATGGAGAAGGTAACCTCAAGAACCTCGCCTGTGCCTATCGTAGTTTTATTTACCGATGCCGTAAACTTTACCTGAGCAAAAACCAGGCTTGAGCAACACAGCAACAGCGTTAATATGGAAAGTTTAATTTTCATTAGTATCTACAAAACAACAAAGATTTACCAATCTTTTGAAATAGGCACCTTAGCACCTTTTAATTTTTTATTCTTCAGTTTATCCTGGGTTTGCTTTTCATCATTGTTAAGGGCATCAAGCATACGCTGGGCATCATCTTTTGACAGCTGGTTAGGCTGCTGTCCCTGCTGATCTTTCTTGTCCTGGTTTTGTTTATCCTGATCTTTCTTGTCCTGGTCCTGCTTATTTTTATCCTGGTCCTTCTTATCCTTATCGTTTTTGTCTTTATCCTTATTGTCCTTATTCTTATCCTTGTTTTTGTCCTTGTCCTTATTATTGTTGTTGCCGCCCCCGCCTTTATTCTTATTCTGCTGGTTTTTCAGCATTTTTTGGGCATAGGCAAGGTTATACCGGGTTTCCTCATCTTTAGGGTTATTAACCAGCGCTTTTTTATAAGCATCAATACTTTCCTGGTACTTTTTTTGGGTTAAAAAGGAGTTGCCGATGTTGTGATAAGCCCCTGCTTTTACATTTTTATCGATCGACGCAGTTGCCAGTTTGTTGAATTGCGCGGCTGCATCATCATATTTTTTCTGCTTAAACATGGCGTCGCCAAGGTTAAAATTACCCTCAAGGGTTTTGGCTTTTTTGCTCATGGCCTGACGGTATGCCGCTTCGGCTTCTTTATACTTTTTTTGCTGATAGAGTTCGTCACCCTGTCTCAGGTATTTTCTTTCCTGCTGGGCAAAAAGAAATGAAGCCTGCAGCACTAATAAAATGGCTATGATATATTGCTTCATGTGTTTTTTACTTCAAATAATTTGATCTTGCTCAGGCGCATGTTTTTACGGATGGAGATAAAGAACTCGGCCAGTAACAGCACAAATGCAATGCCCAGGAAAAACTGGAACCTGTCTTCAAAATCCTTAAACTGTTTGGTGTCGGTCATTTTGCGTTGCACTTTGGCTATCTGGTCCATCACAATGTTAAGCCCGCTGTTAGCGTTGTTTGCACGCACGTAAACACCGCTTCCTGCAGCAGCAATCTCCTTGCCCATGGTTTCATCCAGCTTACTAACTACGGGGTGCCCGGTACTGTCATTATGAAAACCAACTTGTTTGCCACCCTGGTAAATTGGAACCGGAGCCCCTTCTTCCGAACCCACACCAACCACATTCACGGTAACATTTCTGGCTAAAGCGGCCTTGGCTGCCGCTACGGCATCATCCTCATGGTTTTCACCATCGGTAATAATAATCATGGATTTACCCGTACCGTTCTTAAAATCAAACGACTGCATCCCCAGGTTAATTGCCGCGCCAATGGCGGTTCCCTGTGTTGGCACCATTTCGGTGTTAATGGTATTGAGGAACAGTTTCGCTGCTGCATAATCGGTAGTTACAGGGAGCTGTACATAGGCCTGCCCCGCAAATACCACGATGCCGATACGGTCATCATGCAGTTTATCAATTAATTGTGATAATGCACGTTTGGCATTTTCCAGCCGGTTGGGGGCTAAATCCTGAGCCAGCATACTGTTTGAAACGTCGAGCAGGATCATCAGGTCGGCACCTTTGCGTTTTACCTCTTCGGTTTTGGAGCCCAACTGCGGATCGGCAATGCCAATAATAACAAGGGCATAGGCTAACATGAAAAAGATAAACTTGATCCAGGGACGTGAAAAGGATACCTGTGGCATCAGCTGCATCACCACCTCCTTGTTACCCAACGAGGCAATTGCCTTACGTTTCCACCAGTTTACCCTCAAAAAAATAAAGAGCAGCAGCGGAATGGCAAGCAATCCCCATAAAAATTCTGTATTTGCAAAACGTAGCATGCTGTTATGTTATAGCCCCCTTAAGCAGGGTGTGTCTTGTTAAAAATTCTAATGATAAAAGTGCCAGCGCAATAATGGCGAACGGCAAAAAGCGCTCGGTTTTTTTGCGGTACTGGGTAACATCTATCTTGGCTTTCTCCAGTTTGTCAATCTGTTCGTAAATATCCTTCAGCGCGCTGTTATTGGTAGCCCTGAAGTACTTGCCGCCGGTAATGGTGGCAATTTTGTTCAGTGTACCTTCGTCAATATCAACTTTCATACGCTGGTACTGAACGCCCATTGGCGTTTGAACAGGGTAGGGGGCATAGCCGTTGGTACCTATACCTACCGTATAAACCCTAACACCAAATTGTTTGGCAATTTCGGCGGCGGTAACCGGGGGGATAGAGCCCGAGTTGTTTGAACCGTCAGTAAGCAGGATCACTACTTTACTTTTGGCTTCGCTGTCTTTTAGGCGGTTTACTGCTGTTGCCAAACCCATACCAATAGCGGTTCCGTCTTCAATCATCCCGTTTTTTATATCGGCATAAAGGTTTACCAATACTGAGTGGTCGATAGTGAGCGGGCATTGTGTAAAGCTTTCGCCGCTGAAAACTACCAGGCCGATCCTGTCGTTCGGGCGGTTCTGAATAAAATCGATGGCGATATTTTTGCCCGCCTCAAGCCTGTTGGGCTTAAAATCTTCGGCAAGCATGCTGCCTGAAATATCCGAAGCAATAACGATATCAATACCTTCGGTGGTAGTATCCTGCCAGCTTAGTGACGATTGCGGCCTTGCCAGTGCTATGATCAATGCCGCCATTGCCAATGAGCGCAATATGATGCTCAAATGCCTGAAACGGGGCAGCATGCTTTTGGTGATCATGGCAAAGCCCCTTACGGTAGGCATGGCCAGGTTACCCTGCAGTTGCTTTTGCTTCCAGATGTACCAGCCCACCATAAGCGGAATGCTGATCAGCAGCCAGAAAAAGCCCGGATGTGCAAATTCTATTCCTTTAAACCAGATCATCTTGCCTCATCTCCCTTCACATTTACACCGGCTGGTTTGGCATGGGGCTGCGTATCTTTAATAAAAGTAACGGCGTTTTCCATGCTCTTTTCATTTTCATTGGCCGCAGGTTTTTCCTTGGCAAATTTCACCATGTCCGATAGCACAAGCAATTGCCTTAACAGGTTCCTGTCTTCGCTGGCTATGTCCATATGCCTTAAGCTGGCAAAAATTTCTTCGGATGTTTGTTCGAGGGCTTGTATAGTGTACCTTTTTTCGAGGTACTCGCGCACCACATCGCTCAGCTCAATATAATATTGCTTAACCTGGTCGTGCTGCCAAAGCTGTTTGTTTTTGATCTCATCAAGCTTTTGAAGAGCCTGGATGTGCAGCGGAATATCGGGCTTAACCTCTTCAACCACAACTTCTTTTTTCGGCCGTCTGAGCAGATAAAATACTGCGCCGCCGCCAACAATCAGGCCAGCCAGTATGCCTAAAGTTAGCTTCCAGTTGTCGCGCAGCCAATCCCAAAACGTATAGTTAATGGCAAGCGGCTGCTTAATATCATAAAAGGCCTTAGTTGTGTCAACCGCGACCGTTCTTACATCAAGGTTCAATGTATCGGTTGGTAAGTCACCTACCGGCGATTTAAATACATATGATGGGATTACATAAGTACCGCTGTCGAAAGCAGTAATGGTATAATGCCGGGTTATGGTTTTGATGGATTTATCGCCCGGGTCAAAAGCAGTATCGGCCTTAAATTTAACGAGCTGAATTTTGCCTATACTGTCGGCCAGTTTAGGAAACCCGATGCTATCCTTAGCGTGAAAACGGATGCTTAAATTGAGCTGTGTTTGCTCGCCTATGAGGATAGATTTTTTATCCAGCGTGGCCTTAGCTCCAAAGTTTTGCGCCCTGCCTGTTTGGTAAAAGCCTGCAAGCAATACCAACATAGCCAGGGTATATTTGATGTACCTGTTCATATATTTTACCGCCGGCCTTCCCGCTTTTTAAATAATGTCATTAATGGTTTAACGTATGATTCATGTGTGCCAATGGTAGTATAATCAACCCCCGAGCGTTTAAAAGTATCCTGCAGGGCGGCGTTGCGTTTCACGGCATCCCATTTAAAAGCGTCGCGAACGGCCTTATCACCAGTATTTACCCACATAATTTGCCCGCTTTCTTCGTCCTTAACAGGGATGAGGCCCAGGTTCGGGAACTCTTCTTCGTGTTTGTCGTAGAGTTTTAAGGCAATGATATCATGCTTTTTATTGGCGATCTTAAGCTCGTTTTCAAACTCGGGCGTAATAAAATCAGAGATCACAAAGGCTGTACATTTCTTTTTGATAACGCTTGTGAAATATTTCAGCGCTTCGGCCACGTTGGTGCCCTTGTTTTCGGGCTGGAAAGCGATCAATTCACGGATGATCATCAGGATATGGCTGCGGCCTTTTTTAGGCGGGATAAATTTCTCGATCTTATCGCTGAAAAATATAATACCTACCTTATCATTGTTCTGTATGGCCGAAAATGCCAGTACAGCGCAAAGCTCTGTTGCCAGGTCCTGCTTTTGCTGGTTCTGCGTGCCGAAGTTTTCCGATCCGCTCACGTCCATGAGCACCATTACAGTAAGCTCACGCTCTTCTTCAAATACTTTTACGTAAGGTGCGTTGAAGCGGGCCGTTACGTTCCAATCGATAGTACGGATCTCGTCGCCAACCTGGTATTCGCGAACCTCGCTAAAGGCCATACCCCGGCCTTTGAAAGCAGAATGATACTCGCCCGAAAATAAGTGGTTACTTAAGCCACGGGTTTTGATCTCTATCTTCCTTACCTTTTTTAGCAGATCCTTGGTGTCTTTAGCCATGTACCCCTCCTAAATCCTCCCCGAGGGGGGAGGACTTTAAAAGCCTTTTAATTAACAATTTTACATTTTTATCTCCCTCTCCTTTGGAGAGGGCAGGGGGTGAGGTTTACGGTACCTCAACCGCGTTCAGGATGGCTGTAATGATATCCTCGCTGGTGATGTTTTCTGCTTCGGCTTCGTAGCTTAAGCCAACGCGATGCCTTAGTACGTCATGACAAACAGCACGCACATCCTCAGGGATCACATAGCCGCGGCGCTTAATAAAGGCATATGCTTTTGCTGCCAGTGCCAAACTGATACTTGCCCTTGGCGATGCACCAAAGGTGATCAGCGTTTTGTATTTGGCAAGCTTAAATTGATCAGGGAAACGGGTAGCGAAAACAATATCGATGATGTATTGCTCGATCTTTTCGTCCATATAAACCTCGCGTACTATTTTGCGGGCTTTGATGATTTCTTCGGGCTTGATAATGGCGTTTGGCTTATTCATGCCTGATGGCGAAATATTGGCGCGCATGATCTTTTTCTCATCCTCCTTATTAGGATACTTGATCACCACTTTCAGCATAAAACGATCGACCTGTGCTTCGGGCAGGGGATAAGTGCCTTCCTGCTCAATTGGATTTTGGGTTGCCAATACCAGGAATGGATCGGGCAGTTTGTAGGTGGTATCGCCAATAGTTACCTGGCGCTCCTGCATGGCCTCAAGCAATGCACTTTGCACTTTTGCAGGCGCACGGTTAATCTCATCGGCCAAAACGAAGTTTGAGAAGATTGGACCTTTGCGCACAATAAACTCTTCTTTCTTTTGGTTGTAGATCATGGTACCAAGCACGTCGGCAGGGAGCAAATCCGGTGTAAACTGGATCCGGCTAAAATCGGCCTGGATAGCTCTTGACAGCGTATTGATGGCCAGCGTTTTTGCCAGGCCCGGTACGCCCTCCAGTAAAATGTGACCATTGGCCAATAAGCCGATCAGCAAGCGCTCAACCATGTAACGCTGACCTACGATCACTTTATCCATCTCCATGATCAGCAGATCGATAAATGCGCTTTCTCTTTGTATCATTTCATTCAGCGCCCTGATATCGGTTGAATACGATGTCGGAGCCGTCGAAGTGACATTTCCTGTATAGCTATTTTGTTCTTCCATTAAATTTTTTCGTTTCGGTAGGCAAACTTAAACACCCGCCCAATTTTTCGCCAACTAAAATCTATGCTTAAATGTTAAAAAGTGTTAAATCGTAATATATCGTGGCCGATATATCTGTTTAGCACTCACAATGTTTGGTGGTAATTGTTAAATCCGGCCCTGTTAAATCCCCAATATACACTATTTAGTTGCTTTTGTACATATAACGTGTTAAAAGGCATTTTATTGAATGGTGGGTTGTATGGGCTTTCGAACTCGCGCTCGTTTGCAACGAGTGCGTAAACTGGGTTTGCGTTTATAACGCAACAGGCGATACAATCGCCAAACCATATTAAGCACTCGTTGCAAACGAGCGCAAGAATAAGATTTCCTGTAAAAACAAATAAAAACCATGTCATTGCGAGCGATAGCGTGGCAATCGCATGCTATACGGAGCCGCCATGCAAAGTTCGCGATTGCTTCGTCGCCCCTAATGCGCGCGAGGCCTTACTTCGCTTCTCGCAATGACATTTATTTGATTACGAACGCTTAACAAACAAAAAAAGCCGCTCATCGCGGCTTTTCATATATAAATCTATAATAATTCTATTCTTCAACCATTTCGCTGTTGGGGCTGGCTACTTCGGGTTTTTCATGTTTGAAATAGCGTTTCTGGTACAGGAGTATCATAATTACGCCTACGCAGATAGAGGCATCGGCCAGGTTAAACACCGGCCTGAAAAACTCGAACGACTCACCTGCCCAAAACGGGAACCATGATGGATAGGTGCCGCGTAGCAACGGAAAGTAAAACATATCAACCACACGGCCATGAAATATCGGGGCATATTTATACATCAAACCATAAAAGGTTGAATCAATGATATTGCCCATAGCACCGGCTAAAATGAGCGCTACGTTCATGATGAGCCCGCGGTGGTATTTATGTTTAATTAAATAAATAAGGGTGTAAATTATACCGCAAACCGCAACTATGCGGAACAGCGTTAATGCCAGTTTACCCGCATCGCCGCCCCATTCCATGCCAAATGCCATGCCGTTGTTTTCGGTATAATGCAACATACCCCGGCTCCCCAGGAAACGAATTTCTTCGCCCATTTGCATATGCGCACGAACCCAGGTTTTAATGATCTGGTCGGCAAGGATGATAAAGGCAGCAGTTAAAAAAGGTTTGGTATAAGCAGCCTTCATTTATTGCTTTAATTTAGCTTCCATTGAGAGGGTAGTGTGCGGAACAGCACGTAAACGCTCTTTCGGGATCAGCTTGCCTGTTTCGCGGCAAACACCGTAAGTTTTATTTTCAATACGTACAAGGGCAGCCTCAAGCTGCTCAATAAACTTTTTTTGACGGGCCGCCAATTGGTTTATCTGCTCTTTTTCAAGCGTGGCCGAACCGTCTTCTAATGTTTTGTAAGTACCGGCGGTATCATCGGTGCCGTTGGCATTAGGCGAACTTAATGACGTAGCCAATGAACTTAATTCTTCGCGGGCTATGCGCATTTTATCCAGGATAATCCCTTTAAATTCCTGCAGGTCAGCTTCAGAATATCTGGTTTTTTCTTGTTCTTGTTTCATTATACTTTACTAATAGCAATCAATATTTCTTGTTCATCAATTGTAACAGGTTCTCCCCCGGTCAGGTTCTCCACAAACACGATGCTGTCGGCCAGGATTTCGGCGCAAATATAGGATAGATTGTTTTCCACGGCCTCTTTGATCACCGGGGTGCTGCTTGTCTGCACGTTTATCCTGTCAGTTACTTCAAATCCTTTGGTCTTACGTATATTCTGCACACGGTTGATAAACTCGCGCGAGATACCTTCCTGTTTCAATTCGTTGGTTATGGTAACATCTAAAGCCACCGTTAGTTTTCCCAAATTTGCCACCTGCCATCCGGGAACATCTTCGGCTATGATCTCTACGTCGGTAGCTAATACTTCGTATTTGCCATCAAGAACCTGGATCTTGCCATTAGTTTCTAACGTAGCAATATCATCCTGGGTGAAGTTTGTGATGGCTTCGGCTACAACTTTCATATCCTTACCTACCTTTTGGCCTAAAGCCTTAAAGTTTGGCTTTATTTTCTTTTTGATGAAACCTGCGGTATCGGTAATGTACTCGATATCTTTAATGTTGGTTTCAGACAAAATGAGGTCTTTAACCTGCTCAACGTGTAATTTAAAGCTTTTATCCAGTATTGGCAATAAAATTTTGCTCAATGGCTGGCGCACGTTGATATTCACCTTTTTACGAAGCGACAACGTTAACGACGAAACATCCTGTGCCAACTGCATACGCTCTTCCAGCTCGGCATCAACCAATGCACTGTTGTACTCTGGGAAGTAAGCTAAATGTACCGATTCAAACTCTTCTTTGCCGGTAACAGCATTCAGATCGCAATATAACCTATCGGCAAAGAATGGCGCAATAGGCGACATCAATTTGCTAATAGCGATTAAGCAGGTGTACAAGGTTTGGTAAGCCGAAAGCTTATCTTCCGAGTCATCTGATTTCCAGAAACGGCGACGACTTAAACGGATAAACCAGTTGCTGAAATGTACATCAACAAATTCCTGGATTGCACGGGCAGCCTTGGTCGGCTCGAAATCAGCATAATAACCGTCAACCTCTTTGCTTAAGGTGTTTAGCAGGGATATGATCCAACGGTCAATTTCAGGGCGTTTGCTGTT
Organism: Mucilaginibacter sp. A5337; assembly: GCF_059690695.1. Taxonomy (NCBI): domain Bacteria; kingdom Pseudomonadati; phylum Bacteroidota; class Sphingobacteriia; order Sphingobacteriales; family Sphingobacteriaceae; genus Mucilaginibacter; species Mucilaginibacter sp. A5337. The sequence continues at coordinate 118,604 of NZ_JCAWEC010000006.1, read as the reverse complement.
CTCTATCTCCGGTTCGCTGTAAGTGAACTTATCAATATTAGCGTACAGGGTAAAGAACGAGTAGGTGTTGTACAATGTACCGAAAAACTTACGCCTTACTTCGTCTATACCTTCTTCGTTAAATTTAAGGTTGTCCCATGGTGATGCATTGCTGATCATGTACCAGCGGGCGGCATCGGCACCATATTTTTCGATGGTTTCGAACGGATCAACGGCATTGCCTAAGCGTTTAGACATTTTGTTGCCGTTTTTATCCAGCACCAGACCGTTTGATACTACATTTTTAAAGGCGATACCTTTGTTGCCCACCTGTTCATTGACGGCTTTAACCTCATCACTTGCCTCGCTCAGCATTACGGCTATGGCGTGCAGGGTAAAGAACCAACCGCGGGTTTGGTCAACACCTTCGGCAATAAAATCTGCCGGGTATGCATTTTTAAATTCTTCCTGGCCTTCAAACGGGAAATGCCATTGCGCATAAGGCATAGCGCCCGAATCAAACCAAACGTCGATCAGATCTGGCTCGCGGAACATTTTGTTGCCGGTTGATGACACTAAAACAACATCGTCAACATAAGGGCGGTGCATATCTTCCAGTGTAAAACCTTCAGGCATGAAACCTGCTTTGATCGATTTTACAATCTCTGTATTTAATTCAGCAATCGAACCAATACAGATCTCTTCGGTACCATTTTCCTCGCGCCAGATAGGTAGCGGGGTACCCCAGTAGCGAGAACGCGAAAGGTTCCAGTCAACCAAATTTTCAAGCCAGTTACCAAAACGGCCTGTACCTGTTGATTCTGGTTTCCAGTTGATGGTTTTGTTTAGCTCCACCATTTTATCCTTTACCGCAGTGGTGCGGATAAACCAGCTATCGAGCGGATAGTATAATATAGGCTCGTCGCTGCGCCATGAGTGCGGGTAGCTGTGCTCGTATTTCTTAACGTCGAACGCGCGGTTCTCGGTTTTTAATTTGATAGAGATGAGTACGTCGGTTGGTTTAAAACCTTCTTCGGCACGCTCGGCATCAGTATAATATTCTTCCTTAACGTAACGACCGGCGTAATCGGTAACTTCATCAACAAAGCGGCCCTGTTTGTTCACTAACGGAACATCTTTGCCTGTTTCGTCTTTCACCATTACGGATGGTACGTTGTTTTCCTTGCAGGCCCTGAAGTCATCCGCGCCAAAAACAGATGCGGTGTGTACTATACCGGTACCGTCTTCGGTAGTAACAAAGTCGGCCGGGATCACGCGGAAAGCGTTTTGCTCCAAATCCTCATTGGTTACATAAGGCATCAGTTGTTCGTAATGGATGCCCACCAGCTCACTGCCTTTTACTTCGGCCTCAATTTTCCATGGGATGATCTTGTCGCCGCCTTTGTAGTCGGTAAAAGAGGCGTTCTCACCCTCGGCTTTAAAGTATTTTTTAACCAGGTCTTTAGCCAGCACTACACAAACCGGCAGGTAGGTGTATGGGTTAAAGGTGCTGATCTTAACGTAGGTAATATCTTCGCCAACGGCAAGGGCACAGTTTGATGGTAAAGTCCAAGGAGTAGTTGTCCAGGCCAGGATAAACACCTCGGTATCTACGCCATTAAACAAAAACTCCGAATCGGCATCGTGTTTAACTTTAAACTGGGCTACTATGGTAGTATCCTTCACCATTTTGTAGGTGCCCGGCTGGTTAAGCTCGTGTGAGCTTAAACCGGTACCTGATTTTGGCGAGTATGGCTGTACGGTATAACCTTTGTACAGCATGTCTTTTTTATGCAGCTGCTTCAGGATCCACCAGAGGCTTTCAATGTATTCGTTTTTATAAGTGATGTACGGATCATTCAGGTCAACCCAGTAACCCATTTTTTCGGTTAGGTCGTTCCAAACGTCGGTGTAGCGCATTACCTCCTTACGGCAGGCATCGTTATAATCTTTAACGCTTATTTTTTTGCCGATGTCATCTTTAGTGATGCCCAAAGCTTTTTCAACAGCAAGCTCAATTGGCAAGCCATGGGTGTCCCAGCCGCCTTTGCGTTTTACCTGGTAGCCTTTAAGGGTTTTGTAGCGACAAAAAATATCTTTAATAGAGCGCGCCATTACGTGGTGAATACCGGGCATACCGTTAGCGCTCGGCGGCCCTTCATAAAAAGTATAGGGGTTACCCGCCGGACGGCTGGTAATGCTTTTCTCGAAAATATTTTTCTGTTTCCAGAAGTCCAGTATCTCTTTGCCTGTTTGCGATAAGTTTAACTGCTTATATTCCTTGTACATCTATTATTTCACCTCGTTTTTAAGAGGTTGCAAAAATACAGAAATTAAAAATGATTTTTTTAATTTACGCCGATGAAAAATAAAGCAAAACGCTCTGTTTATCTTTTGTTGATAGGTATTATCCTGTTTTCGGCAGGGATGGCCATTCCCAGTGGCCCGGCCGATAATTGGGACGATTACGCACGTGGTGCAGGAGCAGGGTTGTTTATTGCCGGCTTCATTGGTCTGGTCACCTGGCTTATTGATGTGGTGAAGGAAAATAAGTAAGTCGTAAGTTCGGAGTTCTAAGTCTCAAGTTTTGTGTCCTCTTTGCCATTGTTGGTGACAATACGGACAACGAGTAAAAATTTCCTTTAGTTATAAAAACCATTATCTTTAGTTATGCTAAGGGGCCTTGTCATTTTAATTATTCCCATTATTTTGTGTGGTGGTTGCTCCATCGATACTAGCAACAATAAAAGCGTTCCCCGTGCTTCAATATCTCCCCGAACAGCTAAACAACCTGAAATAGAAGATGGTTTAATTGATAGCGTTAAACTGGCTAAACGTTTGCGAGATTTAGCGCTTCCAAAATTTCCGTTCGATACCGAAAATCCTTCGGCCGAGCCCAGTCCAATTAATCTTTCGACTTTTAAGGATAAAAAGATGATGGGGCTTAAATTAAAATTAAGGTATAGGGAAATCGGTGCAAGTTCAATTGATGGCGAAAACATGTCCTCGACTTTTGATTTGGCAGACTCTACCTATAAATCTAAATGGCTTTTAATTGTTATGAAGCCACGCTTTTTTCTTGTGGTAATCGATGAAACACTGGTAGCGTTGACTTACAAATTACAGGTAATAGATGCAATGCATATCAAAGCTAACGACCCATCGGGAAATAACCATTTTTATGGCATATTGAATACAAAGATATATAAAGACCTCACCCTAAAGCTTAGTTATCAGTACGGAGTACAAACTGATGAAGAGAACCACTTTGATACTCAGATTGAAGATGATTTCTGGATTGTAGATACCAATGGATACTTTAAGTTAAAAAAACTAAATAGTTAGGGCGGTTACACTATAATGCAGATTGAACTCTGTCGTTGTTGATGTTGTCACCAACAACTCTACGCGCGGTATTTGAACAAGGCTTTTGGATATCATAAAAGAAGGGGGGGCAAAAAATTGTTGGTGACAACACCAACGACGCGCGGCAGGGTTATTTATTGTCGGCTTTATTGGCCTGGTAACATGGCTTATTGATGTGGTGAAGGAAAATAAGTAAGTCGTAAGTATTGAGTTCTAAGTCTCAAGTCGTTAGTTTTAAGTTCAAAGTCGGTTATATTTTTAAAAACACAACTTAGATTTACAGTTGTGTTTTTAGGCGTTAAGTTTCTGGTATACAGTATGTAATGTTGATAAATAAGACTTAAGACTAAAAACTTCAGACTTAGTACTTTTTTATCCTTGTTTAAACACTAAAACTTTAGTTGGTGCGTTATTGATAAGATTAAAAAATAAAAGCCTCCTTGCACTCGCTGCTTGGAGGCTTTAAACCTAAACCTTATCACAAATCAAGGTGGTAACCTTGTATTGAAATAGCTGCAAATCTAATACATGGATTGTTAAAATCAAAAAAAAACCGACGAATAGATCGAATGAATAGACGAATTGGTAAAAATTATCATTTTTCGTTCAAATATTTCTAAAAAAGCAAACCTACGGGTTACCTTTATCGCTATGCTAAAGCATAATAGGATGTACAAATTTGAAAAATCCTGTATACTTGCATGGCATCTTAAACCCCTACATGGTATTTTATGTATCCGAAAGACCTTATCGGAAAGAAAATAACAGATATTTATTGCCTGGTTAAGAACAGGCAATACGAACTTGATTTTGCCAGCTGTTTTATTGAGCTTGAAGGAGGTGTGTTTGTAAGCATTCCTTATGATTTCAATGATGAACTGAGGATAGAAGCGCCCGATCCAGGTGCGAAAAGTATTTTCCTGCATCCTTTGATTAAAACAGAGCATGTTAACTCGGGAAAGAAATCGATTGGCGAACTGGCCTATAATAATTACACAGGCTGGAAAACCCTGATAGTTAAGATGAGGCACATTTTAGCATATCGGCCTTATAAAACAGAATTTGCTGAAAATAAATTAATGAATGTTAAAGGCAGGTGTATAGTTGATTTGCTTAGTTCGGGGTTTGAGGACGAAAAGCTAATTTTAGAGCTTGATAACGGTTATTTCATTACCGAAACAACGGTAGCTCCAAGCGGCTTAGGTCTTGCCGGAATTAATTACTTTACCTGCCTGGCTGATTTACTTGACGGAGAAGAGGATGATTTAATAAGGCTATCAGCAACACAGGCATCGCTATAGCACAAAATGTTCCCGGTCTAATACTATCAAGTCTCTGTTTAAAACTTGAAACGAAGGGCGCTTTTCCACATTATCGCTCATGCACGCATCCCTGAGCTCTTCAAGTTTTGATATTAACCGAGAATCTGCTTCATTGCACAAACTGATGAGGTCATCAAGCAAACAGCCATAAGCCCTTACTTCCAGCAATTCAAGTTTTTTTGCGGTTCCGGTATCTGACAGATCATAAAAACAGGCAGCTCCAAAATCGCTGAATAGCGTGTTGGCGTCATCGTCAACCAAAATGTTGTGGGCGTAAAGGTCACTGTGCATAATACCTTTGTTGTGCAGGTGTTCTGCTACGGAGGCAATGGTTCCTGCAATTTTTAATACATGTGCAGGCGTAAGGCCCATGCCGGGTTTAAAAACGTCGCGCGTGCAGCTAACGAAGCTGGGGGGCAGACCGAGGTTGTAAAAGCTTTCGGGTATGAGTTTCATTACCAGCCCTTCTTTATTTTCGGCATGATTGGTGATCTGGCCTATCAACTCTACTAATCCGTCATGGTTGCCAGCGGTTATGCAAGCGTTCATTTCATCTTCGGGCAGGCCATCGCTGGTAACCGCGCCTTTAAATATTTTGACAGCAACTTCACTGGTTTTACCGGCATGTCGCCAGGTAGCTTTGGAGATGATGCCCGATGCACCTTCGCCAAGCATTTCGCTGATTTCCAGCTGGCAACTGTCGATTGGTGTAAGCGGTTGTACTGTTGGCTTATAGCTGAAAGGATTGCCCGAAAAGGCCAGCCATGATAGTTTGGGCAGAGATAAAAGCCATTCAGGAAATTCATTTAACTGATTTGCGGAGATCCGGAGCAATTCTAAATTACGGCACTTGGTAAGCGACGCCGGTAACTCCTTTAATTTATTACCCGCAAGCATTAGCTTCTGCATTCTGCTGCAATTACCTGTTTCGGCAGGTAACTCAGTAATCCTGTTGTTGGTAAGGATAAGCCAGCGAAGATTTGAATTAATTGATGCCGGTGGTACCGTTTCTATCCGGTTTGATTTAAAGCCAACCATATCCAGCAGCGGGCAATCGGCCAATACTTCCGGCAAAACCGTGAACCGGTTTTCTGAACAAAAAAAGATCTTCAGTTTTTTGAGCCTGCCAAAATCAGGGGGCAATGAGTTCAGGTTATTGAATGATAGATCAAGGTACTCCAGCGTATCTGCCAGTTCAAAAATTTCAACCGGGAAATGAGAAAGATTCTCTGATAGTTTAAGCGATATAGCTCCTTTTAATTCTCCGTTTTGTAACTGCTTTAATGTTTGCATAGGTTGCAGGCAAAGGAACAAAAAAGGCTAAACATTTATGTTATTTCTTGTGATACTAAGGAGGGCTTCGGGTTAAGGGTCCCGATATAAGTAACAAATAAGATAGATTTTAGAGGTGCGTTAACAGTAAATACTTTTCCCTTTAATTCGCCGTTTGTTGCGGAAACCCCTATATGTTATGCATAAGAAAGTGCAGTTGGCACATATTCGCTATAATACCAATAGTAATGGTCAAACCCAATGCTGGCGCCTTGTGCTCGATGGCGAAGAGATTCTGGTAGAATCTGTTCAGATCGAAGCGCCGGTATTCACCTCCCGGGATTGGATCGAACCCATCGGTCAGTTTAAGCACCATATATCAGTAAAAGATTGCGATGTTATTATAAGCGAAGCAGGCGCAGCCCTCATTACCCGATCAGAAAATCTGATTTACATTTAATAGCGGATTGGGATGTTATTTAAGAGGTCTTGCATTTCTTAATCTACGTCATCTTTTTGTTTTTTTATTTCCCCCATTTTTGACGTATCAGTAATTTAAACATCGTCATCATGGAACACGCTATTACACTAACTCAAAAATTATCTGTAAAATCTTATATAGGTTCGTTACGGTTGCTTATCGCCAGTGTAGCCATCGTTTTAATCAATTTTACAAACGGGTGGGCACAAACGCAGGCTTCGGCATTGCCCGCCGCCGGAACATCAGCCACATTGGGGCAAATAGATGGGATGATGATAACAACGGCTGTTCAGGCGCCGTCTAACCAGCAAACGCCCTTACAGGTTATTTGCGTTTTTGAATACACCGATGGAGATATATTTAACTCGCCGCCCGCATTGCCGCGTAACCTTAACGGATTGGTACATATAGATGACGCGCTGAAGGGAATGCTTACCGAATTACGAAAAAGCGGCAGGTTTGAAGGCCATGCATTGGAAACCATATTGATTACACCACCCGCCGGCAGCATGCCTGCCGAAAAGCTGCTGATCATTGGGCTTGGCGACCGTAAAGCATTTAACCCCGAGCTGATGACCAGTGTTGGCCGTGTAGAAATGCGTGAAGCTCTGCGCTTAGGCGTAAGCAGCTACTCGCATGCCAGCGATTTAAAAGATGCCGGTATTGATTCGCCTACGGGTATTGTAGCAGTGAATGTTGTTAAAGGGGCTGTAAATGCTTATGAAACTGAGCAGTTTTTGAAAAATCATTCGCTGAGCTCGTTTCAACCTATAACCAAAATAACGCTGCTTGCAGGTCCTGCTTATTTTCAAATTACAGGAGATGCGGTTAAAGCTTTTGTTGGTACTTCAAAAGGCAATTAACCGCTTCTGTACGATCAGTTTGTTATTTAACTTTTACTTTACTTAGGTTGTTTAATTTTGGCGGATGCAACAATTTGATACTCCTCCTGCTGATCATGAACTGTTGGAAATGCTTAGAGACGATAACATCAGTGCTTTTGATGTATTGTTCAACCGCTATTGGAAGTCCCTTTTTATGGCTGCGCAGGTAAGATTAGGTGATTACGAGGCCGCGAAAGACATTGTGCAAAACCTGTTGATAGATGTTTGGCAAAAGCGAAATGAACTACAAATAAACACCTCTCTTGAGCAGTTTTTGTTTGGTGCGGTTAAACGCAAAGTATTAAATCATTTCCGTTCGGAAGGCATCAGGCAAAATGCTATGGAGCATGCACTGTCACGGATGAACGATATCATCTATAAGGAAGAAAACCTATCCTCATATTTTAACCTCGAAAAAATTGTGAGCGAAGAAGTAGAAGAGATGCCGGCTAATATGAAGCGTGCTTTCCTGCTGCGGAGCGATAGCTATTCGGTAAAGGAAATTGCCGAAAATCTTAACCTTGCCGAGCAAACCGTATCAAATAATATTACCGAAGCGCTAAAACGTTTAAAGCGCCGCCTTAAAGTTGAATACCCCGATCGTTATATTAACTGTTTTATTTGCCTCGTGATTTTGTTTACACAAAGTTAACGAAAACTTGATGTAAAATAGAAGTAGTAAAAGCGGCTTTGTGCAACATCCCAATAAAAAGCACAAAACTGGATGGACTCGTCGGAGCTTAAAAAATTAATTGACCGCTACGTTAAAAATAAAGCTACCGAACAGGAGCGAAAATTGGTTGATGGATGGTATCAATCATATGATGATATCGATGAACCCTTGCCCCTCGCTAAAGAACAGCAGTTAAAAAGCGAAATTTACAACTACGCCAAAGCGCATGTAAATAACAATCCTCCCAAAATACGAAGACTTAATTTTATCAGGTATGCCGCCGCCGCTGCAATCATTGTGCTGGTTACAGCAGGGTTGCTTCTGCGCCGAGAAATAGCGCAGCAGCAGGAACAGCAGAAGCCGACCTATGCTATCTTTAAAACAGGTATAGGGCAGGTAAAAAAATTGGAACTACCTGATGGTTCAACTGTTTGGCTCAACGCCATGTCACGCGTCCGTATCATTGAGGGCTTTGAAAAAAAGGCAACCCGCAGTGTTTATTTAGATGAGGGTGAAGCTTATTTCGAAGTAAAGCATGATGCCGCCCATCCCTTCCTGGTAGTAACAGGCAGTATAACCACAAAGGTGCTGGGTACATCATTCAATGTAAAAGCCTATAAACAGCTAAACTATGTAGCTGTAACCCTTCGCACCGGTCATGTGGAAGTAAGTGATAAGCAGGGGAAAAAAGCTGTATTGATCCCTAATCAAAGGGCAGTTTATTCATTGCAGGAACATAGCTATAAACTAAGCAGCTACAATGGCGAAAAAAGCAAAGGTTGGGTAGAGGGACGATCGGCGCTCAGCAATGCCTCTTTCCGGGAATTGGCCCTAACCGTCAATAACATTTACGGGGTAAAACTCACCAGCAAAAACAAGCAAACAGATACCTACAAATACAATATCATCATCAGCCAGTCGCGCACGGTTGATGAAACCATGAGGCTAATATGTTCAATCCATAAAAACAGTTGCAGGAGGCAAAATAATGATGTAACCCTATATTAATAAAAAAAGCCGGTCTGTAGCAGATCCGGCCATAGTTCGCAAAGCTAATAGATTGAGCCCTATTTGCTTATGCCCTTAGTTTCTCCGTTAAAAATCCACTAAGAACTCAAAAGTATGAAAAAAAACTTACGTTGCTTAAGTAAAGCCATGCGTATCACTTTTCTGATTTACACCATTATTATTGCGGGCGCAGGTGTATTGATAGCCGCCCCAAGCACAGGACAGGTTTTTGAGAAGCGCGTTAGCGTTTCCCTTTCAAAAGAAACACTGTTAACCTCAATTAAAAAAATTGAAAATGCCGGGAATATTGAATTTGCCTACGACCCCAAACTGCTTGGTTTGGCCGACGTGCAGGTGAAAAGCCAAACCTTTAATAACGAGCGTTTAGCCGATGTATTGAAAAGGCTTTTGGCTAATACCGATATCGGTTTTAAGGAAGAGGTATCGGGTACAGTTACCTTATATAAAAAAGATCAGCCAAGGCCGGCCTTAGGTAAAATTGCCGGGAAAATCATTGATGAAAAAGGCGCGCCTTTAACCGGGGCTACCGTTATGTTGCTTGAAGCCAGCAAAGGCGTACAGGCCGATATCAACGGCGAATTTACCATTAGTGCCGACGAAGGAAATTACACCTTAATGGTAAGCTTTATTTCGTTTGAGTCGAAGCGTGTAACGGGCGTAAAAATAAAACAGGGCGAGGTTACACAACTTAATCCCATAACACTTGTTGCACAATCGGGTACGTTGAACGAAGTATTGGTTGTTGGTTACGGCACACAGAAAAAGCAAAACCTTACCGGTGCCGTTGAGCAGGTTACCTCAAAGGTATTTGAAAATCGTTCACTGCCAAACTTAACCCAGGGCTTACAGGGCGTAATCCCTAACCTGAACCTGGTGCCGCTTGATGGTAAGCCTATCCAGTCGCCCACCTACAATGTAAGGGGTACTACTTCGATCGGGCAGGGCGGAAACGCGCTGGTTTTAGTTGACGGTGTGGAAGGCGATCCAAGCAGGATTAACCCGAATGATGTGGCCTCAGTATCGGTATTGAAAGATGCGGCTTCGGCCTCTATATATGGTGCAAGGGGTGCTTTCGGCGTGATCCTCATCACCACTAAAAATCCATCCAAAGAAAAAACCAGCGTTACCTATTCATTTAACCACTCGGTTAAAAGCCCAACTGCTGTGCCTAAGTTTGTTACTGATGGCTACACCTTCGCCAAGATGTTTAACGATGCATGGAGTGCCTGGAATGATTATTCACAAACACCACAAAACATCAACAAAACAGTTAAGTTTTCTCCGGCATATCTTGAGGAATTAAGAAAACATTCTCTTGATCCTTCTTTGCCTTCAACTATAGTTAACAGCGCCGGCGAATATGAATATTATGGCAATACCGATTGGTACAAGCTGTTATACAAAGATCATAACGAAGCCCGTGAGCATAATCTTGCTATTTCAGGTAACAGTGGCAAAGCCGACTTCCTGATCACCGGGCGTTATTATTCGCAGGATGGTTTGTTCCGCTATAATTCTGATGATTATAGCATGTACAACCTGAGGGCTAAAGGTTCATTGCAGGTTTACCCATGGTTAAGCCTTTATAATAATGCTGACTATTCCAATATGAAATACCACAACCCGCTCAACGTGGGTGAGGGGGGAAGTATCTGGAGAAACCTGCAGGACGAAGGCCATACCATGGTACCCTTATTTAATCCCGATGGTACGCTTACTTACTCGGCCGCATATTCCGTGGGGGACTTTTACTACGGCAAAAATGGTATCAACTTCGATAACCGGGTATTCAGAAATACAACCGGCTTTGTAGCCCAGTTTTTTGATAATACATTCCGTGTTAAAGGCGATTTCACTTTTCAAAACACCGATAACGGTCAAAACCGTAAACGAGTGCCCGTTCCTTACAGCCGCAAACCAGGGGTAATTGAATATGTTGGTACTGCTTATAACGATCTTGAAGTTTACAGCCAGAGTACGCAATATATAGCTACAAATACTTACGGCGAGTTTGAACCTAAATTAAATGGTGGCCACTACTTTAAAGCATTAGCAGGGTTCAACTTTGAGCAATCAACCAAAAAAACGCTTGATGTAACACGTAACGGTTTAATTTTTGAAGATGCTACTGATATTAACCTGGCATTGGGTCAGGCAATCAGCACTTCAGGTGGTTGGGACCAGTGGGATATTGTGGGCGGTTTCTATCGTTTAAATTACTCGTTTAAAGACAGGTATCTAATTGAAGCGGATGGTCGTTATGATGGTTCGTCAAAATTCCCTGCCGATCAGCGTTATGCTTTCTTTCCTTCAGTTTCTGCAGGTTGGAAAATCTCCAACGAGCCATTCTGGAAAGTATCGAAAGAGCTGATCACCAACTTAAAAGTAAGGGCTTCTTACGGTTCATTGGGTAACGGCAGCATCGGCTCATATGCATTCCAGGAAAAATTCAATATTTCTAAATCGGGCAGGATCCTGAATGGGGTATTGCCTCAAAAAACCAGTCAGCCGGGCGTATTGCCTGATGGTTTAACCTGGGAAACTTCAAACACACAAAACCTTGGTTTAGACTTGGGCATGCTATCTAACCGTTTAACCATTTCGGGCGATGCCTACATCCGCAAAACAACAAACATGTTTACTGTGGGTATGACGCTTCCCGCTGTTTTTGGTACCGATGTGCCTAAAGGTAACTACGCCGACCTGAAAACAAAAGGCTGGGAAGTAACCGTAGCCTGGCGCGATAAATTTAACGCCGGTACCAAGCCGTTTAACTATGGTTTAAGATTAACACTGGCCGATTACACTTCTAAAATTACCAAATACAACAACCCCGATAAACGTTTAAGCGATTATTATGCAGGCCAAACAATAGGCGAGATCTGGGGATTTGAAACAGCTGGTTATTTTACTTCTGCACAGGATATTGCCAACTCGCCTAAGCAAACGCTTATCAAGGCTTCTACTACAGGGCAACTTTTGCCGGGCGATATCAAATTTAAAGACCTTAACGGCGATGGCGTAATTGACTACGGCGACCAAACCGTAAACAAACCCGGCGACAAGCGCATCATCGGTAATGCTACCCCAAGGTATACTTACGGTATTGGTGTTGATGCCGACTGGAACAACTTCTTTTTCTCGGCATTTTTTCAGGGTGTTGCCAAACGCGACTGGTACCCGGGCTCAGAAGCAAGTGTTTTCTGGGGACAATACAACAGGCCTTACAACAAAGTGCCACAATCGCAATTGGGTAAAATCTGGTCGGAGGATAATCCTGACGCTTACTTCCCAAGGTACCGCGGCTATTCGGCACAAAACGGATCGGGCGAGTTAACCCAGGCGCAAACCAAATATTTGCAAAATGCTGCTTACCTGCGTATGAAAAATGTACAGGTAGGTTATAACCTGCCATTGCGTTTGATCCAGAAGATCAAACTAAACAATCTTCGCGTGTTCCTTTCGGGCGAGAACCTGTTGACATGGTCGCCGCTTTATAAAATTACCAAGGATATCGACCCCGAAAGTATCAACGGATCAGACAGGGTACTTACCGATGGTAACAGCGGTAACGGTAATAACTACCCGATATTAAAGAGCGTAACCCTGGGCTTAACCGCAACATTTTAATCAATCGCAGTACGAAAATTTTAAAAACATTAAATATGTTTCACATAAAAGCAACACACATTAAGTTAGCCATAGCAATGCTTTTTGCAAGCTTGATTACAGTTAGCTGTAAGAAATTAGACCAGGTACCCAAAGACACCGCTACCAACAGCGCTGTTTTTGGAAGCATAAACGGCCTGCAGCTTTATGCCAACTCGTTTTATGATATCCTGCCAACCGCGGGCGATGCTGTACGCGGTGATGCCATGGCTGATTACGCGGCAAGGACATCGGTTCCGGATTTTTTAAGACCGGGTGCCTATGGCCCAAGGCAAAGCAGCGGCTGGACCTGGACCGGCCTGCGCAACATCAACTACTTTATCGAAAATTGTAATAACCCGAGTATTTCGCTTGATCAGCGCCAGCATTTTATTGGCCTTGCACGCTTTTTCAGGGCCTGGTTTTACTTTGATAAGCTTAAGCGTTTTGGCGACGTGCCATGGTACGGCAAAACAATGAAGGTTGATGATCCTGCGTTATATAACGGCAGGGATAAAAGGACCCTTGTTGTTGATTCGATACTTGCCGACCTTGATTATGCAGGACTGCACATCAACACTACTGACAATACCAGGAGCCTTATCACTAAATATACTGCTTATGCATTTAAATCAAGGGTTTGCTTGTTTGAAGGTACATTCAGGAAATACCATGATGAGTACGGTTTGCAGTCGTCAGTTAATGGCTTGCTTACCCAGGCTGCAGATGCTGCGCAAAAAGTGATGAGCGAAGGCGGTTTCAGTCTTAATACTGCGGGCGGAACAGATAAAGCTTACAGGCAGTTGTTTACCAGCCAGGCGCCGGTAGCATCGGAAGTGATCCTTGCAGCAATTTCTGATCCTGCACTGGGTATCTTCAATGATTCCAACTGGTACTGGACTAGCGCCACTTACGGCGACAGGTTAAGCTTTATCCGCACATTTGTAAATACTTATTTGAATATCGATGGCACGCCGTTTACCGATAAGCCCGGTTATAAAACAATGCCTTTTGCACAGGAGGTAAAAGGCCGTGATATGCGTTTGCAACAAACCATCCGTATGGGCAACTACACCCGCTTAAACGGCGCTACTCAGCAAGCAGCACCGCCGGTGTTTTCATATACCTATACAGGTTATCAGCCCATCAAATTAACCCAGGATGATGCCTCAATGGATGGCGGATCGCGCAATACCAACTCAATACCGCTTATGCGCTATGCGGAGGTATTGTTAAACTATGCCGAAGCAAAAGCCGAGCTGGGTACCTTTACTGATGCCGACTGGAACATGACCATTGGCGCTTTACGCCGCAGGGCAGGCATAACAGGTAACACTGCTACCAAGCCCGTTGTTGCGGATAAATATCTGCAAACAAATTACTTTCCGGCTATCTCTGATCCTGCTTTGTTGGAAATAAGGCGCGAGCGCGGCATTGAACTTGCCTTTGAAGGTTTCAGGTTCAATGACATAGTAAGGTGGAAACGCGGCGAGTTGATGGACCAAACCTGGAACGGCTTTTATGTACCGGCCCTGGATGTGCCGCTTGATTTAAATGAAGATGGCAAGCCTGATGTATGTTTTTACACTACATTGCCGGCAAACCAGGTGGCAGGTGTAACCTATGTGAGCGTTGCCGCTACATTAACCGGGGGTACTGCAAACCCGCAAAGGCTTAGCAGCGATAATGAACTTACCTGGCTAACAACGGTTCAGCGTAAATGGGATAATAAATTTTACCTGTACCCAATCCCTGAAACCGATAGGCTTCAGAACCCTAAATTAGGTCAAAACCCGGGCTGGGAACAATAATTATAACAGATATATATCATGAAAATAAAACAATATTTATTTGCGGCATTATTTGCTTTGGTATGCATGCAGGGTCGTGCACAGCATTTAATTGCCGGAACTTTCAATTTGCGTTTCGATAACCCAAGGGATACCGGTAATTTATGGATTAACCGTGCACCTGTTGCCGCCGCGCTGGTCCGCTTTCACCAATTTGATATTTTTGGTACGCAGGAAGGTTTGAAAAATCAGCTGGATGATTTGAATAATGCCCTGCCTGAGTATGAACGCTATGGCTTAGGTAGGGATGATGGAAAAGATGCGGGTGAGCATTCGGCTATCTTCTTTAAAAAGAGTCGCTTTGTATTGCTGAAAAAAGGTGATTTCTGGCTGTCTGAAACGCCTGATAAGCCGGGTTTGGGCTGGGATGCAACCTGCTGCAACCGCATCTGTTCATGGGTGTACCTGCAGGATAAGGAAAGCAAAAAGAAATTCTATTTCTTTAACGCGCACTTTGATCACCAGGGAAAAATTGCCCGCGAAGAAAGCGGTAAACTGATCCTGAAAAAGATCAAAGAAATTGCAGGCAACGAAAAAGCCATATTCACCGGCGACCTGAACGGCGACCATAACAGTACCTGGTACCAGCGACTGGCGACCTCAAATTATTTAGTTGATACTTATAACCAGGCAGCTCAACCTTATGAGTTTAACGCCTCTTTTAACTCATTTGGAAGGGCTTTAAAATCAAACGGCGTAATCGATCATATTTTCACCACCGGTAAAGTGGATGTTAAAAGGTGGGGCATTTTAAGCGATAGCTATCACGGTAAATTTCCGTCAGATCATTTCCCGGTATTGGCGGAAGTGAATTTATAGGATAATAATTTTTTATTGTTTGAGGGGCTGCCGGAGGCAGCCCCTTTTTTTGTGTTTTGAGTTTTAGCGCAGCCTTGCGACATTAAAAACAAAAAAGCCTAACATTTCTGTTAGGCTTTTTCCGTGGGAACTACTGGGTTCGAACCAGTGACCCTCTGCTTGTAAGGCAGATGCTCTGAACCAGCTGAGCTAAGCTCCCCTTTTTGCTTCTTCGTTCAAGTGACCCTCCCGATATAAAATCGGGATGCTCTGAACCAGCTGAGCTAAGCTCCCTTTGTGTTTGATTTTACCATTATGTTTGGTAAAACCGAGCGGCGAAGTTAAATTACTTAGCCATATAATGCAAATACTTTTGCGAAGTATTTTGCGTGTAATGCAAGTATAAAAAGCCCAACATTGCTGTCAGGCTTTTTTGTGGGAGCTACTGGGTTCGAACCAGTGACCCTCTGCTTGTAAGGCAGATGCTCTGAACCAGCTGAGCTAAGCTCCCTTGCTTTTGGGACTGCAAATATAGGAGTTGACGTTTGTTTGTCAAAATAAAATTTCAAAAACTTTTATGTGGCTGATTTTTAATAAATAAGAACGTTACTGCTACTTCACATCCCGGTATTGGGCTCGTGGGCGAGGGTCTTCGGGGAGGATTTCCATCTTCGGGAAATCAATATAATTAGCATACCACTGTATGGCACTTACTAAATCAAGCGCATCTTCGGCTGCAACATTGACGGTTTCAAAAGCATAGAGCTTATGACCGGCATAGCCATAAAGCTGGATTTCGTTATCATCCGCACTAAATTGCTCTTCGTCAAGGCAATAAACTTTTACTTTAAGACGTGTATCCCTGGAGTGGATCACATCCCTGCAGGGGTTTTGAGGATCGGTTGCCAGTAAATATACATTATAGTCCATAGTTAGGCTAACAAAGTTTAATTGGGATGGTTTCTATGATTAAGTATTTAATGAATGAAATTGTTTGAATTTTATACGTATTTCTCAAGATGTGGAAATCGCACCCTTGTTTGGGGAAAGTTTCTACAGTTTAACGTTTAGGTAATATTAAAAACCTGTTTTTTAAGCAAATAAGTGCTAAATTATCAATTGGCATTTCGTTTGAATAAATGTTATTACCCTTCTCAAAGGGTTGTTTTTCATAGGTAGATGTAGGGTCGAAATACTGCGAGAGTGTTTCGACCTTTTTTATTGGCCTGGATTGGATGTAAGAAACGGTTTGAAATAAATAAATATTACTAAATAGAAAGTTTTATTGTCTATTGCAAACACTTACCCCGTGATAAGTATCATATGCAATTAACATAAGCTCGCAAAGCCGCAAAGAAAAACCTTTGCGCCTTTGCGAGAAATCAAATACGTTATCGGGTTACTTCAACCTTCAATGTTAATTACTGAGGCTGCCAATTACTTCGCAACTCATCCAGTTTAACCTTTGGGAAAATTATACCACCATTCCCGGTATGTATTTACACACTTTGCCACCAATAAGTCTTTGAAAAGCGTTTTTTGATGCTTTATGATATGTTTTTATATCTGGCATCCGGTTTGAATTAGAGTTAATGTCCTTACTAAAAAGGACTGTTTTTCATAGGTAGATGTAGGGCCGGATCAACTGCGAGGGTTGTCCGGCCTTTTTTATTTGCTTTATGATGTTATCTGAGAATTAAAATAGATACTGCCAAATTAACCATTGGGAAATTAATTCCCGGTTCCGGGTGTCATTTCTACACATTGAACTCCGCTTAGGCTTTAAAAAGCTGCCAATTAGGCAATTAAAGCTGTTTTTTGAGATTGGCACCCTGTTTGAATATAACTTATTACCCTTCTCAAAGGGTTGTTTTTCATAGGTAGATGTAGGGCCGGAATAACTGCGAGAGTTGTCCGGCCTTTTTTATTTAATGGAAATTCAAATTCATTTTATTCCATTGCTTTTTAATTAAGAATATTTTATTCATTAGTTGCTTATAATCCCCGGTTTTGGGATTGCTTTCCACAGTAATTGCGTACAATTACCTCAAAAAGCTTATTTATAGCGACGTGGAGCACTTTTGTGATTTGGCACCTGGTTTGGATAAGTATTAATACCCTTCTCATAGGGTTGTTTTCATAGGTAGATGTAGGGCCGAAAAACTGCGAGAGTTTTTCGGCCTTTTTTTATTGCCCTTCCTTTTTGGGAATTTTTTATTGCGAATAGAGCCCTGGGTTTTACTGAAAGTTAATTACTCTAATTAAGAGTGTATTAATGTCAACTAATTGCAATCCGCCATGTTGTTACAGGCGTATATCCATCTACAGAACGACTAATTATAACATCAAAAAAATCGAACTTTATGAAAACATCTGAACAAGAAAGCATAGGCGGGGCAAACATGGCCAGGAGGTCATTTTTACGCTATGCGGGGTTAGGCGTGGCATCAGCCGGCCTTTTAGCTACAGCAGCATGCCACAAAGATCATAAGGTAGTAGTTGGCGGGGGCATTGACATCGGTGCCAAAGGCGATCTTGCTATCCTGAACTACGCTTACGCACTTGAGCAACTGGAAGCAGCTTTTTATATCCAGGTAATTACTACCCCATATTCGGGCATGACATCTGATGAAAAAGCGCTTTTCACCAGTATCCGCGATCACGAGGTTCTTCACCGCGAGTTTTTCAAAGCTGCTTTAGGCGGTAACGCAATCCCGGCGCTTACTGTTGATTTCAGTACTATCGATTTTACCAAGAAATCTGCAGTGCTTGGCGCGGCCAAGGCATTTGAGGATACCGGTGTTAAAGCTTATGATGGGGCCGGTTACCTTATTCAGGATCCTGGTTATTTAACTATTGCCGGTAAAATTGTATCGGTTGAGGCAAGGCATGCGGCGCTGATCAGCAATATGCTGGTGGCAGGTTCATTTGCCGCCGATGATCAGGTTGACAGCAATGGCTTAAACAAATCGGCCACCATTGCCGAGGTATTGCCCATTGCAAATACCTACCTGAAAACTAAAGTGAGTGCATCCAATTACAGTTACACAGCTTAATTCCCCATCGCCATGAATTTATTTAATATAATAGACGAAATAGAAAAATTTGATCCGGAGCTGAACGACAGGCTTAATCCGCGTCGTGCAGCCATCAAAAACATAACCAGCTTCGGTTCAAAAGTAGCTCTGGCTGCGGTGCCGTTTGCTATGGGTACTATGCTCAAAAGGGCATATGGTGCGGCTGCTGCCCCAACGGTAGTGGAGGTTTTAAACTATGCCTTAACGCTTGAGTATCTCGAATCATCTTTTTACAATACAGGTGCTGCTTCTGCAGGTTTGATCCCTGGGGCTGGTGCTTCTTATATCAATACCGTAAAAGACGACGAAAACCAGCACGTGGCCTTCCTGAAAACAGCTATTACCGCTTCGGGCGGCACTCCGGTTACTCCGCCTAAGTTTGATTTTACTGCCGGCGGCGGTACTGGTAACGGGCCGTTTAAAGGTTTGTTCAGCAATTATACCTTGTTTTTGAAAGTGGCATTGGCATTTGAAGATACAGGTGTACGTGCCTATAAAGGTCAGGCCCCTAATTTATTGGGCAATAAGGATATTCTGACCGCTGCTTTATCTATACACGCGGTTGAAGCCCGTCATGCATCGGCCATCCGCCAATTGCTGGGTGTTTCTCCATGGATCACCAGTACCGCTACTTTGGGTAATGATACAGGCGTGTCGCAAGTTAATGGCAATTATGATGGGGAGCAAAATGTTACCCAGGGGCCGGTTAATGTTACCACATTGCCAAGTGTTTCCGGCTCTACTACTTCGGTTGCTATTGCTACCGCTGCCTTTGATGAGCCTTTATCTATGGACCAGGTGTTAGCTTTATTAGTAGGTACTTTTATCTACACCTAAATAAAGTTGTTAATTGAGTTAAAAAAAGACCGGTTACTTTTAGTGCCGGTCTTTTTTTATACCTGAAAATTGAACTATTTGTTCAATGCCTGCTGGCCAAATTTTATGAGGTCGTTTGCCCTTATGTAGCCCACAGTACCTGAAACAGGTTTGCCTTTACTGGTAAATATGATCATGGTAGGGTAGGCCTGCAGTCCCCACTGGGCGGCAAGGGCAGGGCCTTGCCCCTTTTCCATATCAATGGCTACGTTCACAAAGTTATCGTTATAAAAGTCGGCTACTTTATTGTTTTTGAATGTAGTAGCCTTAAGCATCTTGCAGGGGCCGCACCAGCTGGCATAGGCATCCACAAAAATATATTTGTTTTGGCGGGCCGCCTGTTTTAAGGCTTCGTTCCATGAGTTTTCAATAAAATTGATTTGGGTTGATGATTTGCTTACGTTTTCCTGGCCCTTAACGGTGGAACTAAGTACGAGAATAAGTGCAATAATAAAATGATTGGTATGCAGGAGTTTCTTCATTATTAATAGTAGCGTTATAATTAGTAGCGTTTATAATAAAAACAGCACGTATATAATGCTTTATACGTGCTGTTTATTGTAGCTGTTATAATTTTTATTTACCTGTTTTCAGGGCGTCTTTCCCTTTGCTGCTGCTGGCGTTGTTGTTCCTGCTGCTGCCTTTGGGCTTGTTGCTGTTGTTGACGCTGCGCTTGTTGTTGTTGTCTTTGGGCCTGCTGCTGTTGCTGGCGTTGTTGTTCCTGTTGCTGCCTTTGGGCTTGTTGCTGTTGCTGGCGCTGTTGCAATTGCTGTTCTCTTTGGGCTTGCTGTTGTTGCTGGCGCTGTTGTTCCTGCTGCTGTCTTTGAGCCTGCTGTTGTTGCTGGCGCTGTTGTTCCTGCTGCTGTCTTTGAGCCTGCTGTTGTTGCTGACGTTGTTGCTCCTGTTGTTGCCTTTGGGCCTGCTGTTGTTGTTGGCGTTGTTGTTCCTGCTGCTGACGTTGTTGCAACTGTTGCTCTCTTTGGGCTTGCTGTTGCTGCTGGCGCTGCTGCGCCTGCTGATCAAGTTGGCTTTGTGGGCGCTGTTGTTGCTCTCCTCTGGCCTTTTGTTGTTGTTGGCGTTGTTGCAGTTGTTGTTGACGCTGTGTCTGTTGTTGTTGCTGGCGTTGGGTTTGATCTTTTTGTTTTTGATCAAGCTGTTGTTGTCTTTGAGTTTGCTGCTGTTGCTGGCGCTGCTGAGCCTGTTGCTGACGCTGGGCCTGGTTATCTCCCGGCCTTGCGTTTGGCTGGTTAGGGCGTGCTCCGTTTGCAGGGATTGGCCTTGCTGCCGGGCCTGCATGATTAACCTGAACTATTTTATTATCAGGTTTTTCATTTCGTGCTACTTCCCTTAAACGAGCTGCATTATTACGGTTGATAGCTGCATTACCGCCACGTCTGTTGGCTATACCATCATTAGGGTTTTGCTGCCTGTAAGCCGCGGCGTTTACTACCCTTGCCGGTCTGGCATCGGGGGCTTTCCTTATTTCCGGGCGATAGATATTCACATTGTTGTTTACTATCCTGCCACCACCGTTTGGCCTGTTAACATTAGTGATGTTGTAAACACGCACGTTACGGTTGTTGGTAACCTGCCTTATCTCGTTAATTCTAGGACCGGTTATATAAGTGCGGTTATTATTAACATAAGTGTTGTTGATAATGGTTGTACGGTTAATAATGTTTACCACACGAGGGCGCGATACGTAATAGTTGTAAATGTTTGGCCTGTTGATATAAGCCTGCGGAGCGCAAACCCAGTAATTATCAGGTACACGGTAACTATTACCTAAAGATATACTGATGCTGATACCTGGTTGTAAAGGTGCCCAGCCGTAATAACCACCGCCGTGCCTCCAGCTTACCCATGCTGGTGCCCATTCATGACCGGGGATCCATTCCCAGCCGTAATAATCATCATAACGCCACCTGCCATAGTGGAAAGGCGCCCAGCCCCATTCGTAGTCAGATACCCAGGTATTCCCATAATCGGTTACTACCCAGTGACCGCGGGTGGCGTAGGGCCTAAAATCGTCGCCGGCATCGGGTACCCAAACGTTTCCGTATTGAGGGTCGCTAACCCAGGTGCCGTAAGGGTCAAGTTCGTCGTAAAATTCCTGGTCGGATACGTAGCCTCCGTCCTGGGCTTTACTCATGTTTGGTGCGGCAAGCATTATTAAAAATGCTATTAAGCTGATACCGCATATTTTATTGATGAATTTCATATAATTGATGTTTAAAAACAACCTGTCAGGTTGCTGTTGCTAAATATATGACAGGCAGAAGTATAAAACGTTTAAAGCAAAAATTGTTTTAAGGCTTAATACAAACTAAACCGGTGTAATTATGGGGATAAAATTTTATTGCTATCTTGTGTTCCTCGCTTAAAAATTAAATAATTTTGCTACCTGTTTTATAAACTACAACTATGAGCACAATAACCATTCCACGTCTGGATCTGAATACCTATATAAGCGGCACGGCCGAAGAGCGCAAACAATTTTCGAACGATATTGGTAAAGCTTTTAACGAAACCGGCTTTGTGACTATCACCAATCATGGTTTAAGTAAAGAACTGATTGATAAACTTTACGAGCAGGTGAAAGCGCTGTTTGCCCTTCCAGATGCTGTGAAACAGCAATATGAAATCCCCGGTTTGGCTGGCCAGCGTGGGTACACGGGCAAAGGCAAAGAAACTGCGAAAGGTTTTAAAACTCCTGATTTGAAAGAATTTTGGCAAATAGGTCAAACCGTGACAGATGATGACGTGCTGAAAGCACAGTATCCGGATAACGTAATTGTTAATGAGCTACCCGAATTTAACCCAACCACTATTGAGGTTTATAAAAAGCTGGAAGCTGCCGGCAAACACTTGCTTCGTGCAATTGCCGTTTATCTCGAGCTACCCGAAAACTATTTTGATGATAAGGTGCACAACGGTAATTCGATACTCCGCACCCTGCATTATTTCCCTATAACTGACCCTGATTCGGTACCTGATGACGCTGTACGTGCCGGTGCCCACGAAGATATCAACCTGATTACTTTATTAATAGGTGCCAGTGCCGATGGCCTCGAACTGTTAACCCGCGATAATACCTGGTTTCCGGTTAAAGCTTATGGCGAAGACCTGGTAGTTAATGTTGGCGACATGCTGCAGCGTTTAACGAATAATAAACTAAAATCAACCACGCATCGCGTTGTGAACCCGCCTCGCGAGTTGATGAAGTTTTCCCGTTTTTCTGTGCCGTTTTTCCTTCATCCCAAATCGGGCATGGATTTGACCAGTCTTGATTCGTGTATTGACGAACAACATCCTAAACTATACACTGATATCACTGCCGGTGAGTATTTGGATGAACGCTTGAGGGAGATTGGTTTAAAGATGTAAATCTTTAAAAAGCATCTAATAAAAGCGTCATTGCGAGGAACGAAGCAATCCCAAGCTATACAGAGTGGCTCTGCTAATCGGGGATTGCTTCGTTCCTCGCAATGACGTCGTAGCATAACAAAGCCCTTTCCAAACGGAAAGGGCTTTCACATTTAAATATAGGTAGATGATATAACTTTACTTTGCCAGCACTGCCTTGCCATCAACGCTTTCACCAACTGCCTGTCTTCTTTTATACAATACAAACAATGCGGTAGCTAATACGCCAATGATTCCCTCAATACAAACAGCCCTGCGTGGACCGAGCTCGTTGGCTAACCAGCCAGCCATCAAGCTGCCAACCGGGATCATGCCCTGGTAAGCCATAACGTAATAGCTGATAGCCCTGGCCCTCATGGCCGGTATGGCGTGGGTTTGGATATAAGTGTTAATGGCTGATGTTTGCGCCATCATACCAACCCCGGTAAATACCATGAATACCAAGGCAAACGGTAGTTTTCCTGCATAAGCCACCATCAGCACACTTGTACCGAAGATGAGGCTTGCTATCGACATGATCTTTACCAGGTTCTTATTACTCTTTAAGTTTGCCAGGTACACCGCACTGATCACCGAACCTAAACCAGCTGCGCTCTCAAACCAGCTGAAAGTTTTAGCATCGCCATTAAAAAGGTCTTTAGCAAAGATGGGCATTAACGTATTAAAAGGAATAACGAACAGACTGCTTGCAGTGAGCATCAGGATCATGCTGCTCAGGTCGCTGTCACCTGATACATATCTGAAGCCTTCCTGTAATTCTGTCCAGATGCTTTTTTCTGAACGTACCGGTACAATGGTATTCAGCTTCATCATAAATAAGCAGGTGAGTACCGGGATATAGCTCAGAAAATTGCCGAAGAAACAAACATCCTCACCGAAAGCGCTCAATACGATACCGGCAATGGCCGGGCCCGCAATACGAGCCAGATTGGTCATGGTTGAGTTTAGGGCAATGGCATTAGGCAAATCGGCCTTGTCGTCAACCATATCCACCATTAACGATTGGCGGCAGGTAACATCAAAGGCGTTTACAATACCCTGCAGCAGGCTTAAACCAACAATAGCTGGTATATTATAAATTTTGAAAAAGATCATGAAAGCAAATACCCCGGCCTGCAGCATGGATACCACTTGTGTAATAACCAAAATGCGGTAACGGTTATGCCTGTCAACAATACTGCCGGCATAAGGAGCTAATATCAATGATGGGATCAGGCTCACAAAACTTACTATTCCCAGTAAAAGCGCCGAACCTGTAAGACGGTAAACCAACCAGCTTACTGCTGTTTTTTGCATCCATGTGCCAATGAGGGAGATTGACTGACCGTAAAAAAACAGCTTAAAATTACGGTACTTTAAAGAGCGAAACACATTCATTTGTTCAATTCATAACAAAAGCAAATTCAGGGGAGTACTTAATGCAAGACTATTGAATTGTTTTATGCTGCAAATATCGCCCATATCAATATATTTGTAAAATAGATTGTTTTAATAGGATTGATAGATAAAAACGATTGATTGTGGAATTGCGTCAACTGCAGTATTTTGTTAAAGCTGCCGAAACCATGAACTTTACTGAGGCAGCAGCAGCTGTGTTTATAACACAAAGCACGTTATCACAGCAAATCAAACAACTTGAAGAGGAGCTGGGTATGCTGCTGTTCGACAGGATAGGCAAGCATGTACGTATCACCGAGGCCGGGCATATATTTTTAACCCATGCCCGCAAAATCCTTAACGATGTACAGCGGAGCAGGCAAGCCATCAGCGAGTTGCAGAACGCTACAATCGGAGAACTGAACCTTGGCGTTTCATACGCTTTTACTTCTTTGTTGTTACCGGCACTGGCGCCGTTCAGTACCAAATATCCCGGTATCAAGATCTTTATCACTTATGGCAGCCCCGAGGAACTGGAAAAAAAACTACGGCTGGCTGAGCTGGATATGATCCTTGCTTTCCATAATGAAAGCGATGACGAAGACCTGGAAATGCAGGAATTATTTAGCTCGAGCGTGGTCATGGTGGTTTCTAAAAACAATCCATTGGCCCAACTCAAAAAGGTAAGCCCGGAAGAGCTTGCCAAACTTGATCTCATCCTGCCGGGAAAAGGGTTCAGTTCGCGCGATTTTATTAATGAGCTGTTTAACCGTAAAAAAATAATCCCCAATATTAAAATTGAGCTCAATGATGTGCATTCATTGCTGGCCCTGGTTGAGAATGGTCATTGGGCAACTGTTTTGAATGAAAAAGCCATCATAGGTTGGAATAAAGTTACTGGCATTCCTATCGAATCAAAAGATATCAAACGGCAATCATATATCCTATGGCAAAAAGGTGTTTACCGAAAACGTGCAGCTATTTTATTTATTGAGGAGTTGATGAAGGTGATGGAGAGTGAATAAATCATATCTCAAACTTTTTGTCATTTCGATGGAGCGTGTAGAGGAAAAGCATTGGGGCGAAAGAGAAATCTTATACGCCATGTAAGTTCGTCGTTGGAGTTCGCGGGCAGGGCGTATAAGATTTCTCCTCACGCTACTACTCTTTTCCTGCGCTTGTTCGTCGAAATGACAGGCGCATAATATAAGCTGCCCCCCGCGGTCGCGTCCTCACGACCAACGCGAATTACTTCTTCATCTCTTCCCTTATCGCCCTTAAAAACTCATTAGGGTGCTTGGAGCCGATGATATAAAGCAGGCCATCGCGATCGGTAAGGTGAATGGCCTCATTGCCCGATGTGAAAAAGCGGATGGTGCCTTTGGTGTGCAGGTTATAAACCGGGTTATTGAACATGTAGCGGCTGTAAGTACCCTTTTCGGCTTTAATAATGCTGTTCAAATCTATTTTTACCAGTTTGGTTGTCCACAACCCGTCGAGCATAACACTTTTGTTTTCTACACGGGTACGGAAATGCAGCAGGAAGCCCAGAATAATTGAAATAATGATGATGGAAAAGCCCACTACAACCAGCAAATCGCCGTTGCGTTCGCGTTCGTCGGTAAAAAAGTAGGCTGCAAAACAAAACATGGCTAAAACCAGGCGTATGGTTAGCGGTATAAATTCCCGGCCAAGGTATTGTTTTTCGGTAAAAACGGATTTATCGCTCATGTTAGTTTAAACAGTTCGAAGATAGTAACTTTTTTAGTGTTATCACTCACTTTATACCTTTCGTCGGGGCGATAGCCGCCAATCCACATAATTTCACCGTTGCCATTTACAAGGATTGGGATTTCTTCCTTTTGGTGCAGCGGCACTTTCTGGTTAATGAAAAAATCGCTCAACTTCTTTTTGCCCTTCATCCCCAAAGGAAAAAAATGGTCGCCCTCATACCATGTACGCATTTTTAGCGGATAAACCAGTTTATCGGCATCAATGGATACTGCCAGCGGATTATCTTTTATAATCAGCGGGCTATCATCGTGTAGCAGGTTAAGCTTATAAACGCCAAAATTTGCTTCATGGTCTGTAGCGTTGATAATAACTTCGGCAGGCGGCCCTATAGTTTTGGGTTTAAGGATGATGTTATCCCTGTCAAGCAATAAGGTATGTGTTCCTGATTCAAATACCCTGCCGGAGTGTTTATCAAGCGAAGCAATGAGATCGTCAATGGTGGCTTCATTAAAACCATACTCATCCAGCAATTTAAAAAGAAGCAGCCTTTTGGGGTTAAGCTTCTTTACGTTGTTAATTGGAAAATAGGCAATATCATCATGTATTTGCGGCAGTGTTTGCCTCAATTCATCAAGCCTGATCTCCAGTAATTGTTCAAGATCACGAAAATGGAGCAGGTTATTTTCAAAAGTTTTTTCGAGTGATGGGTTGAGTTCCTTCAGCTTAGGCACAACTTCCAGCCTGATCTTATTGCGGGCATATTTGGCCGAAGCATTGGAGCTGTCCTCTACAAAATTTAAACCTTCGGCAGTAACAACGGTCTGTATCTCATCCCGTGTCAAAAACAATAGCGGGCGAACCAACTTGCCATTTTCGGGCAAAATGCCGTGCAAGCCGGCAATTCCGGTACCGCGTGTAAGGTTTAACAATATTGTTTCGATAGTATCGTTTTGGTGGTGAGCAAGCGCAACGACCTCATAACCTGATTGCTGACTGATAGTATCAAACCACTGATAACGCAAATCGCGGGCTGCCATCTGTATGGATATCTTGTTGTCTGCAGCGTATTGCTCTGTATTAAAGTTAACAGTATGAAAAGGTACATTGAGGGTTGTAGCCAGATCATGGCAAAAGGCCTGGTCGCGCAGGGCTTCATCACCGCGCAGCTGAAAGTTACAATGGGCAATGCCAAAATCATAGCCTGCAGCATTAAGCAGGTGTACCATCAAAACCGAATCGATGCCGCCGCTTACAGCTGCCAGTATTTTGGTAACAGGCGTAAATAAGCTGTTTTGCTCAATAAAATTAACAAACTGATTAACTGGCAGCATTCATCAAAATTATTAATTTAATAACCCCAACAAAAAACTAATTTTGCCATTGTGAGGAAATACGTTTTATGCTTTTTGTTTTTGGCGATGGCAACTGCAGCTATGGCTCAAAAAAAATCAATTGTAAACCTGATACAATCTGAACGAAGCACCGGCACAAAGGTTAACGGCAGGCAGCTGATCAAGGTATATAAAGGTGTGTTTAAGCAGGATTATTCCCTCCTCCGGTCGGATAGTGCTTACTTTTACCCCAACGAAAACGCTTTTGATGCTTTTGGCAACGTAAACATAAACCAGGGCGATACGCTGAATATATTTTCGGATAAGCTCAATTATAACGGGAATACCAAAACGGCCATCCTTACCGATAATGTTAAAATGGTTGACCGCGATGCTACGTTAACCACCAACTACCTTACGTATAATACGGCCAGCCGCATAGGTACCTATACAGGTGGCGGAAAGCTGGTGAATAAGGACAACGTGCTTACCAGTAAAAACGGTTATTACTTTGCTTTCAGTCGCGATTCATATTTCAGGTACGATGTGGTACTTACTACGCCCGATGCATTGATAAAAAACGATACCCTTAAGTATAACACGGGCACACGTATTGCCTATTTTTTCGGTCCAACCAATATTTACGGTACTAAAGACAAGGATACTCTGTATACCGAGAACGGTTTATATAACACTGTTACCGAACAGGCGTATTTTGGTAAGAAAAACTCATACAGGCAAGGCACTAAATCATTAAAAGGCGATAGCCTTTTTTATGATAAGCTGAAAGGCTATGGCCGTGCGGTAAAGAATATCACCTTTGAAGACAGGGAACAAAAGGTAACTATAAAAGGCGACCTGGGTACTTATTTCAGGGCCGAGGAAAAAACCGTTGTTACCGAAAATGCTTACGTGGTATTGATCTCCGAGCAAAAAGATACCAGTAAAACGGATACCTCGGTTAAGCAATTACCTGTTGCAAATAAGAATGCCAAAGCGTCCGCTAAAAATATAACCGATCT
Organism: Mucilaginibacter sp. A5337; assembly: GCF_059690695.1. NCBI lineage: Bacteria > Pseudomonadati > Bacteroidota > Sphingobacteriia > Sphingobacteriales > Sphingobacteriaceae > Mucilaginibacter > Mucilaginibacter sp. A5337. The sequence goes on along the minus strand of NZ_JCAWEC010000006.1, from coordinate 90,459 downwards.
TACCAAAATAGCCGGTGCCATAAAGCCCGACAGCAGCCACAAGGCCCCGGCCAATACCATGCCCATTAAGCAGCCTTTTGCTATAGGTAAAAAAGATAGTGCCAATGTTGATATGGCAACTAAGCTGGTGCAGGGCGCTTTACAAAATAGTAAAGATGCCAATGCTGACGCATTGATAAAAGCAGCAACGCAGGCTAAAAAAGGGAATGAAAAGCTGATTGATTCGGCGCTGAAGGCTGTAGCTCCGGCATTAAAAAATAATAAAGACAAGGCTGGCATTAAAAACATAGGGAACCTGGCCGGAGTGGCTGATGCTATTAAGCCGGGCATTGCCAAAGTAACAGGCAAGCTTGTACCTGTTAAAACGGTAGTGGCGCCAAAAGATACGAGCCACATCAAACGCGATTCGATATACATGACTGCCGATACCATTGAAACGCAGATCATGACTTATAAAGACCAAAAGATTTACCAGGAACGCCAGCGGACCTTACGCGATACTACACTAAAGCAACGCAAACTGGCGGCTGATAAAAAGTCGTCGAAGTTCCTTACTGCTTATTATATAAAGGTACCTAAAGACACCAGCTACTTTCACCGCGACTTTTTTGGAAAGCCTAAGCCTGTAAATGATTCATTGCAGCGCAAAAAGGATGCACTTGCGGCTATTAAAAAAGCAAAGCAGGATAGCATAGCCCGTGAACAGATGCAGCGCGACCCGGTTTTTAAACAATACCCGGTTAATTTGAAGGATACGGCACGCGTGCGGATGCTTATCGGCCATCACCATGTTAAGATTTTTAAATCTGATCTGCAGGCTAAATCCGATTCGGTATTTTATAGTAACAGCGACTCAACCATGCGCATGTATGTGAACCCTATTATCTGGACACAGGGTTCGCAGTTGAGCGGCGATACCGTATACATGCAAATGCGACATAAAAAGCTGGATAATATTGAGCTGTTCCCCTCTGCATTTATCGTGAATATTGAAAAAGATGATTCAACGCATTTTAACCAGGTGTCGGGTAAAAAAATGCGGGGGTATTTTAAAGATGATAAGCTTGACCAGATGTATACATTTGGCAATGCCGAAACAATTTATTTTCAGCGCGACAGCGGTAAAGTTTCGGGCATGCAGCGATCATTGAGTAGCAGGATCCGTACCGTTTTTAAAAAGAACCAGGCTACGGATATCTACTTTTTAACCAAGCCCGAAAACCGGTATATCCCTATTGAAAAGGTTAAAGAAGATGATAAGATATTAAAAGGCTTTTTATGGAAACCTAAAGAGCGCCCTGCATCAAAAGAAGACATCATTAAAAAGCGTAGTAAAAAATTACCGGCGACTAAATCTCCGACAAAAAATGCTCCTGCTAAACCCGGAACTGCCAAGCCGGGGGCGAGCCTCAAAACGGATAGCCTTAAGGGCCCCGGAATAAAAAACATGCAGGATAGTACTCTAAAAGTTGATACTGGAAAGAATAATGCGATAAAATTAAAAAAGGATACGATAATCAGAAATTTCGCACCAAAACGGACCGGAAATGAGCAAAAAAAGGACAGTATTGTTAACAAAACGCCATCTGTTAAGAAAAACTGATCCAAAATGAAAAAAAAGTAACATTTTTTATCAAAAAAATTAGTCTACTAATTCTATAGTGCTTATATTTGACTAATTGTTATTATCGATCTAACCAATTAGTTCTTTATGATAAATAATGAGGTCAGTCAACTTAAATTTAAAAAAGAGACAGCCGGCGGGCTATCTCTTTTTTTCTGCCTCGTTTTAAAGCATGTTTAAACAACTGTTTTATTTGTTTATAAAGGAAACATCATTTATCGTGGCGTGTTATCTCAATAAACACTAACGTCATGATCGATCAAAAAGACACCACTCCGGCCGCAAAAGACGGGAAATACGAATTCCTGATCAATTACTCAGAGCGTGAGCTTACCTGCCGTGTTGAAAAAGAACAAAACAAGCTGCATGTTTTTATCGATAACAACATCAACGCCGAGCTGGAATTGCAGCCCGATGGCAGTCTTACCCAGGTCAGCGGCAATGCCCTGCCCGAATCAACCATCGAGTTTATAAAAAAACATGTGTTGGAACAGTAGGAGATAAAACTGTTGCTTTGAACTTGAAGGAGGTATTTTATAAAGCTCTCGTTGAACACCTGTAGCATATTTGAAACCGCTTATGTCAGCAGGTAAGCTTCGGGCGAAAGCGGTCAGAACGTGGTGGGCATGTGTGGCTGTAGGGGCATAGCAAATTTTTGCAGAAGCGGGGGCCTGTGAAGACAGGGCAAAATAATTGCAGCCTGTGGTTCTGCCCGGTTTGCAGGGCAAAGGCCTTGCGCGCAAAGAAGCCTATCTGCTGACTTGATTTTTGGTTCTTTTTATCAAGAAAAAGAACAAAGCCAGCCCGCGGCGATTGAGCGGGCCAATGTTATTAGAGGATCTCAACCGCTGTTACTTGCCTTTACAACATCTTTCAAAAGTTTTCAATTTTTAAATATTATTCGCTAATCTTGAACGGTATTCTGAACCAGGTAAATCCTGTGCGCTGCTCCAATTATCGGCGCTTTATTATATATACATTTTATGAACAAAACTAAAGTAGCCATACTGGGTGCCGGTTTTATTACCGATATCCACATGGAATCATACCATCGCTTTATCCCCGAAGCCGATGTTGTGGCCTGTTACGCCCGTAACCCTGAAAAAGCCAAAGCCTTTGCCGAAAAATATCACATAGCCCAATGGTTTGATGATATTGACAAACTGCTTGCCGAATCAGGTTGCGAAGTAGTAGATATCTGCCTGCCCAATTACCTGCACGCCGAAGCTACCATCAAGGCGGCTAAAGCAGGGAAACATGTAATCATCGAAAAACCGCTTGCTATTACGCTTGAAGAGGCCGATGAAATGATTGCCGTATGCAAGGCCAATAATGTAAAGCTGATGTATGCCGAAGAACTTTGTTTTGCACCAAAATATGAACGGGCACGGCACCTGGTAAAGGAAGGCGCTGTTGGCGAGATCTATATGCTGAAGCAAGGTGAGAAACATTCGGGACCTCATTCGGACTGGTTTTATGATATCAATTTTTCGGGTGGCGGTGTGATCATGGATATGGGCTGTCATGCGTTAGGCTGGTTTAGGTGGATGCTTGATAATGCCCAACCTAAAAGTGTTTACGCCAGCATGAGCACGGTACTGCATAAAGGCCGCACCAAAGGCGAAGATAATTCGGTAATTATTGTGGAGTTTGAAAACGGTGTAACCGCTGTGGCCGAAAACAGCTGGGCAAAACATGGCGGTATGGATGATCGCTGCGAGATCCATGGCCTTGGCGGTGTTATTTATGCCGATCTGTTTATGGGCAATGCGGCAGTAACCTACAGCAGGGATGGATACGGCTATGCCATGGAAAAATCAGATACTACGCAAGGCTGGAGCTTCACCATATTTGAGGAAGCCTTTAACCAGGGCTATCCGCACGAGTTAAAACATTTTATTGATTGTGTACAAAATAACAAAACTCCGTTGGTAACCGGCGAAGATGGCAGGGCTGTGCTTGAACTTATCTACGCGGTCTACGCATCTGCAGGAGCGGGTAAAAAAATTGAGCTGCCGTTTTCGGCAAAGATTGATAAACCGGTAAATCTTTGGCTCAATAACAAATAGAAAATGAAACTACATATATATCCCGATTATAATACCATGTCGAAATCTGCAGCCGATTTGGTAGTTACCCTGGTTAATCAAAAGCCCGATGCGCTGATCTGTTTCCCTTCCGGCGATTCGCCAACCGGCATGTTCAGCTACCTTGTTCAATACGCCAACCGCCGCCTGGTTGATTTTAGCCAAACCAACTTTGTGGGACTTGATGAATGGGTTGGCCTCGACCGCACTAATGACGGCAGTTGTACTTACTTCCTTGAAAAGCATTTTTTTAAACCGCTTAATATTTCGCCCGCTAAGATGAAGTTTTTTAATGCCGTGGCCGATGATCTGGATGCCGAATGCCAGGCTATGAATAAACATATTGATAAGCTTGGCGGGTTAGATATGATGGTGGTTGGCGTTGGGCTTAACGGTCACATCGGCCTTAATGAGCCTGGCGCCGATTTTCATTCTTACGCGCATCATTCGCCTTTAGCTCCAATTACTATAGAAGTTGCTCAAAAGTATTTTACTACCGATACTGTTTTAACCGAAGGCATTACCCTTGGCTTGCGTCATCTGGCCGAAGCCGCGGTACCGGTACTTATAGCCAGCGGAAGTAAAAAGGCACCCATTATTGCCGAAGCATTGCAGGGATGTGTTACTAATGATGTGCCTGCTTCTATATTTAAAACGCTGCAGAATGCGCAGGTGTTTATGGACGACGCCGCGGCAGCGCAACTGAGCTTAGCAGTATAAGAACTGTTATGATGATCTTAAAGCTTAAGGCAAAAGCCGAAAGCTAAAATTTAAAGCTTTGAGCCTTCTGCTTTGCGCTTTCAGCTTTTAAGGACTGAATGCTTTATGCTTTTGGCTTTGCGCTTTCAGCTTTATACAAAACCTATTGACAATTAAATAGTTTATTAACCATAACCAATTGTAGCCATGCCTGACGAGCCAAAAAGTACTGAAAATCAGTTTACCTATGATGCCATAGTTATAGGCTCGGGTATTAGCGGGGGCTGGGCAGCGAAGGAGCTTTGCGAACAAGGTTTAAAAACGCTTGTACTTGAACGCGGCCGGGACGTGCAGCATATCAAGGATTACCCCACAGCAACCATGGATCCCTGGGAGTTTAAACACCGGGGGGAGATGACGAAGGCTTTTTTGAAAGAAAACCCATTGATTAGTCGTGCTGCGGGTTATGGCGAGGATGATGCCCATTTCTTTGTAAAAGATAAAGATCATCCCTACATACAGGAAAAACCTTTCGACTGGATCCGCGGTTACCAGGTTGGCGGTAAGTCGCTTACATGGGGCAGGGCTTGTCAACGCTGGAGCAAATATGAGTTTGAAAACCCGGCACGTTTTGGTTATGGCATTGAGTGGCCTATTGGTTATGATGACGTGGCGCCATGGTATTCGCATGTAGAAAAGTTTATAGGCGTTTGCGGTAACAAGGACGGTATTGAAGCAATGCCTGATGGTGAGTTTTTACCGCCCTTTGATATGAACGCGGTGCAGGAACATATCAGCAAAAAGATAAAAGAAAACTATCCCGACAGGCACCTGGTACATGCCCGCTGGGCGCATATCACCGAGCCTAAGCAGATCCATATAGATCAGGGCAGGGTTAAATGCATGGCGCGCAACCTGTGTATGCGCGGTTGTCCCTTTGGTGGCTATTTCAGTTCGGTTAGCTCAACGTTGCCCTGGGCCAAGAAAACGGGGAATCTAACTATACGGCCTTTTTCGGTAGTTCATTCTGTTATTTATGACGAAAAACTTGGTAAAGCTACCGGGGTAAAAGTTATTGATACCAATACTAAAGAGGAGTTTGTATACAAAGCCCGCATCATTTTCATGAATGCTTCGGCATTGAATACCAATCTGATCTTGCTTAATTCTAAATCAAACCGGTTCCCGAACGGGCTCGGCAATGATAATGGTTTGCTGGGCAAATACATCGCTTTTCAAAACTACAGGGCATCGGTAACGGCCGATATGGATGGCTTTTTAGACCGCTATTATTTTGGCCGAAACCCGACCGAGCTGATCCTGGCCAATTATCGCAACCTGCACCAACAGGAAACTGATTATAAAGGCGGCTTCACCACTTTTATGGGCGCTTACCGTAACCGGGGGCCAAAAGAAACAGCCGAAGGTGAATTAGGCGGCGCTTACAAAGATTCGCTTACGGAGCCGGGCGGCTGGAGCGCATATATGTACCTGCAGGGCGAAACAATACCCAAGGCCAGCAATCATGTGCGTTTAAGTCCGGATAAAAAAGATCAATGGGGTATTCCGCTGCTGATCACATCTGTTGAGTATGATGATAACGATGAACGCATGATCAAAGATTTTTTAACCCAGACTGCCGATATGTTTGAAAAAGCCGGATGCTCCAATATTCAAAAGCACGAGAACAAACAGGCACCGGGACTGGATATACATGAAATGGGAGGGGTAAGAATGGGCAAAGATCCCAAAACATCGCTGCTGAACGAGTGGAACCAGCTGCATTTATGTAAAAATGTGTTTGTTACAGATGGTGCTTGTATGACAACTACCGGAAACCAAAGCCCCTCAATTTTGTATATGGCTTTAACTGCCCGTGCTGCTACTTATGCGGTGGGTGAATTTAAAAAGGGAAATATTTAAAACTTACTAATTAAACATAGCACCAATGAACAAGTTATTTTTAATAGCAATAACAGCCGTCGCCATAAGCGGCTGCCATTCATCCACCCCCAAAAACTATAATAACGACAGTACCGTAGTTGCCGATACCAACAAAAAAACGGCAGGCCCAACTTCGGCGTTTGAGCCATTGTTTGATGGTAAAACTACTGATGGCTGGCATGCATACGGTAAACCGGCACCGGGTTTAGCCTGGAAAGCAGAAGATGGGGTGCTGCACCTCGACGCCTCGCAAAAAGGCGACTGGCAAACTAAAAATGGCGGTGATATGGTAAGCAACGAGGAGTATGAAAACTTTGATCTGAAGCTGGAATGGAAGATCTCCAAGGCTGGGAACAGCGGCATTCTGTTCCTTGTTAAGGAAGATACCTCCAAATACAAATACAGCTATTTTACCGGTCCCGAATGCCAGGTTGTCGATAACAAAGAAAACGAAGACGGCAAACTCATCAAACACCGTGCAGGTGATCTGTATGACCTGATCTCCATATCAAAAGAAGTAGTTAAACCTGCCGGAGAATGGAACCAGGTAGAGATTGTTTGCAATAACAGCAAACTTGATTTTACTATCAACGGCGAGCATGTATTGTCAACTACCCTCTGGGACGATAACTGGAAAAAACTGGTAGCGGGCAGTAAATTTAAAGAATGGCCCGATTTCGGCACGTTTAAATCAGGGCACATCGTGTTGCAAGACCATGGTGCTGATGTTTGGTACAGGAATATTGAGATTAAGAAATTGTAGTTTTAGAACCCAGACTTACGAAGTAATTCAAAACTTCGTAAGTCGGTTCTTCCGGTCTTTAATTCCTTGCTTCCTGGCTCCTTACGCTTTGCGTCTTATTTATCTCAGCACCGGCACATTTATATAACTATCATTAAACCATTTTATTTGCAGCGGTTCCTGAGCATCGCGGATAGTTTCATCGCTCACGTTTTTTCCTGTCCCGTAGTTGATCTGTTCAAAAGGGCTTTTGTTGATATTGAGCAGGATCACGATGCGACTGCCTTTGCTGAATTGCCTGCTGGTGATGTATGAGTTGGTAAACGGGATAGTTTCCATTTGCCCCGGCTTTAACAACCTGCGTTTCTCCGGGTTTGTTGCATAACTCGCCCTGCCCATAAAGTAGGTGAGGTAAAAATATTTGCCATCGGGCATTTCCTCAAACATCACCACATGGTAATCCATGTCTTTTTTATTGATGATGGTTTTTAATACGCCCGAAAACGCACCGCTGACAGTAAGCGGCTGGGCGAGCGGATCACTTTTAAAAACAAGGCTGCTGCCGGTGTTCAATGTATCATAAATAAGCTGGTTTAAAAAGTAATAACTGCTGATGCTATCCCGGTTGGCGAAATTGACCCTTTGCGATGCGAAAGCTTTTTTTAATGGTTTAGCAGGATTTAAACGCGAATTATCAAGATAAAACTTTAGGGTATCATTGCTCATTTGGTTGAGCGAGGGTACATGCTTCCATTCGTTGCTACCCATAACTTCAAAGTTGAATTTATCCTTCAGGAAGGCAGGCTTAGGCTTGTGTTTAAAAATATAATCAAACCATTGGTAAATAATTTCGTGAATGTTGATCCTGGCTGCATCATCAATGCGGTAGCCGTTAAAAATGGAATCAGGGTGCCCCTGTGAACCGAAATGCCCATATGGCCCGATGATTACGTAATGATTGGCTTTAGGATTGTATTTCAGATGCTGGCGGTAATAATACATGCCGCCAATTTGCCCGCCATCGTAATAGCCGGTGGTTGTTAAAATGGGTATATTGATATTTGCAAAATCCTTTTTGTATGGGATCATATGCCGCCAGTATTGATCATAGGTAGGGTGCGCCACCCAATGCCCGAACATATGATTAACTCCTCTTCCAGTAAGGCTGTCGAGCGTGTGATATGCTAATCCCGCGTTGTACCATTTCCAATACAACTGGTTCCATTGCGGACTGTTGTAATCTTTTTCGTCCAGGAATTTATTGTTGCTGGTGTAGTATGTCCACGAAAATACGAAGCTCATTTGCACGTTATTGGTCATGGGTACATCAAGGCCCGGCGCTACGGCAGCTGAAGGCACAATGGTTTTAAGTGCGGGATGAAGCTTTTTTGTAGCCGCCCATTGTGTAAAGCCGTTGTAACTTCCACCATACATGCCCACCCGGCCATCGCTCCAGGGTTGTTTGCTAATCCAGTCGATCACCGCATATGCATCGCGGCCATCGGTTTCATAAGCCAGCGGCTCACCTGGGCTGTTCCATTTGCCGCGGGTATAGGCCATTACACCAACATAGCCCCGGTCGGCAGCTTCCTTGGTTTTTAGTGAATCTGTAGGGCGGGCGTAAATAGTGAACTGGAAAATAGCAGGTAGTTTTTCCGTTACCTCTTTTTTACGCGTTGTCATCACGGTTATGAATGCACCATCGCGGGTTTTTAGCAGAACACTATCCCTAAGGTAAGATGCTGTAGCTTTTTTGTTTTGTGCCGATGCTATGCTCCCGAAAATAAGGCATAGCAAGAGCAGGGAGAATAATTTTCTCATTATTTTAGGTGGTTAATATGTGTTTATGACTTTTAGATATGAAAGATTTCTTTCAATATTTTAAGGTTCCCCTCTTGAGAGGGGGCGCTGGGGTAAGAGCGACGGGAGGGGTGTGTTTATGCGTTTGACTTACCAAAGTAGAAACACACCCCTCCACCCCTCTCAAGAGGGGAATCGCACTTTCCCGAGCTTCTTTTATTTAATATTTATCCATGCTCTATTTACTTATCTGCTGCCCATTGCCTGAATTTCACCGATTGCCTTTCGGAAACCTCCAGTTGGGCACCTGTACTGATTGCTATTTTTAAACGGCCATCAACAGTTGTTATAGTTTGTATGTACTGCCTGTTGATGATCTGCGCCCGGTTGATCCTGAAAAATATGCTGCCGTTTAATTTATCCTCCAACTGGTTAAGTGAGCTTTTCAGGAACACATTTTTATCACCAAAAAAGATCCGGGCATAGTTATCCATCGATTCAATTAGGTGCACCGAGCTCCATTGAATAAAATGGTATTGCTGGCGGTCTTTCACAAAGATCTGGCCCGCGGGATCTGCCTTACTCAATCGTTGCCTGGCATGTGCTACGGCTTTTTCAAATCTTTCTTCACGAATTGGCTTTACGAGATAATCAAGCGCACTTACCTCGAAAGCTTTAACAGCATACTGGTCATAGGCCGTGGTAAATACCACCGGCGGGACCTGATCTAAGGATTCCAGTAAATCAAAGCCTGATTTTTCGGGCATCTGGATATCCAAAAAAAGGAGATCAGGTATTTGATCATTTATTATTTTCAGGGCATCATCGGCGTTGGCGGCTTCTCCCATAATTTCAAAATCAGGGTAACCTGCAAGTAGTCGCTTTATTTCACTCCTGGCAGCGCGTTCATCATCAATAATCAAAATCCTTATCTTTTTCATGAAACGGGAATTTTAATGGTTGCTGTTACTATGCCATTGGTTTCGCTGACAGCAAAGCGGGCGAATTCTTTGTACTGTAATTGCAAACGCTCGGTTAGGTTTTTAATACCCAACCCGCCGCTTTCTTCAAGAAGGTTTAACCTGCCGGGATTACTTACGGATATGATCAGATTGTCTTGTTCGTTAATAAGTTGCACTTCAATAAGTCCACCTTGTTTTTGCTGGCCGATGCCATGCTTTATGGCGTTTTCAACAAGCGTTTGGATACTTAGGCGTGGGATAAGCATGGCATTCAATTCATCGCTCGCTCCGATATGATATTGCAACCGCTCTTCAAGCCTGAGTTTTTCCAGTTCGAGGTAATCCTTAACCAGTTCAAGCTCTTCTTTTATGCTGATCATTTGTTTGTCGCCACTGTAAAGAGAGCTCCGCAGCAGATCGGCCAGCAGGTCGATTGCCCGCCTTGCCGATTTAGGATTATCAATAACCAAAGCTTTGATATTATTTAAAGAGTTGAACAAAAAATGCGGATTAAGTTGAGCGGACAGGTTATTAAGCTGAGCGTCTCGGGTGACGATCGCCAGTCGTGCGTTTTCTTTGGCTATATTAATTTCGCGTTTTGCGTAGTGGTATAGATGATAAGCCAGCAGCCAGATCGACATCAATCGTACCCCGGCCACAAAAATGCTATCGCGGTAGAAATCAAAGAAATCACTGAACGCTTCCGAGAACCCCGGTTTAAACCACACCCTGAAAAGGTAAACCTTTGAAATGGTTACAAACAGGTAAACCACCCCTAATAAAAGAACAGTAGGTATCAATCGAGGCAATAGTTTATTAAGTCCGAGGCTTTGCCAGCCTTGTTTTAGGGCGAAGCAACGGTAAAGGTGTGTAATGAGGATATAAACGGCAACATCAGTAGTGAATTGAAGAATACCCAACAACCAGTTAAAGCCCGGCTGATTAAAGCCCGTATACCCCCAATAAAGCGCCGCAACCGACCAGCCAATGAGCTGGCATTTCCAATAAAGTGATATAGTTACCTGTTGTTTCAATTTGCTTGCTGTCCGAATTATTACCAAAGCAACAAAAACTATTATACAGTTAAAAGATAAAGTACATGAGTGCAGGTATTTAGGGGATAAACGCAGGCGGGGGAGAATCAAGACTTTTAGACATAAGAGCCTGGATTGCTATAGCCAGTAAAAGCTTTGGCAGATCTATAAACTTTAATCGGGTTACTTCTTAGGCGCTTTGGGCTTTTTTTCGCGCTTATTGTCAGATATCATTTTTACAATGGTTTTACCATGGCTTAGTTGCATAGCATCTTTAACTTTTGCCAGCGAATTTTGCCAGGCCTCATCAACCAGTTTCTTTACTTCCTGCTGCGGAAATGTTTCAATATCGTTCACCAGCAAATAACGGTACTGCTTACCTTGGCCAATAAGGAGTTTCTGCGGATCGGAAAGTTCTGAGCCCCAGTAAAAGCCAAAATGGGTATTGTAGTTACCCCCACGGTACAGGGCAAAGGAGCAAAATATGTGGCTCATTTTTTCGGTAGGCGACCAGCCCACGGCCAAAGCATTGTAATTGTCATAAATGAGCTCGTTGGCCTGAGGGTACAGATCCCATATAAAATCGCGCAGCCATAAGGCACGCTCCCTCACTTCGGAAGGAAACATTCTCAAAAAGAAAAGCAAATCGGCAACTTCTTCTTTGGGCATATTATAAATATACAACCTTTTTATTTGTAAGTAATAATAAGCTTTATATAACAGTAAGTTAAAGAGGGCGTTATTGATCTGTTTTCCTTTTTTAAATATTCATAGGCTTCGGCTTTAAGCTTCGTCAATATCCGGGCCTTTGATCTTGTCGCGGTCAACGCCGCCTTCAAGCGATAGTAAAAATGCAGGTAGTAGTGTCAGATTGCTTATCATCGCTACCAATAAGGTAATAGATAACAGTACACCCAGGGCAACGGTGCCGCCAAATTTTGATATAGCGAAAATGCCGAAACCAAAAAACAAAACAGTGGCAATGAAGATCATGCTCACCCCGGTTTCGCGAATGGTGTCTGAAACTATTTGCGATATGCCTTTTTTGCTGTGGCGCAACTCATGGCGGTAACGGGTAATGAAGTAAATAGTTTGGTCGGACGAGATCCCCATCGCTATACTGAAAATCAATATGGTTGATGGTTTAAGCGGAATGCCGAAAAAGCCCATAATGCCTGCGGTTATAACCAGAGGGATTATATTGGGTACCAACGATATGGCAATCATTTTTATGCCCCTGAAAAGAATCCACATTACGCCTGCAATAAGCACAATAGCCCAGGCCAGGCTTTCATACAGGTTTTTCAACAGGTAATTGGTGCCCTTTATAAATATAATGCTCGAGCCGGTAAGTTCAACATGAAATTTCTTCGGGTTAAAAATAGAATCAATACGTGGCTGTAATTCGGCCAGTACGGTATTCATTTTTTTTGAACCTGCATCAACCATTTCGAAGGTAACACGGGTCACGCGGTGGGTACTGTCGAGATAGGTTTTCAGTAAGCCGCTTGTGCCTTTGCCCGAATTGCCTGCATAGTTGAGGATAAAGTTTTGCTCTAATCCGTCGGGCAGGCGGTAATACTCCGGGCTGCCGCCATAAAACGCCTGTGTGCTGAATTTCAAAACCTGGATCAATGATACCGAGCGGCTGAATTGCGGATAGGAAGAAATTAGTTTTTCCAGTTTCTCTACCTTGCGGATAGTGGCCAAATTCATTACCCCGTTTTTGCGTTTGGTATCGATACTAACTTCCAAAGGAAGTACCCCGTTAAAATTCGATTCGAAAAATTTAAGATCATGCAGGGTGTTGTTGCTTTGGGGCAGATCGTCAACCACATATCCATTGATATTAATCCGCACCATACCAACAATGGCGATAATAACCAATATTGCGGTAGTTAAATAAATGGCTTTACGTTTGGTATGCACCAATTTATCTAAAGTGGCCAGCAGACCATCCATCAACTTGCTGTCTTTAATACCGGTTTGGCTTGCCTTTGGTGCCGGCAGAAAACTGAAAATGATGGGGACTAATATAAGGCTCAGCGCGAAAGTCCCCATGATCCCGATTGAAGCTATCAAGCCAAACTGGGTAAGTAACTCACTGTTGGTAAAGCATAATACGCCAAAGCCTATGGCCGTGGTAACATTGGCTATAAAGGTGGTGATCCCGGCACGCTCCACGGCAACCTCCAAAGCGGCCATTTTATTACCGCCGATGCCATACTCATGAAAATATTTATTGAGGATGAATACACAGTTGGGGATCCCGATCACCACAATAAGCGGAGGGATGATGCCGGTTAAAAGTGTCATCTCATAATGCATCATTTGCAACACGCCAAGACTGAATATTACACCCAATATCACGATCAGCACCGGGAAAATAACCGGAAATACCGAGCGAAAAAACAGCAAAAGGATAAGCGCAGTAATAACCACCGAAAGGCTCAGAAATAACGAAAACTCGTGGGCTACCAGGTCGCCAACCACGGTACGGATAAGCGGTAAGCCAGAATAGTGTACTTTGATATTATGCTTGTTTTCAAACGCCTGCCCAAGCTGATCTATCTTTTTAATAATAGGTACGCGGAAAGGTGTGTTAATGATCTTATCATCAAAAGTGATGGCCATCAGGGTGCTTTGGCCATCATTACTTACAATTAGTCCCTTATAAAAAGGCATGGATGTAAGCTGTTGCTTTACACTATCAACAGCAGCTTTGGTTTGCAGCGGGCCGTTAACCAAAGGTTTGAGCACAAATTTATGCTGAAGGGTATCTTTTTGCAGATTATAGATATTGGCAGCCGAGATTACGGCCTTAATCCCTTTTATTTTCTTTAGTTGCTCGCCAATCTGGTACCAATCGTTAAAAACATCTTTATCAAAAATATTGGGCGACTTAATACCGATAACCATCGATGAGGCATCCTGCCCAAAGGTTTTCTTAAATTCTGCATAGCGGATAAATGCCGAATCGGTAACCGGAAGTACCTTGCCGCCATTGAAGGTTATTTTTACCTTCGAAGCTTCATAACCCATAAAAGCGCTTAGCGCCAAAACGCAAATAAAAATTATCAGCCTGTTTTTAAGAATTGCAGAAGCTATATGTTTCCAGAACATTATTAACGATATAAGAGAGGCGCAAAACTACGAAAATTGCGCTATCTGCCTATTAATGATAGTGATAATGTGACAAAGAATTAACGGGTAATGCGTTACATTTTGGTTAAAAGATTTGTATACCGTATTAGTGTTCAATTTTTTTAGGTGTGAACACTTGCGCTTGTTTTTGAAATGAACATTACTGATAATCAGCAAGTTGTGTTTTGCTGAATTGGGTGTTTTTGATGATTTGAACAGATTGTTGTTGATAGTCAGTTATTTATGTTTTTTGGAACAAAAAAGTTGAACACCCATTTTTTTAAAAGTTGAACACTTATGTTGACAACACCAACAACGAGGTAAGCCCGAATATAACACCTATCCATACTTGTGCGTAAACTTTGTATTTTTGAACATGAAAAGGTTGATGCGCAGTTTTGGTTTTGCGTTTAAGGGTTTAGGATATGCGGCTCAAACTCAGCCCAATTTCAGGTTCCATTTGGTGGCGGGTTCAATTGCCCTGATCCTTGGCTTCCTTTTTCAGCTCTCAACCGCCGAATGGCTTTGGCTTATGGCCAGCATCGCTATTGTGCTCATCGCCGAACTGCTCAATACTTCAATTGAAACATTAACCGACCTCGTTTCGCCTACATATAATGAAAAAGCGGGTCATGTAAAAGATGTGGCTGCCGGTGCCGTTGTTGTGGCTGCGCTATTTGCGCTGATAACAGGGATCATTATCTTTTTACCGAAGATCATTTTAGCGTTAGAAAGATATGCTGCATAAAACCCGTGGCATCATATTCCGCGCTACCGATTATGGCGAAAGCAGCGTGATCGTCCAGATCTTTACCGAAAAGTTTGGACTACAATCATACATTATCAATGGTGCTAAAAAGCCAAAAGCTAAGATTAGCAGGAACATGCTGCAGCCCCTGCACCTGCTTGATCTGGTGGTTTATCATAAAAATACCGGTAGTGTACAGCGCATCTCCGAACTAAAAAATGCACCGGTATTGCTTGATATTCCTTATGATGTTATAAAAAGTTGCATAGCTATATTTTTAAACGAGGTGTTGTATAAAGCGATAAAGCAGCAATCGCCTGATGAAAACCTGTTCGATTTTATTTTCAGCGCTATTGAGTGGCTCGATCATCAAACCGAAAGCGTGGCTAACTTTCACCTGGTATTTTTAACCCGCCTAACCCGCTATCTCGGTTTTTACCCCGATCGCTACATGGCTGGTGAAGCCGATTATTTCGACATAAAAAACGGGCAGTTTACTCGATACAAACCCGAAAGTGTTTCATACCTGTCGCCCCCGCATACCCAAAACTTTGGATTAGTGTTGCAAACCGGCTTTGAAGACATGCAGCTGCTTAAGCTGAGCAATGATGAACGCCGATACCTGGTACAAAAGCTTTTGGAATATTATGCCATGCATATAGAAGGTTTCGGCAACATCAAATCGGCCGATGTGCTGGAAGAGGTGTTGGCGTAGCGTAATTTTATTGTAATGCTTTTGCGTTAGCGATAGTAGCGGATACCGGCCGTGAGCGCAATGCCTGCAGGCGTATGAGCGGATAGCGCGGGCCGGAGGTAACGCCCTGAACAAGATTAAAAGATGTCATTACTTCGTGGCTCACACAACCGTCGCGAGTATGCAGCGCCGGGCAAAGCGTGGCGTACTCGTAACTTTTTAGCCAATTTGGAATTTGCAGAAAAGTCACGAGTACCCCAAAGCACTCAGCCTCTCCCTGCATACCCGAGCCAGAATATAGTTTTCTAACCCATAGCTTTATTGCCCCCCTCCATCCATATTCTTTATCCTTTCATCGATAAAACTTGCTATTGTAAAACTTAATTTTTACTATTGTGTAATAATGACACAAAGAGTGTGATTTCACAACGGTCATTATAGCCAATCAGCCCCTTTAACCTATTTATTTTTTAAACATGAGAATGAGCTACAAATTACACGTTGCTTTAGCGGGTGTTTTATTTGCCGGTGGCATCCACCAGGCAGTACAGGCCCAAAGCAAAAGCCCCGCACCACAATTAAGCGCAACAAACGTAAAGCAGATTGTTGCTGCCATGACACTCGAAGAAAAATCGAAGCTTGTTGTGGGAATGGGTTTTAAGATGCCTGGAGTGCCCCCTCCTTCAAAGGATAAAAAGAACGAGCCAATTGATATCGGCGGTTTTAAATTGCCGCCTTCTGATCCGGATGCTTATAATATTCCCGAAAAAGTGCCCGGAGCTGCCGGTCGCACCCATGCTATTGCCCGTTTAGGCATTCCGTCAATTACGGTGTCTGATGGTCCGGCTGGGTTGAGGATAGAACCTATCCGCAATGGTGATAAATCAAAAACATATTACGCTACGGCTTTCCCGGTGGCTACTTTATTGGCCTCAACCTGGGATACACAACTTGTAAACAAGGTAGGTATTGCCTTTGGTAACGAGGTGCGCGAGTATGGTGTTGATATTTTGCTTGCGCCCGGTATGAACATTCACCGTAACCCACTTGGTGGCCGTAATTTTGAATATTATTCTGAAGATCCGCTGGTTGCCGGCAGCATGACCGCTGCCATTGTTAATGGTATCGAATCAAACGGGGTGGGTACTTCTATTAAGCATTATGCTGCTAATAACCAGGAAACCAACCGTAACTCTATCAATACTATTGTAAGTGAGCGTGCCATGCGTGAAATATACCTGCGTGGTTTTGAATTAGCGGTAAAAAAAGCGCAGCCATGGACGGTGATGTCGTCATATAATAAACTGAACGGCACTTTTACATCCGAAAGGAGAGACCTGCTTACTACCATTCTTAAAAAAGAATGGGGCTTTAAGGGTTTTGTCATGACCGATTGGTTTGGCGGCAAAGATGCCGTAGCGCAGATGAAAGCCGGCAACGACCTGCTGATGCCAGGTAACCCAACCCAATCTGAAGATATAGTAGCTGCGGTAAAAAGCGGTAAGCTTAGTGCACAACAGCTTGATGCCAATGTGGAGCGCATCCTGAACGTGATTATACAATCGCCTACCTTTAAAAAATATAAATACTCGGATGCACCGGACCTGGTGGCTCATGCCGCTGTGGCCCGTGAAGCTGCGGCCCAGGGTATGGTACTTCTAAAAAATGACGATCATGCGCTACCTTTTGGTGCGGGTAAAAGGATAGCTGTTTTCGGTAATACTTCATATGATATTATTGCAGGAGGTACCGGAAGTGGCGACGTGAATAAGGCATACACTATTTCATTAATGCAGGGCCTTGCTAATGCCAACTTTAAGCTGAAGGAAACGCTTTCAAATAATTACAAAGCATATCTTACAGATATGAAGGCCAAACAGCCAAAACCTAAAAACTTCTTCGATCACCCGGCACCAATCCCCGAAATGGATGTGAACGCCATTGTGGCCGATGAAGCAAATGGTGCTGATGAAGCGCTGATCACGATAGGCCGTAACGCAGGTGAAGGCGCCGACCGCAAACTGGAAAGCGATTATTATTTGAACGATGCTGAAAAAGGATTGATCAGCGGTGTTGCCAACGCTTTTCATGCAAAAGGCAAAAAGGTAATTGTTGTACTTAACGTAGGTGGTGTCGTTGATGTTACCTCCTGGCGCGATAAGGTTGACGGGATCTTATTAGCCTGGCAGCCTGGACTGGAAGCCGGTAATGCTATTGCCGATGTGCTGAGCGGTAAAGTAAACCCATCAGGTAAACTGGCAACCACTTTCCCTGCCGATTATAAAGACGTGCCATCGGCAAATAATTTCCCTGGTACGCCCGAAGGCAAGCCTACCCAGGTTATTTATGAAGAGGGTATTTATGTGGGCTACCGTTATTACGATGCCGCTAAAGTTACCCCGGCTTATGAGTTTGGCTACGGCTTGTCGTACACCAATTTTAAGTTCAGCGATCTGAAATTAAGCGCAAAGGTTTTCAAAAACGTGATCACCGCTACTGTGACTGTTAAAAATACCGGAGAAGTTGCAGGTAAAGAAGTTGTGCAGTTATACCTTGCTGCCCCTAAAAAGGATCTGGACAAACCAGAGGATGAGCTGAAAGCTTTCGGCAAAACCAAACTATTGGCACCGGGCCAATCGCAAACGTTAACGTTTACCATTAAAGCAGCAGACCTGGCCTCGTTTTATACCGACAGGCAGGCCTGGATAGCCGATGAAGGAAGCTATAAGGTGAAAATAGGTTCATCATCGCGCAAAATTGAAAAAACAGCATCTTTTAGCCTCGCTAAAGATATCACTGTTGAAAAAGTAAACAAGGCGCTGGTACCCGAACAAACTATAAACGAACTGAAACTAAAGTAAAACCAACCGGCCTCTGCAATTTTTTTGCAGGGGCTTTTTTTCTTTAACCCGAATCATGAATGATCATGGCCAAACCAATTAAACTGATAACCCTGCTGGCCCTGCTGCCCGCAACCGCAGCTGTCGCGCAAACTAAGTGGACAGAAAGAAAAGCAGGCGATATTGCTTTTGTAACCAATGCGGGCGGACAAAACTTAGGTTACTCCACCACATCCGGCGTAAAAATATTAACTGTTGATGGACTTGCTTTTAAAGACCTGAACAGGAACGGCAAGCTTGATAAATATGAAGACTGGCGCCTGCCGGTTGATGAACGCGCTAAAGACCTCGCCTCAAAAATGAGCGTTGAGCAAATAGCAGGGCTGATGCTGTACAGCCGTCACCAGCCTATCCCGGCGGCAGCGGGTGGTCCATTCGCGGGGACTTATAATAACAAGGTTTTTGCCGAAAGTGGTGCTAAAGCTTCTGATCTTTCCGATCAGCAAAAACAATTTTTAGCTAAGGATAATGTAAGGCATGTACTGGTAACGTCGGTGCAAAGCCCGGAAATAGCCGCACAATGGAATAACAATGCCCAGGCTTTTGTGGAAGGACTGGGTTTGGGTATTCCCAACAATAACAGTTCTGATCCGCGGCATGGTACCGTGGCTACCGCCGAATATAATGCCGGTGCAGGAGGGGCTATTTCTATGTGGCCGGGATCGCTCGGATTGGCCGCGACTTTTGATCCTGAAGTGGTAAAAAACTTCGGCCATATAGCTGCACAGGAATACAGGGCCTTGGGTATTTCAACGGCGCTTTCGCCGCAGGTTGATATCGCTACGGATCCGCGCTGGGCGCGTGTAAGCGGTACTTTTGGCGAGGACCCGCAATTAGCTGCCGATATGGCCCGCGCCTATATTGATGGATTCCAGACTTCAGAAGCTGAAAAGGAAATAAAGAATGGCTGGGGTTACAACAGTGTAAATGCTATGGTGAAGCACTGGCCAGGCGGTGGTGCCGGAGAGGGTGGGCGTGATGCGCATTATGCTTATGGCAAATACGCCGTTTATCCGGGTAATAATTTTAAACAACACCTGATCCCTTTTACCGAGGGTGCATTTAAGCTGCAAGGTAAAACCGGTATGGCCGCGGCGGTGATGCCTTATTATACCATTTCCTATAACCAGGATCCCAAAAACCACGAAAACGTAGCCAATAACTATAACTCCTATATCATTAACGACCTGCTTCGCAAAAAATATAAATATGATGGCGTGGTATGTACCGATTGGCTGGTTACCGGCGATGAAACCACGGTTGATTCGTTCCTTTCGGGCAAATCATGGGGTGTTGAAGGGCTTTCTATTGCACAGCGTCATTACAAAGTGCTGATGGCCGGTGTTGACCAGTTTGGAGGTAATAACGAGGTGGCCCCGGTTACTGAGGCCTACCAGATTGGCGTAAAAGAGCATGGTGAAGCATTTATGCGGGCAAGATTTGAGCAGTCGGCAGTGAGGCTGCTGCGCAATATTTTCAGGACTGGCTTGTTCGAAAACCCTTACCTGGAACCTGAAGTTTCCAAACAAGTTGTGGGTAAGCCTGAGTTTATGGATGCCGGTTACCAGGCGCAGCTTAAATCGATAGTGATGCTGAAAAACAAGGCTAATATTTTGCCTTTGCAAAGCGGCAAAACGGTGTATGTGCCAAAGAAATTTACACCAGCAGGCAGAAACTTTTTAGGGATGGAAACACCCGAAAAGCTGGAATATCCTGTAAATATGGAAACGGTTAAAAAATATTTTAAAGTGACCGACAATCCTGATGAGGCCGATTATGCATTAGTATTTATTGCCAGCCCCAACAGCGGCGGCGGTTACAACAGCGCCGACGCTAAAAACGGAGGAACAGGTTATGTGCCGGTTAACCTGCAATATGGTGCGTACACGGCTACCGACGCCCGTGCAACCAGCATAGCAGGCGGCGATCCATTGGAGAAATTTACCAACCGGACATACAAGGGCAAATCAAGCACGGCTATTAATGTTACTGATTTAGCTATGGTTACCGATACCTATGCCAAAATGAAAGGCAAGCCGGTTATTGTATCTGTTAATGTGAGTAACCCGATGGTGTTTGCCGAATTTGAAAAG
Organism: Mucilaginibacter sp. A5337; assembly: GCF_059690695.1. Classification (NCBI taxonomy): domain Bacteria; kingdom Pseudomonadati; phylum Bacteroidota; class Sphingobacteriia; order Sphingobacteriales; family Sphingobacteriaceae; genus Mucilaginibacter; species Mucilaginibacter sp. A5337. The sequence continues at coordinate 69,988 of NZ_JCAWEC010000006.1, read as the reverse complement.
GATGCCAACGCCATTGTTGTTGATTTTGGTGTGCAAGGTCAGGCCTCGCTTGATATCATGACCGGTAAAGCCGAACCATCGGCATTATTGCCGTTACAGATGCCTGTTGATATGAAAGCCGTTGAAGCTCAATTTGAAGATGTACCGCATGATATGAAATGCTATGTTGATGAACAGGGTAATAAATATGATTTTGGTTTCGGCTTAAACTGGAAGGGCGTTATTAAAGACGGGCGCGTGGATAAGTATGTGAAGAGTGTGGTGAAGCCGTAAGCAGGTTGTTTAAAAAAATATTTTTAACGTAGAGACGCATATTTGCGTTTCATCGCTACCGCAAGCGTCCTCGCTTGTGGGCATCATGTTGAGTTATGCAAGCGGTTTGCTCATTAAACGCGGGCCACAAGCGAGGACGCTTGCGGTAGCAGCAGGATTAACATGCAGTATTTTGATGTAGAGGCGCATAATTGCGTCTCCCGTAGGACATGCCGTATGATGATCTATCGTAGCTTGCAAGCGGGAGACGCAATTATGCGTCTCTACGTTGACGGGCAATTTTATTTCACAACCCGTTTGGCATTATCCTTTACAAAAGTATCCCAGCCGGAATAAGATTTTTTAGAACCTGCCTTACCAATACCCGAGCCCGTTGGGATCCGTTGAAATGAATGACAAACGGCAACCGCCAAACCATCGGTAGCATCCAAAAAATCGGGAGTTTCTTTGAATTTTAACAGGCTTTGCAGCATGGCTGCAACCTGTTCTTTGGTAGCGCTGCCGTTACCGGTTATGGATTGTTTGATTTTACGGGGAGCATATTCGGTGATCTCTACATTACGCGATAATGCTGCGGCTATCGCCATGCCCTGTGCACGACCCAATTTAAGCATCACCTGTATATTTTTACCATAAAAGGGAGCCTCGATAGCCAGGCAATCGGGGTGGTAGTTATCGATGAGGGCAACCGTTTTTTCGAAGATGCGCTGCAGCTTAAGCATATGATCGTCGGTGGTAGGCATTTTTACTACCCCCATAGCCAGCAGCTCAATTTTAGGACCGGTTTCCTTAAGCAGGCCGTAACCCATAACCGCTGTTCCCGGGTCGATGCCTAAAATGATTCTCTCCTTTAAATTTACCGCCTGCTGCATAGGCTCAAAGGTAATTAATCAAACTAAATTATTTAGCAAAACATCCATGTATTCTTCCCGGGATATCATCCTGGCTCCCATCGATTCGAGGTGGTCAGTATGTACCTGACAGTCGACAAGCTTATAAAGCCCGGTATTGCACAGATAAATGAGCGCGGTTTTTGAGGCATTGCTAACCCGGCTAAACATACTTTCGCCGCAAAAAACGCCACCAACGTGTACGCCGTAAAGGCCGCCGACCAGCTTATCATCCAGCCATACCTCAACAGAGTGTGCATAACCTTCCTGGTGCAGGCGGTTATAGGCAGCTATCATATCAGGCACTATCCAGGTGCCGTCCTGTCCCTCACGCGGAGCGGTTGAACAGGCTGTTATAACCTCATTAAAACAGGTATCAACCGTAACCCTCAATTTGTCCGACCGTAACACTTGCCGCATGGATTTGGATACTTTTAACTCGTCGGGATATAATACAAAACGCTCATGGGGCGAATACCACAGGATCGGGGTATCATCACTATACCAGGGGAAAATGCCGTTTCGATAGGCCAGCAACAAGCGCTCGGTGCTCAGGTCGCCGCCAACAGCCAAAAGCCCGTCTGGTTCGGCCAGATCGGGCTTTGGAAATATTAAATGTTCGTCGAGCCTGAATATCATCAGGCGCAAATTTATGCTTTACGGCGGATCACCAGCTTTTTATTTTGGGCTTTGGCTATCGCATCCATATAAACCTGCATCTCGGTGTATTTGGCAGCAGGGATTACATGATTGGTTAAGTTAAACTTGGCGGTGCTGATGATCTGGTTTTTGGCAGCATCGTAAGTATATTTAACATCATAAGTGCCATAACTGAATTCTAAGCTTTGATTTGTTGGCAAGGTTTCAACTTCAAAACCCGCCGGCAGGTCTATAGTTGTTACGCATGTTTTTGAAACCGGCGAATTGAAATAATATGTGTTTTTACGTTTTTGCTCAGCAGGTAAAGTAAGGTCCCAAAGCATAAAACCAAGCGGACGATAGAATAGTTTGTTACCTGTGGTTACATCGCAAAACTTATCATAATCCATAGCAATACTTACATGTTTAATTCCGTTGTTATCATCCGCCGGTATGTAATCAAAAGCGGCTGGTTGTTTTATATCAAACTGCTTAAGAAGGTACTCCTTTTGATCTTCCTCTTTATAATACGGTAGCCTGTCAACAAAAATGCTGCGGTACTCGCCGGTGCTTGCAAATTTAATATTCACCTTGGCGCCGCCTTCGGCATCAAGCACCACGTGTACCTGGCTATCGAGTACATTATCTTCCTTGGTGCTGCGAGGGGTATTTACCAGCTTCCCCCCGTCATCAGTTATTAATAAGGCGTTGCGGTTTTCGGTAAAGGGGCCAAGTTTGCCAAATTGCGCGGTTGTACTGGTACACTCAAGCCAGGTGGTATCATTTTTAAAAGGAACGCACAAAATGGCATGATTAAATGAGTTTGCCGGGAAATTATAGTCGGCAGGTTCTGCATTATAACCTGCCCTTATGATGGCATAGTTTGATGGAATATCTACAGCTTTAAGCAAGGCGCGCATGTAATTTGATAAAGCCTTACAATCGCCATATTTTTTCTCGTCCACAAATGATGCGGCAAACGGCTTATATCCGCCAATGCCAAGCTGGATACTTACATAGCGGGTGTTTTTTTGCATGTAATTGTAAAGGAACCGGGCTTTTTCTTTATCGGTTTTAATAGTATCGGTCATTTTTTTGATTTGCACCACACGTTCGGGGCTGAGGGTGCAAACGTCGTCATTTAATGATTTTATCCATTTACCAAAAGCTTGCCAACTGGTAAAATCGCCGGAGTAACCGTAGCAGTCAAAGCTATTGGCGGCAAAGGTTACCCGGGGCATAAAGTTCCAAGCCAATACCCGCTCTTCTTTTTTTATGGCTTTAAGGTTTTGCACCTGCCACGTGTAGGTTTGCAAGTTATTTGTATCGGTTTTTAAAGGTTTGATACTGGTGTTGCTGTTTTTATAGCGAAAGCCCATTGATGGGTTTACCATAACTTTGTATATTTTATTTTGTACAGATTGTTCCATCCCATCCTGCAGGTACCAGCTGCCAAGGCTTATGAAGCTGTTCTCGGTTTCTTCATATTTGATCTCTACGGTTGTTGGGTAGGTAGCAATCGCATGTCTTACAGCCAGGAAACGTTCGTTGGTAACCATGGTTTCATCATTTGCTGCCGAACCATCATACATATCGCTTTTATGGTAACGTTTTATTTGCTGGCCCGCGGCGTTGTATATGTTCATCTCGATGTCCGAGTAGTTATCATATTTTTTATTGTAGCCCATTTGCAAAATTGCCTCATCATCGGCCTTTTCATTTAAAATGGTGATTATACTGTGATGAACAGTTATCATTTTGCCGGGGCCTTTTACTGTAACCTCATCTTTCGAATATCTAACCACCGAGTTAGCATCTTCTTTTAGCGAATCGGGGATGGTTGAGGCAATGTAAAAGTCTTTCGGGATTTTTTTGTCCTGCCCGTAGCTATGTAAAACAAACAGGAAGAGGACTATCGTAACAAGCGGTAACCTGTTAAAATATCGGTTATTTATTATATTGATCATGACTTTTTAAGTACTATCGATTCGTTGAGCATCTCGTACATTTTTTTGTAAAACTCAAAAAACTCAGCGTAGTCTTCTTTAAAGAAAATTGATTTCTGGTGGTCAACATTAAGGCGCACCATAACCTGCCCGTCCTGCTCGATAACCATACGTTTAAAGCTTACCGATTTATCGGGCATTACCATGCTTACGCTTTTAGGCAGGGCATCAACCTTGTAGCCTGCCGGTAGTTTAAAAATGCCGGTGATATTAAAATTGTCGCGATAACCGAAATCAATATCAGTGGTACGACTCATGTTCAGGAACGGGTTTTTATCAAGGTTGGTAAACAGGTTAGCGTTAAAATAAATATAATTTTCGTCCGAACCGGCGAGGTCGAGGTTGAAGTTTACGTTTTGCCTTAAAGGCACAGAGTCTATATCTATATCCTCTACTTTTAGTGAGGATATAGTTAAATTGTTGTTACCGCCGCGCAACTCATCAATATATTTTTTTTCACCGTCTGTTTTGTAGTTTTTAATTGCGTTGATCCTGTTGTAGGCAAAGCTGCTTATGTCGGCGGCCCCTGTCATTTTACCGGTGGGTTTAATTTCGGCATTTATAAGTACTACCTGCCTCACGGGTTCAACATGCTGTAAAAAGGTCATGTCGTAAACTTTATCATCCTTGTTGAGCAGTAAGCCAAACGAGTTTAAAAAGTTAGAAGGTGTTTGGTTGTACATGTTGTATTTGTTTGAGGCATCGAGCGCGTAGTATTTAGCGCTGTCTACCGGTATGTAAGCTATGGTGCTGTTAAACTGGTATGAGTTTGGATATGCTGGGTTTACACGCCCGTGTTTGCGGGTGCTTACCATCATAGGATAAACGTTTATACCCGTTTTTTTCAACAAATGGTAAAGTATAAGATTGATTTCGGTAGCATTACCTACTTTTTTCTCCCATGCTTTAACTGTGCCATCTATTGTGTAATTACCATAGTTTTCGTTCCATTTCATAGTATTTTTAACTTCGTTAAAAATATAGGCTATTTTTTCGTCGTTGGTTTTGAAAGTTTTGGCTTTGGCCGCAATCGTTTCTTCGCCGGTAAGTTTGCGGTTTAGCTGGGTGCCAAAATCGTCCCATTCCAGCACCTTTTCGCCAACCTTGGTCCAGGTATCCTCATAGCTATGGGTGAATGTTAAGCGTACACTTAATAACTGAAAAAGAATACGCTCCATGTTATCGTTAAGCGCCCCCATATATGGTTCTTCTTTAACCGATGGTATATTCATTAATGCCTGTATGTGAGTGTTGGAACCAGAAGTTTTATCAACAACAAATGGATAATGCAGGTTTTGCAGATTTTTATAGGTTAAAATATCCGGTATATTGGTGCTTAGCTCACTATATCGGGTTGGTATGGTGCTTTGAAAGTACCAGTCAGGAAAGTTGCCAATGTTAGTGGATGTTAAACGATATTTGAATTCAATAATACTTCCTGGCTTTACGTTTGGAAATGAGAATACTATTGCCGAACGAAATTTATCTACCTCTTCTGAAAAAATTTGTTTCTTTTCGACTTTCACCGGTACAATAGTGCCGTTTTCAAGATTAATAGTTTGTGCTTCAACGCCGGTAACAAATTGTGATCTATTATAGCTCAGATATTCGATACGTACGTTGGCCGCATCTTTTCCGCGGTCATTAAATACTTTAATTCGTTTGTGCCGTTCAAATATGATCTGGTATTGGGTGTCAAAGTATACATCGCCCTTATCAAAAAGTATCTCGGCATTTGCATCTGGTTCAAAGTCACATTTTGTCATTTCCATGTCGGCTTTGTCAACTTTGCCAAAGGCCTTGGTGGTTGGGATAGCAGGAGCTTGTGCTTGTGCAGCAGTTGCAAAGGCTCCTATTGCGATAAGGGTTAATAACTTATTCATTTAAATTAATTGTAAGGGTTTAACTATACTATGATGGTTTGAGTGTAGGTCAATAGAGCATTAATCCTTAATGCTTGTTGAATGTTCGAGGTGTTTTGCCCGTTAGATTATCTTTATTTTACTCAGGACATTCGGGTTGCAGAATTATACGTAATCGTTCCGGTGCCGATAAGTTCAAGTTGTAAAATGAAAAAAATTGAAGTTGTGTTTCGGCTTCTGAGGCTTTAGCCGGTAACCTGAATAGCGCTGATTTAAACAGCATTAAGGGCCTGTTCATCGTGATGAGGTTTAATCAAACCAAAAATAACAATTGCCGGGATATTTAAAAGCGAAATTTTTTAGCCATTTTATCTATTTACTAAAAATGTAATCTATGTCACTAATTAGCCGGTACCATGTTATTTTGACATTAAAATTTCATTTCATACTGCTGTTTACGTACATTTATTTAATTGGCACTTTGATTGATATACTGTAATTAATGAAGCAAAAATTTTATGATACTGCTGTGAAGCAGGAAAAAGCTGTACTTGTTGGTGTAATAACTCCAAATGAAACCGACGAAATAGAGAAGGAGCACCTTGAAGAGCTGGAGTTTCTGGCAAGCACTGCTGGTGCATTAACAGTTACCCATTTCACCCAAAAACTACAGCGCCCGGACAGGGCAACTTTTGTTGGCTCCGGTAAACTGGAAGACATTAAAGCATACGTTAAAGAAGAAGAAATTGATATAGTTATTTTTGACGATGGCCTGTCGCCCTCGCAACTGCGTAATATTGAGAATGAACTACAGGTAAAGATCCTTGATCGGAATAACCTTATCCTGGATATTTTTGCGAGTCGTGCCCAAACAGCCCAGGCCAAAACCCAGGTTGAATTGGCCCAATTGCAATACCTGCTGCCCCGCCTTACGCGCCTCTGGACCCACTTAGAACGTCAGAAAGGTGGAATCGGGATGCGTGGCCCGGGTGAGTCGCAAATTGAAACAGACCGCCGTTTGATTCTGAATAAAATATCGTTATTAAAGGAAAAGCTGAGGCAGATAGATAAACAGAATGAAACCCAGCGTAAAAACCGCCATCAACTGGTGCGTACGGCACTGGTGGGTTATACCAACGTGGGTAAATCAACTATCATGAACATGATAGCCAAATCGGAGGTGTTTGCGGAGAATAAGCTGTTTGCTACACTGGATACCACGGTAAGGAAAGTTGTGATAGAAAACCTGCCCTTCCTGATGTCGGACACGGTAGGGTTTATCCGTAAGCTGCCTCACCATTTGGTTGAGTGTTTTAAATCAACACTTGATGAAACCCGTGAAGCGGATATCCTGATCCATGTGGTGGATATTTCACACCCTAATTTTGAAGATCAGATCCGTACCGTTAACGAAACCCTGAAAGATATAGGTGCGATTGATAAACGTATCATTACTGTATTTAATAAGATAGATGCATTTAAACCCGAAGAACACTTGCTACCACAGCAAGAAGAACCATTAACGCTGGAAGATTTTAAACAAAGCTGGATGGCTAAAAATAATGCTCCTGCTATATTTATCTCGGCAACTAAAAAAGAAAATGTGGAAGAGTTTAGGGCATTGTTGTATAAAGAAGTGAAAGCTATACATACTGAACGGTATCCGTATGATGCTTTATTGTATTGATAATTGATGGGATAAAATAAGAAAAGGACGCATTTTTGAAGTGTGTCCTTTTTGTTTTTTATAGCAGATTAAATTCTGCTGTCATCTTAATCAGTCAAAAATATCCTATATTTTATCTCCGGTATAATACCTTTTTCTAAAGCAGTATCAAACATCAGGTTAATAGCTTTACGACCTTCTTCGCCCAACTCAACTGAGTACTGGTTTACATAAAGCTCAATGTGCTTGTACATCACCTCCTCGCTCATTTCCTGGGCGTGCTGTTTAATAAACTCTAAGCCCGATTTTGGATTGGCAAAAGCAAACTCAACCGATTTGCGTAACACCCGGTTTATTTTATGCTGAACATCCTGTGGTAAATTGCGGTTAGCTACAATGCCGCCGAGGGGTATAGCGCAGCCGGTACGTTTTTCCCAATAGTCACCAAGATCGATTAATTTGGCCAGCCCCCTGTCCTGATAAGTAAACCTGTTTTCGTGGATGATCAATCCAAAATCAATGGTTCCGTTTAGCACAGAGTTTTCTATTTCAGAAAAAACAATTTCTGTTTTATCATTGGCGTCCGGAAAAGCAAGACTTAGTAAGAAATTGGCGGTTGTATATTTTCCTGGAATCCCAATTTTGGATTTTGAAACAATGGGGACCAGATCAACTTTTTCGCTGGTGCCGGATTCTCCCTTGAATACTTCCTTATCCCCATCATTTATAAAACGAGTTATCGGTGGATTAAAAATGAGCATGGGGCCTACACCAAACCCTAATGCACTCCCCGAATCAAGCAGTACATATTTATCAGTGACGTAAGCAAAAGCATGGTAGCTTAACTTGGTAATATCAAGCTCGCCGCGGAAAGCCTTTTGGTTAAGCGTTTCCACGTCATCATAAAATACTTCAAACTCCAGGCCTTCGGTATCAATTTTATGGTGGATGAGGGCGTCAAAAATAAAAGTATCGTTAGGGCAGGGCGAAAATCCGAGCGTTAGTTTCATGCGGGTAGTAGATTAACTGTTAATGATCTGGCTCACCAGGTCGATGGCAAATGTATTCAGATTTTTAATGGCCAGCCCAATGTTCCAGGCCTCCCGGTTACGTTTCTCCACATAATTTGACACTGCCCTGATTTGCATGCCCGGTATGTTCATCTGCCGACAGGCGTAAAAGAAGGCCGCGCCTTCCATACTTTCCAGTTGCGGATTTAACCATTGCTGTATTTTTTGGATAGCTGGTTCATGGCCATGGACCGTATTAACAGTAATAGCTTTTGCTTTTTTCAGAAAGAAGTTAGGATAAACCTGGTCAAGTGATGTTGTTGGGGTAAAAACGCTTTCGCCGAAACCGAGAGTATTGATAGGGATAAAATCCTCATCATCCTGTGCTCCAAGTTCGGCAAAGGTATCTTCGGTAATTTCCAATACATCTCCTAAATTAAAATTACGGTCGAAACTGCCTGCAATGCCAAGGTTAATCGCCAGGTCATAAGTATGATTGCTGAGTTGCCTGGCCATGCCAAAGGCTGTTGGCACCATGCCCGCGCCGGTTATCAGTACATCAACCTTGCCGCCAAAAGCATTGGCCAATGGCTCAACTTCAAATTTGGTAGCTGCAACAATGAGTATAAGCATATTGCATTATTTTGACGGCTAATATAAAACAACTCACCTGTTTTTGTTTTGTATATTTGCACCCACTTTTGTTATGATGATACATATAACGCGCAAGGAACATTTTAATGCCGCTCACCGGATGTACCGTGAGGAATGGAGCGCTGAAAAAAACTTTGAGGTGTTTGGCAAATGCGCAAACCCCAACTGGCATGGTCACAATTACAACCTATTTGTAACTGTAAAGGGCGAGGTCACGCACGCCACAGGCTATCTTATCGACTTAAAAGAGCTGAAGATAATTATCAATGAGTATGTTATTGAAAAGCTTGACCATAAAAACATTAATAAAGATGTTGATTTTATGGCAGGTAAAATGGCGTCGACCGAATTGCTCTGCATTGAGATCTTTAACCAGTTAAAAGGACCTATTGAAGCTTACGAGGGTGTATTTTTGCACTCGGTAAAGCTGTACGAAACCGAAAATAATTCTGCCGAGTATTTTGGCGGTTAATTTTATAAAATGAGCGATTCACAATTTAGCCAGGATACCGACGATGACGATTTCGGCGGATACATCAAAATAGATCGTTACAACCAGGAGCGGATTGATAGTTTAAAGGGGAACTATCACAACGTATTAAAGCAAATAGGCGAAGATGCCGAACGCGAAGGTTTATTGAAAACTCCCGAGCGTGTGGCCAAAGCGATGCTTTACCTAACCCACGGTTACGAGCTTAATGCCGAAGAGATCCTGAACTCGGCCAAGTTTAAGGAAGATTACAGCCAGATGGTGGTGGTGAAAGACATTGAAGTATATTCCATGTGCGAGCACCACATGCTGCCCTTCTTTGGCAAAGCACACGTGGCCTACATCCCTAACGGGCATGTAGTGGGTTTAAGCAAGATTCCCCGAGTGGTTGATGTGTTTGCCCGCCGGCTTCAGGTGCAGGAACGTTTAACCAACGAAATTCGCGATTGCATTCAGCAAACCCTGAACCCGATAGGCGTTGGCGTGGTAATTGAATGCCGTCACTTGTGTATGAGCATGCGTGGCGTACAAAAACAAAATTCGGTAACCACAACATCGGCCTTTACCGGTGAGTTCCTGAAAGAGAAAACCAGGACTGAGTTTTTGAATTTGATAAGTTCGAAATTAAGTTAAGAGCCCCCCGGCCCCCTAAAGGGGGAGTAAGGAGCTAATGATTATATTTATAAACCACTAAAACAATATTCCCCCTTTAGGGGGTTAGGGGGCAAAATGAAAGCATATATTTTCCCGGGCCAGGGTGCCCAGTTTGTAGGTATGGGCAAGGACCTGTACGACCAGTCAGAAAAAGCGCGTGAGCTGTTTGAAAAGGCTAACGAAATTTTAGGTTTCCGCATTACCGATGTAATGTTTGAAGGGACTGCCGAAGATTTAGTGCAAACTAACGTTACCCAGCCTGCTATCTATTTACACTCAACTATTTTGGCTACAGTTTTGGGCGATGACTTTCAACCGGAAATGGTTGCAGGCCATTCATTAGGCGAATTTTCGGCCCTGGTTGCCGCAGGTGCTTTATCATTTGAGGATGGTTTACGTTTAGTAGCCGCACGTGCTAATGCCATGCAGAAAGCCTGTGAAATACAGCCATCAACCATGGCAGCTATTTTAGGACTGGATGATTTTACTGTAGAAGATATTTGTGAGCGTATAAGTGAAGTAGTTGTTCCTGCTAATTACAATTGCCCGGGACAACTGGTAATATCAGGCTCAATTGCCGGTATTGATGAGGCTTGTATTAAGATGACCGAAGCCGGAGCTAAACGAGCTTTAAAACTTAAAGTAGGTGGCGCATTCCACTCTCCGTTGATGGAAGCGGCAAGGGTTGAACTGGAAGCCGCTATTGTGGCTACCGAAATCAAATCGCCGGTATGCCCTATCTATCAAAATATAGATGCCAAACCATATACCGATCCTGAGTTGATCAAGAAAAACCTGATAGCCCAGTTAACCGGCGCCGTTAGATGGACCCAAACCGTAATGCATATGCTTGAAGACGGTGCTACCTCATTTACCGAAGTAGGGCCGGGTAACGTGCTGCAGGGGCTTGTTAAAAAGGTTGATAAAACCGTGATAACAGCAAGCGCTTCATTACCGCAATAATTTTTAAAAGCCACATACAACATGTGGCTTTTATTTTTGTTATAGGCTTGTATTAATCAAAAAATCCATAGTATAGCAATATCTTGACTACATCCGGAAAAATACGCCTATTGCTTGCCCTTTTAGGGCTTAGTTTGCTGCTTACGGCCATTATTGTACAAAAAACGTACACGCCGGTGAACAGTCTTGTGCAGTCTGCCCGGGTGCTTGAAAATAATCTCCATAACAAGGAAACTTTTATAAATAAGCAGCTTAACGGCACGGGGCGTTTTAATAAGATGATGAACCTGCGCAATAATGAGCAGGATGCTATTAATGCTATTGAAGATTTTACCACCCAAAACGGTATCTGGTTTATAACCCTAACCAACAACAAATTAAGCTTTTGGAGCGGAATAAAAGTGTTGCCCGATAGTACAAATACCATTAAGGAGGGCTACTCATTTATTCAGCAACCTAATGGGTATTATGAAACGTTCCGGAAAAGTGAGGGGGATTTTTCCGTTATCTTCTTTATACCGGTAAAAATCAATTATGCCTTCCAGAACAAATACCTCCAAAACAAATTTGCTAAAGATCTGCTGGACGATGATAACATCGATATAGCTGATTTTACGGATATTAACGTTTACGAAGTTCATAGCAGTGATAATGATTACCTGTTTTCGGTAAAGCTTAAAAATAATGGTGCCAATAATGATTTTGTTTACTATGAACTTTCATTTTGGATCCTGACGGCCCTTACGCTTTGTATCCTGATGCATAATATCTGCAATTATGTAGCAGCAAAAGGGTATGTAGTGCTATCCATCATTTTCCTGGCTTTGTACATTGTATTGTTCAGGTTTGTTAACCTGCATTATAACCTGCCCGATTTTACATATAAGCTCAGTATTTTCAATCCCATATTTTATGGCTCAAGTTTGGTTTATCCTTCGCTGGGCGATTTTTGCATCAATATCCTGGTTATTTTTTGGTTTATAACCTTTGTGTACAGGCAACGGCGCCGGTTTTTAAATAATGTGCAAAGTAAAACAACAGGCTACACTATAGTTGTCGTCTCTGTTTTAACTCTTATAGTGGTTTCAACTTCATTATTAAGTTTGTTTTATGGGCTGGTTATTAACTCAAAAATCAATTTTGATGTAAATAATGTACTCAGTTTAACCGGGTTCAGCTTGCTGGGAGTGCTGATGCTGTGCTTTAGCTTTTTGATATTTTACCTGCTTAATGAAATTGTTTTAACCATATGCCTGAAGCTTAATGTTCCCCGCACCCACCAGTTGTTCCTGTTTTTGTTTGGAATTGCCATAACCACAGTTGTATTTACCTATTACCACGAATTTACACTGTTTTACCTGTTATGGGCGTTGCTGGTATTGATAAGGGCCTATAACTTCATATACTATAAAGAGCAACTTTTTGCCACCTCGTTTTTAGGGATTGTATTTGTTTGCGCCCTGATAGCAGCTATTAAGCTTAATCATTTTGAAGATTTAAAAGAGCATGAAACCAGGAAAGCGCTGGTACAAAAACTGGAGATTCCGGATGATGCTACTGCCGATTACATTTTTAAGAAGGTAGAAAATCAAATCATAACTGATACTGCCATAGTACGCTATTTTACCAACGGTCTGCACAATGGCGATTACCTTAAAACCCGTTTTCAAAAGCTTTATTTTGATGGGTACTTGTCAAAGTACGAGTTTAAGGTTCATGAATTTGATGCTAATGAAGAACCTACATCGGCCGATAAAAATTATTCGCTGAGTGTATTTAAAGATCTGGTACTATACAGTTCGTTTAAGGTATCCGACTATTTTTACCGCGAAAATGAATCGTTTGGCTATCAGAATTATTTTGCAATATTGCCGGTAAATACCAGTAATAAGCAATTGGGCACCATTGTAATTGAGCTCAAATCCAAGCCGCTTCAAGTATCCGGTACTTTTCCCGAACTGCTTATTGATGGTAACATAAGCCCCGAAGATGATTTTAAAGATTACTCATATGCTTTTTACAGCGATAATAAACTGCTGAGCCAGCGCGGTACTTACGTTTATTCGCTTGATAACAGTGAATTTAAAGGAGAGCTAAAAAAATACACTGAAAAAACCACCAAAAACCACAGCACCGCCTGGTACGAAAGCTTTACAACATACAATCACCTGGTATATAAGCCCAGCGAAAGGAACCTGATTGTTGTTAGCCGGGAGGAAAACTCACTTTATTATGCTGTTACCTCGCTTACCTTCTTTTTAGTTGTAATACTGATATTCAGTGCGGTTATTATCACTTTAAAATGGTCATGGGCCCGCATCAAGATTTTTAATATCGCCGAAGATGGGCTAAAGATAAACTTCAGGATAAATTTTGACAAGGTGTTGTACAAAACCCGCATCCAGATCTCGATGATACTGGCCGTGGTAGTTACCTTGGTGCTTGTTGGTTTTATTACCTTTTTATCCATCAGTAACCAGTACCACACCCAGCAGGAAAAAATGATCAGGGATAAAATAACCCGTATCGCATCGGCATTTGAAAACGGTCTTTTTACCCAATACGTTGAGCATATTAATGAAGAGAGCCAGGTTCATTTTAATGAGCTTGCTAATACTTACGCAACCGACCTTACCGTGTTTGATACCAATGGCGTTCCTCTGTTAACCACGCAGCCCAAAATTTATGAAAACGGCCTGGTAGCTAAACGGATGAACGCCCGTGCATTTATCTTTTTGAGTAAACTGCAAAAAACCGAATTTGTAAACGACGAAAAAATAGGCGAGTTGAGTTATAAAGCTGCCTATGCCCCAATAACACTTACATCATCAAACAAAACCGTAGCCTATATCCAACTGCCTTACTTTAGTAATGAAACGGATTACCGTGAGCGCATAAGCTCGTTACTTAACGTAATGATAAATGTTTACGCTATAGTATTCATTGCCATAGGCTTGTTTGCTATCATTATAGCCCGGCAGATAACTGCGCCGTTAAACTTTATACAGCAAAGTCTCAGCAAAACCATCTACGGTAAAAAGAACGAGCATATTAAATGGTCGCGCGATGATGAGATCGGGGCATTGGTTAAAGAGTATAATAAAATGATATCGGCGTTGGAGAACAGTGCGCAGCGCCTGGCGCAATCTGAACGTGAAAGCGCCTGGCGCGAAATGGCCAAGCAGGTTGCTCATGAAATTAAAAATCCGCTAACGCCTTTAAAACTGGGCTTGCAACTGCTTGATAAGTCGTGGAAAGATAAAGACCCTAGGTTTGATCAGAAGTTTGAACGTTTCAGCAAATCATTTGTTGAGCAGATTGAAAGCCTGTCGTCAATAGCTTCAGAGTTTTCGGCATTTGCCAAAATGCCCGATACCCGCATTGAGCAGCTCAATATTTTTGATGTGCTGAACCAGGCGGTTACCATTTTCAAGCAAATGGATAACGTGCAGATTACTTACCAGCAGCCCGAAAGCACTTTTACTATCAATGCCGATCGCGATCAGTTGTTGCGCTGTTTTAACAACCTGTTAAAAAATGCTATTGAAGCTACCCCTCCTGATAGGAAATGTATCATAGATATTAATTTCCTGGTAACCAGCAAAAACATACTGCTCACTATTAAAGATAATGGGAACGGGATCCCCGAAGACATGCGCGAAAAGATCTTTGAGCCAAACTTTACCACCAAAAGTTCCGGAACAGGTTTAGGTTTGGCATTCATCAAAAACTCCATCGAAAATGCCAATGGCAAAATATGGTTTGAAACAACAATGGGCATAGGCACCACATTTTATTTGAGCTTACCGGCTGCTTAAAGGCAAATAATAAGATGTTTGTTTCGATTTCATTTGGCCACCGGGGAAAAACCGTCGGAGGGCTGCTGTGTAACCATAAGTTTTAAATAAAAAATATTATTTCGATAGAGCATGGGCAGGGCTAAGCATTGGAGCGAAAGAGAAATCTTATACACCCTGTTAAGTCGCTTTACATAGTTTAGAGCCGGATGTATAAGATTTCTCCTCACCATCCGCACGTTCCCCAGCAGGTTCATTGAAATGATATCTTCTTTTAATTCATCATAATAATTAAAAGATGTGGGTACACGGTAGGCCGGGAGGGGGTATGATCGTAACTACTTATTGATCACTTTAAACCGTTGTTTTTCAGCTACAGCCATTAAGGGCCTGAAACCGGGCTCGGAAGTGCCTTCCTGGTTATAAAGCCAAAAAGGGTCTTCATTAAACCTCTTCCAGTCGGCTTCCATGGTTACTTTAAGTTGTGTATCGGCGGTAGTCCATGTTTCCGTTGGCTCTGTTGCCGGTTGCTTAATGTCCTGCAATTTCACACGCTGTTGTTTTGCATAAAGGTGCTTCAATAAATTATAGCAGGTTGTAAACTGGCCGGTTGCCACAACGGCTGCTTTGCTATTGTCTTTACGCTGATATTTATCGAACCAGAGGGTAGTAGCCATCATTCGGGCTTTTTCTGCAATACCGATCAGCGCAGCCGAAGGTGGGGCCCCTTTATCAAGTTGCTGTTCGGCGGCTTCATCATCCGGATTGGTTGTTTTCTGCTGTATAACAGGAATTACGATTGCGGCTTTTTGCTTTACCATGCTCAGGTCATAGATAGCGTTGCTGACAACCAGGTAATGCGTTGCCGGATCGGCATAAAGCTGGCTATAATAATGCGCCCTGATTTGTTTGAGGTAAATATCAGAGGTGATCATCAACACTGATTTTAAGCGGGCAGTAAGCATCTGGATAAGGGCACTCAGGCGGAGTTTTAAAAAATATTCCGCATAACTTAGCAGCATCAGGCTCCAGGTCGATCGTTCGCGGTTGGCACTTATACGGGTTATCAGGAGTCTGACCTGAATGGCAAGCCAGCTTACCAGTGCCAGTAATGATGGAATAAAAAGCAGGTACATCCACCGGTGCCAGCCTGCAAAGAGGGATATCAGGATCATTATAGGAAACAGGAGGCCCAGGATAAACAGCGACCAGGTAATACCGTTAATCGTGGCTTTGCCGGGGATGCTCTTTTTTTCCAGTGGAAGGGTATAGCTGTCAATCAAGTAGCTCGTTACATCGGTGATCAGCAACAGATCAAACGGAGGACGGGATTTTTCCTTGCGGCGCTGGTTGGCAAGCAGGATGCTGTCGATGGCCTGGTTATCGGCAATACCACCGTCCATCAGGCCGAAACGCTTGGGATTGTCTTTGAAATCGTCGTCCCCAAAAATGTCGTCTGGTTTTTCATCGGTAGTAAAAGGATTGTTCTTGAAGTTTATTGCCTCATTTAGCTCTTCTGGTTTGAGGCCGGCATGGGTAAAATCTTCCGGGAAGATCAGCGGCTCAAAACCACCGGGAAAACAAGAGGAGCTTGCCAGGATATCCGACAGCTTTAAACGCCAGGCCGCATCCAGATCATTGAAATAAATATAGCCGTTACCAACCTTCCCGTTATTAAGGGT
Source organism: Mucilaginibacter sp. A5337 (assembly GCF_059690695.1). NCBI lineage: Bacteria > Pseudomonadati > Bacteroidota > Sphingobacteriia > Sphingobacteriales > Sphingobacteriaceae > Mucilaginibacter > Mucilaginibacter sp. A5337. The sequence continues at coordinate 53,402 of NZ_JCAWEC010000006.1, read as the reverse complement.
CGGGTGCTGGGATTGAAAGCGAAAACTTAACCCGTTGGCAAATTCGGTAGAATTTACGCAGATCTCTTCAAGATGTGTTTTACCCAGGTGATCAGTATACAGCTTAAAATATTGATCGGGATAAAGTAATTCGTCATAGGCCATGGAAAAGGCATTGATCAGGTTCCGGCTTTTATCTGGTCGGGTTTGCCAGGCAGCGTCATGATTAAGGATCTCAAAGGCCCTTTTAATTACTTTTTCGCCGTCGATAGCATTTAATAGCCGATGATAGATGGTTGAAAAAGAATCGCCCCGGCATACTCCTGCACTGTAGGCAATATTGGTAATACTGCCGCCAGATGTTGAACTCATGAACGTTACGTTTTGTAACAGGGTGCTATTATCATACCCGGTATTGTTCAGATAAGATAAAGCACCAAGAGAAAATGCCGCTGCCCGGTACCCTCCGCCAGACATGGCCAATGCAATATTTTTCATAAAATGGGTTTAGGTATTCATTGTGTTAATTTATTGAAAATTAGTATATTAATATATAAAAATAAATTATTTATTTTTTTGTGTTATGCCGGATATGATCGCGCCGAAATTTTCTGAGTGCAGTACTTATTTAATAGATGTAATACTACTCAACCCTGTTAACACGGGGTTGAGTAGTATTACTGTCTCTGCCGGTGTCTGGGTTTTATCGGAGATAGGTTAATGTGCCAAAGCCCAGCTGATCATAGCCGCCACTTGTAGTGCCATAGTTGCCGCCGCCGCCTTCGGGACGCATGCTGGCAGCATAAGCGGCAATATTGGGAGAGCTTAGTCCGCGTAATTGTACATAATGTGCGTAGAGCAGCTCCCAGCTTGGCCGGCGGTCGCCGCGGCCCGACGCTGAGATAACCGTTTGCGATTGTGCTGTACAGTTGGTGCCATTACCCCAGTTATAAGTAGTAAAAGGAACCGTATTGTTCAGATTGTATGAGGCTACGTACTCACACATACCCTGAATGCGGGGGCGCACATCATTCCAGGGATTGTAAGCAAAAAGGTCCTGTCCCTGGTTAAAAGCCATTTGACAAATAGCTCCATAAAGAGATACATCCAAACAGCTGTGGCCCTGATCGCGGCCGCTTTCCTGACATTGGGCAATACCGCCCTGATCTGTATAAGCAAATGGTGCTACATGGCCGTAAGCACCATTGCCGGCCCCGCTTTTGAAATAGGCAATTGCTTCATTAAACTTAGCGGTGTCATCACATAATACACCAATAGCAAGTATGCTGGCCATATTGCAGGCATCCCAGTTAGCCCAGTAATTGGTAATGCAGGCACCGTTATGATTGGTAAGAAAATCATGATTTACCGGGTAAAACACGTTCAGCATCATATTCTTGAATTGGGTAAAATCGGCAGCTGCCCATCCGCTGTACGAACGCATAATTTCGGCTGCGTTTGCAAATTCATAGCCATAAATACCGGCTGCAAGAAAACGATCTGCCGAACCCTGAATGGAGGTTAGGGTGGAGGACCATGCATTCATGATCTGGACAGCTTTATCTGCGTTAGCCGTAGTGCCTGCTATTTTCCAACGCAGCGCATTTTGATAAGCTGCAGCGATATCATTATAAAGTTTTGAATAGTTTTCCGGCGATCCGCTGCCCCGGTAAACAATTGCCACAGGCCCTTTCATGGCATAGGTTGACGAAGAATGTGAATTGGCCACAAGTGTGTCCCAGCCTGATTTTTGCGGTTGCGTGTTTGAATTGACCTTACTGATCATCCTGGTGAAATCCGCAGCGTTGTGCAGCAGTCCCGGATGTGCAAAAGTGGTAGCCTGGGTAGCGAGGCGTGCCGTGCCCGCATTTGGTGAGCTAACCTGCAATTGTGACTGATTAATGTTGGTAGCACCCTTCCTGCATGAAAATAACGCGCAGGGAAGCATAGCCAGTACGGCTACGTAAAGTTTTGTTTTCATTTTAAGTAAATTATAGGTTTATAAATACTGACAGAGACAGTACACCTATAGACAATGTTGAAACTTATTGATACTCTGTTTACTATATATTTTAGGTGTCAAATCATTTGCAGTTACAGCCGCTTGTTACATAGTTAGAAAATACACTATCGCAAAAGTTTTAATCACAAATGATTTTTAATTTTTGATTAAAACATGCATTTTTAGCCTTGAGAACGATTTAGCCATTTTGCTTTTGATTTACATTTTAATGGCCGGTTGACATCTCACAAATTTCGCTCTTACCAGAAACCTAAAGATCATACCTGTAACACATGATTAAGATTAAACTGTTGAGCATCGGCTTAATTGCCCTTGCCGGTAACGTACTTGCCCAGGAAAAGGCCGTACCTACGCCGCATTGGCGACCTGCATACCATTTTACGCCACCGGCAAACTGGACTAACGATCCAAACGGCTTGGTATTTTTAAATGGGGAGTTTAATTTATATTATCAGCATAATCCATTTGAAAATAAATGGGGGCACATGAGCTGGGGGCATGCCACAAGTAAAGACCTTATTGCCTGGAAACATCTTCCTGTTGCCATTCCTGAGGTTATTACAAAAGATACCACTACCTGGATCTATTCGGGCTCTGTTGTATTGGATAAAAGCAATACCAGCGGGTTCGGCATCAATGGCAAACCGCCGCTGGTAGCCATTTTTACAGCCGATCAGCCTAAGCAGAAAAAGGAATCGCAGTTTATTGCATACAGCAACGATGGCGGCTTAAGCTATAAGCAATATCTGCACAACCCGGTTATTGATCTTAATATGCATGACTTTCGTGATCCTAACGTTTTCTGGTATCAGCCAACGCAGCAATGGATCATGACTGTATCGATGGTTGACGATCATATGGTTCGGTTTTACGGCTCAAAGAACTTAAAGGACTGGAATAAACTGAGCGACTTTGGCCCGGCAGGCTTTACAAAAAATGGCTGGGAATGCCCTTCGTTGTTGCCCCTTGTAGTTGACGGTAATCCTGCGAATATCAAATGGGTACTTTTTGTTTCTTCAGGGGGCGAGCATGGCCCGCTGATCCAATACTTTGTTGGTGATTTTGATGGTACTACATTCGAAAGTGTTAACGAAAGTAATAAAGTATTAAAAGTTGACTATGGTGATGCTTTTTATGCTGCGATAGCCTGGCGGGATGCCCCGGAAAATAAAAAGATACTTTTAGGGTGGCTGCAAAATGGCCGCCAGGAAACCTACCCATGGAAAGGGCAAATGTCTGTTCCGCATGATCTTTCGCTAAAAACTACAAACGATGGCTTGGTTCTTAATCAATTGCCTTCTGTATTTGTAACCGGGGCGCTGCATAAGTATGCTACAGGAAAGGTTATTGAGAAAAAGAATATCGATATAAACGGTGTCGGGTTAAAATTACCGGGAGATGGAAATGCTTATTGGATTGATGCGGAGTTTGACACCAGGAATGCCAAGAAGGTAGGTTTTAACGTTGCCGCAAAAGCCGGGACGGATAAAAAAGTAACAGTAGGTTATGATGCAGAAAAGCAACAGCTTTACGTCGACTGCACGGGTTCAGAAAAAAATAATAAGTCGCCGGAAAATTTGATACAAACGGCTCCCATGAAAGCGGTAAACGGCATTGTTAAAATTAAGGTATTACTTGACAGGTCATCATTGGAAGTGTTTGGTAACGATGGTGAAAAAGTGATCTCAACCATGATCTATCCTGATAAAGACGCTACTGGTTTAGCTTTGTTTTCGGAGGGTGCAGCTGTAGCAAAAAGTTTAAAGATGTGGAATTTGGATAGAGGAAATTAAACGGGAAAGGGGGGTAAGAAGGCCATTGCAGGATTATCTTATTGTTTAAGCGTTGCCAGTATACCCGCTGCATTCTTATTTTTAGGATCGATCTCCAGTGCCTTTGTATAGTTTTCTGCAGCGCGAACCCTGTCGCCTTTTTTGAAATAACATTCGCCGATTAGTTCATAGCCATATGACATATCCGCAGCTTTGCCATTTAAACCAACAGCAACCGTGAATACTTTAACCGCGTCATCCAATTTATTCCGTCGCTGCAAATATTTACCGGTGCTGATCAGGTCAGGAATCTCTGAGGAAAAATCATATTTATCCGGATGGTTGGCTTTCAGGTCCCGGTATAAAGCAAGCCCCTGATCAGGATCAGCGAGTACCTTAGTCCTTATTTCAAGGTAAAGTGATTTTTTCGGCACTATAACAGGTTCGCCTTTCAGGGCTGCTAATATAGCGAACTTAATCCCGTAAACTTTCATTTGCTGGTTGTTGGTCATCATCACAATGGTTACCTGATCTTTTAAGTTACTGTAGTAAAGGGCTTCGTAATTGTAGTTAGATCCCTGGTGCTGGTGCCATATTAACTCGCCATCCTCTATCCCTGATGTTCCCAGGCTGCTTTCGCCCCCCGGAAAGTTAATCGCCAGTTCATTTACCGATGCCTTGGAGATCACTTTATAACTGTTAATGCATTCGACCCATTTGTACAGGTCTGTTACAGGCAATCGAATCCAGCCGGTCATGTATGGGGGATAGGGTGTTGCGTGGTATTCGCTGTCAAATGCCTTTGCTACATCTTCTGAATTTAAGGAGTAATCAATTGCTGATGAGGTCATGCCACAGGGAATCAGGATATTATTTTTAATAAAATCCCGGTAAGGCATGCCGCTTAGTTTTTCGATGATGCGCATCTGCAGGAATACATTGTAATGGTTGTAGATGTATGCTGTGCCCGGTTCAAACCTAAGCGCTTTCAACGACATCAGGTTAGCCTGGATCACACTGTCAACCTCCGGTGAGCTGACTTCAAAGGGTGGGATACCGCTCGTATAATTGATCAGGTTCCTGACCTTGACTTTGGCCGACCAGGCGGGTAAATCCGGTAAAAATTTACTGATCGGATCATCCAGGCCAAGCAGGCCACGTTCCTTTAAGATCATGATCCCTACGCCGTTGAATTCTTTGCTTATCGAACCGATGTCAAAACGGATGTCGGGCGTAAGCATTTTTGTCCTGCTGCCATCGGCATATCCCCAGGAGCGCTGATAAATAACCTTGCCTTTTTGCGCCACCAGGATATTGCCATTGAATATACCCCGCTCATTAGCTGTGTGCATAATAGAGTCGATTTGTTTGTAGATACCGGACTGGGCCCGGGATAGTTTAACGCAAAAGCAAACAAGTAGTAGCAGGAGAATGTAGCGCATATCTGTTTTTACTACAAGACTTAAAACGAAGCAATTTGGTTACACACCCTTTAGAATTTTGATCGACTTAAATGAAGAATAAGAGATAAACAAAAAGCCGATTTTTCAGTCGGCTTTTTGTTTATCGGAATACGCAATACTACTTTTGTGATTCAAACGGTCTTTATGGTTGCTTTTTATTAACTGTCCATTCAGCCATCTGGAAATCACGGCTGCCATTATTAACCTTGATGCTTAGCCTGTAAAACTTGTAAGCCACATTATTATTAAAGTGGTACAGGATCCGCTGAAAGCGGTTGGCGAAAACTTCGTTGTTTTTGCTGTGCAGGTTTATCCAGCGTATGCCATCCTCGGAGCCCTGAAGGATCCATCCTTTCGGATCACGATCGGGCGAGTCATTTGCCGATGTCATGGTATATGCTCCTGCAACAGCGGGCGTTTTAAGCTCATATTTCATCACCAGGTCGCCGGAGAACCCCGATTGGAAAAATTTGGTATTCGGGTCGCCGTCAACCACTTTTAGTGAGCCCTCATTTGCATTTGGGCCGCCGCCATTATCACGTGATACGGTAAATGTACCGCCTATGGTAGCAAAATAGCTTTCACCAACTTTGGTGCGGTCAAAGTTTGGATCGGCAACGTTCAATATTATTTCGCGGGCAGCCGAATATCCCTGCGAATTTCTGGCTGTTAACGTTACATGATACAAACCATCAAAGGCATACCTGTGCTTAGGTGCTTTTTCGGCCGATGTGCTATCGTCGCCAAACTGCCATAGGATATCTTTGTAATTAATGGATGTACTGGTGAACTGATAACTCAAAAAATCAACACTATCTGTTCGTGCTACTGTAAAACCTGCAATGGGTTTGGGCTCATCCGGTTCGGGTTGCGGTGCAGGTTTATCTTTTTTACACCCGGCAAACAACAGGACTACTGTTGAGAATACCGATATAATATGCAAAATCTTTTTCATGTCCTTGTTTTCATTAATCTGTTAGTAGCTTAAGGGGCCGGAAATAGCTGGCTTTGCGGTATTATCCTTCTTCCATTGATACCGGCAGATGGTACCTCAAAAGTTAACCGGGCGCGCTGACCGCCTACATTCTCACGATGATCAGCTTCTATTTTATAGCGTTTTCCGCGCTCCAGGAATATTTTGGCTGTACGGCTGTCCTTATCCCACTCGGTGGTGAAATCATTGATAATGGCCTTGCCGTCTATATATAATCTTGATCCGTCGTCCCATTCATTTTGCCAGAATACGTACTCGCCTCGAACGGGGGCAAGAAACTCACCGGTCCACCTTGTTGAGAAATTATCATGACTAATACTTGGTATAGCAGCTTGCCAAACGCCATCATTAGGCCAGTCAATAGTGGGTTCTATTTGTACCAGATCAGGCTTCCTGCCATCAAAATCAAGCTGCTGATTATTGGAGAAATATTCTGCTTTTAAACCAGTTCCGTTGCCGGTTATGTACGAGTTATTATCAAGGTTAACCTCGGGTTGTACCAATACGATCAGTTTGCTGTTTGTTGGATGCAGGATGTGTTTTGACGGATTGACCAAACTTACTACAAAGCCAAAGCGTTTATTGGCAGCAATGTTTGCATCAAAAACCGGCCAGCCTATTGATAAACGAATAACCGCGGTACTGGCATTGGAGTTTACCCTGATCATGGTATCGATAGAAAACTGATCGGCGTTAAGCGCGATGGTGTTATCAGGCAGCACTTTTTTGCTTACCAGATCGGTTATCGTATCCATGTTCAATTTTACACTAACATTGAACGCTCCTGCCGGTACACCTGCCAGGTTTACAGTTAGCGGAATGGTGATACCTGCAGGCGATGTTGTATAGTTTTTTTGATAATCAACATCCATAATACCTCCGCCATTTAAAAGCGACACGTAATGGATATCGCTTTCTTTAATAAGCTTTTTGGTATCAAGCACCACCAGGATATTTGATTGTGATCCTTTGATCTGGTTGCCCTTGCCCGGATCGGTAAGTTTAAAGGCAAAGGCTACATTTTTGCCATAATTAGCTTCTATGGCTGATAACCTGATACTTGCAACTGATGTCGCGGTATCTGCCCCAAATGATACGTTGATAACACCGGGGTAATCAATTGCCCCGGCAGGCAGTACGACTGTATTTTTAAGGGTACCATTTGCTATCAATTGGGTTACGGTATCATTGTTAAACGTTATACCCACCTGAAATGCTTTAGTTGCCGGGCCTGATAAGGATATTTTAAATGGCACTTTAACTATTTCGTTACCGGTACTTACATCTCCTATATTGGCTCCCGCGCCGGAAATATTCCTGTCGGTATTTTGAATTGGTTTCAGATCGTCAAGAGCGTTGTTTTTGCAGGCGGCCGCTACCAGGATCATTAATCCGATAAGCAGAACATATCTGTATTTTTTCATCATCAAATAATTTAGTTTGTAATGGTTAACATCTATTGATCAAGCCAAACGCGGCCGTCAAGCCCCCAGGCCTGCCTATTAGGTATCCTGAACCAGTTTATGATCTGTGCCGGGATATCAGCCGTTTGCGGAACAAACTGGGCAAGCGCTCCTGCAGGCGGCGGACAGATCAGGTCATTAAAATCTTCCCACTGGTAATTGCCTTTTAATTTAAAGTCGCGGGCCTGCGGGCCTACGTCCCTGATCCTGTCGCCCTGGCCGTCTGTGCCCGGCCAGTAAGCCGCTAAGAAGGTGTAGTAAGGGTGGCCTTCGCTGATAGATGTTTCGCAGGCATAATTTCCTATCACAGCATCGGGCACATCAACCTTGAAAAATCTGATATCTGTTACATACACATCTGGCGTACCATGCCCGTTACCATTTAAATAACCCAGTTTTAGCTTGCTATTGTTGCTGAGACTCCCGGAGGCAGTTATTTCCAACTCATTATTAAAAACCCCGTCGGTGTAGGTTCTGATATATCGTTTGCCTGCCCGTATCTCACATTTAACAGAAAGGTTTTGCCATCTGCCTTTTTGAAGGTCGCCGCCGCGGCATTGATGATAATCATTATCCTTTGTGCCCCTATATTCAAAATACCAGTAAGCATCTTCGAGGTAAATTACCCAGCCAACTCCGGGATGACCTGCTGACCATTCCGGTCTTTTACCCAGGATACTTGGCCAAAAGAATTTATCCTCATTTTTCTTAACCTTTAGCTCAATGGTGAACTTAGTAGTGTCATCGATGTTAAAAATATCAGCGGTATCAATTTCGGCCCTTATACCAGTGTCTTTCAGACGCACCGTACGTCCCAAGTACCTGTTGCCGGTAAATGGTTTGCCTATTACCCTTTGTTTATATTTTGGATTGTAATAAATAGTAAATGTATTGGCGGCAGTATTGCTGAAAACGGTATTATCATTTTCATTAGCCGGGATATTAAATTTACCACCGCCGCTTGATGCAATCACCACCAGCCAGTCTTCATTGGCGTAGTTTTTCCTTTTTTTCAGGGCATTGACAATCTCGCCTACGTAGCCGTCAAACTTTTCAATGGAGGCTTTATACTGCGACGAAGAATTATCAAATCCATATTTGGCACCGGCTTCTTTGATATCATTAAAATGGCCAACTATCAATTGGGCCGTATCTGTATTCAGGTCATTAACTACAGCGGTTTTAATTTGCTCGTCTGTATCATATAACTCGCTCACAGCAGCACCCTGCGTTAACTTGTTTTTGAAAATAACTGATGAAGCAAATGAAACGATTTTGGCATTTGGTTTTTCTTCTTTTATCCTTTCAAAAAATACCGGGTAAGTTGCCAGGTTGTTCCCGGTAAAATCATCCGATAAGATCTTGTGTTTTTCTTTCTTCACACCGGTTAGCATATTGGCCCAGTTGCTTACATCACGGGTCGAATCCGGATCGCTCAAAGCAACCCAGCTGTAAATTGAATTGGGCAGTAAAGCTTTAATATTAGGCACATTAGCGCTATTGACCGATGAACCTCTTGCCCCGTCAACAATCAGGTACAAAACCTTACGTTCGCCGGATGTTGCTTTGGCTGTATCGGTATAATTTTTATCGGGCAGCGTGCGCACAAAATCCTTATTACATGATATTGTAGCAACAGCTAATGCACAGATAATTGAAAAGATGACCTGTTTGTATTTTTTCCTGTTCTGCATTTCTTTATAGATTATAGGGTCTCTTAAAAATTTATTCAATGGTTACGCGAATGATATTGCTGACCTGAATGTTATCAAAACGGTCAAAGCCGCCAATCAGCAATAAAGCCCGTTTGCCATCTGTCGATTTAGTTTCAATAATGTCAGACAGGGTACCTGAGAATGGCCCGGTGGTATTGTAATTACCGGCAAGTTCGCCTTTGGTATTCAGTACCATAAAGCCATTACGGGTAACATTGTCATATTTTTTAAAGCTGCCGCTAACTACCACCAGTCCGTCATTAAGCTGGCGGGCAAAACCGGGATAGCCTCCTTCAAATGTTTTAGCTACAAAAGTTTGATCAAGACTGCCATCCAGGTTAACCAGCGCTATGCTAATGGCCGTTTTGCCATTATATGTTCTGAAGATCCCTGTTATCAGATACTTTTTGGTTACCGGGTTGTATGTTAAGGACGAGATACTGTTATCGGTACCCGTACCTGTTTTAAAGGAGTCGTCAATAGTTCCATCGGCACTTAAGCGAACCAGGCGACCCGCGGCTTTGGAGTCAAAGGTGGTAAAGCTTCCAAAAAGCACCAGTTTTTCCAGCTGGTCAGCATCGGTATGCATGTAGGAGTCAACGGGGCCATTTGCCGAAGGCAGGCCTTTATTGGTTGCTATGTTGAAACGATACGTTTTATCCAGTGAGCCATCCAGGTTAAAACGGGCTACCTGCCTGATCTCCGTACTGTCCAGGATCACCGTATCACGGCTAAAATCATGATTATGTTCAGTATAAACCCTGCGTACATAGTATCTGAAACTTCCGGTTGCCAGTATTTTGTTCTGATGCTTATATACTTTACTTATATAGTCATTAGTGCCACCATTAAACCGTGGAAAGTATTTGGTTGTATCTGTTTGTGAGGGGCGCCTGTAGGTTTTCACGCCAATGGTATCAATACTGCCATCAACATTTAAAGTGGTGATGTTGCTGATGTTTTCTGTACGCTGATTGTAACCGCTGAAGCCACCCGCAATAACGTATTTTCCACCAAGTTCAATAACCCTTGATAATGATCCGTTTGCTGCTTTGCCTGTCCGGAAAGTGCGGTCAAACTCGCCATCGGCAGATGTTCTTACTATGCGGTTAAGTGGCGTGATGATACCCTTGTTATCATAGTTGGTAAACCAGCCCAGTACCAGGTTCCGGCCATCGGCAAGGGGATACACCTGGTTTACAAAGTTATTTGCTCCGGCTGTAGCCCTAAAGGAAGGATCGATATTAATTAAGCCCGACACTTTAAAAAGCGGTCCGAGTACTAATTGGTCATCAATGGCAATTGAGGTAATACCTGTACTCCCGAATGGGGGCACCTTAACTTTAATGGTTGATTCTGTTACTTCAATGACCTGACCGGGTTCGCCGTTAAACATGAACTTTATTTTATCTTTATAAGGGACCAAGCCTGTGGCTTTAAACGTTACCTCAGTACCTACCGCTCCGTTTGCCGGTGCAGGTATCGCGTCGCGGCTTAAGGTGACGCCCAATGGTGGCTTTCCATCCCCATAGGGATCAGAATAAATTGTTTTATCCTTCTTGCAAGCTTCTATTGTAAGTAAAAGCAGGATAAACGTGATGATATGGTTAATTCTTCTCATATTTCAATTCGTTACTATTGAAAGAATATTGTTAATAATGTTTTACTCGGAAGGGTGAAGACCTGCAAAGTATATTTCCTGGTAAAAGTCATCCTGGCTGAACCCAAAATAGGCTTCGTTATACTGCAGGGTATGCACTATACCATTCTTGGGTTTAATATCTGAAGAGGAGATTTTATTACGGAAAACCGCGTTTTGCGCATTATTAATGTCATAGATATAACTAATTTGCAGTGTACGCGGGCCAATATATTTGATGTTATTGGCGTCGCCATATATTACGCCAATGTTTACTACGTCGCCACTATAGGAATAATAAAGTGCTCCCGGATATTGATTTTGCAGGTCATTATCTATTTGCGGATAATCTTTAAGGCGGTTAATACCCTTGAACATATACCGTTGCAGGTATTTTTTCCATATGGCAGAGTCGATATCTGATAGCTTTTTCACAGTGTCACGCCCGGCATCAAACAAAAATTTATTTAAAGAGCCCCTGGTTTTGTTGTTGCCTATGGTTCTTTTGATAACATCATCATCGGGTGCAAAAAAGGTAAAGTCACTCTTGCGGAATGTTTCTTCCATACCGGCCAGCTTTACGATCTGGGCAATGGTATCAAACGGTACTGCTTTATCTTGTAAATATTGAAGCATATCGGCGGGGTAATCGGCATTAGCCTTACCGCCGTCTTTATAATACTCGTCGCGTTTACAGCCGGTAAGCACCAGTAATAACCCGGCTAAAACAATAATTATATTTTTCATATCTCTTATCATTACTTTTTAGGAATAGGTTAATTACCTCCGTTAACCCAGTACATGTTTAATGACATAAAGGGGTTATTAGCCAGCGCGTTACTACTGATTGGCCAGGTCCATGCTCCCCGGTTAAATTTGTCAAGTGTCAACACATTGTATGACCACTCGCTATTCATGATCCTGCGGGTACGTACCAGGTCAAAGTAATGGTGCCCTTCACCCATTAGTTCCCTTGATCTTTCCAGGAAAATGAAATCCTTCAGGTCCTGACCGCCGCCGCCTGCATAGCGTGATGCTTCGGCCCTGTCCCTCACTTTATTTACCAGGGCAATTGCCTGATCATCCTGCCCCAATTCGGCCAGCGCCTCTGCACATAGCAGTATTTCACCTGCATACCTGAATATCATGAAGGTGTTATCGGGGTTGGCATCTTCTTCGCCGGTTGCGAACGAGTTTTGGGCAAATTTTAGCATCATGAATTTTCCGTTATCAGCATAGATATCGGAGTTAAACCATATAGTAGCGCGCTTATCGGCAGTGCCCGGGTATAGTTTTTGCATGTACTCGGCCCTGAAATAGGCAAAGCTTATGCGGTGTGTATATTCAGGCCTTTTATAAGGATAGTGCAGAAACATATCGCCAATAGGAGCAACGTTGGTGTTCTGATCGCCATAGTTAATACTGCGGTAAAATTCAAACAAGCTCTCGTCCGACCGTCCTTTGATAACTGTAGCCCACTCGTTTATAGGTAGTAACCTGAAAGCATTGCTCTTAATCAATTCCTGCCCAAGATCTGCGGTTTCCTGGTAGTACTTGATTGCATTGGGTTTATCAAAGCCTGCATTCCACATGTTCATGTTCATGATAAGGGCAATAACGCTGCCTCTGTTAGCCCTTACGCCTTTTAAAGCCGGATCGGCATAAGTCCATGGTAAGCCGTCCTTGTATTTTTTAAGATCAGCAATGCATTTATTTAAGACTGATACCATGTTTTCGCGCGGTAAAGCTGTTGAATGATAGGCATCGGTATAATAGGGCACATCACCGTAAAGCCTTACCATAAAGAAGTATGCGAGTCCGCGTATAAAAGCAGCTTCACCTTCAAACTGCTTTTTTTCGCTTTCTGATACGCCGGGTACACCTGCTTCCAGTTTCGAAATAAGGATGTTGGCACTCTGTATTACCTGGTAATAGCCGGTCCAATCGGTGATGCGATAAAAGTTGTAAAAATTCCAGGGTGGGTTACCATTGATAAGCCCAAGCAGGTCATTCCTGCCTAACACCTCTACATATGCACGTGCCGGCCCATTATCTGCCTGAGGTTCAGATAAAACCTCGCCTGAGCGATATTCGCCCGTGGCGCCAATAAAATGTGTTTCGTTGATCTTGCCAAAAAATGTTCTTGACATATCATAAATATTGGCCACAACGTCATCTTTTGACTGGTAAAAGTTATTCCCTGTTAATTTATCAATGGGCTGTACGTTCAGAAACTTTTTACAGGATGGTAAACACAAGCTTGCTGCCGCTGCTAAAATGTATATAACACTTTTTTTCATGATCTTGAGTTTTATTTACTTGTATTGAGTTCGATATTTAAACCTAAATTATAAGTGCGCGGTACCGGGTACCCGCTTGATATATCCCGGCCCAGCGATGTTACGTTTTCGGGGTTGGGGCCATTGTATCCTGAAAATGTGATCAGGTTGTTGGTTGAGAAATAAACCCTTACGTTATTGAATCCGAACTGCCGTACAAACTTTCTGTCGAACATGTAGGATAGCGTAACGGTGTTGATCTTCAGGTATGATCCTTCTTCCTGCCATAAACTTTGATCGGAGCGAAGCGGCCTGATCTGGTTGAACCTTGAAAACGAATAGGGGTTAGGGTATTTGGATTGATCGCCTGGTTTTCGCCAAATATCCAGGTCATCCAGCGGAACCGCCGCCAGCAAGGCATAAGGGTCGCGCATGATGGATAAACGATCTGATAGCGCATTATTTAAGATTGTTCTCTTGGCTGTATAAGTGGCATAAATATTCAGTCCGAAATTTTTATAGTTGATATTGGTGGATACACCACCTGTAATTAAAGGCTGCGAGTTACCGGTTATTTCATAATCACGGTCATCAAGGATATAATCGCCGTTAACATCTTTAAACCTCGGGTCACCGCCCTTGAAAGCCAGCCCGCTGGTTTGATATTTTTTACCGGTTACAGGGTCTACAGGTACATCGGCATCGGTTGAATAAACACCCTGGTTAACCAGCAGATAGTTCGACAAGGTATTTTTACCCACCCTGAAAACGATGTGCTGATAGTTGTTGTAATCAAATTTGATATATTGTCCGTTATATTCGGCGGGTAACCTCAGCAGGTAATCGCGGTTAATAGCGCCATTAAATGAAACTGTCCAGTTAAAATCCTTGGCGGTTAGCGGCCTTACCGTTACCATCAGCTCATAGCCATAGTCGGCAATGGATACATCATTGCTTGATTTTTTCTGAAAACCGGTGCTGTTAGGTAAAAACCTGTCGAATAATAAATTATCAACCTTTTTGTAATAGGTGTCAAAGCTCAGGTCGACTTTACCCTGCAAAAGCGTCATGTCAAACCCAAGGTTGTATTGGGTGGTAGTGGTGGGTTTTAATGAAGGGTTTGGTACAAATTCATAGTTAATGCCGATAGTTGGATTGTTGTTGAAATTGCCATTCAGGTTGTACAAGCCGTAAATACTTTGCAAACTGCCGGTTGGTACAATGTTTTGCCCCCAGGTTAACCTTAAACCGCCTGATGTGAGCCAGTCCCAGTTTTTGAACCAGTTTTCCTTGTAGTAATTCCACCTGAAACCGGCGGCAGGGTTTTTAGAATACGGGTTCTCCAGGCCGTTGGAGGATGTACCATCCAAGCGGTAAGATAGCTCCAGAACATACTTCTTTTTATAATCGTAGTTAAAGGAACCAGCAAATGATGCAATAGTGGCATTTTTGTAGTTTGACAATACGCCCCCGCCCCTTGAATTATAAGAGTCGGACCCTACAGGCCCCTGCAACTGGTCATTAGGTATACGGGTTTGCCTGATGATGCCGCTTTGACCGCCCTGTTTATATATTTCATTAAAAGTATTAATGAATATGGTATGATCGGCACCGAATGTTTTGGCATAAGTAAGCGCGTTACGGTTATATAATGTGTAATTACGGCCTGCATAATCATAGATCTGCGCGAACTGGGCATTTGCGGCCGCGGGCGTAAATGTCGATTCGGCATCCGAAGTGTAATCGTAACTGATGCTTGAGGAAAGCGCCAGCCCCCGGATAAACTCATAGCGACCATCAATATTAGTACGAATATTTCTTGTGCTGTTGCTATTTTGTGTTTGCAGGGCCGATGTAACGCCATCAGGTGAAAGATAAAAGGAAGGGGGAGGCAACAGGGTGGAAGCCTGCCCGTTCGTGGCCACACCTTGTTGCAGCAAACCTACACCATTACCCTTAGCCTGGCTTCCCAACGAACCGAATAATGAGCCAAAGAACCTGAATTTATCATTCGGCTTAAACTCCATGTTCATATTCAGGTTATACCTGTCAAAACCAGTGTTTTTGATCACTCCCTTTTCCGAATAATATCCCATGTTCACTTTATAGTTGAAGCGGTCGTTACCCCCGTCTAAGGCTACGTTATGGCTCTGGTTGTGTGTTGTGCCGTAAAAAATAGATTGCCAGTTGGTTGAGTTATTCCAATACGCATTCAAGCTATCGGCCAGGAAGCCTGTTTGCCCCAATCTCCTTAGCTCATCAATAATGGTGGCATTAGATAAGATCTGCTGAATTTTTGCCTGGCGCTCGGAATTACCGCCCAGCGTTGCACGTAGTTGCGGAGTAGCGTTAACAAAGAAGTTGCCGGTATAACGAACCCTTGGTACTTTGGAATTTCCGCGTTTAGTGGTGATGATGATTACACCATAAGCACCTCTTGACCCGTACATTGATGTTGCCTGGGCATCCTTCATCACCTGTATGCTCTGGATATCCTCAACAGGGATCAATGATAAAGGACTCACGCCCGGTCCCTGCGTTTGAAAACCAAACTCAGCCGCTTTATCCGCATCCAAGGGTACCCCGTCGATAATGTACAGTGGAGATGTAGGCTGCAGAAACGATTCGCTGCCACTGCCGGATACACTCAGGGTTGACAAACCACGTACCTGAACCGAGCCTCTGAAGCCGGGAGCGCCGGTGTTGTTCTGAACATTTAAGCCGGCTACTTTACCCTGCAGCAGGTTTTCAACGTTTGATGTTGGTACATCCTGAATATCCTTGGCGGTTATCGTAACAGAAGCACCGGGAGTTGATTCTTTATTCCTGTTCTGATAGGCAACAATGACCACTTCATTGAGGCCTTTCTTGTCTTCAGTCATTGTAACCGTTACAGTTTTTTGTCCGGGTTCAAGTTTTACCTTCTCTGTAACAAAACCTACAAACGTAAAAGTAAGTGTGCTGTTAGCCGGTACAGAAACGGTAAACTTTCCTTTATAATCGGTTTGTGTTAAGCCTTTACTGCCCATGTATATATTTACGCCGGGTAAAATTTTATTGGTTGCTTTTTCAACCACCGTACCCGTAACCGTTATATTTTGTGCCTGTGCATCAACCTTTGTGCAGGAGAAGATTATGCAAACAGCAAGCACTATATAAAATAGTATGTGTTTTCTCATCGTGATAAGTTTTAATTCGGTTATTCGTCTTCAAACTTTGGATTGTCCTTCAAAAAATGGAATACTATCTCCCAATCACCTTTTTTGTATATGGCGAAATCTATCCCGAAACTTGCCACTACCCGGGTGCCGCCGAAACCGATTCTTGAATATTTAAATTCGGCGTGGTCTCTGGTTCCTCCAGGGGCATAAACTGTTGGGATCTCTACTAAAGGAATAGGATAAGCGACATCGTATTGCACATAGGTTGCAGTTTTTTGCATGTTAAACCCATGTACTATTTTATCCCAGGCTGTTTCGTTCAATAAAGCCGGGTTCATCTCTACCGAATCCTTATTCAGGAACTTGAACCTTAACGAATTACCTGTGCCGCCGGTAAATGGACGGATGTAAACTACCACATCCTTTTTATCGTCATTGCTCTGCAGCGGGATGTCAGTTACCTGGCCTATTACCCCATTTAGAAATGGCCTGATATAGTTTCGGCTGGCCGGGTTATAGGGCGTTTTGGGGTGAGGCGCTGGCCCGCCTGAATAAATGTTAAAGTCGTCAGACGGCTCATAAGGGCGTTCGCGGAATGGCCGCACCTGCAGATCACGAATTATAGTACTGCCTCCAGTGTTAGTTATCTTTACATCGAAATAACGCGTATCCTGCGGAAAATTGGTGCTGTCGGCCGGCCTCGGCGTGATCAGCGCATTGGTGGAAGAGGCCCACATGATAAACTCGCCCGAAGAACGCACTTCAAATAGGGGGTGATCTTCCAGTTTGCGTTTTGCTTCTATCTCGGCCAGGCTTTTTTCAAGCCCGTTGTATGGGGCTGTCCATACATAGGTTGGCTTTTTTTGAAAAAGATCGGTTACTGGTTTACCATCACCAAAACGTGCGTTGATGATCTCAAACTTGAGCGGCTGGGTTGAATTATCTCCATTAAATCCTCCCATTAAAGAGGTCCGGCCTAAAATTGGTTCAAAAACTTTATTGGCGTAGTTTACATTGTTACTCAGATAATCCTTCTCATCCGGAATTCCGTACATCTTTTTACAACTACTCAGCGCGGCTGCAACAAACAGCAGAGCTACAGATCCCATTTTTATGAATGCTCGCATGTCTTTTCGTTTTTTTATCGCATTAATATTTTGATCTTCCATACTTTACTTCACTTTATTGATAGTCCATTCAGCCAGTTGGAACAGACCTCCATCACGCAGCTCGGTAATATCTACCCGGTAAAATTTATAAGCTGTGGTATTGGGGCATCTGAAAACTTTTGTCTGGTATCTTTCCTCAAAAAAGAAGTTGCTCCTTCGATCTAACTCAGTCCAGATTTTGCCGTCATTTGAACCTTCGTAAGTCCAGGCCCTGGGATCACGTTCAGGCGCGTCATTGGCAGATGTGAGGGTGTAAACACCTGATACTGCAGGCTCATTCAATTCAAACTGCATCCATAACCGCCCCTGCAGTTCGGCCAGGAACTTGGTATGGTCGTCGCCGTCAATTACTTTTTTAGAACCTTCGCCGTTATCCGGACCACCATTGTTATCCCTTAAAACGGTAAGCTTACCACCTATCTGGGTCATCAGGTTTGGCGGTGGCGGAACAAAGGTTAAACGCGATACAAATTCATCAAATCCGAAAATGTGATCGGGGCTCAGCACATGAACAACACCATTTTTAGTGCTGATATTATTAGAACCGGTTGTAGTGGTTGCCCAGTTTCTGATAAACTTACTGCGTTTGGTGTTGCTAAATTCAATAACATCGGGGCCACCACCGGTAAGTCCGGAAGCTGAGATCTTGGAAACCTTGCCATGCATGGGATATCCGAAACGTACGCTCAAAAGATCGAGCCCATCCTGCAGCAGCAGGGAATCGGTTGTACGTTTGCCCCTGATAATGTAGTATGACACCATAGTATCCAGTTGTACGCCATCAACCTTTGCCAAAAACAGCGGGTCTTTGTCGCTTTGTCTCCTTAGCGTATTCAGGTTATTGATTGCCAACTGAAAACTTGGGTTGGTAACAGCAAAAAGTGTAACATTACTATCCATGAGCGTTTCCTGCAGGCCCATCCTGTTTATTACAGCCAGCAATGAATCATACACACCGGGTTTGCTTTTCAGATATTCATAGGTGTTACCGGCAAATTTTGAGTTTGTGCCTGTGGCGTCATGATAACCGCCATCCTTTTTACAGGCTGTTTGCAACAGGGCTGCAATCAACACCGGCGTTAAGGCACTCATATATTTTATCAACTTTTTCATATATGGTCAGTTTATTTCCAAAATGGGTTTTGAGTTAACAGGTTATTTTGAGCGATGAGCTTACGCGAAACAGGCCAGTAAATCCCCCCTGAATTGATGAGTTTGACGAATGCCGGGTTGTTTTGCTTGATCTTATTATATCGTACCAAATCATACCAGCGGTGGCCCTCGCCCATAAGCTCGCGGTGCCGCTCCTTAAATATCAGATCGATAATATCCTGGTTGCTGTCGATTACATTGTCTGTCATCCCTCGTCGGGCCATTATAGAAGTTACTTCAGTTTGCGCGCCGTTCACATCTCCTAAAACAGCCAGCGCTTCGGCACGCAGTAACACGATATCTTCTATCCTTGTAAAAATCAAGGCGCTGGTGAAGTATCGGAATGTTGGGTCAGAAACACCCCCTTGTATTACTTTTATTTTGCTGAAGATGGGGTACTTGCCATTGATATTGGTGAAGTATCTTTCGGTACGGGGCTGGCCAAGTGTATCAATACTAAAGCGTTCATCTTTCGGCATGTCAAATATTTTAAGGATGGTATCCTTAGGCATGTAGATATCCGGTACCTTTTTATTCACCACGGGTTCGGCCAGGGTTAACTCTTCCAGGTGGCCGGCTACAGATCCTTCAACGTGTCCCCAATCTGAGTTAAAACCAAACATCTGGCTGGTATTCTTATTAAAAAAGAACCCGTTTGATTTGGTAAGGTCTTCGGTGCTTTGAAAGTTGATGCCACTTTTGCTATAATTATCTTCAACAAACTTTGCGTAGGTAGCTACATCGGTATAGTTGCCCTGCCACGCCGCTAAATGGGCCAGTACTGCGTAAGCCGAGTTTTTTGTGGCTAAGGCTCCACCCCAGCGTGTGGCATCTTCATTATAATAATTACCAGGCTGCTGCACATCGTTATTGCTATACACAAACGGCAGATCGGCCGCCGCTTTAAGCATTTCCTGCTGGGCCCAGACTAATATTTTGCTGCCGCTTTCGCGGGGCTGGTTTTCAAACTTGCCATCGTGCGATGCCGTGATGAAGGGCACATCTCCCCAAATCCTTACCATATAGAAATAGGTAAAGGCTCTCAGGAAGCGAACCTGGGCTACATCAACTATCATATAGTTTTCTGTATAGCGCTTATCGGCTGCTTTTACATCGCCAATGCGTTCAAGAAAAATATTGGCGGCATTAACTATGGCGTAAAATCTTGTCCAGTCGCTTAAGGCATCAACAGTAGGGTAGGATGCGTTGAGCTGGTTACTTGAAATTGCTTTCAGGTCCTGCCGGTTTGGACTGATAAATTCGCCGGTACGTACATCGCCATAAAGCCAGTGGCCGTCGTTATCAGATAAAGCGGCACGGGTGAGCGCGTATACGCCCAACAAGCCGGCACGCGCATCTTCAAGCTTATTCCACATGTTTTTTTCGCCCACAACCCTCGTTGAATCAATATCCAGTGTTTTATTACAGCTTGTTATTGCTGCGCTAAACAGGACAAGGACGATACATAATGTCTTTTTCATTTTTACAACATGATTTTTGTGATCGTTTTTCATATCATAATTCCATTTTTACACCCAGGGTATATGTTCGTGGTATAGGCAGTCCATAACCGGTATCATAACCATCGTAGTTTACCAATTCGGGGTCCTGCCCTGTATAAGGTGTTATGGTGAACACATTATTCGCTGTGGCATATACATAGAACCGGGTTAGCTTAATTTTCTTTAAGCGCATGGCTTTGGTTAGGTCATACCCGATAGAAACCGTTCTTAATTTCAGAAATGAAGCGTTTTCAAGAAAAAGGTCCTGATCAACACGGTAGGGGATAACAGTGCTCCATGGATTATACAGTGGGTATTTGCTGTAGTCGCCACGTTTTTCCCAGAAGGTGATCTCTTTAACAGAGTTTACATCGCTGTTCCCCTCGCGGTTAATAAAATCAAACCGGTTGGCCATTTCCTGGTGTATCAGGTCGCGCCCCAGGTTGAAATACATGTTGATGGTTAAATTCCAGTTGCCGTATCTGAAATTATTATCATATCCACCTGAAATTTTGGGGAAAGAATGGCCTTTTAATACCTTATCATTATTATCAATTACATTATCGCCATTGATATCACGCCATCTTGGGTCGCCGGCGTGCAGGGCGATGCCATTGTACTTAAGTGGTTGTCCGTTTACAACAGGTACTTCGCTTTCCGATTTATAAATGCCATCATTTATCAGCAACCAGTACTGATCAACCGGGCTGCCTACTTTTAATAGCCTGTTATCAACAATGATCTGATTTAGGCCTCTTGGCAGTGCTTTTAGCTTATTGGTATTATGATTCAGGTTTAAAGAAGATGTCCATCCAAATTTTGTGTTTTGGATGATATTGGCTGATATAGATACGTCAATGCCAGTATTATTTACAGCCATGCCGCTTTCGATAGACTGTTTGTAGCCATACTCGGCAAAAGCAGGGATGCCTATCAGCAAATTCTTTTCCTGTTTCAGGTACCAGTCAACTGAAAGGTGCAAACGGTTATTCAGGAAGCCGGCATCTGTGCCTATATTAAGCTGATTGGAGTATGACCATGGTATGCCGTAACCGATCCAGCCGGTAGAATATGGCCTGGTAAGTACACCAAAAGCATTATAGCCAGGTACAGTCAGGTTGCCGGTATAGCCTACCGAAGCGGTGTATTGAGGCCCCTGCGCATAATTATCAAAGGCGTTAAGGCGGCCTAACCTGCCAGCGCTTGCCTTTAAAATAAGATCACTGACAATAGTGCTGTTATTTAATACCTCTTTCTTAATGTTCCAGGCTGCAGATATCACAGGCGAATAAAACCACCTGCTGGTAGGCTGCGCGTTTGATGACCCATCGGCACGTACCGTTGCCGAGAGGAAGTATTTTTCTTTGAATGAATAATCGGTTTTTGCATAAAATGAAACCAGGTTATGCCTGATCTTATCCAGGAAACGGAAGGTTAATTCGCGCGGAAAGGCGGTAGGGTTAAGATAATTGGGATTATCAGATCCGTCGGGATTTTTGGGATTTGAATCCAGCAGGTCTATCTTAATATAGTCATTCACCCCTTTGTATGCATAGGCATTACTATACTTATAAATATCCCACTGTGTTGATTGTCCAAGCTCAAAATGGAAGTTGTTTACTTTGTTTAAAGTTAGATCATAAGTTGCCCTGTTATCGGCCATTATCCTTTGGCTAAAGCCAAAGTAATTGGAAGCATAGCTGTTGCCCTGTAAAAGGGTGCGCGCGTAAAACACGTCGCGGTACCCTTCGTTATAATCTACGTTAAAGGTGGTCACGAATTTAAATTTCCCGAGATCGAGCCCTATTTTAGCATAGCCATCAACAATATTGGTTTTGTTGTTATCGAAGCCTTTTTTGTACTGTGCCAGGTAATCGGCATAATACTCTTTGTTGGGTGGCAGTGGGGCACTGAGATCGGGGAAGTAGTTGATCTGGGCAAATCTGTCGCGAAGATATTTATTACGTTGCCTGTCGAGCCGGTTGGCATTTACCATGGTCGAAAAAAGGAGCCATTTGAGAGGCTTCATGTTGATATTGAACATGGCGCTATAACGGTTTAGCACTGTTCCATCAGCAATACCATTATTCTTCAGATCCCCCAAAGAGAAACGGAAGTTAGCACGGTCTGTTCCCCCCGAAATACCGAAGTTTATGCCGTAAACTACCGCATTACGATAATAAAGATCGCTCCAGTCAGATTTCCCGCTGTAAACATTATTTAATGAGTCGCTCAGGTAGATGGGATAGTTTTCATCATCCGAATACCTTCCATTTGTAGTATACAGATCATAAAAGCGCTGTCTGAAAGCATTTTCATACTTGCCGTTTATGGTAGTTACATGAGGGCGCTGTGCCAAACCTATATACGAATCAAAAGTGATGCTTTTGGCGGCGATAGGGCTTTTAGAGGTTAAAATGATAGCGCCATTAACTGCACGCGGTCCGTAAATTGCCGTGGCCGACAAGTCTTTTAATACCTCAACCGAGGCAATATTATTCATATCGATACCGGCAAACGGGTTGGTGGCTGTTCCCATCCTGTTATAGTCATATAGCTGGATATCATATGCAAACGGGTGTTCTGTTACCAGTGGAATACCGTCCAGCACAACCAGGGGTTGTGATTGGTAAACATCCCGCGGAGAAAGAAGCGGCATGGGCACTCCTCTTATAAACATATTTTGAACAGTGCCGGGTTCACCAGAGGGTTCCTGCACATAAAGCCCCGCAAATTGACCTTTTAAAAGTTGCTGCAGGGAAACGGCCGGGAATTTGGATAGATCATAAGGCTTTTTGGTAACACTATCTGCAAGCTTATTATATAAGGTACGCCTGATAATAATATTTATACTATCTTTTAATAACGAATCTTTTGTCGTTGTATCCCGATGGATGTGGAGCTTACTGTAAAAAGCGGGATCAGGACGTTTTAATTTAATTGTTTTACCCTCATTCCCCTTAGCTAAGCCTGTAAGTGCATTTGCGGTAATTGCTGCGAAAACCACAAAGCACAGCCATAAGTATCGCATAATGAATGGATCTTTTAGTTTGTGAAATAATTTTTTGATTTAACGGCCACATGTTGCTGTGCCTGCAAATGAGTTATGCAGATAACATGCGCCTTTACATTAGGTAGCGCGTAATTCTTTTTTCATAGTGTTGGTTTACAAGCGAAAAGAACAAGAATTCAAAAATAATCTGCAGGAATATCTTTGATAGCGGTGCATAGTTATACACCCTCGGGTTTGTCATTTAAAATGACCATACCCAAGTCGTTCTTTTCACTTTTGGTGATTAGGTTAAATAATAAAGTCTTGATGCCTAAAACCTCAGCATGAGATTTTTTGGTGGCGCAGCCTTATCAGATGAAAGGTTTCTGAAAGATGTGGTACAGGTAAATCAGGTTTTTCATGTCAGTGATATTGGTTAATTTATTAATTACGTAAAGTCTCGAAACAAGCAGGTCAGGTGGCTTAAACGATTAAGCAGTAACGTATTTTTATAGCTGGTTTAAACAAATATAATTAACAAAAACGTTTTACCAAGTAATATCATGAAAATATTAAATTTTTGCTATTTCAAATGGCAACAATCGATCTCAATTAAAAAAATGGTAAAAAAAGTGTTAAAATATTGGTTTTTTTTGACAATATATCATAAAACATGTCTTGTGAATTTTTGATAAAATGCTAAAACGATGTTACTGAAGATTAAAAATCTGTCATGAAATGTAAGAATTACATTTTTAGTTAAAGTATTGTGCCTATTGCTTTATAATCTTATCATTGATAACGAACTGCCTTTTACTATAACAAATTGTTGACTAGCCGTATTCGCTGATATAATAACAGCAAATCAGGGGGGCAAAACATGGCAAGTAAAAGGTGAACATTCCAGATATTTCTATATAAGAGGAACGTATTCTTTCTATTTGCAGCCATTATTTTCTTTATGTTTCTTTTTATTTCGCAACAGGATGATACTTATATAGTACATGCCCGTCAAGCAATTTGCCACGGTCGACATTTAAGCTATCATGGTGATAGAGACAAAACGGTAGCATTGAGCTGACCTTCTCTAAAAAGGAATTGTTCAATAACTCATTTAGTATCTACATCGGGATACCCGTCTTGCCATGGAACACGATTGGCGAACATCCCTTGGTTTGTGGAGCAGCAAGAATTTTATCAAGATAAACGCTGTCGGTCAATTTCTCGTTAAAATCTAAAACTTTTTTACCCTGCATCATACATTCATCGTATTCCACTTTGTTACCTGTTCGGATTACGCGCATGTATTTCATTATCCCCTTGCCAAGGTCTTGTTGTAAGTAAATAAACTCTTTTTCCATATGTTAATGATTATTTGAGCTGCATATATGAAATAAGAATAGAAAGTTTTAAAGAAAAACATAAACAGCAGAAAAAGGGTGTCAACCTGAAGCGGAAAATAACTGAACAGCAATTACTTTTTCTTTGCTATAACTTCTCTGCCTGATCCATGATCTGGTTAACGGATTTTTATTGGCAGAAAAAAAGGAAACAACTCTGAAGTGTTGTTTCCTTAAGTAGCGGGGAGCAGGATCGAACTGCCGTCCGTTAGCCAACGGATATGAGTCCCTCGCTCTGATCATCTGAGGTGTTGACTTTTCCAGCAACTTAAATCCTCGAATGAACTGCCGTCCATTCGAGGATTTAAGTTGTTTTTCGCGTCTCATGGCTTCTGATTTTGTCGAAAATTCCTCGGTATAAGCAATCACCCAAGGACGATATTTAATAGTATGGCCCTTGGTTGCTAATTCATTGTGGGAAAGAAAACGATTATATAAATCGGAAGTATAGCC
This sequence comes from Mucilaginibacter sp. A5337, assembly GCF_059690695.1. NCBI lineage: Bacteria > Pseudomonadati > Bacteroidota > Sphingobacteriia > Sphingobacteriales > Sphingobacteriaceae > Mucilaginibacter > Mucilaginibacter sp. A5337. Next base: position 28,246 of record NZ_JCAWEC010000006.1, on the reverse strand, counting down.
AATATAAATCTGATTAAAGGTTGGAGAATATAAAACGTATACTGTGAACATACCGACAATATACAAGAAAAGCCCCTTAAAAAAGGGGCTTTCTGCCAATGTAGCGGGGAGCAGGATCGAACTGCCGACCTTAGGGTTATGAATCCTACGCTCTAACCATCTGAGCTACCCCGCCGTTTTTATTTTATGGCTCTTTTTATGGTTGGTAAAAAGAGTGGCCTTGCCTTAAAACAAGTGGCCGTCCCTAAAAAGGTTTGCAAATATAGTAGAAATTCGTTTTCTTTAGAAAAAATGTTTCATTTTTAGTTTTGTTCCTCTTTTTTTAAGTGTAAACCGAATGTCCGAAAAGAAAAAATTTACCATTGAATACGAGATAAAGTCATCTCCGCGTATCCTGTTCAGCTTCTTAAGCGAGCCTAATGGCTTGTCTCAATGGTTTGCCGATGAGGTTAATATTCGTGACCATGTTTATACTTTTACATGGGATGATGAGTCGCAAAAAGCCAAACTTTGCTCAGTTAAGGAAAACAAATCCGTACGTTTTAAATGGCTCGACGATGATGCGCAGTATTATTTTGAAATGGAAATATTGCAGGATGAGCTTACCAATGAAGTAGCGCTTGCCATTACTGATTTTGCTACCGAAGATGCCATTGCAGAACGGAAGCTGATCTGGGATAACTCTATCGATTACCTCATAAGTGTATTAGGCGCCTGATAAAACTTTATTTTAGCTAATTTTGTACGCTGAGCTGTTTTTGCACGTTAATGGATTTTAACTGTGCGCCCAACTGTTTTGCCCTGTTAATTGCAAATAGCACTAATGAAGAAGATCCACCTTTTACTCCTTAAATCATTTATAAGGCCTTTTTTGGTTACGCTTTTCATCGTGATGTTTGTGCTGCTGATGTTGTTTTTGTTTAAATACATTGACGATCTTATTGGCAAAGGCTTTGCATGGTATACCATACTTGAGCTGATGATGTATAATTCGGCAACCAACGTTCAGATGGCCCTGCCGTTATCGATACTACTGTCGACTATTATGACTTATGGTGCGCTTGGTGAAAATTATGAGCTGGTGGCAATCAAGGCTGCCGGTATTTCATTAAGGCGTGCTATGTACCCCATGATCGCTGTTGTTACCATTCTTAGTATCGCCGCGTTCTTTTTTTCGGATTATATGCTGCCGGTAGCCAATCTGAAATATTATTCGCTGTTGTATGATGCGCGTAAACAAAAATCGGCCGATTTGCTGCCGGAGGGGGTGTTCAGTACCAGCTTTCCCGGCTATACAATCCGTGTAAAACGTAAAGACCCCGACGGGCAGCGTTTGTACAATATCATGATCTATCAAAAAAGCCCGAACGGTGATAATAACAATACCGTAATTTTGGCCAGGGAAGGTACCATGTTCCGTACCATGGGCGACAAATACCTGGTATTGCGTTTAAAGGATGGGGTAAGATATGAAGAAACCGCTTCCGAAAACGCAACCTATAATACGAGGCAGCGCCTGCTTCGTCAGCGCTTTAAGGAAACTGAAACCAAGTTTGATCTTTCGGGTTTCAAGCTTGCCCGTACTAATGAAAGCGAGTTTAAAACCGCATCGCAAATGATGAACATCAGGCAACTGCGGCATTATCTCGATTCGTCTCAGCATTCTGTTGATAGTAACGTGATGGTGAATTATAAACTGGTTACACCGTATATCAAATACTATTCAATACCCACGCAATCAAAGGCTATTAAAAATTATAAGGAGTTTGATCCTAAAAAAGATGCCTTTCAGGGCCTTACTTTATCCGAGCAGCAAATGAGCTTGAGTAGTGCAGCATCTGAGGTGAGATCTATTAAAGATGTTATCAGGAACCGGAGCGACAGGTATAAAGGCGATTCGGAAAATATCCGCAGGTACTTTGTGGAGTATCAGAAAAAGTATAACCTTTCGGTAGCCTGTTTAGTACTGTTTTTAATTGGGGCACCATTGGGCTCCATTATCCGTAAGGGAGGTTTGGGGTTACCGGTAGTGGTTTCGGTAGTGTTTTTCCTTATCTACTACATCATTACCACCATTGGCGAAAAGTCGGTTAAAGGCGGGGATATTAATAAGTATCTGGGGATGTGGATCTCTATTATTACGCTGCTGCCTATTGGCCTGTTCCTTTCGTATAAGGCGGCTACTGATTCGGCCTTATTTGATATGGAGATTTATAAGCGTTTTATAAATCGCGTAACAGCAAAATTTAAACCCAAGGCAACCCGTCACACGCATTAGCGGTATATTAATAAACGCCATATTATAAAAGCAATATCATTTTACACAACGCCGACCCAAGTCATGGTAATATGCGTTAAATTTGATTTAGATTAAACAAGCGTTTAGGCGCTACCCAACAAGCCAGTAAATAATGTTAAACACCATACAGGAAGCGATCGAGGAAATCAAAGCAGGTAAAACAATTATCGTAGTTGATGACGAAGATCGCGAAAACGAGGGCGACTTTTTAACGGCCGCCCGCAATGCCTCCCCCGAAACAATTAATTTCATGGTTCGCCACGGCCGCGGCCTGGTTTGTGCTCCTATTACAGCGCAACGGGCGCGTGAGCTTGATCTGATGCCGATGGTAAGCCACAATACCACATCGCACGAAACTAATTTTACAGTTTCTGTCGATCTGTTGGGTCACGGCTGTACTACTGGTATCTCCGCAAGCGACAGGTCAAAAACTACCCTTGCACTTATCGATCCCGCTACTAAGCCCGAAGATCTTGGTCGTCCGGGACATATTTTCCCGCTGATAGCTAAAGATGGCGGCGTGCTGCGCCGCACCGGCCATACCGAAGCCGCTATTGACCTGGCTGTTTTAGCCGGTTTGGAGCCCGCCGGTGTTATCTGCGAAATTATGAAGGAAGACGGTGAAATGGCCCGTTTGCCGGATCTGCTGGAAATAGCCAAAGAATTTAACCTCAAAATAGTATCTATCAAAGATTTGATCGCTTACCGTTTGGAGCATGAATCAATGGTGAAACGTGAGGTAGCTGTTAAAATGCCTACCGAATGGGGCGACTTTGATATGATAGCCTATACCCAGGTTGATACCGGCGAAAATCATCTTGCCCTGGTAAAAGGTACCTGGGAGCCCGGCGAGCCAATTTTAGTTAGGGTGCATAGCTCATGCATGACCGGTGATATTTTTGGTTCATGCCGTTGTGATTGCGGTCCGCAGTTACATAAAGCAATGGAGATGATCAGTAAGGAAGGTAAAGGCGCTATTGTTTATATGAACCAGGAAGGCCGGGGCATTGGCCTGATCAATAAATTAAGGGCCTATCACTTACAGGAAAACGGTTATGATACTGTTGATGCCAACCTGAAGCTGGGCTTTAAAATGGATCAGCGCGATTATGGTATCGGCGCACAGATCCTGCGCAGCCTTGGTATCACCAAAATGCGCCTGATGAGCAACAATCCTAAAAAACGTGCCGGCCTTATCGGCTATGGTTTGGAGGTAGTTGAAAATGTGCCTATCGAAATTGCATCAAACCCACATAACGAAGCTTACCTGCGCACCAAACGCGACAGGATGGATCATGCTATTATGCGCGATCATTGAGCTGAAAGCGGAAAGCTCAAGGCTTAAAGCCAAAAGCTAAACGGGCGGGATATAATATAGTAAAGAGGCTGTATCATAACGATCAGCTTCTTTGTGTTTTCAGATACTTAAGCGATATATAGTTTCGGTTGAATTAACTTTATTGCAAAATAGGGGTTAACAGGGTTAACACAATTTAGCGCTAATTTTTTATTAAATTATTTATAATCAATCAGTTAAATGATTTTTATGCTAAAAAAGTGTTAACCCCTCTTTTGTTTAAATATTTTGATTCATAAGAAATAAAACGTCAGGTCGATCAATTTGATTTGTGATACAGCCTCTTTAGTTTTATGTATTTGTTGAGAAGTTTTGAGCTTTCTGCCTTTAACTTACTGGTCATCATCTTCATCCGGTTTTGTTGCTGGTGTGGTAGTTGATGTTGGTATTGGTGCAGGATTAACCGGTGCGGTTTTGCGGCGGCCCTGTCTGAAGATATTGCGGATAAACTCTCCAAAAGTGTCAAAATCCCGTTGGTAAACCAAGCCAAAGCCATTAACGTATTGTGGTGCCAACACATCGGTAAGGCTGCTTAATGTTACGTTATTCAAGGCACGATACGAATAACGTGCTGTTAAGTTGCCGTCGCGGCGTATTTTATATAGTGCCTCAAAGTCTTTGGTAAGATTGTTAAACCGCTGATTAAACAGGTTACTGTTATTATTATTGAAAATATCGTTTGATCCGTTGTTGCTGAATAAGCTTCCGTTAAATGATAGCCTGCTATCAAAGAAACGCAACGAAGCACTTGCCTCATTAAAAGAGCGGATATTTAAATCGAAGTTTTTGATGTTCGATTGCGAGATCAGGCTGTTGAGCTTATTAAACGCAAATTCGCTCACGGCTTCGCCTGCAGTTCCCAGCACCTGGTTGGTTAAATTGTTACTGTTTGAGGTAAAGTTACGGCGAACAATAATACTTATGGCCTGTTGGCTCCTGTTATTGGCATCGGCCAGGTAAGTAGCCAGATCGTCTTTAACAGAAGGATCGGTAGGGAAGTTAAAGTCAAAATCAATATTAGGCTGCAATAACGATTTGGTGAGGATCAGCTCAGCCTGTACCAGTGTTTGCTGTCCGGAGGTAGGGGTTTGTAAACCTGCTGCAGTATATAACGGCGCTTTGCTGGTACGTACCTCGTAAAGGGCTTTAAGGTTGATCTCAGCGTTTGACGGGTTGCCTGTCCACCTGATAGTACCGCCCTGGCTTACTGTAAAGTTTTTACTGATGAAGTTTTTGGCCGTAAACTCAAACTTACCCGAGGAGATTAAAAAGTCACCATACATTTCAAAATCGCCCAGGCTGTTGATATTCAGCTTTAAATTACGTGCAACGCCGCTGCCTTCCAGCTGGCCGTAATCGGTGGCTATTTTTACAATGGTTTTTTCATCAGCACTTAAATCAAAATTGAGGGTGACCCCGTTAAATGCACGGACTTTGGGCGCAACTTTGGCGGTGTCACTATGGCTTACAAACTTAATAAAATCGTAATCGCTGGCGGTTGATGACGTATTGAGGGGGATATTAAACACGGTGCCAGCATTGGTGCTTGCGGTAATATCAATTTTCATGTTATCAACCGGACCGTTAAAGTTAAACGTGCCTGTGCCATAAGCTGTACCAAAATAGAGGTGATTATCTTTAAAGGTGGTATTCAGGGCCATCAGGTTATCGGCTTTAAGGCTAACATTAATATCCGGATTGGATAGGTTATTCAAGTCTACGGTGCCATTGGCGGTGCCGGTGCCTTTATGAATATCCTTCAAAACCATGTCTTTAATGCTGATAACACTGTTATTTACGTCCAGCTTATTATTAACGGTGTAGGCCGTTTTTAAATAGTTAACGGTAAGACCGGTGTTGATAAGAGTAACGGAACCATTAAGCTGCGGGTTTGAAGGCTTGCCTGTAAGCTTCAGATCGGTTGAAACGTGGCCTTTTACATCCGAAACAAGGTCTTTGATAAACGGCTCAAATATAATGGCTTCGGTTTGGTTCATTTTGATATCAAAATCAAGATTATCATCAGCTTGCTGGCCAAACGAGTAGGTGCCCCCAATATTCATGGTTTCCAGTCCGCGGTTAATGATATTCATATTAATATCGGCCTGTTTACGGTCGTTGCCAAGCGTAGTAACCAGTTTCACATTGCCCACGAGTGTTTTGTTCATGGCAAGTGAATCGATGGTTAAATGCGAGTCGATCCCCGGAGATTTAAGTACTGAGGTCATTTTAACATCGCCATCCAAATAGCCCTTTAAGTTGACGCCCGAAGTGCGCGTGAGCTGATTAAATGTACGCATGTTAAACTTTTGGAACGAGAGCTTCAGCTGATCTGCCGGATTGTCGGATATAAACCCGTCAATAAATACCTTTTGTGGCCCGTTGGAAAGCTCAAATCCCGATACCTGGGTTTTGCCATCCAATAAGCGGATGCGTACCTGCTCCTGGATCTTCCATTTCTCTTTTTCAAGTATTACATCTGATGGCAGCAATTTTAGTTTGGCGGTGGTATCGCGCCCAAACTCAACAAGGCCGTAAAGGTCAAGCTGGTTAACCGCGTTTTTATCCGAAAGCTTAACGTTAAAGTTAAGACTGTCGTTTTTGAGGAAGTTGGTGATGTTGATATCCTTGATAAAAAGGCTATCTGTAAGGTCAACTCGTCTCAGGGATAAGTTGAGGCCCAGCATGCTTTCGGTCGTGTTTTCGTCGATAATGAAATCATGGAAAACAGTTTTGCCATATTTAAGCGTTTTGATATAGCCCGATAATGTGGCTGTTTTCTTTTCCGAGTTAAATTGCCCAACAAAGGTTCCCTGATCAGGAATTTTCAGATCCGGCAGGAATATCGCTGTAAGCGGATCGAGGTTTTTCAGGTTCAGGTTAAAATCAAACTCCTCGGGCTTAGGCGGTACGATGGTTGTTTTAATAGATGGGATATACTTTTTAACAATGGTTTTAAAGTACGAGGGCAGCGTTGCCAGGTCATATTTACCCTTGATGCTGCCATCGGCAAAGTCGGATTTTAGAGCTATAGTGCGGTTATTGCCAATGCCTTCGGCTGACAGATAAAGAGAATCAAGCGCATAATTATTTCGCGGATCGACTACCCTTGCCGGCGAGAACAGGATGTTGCCCTGAATATTGGCCAGGTCATCGCCTTTAAACTGGGTTTTAAGCAGTGTGGTGATAGTTAAAGTATCTTTGGTGAAACCGAGCTTGTTCAGATTAGCTTCTTTGATATCGGCAGTAAGGTCATATGTTGGCAGGGTTGGCCTAAGGTCAACTTTACCTTTCAGGTCAAGCTTTACATTTTTATCGGTGATGGTTATATGCGCATTGGCCAGCCTGTTTATAAAGGTGCCATTAAGTGTAAGCTTGTTATAGGTGTAGTTGTTGTAAGTGATGGACGCAATTTTAGCATCCACTTTTTCGGTAAGGCTTTTCAGTGCATCGCCGCTGCCTTGTATGTTTGAAGCAAAGGTGGCCCTGCCCAAATCGCTTTGATCAAGCAGGCTGCCTAAGTCAAAGGCATAGGCGTTAATCCTGCCGCTGTAGCTTGGGCGGTCGTTTTTATCAATTTTGAGGTTGATATCAGAATCAAAACGACCGAGTGCGGTTTTGAAAACACCGTAGGCTACAAAGTCATTTTGTGAGCCGGTAAACCTGCCCGTAAAATTAAAATTGCCAAATTTGGATAGGATAGAAGGTGCTTTTTCAGTTGGCGTTCCCGAAAAATGGCTGATCAGGTAATCGAGATCTTTTTTGTTGGAAGCAACCTGGTCAAATTTTAGTTCGAGGAAAGCGTTGTCCCAATCGGTAAGGTTATGGAGCCTGAAATCACCTTTAACAAAAGTAGCCTGACCGCCGCTAATGGTTACTTTTTTGGCGTTGAGATTGTTTACATAACCCTTGGCCTGCCCGTCAATGCCCAAATCAAAACTTACTTTTTTTAGTGCACTGGTAAAGTAGGCAATATCCGATGATGAAATGCGCGACGATTTAAAGTTGGCGTCCATGTGCACCTTATTCTCAAAATTGTCAAAATCATCAAATGATTTAAACTTCATCCAGAAAAAATCCTTCAGGTCTGATCGCGGGGTTTGTATGGCCAGATGTTTGAGCAAAATCTGGTTGGTATCAATGGTAGCGTCTGAAGCAAAGTGTTTTACCGTAAAGCCACTTTTTTCATGCAGGCTCAGGCTTTTGATATTGCCTTTAAACAGGTGGTTCTTTAAATCCATACCCTGTATTTCGGTACTGAAATGCTGCACGTCCAGGTCGTTAAAGTTAACCCCGGCTATTACGGTATCGCGCAGGCTGTTCTTGTACCTGAAGTGGAAATTATTGATTGCAATAGTGCCAAAATTTAATGTCCAGGGTTTACTTGCTGTTGTTTTTGTGGTATCGCCCGAGTTAAAGTAATCTATGACAAATTGAAGGTTGGTCGTGCTGTCTTTTTGCTTTTTGAGATAGAAGGACCCATTATCCAGTTCGATGTTTGAAAAGTTAATGGTACGGCGTTTGATACTGCTAAACAGGTAAAAATCTTCGATATCCACAGCCAGTTTGGGTGTGCTTAGCAAGGTATCCTGTTTTTTATCTAAAATGTAAAGTCCCTCAATAACAACCGAACGGAATGGCCTCAGGTAAAGGCTTTGGATGCCTACTTTGGTTTTCAATTCGCCGGCAAGGTAAGCTGCTGCTTTTTTTGCAGCCCAGGTTTGCACGGGCTTAAACTGAAACGTGAGTAAAAGTATGCTCAATGTCAATAATATGAACAATACCAGGCTCAGGAATATTTTGAGTACTTTTTTAATAACTTTGCACCTTTAATTAGTGAGTTAGCGAATTAGTGAGTTAGTGATTTTTCTCCATTCCTATACAATTATCAAGACGGATTAGTTTGCTTCTCATTAATAAATCACTAATTCACTAAATCAGTAAATCAATAATTAATAAATACGTGCCCGTAATTTTAGGAATCGAATCATCATGTGATGAAACCTCAGCTTCGGTTTGTGTTGATGGCGTGATCATGAGCAATGTTATTGCCAATCAAACCATACACGAGGCTTATGGAGGCGTAGTCCCTGAGCTAGCCTCAAGGGTTCATCAGCAAAATATTGTTCCGGCTGTTCAGCAGGCATTATTGAACGCAAAAGTAAGCAAAAATGATATTGATGCGGTAGCTTTTACGCGCGGTCCGGGACTTTTAGGCTCTCTTTTAGTGGGAGTTTCATTTGCCAAGGCATTTGCTTTAGCCAAAAACATCCCGCTTATTGATATTAACCATATGCAGGCCCATATCCTGGCCCATTTTATAGGTGATAAAAACCCTTCATTTCCTTTCCTTTGTCTTACAGTATCAGGCGGGCATACGCAAATTGTGCTGGTGAAGGATTATTTTGATATGGAGATCATAGGGCAAACCCTTGATGATGCTGCCGGTGAGGCCATGGATAAAACCAGTAAAATTTTAGGGTTGCCTTATCCCGGCGGACCGCTCATTGACAAATACGCACGCCAGGGCAACCCCGATGCTTACAAGTTCCCCGAGCCGCAGATACCCGGATATGATTTTAGCTTTAGTGGTTTAAAAACATCTATCCTGTATTTTATCCGCGACAACGTAGCGCAGAACCCCGATTTTATCCACGAGAATATGGCTGATATTTGTGCATCGGTAGAAAAGCGGATAGCTACCATTTTGCTTAACAAACTGCAAAAAGCAGCGCAGGCATATGGTATAAAAGATATAGCTTTGGCGGGCGGGGTTTCGGCCAATACCGGCTTAAGATTAGGGTTGCAGGCCATGGCCGAACAAAATGGCTGGAACAGCTTTATCCCCAAAATGGAATACTGTACAGACAATGCTGCTATGATTGCCATAGCAGGTTACCATAAATACCTTAAAGGCGAATTTATAGGACAGGACGTTGCTCCGATGGCGAGGATGGCTTTTTAGCCCCCCCGGCCCCCTAAAGGGGGAGATATAGCGTAATAGCTTAAATATAAAATTACTTATAAATATAATACATTAACGTTCCCCCTTTAGGGGGGTAGGGGGCTTGGCATATGAACGCATCAGGATATATTTTTTACATTGTTTTTGTTATCCCATTAATAGCCGCTATGGTTTGGCTTATGCGCCAGGATAAGAAAAAGGGAAAGATCGGGCTTATTGTACTGGCTGTGCTGGTAGTTGGTGTTTTGATTTACGTTTATCTTAACCGCGATGCATTAAACGGCGTAAGGCCGTAAGCATTATTCATTAGCTTTCATTTCTTCGTATGCTTTGATCAGCTTTTTGGTGGCTCTTGCAAGATAAGCTGTTATTAATAATTGCTTCAGGTCGTTGGGAGATACTGTTTCGAGGCGCACCAGCATGTATTTGTAGTTTTGATAGTGCGGGGTAATGAAAAAGGTATGCGGATCAAGCGCCATCCATTTTTCGCGCTCGGTGGTGTGGATGGCCAGCAATTCCTCCTTTTCGTGTATGTTGGCGAAAATCTTGTCATTTACATAAAATGCCGGATGCTCAAAATGCATTTTGGTGGTAACGCCGGGGAGTGGCAGCAAGGTGCTTTTCATAAACTGCAAAAATATGTGCATATCGGTAGCCATACTTAAAGTTAATAAGTTTTCTTAAACGCATCCAATAAAACAGTAATTTCGGGGGGTAAACAGTATCGGCCATGAGCAGCAGTAACCTCCGGAAACTATACGGCAATATCGACATCTATTTGTTCGACCAGTTATTGAAAGGGCGTTTTGACAATTGCCGCACTATACTTGATGCAGGCTGCGGCAGTGGCCGAAACATTGCTTATTTTTTGCAAAATGGCTTTAAGGTTTATGGCGTTGATCAAAGCGAACATGCTGTTGAGCTATCCAAACGGTTATCTGCCGAGCTGTGCCCCAATCATTCGCCCGATAACTTTAAACTGGCCGCTGTTGAAAACCTGCCTTTCGGTGATGAGCAGTTTGATCTGGTAATTTGTAGTGCCGTACTGCACTTTGCCAATGATGCCGAGCATTTCGATAGCATGCTGCGTTCATTGTGGCGGGTATTGAAACCGGGTGGCTATTTCTTCGCAAGGCTGGCATCTGATATCGGTATTGAAACATTAGTACAGCCATTGGGTAACTACCGCTACCTGCTTCCTGATGGCTCCGAACGTTTTTTAGTAAATGAAGAGATCCTGCTTGAGTATACCCGCGAGCTTGATGCACAACTTTATGAGCCCATCAAAACCACCAACGTTCAAAACCTGCGCTGCATGACAACCTGGTGTATGCAAAAACAGTAACTGTAGTTGACAAATTAATTTCTTTTCCTACGTCTACATCATTTCCCGGTTCATCGATACAATGCAGCTATGTATCGATACACAAAGTGTTAACGGCAATTTCGTCCGAAATATTTGCGTTAAGCCTTCGATAACGGTTTATACTGTAATTATTATTAACGCTTAACACACCACCTTATGATTATTCTGCTTTGTGGGTTATCCGGCTCCGGTAAAACTACCCTTGCCCAAAATGTTAAAATGAGGTTATCGGATACTGATATTCCTGTGGAAGTTATTGATGCAGACGTATACCGCCAAAAACTGTTCCCTAACCTGGGCTATAACAAAGAAGATCGTTTTGAAAACATCCGCAGACTGTGTTTTATTGCCAATAAATTAGCCGGACATGGCGTAGTAACTATCATCAGCGCTATAAACCCGTATGACGTGATTCGCCGTGAGCTGATAGCCACCTATCCTGATGTGAAACTGATACACATTGACTGCCCGGTGAAAACATTAATGCAAAGGGATACCAAAGGACTGTATAAACGTGCATTATTACCAGAAGGGCACCCCGATAAGTTAAGTAACCTAAGCGGTGTTAATGATCCTTTCCAGATCCCTTCTTCGCCCGATCTGTATATCAACACCCATATTACGAAGTTAACCGATGCTACAGAAACGTTAGCCGGTTTTATTCTTGATAACTATCAGCAGGTACTAAGCAGACAACTACAGGCAACCGGCCGTTATTAAAACTAAACCATGATCAATACCACAGTTAAATTCACACCCCGGCAAACATTGATTATTGCCGGTATGCACCGTTCAGGTACATCACTTGTAACCAACTGGTTAAGCCGCTGTGGCCTGCAGGTTGGAGAACGTTTATGTGGAAGCGGCATCGGAAATATCGACGGTCACTTTGAAGACCTGGAGTTTTTAAAGCTCCATGAAGAAATCCTTGATCGTAACAGTATTGAAGTATCGGGGCTTACCGATACCAAGGATATTGAAGTGCCGCTTTACCAACTCGAAAAGATGAAGGCTGTTATTGCCATCAAGCAGAATCTTTACGAGCAGTGGGCCTGGAAAGATCCGCGTACCTGCCTTTTTTTGGATACTTATGCAAAGCTGCTGCCAGGCGCCAGGTACCTCGTGGTATTGCGTAATTATCAATCGGTAGTCAGTTCACTGCTAAGGCGTGATTTTGCTGCGATCGACCAAAAGTATATGGCCCGCAATTATGTTCAGCGGATGGCCTGGGCTTATTTCAGGCGACCACGCAGGTTGAAGGCTTTTTATAATGATCATGCCGAGAGTTACCTGAAGGTATGGATCAGCTATAATGAGGCTATCCTGCATTCGTTAAAAAAGCTTCTTCCAGACGATTACCTGGTAATTAACTACTCGCAATTACTTGAAAATGACAGCGAGGTTTTTTCATTTTTAACAAGCAAGTGGAACTTTACACTCAATTACTTTGATTTTAAAGATGTTTACAAGCAGGAGCTGATGAACAAAGCCGACGATATCAGCGATTTTATTACCGATAAAACACTACTGATAAAGGCAACCTATTTGCTCAAACGCTTGGGAAGCTACATGCGTGGCAGCGAAAGCTTTCCGGGAAAGGAGGAGTAGACTACAGAGAGATCGCTTTTAACCACATGCAGATAGAAATAGTATAAATGAAAAATTTTCACACTAATTTTTACGTATTAATCGAATTACACGAATCTTTTTTAATTGAAAATTCGTGTAATTCGATTAATTGCGGATGGTTTGAAAAGCATTCGTGTAGAAATTTTTCAGATGAGATTTAGCAAAACAGATCAAATTATTTTAAACGCGATTTCCCTATAGTAGATTGTAGATAAGCTTTGAATAAGCGTGTACCTGTTATCTATTTATGATAAATCCGAACAGGAGATATGAGCAATAATGAATTACTCAGGTTGCTCGAACTGGTTAGATAACACCATTTTCTTATATGTTATTACTCATCATCGTCAAAATCTGATTCAAAGTCGTTATTTTCAAAGGCTATTGTTTGCTTTACGTAGGCAATATAACGGGCGTTTTTATAAGCGAACCATTTTTCTCGTAATTCGGGGTAATCATGCAGTAAATTATTGAAATTTCTGAATGGCCCTTTGTAAGAAAGTGCATCCGTAAACCGGGTATGGGTAAGTACGTCTTCAATTGTGCTTACAAAGTTTTCCATTACTCTGAATGCTTCACGGCTGGCCATAGGCTCAAAGGCCAAATAATCATCCGGGTTGGCTTCTATTTTTTCTGTTACCTCGCTCCACATATCTTCCATCCCCGAATATTCTAAATTTTCGGGATAAGACTCAAGTTCGCCTGTGGTTTTGATAAAAACAAAGCATGCCTGTATCAAGCCAGCCTGCAATTTCTTTTATTATTTCGGGTTTTATTTCTATTGCCATATCTTGATCTTAATTTTTTCGGGTTGAAATTAATTAAGCTTTCTTTTGTAAAGATATAAGCGAAATATAACATATCGTGCTGTGCAAATAATTTATAACGAAGAAAAGTTTACACTAAAAAACTTTGAAAGGTGAATCAATCCAACCATACTTCAAAGAGGGAAAAGTGTTGGTGTTAATTATGCACGTCGCCGGGCGATGATTTGATAAGCTAAACACGTTGTGATTAAAGAAAAAATATTCCGTAATCATTTGTGATTTTCTATAGCACTCATCATCAACCTAAGTAAGGTAAATCTTCAAGCCTTATTTGTAATTAATCTAAATAAATATAACTTTGCGCCGAAATCCGGTGTGTGCTGGTCGCCAGAAAATTTTGTGGCCCGGATCAATTAATGCAGATCCTTTTAATCAATTTATTATTTAAGTAAAATATGGATTTTACAAATACCCCTATTTATGCGTTTGATAAACCTGTAACAATAAACGTTAAAAATAATTTCAACAAGTTTTTTACTTGCCTATTGGCACTATTGCTTTTAAATATTAACGTAAAAGCTCAAACTGGCACGGGCACTGCAAAAGGTTCTGTAAAAACTTCGGACGGTAATCCTGCCGAGTTTGTCAATATCATTTTAACCAATACCAGGTTTGGTGCTACTGCCGGGCAAACCGGACATTTTACCATTAAAAATATTCCGGCAGGTACATACACCGTGGTTGCAAGTTTTATTGGCCTGCAAACTCAAACCAAAGAAATTATAATCACTGCCGGTGAAACCACTACAGTGAATTTTGTTTTGACTGAAGGCGCGAAGGACTTGCAGGAGGTTTATGTGAAAAGTGCCAAACACAACAAATTTCTGAAAAAGGAAACTGAGGATGTTGCGCGTTTGCCCATCAAAAACCTCGAAAACCCCCAGGTTTACAGCGTAGTTACCAGCGAACTGATGAAAGAGCAGGTAGTAACCAGCTATGTAGATGGGTTTAAAAACATTCCTGGTACAGGCGTGCCGCTGGTGTATAACAATGGGCGTACAACCCTGCTGTCGCGTGGTTTTGTTACCGGTAATTTTATCCGTAATAGCGTTGCTGGCTATAACTTTAATAGTATCGATCCTGCCGATATTGAAAAAATAGAAGCGATCAAAGGCCCTACTGGCACGCTGTTTAACAGCAGCCTTGCTTCATTTGGCGGCTTATTTAACCGCGTTACCAAACAGCCCAATGAAACGCCCCGCACCGAAATTGCTTACCAAACGGGCAGCTTCGATCTTAACCGCCTTACGGCCGATGTGAATATGCCTTTGAATAAGGATAAATCGGTACTGTTCCGGGTAAATGCAGCATTACATAATGAGCATAGTTTCCAGGATGCAGGTTTTAACCGTGGTTTTTTTATTGCGCCAAGCATTACTTACATTGTTAATGACCGTTTAACAGTTGACGTAGACGCCGAAATTGGTAACTCAAATGCGACATCGGCATACAGGCTTGCACCCGATACTAAAGGAAAAATCTACAATGTTAAAGATCTGGGTATTGATTACAAACGTTCATTTGGTAACAATAGTGTTGATTACCTGAGCCGGCAAATTGACCTTTATTCATTAATCAATTACAGGATTTCTGATAAATGGAAATCCCAAACCATGTTTAATAAAACCTTTTCAACTACCAAAGGCATGGTTACAGCATTCACCCTTGTTGACAGTACCAAACAAATAAAACGCCAGGTTACCCAGGAGGATTATCCGTATTATATCACCAACGTGCAGCAAAACTTCATAGGCGATTTTAAAATCGGGCAATTCCGTAACCGTATTGTTGCCGGCTTAGAATATTACAATCAGAAAAGTAATAATACCAACATTACAGTAAGCACTCCATCTATCAATTACCTCGATCCGGGAGCCGCTTATAATAGTTTTACGGCAGATAAAGTTTCGGCCCTCGTGGCCGCTGCTGCACCAAAGGCAGGTGATTATGTTCAAAATAACCAGAGCTCTTACGCGGCTTACGTGTCAGATGTGTTTAATATTACCGAACGCCTGAATGCCATGGCCAGCATCCGTGTTGATAGGTTTGTTAATAAAGGCGCTTATACTCCTGCCGATGGTAAAACTACCGGAAATTTCAGCCAAACGGCATGGTCGCCGAAATTTGGTTTGGTTTACCAGGTGGTTAAAAACCAGGTATCATTATTCGGAAACTATATGAACGGCTTTAATAATGTGAGTGCAACCAGCTTTGATAACACACCATTTAAACCTCAATATGCCAACCAATGGGAAGCGGGTATAAAGGTTGATGCCTGGGACCACAAAATCAGCTCGACTGTGAGCTATTACGATATTTCGGTAACCAACACCACCATGGATGATCCGGCCCATCCAGGCTTTTCAACCCAGGCCGGTACGCAGCTCAGCAAAGGCATCGAGGCCGAATTAATTGCGAATCCTTTTAATGGCTTTAATATTGTAGCAGGGTTTGCATATAACAACAGCAAAATTACCAACGCTGCCCCGGGTACGGGGCTGCAGGGTTTACGTCCGGCTAATTCAGGTCCGGCCCGATTGGCCAATGTATGGATGAGTTACCGCATTACCCATGGTAAAATCCAGGGTTTAGGTTTTGGCGTGGGCGGCAATTACGGAAGTGATTCATATCAAACCAATACAGCAACATTCAAATTTACCATACCCTCATATACTACGGTTGATGCTACGGTATTTTACGATCGCCCAAAATATCGTTTAGGATTTAAGCTGGACAACCTGACCAATGAAAAGTACTGGTCGTTCCGTTTGGCCCCTCAAAACCCAACCCGCGGGACTTTAAGCCTGAGTATTAAATTTTAAAAGTAATATTATTACTGACACAAAAGACTTGCCTCATTTATGAAGTAAGTCTTTTGCGTTTTAAATTAATTGTTGCTGTAGAAAGGATAGTCGATGTAACCACGTGCATCCCCTCCGTAAAAAGTATCCCTGTCATAAGCGTTAAGCGGCAGGCTTTCTTTTATCCTTTTAACCAGGTCCGGGTTAGATATAAAATACCGGCCGAAGGCAACCAGGTCTGCATCGCCTTTTTCAATAATATCTTCGGCATTATCGGGCTGAAAGCCACCGGCTGAGATAATGTTGCCTTTAAAAATGGCCCTCAGGTTTTTGGATGCTACCGGTTCAAGACCTTCGGCAACTTCATAACTGCCATTGATGCGTGGTTCAATAATATGCAGGTAAGCCAGCCCAAACTTGTTTAATTGTTCGGCAACATAGCTGAAAAGAGCGACTGGGTCACTATCATGCATAGAGCCAAATGTTCCGCTTGGTCCCACACGTACACCTACGCGATCGGCACCGAAAACAGAAACTATAGCTTCGGTTACTTCTAAAAGCAGGCGGGCCCTTTTTTCGATAGTGCCGCCATATTCATCTGTTCTTTGGTTTGAGCCATCCTGTAAAAACTGGTCTATCAGGTAGCCATTGGCACTGTGCAGTTCTACGCCATCAAAACCGGCGGCAAGCGCACGCTCTGCACCTGAACGGAAATCGGCAACAATGGCCTTAATATCCGCTACGGTAGCTTCGCGGTTAAGCGTTACGGGCACCCAGCCTTTAGGCGTGTAAACCACATCGTCATGAGGGATTACAGATGGGCCAAGAGGTAAGCCGCCGTCGGGTTGCAAATCCACATGCGATTGACGGCCACCATGCCACAATTGTAAAAAGATCTTACCACCTTTATTATGCACGGCGTTAACAACTTTTTTCCAGCCTTCGGCCTGTGTATCATTGTATATGCCCGGTGCTCCGTAATAACCTTGTCCGTTGGTTGATACCAGGGTGGCTTCGGCGATAATCAAACCGCCTTCGGTTGCGCGCTGGTTGTAATATTCGGCCATCAGATCGTTTGGGATACTGCCGGTAACTGTGCGCATGCGGGTAAGCGGAGCCATTACCACACGGTGGCTTAGTTCAGTAGCGCCGACTTTTATAGGGTTGAATAATTTATTTTGAGATAATGCAAGGCTTTTATCGCCTGTTAGGTCACTTATCCCGTTAACTGAATTTTCCATTTGCTTTGATTAAATTGATAATCAAAGGTCCGGTTAAGTGGCCTGTATAAAAATGAAGAAAACCAAGAAATTCAGTTGAAGTTTTTCAACTTTTTTTAGCCCGTTTGTTGCGGATCTTGCTTAAAAGCTCGTGTGAAACGCCTAAATATGAGGCTAATGCATATTGCGGAACCCGGGAGGCAACGAGTGGGTATTTTTGAAGAAAATTTTCATAGCGCCCGGTGGCGTCGAGGCTGATATCGGCCAAAATACGTTTTTGAAGATAAGCGTATCCGTTTTGAGCAAGGATGCGGTAAAACTTTTCAAATTTTGGACAGGTGTTAAGCAGCAGTTGTTCGTCATCGTATGAGATCTGGATAATTATACTTACTTCCAGTGCTTCTACAAACAGTGTGGCTGGCTGCCTGAAAAAAAAGCTGTTAAAATCAGAGATCCACCAGTCATCAATGCCGAAAGCTACCGTGTGGTCCTGCCCGTCTGCATCAATAAGATAGGAGCGCAGGGCGCCTTTAACAACATAGGTACGATGATTGCAAACAAAATCGGGTTGAACGATAAATTGTTTCTTCCTTACCTTTTTGATCTTTAGGAGCGAAACGTAAAAAGCTTCTTCTTCCGGCGTGAGCTGGATATACCGCTTTACATAGTTCACTATCGCCGAAAAATCATCCATGATCGTCTTTAATTAAACCGAAGCCCGATTGGTTTTCTAATCCCGTGCCTTCGTGTCTCAAATCTAACAACTTTGGGATAAACAAATAGTCACTTTAGCTATGGCTTATCAAATGCTATTAAAACTTTCATAGCCGAAATTTGTATTTCAACTATGAAAGCACTGGTTTTTGAGCAGGCAGGTAATGCCGCCGATGTGATACAACTGAAACACTTAGCTTATCCCAAACCGGCGCCCGGCCAATTGCTCATTAGGGTAAAGGCCTGCCCCATACATCCGGCCGACCTGCTTTTTATTGAGGGGAAATATCGCTATCAACCCGTGTTGCCGCAAATAGCAGGACTGGAAGGCGCTGGTTACGTTGAAGAGGCAGGGCATGATAGCATTATCCCCAAAGGCAGCCTGGTAGCTTTTAGTAAAATAGGAGCCTGGGCGCAATACGTGGTAGTTGATGAGCAGGACGTTGTATTATTACCCGACAATTTCCCGTTACAAAAAGCAGCACAATTACTACTTAACGCTTACACTGCATATGGCCTGATACAGGAAGCAAAAGTTAAAAGCAGCGACTGGCTGCTGCTTACTGCCGGTCATTCAACAGTATCGCGCATAGTAATACAATTGGCTGCAGAAAAAGGAATTTGTGTGGTCGCCACGGTGCGCCATGAGGAGCAAAAAAAAGAGTTGCTTGCATTAAAGGCCGAACACGTAATTGTTCCCGAATCGGGAAAGCTTAAGCAAACTATTGATGAGCTTACCAAAGGTAAAGGCATAAAAGCGGCGCTTGATGCTGTTGGCGGGCCATTAGCTACCGAAATAATTTCATCATTATCGCCAGGCGGGCACCTTATTGCTTACGGTTTGCTTAATCCCGAACCAACTTCATATTTCAATGCCGAAGTTGTTTTTAAAAACCTGGTGATTAAGGGCTTTGGCGTGAGGGGATATGTGGCGGCACTCTCACATGAAGAACGAAGTCATATGATCAGCCATTTGGTACATTCCATTGGCCGGGCCGAATTTCAGCTTGCTGCTTCGGCAGTTTTCCCAACTGAACAGTTTAAGGATGCCTTTGCTTATAATAAAGGGGGTAAGGTTTTATTAGCGTTTTAGCGATAAAATAGTTGTATTAAAATAGTTAAACAAATCGTAAATTTAGCATTAAGCGCACGGATCTCGTACGTACCTAAATTGTTTGTTATGAAAACTATATTAATACCTGTAGATTTTTCCGACACCAATGCCAATGCCATCAAATATGCAGCCGACATGGGTTGCGATATGCCGGTGAAGAAAATCATACTCCTTAAAAGCTACTATACATCGGTATACGAGCAGATCCTTCCTTCGCCCGATTTTTTGCTGATAAGCGCTGATGATATTGAAAATGAGCGGCAAAAAATAGAAGTTCAGCTTAGGGAGCTCATGAAAAAGCTGAAAAACCGCTGTCACGAAAATATTGAAATAGAAACGGTAGTTAGTACTGAGCCTATTATTAGGGCTATACACGATGTAGTTGAAGATCAGCACCCTGATCTGATGATAGTTGGGGGCGATATGGGGCACGAGTTAAGTATGATTGGTGAACAGATCATAGAAATTGCAAAAAGCAGTCCGGTAAAAGTATTGGTGATCCCGCCTGATTGTAATTATCAAAAAATAGAGCAGGCACTGGTACCCTGCGATTTTGAAGCCGTAGCCCGGCTCGGCGTTTTAAAAGGCCTTAATACTTCGCACAGCTGGCTTAACCCAAAGCTGATGCTTCTTTATGTCGATCCGAAGAACAAGCATATTGGTCGGGAGGCCGAGTTTGAAGCTTCGGTAAAACAATTGGTTAACTGCTATGAGTGTAAGCTGCATTATTCGGATGATAAGAATATAGTACGTGGTATACTTAATTTTGCCACAGAACAGCGGGTGCAACTGATCATTGCCCTGCCAGGTAAGCATAGCTTTTTTTATAATTTAACCCATAGCAGCATCACGGAGGCTTTATCTTTAAATGCCAGGCACCCGGTATTGATACTTAAATAAAATTTGTAACGATTTTATCATCTTGCCTTTTATTTATTTGCAGTTGTAATGAATTGTTAATATTTACTGCAAACAGATAAGCATGTATAAACTCAAAGTAATAACATCAACCGTACGCCCGGGCCGTAAAGGGCCCGCAATTGCCAAATGGATAACTGAGGCGGCCAATAACCATGGTTTTGAGGCCGAAATGATTGACCTTGGTGAGCTTAACCTCCCGCTGATGAACGAGCCAGTTCATCCTGCCCTTAAACAATATGAACATGAGCACACCAAACAATGGAGCGCTAAAATTGAACAAGCCGATGCCTTTATTTTTGTAACTGCCGAATATGATTATAGCTATCCGGCCCCGCTTAAAAATGCCATTGAATATTTGGTACACGAATGGGCTTACAAGCCAAGTGGCATTGTAAGCTATTCTATTGGCCCCTTTGCCGGTGTAAGAGCGGTTATGAGTTTAAAAACCGATTTGCTCTCACTTAAAAATGTGGCCCTTGCCGAAATGGTGAATATCCCTCAGTTAAATCAATTTGTTGACGAGGATAATAACTTTACCGCAGACGAGAGACTTGATAAAAATGCCAAAATCATGCTCGATCAATTAGTGCGATGGACAAAGGGCATGAAAGCAATACGGGAAGATAAATAACAATCTATTTAGATAGCTGAAAAATCCTTTGCTTTAACAGGCAGGGGATTTTTTTATAGTTTCAATCAAATAGCGCTCAGGTAGTTCAAAACTTAACATTAAGGTTAAATTAGACACATAGCTTTACGGTAATGAAACCGCAATATAAACTTAAGCTTGTCTTATTGTTTGCTACACTTATGTTTGTGGCAAAGCCTTTTGTTGGTTTTGTGATTTTTAACAGGCAGCACCCTCCGGTAAAGGTTAACATCTTCCTGCTGGAGAAATCGTTTAGCAAACGTATTCTCCAATATCGTGATGGCAGCCTGACATTGATGACTGCCATTCAAAAAAAGCTGGCACATCCTGTTGTCAATTTAAGATTGAGGCTCTCTTTTCTATCGTTGTTATTGTATCCTATGCTTTTCGGGTTCCGAAAGCATATTACATATCACCTCATCAGGTTATTAAACCTTAAAAAGGTTTTATCCCAACCAATTTACCTGTTTAACCGGCAATTGATTGTTTGACAAATTGTAAGGCCATATACTGTCAGTTATTGACAATTTAAATATGGCAGCCCCCGTTTTAACTTATAAATCATTTTACACGGGCCCGGGCCCGTAAACATTTGCTTATGCGGTTTAACTGTTATAAGCGTTTATAATTTGTCAGCATGCCACTTTCCTATTCATATACCAACTTTGATGATAGCGATAAAGAACTATCAAACTTTGCCAAAGCTCTGGCGCTCCCGGTAAGGGTTGCCATTATCAGGATCATTATTGAACATAATAATATTGTAAAGCGCGAAACGCTTTACGAAATCCCCTTTAATACCGAAACCATAAACAAACATGTAGCCGAACTTAAAAATCTGGGGATCCTGAAGGTGTATGGTATCAAAGGCAATGTTAATTACAGCATTGACGAAAATTTGTTTGACCAGATGGCCTATCGCTTTTCGGTGTTATTTAAGAGCGCCCGGCATTTGTTTGTACAGCATATCAATACCGATTATAAAGCCGAAGAAGTTTTGCCGGTAATTAACATGCCCTCAGATATGGTCACGCAAAGTCATTTCGGGGCTTTTATTTATCAATACAGAAATTCGGTTAACATTACACTTCAGGCACTGGCCGACAGGCTTGGTGTAGAAGAAGCATGTTTAACCCAGGTTGAAAAAGGAGAAATGGCCTTTAATCCCGAAAAATTAATGCTGCTTGCCAATGCTTTCGGGATAGCCCCCACTGTATTAAAACGCGAGTATTACAGCTATCGGATTGCGGAGCTGGTTGATGAAAGCGGTTGTAACGAGTCATTGCTGGATAGCGCCAAAGAAAAAATTCACCAGATTCACGCAGGGTAAACATTTTGGTTTACAGTGATTTAATATTGGGGTTAAGCGTCAATAAAACCTTTCTGCGTATATTTAGTTAAGTATCAACTAAAAATAGCTTACTTAATTAAACGCATGGAAAATTTTACAATGCTGCAGTTTTTTGAATGGTATTACCCCGCCGGAGGCAGATTGTGGAATCAGTTAAAAAATGATGCAGAAAATTTAAAGAAAAAAGGGATCGATTCGGTATGGCTTCCGCCGGCTTATAAAGCTGCAAGCGGAGGCTACTCGGCCGGGTACGATGTTTATGATATTTATGATCTTGGCGAATTTGATCAGAAAGGTACCATCGCTACAAAATACGGCACCAAACAGGAATATCTTGATGCCATAGCCGCTGCTCAAAAAGCCCAGTTAAAAGTTTATGTTGATGTTGTGCTTAATCATATGGGCGGAGCCGATGAAATTGAAAAGGTTAACGCCCGTAAGGTTGACCCGGCCAACCGCAACGAATTTATAAGCGATGTTTATGAAATAGGTGCTTATACCAAATTCACATTTCCCGGTCGCAAAGGGAAATACTCCAAATTTATATGGGATTGGCAATGCTTTTCGGGTATTGACTATGATGCTTATAAAAAGGAAACGGCCATATTCAGCATCCAGAACCAATATGGCGAGGGCTGGGAGGATGTGCTTGACGATGAAAATGGCAACTATGATTACCTTATGCTTTCGGACATTGACACCCGTAACCCGAGCGTAAGGGAGGAATTAAAAAACTGGGGCAAATGGTATTTCAAAACTGCCGGGTTTAACGGCTTCAGGCTTGATGCCATAAAACATATGGATCACGGTTTTTATAATGAATGGCTTGATTATATGCGCAGCGAGTTTAAGCACGAGTTTTTTACGGTTGGCGAGTACTGGGCTTTTGAGTTGCCCAAGCTGTTAAAATATATTGAAGCTACCGAAGGTCGCATGTCACTTTTTGATGCCCCACTGCACGATAACATGCACCATGCTTCTAAACAGGGTAAGGATTATGACCTCACTACAATTTTTGATAATACATTGGTTAGTGTAAACCCCGAACGGGCAGTTACCCTGGTTGAAAACCATGATACCCAACCGCTGCAATCGTTGGAGCAGCCGGTAGAGCAATGGTTTAAACCAATTGCCTATGCGCTTATATTACTGCGCGACGCCGGTTATCCATGTGTTTTTTATGCCGATATGTACGGCGCAAAATATACCGACAAGGGCGGCGACGGTGAAGAATACGAAATTGAACTACCTGTGGTTGAGGAGCTGGAAACTATGCTTTATGTAAGAAAAAATATGGCTTATGGAACCCAGCGCGATTATTTTGATCACCCAAATTGTATAGGCTGGACGCGTGAAGGCGATACGGATCACGAAGATTCAGGTTGTGCCGTGGTAATTTCAAACAGCGAGGATGGTTTTAAGGAAATGGAAATCGGGGCCGGGCATGCAGGTAAAGTTTTTGTGGATTATTTGAACAAGCATGATGGGGAGGAAGTAGTGATCACTGCCGATGGCTGGGCTGAGTTTAAAGTTAAAGCGGGATCGTTATCGGTTTGGGGAATTAAGAAGTAAAATCTGTTAAACAGGGCGAACATTTTATACATTTACATTTGTTCATCACGTAACACATACAGCTATGAAATACGAAGAGATTCCCCTTGTAAATAATGAAGCCATCCACAATTTTGAATTGATTGTTGAAGGTCACCGCGCTTTTATCGACTACAAAAAAAGAGACGATAAAATTTACCTCATCCATACCGAAGTGCCGGTTGAGCTGGAAGGCAAAGGTGTTGCATCGGCCATTGTTGAAAAGACATTTAATTATATTGAAGAAAACAATCTGAAACTGGTACCGCTCTGTGTTTATGTGGCATCATACCTGAAACGCCACCCCGAGTGGACCCGGATATTGGCAATAGCGCCCGGACATTAATATATGCGTGTTTTAGTTACAGGCTCATCGGGCAGGTTAGGGGGAGTTACAGTTAAACATTTGCAGGCGCACGGTCATGATGTTATAGGCATCGACCTGATCCCTGCCGAAACAACCGATGTGCAGGTTGATATATTAAATAAAAATGCTGTTTTGACTGCTACTCAAAACATCGATGCAATTATTCATACTGCAGCCATCCATGGTAAGCATTATGAATTGAATTATCCAAGGGAAGCATTCATCGATGTAAATATTTATGGCACGCTTAATTTGCTCAACGCCTGTGTAGCCAACGGCGTACAAAAAATGCTGTACACCAGCACCACATCTATTTACGGCTATGCGATGGTTGATGCTAACCAGGCAGTTTGGGTTGATGAAGAATTGATGATTAAGCCCCGCGATATTTATGACATTACCAAGCAAACTGCCGAGCAGCTTTGTAAAGATTTCTTTTATCGCGAAGGATTGCAAACATCAGTTTACAGGGTTGGTCGTTTCCTGCCCGAAACTGATAACCTCAAACTAAATCATCGCCTGTACCGCGGCCTTGATGAACGGGATGGTGCCGAAGGTCTGCGATTGGCTTTAGAGCAAACTTTTCCGGAGTTCGAGATATTTAACATCACAAGCAGTTCGCCTTTTAAAAAGGGCGAGCTTGCGCAGCTAAAGCATGATCCAGCATCAGTTATAAAGAAACACTATCCGGGTGCTGAAGCTGTTTACCAATCCAAAGGTTGGGCTCTTCCGAAAAGCATCGATAGGGTTTATGTAAGCGACAAGGCTAAACGGTATTTCGGTTATGAGCCGAAGTTTACGTTTGATTATTTATTGAATGATCTTAGAGTCCATTAAGACTTACGAAGTTTTTAAAACTTCGTAAGTCTGGTTTTTAATCCAAAGGAAGAAGACCACTCACCCAATCAACCACTCACTAATAAGGCGAAGTACTCACCGCCGTCCATCCGCCATCAACTACCAGGTTTTGCCCGGTGATATGCCTTGCATCTGGCGATACTAAAAAGAGCACGGCATTTGCCACATCTTCAACGGTTGCGGCGCGACCCATGGGCGTAATGCGGGCCCAGGTTTTTTGATAGCCGGCATCTTCCATAGTACGCTCGGTTAAAGTAGCGCCGGGAGCAACGGTATTTACAGTAATTTGATGCTGTGAAAGTTCAACCACCAAACTTTTGGCCAGCATTTCGAGGGCAGCTTTGGTCATGCCATAAGCGGCAAGGTCCTGGTGGGCCTGGTGCCCCGTAACCGACGACATGAACAAGATGCTTCCCCCGCTTTTTTGTTTTACAATTTGCCTGGCGGCCCTTTGCGCTAAAAAGAAGCTGCCTTGCAGATTAACATTCATCACACTTTGCAGGGATTGGGCCGGATAATTCAAAAAATCGCCAAACAAAGTGATGCCCGCATTGGCAATGGCAATGGTAAGTTTGCCGTAACGTTGAACAGCTTCAGCAACCATTTGCTGTATGAAATCGATATCTGAAGCATCCCCGGCTATCGGATAACAATTACCTCCCAAACTATTAATAGTATCTGCCGCCCTGGTGGCCAGTTCTTCGCTCAAGTCATTTAGTAATACGGCTGCTCCGGCAAGGCTTAGCTGTTTAGCTATCTCAAAACCTATGCCTTGTCCGGCGCCGGTTATTATGGCTACTTGGCCGCTAAATTTATCAGTTATCATTTTTTAGGTTGATGGTTGGTTAATGGCCACTTGTCATTTCGACGAACGCGTGCGTGGGAGAGTGCCCGGCGTGAGGAGAAATCTTATACAAGCGATACGCAAATGCGTGGCGTATAAGATTTCTCCTCGTCCCACAGCGCAATCCTTCCCCTATCGTCGAAATGACAGTTTTATATGTGTTAATGTGAATCCCTCAAAACTTCGCTTCCCGAGCTTCCCTTTAAAAAATCAAGATCAGCCCCAAGATGTGCCTGTTCCACATGATTTTGATATAAATAAGTGTATCCGCGTTTGCTGATATTGTTATTTAATACCAGTTTTGATTTTCTTTCGGCTATCTCGTCGTCGCTAACTTCAAGATGCAGCGTGCCGGCGGGTACATCAAGTTTGATAATATCGCCATCCTGTACCACAGCCAATGTTCCGCCGATTGCCGCTTCCGGCGATACATGCAGTACTACGGTGCCAAAACCCGTACCGCTCATTCGCCCGTCGGAGATGCGCACCATATCGGTAATGCCCTGGTCGGCCAGTTTTTTAGGGATGAGCATATTGCCAACCTCGGGCATGCCGGGATAGCCTCTGGGGCCTGCATTTTTCAATACCAAAACGCTGTCTTTATCTACATCCAGCCCAGGATCATTGATCCGGTGATTAAAGTCTTCTATGTTTTCAAATACTACGGCCTTGCCGGTATGCTGCATTAAATGAGTGCTTGCAGCAGACGGTTTGATCACCGCTCCGTTTTGGCAAAGGTTGCCTTTAAGTACAGTTATGCCTGCTGTTGGGTTAAAAGGATTATCAACCGGAGCTATGAGCTCGCGGTTAAAA
Source organism: Mucilaginibacter sp. A5337 (assembly GCF_059690695.1). Classification (NCBI taxonomy): domain Bacteria; kingdom Pseudomonadati; phylum Bacteroidota; class Sphingobacteriia; order Sphingobacteriales; family Sphingobacteriaceae; genus Mucilaginibacter; species Mucilaginibacter sp. A5337. Next base: position 1,561 of record NZ_JCAWEC010000006.1, on the reverse strand, counting down.
CATTCGCTGTTTTCATAGTTGCGTGAGATAGGATGCCCGCTTACGGTTATTGCACTGCTGTTAAGCTGTTCATGGAGCTCTTTCATCAGGGCTGGCAAACCTCCGGCATAATAAAAATCCTCCATAAAATATTTGCCTGATGGCTGCAGATTGGCCAGCAAAGGTATTTTACGGGCGGAGGTATTGAAATCATCCATATTCAGATCAATCCCGATGCGACCTGCTATCGCCAGCAGGTGAATAATAAAATTGGTAGATCCGCCAATCGCAGCATTAACAGTGATGGCATTTTCAAAAGCCTGCCGGGTAAGAATGTCCGAAGGCTTGAGGTCTTCCCGTACCATGTCAACAATGCGGCTGCCGGATAAATGCGCTAATACTTTGCGACGCGAGTCGGCCGCAGGGATGGCAGCGTTCTCTGCCAGTGAAAGTCCCAGCGATTCAACCATGCAGGCCATGGTTGATGCCGTACCCATTACTGCGCAATGCCCCTGGCTTCGGGCCATACAGGCCTCGGCAGTATAAAGGTCTTCATCGTTCATTTGCCCGGTTTGATGATCGGCAAAAAAACGCCATATGTCTGATGTTCCAATATCCCTTCCCCGGTATTTGCCGGTTAGCATGGCCCCGCCCGAAACAACAATAGTTGGGATATTAACACTACACGCGCCCATCACCAGGGCCGGCGTGGTTTTATCGCAGCCGCAAAGCAACACCACGCCATCCAGCGGGTTGGCGCGAATACTCTCCTCAACATCCATACTCACCAGGTTTCTGTAAAGCATGGCAGTAGGTTTAACCAAAGTTTCGCCTAATGACATTACCGGAAATTCTACCGGATAACCTCCCGCCTCATAAATGCCGTTTTTTACAGACTGCGCCAATTCCCGGAAATGAGCATTACAGGGCGTAAGTTCCGACCATGTATTGCAGATCCCAATTACGGGTTTACCTTGTAGCTGATGTGCCGGGATGCCCTGGTTTTTCATCCACGCGCGGTATATAAAGCCGTCTTTGCCCTTTTTACCAAACCATTGCCGGCTTCGTAGCGGTTTATCCTCCATATATTAGATGTGTTGTGTTTATTCTGGTTATTTAACAAATATAGATTTCTGTAAATCGTTTTAGGTATCGTAAACGAAAAGTTGGAGTTCTTTTTACTTAATTTAGATAGGCAAAGCATATCCGTGATGAAGAAGGTATTGGTACCATCCATATTGCTTTTATCGCTGAAGGGAGGGTTTACGGGTTTACGGCTTATAAATAACAATAAAATACTGCCATTTGATAAGGTTATGGGCGTTCCTTGCGGCCGGGCTATCCGCTCATACTGCACGGGCATTAGGCGCGGGCCGGTATCCGCTACTATCCCTAACGCTGGCATTTGCGGCTTGCTTTAAACTTTTTCTTATTGAGGAATAGTGAGTTATAGGGAATGGGTTAAAAATGGGTAAAAATAATTTGGATGAAAAGGAAAAGTGTCTACCTTTGCAGCCCGCAAACGAGGGAGCGGGGATAGTTCTTTAAAGGTTGAGAGTGAGTTAGGGAAGAGGAGAAAAAA